>NZ_CAZEFY010000001.1:0-1082905 GCF_964510395.1 Tenacibaculum aestuarii
CGAATAAAAATAACGCTAATGATTTTAAATAACTGTTATAAATTCATTTTGTACATTTCAACTTTTTATTTAAAAGTATGTATATGAGTGATTCATGGTTTGTAATTGTAAATCCAGTTGCGGGAAGAGGTAATTTTTATAAGATATGGAATACTATTCAACATGAATTAACTACTCAAAATATCTCCTTTAAATATGCACAAACAACGCATACTAAACATGAAATAACGTTAATTCAAAATGCTATTAATGAAGGATTTAAAAAAATTATTTCAGTAGGTGGTGATGGTACTTTACATCATATTATTAATGGTATAATGACTCAAAAAACCATTGATAGTCAAGAAATTACAGTAGCTGTTATTCCGTTAGGAACAGGAAATGATTGGATTAAAACCTATAATATTTCAAAAAATATAAAAGAAGCTATTAGTTATATTCAACAAGAAAAAACGATACATCAAGATATTGGTTATTTAGAGTTAAAAAACACCTCTTCTTACTTTTTTAATGTAGCAGGAATAGGTTATGACGGATATGTTGTTAATAAGTTGAATAAACTAAAAAGATTCGGACCTATTGCTTACTTATTAAGCGGAATAGCCGGCTTGTTACTTTATAAAAAAACTGAATTTACTATAGAAGTTAACAATCAAATTATTGAAACTAAATGCTTGATGACCTTATTTGGAATTTGTAAGTTTTCTGGAGGAGGAATGCAATTAACTGATTATAAAGATAGTAGTAATGGTTTATTTGATATTACCATTGCTAAAAACTTCTCATTAATAGATTTTTTATTGAATATTCAAAAGTTGTACAACGGAAAAATAGTAGAACATAAAAAGGTAGAAACACACCTATCAAACTCATTGTTAATAACTCCAACAAATACTACAGATGTACCTTATATTGAGGCAGATGGAGAGTTAATAGGTCAGGGCTCAGTAAAAGTAACAATGTTTAAAAAAGCTATTAAAATCGTTATTCCGTAAAAAAGTTAAAAAAAACTTAAGAAAATTGTAACATATCTTAAATTTATACGTCTTTATAATAAAATAAAGTCGTTATAAATGAAAAGCTTACGTAAAATAATAGCACTATTTATTTTCATATTTATCACAGGAATTATCGTTACTGTAGTAAGCATTAATACGACTTTAAACGAAAAAAATCCTAAAGAAGTAGTAAAAGCAAAAGACTCTGTTTACCTTATAAAAGCTGCTAAAAAAGCCGTTTAATCGCAGGGCGATAGTCAAATAATCTTCAATTACACTTATCAGTACTTATAAACAATAGTAGCTTACACAGCTTAATTTTCGGAATTTTACCCTACAAAAACGAGAAAGGGAATAATTTCTTCTCCCAGCTTTATTTCAATCAAAAGAAACTTAACAAAGCTTTCTAAGTAAAGAATCACAAATACGTAATAACAAAATTAATCTTCAGAAAAGCAAAATCTAGAATTAAAAAAAACCTGTTATCAACATATAATATTATTAATAAAAAAGATTTTTAAAATTTAAAAAAAGAAATGATTGTTATTATAGCGTGTTAATATGTGGAATAAAAAGTGGATTTTATTTTTGGTGAAGTGACTTATTAAAATAAGTAAACAAGTTATTAGCTAAATAAAATCTTTAAAATCAATTATAAAATAGAGTTATTAACAAAAGTTATAAACAGCAATTCACTAATTTTTATGAATAGTTAATTTATTTTTAAATGTAAAAAAAGGGTTAATTTTATGTTGATAAATGTTCATTAAAATCTCAAAAAAAAAGTTGCATAATTAATTCTTGTTCTTGTATTGTAAAAAATATTTAGAAAATCAAATTTTCTTTTCAGAATATACTATTAGTTCTTAACAATTAGATAATATAGTTTAACCCCTTAATTTTAAAGAGGTTATTAAGAATACTAAAAAAAGCATTGTTAATTACTGTTGATAACCGTGAATAACTGTATTTTTGTAACTCACAACTGAATTAAAATCAACAAATTATGACAATCGCTGTAGGAAATGACCATGCAGGTACCGAGTATAAGTTTGAAATTATTAAACTTTTAGAAGAATTAGGACATAAAGTAATCAACTTTGGTACCAATGATACTGATAGTATGGATTACCCAGATACCATTCACCCAACTGCAGAAGCTGTAGAGACAGGACAAGCAGAAATGGGAATTATTTTATGTGGAAGTGGTAACGGAGCGCAAATGACCGCTAACAAGCACCAAGGAGTACGTGCCGCTTTATGTTGGAATAATGAATTGGTAGAATTAACACGTCAGCACAACGACGCTAATATCTTAACGATTCCAGCTCGTTTTGTATCGTTACAACAGGCTTTAGGTTTTGTAAAAATATTTTTATCTACTGAATTTGAAGGTGGACGTCACGCTAATAGAGTAGAAAAAATAGCTTGCTGTTAATGAATATTACGATTAAAACATTTCAAGAATTAACAACTTCAGAACTGTATGAGCTTTTGCAATTACGTTCTGAAGTTTTTGTTGTTGAACAAGATTGTGTATACCAAGATATTGATGGAAAAGATTTAAAAGCATTGCATGTTTTAGGTGAAAAAGAAGGAAAAATAGTTGGATATACACGATTATTTAACAGCGGTGAATATTTTAATACCCCTAGTATTGGTAGGGTTGTAGTAAAGGAAAGTGAACGTAAATATGGTTATGGTCACGATTTGATAAAAGCATCTATCAAAGCTATTGTTGATAACTATAATGAAACTACAATTACCATTTCTGCACAAACCTATTTACAGAAATTCTATGAATCTCACGGATTTAAACAAATAGGAGAAGGGTATTTAGAGGATGGTATTCCACATATAAGAATGGTAAAAATTTGATAATGAGAATAAGTAATTTTTTAACCAATTTGGGTGAAATATCACTTAACTTTCAGAGTGATGAAGAGGTTAAAATAATTACTAGTGAATTAGGTTATAATCTTTTATCAAATTCATTTAAAATAGAAATTATTGAATTTTATGACGTTAAAAATTGGTTGGATGAACTAAAGAAAGAGGAATTCAATCAATTTAAAGTAGAAAAGACTATAGGTTGGATTTTTAAAATACATAAGTTAAACGATGCAAAAAAAACATTGAGTTTTGATTGCATTTTAAGTCCTAATAACTCAAAGGTAACTTCTGAACCAGACACCGGTGAACACTTAGATTCAGTATGGATAGATGATGAAAAAAATGTAGTAAGTATAGGTACTGAAGATGGAGAAATAATGAAAATTAGGGCAAAAAATAATGATTGGATGCCTAATCGACTTAAAGATAACTTAGGAATTGTAAAGTCAGGATTTTTTTTAAGTAAAAGATATGTGGAAAAATCTATCACTAAAATATTACCATTTGGTTTAAAAACTGAAGTTCCTCAATTATTTAAGGATGAAAACTTATATTTTCATTATCTAATAGCTACAAATAAATTAAAGAAAAATTATGATCATCCTGATGAGTATAGTATTGCAACTCATCTAGCTGTAGATTATTCAAAAAGAATATTAATTGAAAAGTTAAATTTGAAAGATCATTTTTAATGATTAAATCAATTCCTCAACTTCTCTAACTTCGCCGACTTGCATATTTCCTAGTAGAATATCACCCACACGAACACGTACCAAACGAAGTGTAGGAAAACCAACAGCTGAAGTCATTTTACGTACTTGCCTAAATTTACCTTCGGTTAAAGTAACTGAAATCCAGGGAGTAGGACCGTGACGAGCATCGCGAATTTTTTTAGAACGTTCTGGTAAATCAGGAGTGTCAATTAACTCAACTTTACAAGGTTGAGTCATATATTTTTTTCCATCAAAACCAATTTCAACACCGTTTTGTAATTGTTCAATAGCTTCCGCAGTAATAGCCCCATCTAACTGAACATAATATTCTTTTTCAACTCCACCTTTGGTAGTAATAAAATCGCTTACTTTTCCGTCTGTAGTCAATAATAATAAACCTTCCGATTTTACATCTAATCTACCAACAGCCATTGTTTTTTCAGGAAAATCATACAATTCTCCCAACAATTTGTGTTTACCTCCTTTTATTTGATTGGTTATAAATTGGGAAAGAAAACCGTAAGGTTTGTAAATAATAAAGTGATGATGCTCTGACATCTGTTATTTTTAAGGAGTACAATATTACAAAATGTAACATAAAAAAGATGGGGAATTAAAGTTAGTTTTTCATAACTTAGCCATTCTTATATATTAAAATAATTAGCACGATTTATGGCAGCAGATAAAGAAAAAGAAGCGAAATTAAAAGCGCTTCAACTTACACTAGATAAGCTAGATAAGACCTATGGAAAAGGAACGGTAATGAAGTTAGGCGATAGCCAAGTAGAAGATGTAGATGCTATTTCATCGGGTTCTTTAGGCTTAGATTTAGCTTTAGGAGTTGGAGGTTATCCACGAGGAAGAATTATTGAAATTTACGGACCAGAATCATCGGGTAAAACAACCTTAACAATACATGCAATTGCTGAAGCTCAAAAAGCAGGAGGTATTGCTGCTTTTATTGATGCAGAACATGCTTTCGACCGTTTTTATGCTGAAAGTTTAGGAGTAGATGTTGATAACTTGATTATCTCTCAACCAGATCACGGAGAGCAAGCTTTAGAAATTGCTGATAATTTAATTCGTTCAGGAGCTATTGATATTGTAGTGATTGACTCTGTTGCTGCCTTAACACCAAAATCTGAGATTGAAGGTGAAATGGGGGATTCTAAAATGGGATTACATGCACGTTTAATGTCGCAAGCCTTACGTAAGTTAACAGGAACAATTAGTAAAACTAACTGTACGGTATTTTTCATTAACCAATTACGTGAAAAAATTGGTGTAATGTTCGGTAACCCTGAAACTACAACGGGTGGTAACGCATTAAAATTCTATGCATCGGTTCGTTTAGATATTCGTAAGAGAACTCAAATTAAAGATGGTGATAAGGTAATTGGTAACAGTACCAAGGTTAAAATTGTAAAAAATAAAGTGGCTCCACCATTCCAACAAGCAGAATTTGATATTATGTATGGAGAAGGAATCTCAAAAGTTGGTGAGGTTTTAGATATTGGTGTAGAGTACGGAATTATAAAGAAAAGCGGTTCTTGGTTTAGTTACGGAGACACAAAATTAGGTCAGGGTAGAGATGCTGTAAAAGGTGTTATTAAAGACAATCCTGAATTAATGGACGAACTAGAAAATAAAATTAAAGAAGCTATTGAAAATCAAGAATAAGTAATTTAAATTCAAAGTTCAAACTATTACTATTTAAAAAGCTGTTCTTGTTAAAGAACAGCTTTTTTTTTATAAAAAATAAATATGATTAAGATATCTAATAGCATACAAATCAAAGAAATACAAGTAGTAGATTTCAAAATTCTTAATACTTTAATGAATGATGTATATAAAGATGCTTATAAAGATTTTTGGAAAGATGGAGGTGATTGGTATCTACAAAATCAATTTTCAAAAAGTAATTTAGAAAAAGAACTATCAGAAGATAAAACAAGCTATTATTTTGTTCTTTTTAATGCAGAAATAGTGGGAATTTTTAGAATCTTATGGGATAAAAAACTCTTAAGACTAGAGAATAAAAAGTCATTGAAACTCCATCGAATTTATTTACATAAAAATACTCAAGGTAAAGGAATTGGTAAGCAATTATTAGCTTGGTTAGAAGAAGAAGCCATTAAAAAACAATATGAAATGATATGGTTAGATACTATGGATGAAAAACCGCAAGCTTTTGAATTTTATAAAAAGTTAGGATACCAATATCATTCACATTGTTTTTTAGACTTTGAATTATTATTTGACAATGTTCGAAAAATGAGTCAAGTATATAAAGTATTGTAAATTACTATTGTTTGTAGGGAGGTATTTGTATTACCAAACGTTCAATTTCCTTGACAATTTCTAACCTATTTTTTGAAGACAACTCAAAATATAAGTTTTCCCAATTACCTTTGTAATCTATTTTTTTAGTCTTAGGATTTTTAACTTTAGTAAGATTTATAACTCTAAGATAAAAAAGACCGTTAAGGTCATTTTCTGGTCTAAAATCTAAATCAATTGCTCTCATAAGTTGGTAATTAGTTAGATGCAATAAAGAACTTGAGTCCAAATAATGCATAAAACCTTCGGAAGGATCTACTTCATAAAATAAATTCCATTCTACTTTCCAACCAGAAGTAATACGTAAGGGTTGTAAATTAGGTTCTTCCATTATACTCCTGTACTTCCAAAACCACCAGCACCACGTTCTGTTTCATCTAAAACAGCTACTTCTTGCCAGTTTACACGCTCATGTTTTGCAATGACTAATTGGGCAATACGCTCACCATCATTTACAATAAACTCTTCATTAGATAAGTTCACTAAAATAACTCCAATTTCACCACGGTAATCTGCATCAACAGTCCCTGGAGAATTTAATACGGTAATTCCTTTTTTAGCTGCAAGTCCACTACGAGGACGAACTTGGGCTTCATATCCAACAGGAAGCGCAATAAATAATCCAGTTTTTATAATAGCTCTTTCTAAAGGTTTTAAAATAATTGCTTCGTCTATATTAGCGCGTAAATCCATTCCTGCAGACCCTTCGGTTTCATATGTAGGAGTTTGATGTTTGGACTTGTTTATAATTTGTACGTTCATATGTTTCAATAATTTTTAAAATTCAAATATAATAAGGTTTAAGATTAGAGAGTAGTTTATAGATTTCTTAATTTTGTACTACAAACAAATACTACTTATGAACAATCAAACTAAAATAGCTGTATTAGGAGGAGGAAGTTGGGCAACTGCTATTGTTAAAATGTTATCAGAAAATTTAGAAACTATTGGTTGGTATATGCGTAGTGTGTATGCAATTGAACATATTAAACGCAACAAACACAACCCTAACTATTTAAGTTCTGCAGAACTGCATCCAGAGCAACTCGATTTGTCTGATGATATGAATTATATTGTTGAAAATTACGACGTGTTAATTTTTGCAATTCCATCAGCATTTTTAAACAAAGAGTTAGAAAAATTGACTGTTTCGTTAGAAAATAAAGTTGTGTTTTCTGCAATTAAAGGTATTGTTCCAGAATCTGGGTTGATCGTAGGAGAACATTTCCACACAACATATAATGTTCCGTATGAAAGTATAGGAGTTATTTCTGGACCTTGTCATGCCGAAGAAGTGGCAATGGAACGTTTATCATATTTAACATTGGCTTGTCAAGACCAAGAACAGGCTAAAGAGTTAAGTAAATCGATAGCAGGTCGTTATATAAAAACAAAAATTTCCGACGATATTATAGGTACTGAATATGCAGCAATGCTAAAAAATATTTATGCTATTGCCGCAGGAATAGCTCATGGTTTAGGCTATGGAGATAATTTTCAAGCAGTATTAATGAGTAATGCAATTCGTGAAATGAAACGCTTTATTAAAAAGGTTCATAAAATGAAGCGAAATATTAACAATTCGGCATATTTAGGTGATTTGTTAGTTACAGGATATTCTACATTTAGTAGAAATAGAATGTTTGGAAATATGATAGGTAAAGGCTATACGGTAAAATCTGCTATGTTAGAAATGAGTATGGTTGCAGAAGGATATTATGCCACTAAAAGCGCATATCAAATTAATCAAAATAACGGTGCAAAAACTCCAATTATAAACGCTGTATATAATGTCTTATATGACAAAAAAGAAGCGAAAGATGAGTTTTTAAAGTTAACAAATAGATTAGATTAGTTGTTTGCATTTGTACAAATAATCCTTCTTAAAATGAATTAAGAAGCCCCATCAATCGCTTCTATAATTGAGTTGTTTGTAGGTTTTGTATATAAAAATAATAACAAAGTTAATTTAAAAATCTGATTAGTAAATATTTTTGTTAAATTTTTGATGAAAAATAAGTAATGGTATAAAATTACTGATTATTATATTTTTATTACTTTTAGTTTAAAACTAAACAATTATGAAAACAATTCAAGAAGCTGTTGAAATTACCATCAGAAAAACGCCTTTTATAGAAGAGGCTTTAAATGAAAAGTTAATTAATGTATCTTCATTGGCAAGAGAAATCTTACCTGAAGTTTCAAAGCTTTTAAAGAAAGATGTAAAAGTTGGTGCGGTAATGATGGCAATAAATAGGCTATCACCAGCGAATGAATTGAGAGTTCGTAAAAATATTAAACGACTAGCATTAAATTTAGGTGATGTAATTGTACGTTCTGATTTGTGTGATTTTACATTTAAAAATACCACTTCATTACTAAAAGAAATTGCTAAAATTTTAAGCAAGTCTGCTGATAGTAATGACTATTTTTTAACTGTTTCACAAGGAATTTTTGAAACCAACATTGTTACCAGTAAAAATTTACAACCGTATGTTGAAGAAATTTTTAAGAAAGAAACATTAATTAACAATGTGAACGACTTAGCATCAATCACGTTAAAGCTTCCAAAAGAAAATTTAGATCAATCAGGAATTTATTACTTTATTTTAAAGCAATTTGCTTGGGCAAATATTGCTGTTCAAGAGGTAATATCTACAACTCATGAAATGACTATTGTAGTAAAAGAACGCGATGTAAATGAAACTTTTGCCATTTTAATGGATTTGAAATTAAATTAATCCATGGAAAAAAAAGACCCCTACGCTTCTCTCAGAATTAAAGAGTTTAATATTTTTCTTTTAGTTCGCTTTGCTTTGGTATTTGCTTGGTCTATGCAATTTATCATTATCGAGTGGCAAGTGTATAGTATTACAAAAAATCCGTTATCATTAGGTATTATTGGGTTGATGGAAGTAATTCCTGCAGTATCCATGGCATTGTTTGCAGGGCATATTGTTGATCAAAAAGAGAAACGGAACTTGCTTGCTTTGTGTATCGGATTGTTTTCGCTCATAAGTTTAGGTTTATTCTTTTTAACTCTACCTAGTTTTGTTGAAGGATGGGAACAAAAAACTATTCTATATGCTATTTATGCATTGGTGTTTTTTGGAGGATTGTTACGCTCGTTTTTCGGACCAACGATTTTCTCATTAATAGCTCTAATTGTTCCAAAAAAATTATATCCTAATGCGGCAACATGGAGTAGTTCTACATGGCAAATAGCTTCGGTATTAGGTCCCGCTTTTGCAGGTTTAACCATTTCTTGGATTGGTGTACATTGGTCGTTGTGTATTGTTTTCGGACTGGTTTCTATATCATTTTTAACAGTATTCTTTATCAAAAAGAAACCAATTTTAAATCCAAAGATTGGCGAACCTGTCATGAAAAGTTTAAAAGAAGGAGTGCGTTTTGTGTATAAAACAAAAGCGATTTTAGGAGCCATTACTTTAGATATGATTTCAGTATTATTTGGTGGAGCTGTAGCCTTGTTACCTGTATACGCACAAGATATTTTAAAAGTTGGTCCTGAAGGATTTGGGGTTTTACGTGCTGCACCTGCTGTAGGTGCGTTTTTAACGATGTTAATAACTGCTTACATACCTATCAGTAAAAATGCCGGAATGAAGCTTTTAGCGGCTATTTTTGGCTTTGGAGTTTGTATCATTGTTTTTGGATTATCTTCTGTTTTCTGGATTTCAATCGTAGCATTGTTTTTTAGTGGAGTTACCGACGGGGTTTCAATGGTTATTCGTCAAACCATTTTACAATTAAAAACACCTGATCACATGCGTGGTAGAGTGGCCTCGGTAAATTCAATGTTTGTTGGGTCTTCCAACGAGTTAGGCGCTTTTGAAAGTGGTGTAACTGCTAAATTAATGGGAACCGTAACTGCTGTAGTTTTTGGTGGAACCATGACTTTAATTACGGTAGTAACTACTGGAATAGTAAATCCAACACTTCGAAAATTAGACTTGACAAAAGATTTGGAAGAGCATGAAAAAATAGAGTAGTAATAGTTTTTATTTACATAAAATAGAAAACCCCAGAAACTTAGTTTCTGGGGTTTTAGTATGATTGTTTCAACTATCAATAAATCAATTACGACATATCAAAATAGTTGATTTTTGTAATCTTTTTTGTTGTTTGATCGAAGTCGATATTTATAAAAACATCACAACTATCACATTCGGCATATAAAATACTTTTATCACCATTTCTGCCAGTACTAAAATCAATAGTTCCTAATTTACTAATAGGATCTCCCACAGTCACTGTAATACCTTTTATAGTAAAACTAGCTTCACTATTTAAAACATCAAACGACTCAATGTAAGGTTTTCTTCCAGAAGTAGAAAAATCGATTTTTAATCCATTGAATTTATAGTAATAGTAAAACCCATTATCTTCATAAGAATTAGAAGTACCTAAAAGGGATTCTATCTTAGCTTGTTTTCCAAGGGTTTTTTTTAAATCACCTAAGGTGATATTATTAATTTTAATATTATTAAAATCAGAATTTGAAATAATATTAGTTTGGCTTTTTACTATAAAACTGGTTAATAAAAAGAATACGACTACAACTTGTTTCATGCTACTTAAAATTAATTGTACCAACCTTTTTTTGGGTAGGGGTTATGGAGCGCCAAATATATAATTCTAAGATAATTTAGAAGGTAAGAAACTAGTTAAATTTTATTGTTAAGCTTATCTTTTCTTCCAGCTCTTTTTCGTGCAATAATGTTGTTTCATCATTCCAATTAAAGCGTTTGGCAAACTCTTGTACTACAAAGTTTTTATGGATATCAACACTAGGTTTATCAAAAAACAAACGCCCCGTTCTTCTCATAAAAAAGTCGGTAGGAGTACAAGTCATTTCGTGTTTTGTAGTAAACCAAATTTCAGCTTGTAATAAGCGTCTTTCAAGGTTTTCTTCCTCTAATTCATCAAATTTATCTAAAATAAGTTCAGTTTGTTTTCCGTAGTTATGCACTAAATAGTTAGCATCTTTTTCAGTGAAACCAAACGGTTTTATACGTTTATAAATCTGATTGCCATATAATTTTACCGATTTGTAGTTTTGAAATGGTCCACCAGCTAATACAATTTCTTCCGTTTGAATAGGGTCGAAATCTACCTCAAAACGGCGTTTCATTTTTTTAGCAACGATATCTACAATACGTTCAGCCATTTTTCGGTAGCCTGTTAATTTTCCTCCTGCAATAGAGATTAACTTCGTGTCAGATACAAAAATTTCATCCTTACGAGATAATTCTGAAGCTGATTTTCCTTCTTCGTGAATTAAGGGGCGTAATCCTGCCCATGAAGATTGTATATCATCTATTGTTAAATGAATATCGGGAAACATATTGTTAACCGCTTCAATCAAATACAAAGCATCTACCATTGAGGTTTCTACTGAATCTTTGTCTTGTTGATAATTGGTATCGGTAGTTCCAAAATAGGTTACTTTTCCACGAGGAATAGCAAACATCATACGACCATCAGGAATATCAAAATAAACGGATTGTTTTACAGGTAATTTTTCATGTGGAACCACTAAATGCACTCCTTTGGTTAAGTGTAAACGTTTTCCAATTTTAGAGTTATTTATTTGACGTAATTCATCTACCCAAGGTCCAGCAGCATTTACAACATATTTCGACTTGATATCGTAGCTTTCTTTGGTAAAAACATCGGTTACTTTAGCACCTACTACACGTTTATTTTCATAAATAAATTCATCTGCACACGTATAGTTGAGTATTTGAGCATCGTATTGACTGGCTGTTTTTAACACTTCAATAGTTAAGCGCGCATCATCGGTACGATATTCAGCATAAAAACCTGCTCCGTTTAAAATGTTTTCTGGTAACAAAGGTTCTTTTTCTAACGCTTCGTTTTTGGTAAGCATTTTACGTTTATCATCGCCTTCAACAGAAGCCAACACATCGTAAACTTTTAATCCGATAGAGGTTAACCACGAACCGTAGGTTCCGCCTTCAATAAGTGGTAAAATCATCTTTTCAGGAACCACCAAATGAGGTGCCAATTTATGAACAATGGCACGCTCGGTACCTACTTCTTTTACCAACCAAAAATCGAATTGTTTAAGGTATCGCAATCCACCATGGATAAGTTTGGTTGATTTACTAGAAGTACCAGAAGCGAAATCATTTTTTTCAATAAGGGCAACTTTCATACCTCGAGAAGCCGCATCTAAAGCAATACCCGCTCCAGTTATTCCGCCACCAATTACTAAAATATCGAACTCAGTTGTTTGTAATTCTTGCTGAATATTAGCTCGGTTAAAAAAAGAAAAATTGTTCATAGATGTTTTTTATCTACCAAAAGTAAGAATAAAAAGAACTGAAAAAGAATAAAAAAGTAGTTGAAAACTTTTAGGTATAAAGGATTTACTTATGAACTCCTTTTTTCCAATTAAGATCTGCTTGTTTTTTTAATTTCTCAGGGTTTTCTTTTAACCATAATTTTAATGTATTGGTACCCCAAGAGTTATAGAAGAGATATAGTTTACCGTCCCTAATTTCGAAGGTTTTAGGATCAATACTTACTTTCTCACCTGTTTTTCCAATAGCATAAGCACAATAACCTCCATATTGTGGAATGTATTTGGTTGGATTCTCTTTGAACAAGGTTAAATTTTTTTCCGAAGAAAACTTAAGTTTTACTCCGTCATAGCTGGTTTGATATATTTTATCTCCTTCAAGAGGTTTGTTGTTGAAATACGAAACAACATCATAACCTTCAGCAACATATCCTTTTTTAAGGTAATATTCTGTTTTTTGAGAGAATAAAGCACTTGAAATGATAAGGAAAAGAAGTGTAATGGTATTTTTCATCGTCTATGAATTTTAAAAGTAGTCGATAAAAAACAACAGTAATTACAGTTGTGAATTATTTAATAGTGGTTAAGTGTGTTTAATTTTTATAATGTAAGATGAAAATTACAAAACCATTAAATTACACCCGCGAATATCAGAATTATCAAAACGCCCGATAATTTCAAAACTATTGTCTTGGTATACTTTTCCTAAATCTTGTGTAGCAATAAAGGAGCAAGAATTGTAGTTTGCTAAATCAATGACATTAATTCCACCAGATTTTCCCTTTGGCAAAATAGTCAAAGCATCTTCAGTATCACGAGTTAAAATTTGCATCCAAGGCGGACAGTTAAAAACACCATTTCCTTTTGAATATCCTTGGCTTAACAATTCTGTCATTCCATATTCAGAATGAATATTTTTTACTCCAAATCCGTTACTTAAAATCGTGTGTAACTCGTTACGAATAAGTTCTTTTCTTCTTCCTTTCATCCCACCAGTTTCCATAATAATAGTATTAGAAAGGTTGAATTCATATTGCTCAATTAAATCTAACAAAGCAAATGAAACTCCAATTAAAAGTACTTTTTTTCCTTGGGTATCTAGGAACTTAAGCTTTTGAGCTAACTCATCAAGATTGTTGAGGTAGAACCCGCTTTCAGGATGTTGAGAACGCTTGATTAAATCATCAACCATGTATATTAAAGAAGACCCCTTTCGCTCTAAATAATTTGGCAACAAAGCCAATACTACATAATCTTCGATGTTTCCGTAAAAATGTTCAAAACCTTTTAGATAGCTGGTTTCGTACCATGATAAATCGGTAACTAAATGTTTACTAGTTGTACTTCCCGTTGTTCCTGAACTGGTAAAAGTTTCTTGAATTTCATCGGTTGATGAAAGTACTTCGCGAGTTTTAAAAAACTGAATAGGTAAAAACGGAATTTGCTCTACAGTATGTACATCAGAAGGATGAACATAGATTAAATCGCAAAAAGAGCGATATACTTTGTTATTAGCAAATTGATGCTTAAAAACTTGTAGTGCTGTATTCGTGAAATCTTCAGTAGATTGTATGTTAAAAACGGTACTTTTCATAAACTTTCACAAAAATACAAGTATTCCACGCAACCTTTTTAATTTTTTTTCATCTAGTACATAGATCAGTAAAATTAAAATATAAATAATGAAAAAAATTTTGATTCTTTTTTTGAGTGTGTTTACGTTTTATTCTTGTTTGGATGATGACGGATCAAATTTTAGATATGAGTTTTTAAAGATTGATAGTGCGGAAACTCCAGAGAGTTTTATCTTCGGTGAGGTAGATACCATAAAAATTAAGTATACACTACCTAATGGTTGTTATGCTTTTGATGGATTGTATTACCAAAGGGTTGATACCACCAGAATAGTTGCTGGTACAGCTATAGTTAATCTTGATGGTGCATGTACTGAAGATATTAGACAGGAAGAATATGCTTTTACTGTTGAAGCAACACAAGTAGAAGATTACGTTTTCAAGTTTTGGAAAGGTAAAAATGAAGAAGGAGAAGATGTATACGAAGAAGTGGTAATTCCAGTAAATTTGTAGCATCAATTTAGAGAAACTCATACAAGAATGCTGTCGTCAAAATATAGCAGCTCAAGCTCAAGTTTATCAGTTATTTTCTGGTAAACTTTTTGCGCTTTGTTTAAAGTATTCTCGAAATTATCAAGATGCAGAAGATACACTGCAAGATAGCTTCTTAACTATTTTTAAAAAGATATGTCAATATAATAATCAAGGGTCTTTTGAAGGATGGATGAAACGAATAACTATAAATACAGCTTTACAGAAATACAGAGAGAAATCACCTTTACAATTACTAACAGATGGGGTGAGTGAAGAATTTGAAGAAGAAGTTGTATTAGAAACAGAAAGTGTAAATGTTGATATATTATTAAAGTTAATTCAAGATTTACCAGATAGGTATCGATTAGTTTTTAACTTATATGTCTTAGATAATTATTCGCATAAAGAAATAGCATCATTATTAAATATTACTGAAGGAACGTCAAAATCTAATTTATCAAGAGCACGACAATTATTAAAAAAAGAGGTAGAAGTGTATCAAGCAACAGCGCAAAAGGCATAAATGATGGAAGAAAAAAACATCGATAGACTATTTCAAGAAAAACTTAAGGATTTGGAGGTTACTCCAAACGAAAGAGTATGGAATGCTATTGAAGAAAAACTACAAAAAAAGAAAAAACATCGTGTTTTTCCTATTTGGTGGTTTTCAGGGGGGGTTGCTGCAGTATTTGTTTTAGGGCTTTTATTGTATCCTTATATTGACAACCAAGACAATTTAGAAAAAATAGACCCAGTAATTGTTGAATCAGAATCATCAAAACCTGAAGAAAATATAAAAGATGAACTGAAGGATGATATTTTATTAACTGAATCAATAAAAGAAAATTCACACGAAATAGTTGTAATAAAAGAAGAAACGAAAAAGAAAAGAATATTGAAAGAAAAGCTTCACGAGAATGAAGTTTTAACCGCTAATCATGTTGTGAAGGTTAGCCAAAAAGAGTTGCAAGGAAAAGATAGCAACAACATGGCAAGTAAAGTAGTTGAAGGGGCTTTACTAGCAAAAAATGATGTTGTGAAAGAAGAGCAACCTACTGGCAAGCTTGAAAATAGCTTGCCAGTTTTTAAAAAGAAAGAAAACACTTTTTTGAAAAAAGAAAATGATACGATTAATCAAGTTCTAAAACCTAAAAAAGATTTTTTAGCAGTTGTTGACAAAAATGAAGAGGAAACTAAAGAAAAGCCTAAAACGAAGTCTTGGTCTGTTTCACCTACAGTAGCAGTTTTAAACTCTAATTCATTTTCAGAATCATCTCCAATAGATGCAAGTTTATCAAATTCAACAAAAGGAAATACAAGCTATTCGTATGGAGTTCAAGTAGCATATCAACTAAATAAAAAATGGACAATTCAATCAGGAATTCATTTACAAGAAATGGGTTATTCTAATACTAATGTAGCTGTTAACCCTGTAAAATCAAGTAGTTCAAATGTAGTTTTTAGCTCAGGTGAAAGTTATGCATTAAGTGATACCTCTCAAACAAATTTTAGTACAAGTTCAGTATCTATAAGTTCAGGAAGCCTTGATGGAGAGTTAAATCAAAAATATGGATATGTAGAAGTTCCAGTACAAATAAAATACAATTTCTTAGAAGGGAAAAAGATTAAAACAGAATTAGTAGTTGGTTTTAGCTCGTTGTTTTTAAATAAAAATGATGTAACTCTTAATACCACGAATTTTTCTACTTCAGGCGAAGCCAATAACTTAAACTCGATTAATTTTAGTGGAAACTTAGGAATCGATTTAAATTATCAACTAGGTAATAGATGGTCTATAAATATTAATCCAATGCTAAAAACCCAGTTAAATACATTTAAAAATGATTCAAATGGGTTTCAGCCTTATTTTATAGGTGTGTATACAGGTTTAAGTTACCAGTTTTAATCGTTATAAATCTTAATAATTAAATCACCTTTATCATTCATTGAAGCTCTGTACATTCCAGCAGTGTTAAATTCAAAAGACATATTACCATTTTTATCTAAGGCAACTACACCACCTGTTCCACCAAGCTTGGTTAATTTATTTTGAATAACATCTTTGGTTGCCTCTTTCAATGTTTTTTGTTGATACTCCATTTGTGCAGAAATATCATAGGCTACTTGAGTACGTATAAAATATTCACCCCAACCAGTTGAAGAAACCCCACAGGTATTATTATTAGCGTAGGTACCAGAACCAATAATAGGAGAATCTCCAATTCGTCCCCAACGTTTGTTTGTCATACCACCCGTAGAAGTACCCGCAGTAATATTTCCCTCTTTATCTAAAGCAACACAACCAACTGTACCATATTTACTGTTTTTAATATCAGTGTCATAAAAGGCTGCTTTTTTATCGTCATGGTCTAATTCCGTTTTTTCTTTGTCTTTAATTCGTTGTAAAGATTTGAAACGATTTTCGGTATAAAAATAACTTGGATCTACAATTTCTAACCCTTGTTCTTTCGCAAATTGAGAAGCACCAGCCCCTGAAAGCATCACATGATCAGAGTTCGTCATTACTGTTCTAGCAGCTTCAATAGGGCTTTTTATATCTTTTACACCTGCAACAGCACCAGCATTCAAGGTTTTTCCATCCATAAAAGATGCATCTAACTCGTTAGTTTCTTCATGAGTAAAAACAGCTCCTTTTCCAGCATTAAATAAGGGAGATTCTTCCATTACCTGAATAGTTTTTACAACAGCATCTCCACTAGAACCTCCATTTTTTAAAATTTCATACCCAGTTCTTACAGCTTCTTCTAATTTAGCTTTATAAGCAGCTTCTTTTTCAGGAGTCATGTTTTTTTTCAGAATTGTACCAGCCCCACCATGAATAATAATTGCAAACTCGTTTGTAGGAGTATTATTTAGCTCTTTTGAAGTTGTTTTAGTTTTATTACAAGAAAACAGTAGGAAGGTTAAAGTAAGGCAGAAGAAAATATTTTTCATGATTTTGTTAATTTTTAAACAAACAGAGTTGTTTTTGTTTAATTTATTAATTGTAAAATTATTCGTAGTTTTGAGCTTTAAATTTAAAAAACTAAAATTACAATATAAAACATGGCAGATTTTGGTATTAAAGAAGCTTTAGTTCAATTAGGCTTAAAAGATATAAACAACGGAACTTCAACAGGTTCAGTAAACTTCGCAAACGGAGAAATTATTGAAAGTTATTCACCAGTTGATGGTAAGTTAATTGGTAAGGTAGTAGCAAGTACTCGTGAAGATTATGATAAGGTGATGGATGCGGCTACTTCAGCTTTCAAAACTTTTAGAGCAATGCCTGCTCCACAAAGAGGAGAAATTGTTCGTCAATTTGGAAACAAATTAAGAGAATTAAAAGAACCTTTAGGTAAGTTAGTTTCTTATGAAATGGGAAAATCTTACCAAGAAGGTTTAGGTGAGGTTCAAGAGATGATTGATATTTGTGATTTTGCTGTAGGTTTATCTCGTCAGTTAAACGGACAAGTAATTCCATCAGAAAGACCAGGACACGTAATGAGAGAGCAATGGCATCCATTAGGAGTAGTTGGTATTATCTCTGCATTTAACTTCCCAGTGGCTGTTTGGTCTTGGAACACAGCTTTAGCTTGGATTTGTGGTAACGTATGTGTATGGAAAGGTTCAGAAAAAGCACCTTTATGTTCAGTTGCTTGCCAAAACATTATTGCTGAGGTTTTAAAAGCTAACAATTTACCAGAAGGAATTTCTTGTATTGTTAATGGAGATTACAAAGTTGGTGAATATATTACTGAAGATGCACGTATTCCTTTAGTATCTGCTACTGGTTCTACAAGAATGGGACGTATTGTTGGTACTAAAGTCGCTGAGCGTTTTGGTAAATCTTTATTAGAATTAGGAGGAAACAATGCAATTATCATTACCCCAACTGCTGATTTAAAAGTAGTAGTTCCTGGAGCTGTATTTGGTGCTGTAGGTACTTGTGGTCAACGTTGTACTTCAACACGTCGTTTAATCATTCACGAATCTGTATACGATAAAGTAAGAGATGCGATTGTTGGAGCTTACGGTCAAATTAAGATTGGAAATCCATTAGATGAAAATAATCACGTTGGACCATTAATTGATAAAGATTCAGTAAATACTTATTTAGCTGCTATTGAAAAAGCAAAAGCTGAAGGAGGAAACGTATTAGTTGAAGGAGGAGTTTTAGAAGGAGAAGGTTACGAAAGTGGTTGTTATGTTAAGCCAGCAATTATTGAAGCTGAAAACCATTTTGAAATTGTTCAACACGAAACATTTGCTCCAATTTTATACTTAATGAAGTATTTGGGTGGTGTTGAAAATGCTATTGAATTACAAAACGGAGTTGCGCAAGGATTATCTTCTTCAATCATGACAAATGAAATGAAAGAAGCTGAAAAATTCTTATCATATGCAGGGTCTGATTGTGGTATTGCTAACGTTAATATTGGTACTTCTGGTGCTGAAATAGGTGGAGCTTTTGGTGGTGAAAAAGAAACAGGTGGTGGACGTGAGTCTGGATCTGATGCTTGGAAAGTATACATGCGTCGTCAAACAAACACAGTAAACTATTCTGATGAATTACCTTTAGCACAAGGAATTAAATTCGATTTATAAGAAAACGCAGTTTTCAAAACATAAAAACAGTCTCATCATTTTGATGAGACTGTTTTGTTTTTATCTAAGTTGTTGGTTATACTATTTTTCTAAAGCCGCGGCAATAGCTTTATAAGCTTCGTGTGCTTTCGACATTTTTGCATATTCTAAGGCAGTATATCCTCTTTCAGATTTAGTTTTTAATTTGGCTCCGTTATCAATTAATAATTGAACAATATCTGCTTTGTTATATCTAGCAGCAAACATTAAAGGAGTTAATCCTACAGATTTTCTGTTAATATCTGTTCCATTATCAACCATAGCTTTTACAGCTTCAAAATTTCCAGCTCTAATTAATTTACAAAAGGTACTTACATTAGGACTTTCTATAGTCATTTTTACAGGAGCTTCATAAGAATTTGAAGCAGTAATAGTTCCGAAAGATAAAGCGATTGCTAAAGCAGTTAATACAAATTTTTTCATGATGTTACGTTTTTATTTTAAGATTAGGTTACAGCTAAAAGACGCCTATTAAAAAAAAACGTTTCAATAAAAATAGAGACTTAACAATAATTTAAGATGAGCTCTTAAAAATCTCTTAATAGATTAAATTATTTTTAATAAATTAACAATCAGTAAATTAAGATGTTTTAAATGAGTAAGAGATCAACATATTTATATGGTATTTTTTTAACCATTACAGTAGGTACTTTGTTGTGTTGGTATTTATGCTGTAAGAAGCATTATTGTACTATTGAAAAACAACAACACGTAATATTTAATAATAAATTATAATCAACTTAAAACAAAAACTATGAATTGGTGTATATTAATTCCATTATTAGTAGGACTTATTACTGCTTTTTTAGGCTATTTAATTGGAAAGCTATCCAGTAAAAACATAAAAGAAGATGAGATAGTTCTTTTGAAGAATAAAATTGTAAAATTAGAAGATAGTTTACGAACTTGTAGAGAGAACAACTCAAACCTAGAAACGGATTTAAAACTAGCAAGAACAAGTACAGAGGCTTCTTTTGATAGTGCACTAGTCAAGAAAATTTTTGGTAAAAAGATAAAAGAAAACGACTTGAAAATAGTTGAAGGTATTGGACCAAAAATAGAAAGTCTTTTTCACAATTTTGGAATTGACACTTGGAAAATATTAGGAGAAACCTCTGTAGAAAAATGCCAAGAGGTATTAAATAGTGGTGGGGATCGTTATAAAATTCATAAACCAGATTCATGGCCAAAACAAGCTCAGCTAGCTTCAGAAGGAAAATGGCAAGAGCTTAAAGATTGGCAAGAGACATTAAATGGAGGAAAGTAAAAAATCACGCTATAAAATTCTGACCCTTGATAATTTCAAGGGTTATTTTTTACCCAAAACATAGATTGATTCTTAATATAAAACCAAGTACCTTCGTTACTTAAAAGGTGCAAATGAAAGATATTAACTTTATTTTTTTACTATTAGCTTTAGTAGCTGAAATAATTGGAACAATAGGCGGATTCGGTTCTTCTGTTTTCTTTGTTCCGTTAGGAAATTTTTATTTCGATTTTTATTCTGTGTTAGGCTTAACCGCTATTTTTCATCTATCGAGTAATGTGAGTAAAATCTTTTTATTCAAAAAAGGATTAGATAAAAAGTTATTGATAAACATCGGAATTCCTTCTGTGATTTTTGTAATCTTAGGAGGTGTATTATCAAAACATTTAAACAGTATGTATTTAGAAATATTTTTAGGTGTTTTTTTAGTAGCATTTAGTGCTTTTTTCCTAATTAGAAATAGGTTTTCTTTTTCTCCTAACAGAAAAAACGCCATTGTAGGTGGTACTCTTTCAGGATTTTCCGCAGGATTATTAGGCACAGGAGGAGCTATAAGAGGGTTAACTATGGCAGCTTTTAATTTAGAAAAGAGTGTGTTTATAGCAACTTCTGCTTTTATCGATTTTATGATCGATTTTTCAAGAACTTTTGTGTATTACCAAAACGGCTATATTCATGATCACGACTTAAAATATGTGCCTTTTTTATTTATCATCGGTATAGTAGGTACATTCATCGGAAAGAAAATATTAGCCTATATACCACAGTCTAAATTTAGAACCTTGTCGTTGACTTTTATTTTATTGATTGGGATAGTAACGATTGTTCAGTTGATGTTGAGGTAGTAAAATACTAAAGAGCTTTATTTTATAAACTATGTGACGCAACCTTTTAAACAATTAAACATCTAATAGTTAAATAAAAACATAAAAAAAAATGAAAAAGCAAATTTTACTTTTATTATCTATTGGACTAATGTTTTCTTGTAGTAATGAACAAAATAATATTGAAGCAGATTCGGTAGGAAAATGGAAATTAATTGAGGTTTTAGCTGATCCAGGTGATGGAAGTGGAACTTTCGAACCAGTAGAGAGTAATAAAACTATTGAGTTTAAAAGTGATGGAACCTTGATTACTAATGGATCTTTATGCGAACCATACTCGGATGAAGTAATAAGTTCAGGAACTTATGAGAATAACACTATAACTACTGGATGTCAAGATCCTAATATCGCAACTATCTCATTTGAATTAAAGAATCAGTATCTGATATTAAATTTTATTTCTAATGAAGGGTATTCTCAAAAATTTGAAAAGATAAATTAAGACTGAAATTGATAATTAAGTTGGTTAACTATACTTCACTTTCCTTAGCACACGCATCGCTTCTTTGTATTTGATATAGGTGGTTTTATCTTCTAGATTTTTAATATAGTTTTTTGCTTTTTTAAGTTGTAACGGAGCGTTTAAAAATCCGTTTAAATAGCAAATTAAGTAGGAGGTAGGAAGTCTAAAAACATCTTCATGTTCAGTAACCGAAAGCGGTTTGTTTTTTATAATTTTTGCGACAATACAGTTGTTATTATTGTAAATATGCTGTAAAATATTTTTATCGTATTGTGGTGGTTTAAACAAAAACTCGGTAACAATATCGTGTTTTCCGTTGTCTTTAAAATTGATGATGGTTTTTTCTAATGGATAACGTTTTTCGGTTTTATCAATACCCAATACAATGTATTCGGTAATAATAAATGATTGCTCGTTATAACTGATTTGAACATCATCTAACGAAGAAAAAAATAAACGAACTTGTTCATTAACTAATTCAATATCTACACGAGTAAAAAACTCTTCGTTGTTAATTAGTTTTCTTTTTCCTGCCCAACACAATACGAATTGCTCGTTAAATACTTTGTATCTCGGATTATATTCTGGTTTATGTCGGTTGATAAAATCGAAAACACCATCAAGTGTGAGTTTAATATTATTATTGGCGTTTTTTTCAATAGCTTCAACAATTGCTTTATTGTTGTTTCTAAGTTCAAAACTACCTTCTACAGGTATTGAGTTACTTCCTCTACGGTAAAACACTGCTCCTTTACGATATTTCCAAGCATTTTTTGCTAAAGATGTAATAGAGTTGTTAGGATATATAGTTACTAACCCTATTACTTTATGACGCTGTAAACGAGGAAAAGGAACGTTTTCATATTCTATTTTTGGTGGATTATTCAGGTAAGCATTTACCAGATTTTGAATTTTACTATCGTCGTAAAAATCTACACCAATAATGGTGTTTTCTTCATCCTCAATACCAATAACGATATATGAGTTATTGTTTGGATTGGAGTTTGAAAGTGCACAAATGTGTTTTATAAATTTGGCTTTTCCTTCTTTAGAGCCTAAGGATAACTTTTGTTTTTTATCATAAAAACTATTCTCATCGTTATGAGATAGTAAGTTTTTAATTAAAAGACGTTTGTTAATCACAACTTAAGCATTTTTATTCACAATAGTTGCGCTAGCTTGTGCTGTAGGGTATACGATTAAATCTTCAATATTAACGTGATATGGGCGTGTAACAACAAAATGAATAATATCTGCTATATCTTCAGGTTGTAGTGCTTTGTAACCTTGGTATACGGTTTTGGCTCTTTCAGTGTCTCCCTTAAAACGAACATCAGAAAATTCAGTTTCTACCAAACCTGGATGAATGGCACACACACGAATGTTATGTTGGTTTAAATCGATGCGCATTCCTTTATTTAAAGCGTTTACAGCGAACTTTGAAGCACAATACACATTTCCGTTAGGATATACATCTTTTCCTGCTATAGAACCGATATTTAAGATAAATCCGTTGTTGCGTTCAACCATTTGAGGAATCACAGCTTTTGAAACATATAAAAGCCCTTTTACGTTTCCGTCAATCATAGCATCCCAATCGTCTATATTTCCATTTTGAAAGCTGTCTAGTCCGTGTGCATTACCGGCATTGTTAATAAGAATGTCTATATGTTTAAATTCATTAGGTAAACTGTTGATTGCTTTTTTTACTTCATCGTTGTAGCGAACATCGAATTGAAGTATATGTACTTTGGTAAACTGTGATAGTTCTTGTTTAAGTTGTTGAAGCTTTTCAATACGTCGACCACAAATAATTAAGTTGATGTTATTTTTAGCAAAAAGTTGAGCGGTTGCCTTACCAATACCTGAGGTTGCTCCTGTAATTAAAGCAGTTTGTTGCATGGTTTTTTGTTTTGTATAAAGGTAACCTTTTTTATGTTAAGCCACTATTATAAAATGAAAAACCGCCCCTTACGGAGCGGTTCCTTTTAGTTGGCTACTACACCAACCAAAAATCAACTAACCAAACTTTATTTTTACTTCCTTTTCGGAACTGTTTCTCTTTCTATCTTAGTACGTTTTCTACCGCTATTCCTTACAGCTGGTTTAGTACTAGTGGTACTTTCACCTTTTTTGTATTGTATAAATCCTCTACCAGAAAAAACATAGGTTCTTTGAGAATTTACATGATACAGTTCTATCTCACCATCATTAATAACGGTTAAGTCAAATTCTTCAGTATCTCCATTATCATAATTAAGTGTTAAATATTTTAAGTTCTGTTCACCTTGAACGTTACGAACTACATAACTTCCCTTAAAATCCCAATTTATATAATCAACATTTGTGCCAAAAGGATCGTGAGATGAATAGAATGTCACATCATTTTCTGGAGTAAACTGTAAGTAGTTTTCATAATCAAAAGGGTTATCATTTCCTCCATATTTATTAATCTTTTCCCAAGCTACATACTCTTGTAAAAAGTATTCAATATTATCATAGAACAACATGTCATAATCAAATTGATTTCTTTGGTATCCAACCAAATAGTAACTTACGTTTTGTGATAAGTCATCAATTCTAATTCTGTTGTCAGAAAGTTGTACTACCTCAAATTCAAAATATCCATCTATATCGTGTCGAGTTTCTAATACAGTTCCGTAAGTTCCATAGCTTCCAACTGCAATTCCTAAACCGTTTCCTGTATGACCGATATCAACAATATTGTTGTTTGCATACATGGTTCCGTTTAAAAAGGAAATGGTAAACGCTCTTGATAAAAATGGAACATCTCCTGTACCTGTTGTTTTGTGATAATCTACATACCATAAATCATAACTAGAAATATATTGATGTAAAGAAAAACCATCATCTCCAAATCCATCATGTACAATTTCATTTCTTACAACACACGAAGTAAGTGTTACACTACTAACAAGTAGTAATAAAAGTAATTTTATACGTTTCATAAGCTTTCGTTTTATGGTTATGCTTATGAGTTTTCAAATTACGTGCCAAAAATAAAAAACACCTCTTTTGGAGGTGCTTTTGATAATTATAGATTATTTAGAACAACGTTTGTATTTAGTTATTTCCACTTCGTTCTTAATTCAGTTCCTACAGGATATTTTTTTGAAGAAAAATCAGGGATATAGGTTCTTCCAAAACTTTTATCTTTTAAAACGGAGTCAATTTCAATAAAAAGGTTTCCATCTTTTGTTTTTAAAGTTAAACGATTATTAATTAAATCATTTTCACCTTTGTCTAATTCAAATAACCAATGAAAATCATTCTCCTCTTTTGAATATATTATTTTTTTTATGGCTTTAATTTTTGCAGAAATAGGTTTTTTCAAGAAAAATTTTTTCCATTTTTTAGGTATTTGATTTAAATCAAAATTAGAAGTTATAGAGTCTTCAAATTTATTAACTAAATACATCCCACTAGATTCTGGTTCTCTACCAGAATTTAGGTAGTTAGCAAAACGGATATAATCATTTTCTTCTTCTAAACTCCAGCCTATATGAAAAAAATCAGATAAAAGATATCTGTTTTTTTTCCATTTAAGTATCTGATAATTAGTTTTAATTTTAAGAGAATCTATATTATGTTTTATTTTTTTTATAATTGGTTTTGTTTCTCTTTCTATAGGATACTCAGCAAGTTCAACTAAGGTAGGGTTTAGCGTTAAGTATGTTTTAGAACTATCTATTTTATAAGTTCCATAAACCTTTTTTCTTTCTCCTCCACCAGTACAACCAAACAAATATTCTTCATTAATAAACTTTCCATTGCTTAATAGAAACAGGTTTTTACCATTATTAAACCCTTTATAAGAATACTTTAAAGTGTCAATATTTTGTTTCTCAAGTTTTGAACTACTTTTAGTAGTACAACTGAAAATAAAAAAAGAGAAGACAATTATATATTTCATATTTTAAACATCTAAAATAAAGTAGCTTACTGCATAAAAATCTTTTTTTGCTTTTCGATATTTTCCACTTTTACATAGTGAATTTTATCACCAATTGTATACGAAACCATCGCTTCATTTTCTTTCAATTCAAAAGGAAATTTTTCTGTAGGATTATTCGGTGTATTGCCAAATTCCTCTTTAGGATCTACATGTAAAATCAAGTCTTTTCTATCTTCATCTGATGAGGTTTTGTAACGTGCAGCAATATATTGTTTATCGTTATGTTGCTCAACAACAGCTTTCGTAATCCTGTTTTGAAAATATACTTTTTGAAAATCAACAGGCTTTTTAGCAGTGAAATTGATAATTAAGTTAGTAGAATTATAGCTGCCTTTTACACCTCCTGTAACGTGAGCATAACTTGCTGATTCTATTTTAAAAGGATGATTGTTTTCCATTTTTACACTTGCGCATTGTGTTAGACTAAAAGCTAAAATTAAGATTCCGATTAGTTTCATCTGTTTAAATTTTTTATTGTTTTTAATTGGTCAGATGTAATTCGCCATTAAACAGTTCTATTAGTAAAAAAGAATTGCGATGGCTCATTTCATAGAGTTGTTTTTTAATGTTTAAATTTAGGCATTCAAGGAATGTGCCAAGTCACAAATATAATCAGTTTTATATGATGTTGAATTTCAGTTATTGGGAGCTAAAAGAGTGGTTTACAGCGATAGATTTTACCGTAGTTGGTAGTGGAATTGTAGGGTTAAATTGTGCGTTACAGTTGCGAAAAATGCACCCGAAAGCAAAAATTCTAATTCTAGAAAAAGGAATGTTACCTCAAGGAGCTAGTACCAAAAATGCTGGTTTTGCTTGCTTTGGAAGTTTATCTGAACTCATAGATGATTTAAACACACATACTGAAGAAGAAGTTGTTAGTTTGGTAAAAAAGCGTTGGGAAGGATTACAGTTATTACGAACAATTTTAGGTGATAAAAACATCGATTTTCAGCAAAACAAAGGATATGAATTATTTTTGACCACAGAATTGTATGAATCGTGTTTAGCGCAAAAATCGAAGATAAATGAATTGCTGAAACCTTTATTTTCTTCGGAAGTTTTTAAGGTTGATGATAATAAGTTTGGTTTTCAAAATATTCATCAACAGTATATAACTAATCAGTTTGAAGGACAGCTAGATACTGGAAATATGGCAGCTAAATTGTTAGAAAAAGTAGTGTCTTCAGGAATTAAAATCGTAAACAATATTCAGGTTAAAAATTTTATTGAAAATAACGAACAAGTTGAGGTTGAAACTAACCAATTTACATTTAACACTAAAAAATTATTTGTAGCAACTAACGGATTTGCGAATCAACTGTTGAATGAAAGTGTGCAACCCGCTAGAGCACAGGTATTAATTACAAAGCCGATTAAAAACTTACATATCAAAGGAACTTTTCATTTAGATAAAGGTTATTATTATTTTAGAAATATTGATGATAGAATTTTGTTTGGAGGTGGTAGAAATCTTGATTTTAAAGGAGAAGAAACTACTGATTTTGGGCAAACCGCAATTATTCAAAACAAATTAGAAGAAATTTTAAAAACAATCATTTTACCAAATACAGAAGTTGAAATAGAGCATAGATGGAGTGGAATAATGGGAGTTGGAAATCAGAAAAAAGCGATTGTAAAGCAACTTTCTAACAATGTATTTTGTGGTGTTCGTTTAGGAGGAATGGGAGTTGCTATAGGTAGTTTGGTAGGGAAGGAGCTTGCGGAACTTTTAGATTAATATTTTTCAGCTGAAATAAAAAGAATGAATATAAAAGAAGAATTATACAAGCAATGTGAGTCGTATGTAAATAAGCGTTTACAAACGGTGGAAGAAACAATAGCTTCTCATCAAAAAAGCTTGCAATCTGAAACAAAAAGTTCTGCGGGAGATAAACATGAAACAGGACGAGCAATGCTTCAGTTAGAAATGGAAAAAGCAAGTCAACAACTTAGTGGAATTGCTCAAATGAAAGAAGTCTTAGCAAAATTGAAAATAGAGATTACTTCAGAAGTAGTTTGTTTGGGTAGTGTAGTGGAAACTTCTACTACAAATTATTTTATCAGTATAAGTGTAGGTTTACTAATGGTTGATAATAAAAAATACTTCGCTATCTCACCTTCTTCACCAATTGGAAAGCTAATTTTAGGAAAAAAAATAGGGGAAAGCTTCGATTTTAATGGAGCGAAAAACACGATTAAAAAAATTTTCTAAAAAAAGTAGGGTAAATTAAAACCTAATTGTTTTATATGCAGGAAAGGTTGTTATAACCAAGAATAGAAAGAGAAAACTACAATACACTTTTATCTTTTGGTGTTTAATACGGTAAGAGTGTATTTTTTTTAAGAAACAAATTTATTTTAAGATAGTTGAGTAATAATTATGAGATAGTTATTATTGGTTTAAGCAGCCTTTTTTAATTTAAAAAAGGCTGTTGTTTTTTTCTCAATATTTTCTTGATGATTTATAAAAATTGATTGGTTATCGTAAGCTACTTCTATCAACCAAAATCCTCCTTTAAAATAAGATTTTACTACAGTTCCTGTTAAATTGGAAGGTTCATCAACAATTTGTAGTTGATTTGGGTATAACAACATGGTTTGATTGTTAATTGAAATTTCATTTACATCATCAAATAACGAAGCTACATATTTTTCCTTCGGATGTTGGTATAAGTTAGAAGGACTGCCATATGCAAGTACTTGATGATTTCGGATTACCATCATGTTGTCGGCAAAAGATAAAGCATCGTTTCCGTCATGGGTAGCTACAATACAAGCGATGTTTTTCTTTTTTAGATAAGCGAATAATCGTCTACGTAACGAATTTTTTTTGAAATTATCTATCTGACTAAAAGGTTCGTCTAACAATAATAACTCAGGTTCTTTGGCTAATGCTCTAGCAATAGCTACTCGTTGTTGCTGACCTCCACTTAAATTTTTTACCTTTTCGTTGGCAAGCTCTGTCATTTCAATAACTTCTAAAAGTTCTTGAGTTCTTTCTTCTGCTTCTTTAGGATAAAATCGTGAGAGGAATTTTTTAATGTTTTCACTTACAGAGGTAAACGGCATTAAATCAAAATCTTGTGCTACGTACTTGAAAAATTCCATTCCAGGAACCAAGTGATGTTCTGGACCTAAAATTTGAGTGTCGTTCCAAAATAAATCTCCTTTATCAACATCTAACAAACCATACACGATTTTTAAAAGGGTCGATTTTCCGCAACCACTTTCACCCATAACACACAAATGTTCTCCTTTTTGTAAGGTGAAATGAATGCTTTCTAAGGTTTTTTCTTTTGAAGGATAGGTAAATGAAATATTGTTTACTTGTAGCATAAATGCAAAAGTAACGGATTAGTAGGAAACAAAAAACCGACACTTTACGTATCGGTTTATATTTTTAAGCACTTCTTTCTACAAAGCGAATAATACTTTTGGCAATATCTTTTCCTGTGGCTTTTTCAATACCTTCTAAACCAGGAGAAGAGTTTACTTCTAAGATTAACGGACCTCGATCTGACTGTAAC
Organism: Tenacibaculum aestuarii; assembly: GCF_964510395.1. Classification (NCBI taxonomy): domain Bacteria; kingdom Pseudomonadati; phylum Bacteroidota; class Flavobacteriia; order Flavobacteriales; family Flavobacteriaceae; genus Tenacibaculum; species Tenacibaculum aestuarii. The sequence goes on from NZ_CAZEFY010000001.1 coordinate 29,166, forward strand.
ATATCTACACCTGCAACACCTAATCGCATTGCTTTAGCAGCTTTTAAAGCAGCATTTTCTTCTTCATCAGTTAATTCAATGATTTCAGCAGTTCCACCTCTGTGTAAATTCGATCTAAACTCACCTTCTTTACCTTGACGTTTCATAGCACCTACAACCACACCATCAACCACAAATGCACGAATATCAGCTCCTTTTGCTTCTTTAATGTATTCTTGAACGATTACACGAGCTTGAAGACCGTTAAATGCTTCTAAAACTGATTCAGCAGCTTTTTTTGTTTCAGCTAATACAACTCCTAATCCTTGTGTTCCTTCTAGTAATTTAATAATTAAAGGTGCTCCTCCTACTTTTTTTATAATTTCAGAAGTGTCTTTAGAATAATTGGTAAAAACAGTTTTTGGTAACCCTAAATTTGCTCTAGATAACACTTGTAAACTACTTAATTTATCTCTAGATCTTACTAAGGCTTGTGACTCTACAACCGAAAAAACTTTCATCATTTCAAATTGGCGTACTACAGCAGTACCATAAAATGTAACTGAGGCCCCGATACGAGGTATAATAGCATCTACATCAGTTATAAGCTCATGGTTGTATACAATAGCTGGTTTTCTTTTTTCAATAATTAAATCACATTTTGTATGATCTAATACCAGCATTTCATGACCTCTTTTTTCTCCTGCTTCTACTAAACGTTTTGTTGAATATAATTTTGAGTTTCTAGAAAGAACAACAATTTTCATGTGTTTGTTTTTACTGTTTTTTTAATAGTCATAATATAACCTTTGTTAATGACAATAATCAAGCAAATATTTTATTTAATGATTATTTAAATTACGCAGGTTTCATTTTATTTTTCTTTTGACGCGATGTTTTTTTGTGAAACATCAACGATAAATTTTTTATTTAAAAATTTTCTACCAATTAAAACTGGATAGGTCATTTTACCTCTATCAGATAAAGATAGTTTTATTTTATATTTTTTATCGAAAAAAACAACAGATGTTGATACCACATATCTTTTTTGTTTTTTACCGTTTGAGCTTCGTATACTTTTAACTTGATACTTGTTTGTTTGTAGCAATTTATTATTATATTTCTCTGTTTTCGGGCACAATAATATAAATTCTAACACGCCATCTTTTTCTTTAATATGCTTACAATGTATCGCAGAAGTATAGGCACCTGTATCTATTTTAGCAGGTAAATCTTCAATTTCCCAATTTAAAAAGGATATTTTTTCAGCTCTTCCTATTAGTTTCATTAAGATAAAAAGTTAAGGAGGGCGAATTACTTACTATTTTTTGAAATACGCAATACCCAATTATCTATTTATTAAAAATAAAAAAACCAGTGCTTACACACTGGTTTAAAGGTACTTATTTTTTTGTTGAATTTACCAAATTCTAACACGATCTTCTGGTTTTAAGTACATGTTATCTCCTTCCTTAACATCAAAAGCTTCATAGAAAGCATCAACATTTTTAAGAGGCATGTAGGCTCTATATTTTCCAGGAGCGTGTGGATCTGTCATGATTTGGTTTTTTAAAGCTTCATCACGTACTTTAGTTCTCCAAATTGTTCCCCAAGAAAGGAAGAAACGTTGCTCAGGAGTATAACCATCAATGTTTTCAGGACGACCATTCTTTTCTAAGAAAATTTGTAATCCTTCATAAGCAGCTTGTACACCACCTAAATCACCAATATTTTCACCTAAGGTAAATTCACCATTTAAGTTCATACTGTCAATAGCAACAATGTCACTAAATTGTTTGATTAATTTAGAACCAGCTTCTTTAAATTTTTCTGAATCTTCTTCAGTCCACCAGTTTTTTAAGTTTCCATCACCGTCAAAACGAGCACCAGAATCATCAAAACTATGTGAAATTTCGTGACCAATAACAGCTCCAATTCCTCCATAATTTACAGCTTCATCAGCTTTGTAGTTGTAGAAAGGAGGTTGTAAAATTGCTGCTGGAAAAACGATTTCGTTGTTTACTGGGTTAAAGTAAGCATTTACTGTTTGAGGAGACATTCCCCACTCAGTTCTATCTACTTCTTTACCTAATTTAGCCATATCTTTTTCAAAGTTCCATTTACGAACGTTTACAGCGTTATCAAAGTATGTACCTCCTTGCTCTAATCCTTTTACTTTTAAAGTAGCGTAATCTTTCCACTTATCAGGATATGCAATTTTAACAGTTAATTTGCTTAATTTTTCTAAAGCTTTTTCTTTAGTTTCAGCACTCATCCAAGGTAATTGCGCAATACGTTTTTCAAAACCTAACATTACGTTATCAATCATTTCCTTAGCTTTTTGCTTTGCTTCTGGCGGGAATTTCTCGTCAACATATAATTTACCTAAAGCTTCACCAATTGCACCATTTAAATTAGCTAAAGCACGCTCATTTCTTGGTTTTTGTTGTTTAGCCCCACGCATTTCTTTGCTATAAAACTCCCAATTAGCTTTTTCTAAATCGGTAGATAATAAACCTAATGAGTTGTTAATTGCATTCCAACGTAATACTAATTTAACATCTTCAATAGGAGCATTTTTTAATACTTCGTTCATAGCTTTGAAGTATTTAGGATCGGTAACGATAACTTTTTCAAGACCTTTAGTTCCATCTAAACCATCAAGATTAACACCAATTCCTTTTAAATGTGCTTCCCAATCAATTACTGGAGCTAATTCAGATAATTCAGCAATAGTCATAGGATTGTACATTTTACGAGTATCTCTACGCTCTTCTTTAGTCATCATTGGCTCAGCTAAACTTTTTTCAAAAGAAACAATAGTTGCTGCATTTTTCTTAGCCGTTGCTTCGTCATCACCAAATTCTTGTAACATATTCGCTACAAATACTTGATATTTTTCAAGCTTGTCTTTTACTTTTTCGTCTACGTAGTAGTCTCTAGATAAACCAAGTCCACCAGCACCCATATAACCAGCATTCATGCTACTGTTTTTAAGGTCGTTAAATACCCCAAAACCGTAAAAACCACCACCACCGTAAGGAGCCATGTTGGTAATATATGTTTGTACGTCGTTTAAGTCTTTAATTTCCTCGATTTTTTGAAGAAAAGGTTGTAAAGGTGCTTTACCAGCGTTGTTTCTAGCTACAGTATCCATGATAGTTTCGTAGTAGTTTACCGCTTTTTCTTGATCAGAATCTATTTCGTTTCCTTCAGCATCTTTTATTTTTTCGAAGTTTCCTTCTTCAATCGCTTTGTTTAAGATAGCTAAGACATCTTTAGTAGTGGTTTTTCTTAATTGATTGAATCCTCCCCAAGAAGTTTCATCAGCTGGAATTTCAGTTTTATCAACCCAAGAACCGTTTACATATCTAAAGAAATCGTCTGTTGGTTGTACCGAAGTATCCATGTTTTCTAAAACAATTGCCTGTACTTTTTCTTCAGGCTTTTTGTCTGTTTTACAAGCAACGACCCCTAAAGAAGCAACTGCAGTTGTAAACAACATTTTGTGAATGGTTTTCATTTTTTGTGATTTTTGATTGAATCTTATATTTAACAAACTACCTCGAGGTTTTGCCTCGAGGTAGTAAATTTACTCTAATAAGAGTGTTTTTTTATAAAAGTGTTACAGTTTTTAACTCTTTATTTCTGATTTTTGAGCATTTGGTAACGATTCAAACCCCATATTGAATAAAGTGAATCCGAAAATATCAGCATATTGCTCAATAGTTTTAGCTACAGGAGTTCCTGCACCGTGACCCGCATTTGTTTCAATTCTGATTAATACAGGATTATTTCCTTGTTGCTTGTCTTGTAATTCAGCAGCAAATTTAAAACTATGTGCAGGTACTACACGATCGTCATGATCACCTGTAGTTACCATTGTTGCAGGATATTGAACACCATCTTTTACGTTGTGTACTGGTGAATATCCTTTTAAGTAATTAAACATTTCCTCACTTTGTTCAGAAGTTCCGTAGTCATAAGCCCAACCCGCTCCAGCAGTAAAGGTGTGGTAACGTAACATATCTAATACTCCAACAGCAGGTAACGCTACTTTCATTAAATCAGGACGTTGTGTCATCGTAGCCCCTACTAATAATCCTCCGTTTGAACCACCTCTAATAGCTAAATAATCAGAAGAAGTATAGTTTTCTTTAATTAGGTATTCAGCAGCAGCAATAAAATCGTCAAATACGTTTTGCTTTTTTAACTGCGTACCTGCATCGTGCCATTTTTTACCATACTCTCCACCACCACGTAAGTTTGGTACAGCGTATACACCACCTTGTTCCATCCAAACAGCATTAGCAATGCTAAAACTTGGAGTTAAAGAAACATTGAATCCACCGTAACCATATAAAATAGTTGGGTTTTTACCATTTAACTCTAATCCTTTTTTATAAGTAATAATCATAGGAACTTTAACCCCGTCTTTTGATGTATAGAATACTTGCTTGCTTTCATAGTCCTCTGCGTTGAAAGAAATAGCAGGTTTCCAGTATAATTCATACGTTCCGTCTTCTGGATTAAATTTGTAAGAAGAACTTGGTGTGTTGTAGTTTGTGAAAGAGAAATATAATTCTTTAGCCTCAGTTTTTCCACCGAAACCACCAGCAGTTCCTACGCCTGGTAATTCAACCTCACGGATTAATTTTCCGTCAAAATCGTATTGTACTACTTTAGAAACAGCATCTACCATATATTTAGCAAAGAAATATCCACCTCCAGTAGAAGGAGATAATACATTTTCTGTTTCAGGAATAAAGTCTACCCAGTTTTCAGGTGTTGGGTTTGTAGCATCTACAGTAACAATCTTTTTGTTAGGAGCATTTAAGTTAGTAACTAAGTATAATTTACTTCCTCTACTGTCTATTACACCGGTATCGCTATCAAAATTGTCAATGATAGGAGTTAACTTACTATTTGGATCCGTTAAATCTTTTATGAATAACTTGTTTCCAGAAGTTGAAGTTGAAGCAGAAATTAATAAGTATTTATTATCTTCAGTCAAGTAACCACCTACATAACGGTGCTTTTGTTCAGGAGTAGCTCCAAAAATAACTTCATCAGAACTTTGAGGAGTTCCTAATTTATGGTAGTATAATTTATGTTGATCAGTTTTTGCTGATAACTCACTTCCTTTTGGCTTATCGTAGCTAGAATAGTAGAAACCTTCGTTTCCTTTCCAAGCAATTCCAGAGAATTTTACATCAACTAAAGTATCTCCTTTAATTTCTTTAGTTTCAGCATCCATTACAATTACCTTTCTCCAATCACTTCCTCCTTCAGAAATAGCGTAAGCTACTGTTTTTCCATCTTTAGTAAAACTGATTGACCCTAATGAAGTAGTTCCATCTTCAGCAAAAGTATTAGGATCTAAGAAAACTTCTTCTTTCCCGTCTTTATCTTTTCTATAGATAACGTATTGGTTTTGTAATCCGTCATTTTTATAGAAATAAGTATAATCTCCTTCTTTAAATGGCGTTCCTACTTTTTCGTAGTTCCATAATTCAGATAAACGCTCTTTTAATTGTTCGCGATAAGGAACTTTACTTAAATAATCGAAGGTAACTTCATTTTCAGCCTTTACCCAAGCTTCGGTTTCAGTACTTCTATCATCTTCTAACCAACGGTAGTTGTCAGTTACTTTGGTGCCAAAGTATTCATCTACCACAGGCTTTTTAGCTGTTTCAGGGTAATTCACACTAATATTGTTTTTAGATTGCTTTTCTTCTTTACAAGAAACTAAAATTGCTCCTGCACAAATAATGGGAAGAAGGATTCTTTTCATGATTTAAAAATTGGTTAATTGGATCAAATTTAGAAGAAAAACGATCATAACAATTCATTTTAAGACGAATTTAACAAAAATACCACTGAAAGCTATTGAAATAAAAACGACTACCTTTACATAAATATAATAGATAAACATGACAGAGAATTTAAATAAAGAAACGTTCTTTAAGAGGGTTTTTAACTATGAAGAGAATAAAGAGTGGAAGTTTGAAGGAGAAATTCCAGCAATTATTGATTTTTATGCTGATTGGTGTGGACCATGTAAAGCTTTGGCTCCTGTTTTAGAAGAGTTAAGTGCAGAGTATGAAGGAAAAATCAATATTTATAAAATAGATACTGAAGCTGAACAAGAATTATCAGCTGCTTTTGGTATTAGAAGTATTCCATCGATGTTATTTTGTCCAGTAGGAGAAGATCCACAAATGGCTCACGGAGCGTTGCCAAAAAAACAGATAGAACAAATTATTTCAGATGTGTTAAAGGTTGAAAAATAAGTCCTTTTTTACACTAAAAAGAGAAGTTAAAAAGTGATGCAATTTGCATCACTTTTTTTATGTGTAAACATCAAATAAGAAACTCAGTGAGTATCACTGTTTAAGCGATTTTTTGGTTTTTAAGTGGTTGTTTTTAAGTTTTTTATAAAAAGAGAGAGTTTTCTTAAAATCAAGTAAAAAAATCATTTTGTTAAAAACTTCAAGGGATTTGTGAATAAGTATAGCTTTCAATTTTTAGCAATTTTTTCAATCTTTGTTTCTCCCTCAGGCGATAAAAAAATAACACACTAAAAGAGCTAAAGAAAGCATGGCATCTATTGAACCAATTTTACAAGAAAATAAAGACAGATTTGTAATTTTTCCAATCCAACATAACGATTTATGGGAGTGGTATAAAAAGCAACAAGCTTGTTTTTGGACTGCAGAAGAAATTGATTTACATTCAGATTTAAACGACTGGAATACCAAGTTAACAGATGATGAGCGTTACTTTATTAAGCACGTTTTAGCATTTTTTGCAGCATCTGATGGAATTGTAAATGAAAACTTAGCAGAAAACTTTGTAAATGAAGTTCAGTATTCAGAAGCAAAATTCTTTTATGGTTTTCAAATTATGATGGAGAATATTCATTCTGAAACCTATTCATTATTAATTGATACCTACATTAAAAATGAAGAGGAGAAAGACAGGTTGTTTAAGGCAATTGATGTTTTTCCTGCCATTAAAAAGAAAGCTGACTGGGCATTAAAATGGATTGAATCTGATTCGTTTGCAGAGCGTTTAATTGCTTTTGCTGCGGTAGAAGGAATTTTCTTCTCAGGATCATTCTGTTCAATTTTCTGGTTAAAGAAACGTGGGTTATTACCTGGGTTAACCTTCTCTAACGAGTTAATTTCTCGTGATGAGGGTATGCACTGTGATTTTGCGGTACACTTACATAACAATCATTTAGTAAACAAGGTGCCAAAAGAAAGAATTAAAGAAATAATCATTTCTGCTTTAGATATTGAAAGAGAGTTTATTACTGAATCACTTCCAGTGAGTTTAATTGGTATGAACGCAACTTTAATGACACAATATTTAGAGTATGTAACTGATAGATTATTACTTGAATTTGGTTGTGAAAAAGAATACGAAGCAACTAATCCGTTTGATTTCATGGAAATGATTTCATTAGAAGGAAAAACTAATTTCTTCGAAAAAAGAGTATCAGAGTATCAAAAAGCCGGAGTAAAATCAGGCGGTACAGGAAGCATCAGCTTTGATGCAGATTTTTAGGAACCAATAAGCTGCAATTCCCCTACATGCAGTATTACTCAGCTAAAGCACTTTAAACGTGCTTTAGCTTATATATCGTTTCAACAAGAAACAAACTAAAATTAACATTTTACAAGTTGCCTAACGAAGCATGTTTTGGCGACGCTATTAACCAACTAAAAACCAATATCAATATGTATGTAGTAAAAAGAGACGGCAGAAAAGAGCCTGTGATGTTCGACAAAATCACAGCAAGGGTTAGAAAAATGTGTTACGGATTAAACAATATCGTTGATCCGGTTAAAGTAGCAATGCGTGTTATTGAGGGATTGTATGATGGGGTAACTACTTCTGAATTAGATAATTTAGCGGCTGAAGTAGCTGCGACAATGACAACTGCGCACCCAGATTATGCAAAACTAGCAGCAAGAATTGCCGTATCTAACTTACATAAAAACACTAAGAAGTCATTTTCTGAAACAATGACCGATTTGTATGAATACATCAATCCGCGTACAGGAAATAAAGCGCCATTATTAGCTGATGATGTATATAAAATCATCATGGATAATGCGGATAAATTAGATTCGACAATTATTTACAGTCGTGATTTTAACTACGATTATTTTGGTTTTAAAACATTAGAGCGTTCTTATTTATTAAAGTTAAACGGAAACATTGTTGAGCGTCCACAACAAATGTTAATGCGTGTTGCTATTGGTATTCACAAAGAAGATATTGATGAAGCGGTTGCTACATACGAATTGATGAGTAAAAAATATTTTACCCATGCAACACCAACCTTATTTAACTCAGGTACGCCAAAACCACAAATGTCTTCTTGTTTCTTATTACAAATGCAAGACGATAGTATTGATGGAATCTACGATACGTTAAAGCAAACTGCTAAGATTTCTCAATCTGCAGGAGGTATAGGGTTGTCTATTCACAATATTCGTGCAACAGGATCATACATTGCAGGTACTAACGGAACATCAAATGGTATTGTACCAATGTTACGTGTTTTTAACGATACTGCTCGTTATGTAGATCAAGGAGGAGGAAAGCGTAAAGGTTCTTTTGCAATGTATTTAGAGCCTTGGCATGCTGATATTTATGACTTTTTAGACTTAAAGAAGAACCACGGTAAAGAAGAAATGCGTGCGCGTGATTTATTCTATGCTATGTGGATTTCTGATTTATTCATGAAACGTGTGCAGGAAGATGGTGAATGGACGTTAATGTGTCCACACGAATGTCCTCATTTATACGATACCTATGGTGAAGAGTTTGAGCGTTTATATACAGGATATGAAGCTGCTGGTAAAGGTAGAAAAACGATCAAAGCACGTGATTTATGGGAGAAAATCTTAGAATCACAAATTGAAACAGGTACTCCGTACATGTTATATAAAGATGCAGCAAACCGTAAGTCAAATCAAAAGAATTTAGGAACTATCCGTTCTTCAAATTTATGTACTGAGATTATGGAATATACTGCGGAAGATGAGGTAGCAGTATGTAACCTAGCATCGATTGCAATTCCAATGTTTGTTGCAGAGGATGAAAACGGAAACAAGTTCTTCGATCATCAAAAATTATTTGAAGTAACTAAAAAAGTTACACGTAATTTAGATACAGTAATCGATCGTAACTACTACCCAGTAAAAGAAGCTGAAAACTCAAACTTCCGTCACCGTCCGGTAGGATTAGGAATTCAAGGGTTAGCAGATGCTTTTATCATGTTACGTTTACCATTTACTTCTGAAGAAGCAAAGAAATTAAACCAAGAAATTTTTGAAACCTTATATTTTGCCGCAGTTACTTCATCTATGGAAGTTGCAAAAGCAAAAGGAGCTTATTCAACATTTGAAGGATCACCAATGTCGCAAGGAGAATTCCAACATAATATGTGGGGAATTAACGATGATGAATTAAGTGGTCGTTGGGATTGGGCGAAGTTGCGTAAAGAAGTGAAAAAACACGGAGTTCGTAACTCTTTGTTAGTAGCGCCAATGCCAACTGCATCTACTTCTCAAATTTTAGGAAACAACGAAGCATTCGAACCATATACTTCTAATATTTATACTCGTAGAGTATTATCAGGTGAGTTTATCGTGGTAAACAAACACTTATTAGAAGATTTAGTAGAGTTAGATTTATGGGATAACAATATGAAAGAAGATATTATGCGTGCAAACGGATCTATCCAACATATTGATGCTATTCCACAAGACTTAAAAGATTTATACAAAACGGTTTGGGAAATGAGTATGAAAGATATTATTGATATGGCACGCCATAGAGGATATTTTATCGATCAATCTCAATCGTTAAACTTATTTATGCAAGATCCAGACTTTGCTAAGTTAACGTCAATGCACTTCTACGCTTGGAAATCTGGATTAAAAACAGGAATGTACTATTTACGTACAAAATCTGCGGTAAACGCGAAGCAATTCACGTTAAATGTAGAAAAGAAAGAAGAAGACAAGCCAATGAGTACAGATGAATTTAAAGCGATGGTAGAAGCTTCTAAAAACGCAGAGGGACCAGACGATTGTTTAATGTGTGGATCTTAAGAATTAGTTTTAATTATTCATTAAAGATTGCTGAGCGCAGTCGAAGCAAAATTAAAAGTGATAAAGAGAAGTCGAAAGGCTTCTCTTTTTTGTATTTTCGAAAAAATTTATTTGATAATGAACTGGGAACAACTCCTTTCTTTAAAACGTTTTGGTGATACCCAAAAACGTGAGCGTGCAAAACAAGACGAAACTCGTTTAGGTTTTGAGGTAGATTTTGATAGAATTATCTTTTCATCGGCTTTTCGTAGCTTACAAGATAAAACACAGGTAATTCCGCTATCTAAAACTGATTTCGTTCATACACGTTTAACACATAGTTTAGAGGTTTCTGTTGTAGGTAGAACTTTAGGTCGTAGAGTAGGAAAGGAGCTATTAGAGCGTCATCCAAATTTAAAAGAGTTAGGGTATACCTTTAACGATTTTGGAGCAATTGTAGCTGCTGCATCAGTAATGCACGATATTGGGAATCCGCCATTCGGTCATTCAGGAGAAAAAGCGATTGGTGAGTATTTTAAAACAGGTAAAGGACTTCAATATAAAGAGCAACTAACCGATTTAGAATATCAAGACTTAATAGATTTTGAAGGGAATGCCAACGGATTTAAAATCCTTACAGAAAGCAGAGAAGGTATTGAAGGAGGTTTACGTTTGTCGTATGCAACCTTAGGAGCGTTTTTAAAGTATCCAAAAGAGAGTCTTCCAAAGAAACCAACCAAACATATTGTCGATAAAAAATACGGCTTCTTTCAGTCTGAAAAAACTGCTTTTTCTGAGATTGCTGAAGATTTAGGTTTGTTAAAAAAAGAATCTGAAGGAGTTTCTTATTATCGTCATCCATTAGCGTATTTGGTAGAAGCTGCGGATGATATTTGCTACACAATTATTGATTTTGAAGATGGAATAAACCTTGGCTTAATTGAAGAAGATTATGCTTTAGAATACATGATTAAGTTGGTAAAAGACACGATTGATAGTAAAAAATACCATTTATTACAACATCAAAAAGATCGTGTAAGTTATTTGCGTGCTTTAGCAATTGGCGTGTTAATAAATGAAGCTGTTACTATCTTTTTAGAAAATGAAGAGGCTATTTTAAACGGAACTTTTGATAAAGGATTATTAGACAAGTGTAAATATGAAGCACAGATTAACGATATCATCAAAATAAGTGTTGATAAAATTTACCGAAGTAAAGAAGTGGTTGAAAAAGAAGTAGCAGGTTATAAAATTATTGCTGATTTGCTAGATGTTTTTGTAACTGCACTTAATAATAAGTTTGAAAACAAACAGTCAAACTACGATAAGTTGGTATTAAATTTACTTCCAGAGGAATACCAACAAGAGAGAGAAAATTTATATGACAGAATTATGCAAGTGTGTAGTTACATTGCAGGCTTGTCTGACGGATATGCTATTAGATTACATAGAAAATTAATGGGATATATTAGTTAGAAAATGTTAAATAGTTGGTTTTTTGATTGAAATTTAACGGGTTTAACATATTATTGTTAAAAACAGTTAGGGTAAAGTAAAAACTGCCTGTTATACTAGTCATTAACCACTTTATTATGAATAAAAAAATATTTTTTTTTAGCTTTTTAATAATAGCTATGTGTGTTGTTGTTTTTAAGGTTAAAGACATCAATGAAACAGAGATTGATAAACTAAGAAAACAGCATGCAGAATTTTTACAAAATCACCCTTTTCAAAAAACGGGAGAACTTCTAAAAAAGAAGAGAAAGTCACAAGGATTACCTCCCAATGCTTATTTTGAACAAAAGTATTTGAGTGAAATAAACCCTAATACGGGAAGAACTCATAAAGAAAACGTTTACCAACTTCAAGAAGAACTTAATAGACGTAGAATAGGACGTAAAGTTCCTGGTGATGCCGACAATGCTTGGGTAGAAAGAGGACCAGATAATGTTGGAGGAAGAACGAGGGGATTGATTTTTGATCCAAATGATACCACTAATGAAACTGTTTTTGCAGGAGGAGTAAGTGGTGGTTTATGGAAAAACACTAATATTTCTAATTCAGAATCAACATGGACTCGAGTAGGAATTCCAGAAAATTTAGCTGTATCTTGTATAGCAGTTGATCCAAATAATTCTCAAATTTTTTATGTAGGTACTGGTGAATCGTATGTAAACGGAGATGTAAACGGAGATGGTTTATGGAAATCTACAGATGCAGGTAATTCTTGGACTAGGATTTTAGGTGGAATTACAGGAGGATCTTTTTTTGATACAAATTCTAAATTAACAATTAATTCCCCAACGGGAATAGCAAGAGATTATGTAACAGTATTAACAACCGCTTTTGGAGGAGACATTACAACCGATATAACTAGTAATTTAGTTTTAGTTAATGATGGAGTTGGTACAACAGAAGACGGATGTGAAACAATTATAAATACTGAAGATCTAAATGGTAAGATAGCAGTTATAAGAAGAGGAACATGTAATTTTTCATCTAAAGCAAAAAAAGCTCAAGATGCTGGAGCAATTGCTGTAATTATAGTTAATAATGTAGATGAACCTCCATTTAATATGGCAGCAGGAGAAGGTGCAGAAAGTGTTACTATACCCACGTTAATGATTAATAAGAAAGATGGAGAAGCAATAATGACAGCAATTTCATCTGGTGTTGTAAATGGAACTTTAATTAGAACTAAAGACAATGCTATAAATGCAACTATTGTTCCTGGTATTCAGCATATTAATGATGTTGTAGTAAGGGACAACTCAGGAGTGTCAGAAGTGTATATAGCGGCTGGAGAAGCTGGATATACAGGAGGAGTTTCGTTGGGAGGTGATAAAATAGGGGTGTATAAATCGACAGATGGCTCAACTTTTACTAAAGTAAATTTTCCTAAAACATTAGCAGGAAATGACTATGAGCCTAATAATTTAGAAATAGCTTCAGATAACTCTATCTATGTAAGTACAACAAGTAGTTTTGCTTTTGGAGATGGAGGAGGAACGATTTTAAAGTCTGAAGACGGTGATAGTTTCAATATAGTATATTCCATAGAAAATGGATTAAGAACAGAAATAGCATTATCACCATCAAATAAAGGGACAGTATATGTTCTTACACAAATTAATGATTCAGATAATCCAGTAAAAATATTAAAAACGACTGATGATTTTGCCACGGTTAATATTATGGCTCTTCCAAATGATGCGGATACCGATATCGATGCAAATGATTTCACAAGAGGTCAGGCATTTTATGATTTATTGATTAAAGTTGACCCATTGAATGAAAATACGATTTATGTTGGAGGGATAGACTTATTTAAATCAACTAATGGAGGAGTTTCTTGGGGACAGTTGTCTCATTGGTATGGAGGGTTTAGTAAGCAATATGTACATGCTGACCAGCATGGTTTAGCGTTTGCTTCTTCTTCTAATAGAATGGTTTTTGGAAATGATGGCGGAGTTTATTTTTCTAATAATTCAGGGGTTACTATATCAGAAAGAAATAACAACTATAATACAGTTCAGTTTTACACTGTTGGTGTTGCTCCAACAACAGCGTTTAATGGTGAAGAGCATTTTTTAGCTGGAGCTCAAGATAATGGTACTCAGTTAATTAAAAAAGCTGCTGAAGGAATAAATAGTGCAGAAAGAGTTTTTGGAGGAGATGGGGCTGCAAGCTTTTTTGATACAGATGGGAAAGATAAATATTATATTGTTAATTACGTATATAATCAAGCAATTGAACTAACAAATTTAGCAACAAACAAAAAAATAACTATTAATGAAGAAGACTCAGCGAATGGGGACTTTATTAATCAAGAAGAACTAGATTCAAATCTTAATATTTTATATTCAAACTATTCTTCAGCAACAGCTTTTTCAGTGATGAGATATTTAAATATCTTATCTATACCCGCAAAGAAGAAACTAACTCACACGCTTATGAATGCTGAACCTTCTGCTTTAAAAATATCTCCTTATAGTAAAGAATCTAGTAAGTTATTTATTGGGTTGAAAAATGGAAAATTATTAAAGGTGGAGAATGCAAATAAAGGAGATGGAACTTGGTCAGAAATAACAGGAGATCTATTTTTAGGGTCAGTTTCAGACATTGAATTTGGAGAAACAGAAAATCAAATATTTGTTACCATGCATAATTATGGAGTAAAAAGTATTTGGTATTCTAATGATGGAGGGGCCAATTGGGTAAGTAAAGAAGGAGATTTACCAGACATCCCTGTAAAAGCAATATTACAAAATCCATTAAGCATTAATGAAGTTATTGTTGGGACAGATTTAGGTGTTTGGAAAACAAAAAATTTTAATGATGCTTCACCAAATTGGACTCAATCATACAATGGTATGAGTAATGTGCCTGTTTTAGATTTAGATTTACGTGATGATAATACTGTTTTTGCAGCTACTTATGGTAGAGGTATTTTCTCTGGAAAATTTACTTTCGACCCTAATGGAGATGCAGACGGAGATGGTGTGCTAAACGGAAATGATAACTGTCCTAATACTGCAAATTCAGATCAAGCTGATATTGATAATAATGGAATAGGAGATGTGTGTCAAGATACAGATGGAGATGGTGTTTTAGATATTGATGATAACTGTCCTAACACAGCAAATCCAAATCAAACAGATATTGATAATAATGGAATAGGAGATGCGTGTCAAGATACCGATGACGATGGCGTGATGGATGATGTGGATAACTGTTTAACTACTAAAAATCCAGATCAAGCAGATACTAACGGTAATGGTATAGGTGATGTGTGTGATACGAGTTATAAGAATGCAGATAACATTTCTGTTAAAACAATTTCAGAAACTTGTGTTGATCAAAACGATGGAAAAATAGTAGTAGAGGTAAAACAAACCTATATAAGTTATACAGTAACTGTTAAAGGAACTTCAACAGATGTGACTAAGCAATTAACAACTACTTCAGTTATTTTTACTGATTTAGCTCCAGGAACTTACGAAGTATGCGTAAAAGTTAATGATAGAGATGATTATGTTCAATGTTATGAAGTTAATATTACAGCATCTAATCCAGTAGCATTAAGATTGACTAAAAATAAAGCATCTCAAAACTATACGGTTAGTGTAACCTCAGGAACTGCTCCATATACGGTATATTTAAATGGAAATATACTTGACACCTTTACTACAGCAACATTTGATGTAACTGCTAAAAATGGTGGGGTTTTAGAAGTTAAAACAGCAAAGGTATGTGAAGGAAAACTGACTGAAATAATTGATAATATTTTCTTAAAAAGAAACCCAGTTTCAGAAACTATAGATTTGTTATTACCTGATAATGCACCATCTCATTTAGAAGCTAAAGTATATAATGTAAGAGGAAAATTGATTCTTGAAGGAAGGTTTGAAAAACAAGGAAACGAACTGTCAATCCCTTTTAATGGATTTAATTCAGGAACGTACATGCTTAAAGTAGGAAATGATAACACAAACACATTTAAAGTTTTAAAACGATGAAAAAAGTAATAAAAACAATCGCCTTATTTTCACTTCCTTTATTTGTGGCGTGTGGTGGTGGAAGTAAAGAACCAGTAAATGAAGCACCAACTACTGTAAATTTAGTGTACCCTACACAAAACTTATTGTGTATAGACAATAGCATTAAGTTTGATTGGAGTGATGCTACAGACGCAAATGGAGATAATATTAGTTATAAAGTAGAAATCTCAAAAAACAGAGAGTTAACTAATATAGCTAAAACACAAATAGTAACTACTTCTCAGGTTACTATTGCTTTAGAAAAAGGAGAAGCATATTATTGGAGAGTTACTGCAGTAGATAATAAAGAGAAACAAGGTGAGCCTTCATCAGTATTTGCTTTTTATACTAAAGCAGAAGGAGAAAGCAATATAGCACCTTTTACGGCAGAAATAGTTAAACCAACTGATGAAAGTACAGTTGAGGGCACTACTGTTACTTTAGAATGGAAAGGAGCCGATTCTAATACAGGAGACACCTTAACTTATGATGTTTATTTTGGTGAAGATGTAATTCCAACAACGTTAAAAGCAGAAGGTAAAAGCACCACTAGCGTTGAAGTAATTGTAGAATCAGGAAAGACATACTATTGGAAAGTAAATACAATTGATAATGCAGGAGCAAAATCGATTGGGCAAATATGGAGTTTTACAGTAAAATAAAACAAGAGTTTAGAATATAAAACGACGCTATTTAGCGTCGTTTTTTTTGTGTTTAACTTATTTTTTCAAGTGTTTCTCAGCTACTTTTTCAAGTTCATCGTACCAATTTTGGCCAAATTTTCTAATTAAAGCTTGTTTTACAAATTTGTATACAGGTACTTGTAGTTCTTTTCCTAAAGAGCAAGCATCATCACAAATTTCCCATTTATGATAGTTTACAGCAGCAAACTCACTATAGTCTTTTACCCGAACAGGGTATAGGTGACAAGAAACAGGTTTTTTCCAATCTACAATTCCCTGATTGTATGCTTCTTCAATAGCACATAAAGCAGTTCCTTTATCATCAAAAATAACATAAGCACAATCGGCATCATTGATTAAAGGAGTTTCTAACTCTCCAAAATCACTAGTTATCCAAGTTCCTTGTTTTTCAATAGCCTCAATACCTTCTTTGCGTAAAAAAGGTTTAATTTTAGGATAAATTTCTTCCAATATTTTGGTTTCTTCTTTTTCTAACGGAGCACCTGCATCACCATCAATACAACAAGCACCTTTACAGGCAGATAAATTGCACACAAACTCTTTTTCTATAAGATCTTCTGAAACGATGGTTTTTCCTAATTGAAACATAAAATGTATTTAAAGTTGGAAGTTTATATGACTTCACGTAAATTTAAATGCAAAAATACTAGATTGTAACATTACTTATATAATTTTGCACACGAAAAACATCAACTATGAACTTTAACTTTAAAGAAATTTTTACAGCCTTTATGGTATTATTTGCGGTAATTGATATTGTTGGAAACATTCCAATTGTTATTGATTTACGTAAGAAAGTAGGACACATTCAATCAGAAAAGGCTTCTGTTATTGCAGGGTTTATTATGATTTTATTTTTATTCGTCGGACAACGATTACTAAATTTAATTGGAATAGACGTCCATTCTTTTGCTGTTGCAGGATCGTTTATCTTATTTTTTATAGCCTTAGAAATGATTTTAGGGATCACATTATATAAAGAGGATGAAGGACAAGCATTAAATGCAACAGTTTTTCCGTTAGCATTTCCATTAATTGCAGGTCCAGGTAGTTTAACAACCTTACTTTCATTACGTGCAGAATTTAATCTTGAAAATATTATTGTAGCGGTTCTATTAAATGTAATCGTAATTTATATAGTATTAAAAACATCGGCAAAAATTGAACGAATAATAGGTCCAAACGGAATTAATATTATTAGAAAAATATTTGGGGTTGTTTTATTAGCAATTGCGGTTAAGTTATTTGCTGCCAATATAAAAATGTTATTAGCATAAAATGAGTTTTGACGCACTAGTTGTTGGAGGAGGTGTATCTGGGATGCAATGCGCCTTAGTTTTGGGATCTGCATTAACTAAGGAATATGCAAAAGGTAAGAAAGTTGGAGTTATCATGCATCAAAGAGCTTCTCACTTGCAAGATGCTTTATTTAATAATGTTTTAGGTTTAACTCCAGGAACTTTAGGTAAGGATATTTTAGAGGAAGGAAAAAAACAGCTAGAAGAAATCTATCCTGAAGTTATTCAAATTGAGAATGAAAAGGTAGTAGCAGTTTTACATGAAGATGAAGGGTATAAAGTAATAACTAATAAAGGAGAGTATATTAGTAAAATGGTAGTTATTGCATTAAACTATTCAAAACCATTTGAAATTGCTGGTTTAGAGCAATATGTAGAAAAACATATACGAGCTAATGCAATGAAAGACAGAATACAATTACGTAATTTTAACCATTTGATTAAAGACGGTTTGTATGTTTGCGGAACACTAGCAGGTTGGCGAAGTCAGTTTGCTATTGCTGCTGGAAGTGGAGCAAGTGTTGCAACAGATATTTTAACGGTATGGAATGATCATATACCAACTAAGGTACACGATAAAAATAAAAAGGAATAATTATTAATAGTAGTATATTATGAAGAGAATAGTTGGACTCATAGCAATGTTAGCATTGTTTGTGAATTGTGGTGGTAACGACAATGAAATTGTATCACCAGTAGAAGATAAAGTAATTGCAGTAAGTGATTCTTTTGAAGCAGAAGAAAATTTAGCGGTTGTATTGCCTAGTTTTTTAGAAAATGATACTTATACTCAAGGTAAGATAGAAATATCATTTGAGACTTCTACTGCAAGAAATGGAAGTATTACAAGAGCAAATAATGAATTTACCTATACACCTGTATATGGTTTTGTAGGAGTTGATTCTTTTAAATATACTATTTGTAGTACCATTACACCAAGTAACTGCTCTACAACAACTGTAATTATTAACGTTAAAGAGTCGTCTTCAGGTAATTTAGGAAGTTTTAATATTCCGACAGAGTTGGCAGCATATTATAAAAATGTAGACTTTACTCTAACTAAAGGAGATTTAAAGGATGCGTTGGCAATTACTGTTATTGGTTCTCATACAACGTATTTAGATTATACTCCTGGTGTATGGGATGTATTGAAACAAGCTGATTTAGATCCTAATGATAATAGCAAAGTAGTTTTAATTTATGGTTATGATGATACTGATGCTAGCCTTGTAAACGATAAAACTCGTGATAAAGATGCTAATGGAGGTAATTCAGGTGATTGGAATAGAGAGCACGTGTATCCTAAATCATTAGGAACACCAAACCTTCAAGAGTCTGGTCCAGGTGCAGATGCGCATCACTTAAGACCTTCTGATGTTACATTTAATTCTCAACGAGGTAATAAATTATTTGCAGCTGGTTCAGGTAATGCTGGTGATGTATCAGGAAATTGGTACCCTGGTGATGAATGGAAAGGCGATGTTGCTCGTATGATGATGTATATGTATTTACGATATGGGGACAGATGTTTGCCTAAAAATGTAGCCGTAGGTTCTACAGTAGCTTCTGACAGTAATATGGTTGCTTTGTTGTTAGAATGGAATGCTGACGACCCTGTGTCTGATTTAGAAATACAACGCAATAATGTAGTTGCTAATAAACAAGGAAATAGAAATCCATTTATTGATAATCCGTATTTAGCTACTCTAATATGGGATGGTAGTGAAGCGGATAACATCTGGAAGTAACGATTTATTTTTAATATAATTGAAAAGCCTGAGCATCTTGCTCAGGCTTTTTTGATTTTGTAATAGATAGTCCCCCACAGATTATCATATTGTAATCAATGGTGGCAAATGTATTTTCTTTTTAAGTTTACAGAACGGAAAAAGGCACAAGCGTAATAAATTGAAGAATAAGTGAAATTAATATAATTGAGCATAAAAAAACCGAAGCATTTGCTTCGGTTTTTTATCTATAATAAAGTCTTATCCTTTAAAACTTGCTTTTAAGAACTCAGAGTTCATACGAGCAATGTTTTCTAAAGAAATTCCTTTTGGACATTCAACCTCACAAGCTCCAGTGTTGGTACAGTTACCAAAACCTTCTAAATCCATTTGAGCTACCATGTTTTTAACACGTTCAGTAGCTTCTACTTGTCCTTGTGGTAATAAAGCATATTGAGATACTTTAGCTCCTACAAATAGCATTGCAGATGAGTTTTTACAAGTAGCTACACATGCACCACAACCAATACAAGTTGCAGCATCCATTGCTTTATCAGCATTTTCTTTAGGAACTAAAATAGCATTCGCATCAGTAGTGTTACCAGAGGTGTTTACTGAAATATACCCTCCAGCTTGTTGAATTCTTTCAAAAGAACTTCTGTCAACTACTAAATCTTTAATTACAGGGAACGCAGCAGCTCTAAATGGCTCAATTGTAATTGTATCACCATCGTTAAACATACGCATGTGTAACTGACAAGTAGTTACGCCACGGTCTGGTCCGTGTGCTTCACCGTTAATATACATTGAACACATACCGCAAATTCCTTCACGACAGTCGTGGTCAAATGCTACTGGCTCTTCACCAGAGTTTACTAGTTGTTCATTTAATACGTCCATCATTTCTAAGAAAGACATATGCTCAGAAATATCGGTCACTTTATATTCGACCATTTTTCCTTTATCACTTGCGTTTTTTTGACGCCAAATTTTAAGTGTTAAATTCATAATTCTCTCTTATTTATATGAACGTTGTTTTAATTCAATATCGTTAAACTCTAATTCTTCTTTGTGTAAAACAGCATCAGCTGGTTCTCCTTTGTATTCCCAAGCAGCTACGTAAGCAAAGTTTACATCATCACGTTTAGCTTCTCCTTTTTGAGGTCCATCTAATTCAACAGACTCTTCTCTAAAGTGTCCTCCACAAGATTCAGTTCTGTTTAAGGCATCTTTAGCAAATAATTCTCCTAACTCTAAGAAATCGGCTACTCTTCCTGCTTTTTCTAATTCTGGATTCATTTCGTTAGCAGCTCCAGGAACTTTTACGTTTTTCCAGAAATCTTCACGTAACTCTTTAATTTCAGCCATCGCTTCTTTTAAACCTTGCTCGTTACGTGCCATTCCACATTTATCCCACATGATTTTTCCTAATTTCTTGTGGTAGTAATCTACAGAATGCTCTCCGTTATTGTTAATGAAGAAATCAATACGATCTTTAACCGCCTTTTCAGCTTCTTCAAATTCTTTTGTTTCAGTTGATATTTTTCCTGTACGGATATCGTTAGATAAATAATTACCAATTGTATAAGGTAATACGAAGTATCCGTCAGCTAAACCTTGCATTAAAGCAGAAGCTCCTAAACGGTTTGCACCGTGATCAGAGAAGTTTGCTTCACCAATAGCATAACAACCAGGAATAGTCGTCATTAAGTTATAATCTACCCAAATTCCACCCATTGTATAGTGAGTTGCAGGATAAATCATCATCGGTGTTTTGTATGGATTGTCATCTACAATCTTCTCATACATTTGGAATAAGTTTCCGTATTTAGCTTCTACAATAGCTTCACCTAATTCAGTGATTTTAGTTGCAGAAGGGTTTTCAATACCTTTTAATTTCGCTTGCTCTTTACCGTAACGCTCAATTGCCGATTTAAAATCTAAATACACAGCTTCACCAGTAGCATTTACACCGTAACCAGCATCACAACGCTCTTTTGCAGCACGAGAAGCTACATCACGAGGTACTAAGTTACCAAAGGCAGGATATCTTCTTTCTAAGTAGTAATCTCTATCTTCTTCAGCGATTTGAGTTGGCTTTAATTTACCTTCTCTAATTGCTAATACATCTTCCATTTTCTTCGGAACCCAAATACGTCCGTCATTACGTAACGATTCAGACATTAAGGTTAACTTAGACTGGTAGTCTCCTGAACGAGGAATACATGTTGGGTGAATTTGTGTATAACAAGGGTTCGCAAAGAATGCTCCTTTCTTATGAATTTTCCAAGCTGCTGTTGCGTTAGATCCCATTGCGTTGGTTGATAAGAAATATACGTTTCCGTATCCACCAGAAGCAATTACTACAGCGTGTGCTGAGTGACGCTCAATTTCACCAGTAACTAAGTTACGAGCAATAATTCCACGTGCTTTTCCATCAACAATAACAACGTCTAACATTTCATGACGATTGAACATTTCAATCTTACCACGAGCAATTTGACGGTTCATTGCTGAATAAGCTCCTAATAATAACTGCTGACCAGTTTGTCCTTTCGCATAGAAAGTACGAGATACTAATACCCCACCAAACGAACGGTTATCTAATTGTCCACCATAATCACGAGCAAAAGGAACACCTTGCGCTACACATTGATCAATGATGTTTGCAGAAACCTCAGCTAAACGATAAACGTTAGCCTCACGAGAACGGTAATCTCCACCTTTTACAGTATCATAAAATAAACGGTAAAAAGAATCACCATCTCCTTGATAGTTTTTTGCTGCGTTAATACCTCCTTGTGCTGCAATTGAGTGCGCACGACGAGGAGAATCTTGGTAAGCAAATGCTTTAACGTTGTATCCTAATTCTGCTAAAGTTGCACAAGCAGAACCACCTGCTAAACCAGTACCTACTACAATTACGTCAATTAAACGCTTGTTAGCAGGGTTTACCAAGTCGATTTTATCTTTATAAGTTGTCCACTTATCTTTTAATGGACCTTTTGGTATTTTTGAATCTAAAATTGCCATATTTAAGTGGTTTTATTAGTGGTTGAAATGGTGGAATAATGCGATGATGATAAATCCTGCTGGAATACCAATAGCATATATTTTACTAAATGTTTTCAACCCTCTAGTATATTTGTTATTTGCTCCAACTGATTGGAATGCAGAGCTAAATCCGTGTAATAAGTGTAATGCTAAGAAAACAAAAGCAATTACATAAGCACCTACTCTAAGTGGATTTACAAATTTGTGTTGTAACTCGTGGAAGTATCTAAACTCTCCATCGTGTAAACCACTCCAATCACCTTGAATGAATTTGGTGTTGATTTCTGGAAACCAAAAATCGATAAAGTGTAAAACAATAAACGCTAAAATAGCGGCTCCACTATAAATCATGTTTCTACTCATCCAAGTAGAGTTCGCAGCTCCGTTATTTTTAGCATAACTTACTTTACGTGCACTGTTGTTTTTCATTTCTAAGATGAATCCCATTACAAAGTGAAAAACAACGCCAAAAATTAAGATCGGTTGCATTACATACTGTACCAAGCCGTTAGTTCCCATAAAATGAGATAGTTTGTTGAATGTAGCTCCGTTGTCTGGAAAAATTGAGGTGATGTTAATTGCAAAATGTTGTAATAAGAAAAACATCAGGAAGAATGCCGAAAGTGCCATGGCAAATTTTCTTCCAATAGAAGATTTTAGTAATCCGCTCATTATTTTGTTGATTGATTAAATAATAGCACAAATTTAAGCGGAACGCATTACTTGAACAAACTTTACGAATTGTTTTCTTAAATATTTAGAATCGGTTTAAATAGAAGAATGTTTTTGTTAAAAAATGTTATTAATATTAGGGAAATAACTGTTTTTTTGTTGATTATTTCAGTCCATTTCTTTTTTTAGTTAATAATTTAACAAAATAAATTATGTGTTTTAAAAACATCAGATCTGTTAAAACCCCAGCTAAGTTATTTTAACTAAAATGATACCGTCTTAAAATTGTATTTTTAAGCTAAAAATAGTTTTTTAAGCCATATTTTCTGAAAGTTAAATTAATTCTTGGATTTAGGTATTCAGGGTTTATGGGTAAACTATGTTCGTAGTATTTTTGACAATTATCTTTCATAACTAGTAAACTTCCATGTTGTAAAAGAAGTTGGTTTTCTTCTTTTGTTTGTTTTTCTCTAAGAGAAAATATGCGTTCTTCACCTAAACTAATTGAAGGAATGATATTAGTATCTCCAAAAGCGACTTCATCTGAGTGGTATGCTACGCCAGAATTACCATCAGGGTAAAAAATACAAACACAAGTTTGAAATTTTTCATTGGTATAATTTTCAACTTTTTCTTTTATTGAAAGCATATACTCTGGCCATTCCATAGTATTTCCCCAGGCAGATTTAGGAAAAGCATTTTTTTCTATTAAATCTCGATCGAGAAACATCATTTTGCCAAAATTATACTTCACAATATCGCCAGTAGGAAGTTTCATTTCCATCATTTTTGTAAGTTCCGAGTGTTTTTTTAATAGTTGAAACAACTTTGTTGCATTTTTTTTAGTCAAGAAACTAGGATTGTAACTAATGAACGTGTCAATTTTAGTAGCCATTTTTATATTAATTAATAGTCAGGTTTAGTATAGAAGCTAGCTCCAAGGGCTTTTCTAACGGAATCATATGACCGCAATTTTTAATGGTAATATTCTTTCCGTTTTTAGTTGTTTGTGCAAACTCTTTTACTTTTTTGGGGTTGATAAGTGCATCATTTTCCGCAGTAATAAAAAGTATAGGAATGTTTAATTTTAAAACTTCTTGTGAAATATTTATTCTAGATGAAGTAGCTTTTAACTGACGTAATAATACTTCTTTTCCTAAATCTACATCCATTTTTTTGATGATGGAAACAATCTTGGAATTACTGTGATTATCAGGGTGTAGAAACTGTTGAATTCTTGCTTGTGAGATTCCTTTATAGTTGTGTTTTTCTAAAAATTCAATGGTACTTTTTCGTAGTTGAATTTCTGAATCACTCAATCCATCAGTGTTGGCGGCAACTATAATTAGTTTTTTTACTTTTTCAGGATGGTGTACCGCAAAGTTCATAGCAGAAAATCCGCCTAAAGAAAATCCTACAATTGTAGCTGGAACTTCAATATGATTTGCAATAATTGTATTGATTTCTTCAAAAGAGTTTGCAGGAGTAATATCAATGTGGATAGGGAATATGTTTTCTAATTTCGGAAACACAAATTGCCATAAATCTACCGTACACATCGTACCTGAAATAAAGTATACTTTTTGCATTTATTGGTTGTAATTAGAGTTTATTAAGCATTTATTGTTTTTCCATTTTCCTTTGAGAGACTCATCAGAAATAATTTTATCATCACAAGTTAAAAAATTTCCTTTTGGGTCTTTTTTGATGACTTTCAGCTTTCCTTGATGAATGGCGTTGATTACTCTGTAAATTAACCCATTTTTAGGGAGTTTTCCATTTTCCTCAGAAAGAGACAATCCAATTTCATTATTAAATAAATCCATTTCCGAAGAAATTTCATCAGGAACAATACCGTCTTCTAATTGTTGTTTTTTAAAAGTTTGATAGTTTTCTTTTTCGTGAGTTCTTCCAAGAGATCGAGCCGCATTTTTTCCTATTTCTTGTTGTAATAAAGCCATCCAAAAAGCATGACGAAACGCATCTACTTTTCCACCAGAATAATCACCATCTAACAAGGGAGAAACTCTTATAGAGTCACTTACTCTTAATGCTTCACGTGAAACAATTAAGGCTTGTTTAGCCTTGAAAGGGTGGAGTAGCACCCACTTTTTTTTAGGTGAGGATAGCTTTCCGAATTCTTGCCAATTAGATTGTGTATATGACGAAACACCTATTAATAAAAAGACAAGAAGTAGTATTTTCTGCAACAAAACAAAAATAATTATAAGCCAAAGATACGCTGGTTTTGTTAGCTCTCCATATTTTTTCGACCAACGATTAAATATGTGTAAGTATAATGGCTATACAGAATATTCAAAGTTACTCTTATAAAAATATTTTTTCTCTACAAACAGTTCAGTTTCAAAAATCTTGTGTGGTAAACTCACCACAACAAATAGAACAGTTTAAGATTTTTTGGATTAAAGAAGGAAGCGGGACGTATAACATTGATTTTAAAAGTTATTCGTTTAAAGGGAATACGTTGTTTTTCTTATCTCCAGGTCAAGTTTTTTCTGTAGTTTCTGAAAAAATGAAAGAAATATATCAGTTGAGTTTTACGAGAGATTTTTATTGCCTTCAAGCACATGATACAGAGGTGGCATGTAATGGTGTATTATTTAATAACGTATATGAAACTCCTTTTGTTTTTCCATCAGAAAATGAAGCTGAAAAACTAAATTTTATCCTTTTAAGTTTAATTGAAGAGTTTGAGTTAGAAGAAACAGCACAGCATGATATGCTACAATCACTTTTAAAACAGTTTATTGTGTATTCTGTACGTATGAAAGAGGAAAAAGATGTTGTAAAGGAAAATACAGAAACGAAACTTTTTAAAGAATTTAGTTTACTGGTGGAACTAAATTTTACAAAACTACATAGTGTTACTGATTATGCGAATAGATTAGGACTTTCGCCTAAATCATTAACCAAGCATTTTAAAAATATAGGAACTCAAACACCAAGTGATTTTATAAAGAATAGGATTATTACCGAAGCAAAGCGATTATTATTGTATACAAATAAAGCTATTAAACATATTGCTTTCGAGTTAGGGTTTAATGATCCTGCTTACTTTTCTCGCTTTTTTACTAAGGCAACAGGCTCTTCTCCTAAAGAGTTTAAGAAAAACTATAGTTTATAAAAAGAAAAAACCACGCAACGCGTGGTCAACTACACAACTAATACGTTTGTTACACTAATACAAACAACCTTTTTTGACGATTTAAAATTACCATTATTAATACACGGTAGTGTTATCTGCACTTTATGAAACCGTGAAGAAAATGAAGCTTTTTTGTAAGAAAATTGTTAGAAAAAACAGATGTACAAGTTTTAAGAACTTTTGTCCATTTTTTGAGGTTACCTCCCGTCGCATCTTTGTATCAGAATTCAAAACCAATGAATTATGAAAGTAGAAATTAATCAATGCCCTAATTGTTGGGGATATCAAGAATATGATGAGCAGTTTCCAGAAAGAGAATTATGTAACTGCGAAAAACAAACTAAAAAGACAATTTTAAAATAGTAAAATTATGAGTACAAGAATTAAAACATTAAACCCAGAAACCACAACAGGAAAATCAAAAGAATTATTTGAAGCCGTTCAGAAAAAAGTAGGATTTATTCCAAACCTAATTAAAGTAATGGGAAATTCACCAGCACTTTTACAAAGCTATTTGAGTTTAGGAGATATTGCTGTAACAGGTAATTTTTCTAATAAATTCAGAGAACAATTAGCATTGGCAATAGCTGAAGAAAACACTTGTGATTATTGTTTGTCTGCCCATACAGCTATTGGTAAAATGAATGGTTTGTCAGAAGATGAAATAGAGAAAAATAGACAAGCAGAAGCATCAGACGTTAAAACTAAAGTAGGGTTGCAGTTTGCTCAAAGTATCACAAGAAATAGAGGAAACTTAAGTTTAGAAGAAATTGCAGAGGTTAAAGCTGTAGGGTATACCGATGAAGATATTTTAGAAATTTTATTAAATGTTGTTTCCAATACGTTAACCAATTATGTAAACCATATTGCAGAAACAGAAGTTGATTTTCCAAAGGTAGAAGCAGGAAAATTTACACAAAATGCTTAAAAACAAGTAGCTTTTGTAGTCGTAAATAATGTGTCATATTGTTAATGGGGAATGATTACAGAACTACTTGTTTTAAACAATAATAACTATATAAAAAACAATTAAAATGAAACGAATTATTATAATCTTAGTATTACTAGTTGGTGTTGTTTTTCAAGCCAATGCACAAAAAGTAAAAACAGTAACATTAGAGCAAACCAAAGGGGCGTTTACTCAAAAATCATTAACACTTCCAGCAGGGACTTATGTTTTTGAAATTTCAAATAAAAATGTAGGTCATGATGTTGGGTTTGTATTAGCGCCAAAAGGGAAAACAGATGAAAAACACCATATTAAAGAAGCATACGTAACCTCTTTAGTAAAGAATAATAGCAAGTCAAGTTCTCAAAAAGTAACTTTAGCAAAAGGAGAGTATGTATATTTTTGTCCGTTAAATCCGACACCGCAATACACATTGAAAGTAGAATAGATTAAAAAAAGCCCTTATTTTAAGGGCTTTTTAATTTGTATTATTTATGGTTTTGCTTCAAAAATTAGGTTGAATGGATTATGGGTTGCAACCTTGAATTTAGAAAAGCCACCTTCTTTAGCAACCGTTTCTATCTTTTTTGACCCTGCTTGAGCTCCTAAAGCAAGTCCAACTTCTTGGTTTAAAGAACAAGGAGTACATATGGTGGTAGAAAATGCGTAAAAAGCTCTTCCGATAGGATTGAGGTTTTCTTCTAATGAATCATTAGCATAAGGTTCTACAATCATACAAGTTCCATCTGGTTTTAGAGCGTCTTTCACGTGTTTACAAGCTCCAACAGGGTCGCCCATATCATGTAAACAATCGAAAAAGCAAATAAGATCATAATCATTTCCTGGAAAATCTTTAGCTGTAGCAACCTGAAAAGTTATATTATTAACATTGGCGTCTTCAGCTCTTTTTCTTGCTTGGTTAATAGATTCTTCATGAAAATCGAAACCTATAAAGGTTGAGTTTGGAAATGCTTTAGCCATTATAATTGTTGAAGCTGCATGACCACAACCAATATCAGCAACTTTAGCTCCTTTTTCTAATTTTTCAACAACACCATCTAATGCTGGTAACCAATTATCAATCAAGTTTCCTTCATAAGATGGACTGAAAAACTTTTCAGTACCACAAAATAAACAGGTGTTATGGTCTCCCCAAGAAATTCCTTTTCCAGTTTTAAAAGCCTCTTCAACTTTTGGCTCGTCATGGTATACTGAAGAAACTGCATAAAAACCTCCTGTCATAAAAACAGGACTTTTATTATTACCGAAAACAGCAGTTTGCTCAGGAGTCATATAAAAATTATTATTAGTAGCATCGTATTCTACGTATCCTGAAGCAGCTTGTGCAGCTAACCATTCTCTTACATATCTTTCTGAAGTATTTGTTTTATCTGCCAATTCACTAGAAGATAAAGCATCAGATTCTGAAAGAGATTTGTACAATCCTAGTTTGTCACCAATGGTAACAAGAGGTCCATTAGCAGCAGCCCCCATTTCGGTAACCACTTTTCCTAATAAGTCGTGTAGTTTTGTTTCGTTTAGTTCCATAATTAAATAGTTTAGTTGTTAGTAGAAAAACTAATGAGAAACAACTCGTTAATTATGCACAAGATAAAGTAGAAAGCTTGCAAACTCATTAGTAACATGAGGAGCGAGCCGAATTTAAAAATAAAATAGATAGATAACAAAGGAAATACCTGCTAATTGGCAGGTATTTTTTACTGTTTTTTACGATAAGCTTTTGTTTACTCCTTTTTAAAGAACTATAAAAATAAGAACGCCATTACATTTTCTAACAGAAAATGTAATGGCGTTTAAAAAGTATGGGAAATGATACTATTTATTCATAATATCTTCTATTTCGTCTGCTTCAATAGGTATGTTGCGCATTAAGTTAAAAGGCTCTCCAGTTTCTTGAATTACTACATCATCTTCTAAACGAATACCAAAACCTTCTTCAGGAATATAAATACCAGGTTCTACAGTAAATACCATATTAGCTTCCATTGGTTGGTGTAATAATCCGTAGTCATGCGTGTCTAATCCCATGTGGTGAGAAGTTCCGTGCATAAAGTATTTTTTGTAAGCTGGCCAATTAGGATCTTCATTTTGTACATCTGCTTTGTCTAATAAGCCTAAACCTAATAATTCCGAAGTCATTAATTTACCAACTTCTACATGATAATCAGCCCAAAGAGTTCCTGGAACTAACATTTTTGTAGCATAATTTTTTACACGGTTTACAGCATTGTATACTGCTTTTTGTCTGTCAGTAAAACGACCAGAAACAGGAATGGTACGAGTCATATCCGAAGAATAATTTGCATATTCAGCTCCTACATCCATCAATAATAAATCACCTGCTTTACATTGTTGGTTGTTTTCAATATAGTGTAATACGTTTGCGTTGTTACCAGACGCAATAATTGGCGTGTAAGCAAATTTCTTAGAACGATTTCTGATGAACTCATGAATAAATTCAGCTTCTACTTCATATTCCCAAACACCAGGTTTTACGAAATCTAACACACGTCTGAATCCTTTTTCAGTAATATCACAAGCAGTTTGAATTAAATCGATTTCGATTTGATCTTTTAGTGAACGTAAACGTTGTAAAATAGGGTTGCTCTTTGCTACAGAGTGTGCAGGATATTTATTTAATAACCATTTAGTAAAACGAGCCTCACGCGTTTCAGTTTCAACAGTAGCACGGTAATGCTCGTTTGTGTTGATGTAAACTGTATCTGCTAACGCCATCATTTCAGCCAATACTTTTTCTAAATCTTGTAACCAGTGTACATTTTTAATTCCGCTAGTTTCTAACGCTTTTTCTTTGGTTAGTTTTTCACCTTCCCAAACAGCAATGTGTTCATTGGTTTCACGTAAAAATAATACTTCACGTAAGTTTTCTTTTGGGCAATCTGGAAATAAAACCAACACACTTTCTTCTTGATCTACACCACTTAAAAAGAAAATATCGCGGTGTTGTTCAAAAGGTAAAGTACTATCTGCACTTACAGGATATATATCGTTTGAGTTAAAAACAGCTAAACTATTTGGCTTCATTTGCGCCATAAAGTTTTTACGATTTTTTATAAATAATTGACTGTTTATTGCGTCGTATTTCATAATGATTCAATTAAATTGATAAAGTCCTTCAAAAATACGGAAAGAAACTGTGCAAATATTAGCCATTTGGCGCTAATTTATGTTTTTTCGAATCCTACTCATGTGTCGGGTAGAAATTCCTAAAAAGGAAGCTAAATAGTGTAGCGGAACTTCTTGAAGAAGCTTAGGTTCGTTTACGAGTAATTTATTGTAACGCTCTTCTGGTGTTAGTGTTAGTAAATCAATACGATAATCGTCAATTAAAAAAATTTGATTCTCTATAAAGTTGTAATAAAATTGATGAAAAGCTTTGTTGTTTTTTATTAGGTATTTAAAGTCATTAATCTTTAATACCCAAAGTTTACAGGCGCTTAATGCTTTTATGTTTTTGGGAGAAGGAGTTTGTTGTAAAAAGCTCTTTAAAGAAGAAGCAAATCCATTTCTTAAAGCTAAATAGGTGGTTTTTTCCTGTCCAGAAGCGGTAACGGCGTATTGTAAAATACCACTTTCTACAAAGCAGAAATAACGACAAGCTTCTCCTTTTTTTACTAAAAACTCATTTTTAGATAAAGGAAACTCTTTAAAACAGTCAATAATTTCAGGGATTAAATTATTTAAGGTTTCATCATTTATGATGTTTTGTATACGCTGTGTAATAGCTTTTTTAGAAGCATCCATTTATGGAAATAAATTTTAGCTTAAAAATATAAAAAAAGAAGCTATTTCAAAACATTTAATACCATGTCATTTTGAATGAATTTGAGAATTCTATTACAAAAAATATCCCTTAACTTGTAATAGTTAAAATTTCTCTACACGCGAAAATGACGTTTTGAAATAGCCTCTTTTTGAGAGTTTATGTTTATAAGAATTATTCTAACTCAACAGTTCCCATATCGGTGTTTTCACCTAGAACAGAATTAACTCCTTCAACAGTTTTTGGCGCTAAACCAGAAGCTTCATCTGGAGTAAAGGTTACGCTGTAAGTACCAGCTGGAACTCCGTGTAACATAAATTTACCTTCTTCATTAGTATAGGTTGTAATAGCTTCTTCTTCTCCAGAAACAGCGCTAACTTCTACTTGATAGTCAAAAGGATTTACCATTCCAGAAATAGCCCCTGAAGCAGCTTCAGTAATTACTCTAATGGTTGGTTTTAAACTATAAGCTCCATTACCTTCAACTACGATTGATTTATCAACCATAAAGTCTAAGATAAAAGTATACTTTACACCGCCAACTAAATCTTGGTGTACGTTTAATTTTAATCCTGATTGTTGAGCACTAGGGGTTGCTAAAGGATGTGTTTGTCCATCTACTACAATCGAATTGTTTTCACCTAAAACCAAACGAATTTGGCTAATTTTTCCAGCAGGAATTTCTGTATCAACTAATAAAGCATCAATACCTCCGGTTAACTCTAATAAGTTATATACTTGTGGGGTTACGTTTCCTAAGCTCTTCCATCCGTTTTCTCCATCGTTTACATTAATCATCACGTCTTGTACGTCAATGTTTACTGCATCATAATCTCCAGGAGCATCAACTAAGCGAACCTCTACTTGAGATGTTTTTGGATCATCGTTAGAACAGCTAATAAAAGCGGTAAAAAAAGTTGCTAAAGCAACTAATAAAAAAACATGTTTTTTCATAATTATATTGGTTTTGTAATACACAGATATATAACAAGATTTATACCAAAATATTGCTTTACTAAATGATTAAAGTTCTAAGGATGCTGATAACTAATGAGGTAATTTTGTTATTGAGAAGCTTTATTACTATTTCTTCTATTACGGTTGTTTCGTTTTCTAGGGGTGTGTTTTTTAGGGTCTCCAGAAGTAGCTGTAGGCTTCTTTTTTTTAGATTTTAAAGGTTTCTTAGAAGTCTTTTTTTCAGTATGTTTTGGTTTTGTACGTTCTGTAGTTACTTCGCTTTTTATGGTAGATAAATCAAAACCTTCTAATTCAGAAATAATAATTTTTTGTCCTAATAATTTTTCAATACTTTTTAAGTAAGTTTCCTCTTCTTGAGACACTAAAGAAATTGCTTCTCCACTAGCGCCTGCTCTTCCTGTTCTACCAATTCTATGTACATAATCTTCAGGAACATTAGGAAGTTCAAAATTAATAACGTGTGGTAATAATGGAATATCCAATCCACGTGCAGCAATATCAGTAGCTACTAATACTCGAATAGAATTGTCTTTAAAGCCTTTTAAGGCTTTGGTTCTTGCACCTTGACTTTTGTTACCGTGTATAGCTGCGGCAGAAATACCTCGTTTAACTAGTTTTTCGGTTAACCTATTAGCACCATGTTTAGTTCGAGTAAAAATTAATACTTGACTCCAGTTTCCTTTTGAAATCAACTGCCCAACTAGCTCCGTTTTTTTACTTTTTGGAACTTTATATAGTTTTTGATTTACTTTTTCAGCAGTTGTATTTTCAGGAGCCGCTTCAACCAACACAGGATTGTGTAAAATACCTTCTGCTAATTTTTTTATTTCTTTTGAAAAAGTTGCCGAAAACAACAAGTTTTGACGTTTTTGAGGTAAAAAAGAGATAATTTTTTTAATATCTCGTAAAAAACCCATGTCAAGCATTCTGTCGGCTTCATCTAAAACCAAAACGTCTACACGTTTTAAAGAAAGTTGATTTTGCTCGTGTAAATCTATTAATCTACCAGGAGTAGCCACCAAAACATCAATTCCGTTTTTAAGTGTTGCTATTTGAGTACTTGGTTTTACTCCGCCAAAAATAGCGGTAGATTTAATATTTAAATGGGTGCTGTATTCGCGCACATTATCATAAACCTGAGCGGCTAATTCTCTTGTAGGTGTTAGTACCAATGCTTTGATTGGACGATATTTTGGATTCTTTTTTTCTGATATATTTTGTAAAATAGGCAAGGTAAACCCTGCAGTTTTCCCTGTTCCGGTTTGTGCAGAAGCTAATACGTCTTTGCCTTCTAAAATAACTGGAATTGCTTTTTCTTGAATGGGAGAGGGGGTTTCGTACCCTTTTTCGGTTACAGCTTTCACTAAAGCTTTTGATAAACCTAACGATGTAAATGTCATATATAATTCTTCAGTAGGATCTAAATAAGACACCACTATGAGCTTACAAAGGTACTGCTATTTATTGGGCTTCGCCTATAAATAAAAAAAGACGCCTTATTCAGGGCGTCTTTTCTTTAGTTTTAATGTGTGTTTAACTTTTAGCCATGGCACTTTTAATAACACCAACAATAACTAGTAAAACAGCTCCACCAACACCACTTCCAGCAATGTTTCCGATAATACCAGAAATATCAATGTTTAGCATTCCTAACAATTGAGCTCCTAGGCCACCACCTAAAATTCCTACAACAGAGTTCCAAAGGGTACCTAAAGAATACTTTTTTAACACAGCTCCTGCAAGATTACCACCTACAGCACCGCTTAATAAGCTAATAAGAAATTCCATAATTTATAATTTTTGATTAGTTAATTTGAATTAAAGAACG
The DNA here is from genome assembly GCF_964510395.1 of Tenacibaculum aestuarii. Classification (NCBI taxonomy): domain Bacteria; kingdom Pseudomonadati; phylum Bacteroidota; class Flavobacteriia; order Flavobacteriales; family Flavobacteriaceae; genus Tenacibaculum; species Tenacibaculum aestuarii. Next base: position 62,978 of record NZ_CAZEFY010000001.1, read on the forward strand.
TAAAAAATAAATTATAAAACAAATAAAATCAGTTTGTTAGGTGTTTCCTAAATGAAATAAAGGATCTCCCATATTAATAATCGGAAAGTTGTTTTTAGCAATGATATAGCCATTTGCCGGAGATTTTACGGTAAAGTTTGTTTCCCCATAAGTATCCATAATATGCCCTAAAATTTCCCCTTTTTTAACTTTAGCACCGTTATGAACGGTCGGATTAAACAAACCAGCAACTTTTGCGCGAATCCAACTGCGTTTGTTGATGTGAATAGAGGAAGGATTTTCAGGAACTTGAACTCTTTCGTGTATCATTTTAAAGTGTTTTAGAATACGAAGTGTTCCATTAATTCCTTGTTGAATGGCTTTTTCTTCTAAACGCAACGATTCTCCTCCTTCATAAACAATTACAGGAATATTGTTTTTATAACATTGATTTCTAAAGGACTTCGGAATAAGGCTAGAACCGAACATAAATGGAGCATTAAAAATACTGGCTAGTGTATGGCCTATTTCATCTTGAGGTGTATATCGTATTTGTGGAAAGTTGTTGCGTTGTTCACCACCCGTATGATAATCAATAGCGAAATCTACATTGTTAGTTATTTCTTTTATCAGGTAATATGCCATTCTACTGGCTAAAGATCCTGTTTTAGATCCAGGAAAGCTTCGGTTTACATCTTTACCATGCATGTCACGAGACATGTTTAAGAAACCAAAAACATTTAACAAAGGAACCACAATAACACAACCACGATGAATTTTATACGATTTGTCAATTAACATTCTTCGTACCAATTCTACGCTATTAACCTCGTCTCCATGTAAACCACCCTGTAATAAAATAGTTGGACCTACTTCATCTCCGTTAAAAATATAGACAGGGATTTCTATGAGGGTTCCTGTAGGTAATCGATCAATTGGGATTCTAATGAGTTTAGATTCACCCAATCCTATTTTTTGCCCTCTTATTTCTATGGTTTCGTTTTTAAAGTTTTGGTCGAACATTTTCTTCTAAAAATTTAATAATAGTTTTAGCGATATTGTCTTTGGTGTACGTTTCAATTCCTTGCAAGCCAGGAGTAGAGTTAACTTCAATTAACAAGGCTCCTCGTTTTGAACGTATCATATCCACTCCAGCAACAGCAAGGTTTAAGAGTTGAGTAGCTTTAATGGCTATTTCTTCTTCTTCTGGGGTTAAAGTAACTTTACATCCACTTCCTCCTTTATGAATGTTTGAACGAAAATCATGGTCTAATCCTTTACGTTTCATTGAAGAAATTACCTTGCCGTCTACCACAAAAGCACGAATATCTTCACTATTACTTTCTTTAATAAATTCTTGTAATAAAATACCAGTATTAGAGCTGTATAAAGTGTCAATAATAGAAATGGCAGATTTTTTACTTTCTGCTAAAATAACTCCCGATCCGTGTGTGCCTTCTTGTAATTTAATTATGATAGGAGCTTCTCCTAACAAATCTATTTGTTCTGCTACATTTTCAGGATCTACAGAAAAAACAGTTTGTGGTATTGGCAATCCATTTCTGCTAGCTATTTGTAAGGTCTCTATTTTGTTTTGTGCTTTTAAAATACCAGATGAACTAGCTGTGCTGTACACTCCGTTTAGTTCAAACTCTTTTACAACAGCAGCTCCATGCCTCATTGCAGAAAAACCTATTCGAGGAATAATAATATCAGGAACATCAATAATGTCTTTACCTTGATAAATAATTGCAGGTTTGTCTTTACCTAGTTTGATAGAACATTTTAAATGATTTATAATTTCAACTTTATGACCTCTGCGAAGTGCTTCTTTATATATTCTTTGTGTTGAATAAATATGTTCGCTAACAGAAAGAATAAAAATGGTCATAGCTTTATGTAATTGAGTTAACACAAATCTAATAATTTTTTGCGGGTGTATTACTTGAAGGAAATACCCCAAATTTCTGTTAATTTTTTTGAAATAGTTTTAACATACAGTATTTTCACAAGCTACTAAACCAAATAATCATGAAAACCTTAGCAAAAGTTTGTATTGCTTTGTTGCCATTTACAGTAGTTGCTCAACAACCTACTTCAGCAGAAAAAATACAAGATGCTTTACAGCAAAAAGAAGCGTTAACAAAAAATTCCACGGTAAAAAATATTTCATTTAAAAGCATCGGACCTACAGTAATGAGTGGTCGAGTGGTTGATATTGATGTAAATCCAAACGATCCAACAGAATTTTATGTAGGATATGCTTCAGGAGGAGTATGGCATACGAATAACAACGGAACTACTTTTACTCCAATTCTAGACAACTCGCCTACACAAAATGTGGGTGATATTGCTGTAGATTGGAAAAATGGAACAATTTGGGTTGGTACAGGAGAAAATAATTCTTCTCGATCATCGTATGCGGGAATCGGAATTTTAAAATCTACCGATAAAGGTAAAACTTGGGCAAACGTTGGGTTACTCGATTCACATCATATAGGTCGTATTTTAATCAATCCGAAAAACCCAGATGAGGTAATCGTTGGTTCTATAGGTCATTTATACTCATCAAACAATGAAAGAGGAATTTTTAAGACTTCTGATGGAGGTAAAACATGGACAAAAACCTTGTTTATTGATGAAAATACAGGGATTATAGATATTCAGCCTGTGCCAAACAACTTCAATATTTTATATGCTGCTGCTTGGGAACGTGAGCGTAAAGCATGGAATTTTGATGGAGACGGAAAAAATTCTGCAATTTATAAATCGACTGATGCTGGAAATACGTGGACTAAAATTTCGGATAACAATGGTTTCCCTAATGGAGATGGAGTAGGAAGGATTGGTTTAGCGGTATATGATGAAAATACCGTGTATGCTTTTCACGATAGTCAATTCCGAAGAAAAAAAGATTCTACTAAACAAGCTAAAGGTTCAGGAGCTTTGACAAAAGAGGAGCTTGCGACAATTTCTGCGGATGAACTGTTGAATATGAAAGACAAAAAGCTGAATTCATATATCAAAATGAATGGTCTTCAAGAGAAGTATCGTGCAGAAAATATTAAGCAAATCATTCGCTCTAGTCCAGGAGAAATGCGACCAAGTGATTTGGTTGGTTACTTGAAAGATGCGAATGCAGCTTTGTTTGATACTCCAGTGATAGGAGCAGAGGTTTTTAAAACAACTAATGGAGGAAAAACGTGGAAGAAAACACACGAAGGGTATTTAGATGATTTGTACTATTCGTATGGATATTATTTTGGTGAAGTTCGTGTAGATCCGCAAGATGAAAATGGAATTTATGTATTAGGAGTTCCAATTTTAAAATCGAAAGATGGAGGAAAAACATTTACTTCTATTAGCAAAGAAAATGTACATGCCGATCATCAAGCATTATGGGTAAATCCTAAAAAACAAGGGCACCTAATTGATGGAAACGATGGTGGATTAAATATTTCATACGATGATGGTGAAAGCTGGATTAAATTAAATCAACCTGCAGTTGGACAGTTTTATACCGTATATGCCGATAATCAAGAAGTGTACAAGGTATATGGAGGATTACAAGACAACGGAGTTTGGGTAGGAAACCATAATGCAAAAATTGACAAAAGCTGGCATCAAACAGGAAAGAATCCCTATGAAAGTTTAATGGGAGGTGATGGTATGCAGGTTGCGGTTGATGACAGAAATCCGAATATTGTGTACACGGGGTATCAGTTTGGAAACTATTATAGAATTGATAGAGCTACAGGAAAACAAACTTATATTCAACCGAAACCTAAAAAAGATAAGCCAGCATATCGATTCAATTGGCAAACACCTATTTTGTTGTCAAAACACAATCAAGATATCCTGTATTTAGGAGGAAATAAATTACACCGTTCTTTAAATCAAGGGAGTGATTGGGAAGAAATTTCTGGAGATTTAACCAAAGGAGAAAAAGAAGGAAATGTAGCTTATGGAACCTTAACTACAATTTCTGAAAGCCCATTTCAATTCGGGTTAATTTATGTAGGTTCTGATGATGGATTGGTACAAGTGACTAAAAACGGAGGAGGAAGTTGGGAGAAAATTTCAAACTCTTTTCCGCAAGATTTATGGGTAAGTCGTGTAATAGCTTCAAAGTACAAGAAAGAACGTGTATATGTTACGTTAAACGGATATCGTTTTGATGATTTTACACCTTATGTATACATGTCTGATGATTACGGAAAAACATGGAAAAATATTAGCGGTAACATTCCAACTTCTGCGGTAAATGTGATTAAGGAAGATCCAGAAAAAGAGAATATTTTATACCTAGGAACTGATAACGGGTTGTATGTTTCTTTCAATCAAGGAGAAACTTGGGAAGCGTTTAGCAACGGATTGCCGAATGTTGCAATGCATGATTTAGTGATTCAGCCAAAAGCAAAACATTTATTAGTAGGTACTCACGGACGTAGCTTATACAAAGCAAATGTCACATCGTTACAAGAGTTTGATAATAAAGAAGCTATTTTTAGTATCAAGAATATTAAAAAAAGAAATTCTTGGGGAAGTTCTTGGAGTAAGTGGTTAGAGCCTTATACGCCTGGTGTTAGCATTCCATTTTATGTAAATTCTGATAAAGAAGTTGTGTTAGAAGTGTATTCTTCAGATGATGTTTTGGTAAATACGATAACAGCGAAAGCTTCAAAAGGATTTAACGAAGCTGTGTATGATGTTTCTTTTTCAGAAAAAGGAAGAAAGAAATACTTAAAAAAGCACAAAGATGCTGAAATTAAAGAAGCAAAGAATGGTAACTATTATTTGCCTAAAGGAAAATATAAAGTGACTATAGGTGAATTAAGTCAAACATTTGAAATTCTTTAAAAAGAATAATTTATAAAAGAGAAAAACAAGATTGTTGTTTTTCTCTTTTTTTTGAAATAAAATTTAAACAACTTAATAAAGAAACATTACTATTTTTGCGGCATGGGAATTATACGTGTAAACGACATCCGATTATTTACCAATCATGGATGTTTAGATGAAGAAGCAAGAATCGGTTCAGAATATCGAGTAGATGTAGAGGTAAAAGCCGATTTACAAAAATCAGCGCAAACTGATGAGTTGGTTGATACGGTAGATTATGTACACTTGAATCAAATTGTAAAAGAAGAGATGGCAATACGTTCTAAATTGCTAGAACATGTTGCTAGACGAATTTTAGAAAGAATTTTTAGAGAGATACAATTAGTTGATGAAGCGGAGGTTAGCGTAGCAAAAATTAATCCACCCATTGGAGGTAATGTTGCTGAGGTAGCCATTGTTTTATCAGATGTGCGTAAAAAGTAAAAAAAGCTTGCAAAAAAAGATAAAAGCTGTAAATTTGCAGTCCTTATCAATATTAAGGTGTCGTGGCCGAGTGGCTAGGCAGTGGTCTGCAACACCATCTACAGCGGTTCGAATCCGCTCGACACCTCGAAAAGCACATCGTTTAGATGTGCTTTTTTGTTTTTATTAACAAAATAATTCGCTAAAATTCTGCATCTTTGTCGTTATGCGAATTTATCCGATAGAAACAGGTAACTTTAAATTAGACGGAGGCGCTATGTTTGGCGTGGTTCCAAAATCGATTTGGCAGAAGACAAATCCAGCCGATGAAAACAATATGATCTCAATGGGCATGCGTTGTATGTTGATTGAAGATGGTGATCGATTAACCTTAATCGATACAGGAATTGGAAACAAACAGTCCGATAAATTTTTTGGTTATTACTACTTGTACGGAGACTTTTCATTAGACTCTTCTTTAGCAAAATATGGTTTCCATAGAGATGATATTACCGATGTGTTTTTAACACACTTACATTTTGATCACTGCGGAGGAGCAATTCAATGGAATAAAGACAGAACAGGATACGAACCAGCCTTTAAAAACGCACGTTTTTGGAGTAACCAACGTCACTGGGACTGGGCTGTTCACCCGAATGCACGTGAAAAAGCATCCTTCTTAAAAGAAAACATTTTACCTATTGAAGAAAGTGGACAATTAAATTTTTTGCATTTAAATGCAAGGGATTATGTTGGTTTCGATGTCTTATTCAAAGATGGACATACAGAAAAACAAATGTTACCAAAAATAGAATATCAAGGAAAAACCTTAGTATTCATGGCAGACTTGTTACCAACAGCAGGTCATGTTCCGTTACCGTATGTAATGGGTTATGATACGCGTCCGTTACTTACCTTAAAAGAAAAAGAAGCTTTCTTAAAAGAAGCTGCCGATAAAGAGTTTTACCTGTTTTTAGAGCACGATGCTTACAATGAGGTAATAACCGTTAAGCATACTGAAAAAGGAGTTCGCTTAAAAGACACATTTAAATTTACAGATATTTTTAATTAAGATAGAGATTATGAGAGTTTTAAAGCCCGTATTTTACTCGGCAATTGCAGTAGCTACCTTAGCTAGTTGTAACACAGTAAGCAAAATCCCTGTACCAGCAGGAAGCAATACAGTAGTTAATATTCCAGCAAAAAAAGCGGAGTTAACTGATTACGAACAAGAAAACTGGCAACATTTAGATTTAGCAACTGATACAATTCCTGGAATGAGCGTTAACAAAGCGTATGAATTCTTAAAAGGAAAGAAACATGTTGAGGTTATTGTTGGTGTAGTTGATTCGGGTACCGATTTAAAACATGAAGATTTAGTTGACGTAGCTTGGGTAAACACAAAAGAAGTTGCAGGAGACGGAATTGACAACGATAAAAACGGTTATGTTGATGATATCAATGGATGGAACTTCTTAGGAGATTCATACAAAGAGCACTTAGAGTACGAGCGTATTTTAATGAAACCAGAAGTTGCAGATGCTGAAACCTTAGCAGAAGTAAAAGCTTTTCAAGATGAAAAAGTAGAAGAAGCTAAGAAAACAGTTAGCCGTTACGGAAACTTAAAAATTGGAGCAGTAGAGTCTGATAAAGCATTAGAAAAATATTTCGGAAAACCTTCTTACACAAAAGAAGAAGTTGCAGCTATCAATACAAATGATCCAATGTTAGGTAAGGCAAAAGAATTTGCAACTAGAATGTTAGGATACTTTGATTCGTTAACTGAGGCAAAAGAATACTTTGAAAAAGGTATTAAAAATGCTCAAAAAACAATTGACGGAGAAAACTTAAAAACAGATTACCGTACAGTAGTAGGAGACAACGCTTACGACATTAACGATAAGCCAGGATATGGAAACGGAAATACAGGACACTCTGAAAAAGGAGAAGCTCACGGTTCTCACGTATCAGGAATTGTTGGTGCAACTCGTAGCAACGGTAAAGGTATGGATGGTGTTGCTAATAATGTAAAAATTATGGCAGTTCGTTCAGTTTCTGACGGAGATGAGTATGATAAAGATGTTGCTTTAGGTATTCGTTATGCAGTTGATAACGGAGCAAAAGTAATCAACACAAGTTTTGGTAAAGCTTTTTCACCAAACAAAGAATGGGTTTACGATGCAATTAAGTATGCAGCTTCTAAAGATGTATTAATTGTAAATGCAGCAGGAAATGATGGTAAAAACATCGATGTTGAAAAAACATTTCCTAACGATGCGCCAGATTTATTAAATGAAGTTGCAGATAACTTCTTAACAATTGGTGCAATGAGTGCTAATTATAATGAAGAATTACCAGCAACATTCTCTAACTACGGTAAAAAGAATGTAGATGTATTTGCTCCAGGAGTGCAAATATATTCAACTACTCCAGATAATGAGTACAAGAAATTCAACGGAACTTCTATGGCATCTCCAGCAGCAGCAGGGGTTGCAGCATTAGTGCGTTCTTACTATCCTAAATTAACAGCAAGTCAAGTAAAGCATATCTTAATGAACTCAGGAACTAAGATTGATTTTGATGTTGTAAAACCAGGTACAGGAGCTAGATATGGCAACGAGCCAGTAAAAGTTCCTTTCTCAGAATTATCGGTTTCAGGACGTGTTGTAAACGCATACAATGCAGTTAGAATGGCTGATAGAATGGTTAACGGAAGAAAATAAGACTAATATAAATTAGCTAAAAAAGAGCATTATTTTTTGATGCTCTTTTTTTGTTATAATGAAAATGCTATGCAATTAGAGTTCAATAAAAAAACAGAAGAATTAACCATAAAAGACGAAATTCCTAAGCATTCTTGGTTAGTTATAATTTTAATGTTTGTTAACGGAGTTAATATGGGAGTTCAGCTATACTTAATGAGTTATCAAAATAATGAATTATTGTTTAGCTTTATGTTTTTATTAGCTTTAGTTTCGGTAGCTGTGATATTGTATTACCTTGTAAAAAGATCATGGAAGTCTAAATATTCACTAAAAGAAATAGCAGGACTAGAAACAAAAATATCTTACGGAAGAGAGCGTATTTTTTTAAAGCTACAAAATGGAAAAAGACGTAGTTTTCCAATATTAAAAAATGAAGAAGAATTAAAGAGTTTGAAAAGAACACTAACCTCAATGGGAATTAAACCAGTTTAATATGAAGAAAATAATTTTTAGCCTTTTATTGTTACCAATGGTTTCATGTGCTACAATGAAAAACGGCACCGATACTAGTGTGGCAAAAACACATGAAAATAAGCAAACAACCAATAACGGTTATTGGCAACAGCATGTAGATTATACAATGGATATTGATATGGATGTAAAAACCTATCAATATAAAGGAATCCAAAAACTGGTGTACACAAATAATTCACCAGATGTGTTAGATAAAGTATTTTATCACTTATACTTTAATGCTTTTCAACCAAACTCTCAAATGGATGTTCGCTCAAGAAACATTCAAGATCCAGATAAAAGAGTAGGTGATAGAATTAGTAAATTATCACCTTCAGAAATAGGATATATCAAAGTAAACTCTTTACAACAAAACGGAACAGCGGTAAAACACGAAACTGTTGGAACTATTTTAGAGGTTACATTAAACGAGCCAATTCAACCAGGACAAAGTGTAACATTTGATATGATTTTTGATGCACAAGTACCAAAACAAATCCGTCGTTCAGGGCGTAATAGTGCAGAAGGAGTTGCTTTGTCTATGACACAATGGTATCCTAAAATGGCTGAGTATGATTTTGAAGGATGGCACACACCTCCGTACTTAGGAAGAGAATTTCATGGAGTTTGGGGTAATTTTGATGTAACATTACATATCGACAAGAACTATGTAGTTGGAGGAACAGGATATGTACAAAATCCACAAGAGGTAGGTCATGGTTATGAAGACAAAAAGCAACTGTTAAACCTTCCTTCAGGAGATAAATTAACATGGAAATTTAGAGCACGAGATGTGCATGATTTTACATGGGGAGCAGATCCAGAGTTTATTCATGATACATATAAAATGAAGAATGGTATTGATTTACACTTCTTATACAAAAAAACATTAGATGCTGAATATTTAGCAAACTGGAAGAAATTACAACCAAAAACAGCTGAGTTAATGGAGTATTTCAGTAAACATATTGGACAATATCCATACAAACAATATTCGGTTATTCAAGGAGGAGATGGAGGTATGGAATACGCAATGTGTACGCTAATTACAGGGCAACGTAAATGGGGAAGTTTATTCGGTGTAACAGCACATGAGTTAGCTCATACTTGGTTCCAGTTCTTGTTAGCAACTAATGAAAGTAAACACCCTTGGATGGATGAAGGATTTACCACTTATATTTCAAACAAAGCTGAAAATGAAATTTTAGATGAAGGAAAGGAAAATCCACATGCTGGTTCTTACAGAGGATATAATTATGTGGTGGGTAATAATATTGAAGAGCCTTTAACAACACATGCTGATAGATATCACACAAACACTGCATATGGAGTTGCGAGTTATTCTAAAGGAAATATTTTCTTATCACAATTAGAATATATTATAGGAGAAGAAAACGTAGCAAAAACCTTAAAAAAGTATTTTGAAGATTTTGCGTTTAAACACCCAACACCAAATGATATTAAGCGTACAGCAGAAAAAGTTTCAGGTATTCAGTTAGATTGGTACTTAAATGAATGGACGCAAACAACACATACTATTGATTACGGAATTAAATCAGTAAACGGTAAAGAAATTACCTTAGAGCGTATTGGTCAAATGCCTATGCCTATTGATGTTGAAGTAACGTATACTGATGGTTCAAAAGAATCATTTAATATTCCGTTACGTATGATGCGTGGAGAAAAACCAACGAATGCAACTTTTATTGCCGATTGGACTTTTGCACATCCAACCTACACGTTTACCGCAAAAAAAGAGGTAAAATCAGTTGAAATTGATCCGTCTAAATTAATGGCAGATGTAAATCAAGCAAACAATTCATACGGTAAATAAAACCAAGTTATATAAAAGCTTATAAACGGAAACCTATTCAGGTTTCCGTTTTTTTGTTGTAAAAGTTTAATCCTTAGTTTTCTTTGTGTAAATATCTCACAGATTCTATGTAATTTTGTGGCTTAATTTCACAAATGAATCCTTTTAAGAGGAATTAATGAAAGAAATTATAGAAGATTGAACAAAGACAATTAACAATTCAGAATGTCAGAAGAAAAGAAATCATTGAATTTTTTAGAGCAAATTATTGAAGAAGATTTGGCTAACGGAATGCCAAAAGAAAATTTACGTTTTCGTTTTCCACCAGAACCAAACGGATATTTACACATTGGACACACGAAAGCCATTGGTATTAGTTTTGGTTTAGGGGAAAAGTACAACGCTCCTGTAAATCTTCGTTTTGACGATACCAACCCAGCAAAAGAAGAGCAAGAATATGTAGATGCTATTAAGCGCGATGTAGCTTGGTTAGGGTATCAATGGGAAAACGAATGTTATTCTTCTGATTATTTCCAGCAGCTTTACGATTGGGCTGTTCAATTAATTAAAGATGGAAAAGCTTATGTAGATAGTCAATCTTCAGAAGCGATGGCCGAACAAAAAGGAACGCCAACACAACCTGGAGTAGCTGGACCTTATCGTGATAGAAGTGTAGAAGAAAATTTAGATTTGTTTACACGTATGAAAAATGGTGAGTTTGATGAAGGAGCTCATGTGTTACGTGCAAAAATTGACATGACTTCACCAAACATGCTAATGCGTGATCCTATCATGTATCGTATCTTAAAAAAAGCACACCACCGTACAGGAAACGATTGGGTAATTTATCCGATGTATGACTGGACACATGGTGAAAGTGATTATATAGAACAAATCTCACACTCATTATGTTCGTTAGAGTTTAAACCTCACCGTGAATTGTACGATTGGTTTAAAGACAATGTGTATGAGTACAGTAAATCAGAATACCCTTTACCGCCAAAACAACGTGAGTTTTCTCGTTTAAACTTAAGTTACACCGTAATGAGTAAGCGTAAGTTGATGAAATTGGTAGAAGAAGGTGTTGTTTCTGGATGGGACGATCCACGTATGCCAACCATTTCAGGGTTACGTCGTAGAGGATATACACCAGCATCTATCCGTAGTTTTGTAGAAACTGTAGGAGTTTCAAAAAGAGAAAACGTGATTGATGTAGCGTTGTTAGAGTTTAAAATTCGTGAAGATTTAAACAAAACAGCAAACCGAGTAATGGCGGTGTTAGATCCTGTGAAGTTGGTAATTACTAATTACCCAGAAGGAGAAGAGGAAGTTTTAATCGCTGAAAATAATCCTGAAGATGAAAACTCAGGGTCAAGAGAAGTGCCTTTTTCAAGAGAATTATATATTGAAAGAGACGATTTTAAAGAAGAGGCAAATAAGAAATACTTCCGTCTAACTATTGGTAAAGAAGTTCGTTTAAAGAATGCGTATATCATTAAAGGAGAGAGTTGTGTTAAAGACGAAAATGGGAATATTACTGAAATTCACTGTACGTACGATCCGTTGAGTAAATCAGGAAGTGGTACAGAAGAAAGTAAGCGTAAGGTAAAAGGAACGATTCATTGGGTGTCGGAAAAACATGCGGTAAAAGCAGAGGTAAGAGCGTACGATCGTTTGTTTTTAGATGAGGCTCCAGATAGTCATAAAGACAAAGATTTCATGGAGTTTTTAAATCCAAATTCGTTGGAGAAAATTACTGCTTATGTTGAGCCTAGTTTACAAACAGCAAATATTGGAGATCGTTTCCAATTTCAACGTTTAGGGTATTTTAATGTTGATGACGATTCAACTTCAGAAGCTTTAGTGTTCAACAAAACAGTAGGTTTACGCGATACTTGGGCGAAGAAAAACAACTAGTAAAGCAGATATAAATAATCTTTATGATTTTTTTATTTATAAAAACTTAATAAGAATGTTTTTACCATTTTTTTCAATTTTTGTTTAATACAATTGTCAATTGATCAAATAGTAATTCACAAAAACATTTCGTTATAAAACAACAATTTTAATTTTTATATGTATATGAATTCCTTAACAAAATTTAAATTATTAATAGTATTAACCTTGTTTTTTGTTTCTGCTCAGAGTCAAGAAAAATATAATGAAGAATATCAAATTGCTAAAATAAACGAAGCACTTAAAGGCGCTTTTTATTCTACTAAAGATCTTTTCAGGTCTGAGTTAAAAATAGAAAATAATAATTTATTAGTTCAAACAATAAGGAATCGAGATAACTTTGCAATGACTTATACAATACCCATTAATAAGGTTGATATCGAATCTATGAATGTTGGTAAGGATAAGACTCGATATTCAGTAAAAAAGCCAAAAACATATCAGATTAATATCAAGTCTGTCAATAAAGAACGGGTTATTACTCATTCTGCGTTTAAAAACTCAAAATACAGTGCGTTAAAAATAGTGATTAACTCGAAAGAAAAGGGAAATAATATTATTGACCTTATAAGAACACTCGTTCAAAATCATAATTAACAAGATATAGCGCAAATCAATATTTTGAAAATACTTAAAGGTAAACTCTTTTTACTTATAGTCATTATTTTTATTAATAATAATTACTCAATTAGTAAAAATGATGATTATATAGTCTTTAACAAGAAGAAAGTTCAAGTACAAAATGAAATGTTAATTAATTTATTTATAAATCTTGAGCTAACTGAGAAAAATTACAATCTTTCGAGTATAATGGATTATGTGCCTGACCTAAACAAAAAGAAAATCAATAGAATAGAGTTTTCTTCCAATTTGGGAGGTTTCCACGAAAAATTATTTTTCAATTATAGTAAACAAAAATTAGTTGAAGTAAACTATTCTATTGATAGGAATGATGGAGAAGGTGTAAAAATATTTAACTATAAATTAGAATACATCAATAACTATCTTAAAAGTATTTATCTAAACAACAGAAAAAAGTATCAATTAGAATATAATTATCAGGGTAAGTTTTCAACAATTTCCTTTACACTTAGAGAAGTTAGTTATATCTACAATATAGAATATAGTTCTAAAGATAATAATGCCGAGTTGCGACTTGATGTTATTAAAAACGGAAAAGTGTATATTGGAAATAAATATAATAAAACAAAAATATTTTGGGACAAAGAATATAGACTAACATCTTTTGAAATTGACAGGTACAGCACAAATCATATTTCTTATAACTCGAATGGGGATGTTGTAAGTTTTCAATCAATTACGAGTAGACCCATCCCCTCCGATATTCAATGGAATTATTCTTATGATGAAAATACAAATTGGGTAAAAAGATATAATAAAGAAATTATAATTAATAGAAAAATATCTTATAAATAAACTAAAGAAAATCGACTTATTTTAATTTAGAGTATGTAATTTTAAAAAAACACTCATTGAATATGAGTATTTTTTGTTCATAATAGATTAATATTCTATCATATAGTTCGATTCTTTTTTTTAAAACTGAAAACACCAGTAAATTTATTACTTTTAGAACGGAAGCTAAGTATATAAGTCGATCTTCTTATATAGATTAACTCAGGTTTTTGCATAACAATAACTTTTAGGAATGATCAATAACCTCATCAGATAATATATCCCAAAAAAGGAAAACTTTGAAAACATTTCAGACAAACAAGTCAAAGACATACAACATAAAATCAATGGAAGATTTAGAGAAAAATTAAATTTTGAAATTCCTATAAAATGTGTTAGAACGTATAAAAAAACCGCTGCTTTTATGATAAAAGTGGCGGTTTTCTTTTAACAAAAATTCAATTTTCACTTTTCATCAGAATATGTATCTTTACAGATTAAGGAAAGATGTGATAAAAGAGATTTTATCTAGTTGAAAGTCAATAATAAAAAACGCTTTTTGATACTGTGTAAACTACAGGTTTAAAAGGCTTTTCAAAAAATATACTATTGTATGAGTTGTAGCAGTTGCTCAACTAACAAAGACGGTGTGCCTAACGGATGTAAGAGCAATGGAAATTGTGGAACAGGTACTTGTGGGAGCGGAAATAAGCTTGCCGTTTTTGATTGGTTATCGAATATGACTTTACCTACGGGTGAAGCTCCATTTAATATTTTTGAAGTCCGTTTTAAAAACGGTCGAAAACACTTTTTTAGCAATCCTGAAAACCTTACCATTTCTATGGGAGATGTGGTTGCGGTTGAAGGTTCATCGGGTCATGATGTAGGTATAGTGTCGTTGGCAGGAGAACTGGTAAAAGTTCAAATGAAGAAGCGAAAAATTGATGCAGATAGTGAGGAAGTAAAGAAAATTTACAGAAAAGCTTCACAAAAAGACATCGATGTTTGGCAAGAAGCTAGAGATAGAGAGCCTGAAACCCAACGAAAAGGAAGAGAAATTATCAGTCGTTTAGGATTGAAAATGAAGCTTTCTGATGTTGAGTATCAAGGGGATGCTACCAAAGCTACTTTTTATTATACGGCAGATGACCGTGTAGATTTCCGTCAGTTAATTCGCGATTTAGCAAGTGCTTTTTCTATTCGTGTAGAAATGCGTCAGGTAGGTATGCGTCAAGAAGCAGCTCGTTTAGGAGGTGTAGGGTCTTGTGGTAGAGAACTGTGTTGTTCTACTTGGTTAACCGATTTTAGAAAGGTAAATACCGCAGCGGCTAGATATCAGCAATTATCGTTGAATCCGTTGAAGTTAGCAGGACAATGTGGTAAGTTAAAATGTTGTTTAAACTACGAGTTAGATACGTATTTAGATGCGTTACAAAGCTTTCCGAAGCAAGATAAAGTTTTAAAAACTGAAAAGGGAGATGCTGTTTTTGTGAAGATGGACATCTTTAAAAAATTACTTTGGTACACTTACAAAGAAGAAAGTTTTAAATGGTACAAACTGTCATTAGATCAAGTTCATGAAATTATAGAAATGAACAAAAATAATGAGCTTGCTTTACCGTTAGAAGAATACGAATTAGAGATAGCAGAAGAAACTCCAATAGATTTTGAAAATGTTGTTGGTCAAGACAGTTTAACCCGTTTTGATGCTCCTAAGAAAAGCAGAAATAACAGAAGAAGATCAAGAAAACCTGTAAGTAAAAAACCAGAAAATCAAGCTTCTGAGGCTAAAATAACAAGAAAACCTCAAGCTAAACAGGTAAAAAAGGCAGAAGGAGAGCCGAAACCAGATAAAAAACGAGTTGACAACAGAAAGCCAAGACCTAAAAATAATCCTAGAAATAGGAGATCTAAACCTGAAGCAGGTACAGCAGAAAAGCCAACTCAAGGGCAACAAAAAAAGCCAAGAAACCAAAAAAGACGAAATAACAATCAACGTAAAAAAAATAATAGCGATACTAAAAACAACCCCAATAATGAGAACTAAAATTGGTTTACTTTTTTTTATAGCTACATTAATTGTATCGTGTAAGTCAAATAGCGATTTTGATGAATATGTGGCGCTTCCAAAGAGTGCTTGGCATAGAACAAATACTATACAATTTACATTTCCGGTTAATGATTCAATAACTAAGAAAAACCTATTTATAAATCTTAGAAACAATAAAGATTACGAGTACAGTAATCTTTTTTTAATAGCTCAAATGAATTTTCCAGATGGTCAAGTTATTATCGATACTTTAGAGTATGATATGGCAGATGTTACAGGAAAGTTTTTAGGGCAAGGTTTTTCAGATGTTAAAGAGAATAAACTTTTTTATAAAGAAAATATAACATTTCCAAGCACAGGAGATTATACCTTTAAAGTACGTCAAGCTATGCGAAAAAATGGAGAAATTCAGGGCATAGAAGAATTAGAAGGAATAACCCATGTGGGATTTAGAATTGAAAAAACAGAATAAATGACAAAGAAAAAAACAGCAAATTTTAGTAAATATATTAAATGGTTTTGGGGTATTATTATAGGAGGCTTTCTTACATTGGGTCTTCTGTTTTTGCTGGCCTCTTGGGGTGTATTTGGTGCGTTACCTACTTTTGAAGAGTTAGAAAACCCTGAAAATAATTTAGCTACAGAAATAATTTCAGCAGATGGTAAGACTTTAGGTAAGTATGCTGTTGAAAACAGAACACCAATAAAGTATAAAGATATACCAAAAAATATGGTGGAAGCGCTTGTAGCTACTGAAGATGAACGTTTTTATGAGCATTCAGGGATTGATTTTAGAGGTACTGCAAGAGCTGTACTAAAACCTGGAAGTGGTGGAGCAAGTACAATTACTCAGCAGTTAGCAAAAATGTTATTTACAGGAAAAGCTTCTCGAAACATTTTCAAAAGAGTACTACAAAAAGTTCAAGAATGGGTAGTAGCTGTTAAATTAGAACGTCAGTATACAAAAGAAGAGATTATTACAATGTATTTAAATAAGTATGATTTCTTAAATCAAGCAGTTGGAGTTCGATCAGCAGCACGAATTTATTTTGGAAAAGAGCCTAAAGAACTTAATATAGAAGAGTCTGCAATGTTGGTAGGAATGCTTAAAAACTCATCTCTTTTTAATCCTTTAAGAAGAAAGGAAATGGTAAAACAACGAAGAAATGTTGTTTTAAAGCAAATGACTAGAAGCGATTTTATTAATGAGCAACAAAAAGACTCATTACAAAAATTATCATTGGGATTAAATATTAATAAAGAAGGGCATAGTGATGGTTTAGCAACCTATTTTAGAGAACACTTGAGAAGTATTTTAAAAGAATGGGTAAAAGATAATCCAAAACCAGATGGAGGTGAGTATAATATTTATAGAGATGGATTAAAAATTTATACAACGATTGATTCACGTATGCAACAATACGCGGAAGAAGCTGTGCAAGAACATATGGCTAATCTTCAATCGTATTTTGATAAGGAACAAAAGCGTAATAAAACAGCTCCTTTTTATGATATAGACAAAAGAGAGATAGAAGGAATTTTACGAAGAGCTAAACTAAATTCAGATCGTTATAAGCGATTGAAGGCTGCTGGTAAATCTGAAAAAGAAATAGATGAGGTATTTAATACCGCAACAGATATGCGAATCTTCACATGGGAAGGAGAACGTGATACGGTAATGACACCTTACGATTCTATTCGTCACTACAAATATTTCTTACGTTCAGGTTTAGTATCTATTGAACCACAAACAGGTCATATTAAAGCGTGGGTAGGAGGTATTAATCACAAATATTTTAAATATGACGCAGTAGATCAACAAAAACGTCAAGTAGGTTCTACTTTTAAACCTTTTGTGTATGCTACAGCAATTAATCAATTAAAAATGTCTCCTTGTGATAAGTTGCCAAATACACCATATACTATTCCTAAGGAAAAATATGGAATGCCAGAAGATTGGACACCTAAAAATGCTGGAGGTAAATACGGAGAAGAGCTTACATTAAGAGATGCATTGGCTCAATCGGTTAATGTAATTACAGCACAGTTAATAGATAAAGTCTCACCTATAAATGTGGTAAGATTAGCAGAATCTGCTGGGATAACATCTAAATTAGAGGCAAATCCCTCTATTGCATTAGGTGCTATTGATTTATCATTAATGGAAATGGTAAGTGCTTATTCAACATTTGCAAATAAAGGGTTACGTGTAAGTCCGTTAATGGTTACTAGAATAGAAGACAAAAATGGAACTGTTTTACAAGAGTTTGTTCCTGAAACCAAAGAGGTGTTAAGTGAAGAGTCTGCTTATGTAATATTAGATTTAATGAAAGGAGTTACCCAAATAGGTTCAGGAGCACGTTTACGATCTAATTATACATCAGGAGGAGATGCGGTTACAGGTTTCCCTTACAGATTTACCAATCCGATTGCAGGAAAAACTGGTACTACTCAAAATCAATCAGATGGTTGGTTTATGGGAATAGTCCCAAACCTAGCTACGGGTGTTTGGACAGGTGGAGAAGATAGAGCTACGCACTTTGCTGGGTTAAGGTATGGTCAAGGGGCAACAATGTCACTACCAACATGGGCAATTTTTATGCGAAAGTGTTATGAAGACAAGACCTTAGGTGTAAGTAATGGGAATTTTGAAAAACCAAAGGATATAAGTATTAATTTGGATTGTTCGAAAGTAGAATCTTCAAAAGAGGGAGAGGAAGAAGAGAACCTTAACGATATAGATTTTTAGTAACGAAGCTTTAAAACAACAACTATAATGATAAATAAAAAAGTAAATAACGTACAAGAAGCATTAGAAGGTGTAAAAGACGGAATGACTTTTATGTTAGGTGGATTTGGTTTATGCGGAATACCTGAAAATGCGATTGCTGAGTTAGTAAAAATAGGCGTAAAAGATGTTACTTGTATATCTAACAACGCAGGAGTTGATGATTTTGGTTTAGGATTATTACTACAAAATCGTCAAATCAAGAAAATGATTTCTTCTTATGTAGGAGAAAATGATGAGTTTGAACGTCAGATGCTTTCTGGTGAATTAGAAGTTGAGTTAACGCCACAAGGAACCCTAGCGGAAAAGTGTAGAGCAGCACAGGCAGGATTTCCGGCATTCTATACGCCAGCAGGTTATGGTACAGAAGTAGCAGAAGGTAAAGAAACACGTGAGTTTGATGGAAAAATGTACGTATTAGAACCAGCTTTTAAATCAGATTTTTCATTTGTAAAAGCATGGAAAGGAGATACTGCGGGTAACTTAATTTTTAAAGGAACTGCGCGTAACTTTAATCCAAATATGTGCGGAGCTTCTAAAATTACGGTTGCTGAAGTAGAAGAGTTAGTTCCTGCTGGAGAGTTAGACCCAAATCAAATTCACATTCCAGGAATTTTTGTACAACGTATTTTTCAAGGAGAGAAGTATGAAAAGAGAATTGAACAACGAACAGTAACTCCTAAATCGTAAATCATGGCATTAAGCAAAGAACAAATAGCACAAAGAATAGCTAAAGAATTACAAAACAAATGGTATGTTAATTTAGGAATTGGTATTCCTACTTTAGTTGCAAACTATATTCCTGAAGGAATTGAAGTTGAATTTCAATCAGAAAATGGTTTGTTAGGAATGGGACCTTTCCCTGTTGAAGGAACTGAAGATGCCGATTTAATTAATGCAGGAAAACAGACCGTAACAGTGTTAGATGGAGGATCTATTTTTGATTCTGCAACTAGTTTTTCTATGATCCGTGGGCAACACGTACAACTAACCGTTTTAGGAGCGATGGAAGTGGCTCAAAATGGAGATATTGCCAACTGGAAAATACCAGGGAAAATGGTAAAAGGAATGGGTGGAGCAATGGATTTAGTAGCTTCTGCAGATAACATTATTGTAGCGATGATGCATACCAATAAAGCAGGAGAATCTAAATTGTTAAAGAAATGCTCGTTGCCATTAACTGGTGTAGGTTGTGTAACAAAGATTGTAACCAATTTAGCGGTATTAGAAATTAAAGACAATAAATTTTACTTGTTAGAAAGAGCTCCAGGAGTTTCTGTTGAAGAAATTCAAGCAGCCACTGAAGGTACTTTGATAGTAGAAGGAGATATTCCAGAAATGGATATTTAGCATGAAGTTTTTGGCGAAAAAAAGTTTTATTGTAGTTTTTCTAATTGTATTTATTGTAAATGCGGTATTAGATAAAGGATTCAATATAGAGAATTTTGGTATTAGAATTGCAGTGTCTGCATTTTTTGCAGTACTAATTTCACCTAGAAAAAAGAAAATTCAAACTCCAACGGGAGAAAAAACTCAAATCACTTGGTTCCTTTTAAAAGAACCAATCATTCTAGACTAACTTTTTCTTAATTATTAAGAAATATCAAATGAGCTTGTCGAAGTTTTATACTTTCAGACAAGCTCTTTAAATAAAATAAAAAAACAATATTTTTACCCTCAGGGGAAATAAAAAGGGGTTTAATGAAAATAATTTCATACAACGTAAACGGAATACGAGCAGCACTTAAAAAAGGATTTATCGATTGGCTTCAAGCTGCAAATCCTGATGTAATCTGTATTCAAGAAACCAAAGCACATAAAGAGCAGTTAGATGTAACCGAGTTTGAAAATGCAGGATATCCATATCACTATTGGTTTTCAGCAGAAAAAAAAGGCTATTCATCTGTAGCTATTTTCTGTAAAGAAGAACCAAATCATGTAGAATACGGAACTGGAATCGAATCAATGGATTTTGAAGGAAGAAACCTTCGTGTAGATTTTGATGAGGTATCTGTAATGAGTATGTACTTACCCTCAGGAACTAATAGTGATCGATTAGATTATAAGTTCAATTATATGGATGAAATTCTTGAGTATGCTACTGAGTTAAGAAAGGAAATTCCGAATTTAGTTATTTGTGGAGATTATAATATTTGTCATGAAGAAATAGATATTCATAATCCAAAAATGAAAGGCGTTTCAGGATTTTTACCTGAAGAACGTGAGTGGTTAGGAAAATTTATAAACAGTGGTTTTATTGATAGTTTTCGTCACATACATCCAGAAAAACAAGAGTATTCGTGGTGGAGCTATCGTGCTAATGCCAGAGCGAATAATAAAGGTTGGCGTATTGATTACAATATGGTAACCGAACCATTGAAAGATAAAATTTCGAGAGCGTATATTTTACCAGAAGCGAAGCATTCAGACCACTGTCCGATTGCAGTTGAATTAGATTTATAAAAACCAACATGAAAAAACTACTAGCACTACTCCTTTTTACAACATCCATCATAGCACAACAACCTGCAGATAGTCTTTTAGTGGCTAAAGACAGTATTAACGTTGAGCTGATGGCAAATGATTCTATAAATCCAATACAAAATCAAGAGTTATTTTCTACGGAAGATTTGAAAATGATTGATAGTTTGTTGGTAGAAGAAAAATTTAATTCTTCGCTGTTTGATAGTATTCAATATGTTATTAATGATAAAGACATTTTAGGTAATACAACAACAGTACTTACTACAGAATTATTAAAGAAGAGATTACACGATTTAAATGTAAAAACTCCTTTTCATTTAGAGTACAATCCTGCGTTAGAAAAAGTAATTAACAGCTATTTAAAATATAGAAAAAAATATTATCCGGCTTTAATGGCTCGTGCTAAGTATTACTTTCCAATGTTTGAGCGATATTTAGATCAGTACGACATTCCTTTAGAAATGAAGTATTTGGCAATTGTTGAGTCTGCGCTTCGTCCAGATGCTCGTTCTTGGGTAGGAGCTACCGGTTTGTGGCAATTTATGTACGGTACTGGAGTTCAGTTTGATTTAAAGGTAAATTCGTATGTAGATGAGCGCCAAGATCCTGTAAAGTCTACCGTTGCAGCATGTCAATACTTAAGTCAATTATATAAAATTTTTGGTGATTGGGATTTAGCTTTAGCGGCGTATAATTCAGGGCCTGGAAATGTATCAAAAGCTATAAAACGTTCAGGAGGGTATAAGAATTACTGGAATATTCGTCCGTTTTTACCTACAGAAACAGCAGGATACGTCCCTGCATTTTATGCGACAATGTATATTTTTGAGTATGCAGATAAACATCATATTTACCCTGAACCTCCAAAGATTTTCCATTTTGAGACAGATACAATTCGTGTAAAGAGAACTATTAGTTTTGATCAAATTTCAGAGAAAACAGGTATTGATTCTGATTTATTATCATTTTTAAATCCGTCTTATAAGCTAGATATCATTCCGTATGTAAAAGAAAAGAACTATGCCGTTCGATTACCTCGAAGAGATATGATTGAGTTCTTAGAAAAGGAAGAAGAAATCTACACATTAGCTAATGAAGATGATGCTAAAAGAGAAAAACCATTACCTAAGTACTTTGAAATGGATAAACGTATTCGTTATAAAGTACGAAGTGGAGATTATTTAGGAAAAATAGCAAATAAGTTTGGTGTACGAGTTAGCGATATTAAAAGGTGGAATGGTTTACGAACACATCACTTAAAAATAGGCCAGCGATTAAGTATTTATCCAAAGAAAATGGCAATTCCAAAAGAGGTTTCACAAAAGAAAGTAGAAACCCCAAAAGGCAAGCATGAGGTTTATGTTGTTAAGTCTGGAGATTCATTATGGACTATTTCAAAAAAATATCCTACAGTTTCTATTGAAGAAATTAAAAAATGGAACAATATTTGGGGTGCTAAAAGTTTAAAGCCAGGAATGAAGCTTAAAATTTTTAAAAGTTAAAACCAATTATTTAAACGCTATCAACTATGAATAAACTATTAACCTTTTTTGTATTGATTTTTATATCGATATCATGTAAAACAGAAGGAGGAAAAAATAATCATGTTTTACCCACATCAACAGGTAACACCAATAAAATTTTGGTAGTTATAAAAGGAGTTGATTGGGAAGGAAGAATAGGAGATGAAATCCGTACTACTTTTGGAGAGCATCAAGTAGGTTTACCGCAGCCAGAAACATTATTATCTGTAAGTCAAATAGACCCTGTAGGCTACAAAGGTTTTATAAGGAATGCGAAGGCTGTTTTAATAGTTAGAGAAGGAGAACAAGAAAAAATAACAGTTGAAAAAAACAAATATGCACAGCCTCAAATATTAGTTTATGCAACAGCAAAAGATAAAGAAGGTATTGTAAATTTAATCCGTAATAGAGGAAAAGAAATCTTGCAATTATTTAAAGATGAAGATGTTAAATTTATTCAAAGAATTTTCAATAAAGAAAAATTAGACGAGAGTAAATTTAAAACAATTAAAGATTTAGGTGTTACAATTACAATTCCTGAAAGGTATAATTTAGTTGAAGATACAGGTGAATTTTTATGGTTACGTCAACACTTAAAAAGTGGAATTGCTAGAGGAGACGGATCGAATAATATATTAGTATACAGTTATCCACTAGAAGACGAAGCTAAAGTTGCAGATAATATCACCAATATGAGAGATGTTATTGGAGAAAAATACATTCCTGGAAGCAAAGAAGGAATGTACATGATTACTGAACAGGCATATACACCGTTTACGTATGATGCAGAAATAGATGGAAAAAAAGCCTTTGAAACTAGAGGTAAATGGGAAGTGAAAAATGATTTTATGGCAGGACCTTTTATTAATTACACTATAGTTGATAAAGAGCACAACCGAGTAATTGTTTTTGAAGGATTTACTTATGCACCCTCAGTAAATAAAAGAGACTTTATTTTTGAACTAGAAGCAATCGGAAAGTCGTTAACAATAAAATAGCCCCGACTAACAAAGACTAAGTAAAGCATCAATTTTTAAATTGATGCTTTTTTTATGTAACAAAATTCAGGGATGATAGACTTATAAAACAATCAACCAAATTAGTAACCAAATGATTGCACATTTTTTAAAACTTGAGTGGAAACAATTTTTTCGCTCCTCTTATTTTGGGAAAAGTATTGCACTAAAAATTATCATGAGCTTTTTTGCTTTATGGATGTTAACCTCTTTTTTAATGATAGGTTTAGGAGGCTATTTTTTTATTAAAAAAGAATACCCGAATACAGACCCTTTGTTTTTTGTAAATGGAATTATCATTTTCTTGTTAGTTGCCGATTTAATTTTTCGCTATTTAATGCAAAAACTTCCTGTGTTGAATATTAAACCATTTCTTGGGTTACCCATAAGAAAGGAAAAGCTAGTACATTTTGTATTAGGTAAATCAGCGTTTTCGTTTTTCAACTTCATGCCGTTGTTTTTCTATGTTCCTTTTTCAATAGTACTAATGGGACAAGGCTATAACGCTTTGGGAGTTGTAGGATGGTTGTTTTTAATGATTACACTAGTATTAAGTGCTAACTATCTTAATTTTTTAATTAACAAAAATAACTATGCACTAGGAATAATGGTTGCTGTTTTAGCACTATTGTTTTTGGTAAACAAATACGAAATATTCAACATTACTGAGTTTTTTGCACCAGTTTTTCAATCAGTATATAACAATCCAATAGTTGCTCTTTTAGGAGTGTTTTTGCTTGCAGGATTGTATTATTTGAACTTTAAATTCTTACGAAGTAAAGTATATTTAGATGACGCGATTAAAAGTAAAGAAGAAGTAGCTAGTACTACTGACCTGTCTTTTATTGATAGCTTAGGAGATGTAGCGCCGTTTATAAAAAACGACATTCGACAAATTTGGAGAAACAAACGGACTAAAACAGTATTTTTTATGTCATTTTTGTTTCTTTTCTACGGAGCTATTTTCTTTGGACAAGACACCTATCGAGAAAAAATGCCTGCTTTTTTAGTCTTTGCAGCAATATTTATTACCGGAGGTTTTACACTTAATTATGGTCAATTTATTCCTGCTTGGGATAGTGAATATTATAAGATGCTTATGAGTCAAAATATTCGTTATCGAAAGTTTTTAGAAAGTAAATGGTACTTAATGGTTGTGGTATCGGCAGGATTATACCTTTTAAGCATTCCATATTTATATTTTTATGGATTAGACATCTTTTTGATGATTACAGCTGGAGCTATTTTTAATATTGGATTCAACTCATTGTTTTTACTATTTGCAGGAGCGTTCAATAAAAAACGAATCGACTTAAATAAAAGCGGGTTTTCAAACTATCAAGGAACCAGTGCAACACAGTTTTTAATTATCATTCCTATTATGGGGGTTCCAATGTTCTTATTTTGGATTTTTAACAAGTTTGTAGGATTCAATTCAGGTGTTTTAGCAATCGCTATAACAGGAGCAATCGCCTTAGTGTTCAAAAATTACTTTATGAATAGGATAGAAAAGAGATACATTAAAAATAAATATGCTGCCATACACGCATTTAGCCAAAAATCATAACCAACCTTAAAAGAACTAAAATGATTTCAATACAAAATATTTCAAAAACCTACGGAACAGCACAAGTTTTAAACCTTGAAAATATAGAAATTCCTAGCGGACAATCTTTCGGATTGGTAGGAAATAACGGAGCAGGAAAAACCACTTTGTTTAACTTGTTGTTAGATTTGATTCGACCTACTACCGGAGAAATTGTAAATAATCAAGTAGTAGTGAATAAAAGTGAAGATTGGAAAACTTTTACAGGATCGTTTATTGATGAATCTTTTTTAATAGGTTATTTAACTCCTGAAGAATATTTTGATTTTGTGGGAGATTTACGCGGAATGAACAAAGCCGATATACAAGGTTTCTTAACTCAGTTTGAAGAATTTTTTAATGGTGAAATCTTAGGGAAGAAAAAATACTTACGAAGCTTAAGTAAAGGAAACCAGAAAAAAGTAGGGATTGTTGCTGCAATGATGGGGAATCCTCAAGTAGTAATTTTAGATGAACCCTTTGCAAATTTAGATCCAACCACACAAATCAGATTAAAAAAGCTAATTAAAAAATTAACTGAAAATAACGAGGTTACCGTGTTAATTTCTAGCCATGATTTAAGCCATGTTACCGAAGTTTGTGAACGTATAGTAGTTTTAGATAAAGGAAACTTAGTAAAAGACATTTACACATCACAAGAAACATTACAAGAGTTAGAAAGCTATTTTTCTATTTAAAATAGGGTTAAAATCACCTTATAATTATTATTTTTACCTTTTTACGTACAAAAAAGACAATTATAACGTTGTTGTACAGTAAAAGCTTTATTTTATGAAAAAAGGGGGCAAGATAATAGTATTCAGTATTTTAGCAGCTATCGTATATTCGTGTAGTGTTAAGAAGGACGCTTTTTTAAATAGAAGTTACCATGCTGTTACCACCAAATACAATGTGCTTTTTAATGGAGAACAAGCGTATTTAAAAGGCCTTGAAGAAATTCAAGAAAAGCATGAAGATAACTTTTGGAAACGTTTACAAATTGAACCTATTACGTTTGATGAGAGTACAATAGAGACCAAAGTACTAACTCCAGGTACAGGTTTTAATACTGGAGAAGAAGACGAAGAAAATAAAAATCTTACTCCTTTTGAAAAAGCAGAAGAAAAGGCTGTAAAAGCAATTCAAACCCATTCGATGAATATTAATGGGTATGAGAAAAACAGTCAAATAGACGATGCTTATCTTCTTTTAGGAAAATCAAGATACTACACACAACGATTTATTCCAGCGTTAGAGGCGTTTAACTACGTTATAGTTAACTATCCTAAAGCAAACTTGAACTACGAAACCAGAATATGGAGGGCTAAGGCAAATATTCGTTTAGGTAATGAAAAAAGAGCGATACAAACATTACGATTATTATTAGACGTTTTAGACGAAACGGAAAAGATCGGTAAATCGACTAAAGAGCAAGCCTATACGGCAATGGCAATGGCGTATGAGCAAACAGATACGATTCAAAAAGTAGTAGATTACTTAAAATTAGCTACTACTACAAATTACAACAAAGAGCAAACAGCTAGAAATATGTTTGTTTTAGGGCAAGTGTATAGTGAATTAGATAGAAAAGATTCTGCTCGTATGGTGTTTAAAAAACTAGCAGAAAGTAGAAAAGCACCAGATAGGTTTCGTATTAGAGCAGAAATAGAATATGCTAAAAACACTCCGAACGATTCAGCATCTATAGTAGTGTTGGCAAGAATGAAAAAACTCATAAAGAATACAGATAATCGTAAGTTTTTAAACGCACTGTATTATCAAGCAGGAGTTTTAGAAGAAGGAAGAAATAATCCTGAAAAAGCAGCTGAGTACTATAAAAAATCACTGCAAGCAAAGCATAATAATAACTATCAAAAAACCTATGCTTATGAACGTTTGGCAGATATGGCTTTTGAAAAAGAAGATTATTTATTAGCAGGTTCGTATTATGATAGTGTAATGCAAGTGGTTTCTAAAGAATTTGATCAAGAAAAAAGGATTCGAAGAATCCGAATAAAAAATAAAGGACTTACTACTTTAAGAAAGTACGAAGAGACAGTGAAGAACAACGATAGTATTCTTCAATTAGTAGCTATGACTCCCGATGAAAGAACTTCTTTTTTTGAAGGCTATATTGAAAAAATCAAAAAAGAAGACGAAGAAAAACAACAGCGGTTGTTGAATTTGCAAAATTTCGGAAATAGTTTTGGAGGTGGAGCTTCAATAAATAGTTCAGTAAATAAAGGAAAATGGTATTTCTATAATACACAAGCTCTTAATTTTGGAAGAGCAGAGTTTCAAAAAATATGGGGAACACGTCCTTTGGAAGATAACTGGAGATTGTCAGATAAGTCAATAAATACTGTTGAGAACACATCAGAAAATGCAGAAGGAACAAAAATAAATCCAAGATATGAGCTTTCAACCTATCTAGATGAGATTCCAACCGACGAACAAGTAATTACAAATTTAGTTTTGGAGCGTAATGATGCATTGTATCAATTAGGGTTGATTTACAAAGAGCAGTTTATAAACCATACACTAGCTATTAAGAATTTAGAACGATTAAGAGAAGTAAGTACAGATGATAAGTTAGAATTACCTATAAGCTACCATCTATATCAAGTTTATAAAAAACAAGGAGATTTAGTAAAATCTAACGAGTATAAAAATATCATTTTACAAAAGTATCCTGAAACAACTTTTGCTCAAATAATTGAAAACCCTGACGTAAAGTTAGTAGAGGAGAAAAAAGAAGATGAAATTTTAAATAAGTATAAAGAAGTTTACTATTTGTATAAAGAAAATAAATTTGAAGAAGCTGTTAATGAGATAGATAATTTTTATTCTACACTACAGAATTCAAATTTAATTCCTAAATTCGCACTCCTAAAAGCCCTAGCAATAGGTAAATATCAAGATAAAGAAACCTATAAAAAAGCGTTAGAGTTTGTTGCGGTTAGTTATGCAACTACCGAAGAAGGTAAAAAAGCAAAAGAAATCATAGAACAATTAAATAAAACATAAATCCCTTAAATTCCCCGAATATGTTTGGTAAAGAGAATAAAAAAGCCGGAGAAAACAAAGTTGCAGAAAGAAATATCATAGGACAGAATACTAAAATTACTGGAGAAATCATTTCAGAAGGAGATTTTAGAATTGACGGTACTTTAGAAGGAACCATAGTTACTAATGGTAGAGTAATTATTGGTGGTTCAGGTCTTATTAAAGGAAAAGTAGAATGTACTGATGCTGATATTGAAGGAAAATTTTCTGGAGAGTTATTAGTGTCAAATGTTCTTACCGTTAAATCAACAGCAAATATAAATGGTGATGTGGTTATAGGAAAGCTTTCTGTAGAGCCAGGAGCAGAGTTTAACGCAACATGTGCTATGAGAGGAGCGGTAAAAGAATTGAATAAAAATGAGCAAGGACTCAAAGAGAAGACCGCTTAATAAGTTTATACGATTCACAGGAATCGCACTTCAAATGGGTGTAACCATTTACTTAGGAAGTTTACTAGGTGAATGGTTAGACCAAAAATATCCAAACGATAATCAACTCTACGTAAAAATTTGTACACTTGCAGCGGTATTTATATCCATGTACTCCGTAATAAGAGAAGTTACAAAATTAACAAACAAAGATGATTAAACGAATTATAATTTTCACCTTAATTGTACTAACTTTAGGGCTGTTAGGCTTTTTTATAAATAACTATTTTATTGAAAAAAATGCCATTAACCTCACTTTTTCATTAATATCAATTTATTTATTTAACGTAATAGCTTCGTTAATAATTTATGTAGCTGTTGAAGTAGTAGTAAATTATTTGCCAAATGAAACAGGATATTTATACCTTGGTTTAACGTTAGTAAAGTTTGGTACGTTTATTCTACTTTATCAAGATTCGATATTTTCTGAAACAGGTTTGACTAAGCCAGAAAAAATATCAATTCTTATCCCTATTCTTACTTTTTTAATGATTGAAGCAGCTAGCGTTTCAAAGTTATTGAATGATAGGTAGTTTGCTGTTTTTTAAAGTCTTTAATAGACTCAGAAAAACTAAATAAAAAAACCGTTTGTAGTTTTAATTTATTGTGTACCTTTGCACGGAAATTTAGAGACCATAATTCTATATTTAGTAAGGTATGATGATAGCAAAAAAACCTATCTATTTTTTAACGGTACTAGCAATAGTATTTAGTTCATTTACAGCTTTTGCTGGAGGAGGAGATACAACTTCAGATGATGGAGGAAGAGTTAACACTAAGAGTGAAATTGATGGATATATTAAACATCACTTAGCTGACTCACATGATTTTACACTGTTTTCGTATACAAACGATGCAGGTGAACGTAAACATATTGGTTTTCCATTGCCAGTAATCGTTTGGACAAGTCAAGGGTTAAAAACTTTTATGTCTTCTGAGTTTCACCATAATGATGATGGCCATGTTATCGTTGAGAACGGTGGAGTTAAACTAGCAAAAATTCACAGTAAAATTTACGAATTAGAAGAAGGAGCAGAACATGTTTCTTTTGATGAGTCACACCATGCAACAAATGCGCACAAAGTTTTAGATTTTTCTATTACTAAAAGTGTGTTTGGAATGTTGTTGGTAGGGTTGTTATTGTTCTTTGGGTTTAGAGGTTTGGCAAGTGGATATAAAAAAGGACCTGTGCCTACAGGTTTTGCACGTGTTCTTGAACCATTAGTATTGTATGTAAGAGACGAAATTGCTCGTCCAAATATTGGAGAAAAGCATTACCGTAGATTTATGGGGTTCTTGTTAACTGTGTTTTTCTTTATCTGGACATTAAATTTATTAGGATTAACTCCATTAGGATTTAACGTTACAGGACAAATTGCAGTTACTGTTTGTTTAGCAATGTTTACTTTCTTTATCGTTCAGTTTTCAGGAAACAAAGATTATTGGAAACATATTTTCTGGATGCCAGGGGTTCCTGTGTTAATGAAAATAGTATTAGCACCTATTGAAGTATTAGGAATGTTAACAAAACCATTCTCGTTATTTGTGCGTTTATTTGCAAATATTACAGCGGGTCACTCGGTGGTAATGGGTATTGCGGCATTAATGATATTACTAAAAGCTAAGTTTGGGACAGCAGGAGCAACAAGTATTTCATTTTTATTAACCTTATTTTTAACGTTAATAGAAGTTTTAGTAGCGTTTTTACAAGCGTATATTTTTACGATGTTATCATCGTTATTCATAGGGATGGCTGTTGAAGAGCATGATCATCACTAAAAGAAATTAGAATTAAAATTTTGTTTAATTATATATAAATCAATTATTATGACACTTAATTTAGTTGGAGCAGGTTTAATCGTAATCGGAGCAGGATTAGGATTAGGTAAAATCGGAGGAAGTGCAATGGAAGCTATCGCACGTCAACCAGAAGCAGCTGGTAAAATCCAAACTGCAATGATTATTATTGGAGCATTATTAGAAGGTTTAGCATTTGGTGCTTTACTTTTAGGATAGTACAACAAAATCAAAAAAACAATTCTTTAGCGGTTGGCTAAAGAATTGTTTTTACAGAATTAAACAAAACAAATAGAATACAAGAAGTAATGGGTATATTTAGTGATTTTTCAGTAGGGTTGTTTTTTATGCAACTAGTAATTTTAGCAGTATTAATATTTTTATTAGCAAAATTTGCTTGGAAACCTATATTAAACGCATTAAATGAGCGTGAAGAAGGAATCCAAAATGCATTAGATCAAGCAGAAAATGCTCGTAAAGAAATGCAAAATTTACAAGCTGATAACGAGCGTTTATTAAAAGAAGCAAGAGCAGAGAGAGATGCAATGATGAAAGAAGCTCGTGAAATTAAAGATAAAATTATTGCTGATGCTAAACAAGAAGCAGAAGATCAAACTTCTACTATGATTGAAAATGCAAAAGCTACTATTAAACAAGAACAACAAGCAGCTATTGCAGAGTTAAAGAAGACAGTAGGTGATTTATCTATTAATATAGCTCAAAAGGTTGTAAGAAAAGAATTAGCTTCACAAGACGATCAATTAAAACTTGTTGAAGGAATGTTAGAAGAGGTTACTTTAAACTAATCAGTAGATGAAAGAAGCAAGAGCAGCATTACGATACGCAAAAGCAGTTTTAAACTTAGCTAAAGGTTCAGGAAATGAAACTTTAGTAAACGATAACATGAAGTTAATCGTAGATACAATTGCCGAAAGCGCTGATTTAGATGTTATGCTTAAAAGTCCTGTAATAAAAGCTGCAGATAAGCGTAGAGTTTTAAATGCACTTTTTGGAGATAAAGTAGATAACATTGTAAAAGGGTTATTTAATTTATTAGAGGAAAATAAGCGTATGATTATGTTAGAGTCTATTGCTAGACAATACTCAGTAATTTACGATTTTGATAAAAGCATGCAAGTTGCTAAAGTTACTACTGCAGTGGCTTTAACAAAAGAGTTGGAAGAAAAAATACAAGCGAAGATTGTAGCCCTTACAGGTAACAATGCAAGTATAGAAAATATAGTGAATCCTGAGATTTTAGGAGGATTTATCTTACGTGTTGGAGATGTGCAGTATGATGCAAGTATCTCTAATCAATTTAATGAGTTAAGGAGAGAGTTTGACAACAGTCATTACATTCCAAAAATTTAATTATACATCAAAAGAAATAAGATGGCAGCAATTAAACCAGCTGAAGTATCAGCAATTTTAAAGGAACAATTAACAAATTTTGAGTCTAAAGCTTCATTAAACGAAGTAGGGACAGTATTACAAGTAGGTGATGGTATTGCACGTGTTTACGGTTTATCTAACGTACAATATGGAGAATTAGTAGAATTCGATAACGGATTAGAAGGTATCGTATTAAACTTAGAAGAAGATAATGCAGGTGTTGTATTATTAGGAGCTTCTACTTCAGTAAGAGAAGGATCTACTGTAAAACGTACAGAAAGAATTGCTTCTTTAAAAGCTGGAGAAGGAATTGTAGGACGTGTTGTTAACACTTTAGGGCAACCAATCGACGGTAAAGGACCAATCGAAGGTGAAACTTTTGAAATGCCTTTAGAGCGTAAAGCACCAGGGGTTATTTTCCGTGAGCCTGTAACTGAGCCAATGCAAACAGGTATCAAATCTATTGATGCAATGATTCCAGTAGGACGTGGTCAACGTGAGTTAATCATTGGAGACCGTCAAACAGGTAAATCAACAGTTGCTATTGATACTATCTTAAATCAAAAAGAATTTTATGATGCAGGACAACCAGTGTACTGTATCTACGTAGCTATCGGTCAAAAAGCTTCAACAGTAGCAGCTATTGCTAACATGTTAGAAGAAAAAGGAGCGTTAGCATATACAACTATTGTTGCTGCAAATGCATCTGATCCTGCACCAATGCAGGTATATGCACCATTCGCAGGAGCTGCAATTGGAGAATATTTCCGTGATACTGGTAGACCAGCTTTAATTGTTTATGATGATTTATCTAAACAAGCAGTAGCTTACCGTGAGGTATCTTTATTATTAAGAAGACCACCAGGACGTGAGGCTTATCCAGGGGATGTATTCTACTTACACTCAAGATTATTAGAGCGTGCTGCTAAGGTAATTGCTGATGACTCTATCGCAAAAGATATGAATGATTTACCAGAATCATTAAAATCTAAAGTAAAAGGGGGAGGGTCTTTAACAGCTTTACCAATTATTGAAACTCAAGCAGGAGACGTTTCAGCATATATTCCAACAAACGTA
Source organism: Tenacibaculum aestuarii (assembly GCF_964510395.1). Classification (NCBI taxonomy): domain Bacteria; kingdom Pseudomonadati; phylum Bacteroidota; class Flavobacteriia; order Flavobacteriales; family Flavobacteriaceae; genus Tenacibaculum; species Tenacibaculum aestuarii. The sequence continues at coordinate 95,870 of NZ_CAZEFY010000001.1, forward strand.
ATTTCGATTACTGATGGACAGATTTTCTTAGAGTCAGATTTATTCAACTCAGGAGTTCGTCCAGCGATTAACGTAGGTATTTCTGTATCACGTGTAGGAGGAAATGCTCAGATTAAATCAATGAAGAAAGTATCAGGTACTTTAAAGTTAGATCAAGCTCAGTACCGTGAATTAGAAGCATTCGCTAAGTTTGGTTCTGATTTAGATGCTGCTACCTTAAACGTAATTGAAAAAGGTAAGCGTAACGTAGAGATTTTAAAGCAAGCTCAAAACGATCCTTATACTGTAGAAGATCAGGTAGCTATTATTTATGCAGGTTCTAAGAACTTGTTAAAAGATGTGCCTGTAAACAAGGTAAAAGAATTTGAAAAAGATTATTTAGAGTACTTAAATGCTAAGCATAGAGATACTTTAGATACTTTAAAAGCAGGAAAATTAACTGATGAAGTAATTGATACTTTAAGAGACGCTGCTAAAGAAATTTCAGCTAAATTTTCAGCTTAATAAAAACAAAAAAGGTATCCCCGTGTAACAACGGGGGTTTTATAAATTTTAAGTTCAATTAAATGGCAAACTTAAAAGAAATACGTAACAGAATTACTTCGATTAAATCAACAATGCAGATTACCTCTGCCATGAAAATGGTATCGGCTGCAAAGTTGAAAAAAGCTCAAGATGCAATTACAGCAATGCGTCCGTATTCATCTAAGCTTACCGAATTATTACAAAGCTTAAGTGCTACATTAGATAGTGATGCAGGTGGAGTATATTCAACAGAAAGAGAAGTAAATAAGGTATTGTTAGTTACAATAACTTCTAACAGAGGTTTATGTGGAGGTTTTAACTCATCTATTATCAAAGAAACAGTTAAAACAATTAACGGGAAATATAACGATGCTGCTGTTGATTTATTAACAATTGGTAAAAAAGGAAACGATATTTTATCAAAAGATTATACTGTTATTGAAAACAGAAACGATATTTTTGATGATTTAACTTTTGATAATGTTGCTCAAGTTGCTGAACAGTTAATGAATTTATTTGTTGATGGTTCTTACGATAAAATAGAAATCATTTACAATAGATTTAAAAATGCAGCGACTCAAATACCACAAGTAGAACAATTCTTACCAATTCAACCTGTAGAGGGAGAATCAAATGCTAATTCAGATTACATTTTTGAACCTTCTAAAGAAGAAATTATTTTAGAGTTAATTCCTAAGTCATTAAAAACGCAATTATACAAAGCAATTCGTGATTCATTTGCTGCCGAACACGGTGCTCGTATGACTGCAATGCACAAAGCAACTGATAATGCTACGGAATTACGTGATGAGTTATTATTAACTTATAACAAAGCTCGTCAAGCTGCTATTACAAACGAGATCTTAGAGATTGTTGGTGGAGCAGAAGCTTTAAACAATTAAGAAATAAGAACTTACTCAGAAATTTTTTTGAGAATCATAAAAGAAAAGCGAACCTATTTAGGTTCGCTTTTCTTTTATACTAGATTTTGAATTGTTTTTTTGATGGACTCAGTATCTATCCCACAAATTTGTTGCAATTGTTGAATGGTACCATGGTGTATAAACGCATCAGGAACTCCTAACAGCTTAATTTTTCCTTGATAGTTTACTTTGGATGCATATTCTAATACAGCACTTCCAAATCCGCCTTTAATCGTACCATCTTCAATAGTAAGAATCGTATCAAATTTATTGAAAACTCCATCTAAAAGTTGAGTGTCTAATGGTTTTACAAAACGAAGGTCGTAATGTGCAACAGCTTCGTTGTTTTCAAGCTGATTTATCGCTTCTGAGACATTATAAGCTATTGTTCCGATAGATAATACTGCTACTTGAGTTCCTTCTTTTAAATAAGCTCCTTTTCCAATTTCAATATTTTCAAAAGGAAGTTGCCATTGTTCTAGCTTTCCTTTTCCTCTCGGATAACGAATTGCAATTGGATGTTCCAATCCTTGTTGAGCGGTAAACATTATGTTACGTAGCTCAATTTCGTTACGAGGAGCAAATACGATTAGGTTAGGTATACAACGCAAATATGCTAAATCAAAAACTCCGTGATGTGTTGCTCCGTCTTCACCTACTAATCCAGCTCGGTCTAAACAGAAAATTACAGGCAAGTTTTGCAAAGCTACATCGTGAATTACTTGGTCGTACGCACGTTGTAAAAAGGTAGAATAAATATTACAGAACGGAATCAACCCTTGTGTAGCCATACCTGCAGCCAAGGTCACCGCATGTTGTTCGGCAATACCGACATCAAAAGTACGATCAGGAAAGGCTTCCAACATAAATTTTAACGAACTACCTGTTAACATAGCAGGTGTAATTCCTACAATTTTTTCGTTTAGTTGTGCTAGTTCAACAATCGTTTTTCCAAAAACATCTTGAAACTTGGAGTATTTACTTGCTTCTTTTGGTAACACGTCTCCAGAAATTTTATCAAATTTCCCTGGTGCATGATATCTTACTTGATCTTGTTCTGCTTGTCGCAACCCTTTCCCTTTGGTGGTAATTACATGTAAAAATTTAGGACCTTGAATCTTTTTTAATCGATTTAGTTCACGTAGTAACTCTTCAAAATTATGTCCATCGATGGGACCCGAGTAATCAAAGTTAAGAGCTTCAAAAATATTATGCTGCTCAATTTCCAATCGTGGAGCTTTAATTTTTGTTAGATAATCTTTTAAAGCACCTACCGATGGGTCAATACCAATGGCATTATCGTTTAAAATAACTAAGAGGTTTGCATTGGTATCTCCTGCATGGTTTAACGCTTCAAAAGCCATTCCACTAGCGATAGAAGCATCACCAATAACAGCAATATGATGTTTTTCAATATCTTGTAATTTCGAGGCAATTGCCATCCCTAAAGCGGCTGAAATAGCGGTAGAAGAATGACCAACACCAAAAGTGTCGTACTCACTTTCTGAGCGTTTAGGAAATCCTGAAATCCCGCCAAATTGACGATTGGTATGAAAAACATCTTTTCTACCTGTTAAAATTTTATGTCCGTATGCTTGATGTCCCACATCCCAAACCAATAAATCGTTAGGGGTATCGAACAAATAATGAAGCGCAATAGTTAACTCTACTACTCCTAAACTTGCTCCTAAATGCCCTTCTTTTGTGGAAACCACATCAATAATAAACTCACGCAATTCTTTGGCAAGTTGAGGTAATTCTTCTGATGTTAGCTTACGTAAATCAGCAGGAATTTGAATGTTTTTCAATAGGTCGTTCGACATATAGCAAAAGTACAAAAAGGTAGAGATTCCTAACTTTTTAGGCTAAAAACTTTGTAGTTTTGTTGTATGAGCAAATTGTACTTGGTACCCACACCGATTGGAAATTTAGAAGACATTACGCTAAGAGCGTTAAAAATCTTACAAGAAGTAGATTATATTTTAGCTGAAGATACGCGTACGAGCGGGAAATTGTTAAAACATTATGATATAGCTACTCCAATGCAATCCCATCACATGCATAATGAGCATAAAACAGTAGAAGCAATTGTAAAACGTTTGCAAAGTGGCGAAACATTTGCGTTAATTTCGGATGCAGGAACTCCCGCCATTTCTGATCCTGGGTTTTTACTGACTAGAGCTTGTGTACAAAACAATATAGATGTGGAGTGTTTACCAGGGGCGACTGCTTTTGTACCTGCGTTAGTAAATTCTGGTTTACCAAACGATAAATTTGTTTTTGAAGGTTTTTTACCTGTAAAAAAAGGACGTCAAACGCGTTTACAGTTCTTAGCTGAAGAAACACGTACCATGATTTTTTATGAGAGTCCGCATAAATTATTAAAAACCTTAGCAAATTTTGCTGAGTATTTTGGTGAAGACAGACAGTTATCTGTTTCTAGAGAATTGACAAAATTGTTTGAAGAAACCAAGCGAGGAAGTGTAAAAGAAGTGTTAGCATATTATACTGAAAAACCTGCCAAAGGAGAGATTGTTATTGTGGTTGAAGGGAAAAAGTAATTTAGATTGTTGTTGGCTTAACTGTTCGCAAATTTATATTCAGGATACTGCTCTTCGAGAAGTTTTTCTGACTTTTTAGGGATTAACTCTAAAGTGATGTAAGACACTAATATTAAAAGAACCGAAAAGACAGAAATAAAAAGTGTAAATTCTTTTCTATGCATCAGTTCTGCTAATCGAAAAATATTATACACATTACAAAAAAAGACAATAAAGTTAGTAGATGCCATTTTAAAAATGATATCTTCTAATAACCAGTTTTTACCAGTTTCTTTTACTCGCTGCTTTTGTTGCTTGATTAAAAATTGACATCTAATTATTATAAAAAGGAAAAAGAAAACTTCTAAACCGTAGAAAAAATACTTTCCATAATATGGTATTTGGAATAAAAAATAAAAGATAAAAACAGAACTTAGAGTTAAAATTATTTTAGGTAGCGTAAACCATTGTTTTAGGTAGCTCCAAATAATTTTTCTGTACTTTTTACTCATTTGCTTTTGTTTTTCTTCAACGACATTCATAAATCCAAAAACACCAAATTTTTTGAACGATTTGTCTCGTGCTTGCTCAAAAGTGAGTGTTGGATTTTCTTCCCAAATTTGTTCAATATCGTTAGCTAGATGATCTACTAACTCTGTTTGTACATCATAATGCTCAACAAAATGTTGACGTGTAAACTTGTACAATTGTTCTATATGTTGGTCGGTTAGTTTCATAGCTATTAAATTAAATACTGATATTTTTTTTCAATAAAATCTCTTTTCTCTAGAAAACTTTGACAGAGTAAGTAATTAAAAACAAAAGCAGTTAGATAAATGTAGGTAGCATTTTTTTGATAATTACCATTATAAAAAATGTCTAAAAAATTAGGGAAGTTTAAAGCAATAATAATAACAAATGAGCTTACAAAAGAGTAAGTTTTTACAATTTTAAGAAGCTTATGTTTCTTTGTAAAATTATAGGAAACATATGAAGTATATACAAGATTTAACATTAATGAACTAAAAATGAAAATAGAAGTTTCTTTAACATATTTAGGACCAAAAAAGAAGCATATAAACGAAAAGAAAAGTATAACGAGCACATTTTTAGGACATATGACTTTTTTTAGGATGTCTTTTAAAATAGCTTTAGTATAGTGCCAATGTAATTTTTTGGTCTGTTTTTCATATCGATTTTTTAGAGCTTTTTTTCTACTCAACATATACTTTATAAAAGGTACTTGAAAACCTTTACCTTCAAAAAAAGCATTTGTATCTTCAATGTTATTTTCAATTTCGGTAGCAATATGATCTACCATTTCAAAACGGATATCGATATATTCAATTCCTATTCCTTCTAAAAAAAGATCTATTTTTTTTATTTGTTCTTTCGTTAGTTCCATTTACAAGCATATTTTTTTATTGCTAAAAAGTGATTTTTATAAAGCTTTATACCAAGTTGTATAATAAAAGCAACGAATAAGAGCATTCCTATTTTTATAAGGTCAATATTGTCTTCTTTAGTAAGAAAATCACCAAAAAGCAATATAGGAAAAAGTACATAAGGCAGTACTTGTGTTTTGTACAAGAAACGATAGGATGTTTTTTGTTTAGATTGCCATATTAAGATGTAGCCTAAACCAATAATAAAAGATACAGTATAGATAAAAAACTTTGCTAAAAAGTTTATTGTTTGAGCGTGTGAAGTAGTTACTTCTAGCTTTAAATTGATTAACAATATCATTAAAAGAAAGGCGAATAATAGTTTAATAATATTCGGTTTCCCATACTTTTTCATTTTATCAATTATAATTTTGGGTTTTACATAGGCATAGCCTAGATACCCGCTTGAGGAGTTTTGTAGAAGAGTATTCCACTTTTTGGTAGTGTTCTTAAATGCTTCTTCAAAAGATGTATTTTCACATATATTGTTTTCTAATTCTGAAACAATATGATCTAATACTTCAACTCTAACATCTATATAGTATACCTTTTTTACATCAAGGTACTTTTCTACTCTTTGTACTTGTTCTTTTGTTAATTCCATAGCTAAAAAAATTACTCCAAACTAAACTTAGGGTTTACCAATTGTTGCATAGTACTTAAAAACTCTTGCATTTCAGAGAGTCGATTAGCGGTTTCTTTCGTGCCTCTTTCGGTGAGTTTATAATATTTACGTAAGCGATTACCAACTTTAGCAACTTCAACATCTAACAAGCCCTCAGCTTCAAGTTTGTGTAAGGCAGGATACAAAGCACCTTCAGTAATTTTTAATTCACCTTTGGTAAGTTCTTTTACTTTTTGCGTGATTTCGTATCCGTACATTTTATCATTTTGAGCTAATAACTTCAAAATAATAGTTTGTAAAGAACCTTTATATAATTTCTGATTTCCCATTGTGTCAATATTGAATGGTTTGTTTTAGTTGCTTTTTTGTGTTTGTGACTCGCAACAAATATACATAATTTTCTTATGTATAAAATTCTGAGGTATATATTTTATAACAACCCTAACTTTTGTTCGTGCTTAGTTTCTTATTTTTGTAATCTTTATAAAATGAATAGATGTCTACATTTCACAAACTACGTATTGAAAAAATAATAAAGGAAACGGCAGATGCTGTTTCAATCTTATTTGATGTTCCTGCTGAGTTAGCAAGTAATTATACCTTTATTGCAGGACAATATATTACCATAAAAGCCAATTTAGATGATAAGGAAATAAGAAGAGCTTATTCTATTTGTGCTTCACCTAACAGTAAACAAATAAAAGTAGCGGTAAAAGCTGTTGATCACGGAAAATTTTCAACCTATGCTACTACGAAATTAAAAGAGAATACTTTTTTAGAAATTTCTGAACCAGAAGGAAAGTTTATCATAGAGCCTCAATCGCAAAAAAATTATTTAGCGTTTGCTGCAGGAAGTGGTATTACACCAGTTTTATCAATGGTAAAAGCGGTGTTAGAAAATGAACCAACTTCAACAATTACTTTGGTTTTTGGAAACAAGAAAGCAGAGAGTACTATTTTTTACGATGAATTAAATGAGTTGGCAGAAAAACATCCTTCTCAATTAAATTTACACTATGTATTTAGCCAAGAAGTTAGAACGAATACTAAGTTTGGTAGAATTGACAAAGGACTTGTAAATTACTTCGTAAAGAATATTCATAAAGATATTTCTTTTGATTCTGTATATTTATGTGGACCAGAAGAGATGATTCAAACAGTTTCTAATACACTTCAAGAAGATGGGTTTGATGAAAGAGATATCAATTTTGAATTATTTACCGCAAGCGTTTCAGATGAAGAAGCAGCGTTAAATATTCCTGATGGAAAATCTGAAATCACTGTACTATTAGATGACGAAGAGCATACTTTTATGATGGAAAAGACAGATACGGTTTTAGCAGCCTCTTTGCACCATAAATTAGATGCTCCTTATTCTTGTCAAGGAGGGGTTTGCAGTAGTTGTATTGCAAAAGTTACCGAAGGAGAAGCAGTAATGGCGAAAAACTCAATTTTAACAGACGAAGAATTAGAAGAAGGATTAATCCTTACTTGTCAAGCACATCCGACGACTCAGAAGATTGTGGTAGATTTTGACGATGTTTAGTAAGTCGTAACTTTATAACTATGGATTTCTACGATTTTAAAAATGCTTTTTTAGTAGGTGTTTTTATGGCTTTTATGATAGGGCCAGTGTTTTTTATGTTAATAAAAACAAGTATTTTAAAAGGTGCTCGAGCAGCTATTGCCTTTGATCTTGGGGTGATTTTAGGAGATATTTCTTTTATGTTAATTGCCTATTTTGGAAGTAGAAGTTTGTTAGAAAAAATAAAAGACGATCCGCGATTGTTCCTTATCGGCGGATTGGTCTTAATCGTTTACGGGTTAATTACGTATTTAGATAAAAACAATAAAAAGGAAGCAGAAGCACCAGATGTTGCTTTACCAGAAAGCAACAACTACCTAAAACTGCTGCTTAAAGGATTCTTTTTAAACTTTATTAATATTGGAGTGTTAGCGTTTTGGTTAGGATTGATTGTGGTAATTGGTCCTACTTACGATATGAATCCGAAGTATTTAGTATGGTATTTTGGTACTGTAATAGCAGGGTATATGATTGCCGATTTAGGAAAGATACTTTTAGCAAAACAGTTAAAAAGCAGATTAACTCCTTTAGTTATTTACCGTATAAAACGCGGAATGGGAATATTACTCATCGTTTTCGGAGCAGTGCTAATGTTGAAAGGTTTTATTCCTAACGGAAAAATAGACAATCTAATTGAAAAAGTAGAATCGATAGATTAAATAACGGCAAGCTTCGAGGAATTTAATCCTAAGTTATCGCCCTACGATTAAAAGCCAATAATCATTTTGGCGATTGAAAAGTAAATTAGAATTCCAAAAATATCATTACAAGTCGTAATAAAAGGTCCTGTTGCAATAGCGGGATCTATTCCATACTTATCTAAAATTAACGGAATAGAGGTGCCAACCAAACCAGCTACAATAATAACTGAAAACAGAGAAGAAGCAATAGCTAAAGCTACTTGAAAATCTCCTTTAGTTATCCAGACAAAAGAAAATAGTAAAACAGCTAAGATTATACCGTTAAGCATTGCTAAAGAAACTTCTTTTAATAAACGATTCCAGATAGAACCTTTAATTCCATCGTTAGCTAAACCTTGTACAATAATTGCTGAGGATTGTACTCCTACATTACCCGCCATCGCCGCAATTAGTGGTGTAAATAAAAAGAGAATAGGACTTTTTTCCATAGCATCTTGAAAAACTCCCATAATGCTAGCAGCACTCAGCCCACCAACCATTCCTAAGAATAACCAAGGTAAACGTGCTTTGGTTAAGGCAAAAATACTATCCTCAGAATCTACATCTTGGGTAATACCGGCAGCTAATTGGTAATCTTTTTCAGCCTCTTCTTTAATTACATCAACAATATCATCAATGGTAATTCTTCCAACTAAAACACCTAATTCATCAACAACAGGGATAGCTTCAAGGTCATATTTACTCATAATATTAGCGACTTCTTCAGCTTTATCATGAACATGAACAAAGTCTACTTTCGGAATATAAACGTCTGATATTTTTGCACGAGTAGACGCCATTAAAAGGTCTTTTAAAGACAAACGTCCTTTTAACTTTCCTTCATCATCTACTACGTAAATAGAATGCACTCTGGTAACCTCTTCTGCTTGTAAGCGCATTTTTTTTACACAGGTAAGTACATTCCAGTTTTCATTAACTTTTACAAGCTCTTTTGCCATTAATCCCCCAGCAGAATCTTCATCGTAACGTAATAATTCAACAATCTCTTTAGCGTGTTCACGGTCTTCAATTTGTTGAATTACTTCTTGTTTACGCTCTTCTGGAAGTTCAGCGATAACATCGGCAGCATCATCGGTATCTAATTCATCTATTTCTTCGGCAATCTCTTTGGCAGAAAGTTGTTCTAGAATGTTTTCACGTACCTCTTCGTCAACATCCATTAATACCTCTGAGGTAGTTTCACTATCAAGTAGTCGAATGATATATACAGCATCATCAAAAGACAACTCATCTAATACTTCAGCAATATCCGCGTGGTGGAATTCTGAGAAGAATTTAGAAAGCGATTTATCTTTCTGATTTTGTATAAGCTCTTCTACGCGCTCTAGTAAGTCTTTCGTAATGTCTAATGCCATCGTTTACGATTTTAGCCGATAATAGAGAGTTGAATGTTCTAAAACTAACTTAAAAATAAGCGTTTAACTGTTGTCTTGCGCTATTTTTTGTGTCAATTCTATGAATTTTTGTACCGATAATTGTTCGGGACGCATCGCAAATATAGGGTCTTCTTTTAAGGTATCCGAAAGATTGAAAGATTTTAAGCTTGAACGAAGCATTTTTCTTCGTTGATTGAAAGCAGTTTTTACGACTCTAAAGAATAATTTTTCATCAACAGGAAGTGTATAATTTTCTTTTCTGATAAGACGAATAACTCCAGAATCTACTTTTGGCGGTGGGTTGAATACTGACGGAGGAACCGTAAATAAATACTCAGCATCGTAAAAAGCCTGCGTTAATACGGATAATATTCCGTAGGTTTTGCTTCCTTCTTTTTCAGCAATTCGTTCAGCTACCTCTTTTTGAAACATTCCAGAGAATTCAGGAACATAGTCTCTGTTTTCAATTGCTTTAAAAACAATTTGCGATGAAATATTGTATGGAAAGTTTCCTATAATAGCTACTTGTTGTTTGTTGAATATTTCTGTAAAGTCCTTTTTTAAGAAATCACCTTCAATGATATTAAATTTTTCTTTTGAAGTGTCTAACTTAATATGTTCAACAGGAAATGTGTCTTGTAAGTAAACCACCGATTCTGAATCAAGTTCCATTACGGTAACCTTAGGTTTTTTTTCTAACAAATACTTTGTTAAAACCCCCATTCCAGGACCAATTTCTAATACATTATCGTATCCGTTTTCGGTTAAAGTATCAGCTATTTTTTTTGCAATGTTTTCATCGTTTAAAAAATGCTGTCCTAAATGTTTTTTAGCTCTTACGGTCATTTCTTATTGTATCTATTTGGTTGGTGGTTTTATTGTTAAGGCTATAAATGTTGGTCCAAAACCTATCCCGCTAATTACTCCACTAATGGTTTCCCAAGGGTTGTTGTCATAAGTGTAATACCCCATAACTCCACCTAAAGTTGCTATGAGTATTCCTACGATTATAAGTAGTTTTTTCTTTTGATAGATTTTTTCTTGCATGTTTAGTTGCTGTTCACTGTAGGATAAAACTCATTCACTACTTTAAGTTCTGTACGGAATGCTAACATTTTATCTGCAAATTTTATTAATCCGTCATTACGTAATTTATCTGCACTATACTTGTAGTAGTTATCCAAATCTTCACGAGTTCTTGCTGTATATTGAATAGAATAGGTAATTCCTCCCATTTCTTCTTCTACTAGGACTTGCGTCATTTTTGCGCTGATAAAATGCCCTGTTGCTAACACTTCAGGAATATGGCTTTCTATCCAAGTTAACCATTCAGCGTGGATACTTTCGTCTATATTTACGGTTACGTTGTATATGTACATCTTTTTAATAATTTATAATGAGTAGATAAATTAATGTGTTAAATAAGGTTGTGATTAGGTGTGTTTAATTGATAAACAGCAAAATACTTACATTAATTAATATCGTCTCCTCTTAGTTTTCTAAACTTTTTACGAGCTTCTACTAAATAGATACTCGAAGGGTGGTCAAAAATAATCTTTTGATAGTATTCTTTTGCCTTTTCAGGGTTATTTAATTCGTTGTTGTATAATTCTGCCATGTAGTAATAAACATCATCAACATAAATTCCGTTTTTATCTAAGACTATGATTTTAGCGTAGTTTAAAATAGCTTCATCATATTGCTTCTTTTTAATAAATAATTGGGCTTGTTTAAACAAGGCTTCGTCTTCAATAGCTTGTCCTTTATAAGTTGTAATAATTTCACCTAAAACAGCAATAGCTTGGTCGTTTTTATTCTGAAAAGCTAACAAATCGGCTTTGGCGTATTCTTTTAATCCAGAAGAAATGCTGTCTTTAGGTTCGTTATCTGAAATAGTTAAAAACAAGTTTGCAGCATCGTTGGCAATAAGTTGAGAGGCTGATCCTTTTAAAACTTTTAGTTGTGCTTTAGCCCATTTAAAATCATTTTTAAAGTAAGATGCTTGGGCAACTTTAAAACGAGCTTCTTGACCTATATTATGATTTTTAAATGAGGTTTGTACCTGCGAATAATAAATGAGAGCTTTATTGAATTTACCCATGTACACTAAAACATCTCCTAATTTTAATTTTATAGAAGCTTTTATAAATCTTGAGTTAGAAAAATCTAAAGATTTGTGTAAAATAACTTCAGCTTCTTCAGGGGTGTTTTTGGTAAAGGTTAAATAATCAGCATAAGCTATTTGAGTGAACAATGTGTTTGAATTTATACCATATTCTTTAAAAATAGCATCAAAACGTTGGTCAATGTCTGGTTGTTTGGTGTCTATAGCTATTCTCAGATTGTTGTTTATGGCTTCAAACTTATCTCTTGGATAATTGGTGTTTTCTATAATAAGATCAAAACATTCTTTAGCAGTTTCGTAGTCTTCATTTTCCAAAGCTATTTTACCTAGTTCATTAATTCTATTTAAATTATCAGGATCTCTGGCAAATAATGCTTTGCTTTGAATAAGTGCTTTGCTGTATTCTTTTTGCCTAATAAACAACCAAGAAAGTAGATCATTCCAAATGTCTTTTGGATTACTTATAGATCTTTTTAATAAAGCTTTTTTGAATAAAATATTATTTTCATCTTCACTATCATCGGTTAAGTATTTGCCAGCATAACGTTTAACATTGTTGAGGTAGCCTTCGTTTTTATCAACCAAATCGATGTATGATTCGAACATTTGTTTAAAATCACCTTTCTCACCATAAATTTGAGCCATTTGAAACCCATAATTAGCTTTCGGATTTATATCCATTATCTTTTGAAAGGTTTCAATAGCTAAATCTAGTTTGCTGTAATTTTTAAACATACCAGCAATTAATGCTCCGTAATTAGCTTTATTATTAATGGATTCTATTGCTAATTGATAGTGTTTGTTTGCAGTATCTATTTTTTCTTGACGTTCGAAGTTGTGACCTAGAACAACATGCAAGTAAGCTAAATTTGGTTTTTCTTTTAACTTTTGAAAAAGAAGCTCTTCAGCTACTGTAAATTGTTCGGTTTCTTGATAGCAAGTAATTAATCTTTCTAAATAAGTAGTGTTGTAAGGGCTTTGGTTGTATAACTCTTTATATAACTGAATTGCTTTTTCATATTCATTATTTCTAAAATAATTTTCAGCAATGATAAATTCGTTTTGTTGCGCATGACAAAACAAACTAAATACCAGTAAATTAAATAGAATAACGACTCTTTTCATTTATCAAAAATACTGAACATAATTGTTAAAATACTATTAAAAGGGGTGCTTTTTTGAAAAGTACTGTAACATTTTGGCACGAACTTTGTCTTATTAGTAAAACAACTAAACAATGTTAATTATGAAAAACTTTACTACACAATACGAGATAGCAAAGCAGAATGCAAATGAGTTTATGAGAAAAGGTCAAATAACTCAATATTTTGAAGCATTGCTTGAAATGAACAAATACAAGAGATTAATGGTAGCGGTAGTTGCCAACTAAACATATTTTTTTTCAATGGGGATTGATTAATTAAAAATCCCAAGCGTCGTAATTGAGGCTTGGGATTTTTTCATTTTTATAGTGAAGATTGATTAATCAATCACATCAAAACCACAGTAAGGAACTAATACTTCAGGAATTTTAATTCCGTTTTCAGTTTGGTAATTCTCTAAAATACCAGCCAACACACGAGGTAATGCTAAAGAGCTTCCATTTAAAGTGTGTACTAATTGACTCTTTCCTTCTTTATTTTTGAAACGTAATTTTAAGCGATTTGCTTGAAAAGTTTCAAAGTTTGAAGCAGAACTAATTTCTAACCAACGTTCTTGAGCAGTTGAGTATAGTTCAAAATCAAAAGTTAAGGCAGAAGTAAATCCTGTATCACCACCACATAAACGTAAAATACGATACGGTAATTTTAATTCACGTAAAATTTCCTTGATATGTTCTACCATTCCGTTTAAGGCATTGTATGAATTATCAGGATGCTCAACACGAACAATCTCAACTTTATCAAATTGATGTAAACGATTTAAACCACGAACATGTGCTCCGTAGCTTCCCGCTTCACGACGAAAACAAGGAGTGTAACCAGTTACAGTAATTGGTAAATCACTTTCTTGTACTATTTCATCTCTAAACATATTGGTTACTGGAACTTCAGCTGTTGGAATTAAGTATAAGTTATCACCTGTTACATGATACATTTGTCCTTCTTTGTCAGGTAACTGTCCCGTACCAAAACCAGAAGCTTCATTTACCAAATGAGGAACTTGTACTTCATTATAACCAGCCGCTGTATTCTTATCTAAGAAATAGTTGATTAAAGCACGTTGTAAACGAGCTCCTTTTCCTTTATATACAGGAAAACCAGCACCTGTAATTTTTACACCTAATTCAAAATCGATGATATCGTATTTCTTAGCTAATTCCCAGTGAGGTAATGCGTTTTCTCCTAAATCAGGAATAATTCCTTCTTTAAAAACTTCTTCATTATCTTCTTCATTCTTTCCTGCTTTTACAGAAGCATGCGGAATGTTAGGGATTTGATACAATAACTCGTTTAATTTATCAGCAGCAGCGTTTAACTCTTCGGTTAATTGTTTAGATTCCTCTTTTAATTCACCTGTTTTTGTTTTCAGTTGATTCGCTTCTTCAACTTTACCAGATTTAAAAAGACCACCAATTTCCTTGGATATTTTGTTAGATTCAGCCAATATATTGTCTAATGAAACTTGTGTAGCTCTACGTGTTTCATCAGTAGTTAATACTTCTTCAATAATTGCTTCGGCATCAGCAAAATTACGCTTTGCTAATCCGTCTAAAACAGTTTGTTTGTTTTCTCTAATAAACTGAACCTGTAACATCTTTTTAATTTTTAAGAAAAGCAAAGATAAAAGAAGCAACAGACTTAAACAATGCTATAGGCTAATTGTTTTGAGGTAGTTTAAAGAAGTTTCTTTGTCTTTTTTAAGTTGTGATATTAAATCGGGAACAGAATCGAACTTTTGTTCATCTCTTAAAAAGTATAACAGTTCAATGGTTAACTCTTTATCATATAGGTTTTGATTGAAATCGAAAAAGTGGACTTCAATGGTTTGGTGCTCGCCATCAACAGTAGGGCGGTTGCCAATATTCATCATTCCATAAACAGTATCGTTGTCTATAGTTGATTTTACAACATAAACACCAGTTTTAGGAATCAACTTGTACTCTTCAGAAACATCAATATTAGCAGTTGGAAATCCTATTTTTCCGCCTAATTGTTTACCATTTACAACTTTTCCTGTGAGAGAAAAGTTATATCCTAAATAGTTGTTAGCGGTTTTTAACTGACCGTTGGCAAGTGCTTTTCTAATTTTGGTAGAGCTTACCGAAACTTCATCAATATCTTGAGCAGGAATTTCTTCAACTGTAAAATCGTATAAATGAGAATATTCAGTTAGCTGTTCAATGTTTCCTTCTCTATTTTTTCCGAAGTGATGATCGTAGCCAATAATTAATTTAGAAATGTTTAGTCGATTCACTAGAACATCTCGAACAAAGTCTAGAGCAGTAAGTCTTGAAAACTCTTTACTAAACGGATGAATGATTAAATAATCTAAACCCAATTTTTCAAGATGTTGTGCGCGTTCCTCAATTGTATTAATCAATTTGATAGAAACGTCTTTTTGTAACACCATTCTAGGGTGTGGAAAAAAAGTAAGTAGTACCGATTTTTTTTTGCTAGATTTTGCTTCATGCACTAGCTTTTCAATAATTTTTTGATGCCCAATGTGCACACCATCAAAAGTACCAATGGTAACTATTGTTTTTTGAGTAGGAGTGAAGTCAAAAATAGAATGTGTAATTTCCAAGGTTACAAATAAATTTAAGCAAAAATACAATTTGTATAAGAGGATAAATAATATTTCAAGAATAAAATCTAAAATTCAGATTTAGTAAAAAAAACATCTAATAAATTAATAAAATAGTAAAAAAGAACACGGTATATTTCGTAAATGAAAAAAAATTGTATTTTGCAAAGCAGTTAACAAATTATTTTACATTATGATGAAAAAACTATTACTTGTTGCATTTGTGCTATTCGGCACAGCAATAATGGTTGCTCAAACTACAATTACGGGTACGGTTAAAGATGTCTCTTTAGGTGAACCTATTCCAGGAGCAAACATTAAGGTTTCAAGAAAAGCAGTAGGTACTTCTACTGATTTTGACGGAAAGTTTACAATGACGGTAACAGATACCCCGCCGTTTACAATTGAAATCTCTTCTCTAGGGTATCAAACACAAACAGTTGAGATAACTAAAAACAACCAAGTTGTTGAGGTTAACTTAACCGAAAATGCTACTTCGTTAGATGAAGTTGTTATCTCAGCTTCTAGAACCCCAGAACGTGTTATGGAATCACCTGTAACAATTGAACGTTTTGATATTAGAGAAATTAAAAACACTTCTGCTCCTTCGTTTTATGATGGTTTAGAAAACTTAAAAGGAGTTGATATTAATACAAGTAGTTTAACATTTAAGTCTGTTAATACTCGTGGTTTTGCTGCATTTGCAAATGAGCGTTTTGTTCAGTTAGTAGACGGTATGGATAACTCTTCTCCTGCATTAAACTTTTCATTAGGAAACTTATTAGGATTGTCTGAATTAGATGTGAAGAGTGTAGAGATTTTACCAGGAGCAGCTTCTGCATTATATGGGGCAAATGCATTTAATGGTATTATGTTAATGCGTAGTAAAAACCCTTTTAACGAGCAAGGAATTAGTGCAGTAGTTAAAAGCGGTTTAACTAGTCAAGAAGCAGCAGGAGATAATAAGTTTTACGATGTTAGTATGCGTATGGCTCATACATTTAACGACTATTTCGCAGCTAAAGCAACTATTTCTTACTTAAAAGGAGAAGAGTGGCATGCAACAGATTATAGAAACACATCAGGAGTTGGTGGTACATACAAAGCAGGTTTTAGAAGAGAAGGAGATGCAGATTCAGCGATTGATTATGATGGGGTAAACGTTTACGGAGATGAAGTAGGAACAAACATAAGAACAGCTTCAGGTTTAGGAATTATTCCAGATGTAAGAGTTACGAGAACAGGATATAATGAAGTTGATTTAATGAGTAATGAAGCAAAAAGTATGAAGTTCGGAGGAGCATTACACTTCCGTCCTTTAGGAAATGACCGTATTGAGATTATTTGGAATTCTAAATTCGGTAGAGGAAATACTATTTATCAAGGACAAAACAGATATAACATTGCTAACTTCTTTATGGAGCAACATAAGTTAGAGGTTAGAGGTAAAAACTTCTTTATAAGAGGATATTACACAGGTGAAGATGCAGGTGATTCTTACGATACGCGTTTTACAGCTATCAACTTAAACAGACAATGGAAATCTGATAAAGATTGGTTTGGAGATTATATTCAAACGTATGCTGGTATTATGTTAGCTGGTAACCCACAAGGATTATCTGAAAAACAAATGCATCAAGCAGCAAGAGAAGCAGCAGATACAGGGCGTTATATACCAGGAACACCTGAGTTTAAAGCAGCTTTTGATAAAGTTACTAGTGATCCAGATTTAAGAACAGGGTCTAAATTTAAAGATAATACACAGTTGTATCATGCAGATGGTAACTTAAACTTACGTGATTATATTGATTGGGCTGAGGTACAAGTAGGTGGATCATACAGACAATATAGTTTAAATTCGTATGGAACAATTTATACCGATAATAGTGGGCCAATCGATTATGATGAGTTTGGTGTGTATACACAAATTCAGAAGAAAATGATGGATGATCGCTTAAAGTTAACTGCATCTGCACGTTATGATAAAGCAATGAATTTTGATGGAAATGTTTCACCTCGTTTATCGTTAGCGTATGCCGCAGGTGAAATGAAAAACCATAACTTCAGAGCTTCTTTTCAAACAGGTTTCCGTAATCCAACAACGCAAGATCAATACATTGGTTTAGATACTGGAGGAGGAACTTTAATAGGTACAGCTGAAGATAACTTAGATAGATTTACTTCTGCACCAATAGATTTAAGTCCAATGGGGGCTGCAATTTTAGGCTCACCTACAACAACATATACAGGTAGAGATGCTTATGAAAATGCTTTTTCTGCAAAATCAATTGATGAACAAACGTATGAAAAGTCAGATTTTGATTTAGTAAAACCTGAAAAAGTAACTTCTTTCGAAGTAGGTTATCGTGGAGCAATCTCAACAGGAGAAAACAAATTAGGAATTGATTTAAGTGCTTACTATAACGATTATAAAGATTTTATTTCTATTAAAAATATTGCGGTTCCTTTTTATGGAAAAGTAGGAAGCTCAGAACCAAGTGGTATTCCAAATGTAACTCAAGGAGAATTAGCTTTGCTAGCTTTACAAAATGGAGATTATGCAGGTGTAGGTTTTAGAACAAACTCTACTGCAGATATTAGTTCTTACGGTTTAGGATTAGGGTTGAGTACAAAAGTTCTTAACGGATTTGATCTTGGATTAAACTATACATGGTCTAAGCTAGATTTTGACCAAGCATCAGATCCAGATTTTGAAGCAGGGTTCAATACACCAGAACATAAAGTTAAATTACAATTCGGACACACAAGTTTATTTGAAAACTTCGGATTCAATGTTAACTTACGTTGGCAAGATGAATTCTATTGGGAGTCATCTTTCTTAGAAGGAACAATTGAAGACAGAACGGTTCTTGATGCTCAAGTTAACTACTCTATCCCTTCAATTAAGTCAATCTTCAAAGTAGGAGGTTCTAACTTAACAGGAAAAGAATACTTAAGTGCTCCAGGAGTAGGAGCTGTTGGTTCTCAATACTACATTTCATGGACTATCAACAACTAAAAAAAGAAACAATGAAAAACACAATAAAATATACTTTTTTATCTGCGTTATTTTTAGGTTTTGCTGCCTGTGATGTAGATAATACCTTACCAGAAATTAAAGAAGAAACTGAAGTAGAAAACAATATTGCTTTAAGTGCAGGAAGTGTAGACTTTTCAAATTATATAGCAGTAGGAGGTTCTTTTACAGCAGGGTATACTGATGGAGCTTTGTTCAAGATTGGACAACAAAATTCTTTTCCAAATATTTTAGCAAGTAAATTTGCTATGGTAGGAGGTGGAGATTTTAATCAACCTTTAATGGAAGATAATATTGGGGGAATGATTCATCCAGTAACAGGAGAGGTTGTTTTAGACCCAAGATATTATTTTGATACTTCAACAGGGTTACCAACAGGACTTGATAAAACACCTACAACTATAGTGGGGTATCCAGCAACAAATGCAGCAAGTTTTAGTAATTATGGGATTCCAGGAGTGAAAAGTTTTCATTTTTTAGCTCCAGGTTACGGTAGTCCTGCTGGCTTACAGGTAGAACCAGCTACAGCTAATCCTTATTTTGTTAGAATGAGTCCAGCTCAATCTACCTTATTAGCTGAAATAGCATCTAAACAACCAACTTTTTTCACTTTATCTGAAATAGGAGGGAATGACGTGTTAGATTATGCTGTTGCTGGTGGTGCAGCTGGAGAGATCACAGAGCAAGCACTTTTTGAACAAGTATTTGGAGCTATTATTAATACTTTAGCACCAACTTCGGATGCTAAAGGTGTAGTGGCAAATTTACCTTACATTACAACATTACCACATTTTACAACTGTGCCTTACGCTCCATTAGATCCTTCAAATGAAGAGTTTGCAGCCCAGATACCAGTGTTAAATAACGTTTTTGGAGCTATTAATGGAGTTTTTGAAGCTATAGGTGTTCCAGAAAGATCAATAGTTTTTGCTACAGACGCTGCGAGTGCTGTTGTGATTAAAGATGAGTCATTAGAAGATAAAACGGCTCAAATTGTCGGAACATTATTAGCAAGTCCTACTTTCCCTCCTTTTGTGGCAAGTTTCGGTTTGCCTACAGATGCAACTACATTACAAAAAGTGGCAGGTTTATTAGGGACTTATTATGGTCAAGCAAGACAAGCAACAGAAGCAGATTTATTAGTGCTACCAAGTAGTGCTATAATAGGAGAGGTTAATACTGATTCAGTTGGTTTTTTAATGTCTCAAGGTTTACCACAACAGTTAGCGGGAATGTTTTCTGTAGAAGGTATTTCTCTGCCTCTTGAAGATAAATGGGTGTTAATTCCAGAAGAACAAGCAGAAATTAAAACAGCTACAGATGGATACAATACAACAATAAAAGCAATGGCGGAAGCTAAAGGATTGGCTTTTGTTGACTTAAAAGCTCTTTTAGAAAAAGCTTCTACTACAGGTTTAGAGTTTGGAGACTACAACTTAAATACGAGTTTAGCAACTGGAGGTTTAGTGAGTTTAGATGGAATTCATTTAACAGCTAGAGGATATGCGTTAATGGCTAACCAAATGTTATTAGCGATTGATAAAACATATGGTTCTAATTTTGAAGATGCCAAAGATGGTTTAGCAAAAGCAGTAGATTACCCAACAAACTACTCGCCTTTGTTACAATAAACAGAATTTAGAAAAAAAAAGCTGAGAATTAATTCTCAGCTTTTTTTTTGTTCTTATCAGAATTGATAATATATTTTTTATACTTACCATCTTTATATCTATGGTATATAAATATAGGCATCAATACAAATGACATGTATAAAACACCTAATCCCATTACAACTTGACCTTTGGGGTGGTTAGTGTTTAAAAGGTAAGCTCCTACAATCATCCATAGTAAAAAAATTACAAATAATATTTTAAGTAATGTCTTCATCTGTTCTTTTGAAATAGTTTTCTAATACAAAAATAAAAATCCTAAACGGTTAGGCTTAGGATTTTTGCTTGTTTTACGGTTTTAAAAGACTATGCTTCCATTTTTTGTAACCAAGAACGTACATTTACCTCTTGATTAATAATGTTGCTTAATTCTTCTATTTTAACACGTTTTTGCTCCATGGTGTCTCTGTGACGAATGGTAACGGTATTGTCTTCTAAAGTATCATGATCAACAGTAATACAGAAAGGAGTTCCTGCAGCATCTTGACGACGATATCTTCTACCCACAGCGTCTTTATCATCGTAAGAAACATTGAAATCCCATTTTAAATCATCTACAATTTTACGAGCTATTTCTGGCAACCCATCTTTTTTAACTAATGGTAAAATAGCTGCTTTTGTTGGAGCTAAAACAGCAGGTAATTTTAATACTGTTCTAGTAGTACCGTTTTCTAATTCTTCCTCTTGTAAAGAGTTAGAGAAAACAGCTAAGAACATTCTGTCTAAACCGATAGAAGTTTCTACTACGTATGGTACATAGTTTTTGTTTTCTTCAGGATCAAAATATTGTAATTTCTTTCCAGAAAACTCTTCATGTGCCTTTAAATCGAAGTCGGTACGTGAGTGAATTCCTTCTAATTCTTTAAATCCAAAAGGAAACTTAAACTCAATGTCAGCAGCAGCATCAGCATAGTGTGCTAATTTTTCATGGTCATGAAAACGATAATTGTTAGCTCCCATTCCTAATGATAGGTGCCATTTTAAACGCGATTCTTTCCATTTTTTATACCATTCTTTTTGAGTTCCTGGTTTTACAAAAAATTGCATTTCCATTTGCTCAAATTCACGCATTCTAAAGATAAACTGACGAGCAACTATTTCGTTACGAAAAGCTTTACCTGTTTGTGCAATTCCGAAAGGAATTTTCATACGACCTGTTTTTTGTACGTTTAGGAAGTTTACAAAAATTCCTTGTGCAGTTTCAGGACGTAAATATACTTGCATAGCACTATCTGCAGAAGCACCTAATTGGGTACCAAACATTAAGTTGAATTGCTTTACTTCTGTCCAGTTTTTAGAACCAGTTAACGGATCAGCAATTTCTAACTCTTCAATTAAGGCTTTAACATCTGCTAAATCTTCATTTTCTAAGGATTTAGCTAACCTGCTTAAAATAGTATTGATTTTTTCTTGATACCCTAAAACTCTTGCGTTCGTTGATACAAATTCTTCTTTATTAAAGGCATCGCCAAAACGTTTCGCAGCTTTTGCTACCTCTTTATCAATTTTAGCTTCAATTTTAGCACAGTAATCTTCTACTAAAACATCTGCTCTATATCTTTTTTTAGAATCTTTATTGTCAATTAATGGATCGTTAAAAGCATCAACGTGCCCAGAAGCTTTCCAAGTGGTAGGGTGCATTAGTATTGAAGCATCAATACCTACAATGTTTTCGTGCATTTGCACCATTGCTTTCCACCAATAATCGCGAATATTTTTCTTTAATTCTACTCCGTTTTGAGCATAATCATATACCGCACTTAATCCGTCATAAATTTCAGATGATTGGAATACATAACCGTATTCTTTAGCGTGCGATAAAACTTTTTTAAATTGATCTTCTTGTTTTGCCATATTGCAAAAATAAAATAAGGATTTGAACTTAGGGTATTGAAAAAGAAAAAAGTGAAGAATTTAGTTAACTCTTCACTTTTGTTGAAATATTGTATGTAACTATTGTTTTATTTAAGCTTAATTTTAGTGTTTCCAGAATACACCCCGTCAACAAATGCGCTTATAACGTAGGTTCCTTTTTTAATGTCGTCACGATTAACCAATACTAAAGAAACTAAGCTTAAGCGGTTGTTGTCGTAATTTACTTCAAGCGAATCGGTATATTGAACTTGAGTACCAGTTTTTAAACTGAATTTACCTTTAGGGGCAATTACATTCTTGTTTTCATCAGTAATTTGAATGTAAACTCTTTTTTCACCAGCAGAAGTAATAGGGTTTTCTAATAAATCAAAATTTATTCGAAATGCATCAGTTCTATTTGATCTAGAAGTTGAGGTAAGTTTTCCACTACTACGTTCTTTCATCGCAACAGCTTTAACCGGACTTGTTTTTATAATACCACCAATAGCTACTTTAGCTTCTAGCTCTTTATTTTTTTCTACTAAATTTTCATTTACGCTGTCTTTTTGTTGTAAAATTTCATTAGCAATAACATTTTCTTGAGTTAAGGCTTCGTTAGCACTATTTAAAGAGTCTATTTGAATAAATAACTTTTTGTTTTCACGCTCTAGAGTTGCAATTCTTCTTCGATATTTTCTGATTAAATTGAAGTTGTCAGACTTTAAATCTTTTATAGAGTCTCTTAAACTCTTCATTTTTGTTAGCTCTATCTCTAATCTATCAGCTAAACGTTTTTTGCCAACAACAACATCTGTATAATCTTTAATCATTTCGTCAAGATCTTGCTGTAAATCGGCTTTTTCTTCTAAGAAAATGTTGTTGAGTGTTTTGTTTTCGCTTGTTTTTTGCTGAGCATAAAAAATTAGGAAAACTGTTAGAAGTACGAGTACGACAATTAGTACATTCTTCTTTTTTTGATTGTTCATGATTTTAGGGGAATTGAATTTATAATATGTGTTTTTCTATCTATTGTGGGGTTTGTTTTTTATTTTAAAGCTAATGAATTATTACCAACGTTAATGCCATTTACAAAAGTATTAATATGGTATACACCTGCATTGATTTTGTTATTTATATTTACAAATGAAACCATAGATAGTTGTCTGTTGTTGTAATCAGCGATTAAAACATCACTACATGGTGTCTTTTTATTGTTGTGTGCGCAATCATCTTTTATGGGCGCCACAACATTGTTGTTGTTGTCAGTAATTTGAATGTGTACTTCCTTAGGTCCCGGTGATGCTACTTTATTTTCTAATAAATCGAACTCTATTTTAAAAGCATTTACTTTTTCTGATCTTGTTGTAGAAGTGTATTTTCCGTTTTTTCTTTTTTTAAGAGCTTCAGCTTTAATTGTTGATATTTCAATAACTTCAGCAATGGCAACTTTTTCTTTTAAAACTTTACGTTCTTTGTTTAATTGGTTATTTATACTAAATAGCTTTGTGTTTTGATGTTCTTTGAAGAGTAGTGCTTGGTTAACACTATCGTTCTTTGAAAGTAACTCATCGTTTATACTACTTAGGTAGTTTATTTTTTCAAAAAGCTTATGATTTTCTTCGATGAGAATTTTTGTTCTTTTTCTATAGTATCGTATAAATCGGTAATCGGCTTCTTTTAAGTTTTTAACAGAATCTCTTAGTTGAACAACTTTTTCTAGCTCATCTTTTAATCTTAAAGAGTATTCGTTTTTCTTAAAACTAGCTTGCTTATAATCTTTAATTATGGAGGTAAGTTCTTGCTCTAATTCTTCTTTGTCTAATTCGAAAACGGCTTTTAATTCGGAATAATCTTTAGCGTTTTGATAGGAAAGAACTCCTATAATAACCACTAATAGAATCAAAAAGGCTGTAAAGCCATTATTTTTTATTTTTGAAGGGATCATCATTTTTAGCGTGGATGATGCATATTTGTGTTTTGTGCTAATATACTATTTATTTTTTAACACATTTGTAAATAAATGCAGGTGGAAAATTTAAAGGTTCAAAACTAAGGTCAATATCGTTACCAAAAACATCTTTTAATTTCTTGTAGTAAGTTAAACTGTATTGGTATTGAATAAAAGCTCCGTTGGTAGCAAGAAAATTATAGTTCTTTACTAAAATAGCATGAGAAATTTCTTTAGGAATAATGGTTAAAGGCAAACTAGAAACAATGTAATCTGCTTTAGTGTAACCTAACTTTTCAAGTTCTGATTTAATTTTTTCAGCAGATGCTTTTAGAACAATTAACTGTGGATGTTTTATCTTTTGTAATTCTCGGTAAAAAGCATCATTAATTTCGAAGCAAATTAATACAGTATTAGACTTAATTTTGTTTAAAATATGGTGTGTTATCGCTCCATTACCAGGTCCTAATTCTACAATTACTTCCGCCGTAGTAAAATCAATTTCTTTTAGCATTTTATTAGCCAAATACCTTGAGCTAGGAATAATTGTACCTGATGTTTTGTAGTTTTTTACTGCTTCTTTAAAAAAATTAAATTTAGTGCTCAAAATATCGTTTTCTGTTACTTTTTGTATCTTTCTGTTAAAAAGAGGCTTGTAAAGATGCAATTTTTAAAAGATATATTTTATGTATTCTATCCCAATTTATGTATAAATTGTGAAATAGCGTTACTTCAAAATGAAAAATTTCTATGTACATTTTGTAAAAATGATCTTCCAATTATAGACGATAATGAGCATATAAATGTTACATTAATGTCAACTTTTTATGGTAGAGTTCCTGTAGAAGAAGTACGTTCTTTCTTGTATTATCAAAAAGAAGGAATTACCCAAAAACTTATTCATCAATTAAAATATAAAAACCAACCAGAAATAGGAGTTTTTATTGGTGAGTGGTTTGGAAGTAATTTAGTAGATATGAATGTTTTTGAAGGTATAGATTATATTGTTCCCGTTCCATTACATCCCAAAAAACAAAGAAAAAGAGGTTATAATCAAGTAACATTATTTGGAGAAGCATTAAGTAAGATACTCGATGTTGAATATAAACCAAATGTACTTATTAGGTCTTCAACAACTAAAACGCAAACATTAAAACAGCGATTTGAACGTTTTTCTGATAGTAACACAAAATTCAAATTAGCAAACACCACAATTTTTGAAAACAAACATGTTTTATTAATTGATGATGTGATTACAACTGGAGCAACGATAGAAGCTTGTGCAAACGAATTGTTAAAAACTAAAAATATAACCATTAGTGTTGCTACTATGGCGTATACTCAAAAAGGATAGTAACTTTCCATCTTAATTTACTACTTTTGAAATTGGATTTAAAACCATCAATTTGTGAAAAATAAACATCTTATTTTAATAACACTTTTTGCTTTTATCATCGTTAGTTGTGCACGTAAAGGAAGACCAGAAGGAGGCCCAAAAGATGAAACAGCACCTATTATGGTTACAGCAAATCCACCATACGAAACTATTCATTTTAAGGAAGACAATATTCGTATTTATTTCAATGAGTATATTGTTTTAAAAGATTTACAAAAGCAATTAGTGGTTTCACCTCCAATGAAAAACCCACCACTAATTACTCCGCAAGGAACTCCAAGTAAGTATATCAATATAAAAATATTAGACACCCTACAACCGAATACAACGTATACATTTAACTTCGGAAATGCGGTTCAAGACAACAATGAAAACAATAAATTAGAGAGTTTCAAGTACGTGTTTTCTACAGGGAGTTATATTGATTCGTTAACAATAAAGGGTTCTGTCGCTGATGCTTTTGATAAAAAGGAAGTAAAAGAAGTAAGTGTGTTGTTGTATAAGCTAGATAGCGTTTATAACGACTCAATTATATACAAACAAAAACCTAATTACGTAACTAGTACGTTAGATTCTACAAACTTTGAGTTTAGTAATTTACGAGAAGGAAAATACTTAATGTTGGCCTTAAAGGAGCAAGCAAACGACTACATTTTTAGTAGTAGAAATGATAAAATAGGTTTTGTAGCCGATACAATTACATTGCCAGCTGATAGTGTTATAAGTAACCCGATTCGTTTTTTTAAAGAGATTCAACCGTATGAATTTAAAAGAGGGAAAGAAGTAACTAAAGGAAAAATTCAGTTTGGATTTGAAGGGAAGCAAGACGATATAAATATTGAAATACTGTCGGAAGTTCCGCAAGATTTCAAATCATTTACACAGTTAGAAAAAGACAAGGATACATTAAACTATTGGTATACTCCGATTGAAAGAGACTCGTTAAACTTTATTGTAAACAACCTAAATTTTAAAGATACGGTTACCGTTTTTTTAAGAAAAAAACAGATTGATTCTTTATCAGTGTCATCAAATGTGGGAGGTGTTTTACATTTAAAAGATACAATGTTTATTCAAACGAATAATCCTATTGTTTCTATTGATAAATCCAAGTTTTCTTTAATAGATAAAGATACTGTTGAGGTAGCTTTTGAATTGAAAAAACAATCGATTAACAAACTAGCAGTCTTATTTGAGAAGAAGCCTAAATTTGGTTACATTTTTAAAGGATTACCACAAGGAATTACGGATGTTTACGAAACTACCAACGATACGTTAAATTACAAGTTTACAACTCGTGCAGTAGATGATTATGGAGGTATAGTGTTGGATGTTAAAAAAGAAACACCATACCCAGTAATTATTCAATTATTGGTAAAAGATGAGGTGAAAGAAACAGTGTATCTTTCAGAATCTAAAAAAATAGAGTTTACCCTGTTAGAACCCAAAGAATATGCTATAAGAGCTATTATTGATGAAAATAATAACCGTGTGTGGGATACGGGTAATTTCTTAGAACGTAAACAACCAGAGCAAATTATTTATTACGGAACAGAACTTAAGTTAAGGGCTAATTGGGTAGTACAAAATGAACCTTTTGTGATTAAATAATACAAATGTCATTTCGAAGGAGTTTGCGACTGAGAAATCTCGCTCTAGAGATCTAATACTTCAAAATGACACTTGTAAAAAAGCTTAGAAGCACATATTAATGTGCCTCTAACCAATTTGCTCCTGTATCAATTTCAACATCTAACGGAACACTCATCTTAAAAGCATTTTCCATTTCTTGCTTAATGATAGGTTTAATGATTTCAACTTCATCTTTATGTGCATCGAAAACCAATTCATCATGTACTTGTAGTAACATTTTCGACTTAAAGTTTTCTTGCTCAAATCGCTTATAAATGTTAATCATGGCAAGTTTAATGATATCGGCAGCCGACCCTTGAATAGGTGCATTTACCGCATTCCTTTCTGCAGCACCACGAACAATAGCATTACGAGAATTGATGTCTTTCAAGTAACGACGACGTCCTAAAACAGTTTCTACATATCCGTGTTCACGAGCAAAATCTACTTGTTCTGCAATGTAACGTCTTAGTTTAGGATAGGTAGCATAATAGGTGTCGATTAATTCTTTGGCTTCTGAACGAGTTAAATCGGTTTGATTGCTCAACCCAAAGGCAGATACCCCATAAATAATTCCGAAGTTAACCGTTTTAGCATTGCTACGTTGTTCGCGAGTTACTTCGTCAATAGGAACATTAAAAACTTTAGCAGCAGTAGAAGCGTGAATATCTTCTCCATGCTGAAAGGCTTTAATCATGGTTTCTTCCTCGCTTAAAGCAGCGATGATTCGTAATTCAATTTGACTGTAATCTGCCGCTAATAATACATAATCTTCATTTCTTGGAATGAAAGCCTTACGCACTTCTTGTCCGCGTTTTGTACGGATAGGAATGTTTTGTAAGTTCGGGTTGTTTGAACTTAAACGTCCAGTAGCAGCTACTGCTTGTGCATACACCGTATGTACTCTTCCTGTTTTTGGATTGATCTCATTAGGAAGCGCATCAACATAAGTGCTTTGTAATTTTTTATACTGACGATATTCTAAAATATCAGCTACTATTTGATGATCTTTGGCTAAGTAAGAAAGTACATCTTCCGCAGTAGAATATTGTCCTGTTTTTGTTTTTTTAGGTTTGTCAACCAACTTTAATTTGTCAAATAGGATAGGACCTAATTGCTTTGGAGAAGCAATGTTAAATTCTTCACCTGCTTGTTGGTAAATGTTTTGTTCTAATTGTAGGATATCCTTGGTTAGCTCAACAGATAAAGACTTTAAAAAGTCAGTATCTAAGTTAATTCCTTCAATTTCCATAGCAGATAATACAGAAACTAACGGGGTTTCAACGTCGTTGAACAGTTTGGTTACGTTTCCGTTTTCTAATTCCTTAGAAAAATGCTCTTTTAATTGATACGTTACATCGGCATCTTCTACAGCATACTCTGTTTGTTTTGGTAATTTAACTTCACGCATAGAAAGTTGATTTTTACCTTTTTTACCAATTAACTCTGTAATAGAAACGGGTTGGTAGTTTAAATAGGTTTCAGAAAGTACATCCATGTTATGACGCATATCTGGATTGATAAGGTAATGCGCAATCATGGTGTCAAATAATCTACCTTTTACAGGCATGTTATAATTTGATAATACTTTGATGTCATATTTTAAATTGTGACCTATTTTTTCAATAGTTTCCGCTTCAAAAAATGGACGGAACTCTTCTAAAATAGTGGTGGTTTCTTCTTGGTCTTCTGGAAAAGCAACATAGTATCCTTTGTTAGCTTCCCATAAAAAAGCAATTCCAATTAATTCAACCTCTAGTGCTTTTAAACCTGTTGTTTCGGTATCAAAACACACAGAGTTTTGTTCTAACAACTTTTCTAATAAAAGTTTTCTTGAAAGAGGTGTGTTGACTAACTGGTAAAAATGATTGGTGTTATCAATGGTTCTAAATCCGTTGATAGTATTTTCTTCTGAAGTATTTCCGCTACCTGGAGCAGCAAATAAATCGAATTGACCTGAAGTGCTAGCTTTGGTGACTTTTGGTTTTTCAACAGAAGAAGTATTATCTTGAACTTCTTCTGGAGAAGCAAATGTTTTTAAGAAATTCTCTGTTAAACGACGGAACTCTAAATCGGTGAAAATTTCTTTGGTAGCTTCAATGTTTGGTTGTTCAAAAATTAGCTTATCTAGTTCTAATTCAACAGGAACGTCTAACATGATAGTAGCTAGCTGTTTTGAAAGCATACCAAGTTCCGCATTGGCTTCAATCTTTTCTTTCATTTTGCCTTTTAATTCATGGGTGTTGGCAAGCAATCCTTCCATAGAACCATAAGCAGCGATGAATTTTTTAGCTGTTTTTTCACCTACACCAGGTAGTCCAGGGATATTATCAACAGAATCTCCCATCATACCTAAAAAGTCAATTACTTGTAATGGGTCTTCAACTTCAAACTTAGCTTTTACTTCTTCAATACCCCATTTTTCATAACCATTCCCCATACGTGGTGGGCGATACATAAAAATGTTATCAGACACTAATTGAGCAAAATCTTTATCAGGAGTTACCATATAGGTTTGCAGACCTACTTTTTCGGCTTTTTTGGCAAGGGTTCCAATTATATCATCAGCTTCATATCCTTCTTTTACAATAGCAGGAATATTCATTGCCTCTAATATTTTTTCAATATACGGAACCGCTAAACGAATAGCTTCTGGTGTTTCTTGTCGATTAGCTTTGTAATGCTCAAAAGCCTCAACACGATCAGTACTACCTCCTTTATCGAAACATACAGCTAAATAATCGGGTTTTTCTCGTTTAATTACATCCATTAAAGAGTTTGTAAACCCCATAATAGCAGAAGTGTCTAAACCTTTAGAGTTGATTCTCGGATTTTTAATAAAAGCGTAATATCCTCTGAAGATTAGCGCATATGCATCGAGTAAAAAAAGTCGTTTTTGATCTGCCATGTTGTATATTGAGTCTGTTGAATTAAATTATTGATACCTATTCGCTTACGGTAAAAAGGCAATATTGTTTATTCGTGAGAATTTTGAAGGTAAAGCTACAAAACTTTAACAAGATGTTAAAAACCTATTTTAAGAATCGCTGTATCTTTGTTTATCCTTAAAAATGAAGTAAATGTCTCGTTGGGTAGTAACTCTTATTATAGTATCAGCAATCATTATTCTGCTTGAAACGTATGCGTTTCAGGCAATAAAAACACTAACTAAAAGTAAAATTGTACAGTACAGTTGGTTGTTGGTAAGTTTGTTGGTGTATGCGAATTTTTTCTATGTAATTCTTACGTCAGATAGAGGTTCTGGACAAACAATTAAGTTTCAATGGGCAGTAGGGTTGTTTTTACTTGTTTTGGTGCCAAAATTAGTAGTGTTGTTGTTAATGTTTGGTGAAGATGTTGTGAGATTTGCTCAAAAAGGATTTTCTTTTTTCTCTAAAGAAGAAACCAAAGATTTGGCAGGAAGAAGAGCTTTTGTGTCAAAAATAGCCTTAGGATTGGCTGCGTTACCTTTCGCAAGCATGCTGTATGGTATGGTTAAAGGAAAATACAATTATAAAGTATTAAAATATCAATTAAGTTTTAAAGATTTACCCGAAGCTTTTGATGGTTTTACCATATCTCACATTACCGATATTCACTCTGGAAGTTTTGATAATCATGAGAAAATTCAATATGGAGTAGATTTAATCAATGAGCAACAATCAGATATGATTTTATTTACAGGTGATATTGTAAATAATTTTGCTCATGAAATGGATGATTGGGTATCTGTTTTTTCTCAATTAAAGGCTCCTGAAGGTATGTTTTCTGTTTTAGGGAACCACGATTATGGTGATTATTCAGATTGGAAAAGTCCAAGAGATAAAAAAGCTAATTTTGAAGCAATCAAAGATATTCATCCAAAGATTGGGTTTGATTTATTGTTAAATGAAAACCGTTATATTGAAAAAGACGGACAAAAAATAGCATTGATAGGTGTAGAAAACTGGGGGAAAGGTCGTTTTAGTAAAAAAGGAGATTTAGCAAAAGCCTCTGAAGGGGTAAAGCAAGAAGATTTTAAGATTTTACTTTCTCATGATCCCAGCCATTGGGAGCATATGGTAAAAACAGATGAATATAATTATCAATTAACGCTTAGTGGACATACACACGGGTTACAATTTGGAATTGAAATTCCAGGTTGGTTTAAATGGAGTCCCTCAAAATATGTGTATAAGCAATGGGCAGGATTGTACGAAGAATTTGGCAGATATATTAACGTAAACAGAGGGTTTGGATACCACGCTTTTCCTGGAAGAGTAGGTATTTGGCCTGAAATTACCGTTATAGAGTTAAAAAAAGCCTGATTTTCAGTATTTTTTAAGAATAAAATAATATTTACCTAACAAAAAATTAGTAATTTTAGGCTCTTTACTGATTAAACTTATGCAAAAGATGACAAAGTTTGGTGAAATTATAAGTATTAACAAGCCTGTGTTAATTGATTTTTATGCAGATTGGAGTGAGTTAGAGCCTAGTTTAGACACACTTCGTGATGTTGCTGCTGCTTTGGGAGATAAAGCTAAAGTTATCAAAATAGATATTAAAAAGAATGAAATTCTTGCTGAAGCTTTACGTGTAAAGGGAAACCCTACATTTATGATTTACAAAAATGGGGAAATGAAGTGGCGTCAAACAGGTGAGCAAGATGCCAATACCTTAATTGGTTTGGTGCAACAATACGTTTAGTTTATCGCCTTAAATTCGTAACCTCTTTCCGAAAATTTTTGAAGCATTTTTGGTAGTGCATAGTATAGCTTTTCACTAGCTTTTATACTGTCGTGAAAAACGACAATACTTCCGTTTTGTGTATTTTTAAGTACATTTTGTAAGCATTTTTCTTTTGAAATTGTTTTGTCAAAATCAGCAGAAAGTACATCCCACATAATAATTTTGTAACCTTTCGCAATCAATTTTTTTGCTTGTGTTCTTTTTATTTTTCCATAAGGAGGACGAAACAGTTTTGCTGTTTGATGAGACAATAGGTTTTCACACTTATTTATATTCTCAAAATAAGTGGTATTACTATTTTTCCAGCCGTTTAAATGATTAAAAGTGTGGTTTCCTACAGAATGTCCTTCGGAAATAATTCTATTGAAAACAGCAGGGTGTTTTCGTATGTTGTCTCCTATGCAAAAAAAAGTAGCTTTCGCATTGAATTGTTGAAGTTGGTCTAGCACAAATTCCGTTACTTCTGGAATAGGACCGTCATCAAAAGTTAGAAAGATTTCTTTTTGATCAGAAAAAAAAGACCACGTATACTTTGTGAATAAACGTTTAAGTATACGTGGTGTTTTTATAAAATACAACCTCATTAATTAAGGTTTTATAGAATCTAGTTGTTCTAGTTCCAATTCTTCTTCAGTTGGTGCTCTAAAGAATCTTTCATGAACCATATAATCTTGGAATGCTTTTTTACCGTACTCTTCATCTTTGTCATAACGTACAATTTGCTGGATAATGTTTTGATACATGTACAGGTTAGTTTGTATGTTGTCTTCTACCAAATAAAGGTCTTGAGGGTCAAAAGTAATATAGTATTGTAATTTTTGCTGGAATATATCAATTAATCTTTCAGCAGTTTCACGTGCTTTATCAATATCACCTATGCGGTAGTACAATTCTGGATATCCTAAAGAGAAGTTATAGTGGTCAAAATCTCTAATAGGCATTTTATGTAACGATAAATCTAACACGTCTTTTGCGTTTACAGAATCACCTTTTTGCATAAACTCTTCCGATAAACGGATTAAGTTATTACGTAATGAAATAGCGTTACGCTTGCTTTGTTCATCTAAATAAATTTCACCGTTATTAATAGTTTTCCAATCCCATTTTTTAACGTTAGCATACATTTTTTCTGGGTCGATACGTCCCATTTCAAAAATAGATTGTCCTTCGTTAGAAGTTTTAATAGGAACCAGTTTGTACGACATTCCATCTAGCTGTAAATAATCTTTTAACCAGATGTACTCTTCATCTGCATTAGCACCACCTGTGAAATAAAGAGGGCGTTTCCAATCAAAATTATTTAAGATATCTAACATTAAAATTCGCGCTTTTGATAAAGCTCTGTTATCAACAGTAATGTCAATATAATCAACTATTTTATCAGCATCTTTCGCTGCTACTAACCCCGTTTTTAAAGCGTTTTCTTTGTTAACAGGAATACGGATTTTATTGGTTGGATAGAATTTTTCTCTCGCTCCATCCCCAGCATCTAAATAGGTTGCGTCATTGTCACTAGCAATCCAACGCATAAAGTCACTGATAGAAAGAACCGAATCTTTTAATTGTGGTATCTCGTAATAGTACGCCATATCTAAAGTTCCGTACTTATACTGATCGTGAGTTAATTGTGAAGGAATAGGATCGGCTGTATAGGTTTTCTTTTTCATTTGATCGATATACCAATCTGTTTGAAAAAGGCTAGTGTTTACAACTTTAATATCTCTACGTACTCCTTCAACTTGTTGCATATACCATAGCGGGAACGTATCATTATCACCAATGGTAAAAATAATCGCATTCGGATCACAGCTTTCTAAATAGGTTTGCGCATTTAATTGAGCCAAATAGCGGTCTGATCTATCATGGTCATCCCAGTTTTGGAAGCCCATTAATGCAGGAACCGCAACTAGTGAAACTGCAGAAGCAGCAATTGCAACTACACGTTTGTTGGCATACTTTTTAAAATAATCATATAAAGCAAGCACCCCGAAACCAATCCAGATGGCAAATACATAAAACGAACCAACTACAGCATAATCACGTTCACGTGGTTCAAATGGTTTAGGGTTGGTATAAAATATGATGGCTAATCCTGTAAATAAGAAGAACAAGGTTAGTACATAAAAATTCTTTTTATCTCTGTTAAGTTGATAAAATAGTCCGAAAATTCCTAAAAGGAAAGGTAAAAAGAAGTAGGTGTTACGTCCTTTGTTATTTTTTACATCATCTGGTAAATTTTGCTGAGAACCTAAGCGAGCTTCATCAATAAAATTAATACCACTTAACCAGTTTCCGTTTTCAACATCTAAATGTCCTTGGATATCGTTTTGACGTCCTACAAAATTCCACATGAAATAACGCCCATACATATAGCCAAATTGATAATCGACCATAAATTTCATGTTCTCTAAAAAGGTTGGGCGTCTTTTACTACGAGCAGGAATTCCAGCAATGCTTTTATATTGTTGCTCAGAAGCAGGATTAACCATACGCGGGATGAATCCTTTGTGTTTGCTAGAATAATTAGGAAGTACGTTTTTATACCTGTTTACAATAACATACTTTCCATCTATTTTTTCATATTTAGGTTTGTCGTCTTTATATGGATTTTCCGCATCTTGTTCTCTGTCAAAAGCAACAGAGTAGTAATTGTCATAAAAAACATTGGCATCACCGTATTGTTCACGGTTATAGTAGGCTAATAATTCACGAGCACTTGATGGATTGTTTTCATTGATAATCGTATCAGCATTGGCACGAATTGGTAACATTAACCAAGACGAGAACCCAATCATGATAAATAATACTGAAAGTACCAAGGTGTTTGCGGTAACCATATTCTTTTTACGCGTGTATTTTAATCCGTAAAAGAATAATCCTATTAACACTAATCCGGCGATGATTGTTCCTGAGTTGTATGGTAAGCCTATTTGGTTGATGAAGAATAACTCAGCAACACTAAAGAATTTTAAAGTAAACGGGAATAAGAATTTAAAGACAAAAGCTAACACTAAAATAGCTGCTAATGTTGCGATAGCTGTTGTTTTTACAGTAATGTTCTTATAGGTTTTAAAGAAATATACTAAAACGATTGATGGAATAACAAGTAATGATAAGATGTGTACTCCAAAAGATAATCCTACTACAAAACTGATTAAAACTAACCACTTGTTTCCTCTAGGGCTATTTAATTCGCTTTCCCAACGTAAACCTAACCAGAATAGTAGCGCCATTAAGAAAGAAGACATAGCATATACTTCCCCTTCAACAGCACTAAACCAAAAACTATCTGAGAATGTGTAAGCTAAAGCTCCAACTAAACCACTACCTAATACAGCGATAGCTTCATTATTACCTAGTTTTCCATTTTTTACAGCCATTTTTCTAGCTAAATTGGTGACTGTCCAAAACATGAAAAGGATAGTAAAAGCACTTGCCAATCCAGACATAAAGTTAACCATTTTAGCTAGCTGACTAGGATCGCTAGTAAACATAGCAAAGAAAGCACCTAACATTTGAAACAAAGGAGCTCCCGGTGGATGTCCAACTTCTAAATTTACTGCGGTTGCTATATATTCGCCACAATCCCATGAACTTACAGTAGGTTCTAAGGTTAAGGTGTAGGTAATTAATGCTATTGCAAATGAAAACCATCCTAAGATGATGTTCCACTTTTTATAGTTAGGCTCAGTCATAGTTTTTTATCTAGATATAAAGTACGAATGTATTAATTACTAATGATTTTTTCGATGAAAACAAAAATATAATTTTGACAGTTTTCTTAAAATAACCTCTTATATAAAGTTCTGTTAAATGAAATTTTAGAGGTTAAAAAAGAAGTAAACGAAAAAAACTGTAAAAAATTTGCTGAAATATAATTTTGTTTTATATTTGCACCCGCAATAAGCAATTGGCCTATGGTGTAATGGTAACACACCGGTTTTTGGTACCGATATTCAAGGTTCGAGTCCTTGTAGGCCAACAAAATCCTTACGAACTTTCGTGGGGATTTTTTTATAAAAAGTGTTTAATGATTTCTAAATATAAAACTTTGTGTTTATATTTGCATTGTAAACATTGGCCCATGGTGTAATGGTAACACACCGGTTTTTGGTACCGATATTCAAGGTTCGAGTCCTTGTGGGCCAACAAAAAGTCTTAACTATCTTTTAGTTAAGACTTTTTTATTTGTAACAAACTTCAAAGGTTATCGTCTTCATTTAAAAACAACTACTATTATGAGACGAATTGTAATTACCTTTTTTAGCCTTTTTGTATTAACTACTGTTTTTGCACAAGAAAAAAACTTTAAAGAATTTTATCAATCTAATAAAGATAGAGCCGAGGTATCGTTAAACATTCCTAGTTTCTTTGCTAATATGTTCATTTCTGATGAAGATACTGATGAGTTTGGAGTGTTTTTAAAGAAATCTAAAAACTATAAAATAATGGTTTTTAACAATAACATGTCTTCTGTTCAAAAAGACTTTCAAAAGTTTGCTAGAAAAAACAAATTAAGGACTTTAGTTAGAGTAAAAGACGGTAAAGAAAGAGTTACGGTGTATTTTAGAGAAAGTAAAGATCGTATTAAAGAAATTATAGTTAATGTTCATGACAATACAGATGAGTTAGTTTTACTTGGGATTAAAACCAATCTTACTATGGATGAATTATCAGCTATGGTTGAAGCGTCTACAAAAAATAAAAGCATAGCTTCAAATTAAAATATTTCTAAGTTCCCTGAGTGTAGTAGAAGGGAATCCTAGAGAACTAACCTTGTTATATAGAAAACTCCGACAAAAATTGTCGGAGTTTTTATTTAATCAAGCATAGCCTTTAAGCTTTCTATTACTTTTTTGCTGTTTCCAATAAAAATTTGGTCTTCAACAATAAAAACTGGACGCTTTAAAAAGGTATACTCATCTAAAATATACTGGCGATAATCAGCTTCAGTGACATTTTGATTTTTCAAATCCATTTCTTTGTAAAGTTTTGCTCTTTTGTTAAATAAACTCTCATAGCTATCAGTCATAGCACGCATTTCTTCTAACTGAGCAACTGTAATTGGTTGGGTTTTTATTTCTTGTTTTTCAAACCCATCAAGATTTACTTCTTTTAAGATTCTTCGGCAAGTATCACAAGTTTGTAAAAAATAAACTTTCTTCATCGTATTATGTTTTTAAGGCGTTAGATTTTAACCATTAAATAATAAATACTCAACACAAGTTTTCATGGTTAAATAGGTATCTTTGAAATAGCTAAAATAAGTAGAAAAATGAACAAACAATTTGAAGTTTTAAAAAGATCAAGAGAATTAGTTTTAAAAAGAATAGAAGGTTTAACAACAGAGCAATTACACACAATTCCAGAAGGTTTTAATAATAATATTGCATGGAACGTAGCTCATTTAGTAGTAACACAACAGTTATTACACTATAAATTATCTGGATTGAATTGTTTAGCACCAGATGAATTAATTGAAGAATATAGAAAAGGTACTTTTCCAAAGAAAGAATTTACAGAAGAAGAATTTGAAGAAGTAAAAGAGTTATTACTTGGTTTACCAGACACCTTACAAGAAGATTTTGAAGCAGGAATTTTTACAGAATACGAAGAGTATGAAACTAGTACAGGTTTTGTAATCGATTCTATTGAAAGTGCTATTGCGTTTAATAACTTACATGAAGGAATGCATTTAGGTATTATCATGACTTTGACGAAGTTGGTGTAATAGCTATTTAACTCTGAAGAAAACAACAAATATCGATAGATGAAGTTCAATACCAAAACCATACACGGAGGGCAAGAGCACGAAGAAGCTACAGGAGCAGTAATGCCACCTATATTTCAAACGTCTACCTATGCGCAATCAAGCCCAGGAGTGAATAAAGGATATGCGTATTCACGAGCAGCCAATCCAACTCGTACGGCTTTAGAAAAAGCT
Organism: Tenacibaculum aestuarii; assembly: GCF_964510395.1. NCBI lineage: Bacteria > Pseudomonadati > Bacteroidota > Flavobacteriia > Flavobacteriales > Flavobacteriaceae > Tenacibaculum > Tenacibaculum aestuarii. Next base: position 133,674 of record NZ_CAZEFY010000001.1, read on the forward strand.
TTTGCAGCTCTTGAAAATGGAACTCACGGATTTGCTTTTTCTTCGGGTTTAGCATCAATCGATTGTGTATTGCGTACCTTAAAACCAGGTGATGAGGTAATTGCAGGTGATGATATTTATGGAGGAAGCTATCGCCTGTTCACAAGATTGTTCCAAAAAAACGGATTGAAATTTCAATTTGTTGATATGGATGATGCATCGAACGTAACTAATGCGATTTCTGAAAGCACAAAATTAATTTGGATAGAAACTCCAACAAATCCGTTAATGAAAATTGCGGATATAGAAGAAATTACCAAAGCTGTAAAAAACAAAAGAGCTGATATTTTAGTGGCGGTTGATAATACATTCGCGACTCCTTATTTACAGCGTCCATTAGATTTAGGAGTTGATATTGTAATGCATTCGGCTACTAAATATTTAGGAGGGCATTCCGATTTGGTGATGGGAGCTTTAATGGTTAAAGATGCTCAATTAGCTGAAGAATTACATTTTATACAGTTTGCTGCAGGTGCTATTGCTGGACCGATGGATTCTTTTTTAGCGCTCCGTGGAGTAAAAACCTTGCATTTGCGTATGCAGCGTCATTGCGAAAACGGGAAAGCTGTTGCTGAATATTTAGTAAATCACCCTAAAGTTGGGGAGGTGTTCTATCCAGGTTTAGAGAGTCATCCAAGTTATGAAATAGCTAAAAAACAAATGGATGATTTTGGAGGAATGGTTTCTTTTCGACTAAAAGATGAGAGTAAACAGGCAGCCTTAACTTTTTTAGAAAACACTAAAATTTTTACGTTAGCAGAATCGTTAGGAGGCGTAGAAAGCTTGGTGAGTCATCCAGTAACAATGACACATGCTTCAATTCCAGAAGCGGAACGTTTAAAAATAGGAATTACCGATTCTTTAATTCGTTTAAGTGTTGGAGTAGAAGATATCGATGATTTATTAGTCGATTTAGAGCAAGCATTGAATAGATAAATGAAAAATCCGAAGTAAGCTTATTTCGGATTTTTTTAAAATAAGAATATACCAATCAGTATATTTTGTATATTTGTCGATATTTTAAGATGATGTCTAAGTCAGAAAGAACTAAAGCCTTTATAATTGAAACGGTAGCTCCTATTTTTAATAGAAGTGGTTTTTCTGCTATGAGTTTGTCAAAAATAACAACAGCCACAGGTTTAACAAAAGGAGCTATTTATGGTCATTTTGAAAACAAAGAAGAGTTAGCTATTGAAGCGTTCAAATATTCTGTACGTAGGGTTTTAAAAGACTTGAATAAAACAGTAAATAAAGGAGAAACACCTTTAGTAATGCTATTAAATGTTGCTTTTTTTTATGGTTCATATTATGAGTATAATAAAGAATTTGGAGGCTGCCCTATTTTAAATATTGGTGTAGATTCTGATAATCAAAACAAAGCAATTGCTCAATTGGTACAGTCTTACAATTATAGAATCTTAGATCGGTTTTCACAATTGATAGAAAGCGGAAAAAAATCTAATGAAATTAAAGAATCTGTAGATAGTATGCTATATGCGAAGCGTTTTTTTTATATAATTGAAGGAGCTGTATATATGTCGCATATTATGAAAGATGGAAGTTATCTTAAAGACGTTTCCATAGTGATTCAACAAATTATAAAACAAGAATTACAGAAATAATATTTTTTTAATCAAAAATATACCAATTGGTATATTTTAAATTTTAGCAACATGGAATTACCAAAAATTTTAGAAAGTAAAACAAAAATTAGGTTTCAAGATTGTGATCCTTTTAATCACTTAAATAACGCTTCCTATTTCAATTACCTTATCAATGCAAGAGAAGATCAACTAATAAAACATTATGGTATAGACATATATCAACATGGAAAAGATCGAGGAAAAAGCTGGGTAGTAGGTTCACATCAAATAGCCTATTTACAGTCTGCAACCTTAATGGAAACAGTTACAATAGATTCTCAATTGTTGCATTATGGGAATAAAAATTTATTAGTAGAAATACGTATGTGGAATGAAGATAAAACAGAACTAAAAGCCATACTTTGGAGTTCTTTTGTATATTTTGATTTGATAAAATTATCATCAGCACAACATACTGAAGATATAATGGAGCTTTTTGAAAGTGTTGTTTTACCTGTAGAGGAAACTAGTTTTGAAAAAAGAACACAAAGTTTTCGATTACAAAAAGTTGTATAAAAAAAGACCTGCTTTTGCAGGTCTTTTCTATTTGTAGCAAAGCTGAAATTATTTAGCTTCTGCGTATCTTCTTTCTACTTCGTTCCAGTTAACTACATTAAAGAAAGCTTCAATATAGTCAGGACGACGGTTTTGGTAGTTTAAGTAGTAAGCGTGTTCCCAAACATCTAATCCTAAAATAGGAGTTCCGCCACAAGTAACACCTGGCATTAATGGGTTGTCTTGGTTAGGAGTAGAGCAAACTTCTACTTTTCCTCCTTTGTGTACACATAACCAAGCCCATCCTGAACCAAATTGTGTAGCAGCTGCTTTAGAGAAAGCATCGATAAATGCTTCTTTCGATCCAAATTCAGCTTCGATAGCATCTCTTAACTCACCGGTTAGATATCCTCTATCTTCTGGGTTCATTACTGTCCAGAATAAAGAGTGGTTATAAAATCCACCTCCGTTGTTACGTACAGCAGCATTGCTCATGTCTAAATTAGTTAAGATATCTTCGATAGATTTTCCTTCTAAATCAGTACCTGCAATAGCATTGTTTAAGTTGTTTGTATATCCTTGGTGGTGCTTCGTATGGTGAATCTCCATAGTTCTAGCATCTATATTTGGTTCTAAAGCGTCGTAAGCATATCCTAATTCTGGTAATTCGAAAGCCATAATTATTTGTTTTTAAATAGGTTAAATTTTTCGTTTTTCTGAATGTAAATTTAACCCAAAAAAATAAGGCAAACAACTGTTTGCCTTATAGATAATTTATTTAAGTATAAATAATAACTATTATTTAAATTTTGATTTTATAAACAAGAGTACTACTACGACTCCTAATATTTTTGAAATAAAAATAGCTAAATACCAATAGCTCATGACAAAATATGTGTCATGGATGTTTAAAACTAGGTTTTTATCTCGGATATAAAAACCTATTGCTAAAACTAAGGCTATTGATATTAAAAACCATCTAATCATTTTCTTAATAAGTAGGTTTATCTTCTGAAGAAAACTCACTCATAAATTCTTCTGCTTTTTCTACCATTTGTATACTTCCGCAGTAAAAAGGAACACGTTGATGTAATTCTGTTGGTTTAATATCCATGATACGTGTAAATCCGTCAGAAGCTTTACCTCCCGCTTGTTCACAAATAAAAGCCATAGGGTTACATTCGTATAATAAACGTAATTTTCCTTTAGGAGTTATCGCTGTAGCAGGATAAATATATACACCACCTTTAATCATGTTTCTATGGAAGTCTGATACTAACGATCCGATATAACGCGCTGTATACGGACGGTTATCAGCCTCATTTAATTCTTTACAGTGAATTAAGAAACGCTTCATTCCTTCCTGGAAATGCGTAAAATACCCTTCACTTACAGAGTAAATTCTACCAATCTCTGGGAATTGCATGTTAGGGTGTGATAAGTAAAAAGTTCCGATAGCTGGATTTAAAGTAAATCCGTTTACGCCATTACCGGTAGTGAAAACTAACATAGTTGAGGTACCGTAAGCAACATAACCAGCAGCTACTTGCTCGCTACCTTTTTGTAAGAAGTCTTCTTTGGTAACAGGAGTTCCAACAGGAGAAATTCTACGGTAAATAGAGAAAATAGTTCCAACAGATACGTTTACATCAATGTTAGATGAACCGTCTAAAGGATCCATTAATAAAACATATTTGTTTTCGTTAGCTTTATTGCTTCCTTCAACAATTACAAAGTCATCTTCCTCTTCACTAGCAATACCACAAACAATTTCACGGTTAATTAGTGTTTGTTTGAATAAATCATTAGCTAAAACATCTAATTTTTGCTGTGCTTCACCTTGTACATTAATATCTCCAGCAGCTCCAGTAATATCTACCAATCCTGCTTTTCTAATTTCGTGATTCACCACTTTGGCAGCAAGACGAATAGAGTTTATTAAACGAGATAATTCACCAGAAGAATACTTGAAATCCTTTTGTTTACTGATGATGAACTCTCCAAGAGTCATATGTTTATTATTCATATTAAATGTTTGTGTTGTGCGTACAAAGATGCCAACTTTTTAGAGTAACTACAACGATTTTGAATATTTATTTTTAATAATACTTTTGTATTACTTAAAATTAACTAAGGTTTTATATATTCGCAACTGTTAAAAAAATCTTAAAAAAAATTATATGAAAAAATTACTACTTCTTGTAGCGTTTATGTTATGCGCTAATTCTTTTTCTCAAAGTGCCGATTTAGATCGAGAATATTTTAATGTTTCTTATGTTAAACTTCCAAGCACCCCGATTTTAGAGAACGATAAAAGAACCTATTCTATTAACCTTAGAGGTGTTTCAATCGAAGGGTTTTCAAGAGTGAATTACCCAGGAATACTAGATGTTAATTACAATTTCAGTGGAACAACAGTAAGAGATGTAAAGGTTGATAAAATTAAACACGAAAAGAAAGATAAAGATGGAAAGGTAACATCTACTTGGTATACCTATAAAGCTAAAGCAAGTTTCACATCAAGTGCAGGAATTACGGTTATAAATGCTTTAACAAAAGAAAGTAATGAAAGAGCCTTCCAAGAAAGTTCAGATTATACAAGTGATGAGTTTTCTAGTTATTATAAAGCAGAAAGACATTATGCTTTAAATAAATATGATATAAAAAGCAATCATGCAGCTAAACATAAATCTCTGATTAAAAATAGTGTAAGGTATTATCTTAACAGTAAATATGGTTATGTTCCTTATACTAATCAAAATGAGTTCTTGTGGATTTTAGGTTCAAAAAAGCATCCTGAATATGCAAAACATCATGAAGCATATCAAAAAGTAAAAGAAATTTTCGCAAAAATGAAGTATGATGAACCAACAGATGAAATGGCAAAAGAGCTAGAGCCTATAATTGCTTATTTTAATGAAGTTGTTCCAAGATTTGAAGGAAAAAAACGTAAGTTAAGAAAGGTAAGATATGCCAGTTATTATAACATAGCTAAGATTTACTACTATTTAGATATGCCTGAAAAGGTAAAAGAATATGCTCAGAAAATAATAGACAATGATTACGATAAGTCTGATGGAAAAGGTTTTATAAGAAATGCAGATGACCTTATTGAAACGTTAAAGCGTAATGAAATGGACTCTCGTCATATGAAGGTGCTTACAGAAGACCTTAGAAATGATGCAGTAGAGGAAGAAGAGGTTGTTGTAGAAGAACAATCAAAAGAAAACCAAATTAGTTTAGAGTTGCAAAAGGCATATTTAGTTTCTGCTAAAAATGATACACTTCTTGTTAATATCAATAATAAAGATATTTCAAAAATAGGTCATACACTGAAAACAGTTCAGTTAGATAGTAAAGGAGAGTTGGTAGGTGTATTAACTAAAAATGCCAGCGATTGTAAAGAAGTTTTATTTATTGATGGAACTCGATATAAAAGTATTAAGTTTAAAGAATCTTCAGTTAAATCAGGATCAGTAGATTTAGGTCAAGCAGCTTCAGGTAAATTATGTAAAGTACTTTTCGAATCAGACAAGATTGGATTATATAAATTTAATGATACAGAGTTAGTAATTCTTCCTGCTGCTAGTGAAAAAGGAAAGTCTACTTCAGGAATGAGCTTTGTATTTGGATTTAATAAAAACTTAGCCAAAATAGCTAAAGACTGTCCTGCTGTTGTGAAGAAAGCAGGAGAAAAAACTTACAAAAATACAGAAGAAAGCTTACTAAAGTTTTGCGAAGAATTGACCAACTGTGAAGGAGATCAAGCATCAAAATAAAAGCTAACAAATCATAAAATGAAAAGCAATCTTTTAAAGGTTGCTTTTTTTATATCTTAGAATTTAAAAATTCTTACAAAAACAGTTAGAATGGAAAATTCAACAAAAAAAAATGATATGTTTTAATTTTTTTATTTGTTTTTGAGGTTTTTTTTAAAAAGTATCTTTACCCAAAATTTAAGAAATGAGTTTTATTATTAGAGCAGGAGAACAGAAAGATGCACAAGCTATACTAGATTTAATAGTAGAGTTAGCTGTTTTTGAAAAAGAACCCGATGCGGTTGAAGTTACAGTTGAAGATATCGTAAAAGACGGTTTTTCTGATAGCCCAAAGTTCAAAACTTTTGTGGCAGAAGAGGATAATAAAATTATAGGAATGGCATTGTTTTATGAACGCTATTCTACATGGAAAGGAAAAGCAATTCACTTAGAAGATTTAATGGTTACCCAATCTAAAAGAGGTATTGGTGCAGGAAAAGCGTTGTATACTTCAGTATTAAAATATGCTTATGAAAATGGGTGTAAAAGGGTAGCTTGGGAAGTCTTAGATTGGAATACTGGTGCTGTAGATTTTTATAGAGGAACAGGAGCAATAGTATACGAAGAGTGGAGAGTATGCCATATGAATGAACAAAGCTTACAACAATTTTGTAATGAGAATATTTAAGTTTGGAGGAGCATCGGTAAAAGATGCTAATGGAGTAAAAAATGTTGCACAAGTATTGCAACATGAAGGTACAGAAAATACTTTGGTAGTAATTTCTGCCATGGGAAAAATGACTAACGCGTTTGAACGTGTGGTTGATAGTTATTTTTATAAAAAGGAAGACCTTACAGAGGCTCTAAGTTTTATAGAAAATTTTCATCAACAAATGATGAACGACTTATTCAGTCAAAATCATGAAGTTTATACCAAGGTCAATTATTTATTTGGAGAGTTAAGCGGATTTATGGTGAGAAACACTTCAAAAGATTACAATTTTGTTTATGATCAAATGGTTGGTTTTGGTGAATTATTATCCACAACTATAGTAAGTGCATATTTGTCTGAAATAGGAGTTAACAATCAATGGTTAGATGTAAGAGAATTAATCAAAACCGATGGTAATTACCGTGACGCAAAGATTGATTGGGAACAAACTCAACAACAAATTCACGATAAGGTTGATGTTTCTCAATTAAATATTACTCAAGGGTTTTTAGGAGGTTTTGGAGAACAAACTACAACGTTGGGTAGAGAAGGTTCTGATTATACCGCAGGTATTTTTGCGTATTGTTTAGATGCAGATAGTGTTACTATTTGGAAAGATGTTGAAGGTGTGTTAAATGCTGATCCTAGAGTGTTTTCAGAAACAGCTTTGTTAGAAGAAATTTCATATACTGAAGCGATAGAAATGGCATTTTATGGAGCCTCTGTAATTCACCCAAAAACTATTCAACCTTTAGAGCAAAAAAATATTCCGTTGTTTGTACGCTCGTTTGAAGATGTTACAAAATCGGGAACTTGTGTTGGTAGAGGAAAGAAAATAACTCCAGAAATACCGTGTTACATTGTAAAGAAAAATCAAATTTTAGTAGCAATCTCTGCAAAAGATTTTTCTTTTATGGTGGAAGATAATATCAGTGACGTTTTTAAAAAATTACACGAATACAAATTAAAGGTAAACTTAATTCAAAATTCTGCTATTAGTTTTTCTGTTTGTATCGAAGATAAGTATAATCATTTTAAAGACTTTTATAATGACTTAAAAGGAGCCTATAAGATTAAAGCTTATGAAGATACGACGTTATTTACCATTCGTCATTTTGATGATGAAGCTATAGAAACTATTAGAAAGCGAGGAAAATCTATCATTCGTCAGATTAATACCGAAACGGCGCAATTAGTGATTCAAGAAAACGTTTAAAGCTAGCAAAAAATGATTTATATTTGCAGTTATGTCAATTGATAACTGTGTATGGGATTAGTAACACCTAAAGAAGTTGCAAAAGCAATAGGGGCTGATAAGTTCGGGGTTTTCGGAACGTTTTCAGGATGGTTGCTGATGAAAGTTCTACGAATTTCAAAAGCTAATGAAGTTTATAATAAGCACAAGCATAAAAAGGATTTACCTTTTTTAAATGGTTTGCTTGATGAGTTTCAGATAGAGTTTGAAATTCCTGAAGAAGATTTAAAACGTATTCCTAAAGAAGGACCGTTTATCACCATTTCTAATCATCCGTTAGGAGGAATTGATGGTATTTTATTATTAAAGCTTTTATTAGAGCATAGAGCAGATTATAAGATAATCGCTAACTTTTTATTACACAGAATAGAGCCTTTAAAGCCTTATGTAATGCCCGTAAATCCTTTTGAAAATCATAAGGATGCAAAATCGAGTGTTGCAGGAGTGAAAAATGCTTTACTGCATTTACGTGAAGGAAAGCCATTAGGACTTTTTCCAGCAGGAGAAGTGTCTACCTATCGTGATGGGAAGTTAATGGTTGATAAAGAATGGGAGCAAGGAGCTGTTCGTTTGATAAAAAAAGCGAACGTACCAGTAATTCCTATTTATTTTCACGCTAAAAACAGTCAGTTGTTTTATACGCTATCTAAAATTAGTGATACCTTAAGAACAGCAAAACTTCCATCGGAATTACTATCTCAAAAAAATAGAGTTATAAAAGTAAGAATTGGAAAACCAATTTCAGTAAAAGATCAAGATGCTTATCCTGAAATTCCAGAGTTTTACCAGTTTTTACGTAGAAAAACGTATATGTTGGCAAATCCGTATGAGAAAGCTTCTCAAAAGATTTTATCAACACAAAACCTTAAAATTCCGAAGAAAGCCAAAAATATTACTTCTCAAAAATCACCAGAGTTATTTGAAAAAGAAGTAGATGCTTTACGTGAGAAGGGAAGTAGGTTATTAGAAAGTAAAAATTATGAGGTGTTCTTTGCAACCGCAAAAGAGATTCCTAATATTTTACATGAAGTAGGTCGTTTGCGCGAAATTACCTTTAGAGAGGTTGGAGAAGGAACCAACAAACCAATTGATTTAGATAGGTTTGATAAGTATTATCATCATTTATTTTTGTGGGATAATGATCAAAAGAAGTTGGTTGGAGCTTATAGAATGGGCTTAGGAAAAGATATTTTTAAAAAGCATGGTGTAAATGGTTTTTACATTCACACGTTGTTTAGAATTGAACCTGAATTGTACCCAATGATGGAAAAAACCATTGAAATGGGACGTGCTTTTATCATTAAAGAATATCAACAAAAACCAATGCCACTATTCTTATTGTGGAAAGGCATAGTTCATGTTACGTTACGATATCCAGAACATAAATATTTAATGGGAGGGGTAAGTATTAGTAACCAATTTTCTGAGTTTTCAAAGTCGTTGATGATTGAGTTTATGAAGTCGCATTACTACGACCCATATGTGGCGCAATACATTCATCCGAAGAAAGAGTTCAAGGTGAAGCTGAAAGATGCCGATAAAGATTTTGTTTTTGATGCTACAGAGGCAGATATGCAAAAGTTTGATAAACTTATTGATGAGCTAGAACCAGGAGAATTACGTATTCCTGTGTTAATTAAGAAGTACGTAAAGCAAAATGCACGATTAGTAGCTTTTAATGTAGATCCGAAGTTTAATAACGCTATTGACGGATTAATGTACATTAAGGTAGCAGATATACCAGAAAGCACGGTAAAACCTGTAATGGAAGAGTTTCAAGCAGAGTTAGAGCGACGTGCAGCAGAGAACTTGAATAAATAATTATTACAGAAAATATAATATAGTTCAATAAAAAAAGCATCGTACTAAGGTACGATGCTTTTTTTATTATATAGTTTTAAAGGTTATTTGAACAACCTGAAAATATCATTTCCGTTAGCAAATAGTAGTAATGCTATTAATAAGATAAATCCTGTGATTTGTGCGTACTCTAAGAACTTATCACCTGGTTTTTTACCAGTAATCATTTCCCATAAGGTAAATACAACGTGACCACCATCTAACGCAGGAATTGGCAATAAATTCATAAAACCTAACATGATTGATAAGAAGGCTGTAATGTTCCAGAATGTGTACCAGCTAAATTCAGAAGGAAATATACTTCCGATAGAAATAAACCCTCCTAAACCTTTGTAAGCACCTGTACTCGGATTTAAAATCTTTTTCATTTGCTTAATATAGTTGGTTAGGGTAGTCCAAGCTTTGTTTGCTCCTGCAGGAATAGCTTCTCCAAAAGAATAACTTCTTTCAGCTAAGGTATAATATCCTAACTTTTCTAAATCTGGTAAGGATAATATAGCAATAACAACACCTAATTTTCCTTCTTCAGTAACTTTTACAGGAAGGCTCACATTTTGGTTATCTCTTTTGACGGTAATAGTTACATCTTGACCTTTATTTTTATCTAGTTCAACTTGAGCTTGATCAAAATAGGTTATTGGTGTTCCATTAATAGAAGTTATAATATCTGTCTTTTTTAATCCACTTTTGTTATTTGGAGAATCTTCAGGAACTTGTCCTATTACAAAAGGTGTTCTATAGCTTAGAAAAGCACCAGCATCTTTACTTCTATCAACTAACTTAGAAATAAAATCGGTAGGAATTTCTTTTTCAAGAACGGTTCCGTTTCTTTCTATAGTATAATTATGACCGTTGATAAACTCTAAAGGTAATTCTCCAAATTTTTCAATTTTTTGACCATCAATAGTTAAGATTTTATCTCCTGTTTCTAAACCTAAGTCTTTACCTAATTGGTCTTGTACCCAAACACCATCTTTTAAACTTTCGTTTGGTAAATACTTTTCTCCATAAACCCACATTAAGCAGATGTATATTAAAATACCTAAAACGAAGTTTACAAAAACTCCACCTAACATAATAATCAAACGTTGCCATGCTGGTTTAGAACGAAACTCCCAAGGTTGTGCAGGTTGTTTCATTTGCTCGGTATCCATACTTTCGTCAATCATACCAGCAATTTTTACATAACCTCCTAACGGAATCCAACCAATACCATACACCGTTTCACCTATCTTCTTTTTGAATAAAGAGAATTTGTAATCGAAAAATAAATAGAATTTTTCTACACGGGTTTTAAATAATTTAGCTGGAATAAAGTGCCCTAATTCGTGTAAGACAATTAAGAGTGATAAGCTTAAAATAAATTGAGATGCTTTTATTAATATTTCCATAAAAGGTGTTGTCTAAATTTTAAATCTGACAAATGTACGTTTTTCAGTACAGTTCTAAAAGTTTGTAATAGACTTGCGCTTTTGTTTTAACAAACTTTTTAGGGTTGCTGCATTAAAGCCCGTGTTTTTAGTCGTATTTTTGCAGAAAATTTTAGTACTGTGGATATTAAATTCTTCAAAAAATCAAAAAGCACCCTAATTTTTATACTTGTTTTTAGTGCAATTGTTGTTCCTGTATTTTATCATTTAGTAAAAGTTGATACTAAATTACCTATTTACAATCCGGCAGACATCAATCCAAAATTAGTTGATGTTTCCGTAAGAAATAGAACGAAGAATCATAAAGTAGGAGAATTTACTTTGATTAACCAAAATGGTGATACAATTACCAATGCTGATTATAAAGATAAAATATATATAGCTGATTTCTTTTTTACACGTTGTCAAACCATATGTATTGCGATGGCGTATAACATGAGCGAATTGCAAGAGCATTACAAAAATGATGATGATATTATGTTTTTATCGCATTCTGTAACTCCAGTTATGGATAGTGTACCACAATTACGAAAGTATGCCGATGAAAAAGGTGTAATTGATGGAAAATGGAATGTAACTACAGGCGAAAAAAAGCATATTTACAACTTAGCACGTAAGCACTACTTTGCTGTTTTAGATGAAGGTGATGGAGGAGAGAGTGATTGGGTTCATACCGAAAACTTTGTGTTGATAGACAAAGAAGGGCGTATTAGAGGTTCATATGACGGAACCAAAAAAGAAAACATGCAAAAAATAATCGATGATATTACTCTTTTAAAAGAAGAGTATAAATAGAAGATTATAAAAAACTCATAAGTAAAAAGACCTTGATGTTAAGCTTAACATCAAGGTCTTTAAGTTTATAGTAGAATTTAGTTTTTATTTTTTATTCCCGTCTTCGTCAAAATTCTTGTTAATCTCTTGTTCTGTTTTAATTACAGATACAGCTAAAGACAATAACATAATCGCCATGGGTTGCCATGTTAACTCTTTTGCCATGTAAGCCAAAACTAAAGCAGCAACAAGTGAAATAGCCGAATATTTTAAAAATTCTTTGATAAAAAACGCATTCGCAAACTGCCAAATAGTATCATTTTTCATGGTTTTATTAGTACGGTAACCGTAAATCGCATTGATTTTTTTTGGTGGGAAAAAGTGAAAAATAATACTGAATAAAAAAAGCACTCCGTTTATAGAAAGCACATAATAAATAGGGTTCATGTTTTAATGTTTAATAGAATTTACAATTCCTTTTAACAAGGAGTTTACATCGGCATTTTTGGTAAGTCCGGTACGAACTACTACCAAATCTTGATCAGGCAAAATAAATACATTTTGACCTTTATAACCGTTAAAAGAATACATATTTTTAGGAGCATCAGGAAATTTTCCACCAGCGTTTAACCAAATTTGTGCTCCGTAAGAACTGTCAGAGGTTGGTGTAGGTTTTGTAGCATAATCAACCCAATCTTTATCAAAAAGATGTTCACCATTCCACTCACCGTTATGTAGGTATAATAATCCAAACTTAGCCCAATCTCTTGTAGTAGCCCAAGCATATGATGAACCTACATAATGGTTGCTCATATCAGTTTCAACTATCATAGAATTCATGCCAATTTTATCAATTAAAGCACTATACCAAAAATCAAGATATTTTTGTTGTGTGTTGAATTTTGTTCTTAAAATACCAGAGAGTAAATTGGTAGTTCCAGAAGAATAATTCCAAGTCTCGTTGGGTTTACCTACTAAAGGCTTGTTAACTTGAACTTTAGTCATGTCTTTTTCTAAAAACAACATTTTTGTAACATCAGAAATGGTATTGTAATCTTCTTCCCATTCTAGGCCAGAATTCATTTGTAATAAATTATGAATGGTAATGTTTTTGCGTTCGTCACTTTCCCATTCTGGAAACAAATTGCTTTGTTGCATATCAATTTTTCCTTGACATTTTAAAATACCGAACAAAGTACCTGTAATACTTTTGGTCATCGACCAACCTAGTTGCTTCGACTCTTTGGTAAAACCAGTATCGTATTTTTCAGCAATAATTTTGTCTTTGTATACTACAATAACCGAACGAGTTTGATTTCTATCATTAAAAATAGTATCAATAGTTTCGTTAAGTTTTTTATAATCAATATTAGAAAAAATAGTGTCTTTATGATCAGCGTTTCCGTAAGGAAATGGGGTGATGTTATCAGGTGTTGAGCGTTTTGGTGTAGGTTGCGGTTTTGTGATGTCAAAATCATTTGTAACCAAAACAGCTCCTAGTCCTTCTCTGTATACAGCTTTTCTTTTTAGTAAACCGTATACTGAACCCGTTGCCGATTTTTCTTCAACATTAATTTTATCAGAAGTTACATTGATAGGTGAAAAGTTATTGTCGTTAGTATCGGTAAATTCTAAACTTCTTCCAGCAAGAAAAACCGATGAAGCAGTGTTTTTGGCAGAGTACCCAGCAAGGATATTTAGCTTTGGATAATTGTAATAAATGGCAACACCCAAGGCTATTACAATGAGTAAAAGGATTCTTTTAAAACTTTTCATAAAACGTGGTTTTAAGCAAATGTAAGAATTTAATTGTTTGATGATTGTATTTGAAAAGCAAGCCCTACCTTTGTGCTAAATTTGATGTTTTACATGTTTAGTATAGATAAAATTCGAGCTGATTTTCCTATTTTAAATAGAGAAGTACACGGAAGAAAATTAGTGTATTTAGATAACGGAGCAACTTCGCAAACACCACAGGTGGTAATTGACGCTATTGTTGATTATTACTCTAATTACAATGCTAATATCCATAGAGGAGTACATACATTAAGCCAAGAAGCAACTGATAAATATGAAGAAGCAAGAATTAAAGTTCAAAAACACTTTAATGCGAAGCATTCGTATGAAATTATATTAACTTCAGGAACTACTCACGGAATTAACATTGTGGCGTCTGGTTTTTCGGCAATTTTACAAGAAGGTGATGAGGTATTAGTTTCGGCTTTAGAACATCATTCTAATATTGTGCCTTGGCAAATGCTATGCGAGAAAACAGGAGCTATTTTAAAGGTGATACCAATGAATGAAGATGGTTCGTTACGAATGGATTTATATCATGAATTATTAAATCCAAAAACTAAATTAGTTTTTTGTAATCATGTTTCAAATGCTTTGGGAACTATCAACCCAATTAAAGAAATTATTCATGCAGCGCATAAATTTGGTGCATATGTATTGATTGATGGTGCGCAAGCGGTTCCGCATATAAAACCAAATGTACAAGCATTAGATGCTGATTTTTACGTAGCATCAGCACATAAAATGTGTGGACCAACAGGTGTTGGAATGTTATATGGAAAGGAAGAATTGTTGCAATTATTACCACCATATCAAGGAGGTGGAGAAATGATTGAAACCGTAACTTTTGAAAAGACTACGTATGCCGGATTACCACATAAGTTTGAAGCAGGAACTCCTAATATTTGTGGAGGAATTGCTTTTGGAGTAGCTATTGATTATATGAATTCGGTTGGTTTTGATGCTATTCAACAACAAGAAAATGAATTGTTAGCATATGCGACCCAAGAGTTAGAAAAAATAGACGGATTAAAAATCTACGGAACAACGAATAAAACATCGGTTGTCTCTTTTAATTTAGAAGGTATTCATCCGTACGATGTTGGTGCAATTTTAGATAAATTGGGTGTAGCAGTTCGTACAGGACACCATTGTGCACAACCTATCATGGAATTTTACTGTATTCCTGGTACGGTAAGAGCATCGTTTGCTTTTTACAATACTATAGAGGAAGTAGATCTGCTAGTTAGTGCAGTTAAGAAAGCGCAGATGATGTTAAGTTAAAAGATTATAATAATTTAAAAAAGCCTCCATTGGAGGCTTTTTTTGTTTGTAATTATATTTTGATTTTTAGTCTCTTGACATAAATATCTGCAAAACATACCAGAACAATAACATTAGAGAAGCAAATAAACCTAATGCCGCTGGAATGTAATCATCTGTAGAGAATTTATGAACTAAGTTAGAAGTTTGATATAAAATAGATCCAGCTGCCAATACACACATTCCAACTGAAAACCATAACCCTAAGTTAAATCCAAATAAAGTTCCAGCAATAATTAATCCGATAGCGATAAAAAATCCAACTGATAATCCAGCTCTGATAAAAGAAAAATCTTTTTTAGTAATAAATACGATGGAAGAAATTCCAACAAATAATGCAAGTGTTACAATTCCGGCCTGTTTTATAATATCAAAGTTGTTCGTATACGAAATGGCAATATAAATTAGAGGGATAAAAATAAAAGCTTGCGCAAAAACATATCCTGAATAGGCTAGGTATTGCAAGTTTTTATCCGAAGTTTTTAAAGCGGTACTTTCAGCGTAACTGGTTACCAACATAAAACCCCCTAGTAATAATAACCACTTATAGCCTTGGGTCATTGATAAGGCAAATTCGACAATAGTGGCACTTTGTAAGAATAAATATTCAAACAAAACAAATAATAATACACCACCCGCAACATGTGTATAGGTTTTTTTGTAAAAAGCTATTCTATCAGCTTCTGAAACTTGTGCTACAAGCACTTTTGGTTCAAATGAGTTTTCCATAATTATTTTTTTAAACTAAATGTAAATATATGTTTTTTGGATGATTTTAAATTCTCTTGTATTTATTATAAAAAATATATCTTCTAACTCTTAAAAATATCATATTCACGATTTAGTTTGTTTAAAATTGATGTTTTTTATTTGTTTTTGTTAAATTTTAACATTTAAATAATGTTAAAAAATGTAGGTTCCAAAGTGATAAAACCTAAGAAATTAACTTTTTTTTAACTTTTTTTTAGCATTAAAAAAAAATCATATATTGCACATCGTTAAAGAAACCCTTCAAAATATTATTAATAAAACAAGTATTTAACACTTTAAATTATGTAAGTCTTGTTTGTTATGTTTTTTTAACAGAATTAATGCCACAAGGGCATTTTTGTTTAACTATTTTTTTTAATTTTTCACAACATGAAAAGAATTTTTTTAACACTAGCTGTAGCGGCATCTGTTTTAGTAGGATGTCAGGAAAACTCAAAAGACGAAGCTGTACCTAATCAAGAAGCAATCGACATGAGCGATTTTTATGTAGAAACTGAAGAGGTTTCTCATAAAGGAGGAAGTGAGCAATGTCACTCAATGAGAGTTTTAAACAGACAAGTGAAAGAGAACCCAGGATTATACAAGAAAATGTATGATATTGAGTATGCTACAAGAAAGTTAACAACGGCTAAAGGTAAACCAGGAGGTGGTTCTGGAAGCGGTGATGTAGATGTTTTACCAATCGAAGACGGATTAGGAACTATTAACATTCCAGTATACGTACACGTTGTTTTACCAAACGCAAGTAGTGTTACAAACTCTCAAATTCAAGCACAAATGAATGTGTTGAATGATGATTTTAGCAGTACAAATACAAACCAACTTCCTTCAGGAGCTACTGATTTTATCAACGATGCAACTAATACAGGAATCCAATTTACATTAGCAGGTACTTTTAGACATGATGATCCTAAGTCTTCTTGGGGAACTAACGATGCTGTAAAAGCTGCTTATCCTCCAGTTACTCCTTCAACTCACTTAAACATTTGGGTGTGTGAAATAGGTGGAGGTATCTTAGGATATGCTCAATTCCCAGGAGGTAATTCTGCTACTGATGGGGTAGTGTTATTAGCAGGAAGCTTACCAGGTGGTTCTTCTGCTCCATATAACATGGGTAGAACTGCAACACATGAGGTTGGTCATTACTTAAACTTACGTCACATTTGGGGAGACGGAAGATGTCGTCAAGACGATTTCGTAGCAGATACTCCATCTTCTGATGGTGCAAACTACGGATGTCCTACTTACCCAACAGTTAATTGTCAAACAGCTGACATGACTATGAACTACATGGATTATACTAACGATGCTTGTATGTACATGTTTACAGATGGTCAACGTAACAGAATGAGAGCTTTATTTGCTTCAGGTGGTGCAAGAGCTTCTATGCTAAACTAAAAAAACCAAGTCTTTTAAAAGACGTTCTCAATAATTATTTATAATTATTATAAAGCCAAGACTAACCTAGCTCTTGGCTTTTTTTATATTTTTATAAGCTCAAATAAAACGCGCACATTGAAAAATATAAAATTCCCAACTCCACATACAATTTTGTTATTAATAGCAGGACTTGTTGCTGTTTTAACGTGGTTTATACCTGCAGGTAAGTTTGATACGTTAAAATATCAAGAAGCTGGAAATTCTTTTGTTTATAAACATTTAGAAGAAGAAAAAACAATGCCTGCAAACCAAGAAACCTTGGAAGGCTTGGGAATTAAAATTCCGTTAGAAAAATTTACGAATGGAGATATTGCTAAACCAATTAGTGTACCAGGAACCTACACACAATTAGATCCAAAACCTCAAGGGTTTTTAGATTTTTTTAAATCGCCTATAAAGGGTATTATTCAATCTTCGGATATTATCCTGTTTGTATTAATTTTAGGAGGAATCATCGGTATTATGAACTTTACAGGAGCTTTTGATGCAGGTATTGCATGGTTAGCAAAAACAATGAAAGGAAAAGAATATTGGTTGATTTTTGTAGTAACTACTTTGATTGCTGCTGGAGGAACTACTTTCGGATTAGCAGAAGAAACCATTGCTTTCTATCCGATTCTAATTCCGATTTTTTTAGCAGCAAAATACGACGCTATTGTGGCTTTAGCTTGCGTGTATATTGGATCATCTATTGGTACTATGTGCTCAACAGTCAATCCGTTTAGTGTAATTATTGCTTCAGATGCTGCTGGAATTAACTGGACGACTGGTTTTACAGGAAGATTATTAATGTTAATTGGTGGGATAATTATCTGCGTGATTTATATTCTACGATACGCAAACAAGGTTCAAAAAGATCCGACAAAATCGATTATTTACGATCAAAAAGAAATGATCGAAGGTCTTTTTGGAAGTTCAACATCAAACACACATAGGTTAACAGGAAGATTACGCATTATATTAACTGTTTTTGCGATGTGTTTTGTGATTATGATTTATGGAGTTTCTCGTTTAGGGTGGTGGTTTGAAGAAATGACAGTTGTATTTTTAATAGGAGCAATTTTAATTGGTTTCTTAGCCAAAATGAAGGAAGAAAACTTTGTAACTACGTTTATTAAAGGAGCAAATGATTTATTAGGAGTGGCTTTTATTATTGGAATTGCTCGTGGTGTTTCTGTATTGATGGAGCAAGGGTTGATAAGCGACACTATTTTACAACATGCAAGTGAGTTTACCACAGGAATGTCTAAAGGAATTTTCACAAATGTGACGCTGTTTATTTATTCAGGATTGTCGTTTTTTATTCCAAGTTCATCAGGAATGGCGGTATTAACAATGCCTATTATGTCGCCTTTGGCAGATACCGTTGGGGTGGGTAGAGAAGTGATTGTAAATGCTTATCAATATGGAATGGGGCTGTTCGCTTTTATCAACCCAACTGGATTGATTTTAGCATCGTTGGCAATAGTAAAAGTAGGATATGATAAATGGTTGAAATTTGTAATTCCGTTAGTAATTATTTTAACAGTTTTCACCATGATAGCTTTAACTGTTCAAGTGTATTTATAACCGATGAAACGAATTTGTACTTTTCTTTTTTTTAGTGTTTTCTTCGGATGTACACTTGTTAAAAAATCAACAAACATGAATACAAAAACTGTCATAGCGCATCGAGGAGCCTCAGGATATTTGCCTGAACATACTATGGAAGCCAAAGCGATGGCGTATGCGATGAATCCTGATTATATTGAACAAGATTTAGTATTGAGTAAAGATGATGTTCCTATTGTGATTCATGATATTGAGTTGGATGATGTTACCGACGTTGCCCAAAAATTTCCTGAAAGAAAACGAGAAGATGGGCGATTTTATGTCATCGATTTTACTTTTGATGAATTGCAGCAGTTATATGTTACAGAACGTTTCAATCCGAAGACGGGAGAGCAGGTGTATCCGAATCGATTTCCGAAGGGAAAAGGAAGCTTTAAATTGCATTCTTTACAACAAGAAATAGAATTGATTCAGGGATTGAATGCTTCCACAGGAAAAAATATCGGAATTTATCCGGAAATTAAAAATCCAGCATTTCATCATCAAAACGGAAAAGACATTGCTAAAATCACTTTGGATATCCTTTCTGAGTACGGTTACAAAACAAAGGAAGATAAATGTATATTTCAATGTTTTGATGCTAAGGAGCTAGAACGTGTTCGAAAAGAATTACAATCAGATTTATTTTTAGTGCAATTAATTGAGTTTTCTGAAGAAACCAAACAACTTCAGTATTTCGCAACTTATGCAGACGGATTAGGACCTTGGTACAAGCAAATTTTAGATAAAAAAGTAGGAGAGAAGTGGCAGTTTACAACACTTGTTGAAGATGCTCACAAATTGGGATTGCAAGTGCATCCGTATACGTTTAGAGCTGATCAATTAGAAGAGTTTTCTTCTTTTGAAGAAATGATGCAAGTGCTCTTTTTTGAAGCAAATATTGATGGTGCTTTTACCGATTTTCCTGATAAAATGGTCCAGTATTTAGCTAAACAGTAACTTCTAATAACTTTTTACGGTACACAGAGAGTAGTTTTGATTTAGAAATAAAACCAACATAGACTCCGTTTTTTATTACGGGTAAATTCCACGCGCCACTTTCTTTAAATTTCTCCATCACTTTTTCGGTAGTATCGGTGTAGAAAATTATAGCTGGGGCAATTTTCATAATATCTCTCACTTTGGTGGTTTCGTATAATTCTTGATTAAACATTATAGGACGAATATCATCTAACAAAACAATTCCTATAAACTTGTTTTCATCGTCAACCACAGGGAAAATATTACGTTTGGATTTTGAGACTGCTTGTTTTAACATGTCGCCAAGACTCATTTCAGGATGAATTTTTACAAAGTTTTTTTCAATAACTTGACTCATTCTCATCATCATCATCACATTTTTGTCTTTGTTATGCGTAAATAACTCTCCACGTTCCGCCAATTCAATTGTATAAATAGAGTTTGATACAAAATACTTGGTAATAGCAAACGAAACGGCTGCAACCAACATTAGCGGAACAAATAAATCATAACCTCCTGTAATTTCAGCAATTAAGAAAATTGCAGTTAAGGGAGCGTGTAATACACCTGCCATTAAACCTGTCATACCAATTAAGGTAAAATTGGTTTCAGAAACATCAAATCCAAATTGATTGATGACTTTTGCAACAGCATTTCCTAAAGTACTTCCCATTACCAATGTAGGGATGAAGATTCCTCCAACTCCACCAGCAGCGAATGTGGTGGTCATAGCAATTGCTTTAAATATTCCGATAAGTAACAAAAAAACAATGATCATCCATACATTTTCAAAATCGATATTGTAATGAATACTTTTTAACGCTTCTGGCGCATTTTCAGAGAGTAAGTTGTTGATGATTCCGTAACCTTCACCATATAGTGGAGGGATTAAAAAAAGCATTAACCCGATAGTAATTCCACCAAAAACCAACCGTTTAAAAGGTGTATACTGTTTGAAAAAATTCGTTATTCTGAAATATATTTTTGAAAAATAGACTGATGAAAATCCTGTGAAAATAGCTAGAACTAAGTAAAACATCAGGTCGTTAATTTCAAAAGCTTGCTGAAGTTTTACGCTAAATAATACGTCTTTCCCTAAAAAGAAATAAGAAGTTATTACAGCCGAAACGGACGCTAGTAACAACGGAACTAAAGATGCAAAAGCAATATCTAAACTAAAAATTTCTACGG
Organism: Tenacibaculum aestuarii; assembly: GCF_964510395.1. Lineage (NCBI taxonomy): Bacteria > Pseudomonadati > Bacteroidota > Flavobacteriia > Flavobacteriales > Flavobacteriaceae > Tenacibaculum > Tenacibaculum aestuarii. Next base: position 154,733 of record NZ_CAZEFY010000001.1, read on the forward strand.
CAAAAATAATGGCTGCAATAGGAGCTTTAAACATAGATGACATAGCCCCGGCAGTCGCACAACCAATTAATAACATTCGGGTTCTCATGTTCATATGGAATAGTTGTGCTACTCCAGAACCCAACGCTGCTCCAGTACTTACAGCAGGTCCTTGTAATCCTGCAGACCCTCCAAAACCAACTGTGATTGGTGCAGTAATAAGTGACGCATACATTTTGTAACGCTCTATAATTCCGTTTTTCTTGGAAATTGATTGTAACGTGGTAGAAATACCATGACCAATGTCTTTTTTGATTAGATATTTTTTAATGTAATACACTAAAAATAATCCGATGATAGGAAAGATAAAGTATAGTGAATGATGGTATTCTTCAATAAGACCATCTTCTAAAATATTATGGAAAAAGAACGTGAGGTTCTTTAAGATTAGCGTACCTAAACCCGCTAAAAAACCTACTAAAACACTCAATATATAGATAAATTGACGTTCAGAAATATGTTTATACCTCCAAACAAGTATTTTCTTGTAAATTTCTTTTGATGATAGCATTGTGCTTTAGAGCCTTAGTTGATATATGAAAACCTAGTTATGAATAATTAAAGATACTACCATCTTTTTAAATTAGGAATAATTTTATTACACAATTAAACGAACACCACCTAGTTCTTCTACTTTATAAGGAAACTTTTTACTTGGAGCTCCTATAAACATGAAATTAATTGGGATGTTCCATTTTTTAGATAATTCTTTGATTAATTCTGGAGTGAATTTTCCTTCAACTACTTGAAAATCGACTTTAATTTCTGGGTATTCTTTGTCTAAAAACGTAATTTCACTTGGTAAATTTTCAGGAATAGTTTGCCCTTTTTCCAATGCTAATACAATTTTTATTTTTTTAGTGTGTTCATTTCTAATAATGTATAACATCACTTTATTAAGAGTAGCAATGTTGTCTCCCTTAGTGAAAAACACAAATTCTTGAGAGTTTATTTTGTCTACGGTTTGGGTAATTTTTTTATCTACGTTAAAAACTAATTTTCTTAACGGGTTGAAGATTGCATAGATTACTCGCAACACTAATTTTAATAAAACCGTGCGGTTTAACATGATAATGACGAAAATTATGGTTGGGATAAAATAATCTAAGAAGACTACAGTGTTACTTGGTAAATCACCTTTAGGATCTATTAAGATGTTACCAACAAGAGCAGAAGATACGGCTATGATTGCTAATATAACGGATGCCCAAGGAGCTTTTTCTGGTCTGGGTAATTGATTCCTTCTTATTTTTAAAAGGATGTTTCCTATGGCAAACAAAGCCATTACCGATAAAAATGAAATGGTGTATACACCAGCAAGTAAACCTACATTTCCATTAGTTATAAGCAATACAGAAACTGCCAGAATAAAGAATAAAATAATGATTCGGTAAGAGCTTCCTCTTTTATTTTTCTTTAAAAAGAATTGAGGCATGATGCGATCTAAGGTCATACGCTCCAAGAGACCTGTAACCCCAACAAAACTAGTTAAAACAGCACCACTCAACACCAAGAAAGCATCAACAGCAATAATAGCAGCTACCCATTCTCCTCCAACAAAATCGCCCATTTGAACTAATAAAGTGTTTTGGTAATCTGCACTTTGTAATACGGGAATGGCAAATAATGATAAAGCAAAAATTGCCATTAAAGGGTTGATAATACTCACGATTATCCACATATTTTTTAATGTTTTTGGAAATACACCTTTTTGCTGTTCTTCAACAAAATTGGCAGAACTTTCAAAACCAGAAACTCCTAACATTGAAGCTGCAAAACCAAAAAAAATAGCATACCAAATACTATTTTCCGATTGATATCCCCAGTTTTCGAAAAGAATATCGATACCGTTTTGAGATAAATAAAAGATGATAAAAAAGGTTAGTACAACTAGTGATACTAAATGAAACAAAAAAATACCAACCGCTACTTTAGCCGATTCGGTAATACCGCCAATAGTTAATAATGCGAAAAATAATAAAAGTCCAACAGTTGCTATAATAATTGGCATAGAAGGAATTAGGTGATGTAAGTAATGAATAGCTTCATTGGCTGAAATAACAGCAGTAGCCATATACGAAAGGATGGTTAATGTTGCTGCAAAAGAAGCCATTAACTTACTTGTGGTATTCAATAAAGCGTTGTAGGCACCACCATTTAGAGGCATTGCACCAACAACTTCACCATAAATTTTCCGAAATAAGAATAGTACAACCGATACTATTAAAAGAGTTATCCATGCGTATTGACCTGCAAAAGCTATTGCTAAGGCAGAAACATACAAAACAGAAGAGCTGATGTCATTACCACAAATGGCAGTTGATTCTAGTTCATTAAGTTTCTTAGAAACGATTTGTTTCATAATATTATTGATTAGTTCTTCTGAGATTTAGTCTTTTTCAAGAAGTGTAACGATTAGTACATTAAAGGTAATAAAAAACCCTGCATAATTTGCAGGGTTCTTATTTTTAAGTTTTTACATCTATTTTGATGCTTAATTCTTGTAATTGTTCATCGTCTATAGTTGCAGGTGCATCGATCATTACATCGCGGCCTGAATTGTTTTTAGGGAAGGCAATAAAATCACGAATCGTTTCTTGACCTCCTAAAATAGCTACCAAACGATCTAACCCGAAAGCTAAACCTCCGTGAGGTGGCGCTCCGTATTCAAAAGCATCCATTAAGAATCCAAACTGAGCTTTTGCTTCTTCTTCAGTAAATCCTAAATGCTTAAACATGATTGCCTGAGTTTCTTTATCGTGAATTCTGATAGAACCTCCACCAATTTCATTTCCGTTTAATACTAAATCATATGCGTTTGCTTTTACAGCTCCTGGATCAGTATCTAATAACTCTAACTGACCTGGTTTAGGAGAGGTAAATGGGTGGTGCATTGCGTGGTAGTGACCTGTTTCTTCATCTAACTCTAATAATGGGAAATCGATAACCCATAATGGAGCGAATTCATCAGATTTACGTAAACCTAAACGTTCTGCCATTTCCATACGTAAAGCACTTAATTGTGCACGAACTTTGTTGGTGTTTCCTGAAAGAATACAGATTAAATCTCCAGCCTTTGCTCCAGTAGCTTCTGCCCATTTTGCTAAATCTTCTTGGTCGTAGAACTTATCTACCGATGATTTAAAGCTTCCATCTTCGTTACATTTTACATATACCATTCCTAAAGCTCCTACTTGCGGACGCTTAACCCAATCGATTAATTTATCAATTTCTTTACGAGTGTATGAGTTTCCACCTGGTACCGCAATTCCTACTACTAACTCAGCATCGTTAAATACTTTAAAGTCTTTGTGTTGTGCTACTTCGTTTAACTCTCCAAACTCCATTCCGAAGCGAATATCTGGTTTATCATTACCATATTTACGCATCGCTTCATCAAAAGTAATACGTGGGAATTTCTCTACTTCTACTCCGTTGATTTCTTTCAATAAATGACGTGTCATTCCTTCAAAAATCTCTAAAATATCTTCTTGCTCAACAAACGCCATTTCACAGTCTATCTGTGTAAACTCTGGTTGACGGTCGGCACGTAAATCTTCATCTCTAAAACACTTAACAATCTGGAAGTATTTATCCATACCACCTACCATTAACAACTGTTTGAAGGTTTGTGGTGATTGAGGTAACGCGTAAAACTGTCCAGCATTCATACGAGATGGTACTAAGAAATCACGTGCTCCTTCTGGAGTAGACTTGATTAAATATGGAGTCTCTACATCAATAAATCCTTTGTCAGATAAATATTTGCGAACTTCCATCGATACTTTATGACGGAAAATTAAGCTATTTTTTACCGGATTACGACGGATGTCTAAATAACGATATTTCATACGAATATCTTCACCTCCATCCGTTTCATCTTCAATAGTAAAAGGTGGTAATTTCGCCTCGTTTAAAATTTCTAAGTTCGATACTAAAACTTCTACATCACCTGTTGGAATGTTCACGTTTTTAGATTGACGCTCAATTACGGTACCTGTTACTTGCACAACAAACTCACGTCCTAAAGTTTTGGCTTTTTCCATTAACTCTTTAGAAGTACGCTCTTCGTCGAAAATTAACTGTGTAATTCCGTAACGATCACGTAAATCTACCCAAATCATAAAACCTTTATCACGTGATTTTTGTACCCATCCAGAAAGGGTAACTTCAGTATTGATGTGCGATGCTCTTAACTCACCACAAGTATGCGTTCTGTACATTTTTAAAAATTTTATTCTCGCGTAGCGAGATTTCCTACAAATTGCCATTCCGAACTTGTTTCGGAATCTAGAAATTTTTGCTGTGCAAATTTAACTATAAATGTTAGTTTGTAAAAAATTACTACGAGTTAGTTTTTATGAGTTTAAATCTTTTGTTTTGCAATGTAAAACCTTTTTCAAATGACACTAGATACATTTAAACAAACGATACAAAATTCACCGGAAAAAGTAGAATTTTCTGATACTATTTCAGTGATTGAAAACGTATACAATTTTACACCAACTGCTTTTAAAAATGGCGATTTATACAATGAAGCTGAAAAAAATCAAGGTTCATGTAAAGTGTTTTCGTTTGCTATACAACTGGGATTAAGTAAAGAAGAAACCTTGGCTTGTTTTGGGCAGTATTATTTTGAGGATGTTTTAAAAAATCCTGAAGGAACAGATCATCAAAACATTAGAAATTTTATAAACACTGGTTTTGAAGGATTGCTTTTTGAAGGAGAAGCGCTAACAAAACGTTAAGTATTGTTAGAGTTATTTTATTTCTTCTATCTCAAATAAATATTCCAAAGTGACCTTAAAGATTAAGTCTTTATAAAGTAATTTGAGTTTTATTATTTATTGATTTTTTTTCGTAAATTATAGGGTAATTTGATGATTATGAAGAGTTCAGCTATGTTTTTGGTGTTGTTTACTACTGTTTTCTTATTTGTACTAACAGGTTTGGTTTTTACTAAAATAGGTTTTAGTTGGGTATTTATACTTACAGTGATAGGTCAATTATTAGTCGTTTTAATGGTGTATAAAGTACTACGAGACCATTATACGACCAGCAAAACTTTTGAAGATTTTTATGAAGATTTTCCTATAGGTAGAGAGTAAAACCACCAGAGCCTGATAATAAATCATAAACTATAAAGCAGATAATAGATTAATTAACTTTTCATTATCAAATATTATTAATAAAATTATAGCTACTATGACGGGTAGGACTACATAAAATACAATCAGTTTTATTGATTTATGAATATATTTTCCAGTAAACTTAGGAAGTATGTTAAAGTTATTGTTCATTATTATAATCCTATTTAACTTTCTATTAACCCAAAGCTACAAATCATTTCTTTTAAAGCAGTTAAATAAAGTTTGTTCATTATTTTTTTGTTACTAATTATTTTCAACAATATTATGATAGCATGTAAAATAAAAATAGGACACAAAAAAACAGCTTTTACTGAAGTATAACTTATTTGTTTTTAGGTGTTTGTGTGTTTTTAAATAATGGCTGCTAAGTTTTGTGCTTCTTTGAAGTAACTGAAAAACAAGGAAATGTCCTAGAATATTCTAGGACAGAATTACAGAAATTATTTTTTGTCCTATTTTGATAAAACCTTAAATTGTATAATTCTTAGTATTTATAAGGGTTTAACAAGAGTTTTTTGATTCTAAATGAAGAAAAAAAGTGACAAAATGGTTTTAAAACTCATTTGTTTTTAACTTCTGAAAATACTTTGCAGCTTCTCTTTTTACTTTTGGCGCTAAAATTAGCGTTGACAATACTGTAGGAATCGCCATTAAAGCATAAGCACTATCAATTAGGTTGATAACAAAATCTAATTTTATAATAGAAGCAATTACAATAGTAATGATGTAAATGTAATTGTATGATTTTCCAATTTTGGTATTGGTTAAAAAGCTTAAACAACTAAATCCGTAAAAAGAGTAGGTGAAGAGTGTTGAAAAAGCAAAAATCAATACACAAATGGTTAAAATTACACTACCTATGTTGTGAGGAAGTACCGCATCGAAAGCAGCTAAGGTCATCGAAATTCCGTTACCATCAAAACCTTTCCAAACTCCCGAAGCTAAAATAGCTAAGGCAGTTAAAGAACAAACTAATAAAGTATCAATAGCAGGCCCTAGCATAGCAACTAATCCTTCTCGGATAGGTTCTTTGGTTTTTGCTGTCCCATGCATCATAGGTGCAGTTCCTAATCCTGCTTCGTTAGAAAAAGCAGCACGTTTTACTCCCGTAATAATTAAAACTCCTAAAGCACCTCCTAGAACAGACTTTCCTGAAAAAGCATCTTCAAAAATTAAAGAAAAAATAGCAGGAACTTGTTCTATTCTTAAAAACAGGATTGTTAATACTGTAACAAGATATACGACAACCATTATAGGGACTAATTTTCCTGCGACACTACCAATTCGCTTAATTCCTCCAAAAATTACCATGGCAACAATAATGGCAATAGAAATACCTAATAATAATTTAGCGGTAAAATGATTGGTTTCATGTACTTGAAAAACATCAATCAATGTTTGTGTTAATTGGTTGGCTTGAAAAGCAGGTAGAGTTCCTATCAATCCAGCAGAAGCAAAAAACACAGCTAAAGGCTTCCATTTTTTTCCTAATCCCTCTGTAATAACATACATCGGACCGCCTTTTACATTTCCGTTTTCATCTTTTCCACGATACATTACCGATAAACTACAGGTAAAAAACTTGGTTGCCATTCCTACAAAAGCACTTATCCACATCCAAAAAATAGCACCAGGACCTCCAGTTGCAATAGCAATAGCAACACCGCTAATGTTTCCCATTCCTACGGTAGCAGCAATAGCAGAAGATAAAGCTTCGTAATGGGATAAATCTCCTGGAGAGTCGGCTTTGTCGTACTTTCCTCTTAAAATAGCAATGGCATGTCCCATATATCTAAAAGGAACTAACCCTGAATAAATAAAAAGAAATAAACCACCTCCAATTAATAAAATTAATAAGGGAATTCCCCATACCCAAGAAGAAAATTGAGCAACTAAGTCTTGAATACTTAAAAACATGAAATAGGATTTTTACGAAAGTACTAAAAAGTGATAGTAAAAAAAGAACGATAGCTGTGAATTAACAACTATCGTTCTTTTGTGAATTTTTATTTACAAACAATTCCTCTTTTTCCTAAGAACTCAATATCTCTTAAAAAACCTTCTTGAATAGTTTCTGCTTGAAAAATAAAGGTTTTATCGTGTAGCTTATTGTTTTCAAAAAACGTTACCTGAAAACGATTGTCTAAATCAAACAATTCAGGTTGCATCAATTCAAATTTTTGGTAGCTGTTTGCAGGGAGTTTGTCTATTTTTCTACGGAAAACAGAAGTAGTTTTAGTGTCTGAGAATCCTTGAGAAACAATTACGACCATCTCTAAGTCAACATCCTTTCTGTTTAGAATATATACATTCCAATCCTCTTTGCCGTCAATTTCATTGGTTTCTAAAACTACAGCGATTTCTACACCTGTTACTTTAGGAATTTCAATATCTTTTTTCATTGAATACTTCTTTAAAAGGAAAGACGAAAGTTTAGTGCTTTCGTCTTTTATGTTGTTTGAATTTATTTCAAAATTAAATTACAGATTTAAATTGCTCTAAGAAACGTTTGTCATTTTCGTAGAACATACGAATATCTGGAATTTGGTATAATAACATTGCAATACGCTCGATACCCATTCCAAAAGCATAACCGCTATATTTTGTAGGATCGATATTACAGTTCTTTAAAACATTTGGGTCTACCATACCACATCCCATAATTTCTAACCAACCTGTTCCTTTGGTAATTCTATAATCGGTTTCAGTCTCTAATCCCCAGTAAATATCTACTTCAGCACTTGGCTCAGTAAATGGGAAGTATGACGGACGTAAACGTATTTTAGACTTCCCGAACATTTCTTTGGTAAAGTATAATAAGGTCTGTTTTAAATCGGCAAAAGAAACATCAGTGTCAATGTATAATCCCTCTACTTGATGGAAAATACAGTGTGCACGTGCAGAAATATCTTCGTTTCTAAACACACGTCCTGGAGATATCGTACGAATTGGAGGTTCGTTGTTTTCCATATAACGTACTTGTACCGATGAGGTATGTGTTCTTAATAACGTATCAGGATTTTTTTCAATAAAGAAAGTATCTTGCATATCACGTGCTGGGTGATATTCTGGTAAGTTTAAAGCAGTAAAGTTATGCCAATCATCTTCAATTTCTGGACCTTCAGAAACGGTAAAACCAATTCGGTTAAAAACCTCTATGATTTGATTTTTTACTAAAGAAATTGGGTGGCGAGAACCTAAATTTATAGGTTCAGACGGACGCGTTAAATCGCCGTAAACACCTTTTTCCTCAACAGCATTTTCAATAGCTTCTTTTAATGTGTTTACTTTATCTTCAGCAGAAGTTTTAAGTAAATTGATGGTTTGACCAAATTCTTTCTTTTGGTCGTTAGGTACATTTTTAAACTCAGCAAATAAATCTTTTAAAATTCCTTTACTTCCTAAATACTTAATTCTAAATGCTTCAATCTCTTCTTTTGAAGTAGTATTAAAAGCATTTACCTCTCCAATCAATTCTTTTACCTTGTCTAACATAATCTATCCAAAAGTTAAGTGGCAAATTTACGTTTTTTTGTTAAAATAAAAGAGAATTTAAGAGTGTTTACTGCAGTACTAGTAAAACTCAGAAAATAACCATTAAAATGGAAATTAAAAAATAGTAAATTAATTATATTTGTATAGTAAAATTAAAAAAATACAGAACAACTAAATTTATGGAATCTAAAATAAATGCATTTATGGATTACGTTAAAGAACGTAATGCATATGAACCAGAGTTTTTGCAAGCTGTACATGAAGTAGCAGAAACAGTAATTCCGTTTATAGAAAACAATCCAAAATATCAAGGCAAAAAATTACTAGAGCGTATGGTTGAACCTGAGCGTACTATTATGTTTAGAGTACCTTGGGTTGATGATAACGGAGAAACTCAAGTAAATAGAGGGTATAGAGTAGAGTTTAACTCAGCTATTGGTCCTTACAAAGGAGGTTTACGTTTTCATCCATCAGTAAACTTATCAATTTTAAAGTTCTTAGGGTTTGAACAAGTATTCAAAAACTCATTAACTACCTTACCAATGGGTGGAGGTAAAGGAGGATCTGACTTTAACCCTAAAGGAAAATCTGACCGTGAAGTTATGGCGTTTTGTCAATCTTTTATGACAGAATTAGCGCGTCATATAGGTCCTGATACTGATGTTCCTGCTGGAGATATTGGTGTTGGTGGTCGTGAAATCGGATACATGTTTGGTCAGTACAAACGTTTACGTAACGAATTTACTGGAGTGTTAACTGGTAAAGGAGCTTCTTGGGGAGGATCATTAATCCGTCCTGAAGCTACTGGTTATGGTGATGTATATTTTGCTGAGAACATGTTAAAAACGAAAGGAGATTCTTTTGAAGGAAAAACGGTAGTAGTTTCTGGTTCTGGTAACGTAGCACAGTACGCAACTGAAAAAGCAACTGAATTAGGAGCAAAAGTAGTTACGATGTCTGATTCTTCAGGATATATTTATGATGAGGCAGGTATTGATGCTGAAAAATTAGCTTTTGTAATGGAGTTAAAGAATGTAAAGCGTGGACGTATTAGTGAATATGTAGATCAATACCCATCAGCTAAGTTTTTTGCTGGAGAAAGACCATGGGGAACTAAATGTGATGTAGCGTTACCTTGTGCAACTCAAAATGAGTTAAACGGTGAAGAGGCTAAAGCTTTAGTTGCTAATGGATGTATTTGTGTGGCTGAAGGAGCTAATATGCCTTCTACACCTGAAGCTATAGAGGTATTCCAAAAAGCAAAAATATTATTTGCACCAGGAAAAGCATCTAACGCAGGTGGAGTTGCTACTTCAGGGTTAGAAATGTCTCAAAACTCATTGCGTTTGTCTTGGACTCGCGAAGAGGTTGATGCTAAATTACATTCAATTATGAACAATATTCACGAAGCGTGTGTTAAGTACGGTACACAAGAAGGTGGATATGTTGATTATGTTAAAGGAGCAAATGTTGCTGGTTTCGTTAAAGTTGCTGATGCAATGTTAGATCAAGGAGCTGTGTAATAAATATCGCATATATAAAGTAAAAACCTCATAGACATCTATGAGGTTTTGTTTTTTATTAGGGGAATGAAATGGATTATATAAGACGTTATTTGCTATTATTAATAGTTAAAGGCATCTTATAAATATGGTTCTTTACTGTTAATTCTTTATTTATCAGTTTATAATTTAATCTGTTTTTTACGTAGTGACAAACTTGTTCAGTATCACAATTAACATTCAAAATAACTATCTCTCCATTTTTGTTTATTAAAAATTCTACGATAGTCTTTACTTCTTTATCAAGAACAAAATTAGGATTACCCAGTAGTTCGACAATTCTTGTTCTGATTTGTTCCTTAGCAGGGTTTTCGTTTGTTGAAAATGCTGAAGTGCTCATTAACGTAACGAATACGAATACAAATAACTTTTTCATTTTTTAGAGATTTAGAGTTTGTTAAAATTTGTTACTGTAAAAGTACTGTGAATGAGTTGTTTGAGTGTTGTGTTGTTGATTAATAAAAGATTGTTTTAAGGTAAAAGAATGAGCAACGATTGGTTAGTTTACATAGAGTTAATATTGGTAATATTTGTCTTTTTTGTTGATTTTATTTCTTGTTTTTCAATCAATAATTTGTTTTTCATTTAAGATGCTAATTTTATTAAGAAAATTTAAGAAAAATTAATATTTCTAAGAGTTAGTTTTAGGTTATAACTCTCTTAAAAACTCCCTTTTACGCGCTGTTTTTTATGATAATTCTTTGTGAAAAGGCATAAAAAAAATCCTGAGAAAACTCTCAGGATTTGTATTTTGAATTGAAATCGATTTATTATTCTACAGTAACCGATTTTGCTAAGTTTCTTGGCTGATCTACGTTTTTACCTAACATTACAGCTATATGATATGATAATAATTGTAACGGAATCGTAGTTAATAAAGGAGTAAAAGCTTCTTGAGTATCAGGAATTTCAATCACGTGATCTGCAATTTCTTTAACCGTTTCATCACCTTCTGTAACAATCGCTACAATTTTACCACTTCTCGATTTAATCTCTTGAATGTTACTAACTACCTTTTCATAATGACCTCTACTTGTAGCGATTACAAAAACAGGCATGTTTTCATCAATTAAAGCGATAGGTCCGTGCTTCATTTCAGCAGCAGGATAGCCTTCAGCATGAATGTAAGAAATTTCCTTTAATTTCAACGCTCCTTCTAAAGCTACAGGAAAGTTAAATCCTCTACCTAAATATAAACAGTTCTTAGCGTCTTTATAAACAGTGGCTATTTCTTTAACCTGAGCATCAATTTTTAATAAATTCTCTACTTGCGTAGGAATTTGTTGCATCGTTTGTAAATAGTTATTTACAGCTGATGTAGATAAAGTTCCTTTAGCTTGCGCTAACTTTAAAGCGATTAAAGAAAGTACTGTAATTTGTGTCGTAAATGCTTTTGTAGAAGCTACTCCAATTTCTGGTCCAGCATGAGTATATGCTCCAGCATGCGTTTCTCTAGCAATAGAAGACCCAACTACATTACATACTCCGAATACGAAAGCGCCCATAGATTTTGCTAATTTAATAGCAGCTAATGTGTCAGCAGTTTCTCCAGATTGAGAAATGGCAATTACTACATCGTTTGGAGTAATAATTGGGTTACGATATCTAAATTCTGAAGCATATTCCACTTCAACAGGAATGCGAGCCATGTCTTCAAAAAGATACTCGCCAACTAATCCTGCATGCCAAGAAGTACCACAAGCAACGATAATAATTCTGTCTGCATTTAAAAACTTAGGCATGTTATCATCAACACCAGCCATTCGGATGATTCCCTCATTGGCTAGCATTCTACCTCTATACGTATCGATAATCGCTTTAGGTTGCTCGTAAATTTCTTTTAACATAAAGTGGTCGTATCCACCTTTTTCTATTTGCTCTAAGCTTAATTGTAACTTTTGAATATTCGCATCGATTTCTTTATCGTTTTCAATCTTACGAACTTTAATTCCTTTATCTTTTTTTATGATGGCTAACTCACCGTCTTCAAGGTAAATAGCATCTTTGGTATATTCAATAAAAGGAGAGGCATCAGAAGCTACAAAAAATTCTTCGTTGTTTTTTCCAACACCAATAGCGATCGGACTACCTAAACGTGCTACAACTAACTCGTTTGGTTTTGTTTTGTCGAAAACAGCAATTGCATAAGCTCCAATTACATTGGTTAATGCTATTTGAACAGCCTTACCTAATTTACAACCTTCACTTTTCTTTACTTCTTCAATAAGGTTTACTAAAACTTCAGTATCAGTATCACTTTTAAATTCGTAACCTCTAGATATTAATTCTTTTTTAATGGTATCGTAATTCTCAATAATCCCATTATGAACAATAACCAAATCTCCAGACTGAGAAAAATGAGGGTGTGAATTTACGTCATTAGGTACACCATGAGTAGCCCAACGCGTGTGTCCTATTCCTATTTTTCCAACTTTTCGCTCTTCTTCTTTGTTAGTAATTATTTCTAAGTCTGAAACTTTTCCTTTGGTTTTAGATAAATGCATAGTTTCTCCATCATACATCATAATACCTGCACTGTCGTATCCTCTATATTCTAAACGCTTTAACCCGTTAATTACAATAGGATAAGCATCTCTGTGTCCTATATAACCTGTGATTCCACACATAACAATTTCTTATTTTTCTTTTGAATATGATATTTTTAAAACAGCTCTTTTAGTTCCGTTAGCAGTTTCATCTCCGTTTAATAACGTTACAGACCTAGGGTTCCAATTATATGTCCTTACATTGGTACTATTATTGCTTACTGGATCATCTGTAGGGTTGTATACTTTCAGAATTAGTGGGTCAGCTGTAAAATCGTCTTTTCCATTTAACAAATTAGATATGTAATTTGTAATTTTAAAAGTATACTTTTCGGGGGTACCATCATCGTTTTTTTGTAAAGTACCTCCATAATAACCAACTTCTAAATAGGCATCCGTTAATTGAGTTGGAGAAATGTTTCCGAACTCATTTTCTTTATCTTGATAAAGAAAAAGCTGTTGAGGAATAGAACTTGATTCTAAATTAATGGTTTGATCCACATAAAAAGTAAGTGAAGCATCAGTAATTAACCAATTATTTGCTCTTAACTCTTGAACTTTAGAATCATCTAAAATTTTAATTTCCGCATTACTTCCTGCAGTTCCTTGAATTATAAATTTATTTGCTGTAGGTTGTGTTGAAGCTGGGGACATCTTATAGTGACTATTTCTTACGCCAGAAAGAGGAAAGGTATATTTACTCTGAATAGTGTCTTTTACATTTCCAGATTCGACAATAGACTTGGTGTAATAAAAATCTATTGAAGGGGTTGGTGTAGCCGCTAAATTAAACGGAGCCATTGCTCCATCATTCCCAGTAGCTATAATTTTTATTCCATCAAAATATTCATCGAAGCTATCTTTTGAAGAAAACTCAGGACTTTCAAATTTATCCCAAAAAAGATTTTTCATTGTAGCTAGATCTAAAGGGATAGCTAAGAAAGGAGTCTTAGCTTTCAGAGATTTATAAACCCTAATAGTATCTATGAAAGTAGTTGTGTTTGTTAAAGAAATAGACCTGTCAATTCTATTAAATTTAAAAATAGTATCAGCTGAACTAGGTTTAAAGTTATAAGAAGATCCCTCGTTTAAAATAGTATTTCCTAGGTAGTCTGCATCAGAAAAGAAAGAATTTTTCTTTGAAGGATCAGTAGGATCTAGAGTATTTAAAAACGTTTCATTTTGTAACACTTGTATGTTCACAGGAGTATTAGGGTCTCCTAATATTGAGTCTAACTTATAGCTAGTTACATTATTAGATGTAGTTGCAGTTGCTTGGTATGGTAGTTTTAAAATTACTTTATCTAAGTTAAAAATCGTATCTCCATCTGTTATATTTTCCTGAGTTTTTAAGCCAGAAATATACCCAATTTGAGAAATTATAGAAGCTTCAATTTTTTTTGCATTAGGATTGTTGTAAACACCTAACCAATATTCGTTAATATTGGCATTGATATTGTCCGCTTGAACTTTTTGAATATCTATTGGAGTGATTTCAACATCTAATAAAACTTCTCCTGTTTCAAATTTATCGTTTGTAACAACATTTGTTCCTACTTCACTAAAATCTTTTTCACATGATGTAATAGCTGCAAAACATAGCAGGCTAATACCTAATACCCCAATTTTTCTAATCATTACTCGCTTAATTCTAAAACGTTTTCTTTATAAAATTCTAAATATGCTTCTGTTAAAGTTTCTTCAGATTGGAAATCTAATACTTTTGCATTTGTCTTTTCAATAAAAGATTCAATTTCCTCTGGTAAAACTTCACTACCTTTTATAACGGCATCTGAGTTTTCAATAGCACTCTTTAAAATATTTAAATGACTTGGTGTTTCGATGGTTACTACTTTAGATTCTTCAATCTTGTCAAAACGAACCTTGTTAGCCATTTCTTTATTTAAATCTTCAATGTCACTATTATACAGCGAAGTTACAATCTTACTTTCTGCAAACAAAGGTTCTTCTTTATAATATTCTCTTAAATATAAAGGTAATAAAGAGGCCATCCATCCGTGAACATGAATAATATCTGGAGCCCAGTTTAGTTTTTTAACGGTTTCAACAACACCTTTAGCGAAGAAGATCATACGTTCATCGTTATCCTCAAAAAGCTTATCATCTTCGTCAGAATAAACTGCTTTACGCTTAAAGTATTCATCATTGTCAATAAAGTATACTTGCATTCTTTCTTTAGGAATAGAGGCAACTTTAATTATTAAAGGCATGTCCATATCGTTAATAATCAGGTTCATACCCGAAAGACGAATAACTTCGTGCAATTGATGCCTGCGCTCGTTAATTACCCCAAAGCGAGGCATGAAAATACGGGTTTGAATTCCTTTAGAATGTGCATTTTTAGCAACGTTAAATGCGGTAGACGATAATTCTGTTTCTGGTAAATAAGGGGTAACCTCAGACGAAACATATAAAATTCTCTTATCCTTCATTAAATCGGTCTCTTTTATTGAAGGTGCAAAAATACGAAAATTAATGCAAAAATCGTGTTAAATTGCTAATTTTGCATGCATTTCAATAAAATAACAATGAAAATTTTCACAAGAAAATCCGAATTAAAAGAGTTTTTATCAACTCAAAAAAAAGATGAAAAGTCTATCGGATTTGTCCCAACGATGGGGGCTCTTCACCAAGGGCATTTGTCACTTATAAAAAGAGCAAAAAAGAAGCATGACCTTGCTGTTGTAAGTGTTTTTGTAAATCCAACTCAGTTTGATAATAAGGAAGATTTAGCCAAATATCCTAAAACATATGATAACGATGTAGCTTTATTAGAGTCGGTTAATTGTGATGTGTTGTTTTTTCCTTCGATAGAAGAAATTTATGCTGAAAATGTGGCTTCAGAAAAGTTTGATTTTGATGGTTTAGAACATCAAATGGAAGGAAAGTTTAGAGATGGTCATTTTGATGGGGTAGGTACAATTGTAAAAACCTTGTTTGAAATTGTTGAGCCAAATACAGCTTATTTTGGGAAGAAAGACTTTCAACAATTACAAATCATCAAAAAATTAGTTGAAAAATATGAGTTGCCAGTAAAAATAAAAGGAAGGCCAATTTTTAGAGAAGAAGATGGACTAGCAATGAGCTCTCGAAATACACGATTGATTGAAGAGTATAGAGAAGTAGCACCTTTTATTTATAAAATCTTAAAAAAGGTAAGAAAGAAATTTGGAGCAAAAAATCCTGAAGAGTTGACCAAATGGGTAGAAAAGAAGTTCAAAAAACATCCATTATTAGAACTTGAGTATTTTACCATAGCGGATGAAAAAACGTTAGAAACTGTAACAACAATAGAACCAGATAAAAAATATCGTGCTTTTATAGCTGTTTTTGCAGGAGATATTCGTTTGATTGATAATGTCGGATTGAATAAATAAGATAAATCATTGAAGTTGAAACTTCAGTTAAAGTTTCTAACAATGTTAAAATCATCAAAAAACAAATTAGTATTCATCAAAAAACAGCTATTTTTGCAGCATGTTAGTACAAGTAGTAAAATCTAAAATACACCGTGTTAAAGTAACTAATGCGGATTTAAACTATATAGGAAGTATCACCATTGACGAAGATTTAATGGATGCAGCAGGTATTATTGAAGGTGAGCGCGTTCAAATAGTAAACAACAATAATGGAGAGCGTTTAGAAACGTACGCAATTCCTGGTCCAAGAAAAAGTGGAGAGATTACCTTGAACGGTGCAGCAGCACGTAGAGTTCAAAAAGGAGATGTACTTATCTTAATCGTATACGCTTTTATGGAATTGGAAGAAGCGAAGAAATTTAAACCACAATTGGTATTTCCTAACGAAGAAAATAACCTGTTAGAATAGTTTGAGTTTATCAGTAAAAAAAATCATAAAAATAGCATTACCTCTCGTTTTGGGAGGTTTTTTAGTTTGGTATTCATTATCAAAAGTATCTGTAGCCACTTTATTACAGTATTTTAAAGATGCTAATTATTCATGGATAGCTTTAGGGTTGTTTTTCGGAATTTTAAGTCACTTATCTCGTGCTTATCGTTGGAAATTTTTACTAGAACCTATGGGGTATAAACCAGATTTTGGTAATAGCACCATGGCTGTTTTAGTAGCGTATTTGGTAAATTATGCAGTTCCTAGGGCGGGAGAAGTGTCACGTGCAGCGGTAATGACAAATTACGAGGATATTCCGTTTGAAAAAGGTTTTGGTACTATCGTTGCCGAAAGAATGGCAGATTTGCTAATGATGCTTAGTATTGTAGCCATTACATTATTTGTTCAGTTTGATTTTATTTATCAATTACTGACTAAAAATTTTGATCCAATTAAAATTGGAATTCTTTTAGTAGGATTAGTCTTGTTTTTTGTTGTTTTTACTCGTTCTGTAAAAAAAGCAGAATCGGGTATTGGTTTGAAAATTAAAAATTTTGTAGTAGGACTAGTAGAGGGTGTTACTAGTATTTTTAAGATGAAAAACAAGTGGGCTTTCATTTTTCATACCGTGTTTATTTGGGTAATGTATGTGCTAATGTTTTGGGCAACCATACCAGCAATTGAAGGGTTACAAGTTCCATTAGGTGGTGTTTTAATAGGGTTTATTGCTGGTGGATTTGCAATTGCAGCTACTAATGGAGGAATAGGATTGTATCCTGTTGCCGTAGCTGGAGCTTTAGCGTTATTTGGAATTGCAGAAGAACCTGCAACCGCTTTTGGTTGGATTATGTGGACTGCTCAAACTGCTATGATTATCATTTTTGGAGGATTAGCATTTTTGTTCTTGCCTATTTATAATAGAAATAAAAAAATATAGGGCGTTCCCTTTCAGGTCGTGCTTTCCGCACTCGCTTTTTTTGTTTTTAAGAACAAAAAAGAGCTCAAACAATTGCTGCAATCGCTAACGCAAACATTTGTTCAATAAAAAAGCAAAGTATTTTATATTTGAAACTTGTAACTTTAGCATTTTTCAATATTTAAAATGTGTTAAACTAAACCAATGGCAAAAATCAAAACAACTTTTTTCTGTCAAAACTGTGGAGCGCAACATGCGCAATGGGTTGGGCAATGTGGCTCATGTAAAGAATGGAACACCATTGTTGAAGAAGTAATTCAAAAAGAAGAAAAAAGAAGTTGGAAATCGCCATCAAACTCTCAAAAAAGAGTTGCAAAACCTTTACGTGTTGAAGATATTCAACTGAATCCAGAAGAGCGTTTTGGTACGAAGAATCAAGAATTAGATACCGTTTTAGGAGGTGGATTGGTAAAAGGAGCTGTGGTGTTATTAGGAGGTGAACCAGGGATTGGAAAATCAACTTTGTTACTACAAATTGCTCTGCAAATTCCACAAAAAGTATTGTATGTATCTGGGGAAGAAAGTCAGTCACAGATTAAAATGCGAGCAGAACGTATTGAAGGAAAAAATCCTAATTGTTTAATTCTTACCGAAACTAATACACAACAAATTTTTAAAAACATAGAAGAGGTTCAGCCAGATGTGTTGGTGATTGATTCTATCCAAACCTTACATACCGATACGATTGAAGCTTCACCAGGAAGTATTTCACAAATACGAGAAACTTCCGCAGAACTCATCAAATTTGCGAAAGAAACAGCAACTCCAGTATTGTTAATTGGGCATATTAATAAAGAAGGACATATTGCAGGACCAAAGATTTTAGAACATATGGTGGATGTAGTGTTGCAGTTTGAAGGAGACCGAAATCATACCTATCGAATTTTACGCTCCCAAAAAAACCGTTTTGGTTCTACCGCCGAATTAGGAATTTACGAAATGCTATCAGATGGATTACGAGAAGTATCCAACCCTTCAGAAATCTTAATTTCAAAAAAAGACGCTGATTTAAGCGGAACCGCGATAGCTTCAACATTAGAAGGAATTCGTCCGTTAATGATAGAAATTCAAGCGCTTGTTTCAACAGCGGTTTATGGAACTCCACAACGAACTACAACAGGTTATAACCTCAAGCGCTTGCATATGATTTTGGCGGTGCTAGAGAAGCGTGCGGGATTCAAATTAGGAGCGAAAGATGTATTTTTAAATGTAACAGGTGGAATTCATGTAGACGACCCAGCAATAGATTTAGCGGTGGTAGCAGCGATTTTATCGTCAAACCAAGATTTGGCTATCAATCCAGATGTGTGTTTTGCAGCCGAAGTTGGTTTAGCAGGAGAAATTCGTCCTGTTTCTAAAATAGACCAACGAATTACCGAAGCTGAAAAACTAGGGTATAAAACATTTGTGACTTCAAAATACAATAAGATTAACAGTAAAAATCATTCGATAAAACTAATTTTAGTAAGTAAGATTGAAGAGGCTTTTGCTACATTGTTTGCGTAGACTAGTTTTCTTCCTTTTTCTTTCCAAAAAGTCTGTTGAAAAAACCTTTAATTCCTTTTTCTCTGTATGGAGGACAGTCGATTGAGGAAGATATTTCTTCTGGTATATCAAAAGAGGTTAAGTATTTTTCCTTTAGTTCAGGGTTGTTTTCTATTTCTTTGAGGATGTTGGCTACAATAGGCAGCGCTAAAGAAGATCCCGAACCATTTCCACTGTTAAAATGTATGTCGTTTTTAGAAGTCCCAACCCAAGTTCCGAGAACAATATTTGGTGTATAGGCCATAAACCAGGCGTTGGTGTAATTTTGAGCGGTACCTGTTTTGCTGGCTAGTGGACTTTTAATTTTATACCTATTTCTTATGCTAGCACCCGTTCCTTGTTCTACAGCTTGTTGTAAAATAGTTGTCAAGGTTTGTGAGCTTTCTTCTGTAAATACTCTTTCGGTTTTTTGCGCTTCGCTTTCATAAATGATATTTCCTTCTTTATCGGTAATTTTATGAATCATGTACAAATCATTCATCTCACCATTATTGGCAAAAGCACCGTAAGCTCTTGTGGTTTCAAAAAGTGATAAATCTAACGTTCCTAAAGCAATAGAAGGAGCGTCGTCAGTAATTTCAGGGAATAATAACTTTTCACAAGTGTCAATCAACCATTCTTTTTCTAGTTTGAAATATAGATTTACACTAGGAATGTTCATAGACTTCATCAACGCATACCACATGGCAACTTTTTTATCAGGAGTTGAGCTATGGTCGGCATTTTTCGGTTCCCAATTATCGTATTCAGGGTAGGTTTTTTCTTCGTTTTCAAAATAATCACACGGAGAAATTCCATTTTCCAACGCTGTAGCGTATAAAAACGGTTTGAAAGCTGAGGCTATTTGACGGTGCGATAACACCATATCAAAAGGAAGTGTATTAAAATTATTACCGCCCACCCAACTAATCACTGCTCCGTTTTTCGGATTCGTAACCAAAACAGAAGCATTTAGCATTTTATCATAATACCAAAGACTATCAATTTTATTACCAGTAATGGTTTTTGTACTGTCCCAATCAAATAGTTGAATAGTTCTCTTTTGTTTATCTTTTTCTGTGAATTGTTGTTTTTTAAACCATCTGTTTTTTTGCCTGTTTGAAGCTAATTCTTTGTCTAACTGTTGTTGCTTAATGATGAGCTGTTCCTTAGCAGATTTCTCCGCAATTTTTTGAATATCATAATTCAGCGTTGTATGAATTTTTAATCCGTCTGTTTCTAAATTGTAGTTGCTGTTAGAAGCCTCATTAATGGTTTTTATAAGTTCTACAGCTTTTTTCTTTACCTGATAGGTAAAATAACCCGCTGTTGTATTTATATCGAGGTTATGATAGTTGAGTGTAATAGGTAGTTTTTGTAAACTGTCGGTAACTTTATTGCTTAAATACGCTTCGTTGTTCATTAATTGAAGCACTATGTTACGACGTTTTTTAGCATTTTCTGGATTTAACCTCGGATTGTAATAGGTATTGGCTTTTAACATCCCTACCAATACCGCTGATTCTTCGATATTTAATTCGTTGACAGATTTGTTAAAAAATCGATTAGCAGCCGATTCTACTCCAAAATTATTTTCTCCAAAGGGAACCGAGTTTAAATACAATAACAAGATTTCATCTTTGCTGTATAGTTTCTCCATACGACTGGCAATGATGAGCTCCTTGATTTTATTGATAGGCATACTCAAAAAGCCATGGTACTGCCTTCCGTAGAGGTTTTTAATTAGTTGTTGGGTAATAGTACTTCCCCCACCTCCAGAGGCGTCTTGTAGTAAAATACTTCTAAAGAAAACACGGGCATAGCTTTGACCGTCGTAGCCATTATGAGAATAGAATCGTTTATCTTCTGTAGCTATTAAAGCTTCTTTTAAATGATTTGGAATTTGTTCTAGTTGAACATTGGTTCTATTCTCAGCAAATACTTTACCTATAATTACCTCGTCGGATGAATAAATTAAAGAAGCTTCTTCGTTGATAATAGACGTTAATTCTTCTTTGTTAGGGAGCTTCCCAAACACTTCAAAATACACTAACGAGAATAACGCCACAACAGAAAGAAACCCAAAAAGGATGAGTCCTGTTATGGATTTCAATAAAAGGCGTAAAGACCTTTTCTCTTTAAGTTTACGTTGTATTTCTTTGAGTGTTTTCATCATACTAAAAACGAAGTGTCGTTGGTAAAATTGTGGTTTTGATTTACTTTGGGTTAAAAAAATGAAAAGAAAAAAGTTTAATTATAAGGTCAAAAAACTTAATAAAAAATATATGATTAATTTTTCCATTGACTTTTAAATAAGTTTTTTCCCTCTTCTTTAAAGGATGATACTTCAATTTTAATTTTTGTACTTTCTAAAATAACTTTTTCAAGAGAAAAATTAATGTCATTTTGGCTACTTATTGTGTAGAGCGAAGTATATTTTTCGCCTAATTTATATAAATTAGGAAACCCTAATTCAATTTTAAAAGTAACATCACAATTTTTAAAGTCAACAAGAGAAGGAGAATCGTAATTAGTGACTATGTTGTTAGTGCTTAAATTTGAACCAATAAAATGTATTGATTCTTGAGCGACTCCCATGAGAAATGTGTTGTTATTAGTTAGGCTGGTGTTAAAACCTACAAATTGTATTGGTGTTTGATCAAATCCAACAGTCATTTCTTTTTCATTATTTCTGAAAACTATTTTAATAATAATCTGAGCATCTTTCAGTTTATTAAGTCGTTCAATTTTTTTGTTGTTTCTACTTACGGGTAGATGGTTTCCATTTTTACTTGCAGCTTTCTGAAGTTTCTTGAATTCAATAGAGTCTGCTTTTATTGATGAGAAAAAAGATATTTCAAATTCTTTAGGTATGGGATTATTGAGTTTTTCTAAATTCTTTATCTGAATTTCTGATTTTTCACGAAGAGCTTCTTGTAACTCAATGATTTTATCAGTTTTATCTTTAAGTTCTTGTTCTTGATTATTACTTTTAATTATACTGTTTATAGAGAGTCCTACTGTAATAAAGCCACCCAAACAAATCAGAACTATTTCAATCATTCTGTTGAATTTTTTCATTTTTAAGTTAAAGATAACATTTTAAAGATAAAAGCTAGCTGTTTAACAACATCCACCACCATCGTAATGATAGGTAGATTCTGAGAAAAATATATCGTCTCTTCCCAACGCTTTTAAATCCGCGGCTGTTTTATCACAAATCGCTAAGGGTTGGTTTTTTAATAAGGTGTGTCCTGCTCCGTCATCAAAATAGTCTTCATCACCAAAGTAAATGGCAGCTTTTCCTGTAAACACACAAGGTCCGTCAGCAGGCATCGGATCTTTAATCGCTGCTACTTCAATCGATTCGATATAAATCAATTCATCCGTAGGATAATTTTTAGGATCTAAAATTCTGTATGGTTTACGCGCTCTGATTTCAATGGTTCCAAAACCAGCGTCGGTTAACATCTTTACATATTCTGCAATCGGTAAACTTCCACTTAAACATAAGGCACGCAAACGTTCGTCGTTGCGCAAGGTTTCATTCATAGGTTGCTCACAGGTAGGATCACTCATTACCAAACGTCCGTGAGGTTTTAGCACGCGGTACATTTCAGCAATGGCTTTTTTCAATTCTTCAGCTTTAAAAATGTTGAATAAACAGTTTTGAGCAGCTACATCAATCGAATTATCTTCTACAGGTAAGTGTAAAGCATCTCCTTTTCGTAAATCAACGAACTCACTTTTAAACCAATCGTTTTGTGCTTCAGCTTCAACGAAATTCTTTTGAGCAGCTTCTAACATTTCATCTACCACATCAATTCCTATCACTCCGTTTTTCTGACGAGAGAAATATGAAAATTGCAACAATTCCATTCCGCCACCAACACCTACATATAATATTTTAGGATTGTTGGTTAAATCGCGCGCATGCACGGTAGAACCACATCCGTAGTTCATTTCTTGCATGATTTTAGGGATTTTTAATCCAGGTAACTCCCAAATTGGGTTTGTGGTACAGCACAAACCAACATCAGGGGTCAAGGCTGCTTCTTTATATACATCGATAGTGGTTTCTAAGTAACTCATGTATTGTTGGATTCTTGGAGTTTTCAATTTTTAAATAATTAGAATTAGAGAACTTGAATTCCGTTATCTAAAAATCTAGCTATCTAGTAATCTAATTATCTAAATCTCTAATTAATTCTTTAAAAAGTGTAATCATTTTCGGTTCAGCTTTTCCAGCAACTTCAATGATTTCGGTAATATCTACAGGTTGTAAATCTTTAGGATCACACTCATCGGTTAATACCGAAACAGCTGCACACGGAATGTTGAGTTGTTTTGCTACGATTATTTCAGGAACAGTACTCATTCCCACCGCATCTACTTCTAAAATTTGTAACATTCTGTATTCAGCTCTGGTTTCCAATTGCGGACCTACAACACTAGCGTATACACCTTCTTTCAAGTCTATGTCGTTAGCTTTAGCGATTGCTTTCATTTTTGTATTCAATTTTTTTGAATACGGTTCAAGCATGTCGGCAAAAATATTTCCGAAGGCATTAGCTCCTTTAAAGGCTAGGGGAGAACCTCCTTGTAAATTCAAGTGATCTTCTAACAACATCAAATCACCTTTTTTGTAAGAAAGGTTGATAGCACCTGCAGCATTAGAAACTAATAATGTTTGAATACCTAACGCATGCATGGTTCTGATGCCATAGGTAACTTCCCATAAATTATATCCTTCATACATATGAAAACGACCAGACATAACCACCACTTTTTTACCCGATAGGGTTCCGTAAATCAATTTTCCTGAATGAAATTCTACTGTTGCTTGAGGAAAGTGTGGAATGTCTGCATACGAAACTTCTTGTTCAATAGTTATTTCATTGATTAATTTTCCTAACCCTGTTCCTAAAACAATTCCTATTTCAGGGTTGGTAATTCCTTTATATTGAAGAAACTCTTGTGTTTCTTGTAGTTGTTGTTTTTTTAGCATTTTTATATCGTGTTTGTCATTATGGGGAGTGACGGTTAGTTTAAAAATTGATTGAATATTGGGTTGTTTTTGATGTCGTCAAAAACATCTACATCGTTTAAGGTTTCCAGCAAAAATACTGATTCGTTTTGTAAATCGTTCAAGGTATCTTTTCTAACAGTTGAGGTTCCCCAGTCTTTATGTTGAAAAATGTTTGCATGAAGTTTTTTCATGCCCAATAAGTAATAACCTCCATCTTCCGCAGGGCCCATAACAACATCATTAGAATTCAATTTTTCAAAAGCTTCATTGATATGTTCAGAAGTTAAATCAGGTAAATCGCTACCAATAATAATCACTTTTTCATATCCAGTAGAAAAAGCTTGTTGAAAAGCATTGTGCATTCGAATACCTAAGTCGTTTCCGTTTTGTTGATGCTTTTGATATAGGGTAGCATCCCAAATATCATGTTCACGAACTTTTACGGAATAATAAACGGCTTTGTCGCACGATAAATTTTGGGTGACTTGTTTTGTGTGTTCTAATAAGAATTTATAAATATCAAACGCAGCTTCATTTCCAATTGTTTTAGCTAAACGCGTTTTTACTTTACCTAATTCAGGGTTTCTGGTGAAAATTAAAAGAAGATTTTTTGACTTTGGCAGTAAAGACATATTGTTTACAAAGGTGTTTCGAAATTAATGTGTTATGTTACAGTTCCTTGGCAGCTACTACCAGCCCCTGCGGTACATCCGTAACAATGTTGGTTGATAATAATATTCCTGTTTTGTAACAATGCTTCGTTGTATTCAGAAATATGTTGGGACTTACTGGCTACTTTTAGGTTTAGCATCTGGTTGAAATCGCAATCATATAAATATCCGTTCCAACTTACAGATAAGGTATTGGTACACATTATATTTTCTACCGCCATAGGATTGTAGGCTTCTACTAACGAATACATATAATCTTCGTAGTTTTCAGAAGCAATTAAATAGTCTAAAAATCGGCTAATAGGTAAATTGGTAATGGCAAATAAACTGTTGAATGAGATTCCGAAATCTTCATATAATGCTTTCTTGAAATCAGTTTCTAAAGCTGCTTGATCTCCTGGTAAGAAGGCGCCTGATGGGTTGTATACTAAGTCTAATTGTAAACCAGTTCCTTCAACTCCGTAACCAACGTTGTTTAACATTTTTAAAGCTTCAATAGATTTGTCGAAAACACCGTCACCACGCTGTTTGTCGGTTTTTCCACGTGTCCAATGTGGCATAGAAGAAACCACATGTATATTGTGTTTTTTGAAAAACTCAGGTAAGTCGTAATATTTTTTATTCGCTCTAATGATGGTTAGGTTAGAGCGAACAATAAAATCTTTGATTCCTGCTTTAGATGCTTCTTCTACAAACCATCGAAAATTAGGATTCATTTCAGGAGCACCACCTGTTAAGTCTAAGGTGTGTGCTTCTGTTTTTCGAATAACCTCTAAACATTGCTCCATGGTTTCCATGGTCATGATTTCTTTTCGGTCAGGACCAGCATCTACATGACAATGTGCACAAACTTGATTACACATGTACCCTAAATTAATTTGAAGAATTTCTAATTTTTTAGGACGTAAAGGAAACTGATTGGTTTCTTTTATTTTTTTTGCAAACGTAGGTAATTCGCCATCAGCAAAAACTCCATTTGATAAGATTTCAAGCTGACGTTGTGTGTTTGATAAATCGTTGTTTCTAGATTGTAAAGATTTTTTCATCATCCTTCCTAATAAAGCTGAAATAAGTTCAGCTTCTCATCATTTTTAGTATTTAATATCCTTTGACTTTGCTCAGGATAACATAGTGAGGAACAAGTATTTTTGAGTAATGAGATCCCAACCTTCGTTGGGATAAGCGATTCACATAATTTTGATTTTCAAAAATGGTTCTCTGCTTACATTTCTAGTTTGTTCACTTTGTTCATCATTTGAACACCGTGTACTAAAGTAGCACCACTTTTAATAGCAGCTCCTACGTGAATGGCTTCCATCATTTCTTCTTTAGTGATTCCGCGTTGTAATCCGTCTTTTGTGTAAGCGTCAATACAATACGGGCATTGCTCGGTATGTGCAACAGCTAAAGCTATTAAACTTTTTTCGCGTGCAGTTAAGGCGCCTTCTTCAAAGACTTTTCCGTAGTATTCGAAAAACTTGTTTCCTAATTCTTCACTCCACTCAGTAATTTTACCAAACTTGCGTAAGTCGGCAGGATCGTAATATGTTTTTGACATGTATTTTATTTTCGGGGTTAGACGAGACGTTTATTGATACTTTACAAGCAATATTATGAAAAGTATAGATACAAAAAAAGCCTTAACAAATTTGTTAAGGCTTTTGTACTGAAGGCGGGACTTGAACCCGCACGGGCATTACGGCCCATTGGATTTTAAGTCCAACGTGTCTACCAATTCCACCACTTCAGCGTATGTGCTTTGTTAATGACTACTTTTAAAATGAAACCTCACTCATACAAGTGAGGTTTCTTGGTACTGAAGGCGGGACTTGAACCCGCACGAGCATTACGGCTCATTGGATTTTAAGTCCAACGTGTCTACCAATTCCACCACTTCAGCATACTCTTTTAAAAAAAGGCTTGAGCGAAAGACGGGATTTGAACCCGCGACCCTCACCTTGGCAAGGTGATGCTCTACCCCTGAGCTACTTTCGCGTAGTCATTTTTTATTTTAATGAACGTGCATTGCTGCGAATGCGGGTGCAAATATAAAACCTTTTTTTTAATTACAAAGCACTTTTTATTTTTTTTCAATTTTAATTCCAATAAAATTTTATGGTGGTTCAATAAGAATGGAATATCTTTGCAGAAATTTTTTAAAATTAGAAGTGAATTCTGTTTCATCTGTACATACTAAACCCTCTGTAAAATCAATAGTTAAAGATTTTAAACAATTAACTAAAGTTGGATTATCTATAAGTGTAGTTTTTACATCGGTTACAGGATATTTATTAGGAGCAGAAACAATTGATTATACTACTATAATATTATTAGCTTTAGGAGGCTACTTAATGGTAGGAGCATCTAATGCTTTTAATCAGGTAATAGAAAAGGATATTGATGCGGTAATGCAACGCACAAAAAATCGTCCGTTACCTTCTGGAAGAATGTCTACGACCGTAGCATTAACTATAGCGACTCTTTTTACGATAGCGGGTATTACAATTTTATATATTATAGATCCGAAATGTGCTTTGTTTGGGGCGATTTCTATCTTTTTATATACAAGTGCTTACACACCATTAAAAGCAGTAACACCTCTAGCAGTATTTGTAGGGGCAATTCCTGGAGCGATTCCTTTTATGTTAGGATGGGTAGCAGCAACGGGTAAATTTGGTATTGAAGCTGGATTTTTATTTATGATTCAGTTTTTTTGGCAATTTCCTCATTTTTGGGCTATCGGTTGGTTACAGTTTGAAGAATATAACAAGGCAGGTTTGCACATGTTGCCAATGGATAAAAAAGACAAAGGTGCTGTGGTGCAAATTATTTTTTATACCTGCATAATGATTTTAATGTCAATTGCACCTGTGTTAAAAGTAACAGGAGATTTATATATATATCCGTTAACAGCAGTAATTATTCTATTATTAGGATTGTTAATGTTGTATTATGCAATACAATTATATAAAACAGAAAAAAACACAGATGCACGTAAATTGATGTTGGCAAGTGTTTTTTATATTACAATAGTACCCATTATATATGTGGTAGATAAATTTTTACACTAATGAGTGAACAATCGTTACAAGAAGAATTAAAAGTAGCTAAACGTAAATCGGCTAAACCAATGCTGTGGATTTCCATGGTAAGTATGGTAATGTTTTTTGCTGGGTTAACAAGTGCTTATGTAGTAAGTATGAATCGTGAAGATTGGGTTACCTTTGATTTGCCTCAGGCATTTTACATTAGTACTGTATTAATTGTATTAAGTAGTATTACGTTGTTTTTCTCTCAAAACTTATTGAAAAAAGACAATATTAAAGGGTCATTAATCTTATTGTTAGGTACATTAATATTAGGTTTAGGCTTTGTGTGGTATCAATGGGTAGGATTTAATGAATTAAAAAATACAGGTTTATATTTTACTGGACCTGAAAGTACAGTATCAACATCGTTTATAATAGGAATAACATTTATGCACGTTTTACACTTGTTAGCAGGGGTAATCGTGTTATTGGTTGTTATTTATAATCATTTTAAAAAGAAGTATACATCAAGCAATATGCTTGGATTTGAACTAGGTGCAATCTTTTGGCATTTTGTAGATGTATTGTGGATTTACCTATTTTTCTTTTTCTATTTTATTAGATGATGAAAAATGCGTAATTTTGGCGCACTGATTAAACAAAAATTAACAAAAAGAGATTTATGGGAGCAAATATTGCTGTAAATTCTGACAACAAAGAGACCTGGGGCGGAGGTGGTGTAAAACCATTTGGCGCTAGTTATGGGAAAATGATGATGTGGTTTTTCATCGTATCTGATGCATTAACTTTTTCGGGCTTTTTAGCAGCGTATGGTTTAACACGTTTTAAGTTTATTGACTCTTGGCCTATTGCTGACGAGGTATTTACACACTTTCCTGGTTTACACGGTGTTCATGCGCCGATGTATTACGTAGCATTAATGACATTTATTTTAATTGTATCATCGGTAACAATGGTGTTAGCAGTAGATGCAGGTCATAAAATGCAAAAGAAAAAAGTAGCATGGTATATGTTTGCTACCATCATTTTTGGTATTATTTTCGTTGGTTCTCAAGCTTGGGAATGGAAAAACTTTATTAACGGTTCTTACGGAGCTGTTAAAACTGCCGATAATCACATTTTACAATTTGTAAAAGACGGACATCAAATTGCATTGGCTGATTTTGTTCATAGTGATAGAAAAGATGGAAGAGTTCAACATCAAAGAGAAAATGGATTATGGTTTGAAAAAGAAGCAGCTATTTCTCAATATTCAGTAGCTCAAGTTCAAGAAGCTTTTAAGGCAGATCCTTCTTTGTTAGTTAGAATTGAAAAAATCAATCCAGACACTAAGAAAAAAATTATTTTATCAAGAGAAGAAAGTATTGCTAAGTTAGCTACAGCAACTAGAGTTGTTGAAGGAGCTAATTTAATAGAGAATGAATACGGTAACCCTATTTTTGCTGATTTCTTCTTCTTTATTACTGGTTTCCACGGATTCCACGTATTCTCAGGAATTGTAATCAACATTATCATTTTCTTTAACGTTGTGTTGGGTACGTACGAGCGTAGAGGGCACTACGAAATGGTTGAAAAGGTAGGTTTATATTGGCACTTTGTAGATTTAGTTTGGGTATTTGTATTTACCTTCTTCTACTTAGTATAATTTTAAAAAAAAGAGGAAATGGCACACGCACACGAATCGAATACAAAAAGAATTTGGATTGTTTTAGCAATTTTAACAGTATTAACAACTGTAGAAGTTGCCTTAGGTATTGTTAGACCAGATTTCTTAGTTTTCAATGACTTTTTAGGTACTCACTTATTAAACTGGGTATTTATCATTTTAACTTTAGTTAAAGCATATTACATTGCTTGGGCATTTATGCACTTAGAAGGAGAAAAACCATGGTTAAGAAGAGCTATTGTTTGGACAGGTGTTTTCTTAATATGTTATTTAGTAACACTAATTCTAATAGAAGGTGATTACTTACACGATACATTAGCACCATTAGTAAAGTGGTAATCAAAATAAAATGAGAAAAGAGGTGGTGTTAACCGCCTCTTTTTGTATATAAGATTTAGTAAAATGAATAAAACAAGAAAATACATAGTACTGTTTGCGCTTTTTATAGTGCCTCTATTGTTTTATATTTTTTTGTCACTAGGAATCAATAATTTCGCAAAATTACCTGTGCTCACAGAAAATGTAATTGATATATCCTCAGTAAGTAAACAACATCAATTTGATAAAAAAATATCAATAGTTACTTTTTTAGGGAAGAATGTACAGGAGGTTAAAGGAGAACTATTTAATCTTAATGAGAAAATATACAAACCATTTTACGGATTTAAAGACTTTCAATTAATTGTAATAGCTTCTCCTGAAGTTAAAGACGATGTTGAAAAACTTGAAAAAGAGATAGGGACTTATACCAATATGATTAGCTGGAAGTTTGTTTATGCTGATGATACAGAAATACAAGTGCTGTACGATAGTTTTAAAACAAACCAATCATTAGATAATAAATTGCATTCATCTAAAGCCTTTATTATAGATAAGGGAGGTAATTTAAGAGGGAGAAATGATGATGAAGATAGTGCTGGTGGAAAATTGTTTGGATACAATATGAAATCAGTAGCAGAGCTGAATAATAAGATGAAAGACGACGTTAAAGTTGTGTTGGCAGAATATCGTTTGGCATTAAAAAAGAACAATGCAGACAGACAAATTTAACCAGAGTTAAGTCATGAAAAAACAGAATTATTCTTACATAGGTATTTCGCTTATCGTTTTACTTTTTGGAATTTATGCTATTCCTAAAATCATAGCACACTTTCAAACAGCAAACTTACACAAGTTTAACAAGGTGCCAGATTTTGAGTTTATCAACCAAGATGAGAAAGTAATTACTAATAAAGATTATGAAGGAAAAGTATATGTAGTTGAATTTTTCTTCGCTACATGTCCAACAATCTGCCCATTGATGAATCAAAAAATGGTAGAAATTCAAAACGAATTTATGGGGAATCCTAATTTTGGAATCGCTTCGTTTTCAATTACCCCAGATATTGATACTCCACATCAGTTGAAAGAGTATGCTAAGAATAATGGTATAAACCATAAGAACTGGCATTTGTTAACCGGAAAAGGAGATGATGTAGTGTATGATTTATCTAACGAAGGATTTAAGTTGTATGCAGGTAAAGGAGAAGTTAGTCATGGCGGATTTGAACATTCAGGATTATTTGCGTTAGTTGATAAAGACGGATACATAAGATCACGATATGACGAGAACGGAAACCCCATTCTGTATTACAGAGCATTAGATGAACATGGTTTTGGTGATCAAATAACAGAGTTAAAAGAGGATATTAAGTTATTATTAAAAGAATAGCATGAGTAGCACAGAAGAAAAAAAATATAAAAAATTTATTACGATAATATCTATCGTAATTCCTATCGCGGTGGCAGCTTTATTCGGCATTAAAATACCTAATGTAGAACCGTTATCGTTTTTGCCTCCTATTTATGCTAGTATTAATGGTTTTACAGCTGTATTATTAGTTGCTTCTGTTGTGGCTATTAAAAATGGTAAAAGAAAATTACACGAGCAGTTAAATACAATAGCAATAATTTGTTCTGCGTTATTTTTAGTAATGTATGTGGCTTACCACATGACTTCTGATTCCACTAAATTTGGTGGAGAAGGAATGATTAAGTACGTGTATTTTTTCATTTTAATAACGCATATTTTATTATCTATTGTAATTATACCTTTTGTATTAATTACATTTATGAGAGCGCGTTTAGGAAATTTTCCAGAACATAAAAAAATAGCAAAAATTACATTTCCATTATGGCTGTATGTTGCAGTGACGGGAGTAGTAGTGTATTTAATGATATCACCTTATTATGTATAAAAAACTTATAGTATTAACACTGTTGTTTTTCTTTTCGTTAAACATGTCTGCGCAGTGTGCTATGTGTAAAGCTGTTGTTGAAGGAGGTAATGAAACCATTGCAGAAGGAGTAAATAATGGAATTACTTATTTAATGATTTTCCCTTATTTATTAGTAGGGGTACTTTTTTATTTTATTTATCGCCACAAAAAGAAAGGCAAAGCTTAATTCAATTAAGTAATATTTTTTGTAACAAATTATATTTTTAATCGTCATATAGTGGCAGTTAAGAATAATTAATTGTTTTTATTGTTAGTTTTTAAACTGTTTAAAGGTTTTTCTAATTAACAATAAAATGATATATTTCTTTTTTTGAAATATCAACTAGCTAATAATTTAAACAAAAAATATTTGTCTTTTGAAAACTAAAATTGCACTATTCACAGCTATATTTACCTCATTAGCTGTTTTTTCTCAAAAACAATGGACCTTAAAAGAGTGTGTAGACTACGCTTTAGAAAATAACATTACTATTAAGCAAAATCGGTTAAATGTAAATTTAGCAGAAAAAGACGTTGAGATTGCTAAAGGAAATTTCTTGCCTGATTTAGGATTTAGTAATTCTCATAGAGGATCTTTTGGATTGTCTTCAGGGGTTAGCGGAGTTAATACCAGTCAAGATAGATATTCAACAAACTTTGCTTTAGGAACTCAAGGAACTATTTTCAATGGTTTTAGAAACTTAAATTCTAAAAAGCAAGCTTTACTTAATGTTAAAGGGAGTGAGTTAGACTTAGCGAAAATAGAAAATGACATTTCTTTAAACGTAGTAAATGAATACTTAAATGTACTGTTTGCAAAAGAAAACCTTGCAGTAGCAAAAGTTCAAGCAGAAATAAGTAAAAAGCAAATTGAAAGAGCAAAAGCTCAATATGAAGGAGGAGCAATACCTAAAGGAGATTTATTAAATGTAGAGTCTACAGCCGCTAATGATATCCAAAATGTAGTGATACAAGAAAACACATTAAGTATTGCTTTACTTAGATTAAGTCAGTTGTTACAGATTTCTTCAGAAGATTTTGCTGTTTCAGATATTGAGGTAGGGTCACCATCAGCGGCTTTATTGTATGACAATTCTAGTGTCGTATACGAAAAAGCATTAACACAATGGCCAGATATAGAAAGGGCAGAATTAAACCTTGAAAACGCAGATTTAGGAATAGAATTAGCTAAAGGAGCTTATTTACCAACCTTAACTTATTCAGCAAATGCAGGTACTTCTTATTTTACAGTATTTGGAGAGCCTGATAGAAGAGTTATTGGAGTTGATCCAGTGACACAATTACCTATATATGAGTCTTATGGTTTTTTTAAGCAATTAGATAATAATTTAAGTTATGGGGTAGGGTTGTCATTAAATATCCCAATATTTAATCGTTTTCAAACAAAAAACAGAGTAGCTAAATCTACTATTGATAAAGAGGTCTCAGAGTTAGCTCTTGAAAATCAAAAATTGCAGTTGGAACAAGAAATTGAAAGTGCTTTTTTAGATGCTAAAGCAGCAGCAAAAACTTATGAAGCAGCAAAAATATCTTTAGAAGCGCAACAAGAAGCTTTTAAAAATGCACAAGTAAGTTATGATTACGGATCAATGACTCAATTCGATTTCGATCAAGTTCGTAATCGTTTAGTAAATGCTGAAGGAGCAATGATTAGAGCGAAATATGATTATGTATTTAAAACGAAAGTATTAAAATTCTACTATGGTGAATCTATCGTAGATTAATAAGAAAGAGATATTTATTGTTGGAAGAACCTCGTTAGATTTATGCTAACGGGGTTTTTCTTTGTATGACATCCAATGATTTTTTATTCAACTTTATATAAAATGTATCTTTGCCAAAAATAATTTCAGTTTGGCAACAATCTTAAACATAGAAACAGCAACTAAAAATTGCTCGGTTAGTATAGCAAAAGATGGAGTAACCCTCGTTTTACAAGAATTGAATGATGGTAATTATTCTCATGCTGAAAAACTCCATCCATTTATTCAACAAGTGGTAGAGGAAGCTAAAATATCTTTCAATGATATTGATGCTGTAGCTGTAAGTAAAGGACCAGGTTCTTATACAGGTTTGCGTATCGGAGTTTCTGCTGCTAAAGGATTGTGTTTTGCGTTTGATAAACCTTTAATTTCTATAGAAACATTGTATTCTTTAGCTCACAAAGCTACTGTAGATAATGGAGTAATTGTGCCTATGTTAGATGCACGTCGTATGGAAGTTTATGCGGCTGTTTACGATAGCAATTTTAATCAGTTAAGAGAAATTAAAGCTGAAGTTATTGATGAAAATTCTTTTCAAGAATATTTGTCAGAAGGAAAAGTGTATTTTTTAGGAGATGGGACAGAGAAGTGTAAAGAAGTTATTACACATGAAAATGCTGTTTTTATTGACAGCAAACATCCTTCAGCAAAAGAAATGGCACAATTAAGTTACGATAAGTACAAAAAAAACGACATCGAAGATGTCGCTTATTTTGAACCTTTTTATTTGAAAGATTTTGTGGTAACGCCAGAAAAAAAACGTTAACCCTCTTTTTGTATTTCTACAGAGTGTGGATATGGAATTTCGATTCCAGCTTTGTCTAAGGCTAGTTTAGTGTTTTCGGTTACATCAAAGTAAACGCCCCAATAATCTTCTGTTTTACACCAAGGTCTTACAGCAAAATTTACTGAGCTATCTGCTAACTCTAATACATTAACAGTAGGAGCTGGGTCTTTTAATACTTTTGGGTGTGAAGTAAGAACATTCATCAACACTTCTTTAGTTTGTTTGATGTCAGCGTCATAAGAAACTCCAAAAACTAAATCGACTCTACGAGTTCCTTCCGAAGAAAAATTAATAATATTTCCGTTTGATAAAGAACCGTTTGGAATAATTATTTCTCTGTTTGATAAACCAGTAAGTTTAGTAGTAAAAATTTCTATTTCTTTTACAACACCAGTTTCACCTTGAGCTTGTATTAAATCGCCAACTTTAAATGGTTTAAAAAGCATAATTAAAACCCCACCAGCAAAATTACCTAAAGAACCTTGTAGTGCTAAACCAACAGCTAAACCAGCAGATGCTAATATTGCTGCAAACGAAGTCGTTTCTACTCCAAGTTTTGCTATTACAGTAATAATTAAAAGAATCTTTAACGTCCAGTTTAATAAGTTGATTAAGAACTTTTGAAGTGTGACATCAACTTCTCTTTTAATCATTACTTTTTTGGTAGCTCTAAGTAGTAGGCTAATAATATAAGAACCTACAATGTAAATAATAATAGCCATAATCGCTTTTGGGGCGTAGGTGACTATTAATTCTTGAAATTTTTCTAAATACTTTTCCATTAGTTATGGTAAATTTTAGTGATTAATAATTGATTTTATTAGTAGTGGTTGGTTTTTATCTATAGAAATAAACTAGCTAACGCTAATAAAGCAGGGATAGACTGAATGGCAAAAATACGAGGTTTTTTTGTAGAAAAAGAACCATAAAGACCTGCAATAAACACACAGGTTAGAAAAAATATAGCAACATCGTTTTTTTGTGAAATCATAGACCAGATTAAACCAGCTGCTAAAAAGCCATTATACAATCCTTGATTGGCTGCTAATACTTTAGTTTCTTCAGCAAATTGTTTAGATTTTAAACCGAAAGTTTTTATGCCTTTAGGTTGCGTCCATAAAAACATTTCTAGTATTACGATGTAGATATGAATCAATGAAACAAAAGCTATTAAAGTGTATTGTATACCATTCATAATGTTATAAAATTAAATTTGCGGTTTCGAAAATAATTAATCAAAACCGCAATTAGTAGTAGTTAGTATATAGTTTTGGTTATTTTACTTCAAAAGTAACCTTAAGATTTACTCTAAACTCTGTGACTTCGTCATTATTTACAACCACACTTTGTGATTGCACAAAGGCAGATTTAATTCCTTTTACCGATTTTGAAGCTTGTTTAATCGCTTTTTTTGTAGCATCTTCCCAACTATTTTCAGAGTTTGCTAAGATTTCAATAACTTTCATTACAGCCATAATTTCTCGTTTTTTTATAATTGTTATGTAAATATAAGGTTTTGTTTTTTTTATTTTACTGAAAATTAATCAATTACATTTTTAATGTTAATTTAACGTTATGTAAATGTTTCAAATATGTAAAATTTTTGTATATTTGTGTTATCAGGTATTAACTTTAAAAGATTTAGATTATGAAAAAATTAGTATTAGCAGTATGCATGTTGTCGGTAGGGTTGTTACAAGCTCAAGAAGTAGAGCCAAAATATGAAGTAACAGGAGAGTTAGTGAAAGTCACGTATTATTACGAAAATGGTGCTATTAAAGAACAAGGTTTTTTCAAAGATAAAAAGTTAGAAGGTACTTGGACGTCTTTTGATACAAAAGGTAACAAAGTGGCTATTGGTCATTATGAAGCTGGTAAAAAAGTAGGAAAATGGTTTATGTGGAAAGAAGACGGTTTAAAAGAAATCGACTTTAAAGACTATACTATTGCTAGTGTTCAAACTTGGAAAGAAGAAACCAAAATGGCAGTTAAGTAAAGTTGTTACTTGAATAAAAAATAAAAAAACCGAGCAATTTGCTCGGTTTTTTATTTTCTTCCAAAATCAGCAGGAATTTCGCCCCATGCCTTAGTTTCCCATTTCAATAATGGATTTTTATAAGAATTTTCTTGTAGCCATTTTTCGGCACGTTTTATTAAATCTAGTATCTCTTTATTAGAGCTGTCAAAAACAATATTTGTTCTGCATTCTTTCTTTTTAACCCAACTCATGGCAATTTTTGAATCAGAATAAATAGGGTAAGTATTCAGTTTTTTACTTTTTAGTAAAGCAATTCCGTGAACTAAAGCTAAAAATTCACCAATATTATTCGTGCCATTTTTAAAGGGACCCATTCTAAAAATTTCCTTTTTACTATGGGTAAGCACACCTCGGTACTCCATTATTCCAGGGTTACCAGCACAAGCGGCATCAACTGAGATACTTTCTAGAATAGGAGTTCCATATTTAGCTTTCTCTGTAGCTGATAAGGTAGGTTTTTTAGTGTCTTTCCCTTTGTACTCGTTATAGCTTTTACTCAACGCTAGTTCTGCCTCTTTTTTATCGGCAAAAGCTTTGTATTGGGCTCCTGTAAAACCATCAATTTGTTTTTTACAAGCATCCCAAGATGAAAAAACACCCGTTTTTTTCCCTTTCCAAACAACGTAGTATTTTTTCTTTTTACTCATTTTGTAAAATTACCTGTTCAATTACCTTCGGAAAATGCTCATATTCTAACTCGTGAACTTTTTGAGCAATCGTTTCTGGGGTATCTTCTGAAGAAACAGCAGTTTTTGCTTGAAAAATGATGGCTCCCTCATCGTAATTTTCATTCACATAATGGATGGTAATACCTGTTTCAGGCTCATTATTTTCTTTTACAGCCTTATGAACATGCATTCCATACATGCCTTTCCCACCGTATTTTGGTAATAATGCAGGATGAATATTGATAATTTTGTTAGGGAAGGCTTCAACAATTTTAGCAGGAATACGCCATAAAAAGCCAGCTAACACGATAAAATCGGCTTCTACATGCAAGAAATTTAAAACAGTGTCATCTTTTGTAAAACTTTCTCTATCAAAGAGAGATGCGTCTATTCCTAGTCTTTCACAACGGTCAAAAACTTTGGCATGTTCGTTGTTAGAGAGCACGTGAGTAACAATTGCAGTTTGAGTTGAGTTGAAGTGTTTTATGATGTTTTCGGCGTTAGAACCCGATCCTGAAGCAAAAATTACGATGCGTTTCATGTTAAAAATCAGTTGTTTTGTTACTACAAAAAAAAGAATAATTATTAACAATGGTGGTATTTGTAGCAAAATATTCAGGTATTTTTTTTAATTTAGACATCACATTTTTGTGCAAAAGTTAGAATTAATAACTAAGATTTGTATTTTTGCCACGATTTTAAATTTTAAAACAAACAAATTATGTCAGACATTGCATCAAGAGTAAAAGCAATTATCGTAGACAAATTAGGAGTAGACGATAACGAAGTAACTAACGAAGCAAGCTTCACAAACGATTTAGGAGCAGATTCTTTAGATACAGTTGAGTTAATCATGGAATTCGAAAAAGAATTTGATATTCAAATTCCAGATGATCAAGCAGAAAACATTGGTACTGTAGGTCAAGCGATTAGCTATATTGAAGACGCAAAAAAATAAGATTATATGCAATTAAAACGAGTTGTAGTAACTGGACTTGGCGCATTAACGCCAATAGGAAACAATAAAGAAGAGTATTGGAATAGCTTAGTTAACGGAGTTAGCGGAGCAGCACCTATAACGTATTTTGATGCTGCCAAGTTCAAAACTCGTTTCGCATGTGAACTTAAAAACTTCGACGCGACTGAATTCATTAACAGAAAAGAAGCGCGTAAAATGGATAGGTTTACTCAGTATGCAATGGTTGCCTCTGATGAAGCAATTGCTGATGCGAAGTTAAACTTAGACGAAGTAAACAAATTAAGAGTTGGTGTTATTTGGGGTGCTGGTATTGGAGGTTTAGAAACATTCCAAAACGAAATGTTAAGCTATGCTGAAGGTGACGGCTCACCTCGATTTAACCCATTCTTTATTCCAAAGATGATTGCAGATATTGCTCCAGGAAATATTTCTATTAAAAATGGATTTATGGGACCTAACTATACTACGGTATCTGCTTGTGCATCATCTGCAAATGCAATGATTGATGCATTAAATTACATTAGACTTGGTCATTGTGATGTAGTTGTAACAGGTGGTAGTGAAGCTGCAGTTACAATTGCTGGTATGGGAGGTTTTAATGCTATGCATGCCTTATCTACTAGAAATGAGAGTCCAGAAACAGCTTCAAGACCATTTGATGCTGAGCGTGACGGATTTGTATTAGGTGAAGGAGCAGGAGCTATTATCTTAGAAGAATACGAACATGCCAAAGCTCGTGGAGCTAAAATTTATGCTGAAGTTATAGGTGGAGGTTTATCTTCGGATGCTTACCACATGACGGCACCACATCCTGATGGAATAGGTGTTATTGCTGTAATGAAGAACTGTCTTGAAAATGCTGGAATAAAACCAGAAGACGTAGATCATATCAACACTCACGGTACTTCTACCCCTTTAGGAGATGTTGCAGAGTTAAAAGCAATCTCTGAAGTTTTTGGAGATCATGCTAAAAACATTAATATCAACTCAACAAAGTCCATGACAGGACATTTGTTAGGTGCTGCTGGTGCAGTTGAAGCTATTGCTTCATTATTAGCCATGGAGCACGGTGTTGTTCCCCCAACAATTAATCACACTAACGTTGATGAAAACATCAACCCAGAGTTAAATTTAACGTTAAATAAAGCTCAAAAAAGAGAGATTAAAGTTGCAATGAGCAATACATTTGGTTTTGGTGGTCATAATGCCTGTGTAGCCTTTAGAAAACTAGATTAATCTTTTATGAATTTTCTTCGTAGAATTGTCAAACCCCAAAATAAGGAGGACGAAAACTTCTACTACGAATTAAAAGAGTTACTTAATTTTAAACCAATTAAGTTATCGCTTTACAAAAAAGCATTTACGCACAGATCTCTAAAGTTAGTTGACAGTAAGGGAAACCCAGTTAACTATGAGCGTTTAGAGTTTTTAGGAGATGCTATTTTAGGAACGGTAATCGCTTCTTACCTATTTAAAAAAGTACCCGATGGAGATGAAGGGTACTTAACACAAATGCGCTCTAAAGTTGTTAGTAGAGAGCATTTGAATGATTTAGGTAAAGATTTGGACTTAATTAAATTTGTAAAAAGTAATATTTCCAAAGAACATGTTAGTAATAATATTCATGGAAATATTTTTGAAGCCCTTATAGGAGCTATATACTTAGATAGGGGGTATAACTATTGTCATCAGTTCATATACGAACAAGTTATAATGCCTTATGTAGATATTGAAAGACTTGAAGGTAAAATATCAAGCTACAAAGGTTTTGTTATCGAATGGTGTCAAAAGCAGAAGAAAAAATACAAGTTTGAGTCTTATGAAGATTCTGGTAATCAGAATAAGAAGCATTTTAGCGTACGTGTAAGTATAGATGGTAATATTATAGCAAAAGGTAGGGCAACCTCTAAGAAAAAAGCAGAAGAAATAGCTGCTAAAAGAGTGTACTACGCTATGCAAAGCCAAATGCTAAATCCTTAACACTTACTTAAAAACGTTTTCGAAAAAATTACACACTGTTTTAGATACATTCATTAATTTAGCAAAAAACAAATAATTGTTTTTATGCCAATTTATGAGGTAAATATTAATGATTTTTCTAACGACGATTACACGTTAATAGGCGTCCATACTACTTTGAATGACTATAGGTTAGCGTATTTGTTAAATAAACATTTACAAGTTAACTTTCGTAGAGCAAATTACGATTTAGATTTTTTTCAAAAGAATATAGAATCTTCATATGTCGTATATGAGTATACAAACACAAAATTAGATCAAGATTGGTTTTTAATATCCAATGTATTTAAATACACTCTTGAAACAGAATCAATAAGTCTTTTTGGTCAAAGTGATTCAACCAGCTATTTGATTCCAGAGAAGAAAAAAATCGATTTTTTTTTAAAGATAGAAGGAGAATTTGATTACGGTTTTATAGTAAAACTAATAGAAAATATTAATCAAGTTCCACAAATAATAACCTCTTACGAAATAGAGGTAAACTCATTAAAGTCGAAAGACTTTTTAATTTTTTAATAATATGCCACATAACAAGAAAACAAAAATTGTAGCAACATTAGGTCCAGCAACCAATACTAAAGAAGTTTTAGCAGATATGGCTGCTGCAGGTGTTAATGTTTTTAGAATTAATTTTTCACACGCTGATTATGATGTAGTAAAAGAACGTGTTCGTCAAATACGTGAAATAAATGAAGAAAGAGGGTATAATGTAGCAATTTTAGCCGATTTGCAGGGGCCTAAACTAAGAGTAGGGGTAATGGAAGAAGGAGTAGAATTAAAGGCTGGAGATACCTTTATTTTTACTACAGAGAAATGTGAAGGAACTCAAGAGAAGGCTTTCATGACCTATCAACACTTTCCTAAAGATGTAAAAGTAGGAGAAAAGATCTTAGTTGATGATGGTAAGCTGTTATTTGAAGTAGTTGCAACAGACAAAGAAAAAGAAGTTGTAACTAAAGTTATTGTAGGAGGTCCTTTAAAATCAAAAAAAGGAGTAAACTTACCTAATACTAAAATATCATTACCTGCTTTAACTGAAAAAGATAAAAAGGATGTTGTTTTTGCATTAGAGCAAGAGGTAGATTGGATTGCACTTTCTTTTGTAAGGACTCCAGAAGATTTACGTATTCTTCGCGATTTAATTAAGCAGAAATCACGCTATAGAGTTCCTGTAATTGCTAAGATTGAAAAACCAGAAGCGGTTGAAAATATTGATGCTTTAATCCCATATTGTGATGGATTAATGGTAGCTCGTGGTGATTTAGGAGTTGAAGTACCAATGCAAGATGTACCGTTAATTCAAAAAAGTTTGGTTCGTAGAGCTAAACAAGCAAGAATTCCAGTAATTATTGCAACACAAATGATGGAAACTATGATTGAAAACTCGGTACCAACTAGAGCAGAGGTAAATGATGTTGCAAACTCTATCATGGATGGTGCTGATGCTGTTATGCTATCAGGAGAAACATCAGTAGGAAAGCACCCAGTACGAGTTATTCAAAAGATGACTGAGATTATTGGAAGTGTAGAGTTTTCAGATTTGATTGAAGTTCCGCAAGAACCGCCACATATTCGCACAAAAAGATTCATTACAAAATCGGTTTGTCACCATGCAGCATTAATGGCAGATGATATTAATGCAGCTGCAATCTCTACTTTAACGAATAGTGGATATACCGCTTTCCAAATTTCAGCTTGGAGACCAAAATCACATGTATTAGCATTTTCATCTGAAAAGAGAATTTTAGGGAAATTGAATTTGTTATGGGGAGTTAGAGCTTATTTTTATG
Organism: Tenacibaculum aestuarii; assembly: GCF_964510395.1. Taxonomy (NCBI): domain Bacteria; kingdom Pseudomonadati; phylum Bacteroidota; class Flavobacteriia; order Flavobacteriales; family Flavobacteriaceae; genus Tenacibaculum; species Tenacibaculum aestuarii. The sequence continues at coordinate 196,634 of NZ_CAZEFY010000001.1, forward strand.
ATAGAGAGTTAAGTACTGATGACACAATTGAAGATATTAATGAAATTGCAAAGGAGAAAGGTTTTGTAAAATCAGGAGATTTTATAATAAATCTATCTTCAATGCCTGTTGAAGCCAAAGGAATGGTAAATACCCTACGTGTTTCACATATCGATTAAAATAATAGCTATATAAATAATAAAAAAGCTCAACTTTTAAAGTTGAGCTTTTTTATTTACAATTTTATTTTTCTGTTACAAATAATAGCATCATTTATTACAAAAGGCATGGGCATCATTACTTCACTTCTTGGTTTAATTGTAAACTTAGGGTGTGATAGTAAGTCGTTAGATATTTCGTGTAATGTAATGTTGGGTTGTATGTTTTTATCAATAGAAAAAGAAATAGTTAAATCGCTATCAGTATTTGCCATTTGGTAAATAAGTAGTGTGCCTTTATCAGTAGTAAAAGCTTTTCCAGAGTCATATAAAGTACCGTTAACAGTTAGATCCGTTAAGGTAATTTTAGAAGCTGTAAACAATTCATATTTATCAATATTTCTAGTAGGTGTAATAGTAAAAGAAATGTTTCTCTTCCCATTACTAATAGTGTCTTTATTGATATTTATGTTAGAAATAGCAATGTCTTTATTCTCTGTTTTTTTATAAAAATTAAAAGAAGTATTGTACTTGCTATTTCCAGCAAGTAAGTCTTTTCCTCCTTGAGGAGAATCTTCATCAAAAAATTGTTTAGTATACCCGTCCAGGGTTTTATTATGACTAGCCCAATATGAAGTATTAGTATCAGAATTTTGGATGAATACTAAGCTGTTAGGTTTTTTCTTTTCTATTGAAAATCCACTATTAAAAGTAGCCAAAACAAAAAATAATAACGCTACAAAACCTGTAAGAGACTGCCATCCATTTTTTAGTTTTTCTTGTTGAAAAATAGGAAGCATAAATCCGAAAAGAAGTACTAAAAGTACAGCTGAAATCAATAACATTTTTAAACCTAAAGCAACAGGGAATAGTTGTACCATTGGTGCAACCATATAAATAGTTGGAATTGATAGAATAGCAAACAAAGTACCTCTAGACTCCTTTTTAATATTCATAAAAAGGAGAATTGCTAAAATAAATAATGAAGCATATACAGGAATAATTAAAAAACCAGCACCAGGAAGGTTTGTGTATATAAGGTAATTTACAACCAATCCAAAGGTAATAGGTGCAACTAATAAATCTGTTGTTTTGTGTTCTTTAAAGAACGAGTATGTTTTAAAAATTATCCAAAGGTTTAAGAATACAAAAGCGACAATGTATTGATGTCCGTTATAGGTAAACCCATGTAACATATCTGTATACTGTGGATGAATAATTAATAGCAATTGCCATAAACCATACGATATTCCTATACACATTACTAAGGAAATGATATATGGGATAAATCCTTTTAACATTCCAACAGTGGTGATTTTTTTTCTTGAAACTCCTACAAAAACCAATGCAATAAAAATAACTAGGGCAATAATTAACATAGGTAAAACCCAAGAAAAAGGATAGGTTAAAAGTTTTGTAAAAGGGAAGTTGACATAAATATAGTCGGTGTCACTGTTTAAATTAGTTAAGTCAGCATCTGCAAAATAGTTTAATGTGCTAGTTAAGTAATCTGCTTGATGTAATAAGGTTTCTCTGTTTAATCGTTCGTAAGAGTCTTGTTCGGTATGATAATCAAAATGATCATCAATAAAAGCAAAATTAAATCCGTTGACATTCCCTTTTTCTCTAAAAACTGTTAAATCGGTATCGTTGGGTAGCTTCTTGTATACTCCATACATCAAAGAATTGGCGGCAGGATAGTTTGGATTCGCTTTCAGAAATTCAGTAAGTAATGTTTTATTTTTTCCGTTAGTTTCCATTAGCATATAACTAGATCCACCACTACCACGTGCTTCAAAATTTAAAACCAAACCAACATCTTTTGCCCAAGGGTGATTTTCAACAAAGGCTTGCGCTCCTAATAAACCTAATTCTTCTGCATCCGAAAAAAGTATGATAATATCGTTTTTGGGAGTTTTATTTGCTGCTAAGTAAGCTCTAACACCCTCTAAAATAGTTACCACACCAGAACCTGCGTCACTAGCTCCAAGTGAAGAATGTGGATTGGAATCGTAATGTGATAATAGTAGCAAAGCTTTGTTACTGTCACTTCCCTTAATTCTAGCAAGAATATTTTCTGTAGTTGTAGCAGCTCTCCATTTTTTATTGATAGCTGTTTGATATTGAACTTCGGGGTTTAATCCTAGTTTTTTTAATTCTTGCACAAGATATTCTTGTACAATTTTATGCTCCTCTGTACCGGTATGATGTGGTTTTTGAGAAATATTTTTTAGATGATATAACGCGTTGTCTACAGAAAAATCAGCAGTTTTTATTTCTTTTTTACTAGATGATACACTAGGTATCATATCACTAAAGCTCCAATAAACTGTTAAAATGATAATGATTACAGCTAGGTAATTTCTTGATGTTTTCATAGTTTAATTTTATCCCTTATAAAAATAGGGAATTTATTTTTTAACATACTTAGTTTTAATTGGTTAAAAATCAGTATATTTAAGTCTATCCTAAAACTAATTATTATGGGAATTATCAATTTTCAAGGTAAACGAAATAATCCACCAGAAAAAGAGAAGGAGCCAATTTTAGTGTCAGATTATATGACAAAGAAGCTTATTACGTTTAAGGAAGGTCAAACTATTGAAGAGGCTATTAATATTTTAATTAATAATAAAATATCTGGAGGGCCGGTTGTAAATGATAATAATGAATTGGTAGGTATTATTTCTGAAGGTGATTGTATAAAGCAAATTTCAGATAGCAGATATTATAATTTACCGATAGAGAATAGTACTGTTGGAAGAGCCATGGTAAAAGAGGTTCAAACGATAGATGGTGATACGAACATATTAGATGCAGCTAATAAGTTTTTACAATCTCGTAGAAGACGTTTTCCTATTGTTCAAAATGGTAAATTAGTTGGGCAAATCAGTCAAAAAGATGTGTTAATAGCTGCGATGAAACTTAAAGGAAATACTTGGAAGTAATTACTCTTGTTTAACTAATAAATAGAATTCATTTTCCAGCTCTAAATATCCTTGGTCGTACACATAATAATAGGTGTTTCCTGTTTTTGTGGTATATAAAGATGTGACAAATTTAAAATCAAAACCTCTATCAAATAACTTGCGACGCGTTACTTTTGTTTTACCTGAAACGTTTAACTCGGAAAGAATTTTATAGTTTTTTCGTAAGCGGTTATTAGTATTTCTGATAAGGTTTTTGCTATCCTTGTTTACCTTGTTATTGTAGGCATTTCTACAGTAATCGGAACAGAATTTTTTATCAATTCGTCCGATTACCTTTTCACCACACTCTAAGCATTGTTTATCGATCATAATCTGATTTTTTTAATTCATACCAGTTCACATCTACACCCTTAAAGCCAAATTCATTCACAAATTGTAAACCTATTTTTTGTAGAATTTTGTTAGAACCAATATTTTCTACATCGGCAGCACCGTAAATAATATCATAATTCATTTCTTTAAAGCCGAAGTCTAAACAAGCAAAAGCAGATTCAGAAGCATACCCTTTACCCCAAAAACGAGGAATAAAACGATAACCGATATCAATAAAGTCAGTAAATCCATTTAATTCTTCTTTTTCTCCTGTGTTGAGTTTCAATCCTGACCACCCAATGAATTCTCCTGATTCTTTTTCAAAAGCAGCAAACCTGCCAATACCTCTTTCTTTGTATTGCTCTTCAAAAAACGTGATAATATCTTCTGCTTGTTTGTAGGTTGTGATTGGATTGTTCCCTAAATATTTATGCACTTCAGCATTTGAGTCTAACTCAAAAATTCCTTCTATTTCACTTTCTCTAAATTCTCTTAAAATTAAGCGCTCTGTTTCTAAATAAAATTTCATATTCTAACTGTTTGATTTCAAATATATTAAAAATATTTAAACGATTACATTCAATTACAAACGAAAATAAACGATTACAAACCGTTTTTAATTTGTACGGTGTTTCATCTTTGTAATGTCAATTCGTTTGAATGACAGAATCTTAACTGTTTAACATTAAAAACAAATATTATGAACGCACTAAAAAACAGAGTACAGTTAATTGGAAATTTAGGAAATAACCCAGAAATTATTACCCTTGAAAGTGGAAAGAAGCTAGCAAAATTTGCTATCGCAACTAATGAAACGTATAAAAATAATCAAGGGGAAAAGGTAACCGACACACAATGGCACAATGTAGTTGCTTGGAACAAAACAGCTGAAATTATAGAGAAGTACTTAGAAAAAGGAAAAGAAGTAATGATTGAAGGTAAATTAACATCTCGCTCTTTTGAAGACAAAGAGGGTAACAAGCGTTATGTAACTGAAGTAGTTTGTAATGAACTATTGATGTTAGGAAATAAATAAGAGGAAAAATAAACTGTGAAAAAAAGAAAAAGTAAAAGAGCGGTTATTAACCGCTCTTTTTATATTATAAATTCATGCTTAACTGAATACGTTTTCTTGAAGTATCCACTTCTAACACTTTTACCTGAACATGTTGATGTAAACTCACATGTTCATTTACATCTTTAACAAATGTATCAGATAGATTGGATACATGAACCAAACCACTTTCTTTAATTCCAATATCCACAAAACAACCAAAATTGGTAATGTTATTTACAATTCCAGGTAGTACCATACCTGTTCGTACATCATCTATTGTTTTAATATGCTCGTTAAAACTAAAAGTTTTGGCCTTTTCACGAGGATCTAAGCCAGGTTTTTCCAGCTCTTTTACAATATCTTGTAGCGTTGGTAATCCATAAGAATCGGTTACATATTGCTGAAGCTTAATTTGTTTTAAAGCAGAAGAGTTACCAATTAAATCATCTACCTTTTTACCAGCATCTTTGGCTATTTGTTTTACTAAAGTATAACGTTCTGGATGTACAGCAGAATCATCTAGTGGATTGTCACCGTTTTTAATTCGTAAGAAACCAGCAGATTGCTCAAATGCTTTTCCTCCTAAACGAGGAACTTTTTTAATGCCAGTTCTATTGGCAAAAGCTCCGTTTTCGTTTCTGTAATTTACAATGTTCTCAGCCAATTTAGGCCCAATACCAGAAACATAACTTAACAAAGAAGCACTGGCGGTATTAATATTAACCCCTACTTTGTTCACACAGTGTTCTACTACAGTATCTAGCGACTTTTTTAGTTGTGTTTGATCTACATCGTGCTGATATTGTCCAACTCCAATTGATTTTGCTTCAATTTTTACCAATTCAGCTAAAGGATCTGCTAATCGACGTCCGATGGAAACAGCCCCACGAACGGTTACATCATAATTAGGGAACTCGTCTCGTGCAATTTTGGAAGCTGAATAAATAGAAGCACCAGCTTCACTTACAACAAACACTTCTACGGGATTTTTAAAATAGACACTTTTTACCAATCGTTCAGTTTCTCTCGAAGCTGTTCCGTTACCAATAGCAATGGCTTCAATTTTATAAGCATCTGCCAAAGAGCTAAGTTTGTTTATAGCTTCTTTTGACTGATGTTGTGGCGCATGCGGAAAAATAGTTTCGTTATGTAATAAATCTCCTTGTTCGTTCAAACAAACTACTTTACAACCTGTTCTAAATCCAGGATCGATAGCTAAAATTCGTTTTTCACCCAGTGGAGAGCCTAATAGTAGTTGTTGTAGGTTTTTAGCAAATACTTTGATGGCATTTTCATCTGCTCTTTCTTTAGCAATAGTTAAAGCTTCATTTGACAATGCAGGGAAAAGCAAACGTTTATAGGCATCAGCGATGGCTAGTTCAATTTGTTCTGCACATTCGTTATGTGAACGAATAATTCTGTCTTCTATTTTTTGAAGTGCTCGTTCGCCATCAATACTGATTTTTATACGGATAAAACCTTCTTTTTCGGCACGCAAAATAGCTAGTAATCGATGCGACGGAATTCGACTTAGGTTTTCTTCCCAATCAAAATAATCTTTAAATTTTTGAGCAGCTTCGTCTTCCTTTTTGGTTTTAACGACTTTGGTTGCAATGGTCGCAAAACGCTCTAATTGATAACGAATGTTATTTCGAACATCCGTTCGTTCGTTAATCCATTCAGCAATAATATGGCGAGCACCTTCTAAAGCATCGTCTATTTGCTCTACTTCGTTCGAAAGGTATTTTGAAGCGGTAAATTCCAAATCGTTTACTCGCTGACTCATAATCATCTTTGCTAATGGTTCTAAACCGTTTTTACGAGCTGTTTCAGCTTTGGTTTTGCGTTTCTTTTTATAGGGAAGGTATAAATCTTCTAACGTGGTTAAATCTTCTGCTTTTTCAACCTTGCTTTTTAGTTCATCTGTTAAAACCTCTTGCTCTTCTAAAGCTTTTAAAATTGCTGATTTTCGTTTTTCTAAGGTTTCAAATTGTTCTTTGAATTGTACAATTTGACCGATTTCAACTTCATCTAAATTTCCTGTTTTTTCTTTTCGGTAACGAGCAATAAAAGGAATGGTACAATCTTCATTTAACAGTTCAATAGTATTTTGAATAGCGGTTGAAGAAAGGTTGGTATGAGAACCTATATAGGATAGTAAATTCATAAAATAAAACAAATATAAATTTTTATTCGGGGGTATACAATCTATATGTTTTTAGACTATCTTTCGCGGTTAGTCTAATTGTAAATTTATTAATGCAAACAACTGTAAATGAATTGCATAAGCAACAGTATGAACGATTGATTACTGGCTTAATTTCCAACGAGTTTGGAGTTTGTGATGATTTTTTTTCTGCTGATATGATAGCAGGATTTCGGGATAATTTGACACAACATTATACCGAAGGAACCATGTATAGAGCGGGTATTGGAAAAGACGCTGATTATACAAAAGACAAAGAGATACGACGAGATGTTATTTGCTGGATTAACGAAAAAACTGAAGATGCTTTAGAAAAGATGTTTATCCAAAAAATGAATGAATTTGCTGAATATCTAAACAAAACATGTTACACTAGTATCAATGCTTTTGAATTTCATTATGCCTATTATGATGTAGGTAGTTTTTACAAACGTCATGTAGATCAGTTTAAGAGTGATAACGGAAGGTTGTTTTCGTTTGTAATGTACTTAAATGACGATTGGAATGTTGATGATGGAGGAGAGCTGGTATTGTACATTAAAGAAATGACAGAAACCATTTTACCGATTGGAGGTAGAGTTGCTTTTTTTAAGAGTGATGTAACCGAACATGAAGTAAAAGCAGCGTTGACAAGACCTCGCTTAAGTATTGTAGGTTGGTTTAAGAATGTGTAAACTAAAAAACCTCACAATTTGCGAGGTTTTTTAGTTTTTGAATATATGTTTTAAGCTATAAATTCACCATTATTAACCTTTTCTGAAGGCTGAACAAAAGCTAATTTGCCATCAGGGGTATCAGTCATTAAAATCATTCCTTGGCTTTCTACGCCACGAATTTTTCTTGGTGCCAAATTACATAAAACAGTTACTTGCTGTCCAACAATATCTTCTGGTTTAAAGCTTTCAGCAATACCAGAAACGATTGTACGAACATCCATACCAACATCAACTTTTAGTTTTAATAACTTTTTGGCTTTCGCTACTTTTTCAGCTTCTAAAATAGTTCCAATACGCATGTCCATTTTTGTGAAATCGTCAAACTCAATGGTGTCTTTTTGAGGTTCAACCACTTTGTTTGCCGCTTCATTGGCTTTTTTAGTTGCTTCTAATTTCTCTAACTGTGCTTGAATAGTAGTGTCTTCAATTTTAGAAAACAATAATTCAGCTTTATTTATTTGATGATTCTCAGCTAATAAAACCTCTTTTTCAGCTACATCATTCCAAGTAAGCGTATTATCGATGTTTAAAATTGATTTTAACTTTTCAGAAGTGAAAGGTAAAAATGGTTCAGATACTACTGCTAAGCCAGCTGCGATTTGTAACGCAACATTCATGATTGTTTTTGTGCGCTCTTCATCTTCTTTAATTACTTTCCAAGGCTCTTCATCTGCTAAATATTTATTACCCAAACGAGCTAAGTTCATCATTTCTTGAGACGCTTCTCTAAAACGATAACGTTCGATTGATTTCGCAATCACATCTGGGAATTGTTTTAATTGTTCTAAAGCATTTTCATCTGCTTCTGATAATTCACCAGCAGCAGGTACTAATCCGTTATAGTATTTGTTGGTTAATACTACCACACGGTTGATAAAGTTTCCGAAAATAGCAACTAATTCATTATTGTTTTTCGCTTGAAAATCTTTCCAAGTAAAATCGTTGTCTTTAGTTTCAGGTGCATTAGCTGTTAGGGTATAACGTAACACATCCTGCTGATTAGGGAAATCTTCTAAATACTCATGTAACCAAACCGCCCAGTTTTTAGAGGTAGACAATTTATTTCCTTCTAAATTTAAGAATTCGTTTGCTGGTACATTTTCAGGTAAAATAAAATCTCCATGTGCTTTTAACATTGCAGGGAAAATAATACAGTGAAACACAATATTATCTTTACCAATAAAGTGTACTAATTTCGTATCGTCTTTTTTCCAATAGTCTTCCCAGTTCTTACCCTCACGAGCAGCCCATTCTTTGGTAGAAGAAATATACCCAATAGGGGCATCAAACCAAACATATAACACTTTTCCGTCTGCACCTTCAACAGGAACAGGAATTCCCCAATCTAAATCACGAGTTACGGCACGAGGACGTAGTCCATCATCAATCCACGATTTTACTTGACCTAATACGTTAGGTTTCCAATCGTTTTTATGTCCTTCTAAAATCCATTCACGTAAAAAAGCTTCATGTTTATCTAAAGGTAAAAACCAGTGTTTGGTTTCTTTTAAAGTAGGTACATTTCCAGTTATTGCTGATTTAGGGTTGATTAAATCGGTCGCATTATGACTTGTTCCACATTTTTCACACTGATCCCCATAACTTTCTTCATTTCCACATTTTGGGCATGTACCAATTACAAAACGATCTGCTAAAAACTGATTAGCTTCTTCATCGTACAATTGTTGTGTAACCTCTTCAATAAATTCACCATCGTTGTATAATTTGGTAAAGAAATCTGAAGCTGTTTTATGATGAATTTCTGCTGAGGTACGTGAATAGTTATCAAAAGAAATTCCGAAATCTTCAAACGATTGTTTAATGATTCCGTTGTATTTGTCTATAATAGCTTGCGGAGTAACACCTTCTTTTTTAGCGCGCATTGGTATTGCAACTCCGTGTTCATCTGAACCACAAATGTATGCCACGTCTTTTCCTCTTTGACGTAAATAACGAGCATAAATATCTCCAGGAACATATACCCCTGCTAAGTGACCAATATGAATAGGTCCGTTTGTATAAGGTAATGCCGCTGTAATTGTATATCTTTTTGGTGTACTCATGTTTTTCGACTAAAATTAAACCGCAAAAGTACGAAAAAGCAATTTTTTATACTGTTATAAATTAGGTACATTTGATGGATTTTAAACTTTTAGAATCAAGAAAGAGACTTGTTTATGGAAAAAAGAATTTTCACTTTATTTTTTTTATTGATAATTACATCGGTTTGTGCGCAAAATAAAACTATGAAATTAATAACACCACCATATTTACATAAAGGAGATACAATAGCTATTGTGGCTCCTGCAGGAATTTTAAAGAATAGAAAACATGTAATTGATAAAGCAAAAGAACTTGCTGAAAGTTTGGGATTAAAAGTGGTTTATGGTAAACATTTATTCAATCAAAATGATCATTTTGCTGGGACGGATGAAGAGCGTTGTCAAGATTTTCAAGATGCGTTAGATAACCCGAATATTAAAGCAATTTGGAGTGCACGTGGAGGATATGGCTCGGTAAGAATTATTGATAAATTAGATTTTACGAAGTTTAAACAACATCCTAAATGGATTGTTGGTTATTCTGATATTACAGTTTTTCATAATCATATTCATAATTTAGGAATAGAAACGCTACATGCTATGATGGGTACAAGTATGGAAGAAAAACCAGAAGAACTTGTACAAACTATTGCTACTTTTAAAAAAGCATTATTTGGAGAGGAATTACGATATTCAATTCCTTCTTCAAAAGAGAATAGAGTAGGAGAAGTATCAGGAGAATTGGTAGGAGGTAATATTGCTATTTTAGCTTCGATGTTGGGGTCGGATAGTCAAATTTCTACTGATGGTAAAATTTTATTTATAGAAGAAATAGGAGAATACAAATATTCGATTGATCGAATGTTGCAAAGCTTAAAACGTGCAAGGTATTTTACGAAGGTTAAGGCTATTATTGTAGGTGATATGACCAAGATAAAAAGAAACACGACTCCGTGGGGAAGTTCAATAGAGCAGTTGATTTTAGAAGTTGTTCCAAAAGATATTCCTATTCTTTTTAACTTTCCTGCAGGGCATGAGCCAGACAATAGGGCATTGATTTTAGGAAGAGAAGTTTCTTTAAGTGTTCAAAAAGAAACTTCTACAGTGCTATTTAAGTAATTTAATTTTTGTCTTTTCTAGTGTTTATACCAAATAAACGATATAACGGACAAAAATTAACAAAACTAGTGATTAGCAAAACAATAGCTAGTACAAGCAATATGTTGCCTAAAACGCCTGAGATAATTTCAAAGTAAGATAGTGCTGCAATAATTAAAGCAATTAGCGTTCTAATAGCCTTGTCGGTGTTTCCCATATTTTTTTTCATGGTAGATAGTTTTAAGGTTATTCAAATATAAGTTTTTATATGGCACAACACAATGAGCTTGGTAAGAAAGGAGAGCAATTAGCAGTTGATTATCTATTAAAAAACGGGTATGAAATTGTTGAAAAGAATTATCGTTTTCAAAAAGCTGAAGTAGATATTATTGCTCAAAAAGACAATGTGTTAATAGCTGTTGAAGTGAAAACAAGATCATCTATTAATTATGGAAATCCTCAGGATTTTGTGAATCCGAAGAAAATAAAATTACTAGTAAGCGCTATTGATAATTATGTAAATGACCGAGACCTAGATGTTGAAGTGCAATTTGATATCATAGCTATATTAAAAGAAAAAGAAGTGTTTAAAATACAGCATATTAAAGATGCATTTTTATATTTTTAAAGTACAAAAAAAGCTCAACAAATTTTGTTGAGCTTTTTTATGTTTTTAATTGTGAGGATTAATTGCTTTTTCCTCCATTAAAATATTTTTCTACATCTTCAACATGATCAGGCATTGCAATAATTTTTTTGCTCTTGTCTAATATGAAATAAGAAGGTGTACCTAGTAAGTTATATTTTTTTACTGTTTCATTATCAAATTTGTACTCAGGGTGAGTTCCTATTGCATTATGCCACTCTGGTAAATCTTTAACAAATTCTGTCCATTCAGTTGCATCATTTTCAATACCAAAAGAAATAACAGAGATTTCTTTATGGGTTTGCATAAACTTATACAACTCAGGTATTTCTTTAATACAGTGAGGACAACCAGTACTCCAAAATACTAATAAGTACTTTTCACCATCGTTTAAGGTAGATAATTTTAATTCTTGATCGTTTTCTTTCCAAGAAAAATCAGGAGCTATTCTATCTATAGTTGCAAGTAAGATATCTAACTTTTCCTTTTTAAATTCAGCGTCTTGGTCTTTACTAGGTAATTTGTCAAAGTATTCTTCAAACATCCAATCTACAGCAGGACCATTTCGTTTATCGGTAAGTGCACTTATTAAGTAGTAAGTAACAGCTTTTTCTAATTTGTCAGAAGATATTTTCTTCATAACATTTTTGATAGACTCTTTAATTAATTCTTGTTGTACTTCTTTGTCTTCAGAATAGTTTAAATAAAATACATAATCACTGATTTTATCAATTAAGAAAGAAGAGTTGAATAAATCTTCACTTCCAAAATCAACATATTCAAAGAAGTTTTCACTAGTGGCAGATAAATAATCTTTTAGGTTGTCGTGAGGGTTGTATGAGTTATACCTACGAGAAGCTTTTATAAAGCTATTTACTAACATTCCTTCAGACTTATTTTCATACGTTTTTTGAACGTCTTCAAGTTCTTTAACTTCTTTTTTGTAAGCTTTTTTAGCATCTTTATCTTCAGACTCTATATAAGAAGCTTGAAAAGAATCTATCTTTTTTTGTACTGCGTTATAAGCTTGTAGGTATTCACTATACAATTTATTTTCTCTAGAACTTGTGAATACTACAGCTGATTGATCTGAAAACTTAGGATTAAAAACAAATTCAACGTTTTCTTTATTAAAGAAGAAATCAACAAAGCCTGCACCTGTATTTCTATAAGTAGCTCTATAAGCACCAGTAGGAGCTGTTCCAGGAAGTTCAAAGTTAAATCTACCTAATACTTGCTTTTCTCCACTAATAATTACAGTGTCTAGTTGAATAGTAGTATTTGCTACAAAGTTTTGCTTAGCGCCTTCTATCTTATATAAAATTACCCAATCACCTTTATCTGGAGGGGTCATAGTACCTTTGATAGTGTATTGAGCATTAACTAATGATGTTGTAAATATTAATAGAGCGAGTAGTTTTTTCATCATAATATTTTAAAGGGTTGCTAATAAGGTTTTAAAACTAGGTATTTACAAACTTCTATCCAAGAAGTATACCACATTTATTTTTTCTTATGTATTTTAGAAATGTTTTTTTAATTGTTTGATAACATGAAATTTAAAGATCAGGTATTTTGGATTACTGGTGCTTCATCAGGTATAGGAAAATCTTTAACTATTGAATTAGCTAATCTTGGAGCAAAGTTAATTATCTCTTCGAGAAATGAAAGTGTTTTGTATGAAGTTATAAAAGAATGTAAGTTTCCTGAAAAGGTAGCTGTTCTTGCGTTAGATTTAGAGGCTTATGAAAGTTTAGCTAGTAAAGTAGTCGAAGCTGTTTCATTTTTTGGAAGAATTGATGTTTTGGTAAATAACGGAGGGATAAGCCAAAGGTCCTTGGTAAAAGATACTTCCATTGCGGTTGACAAACGATTGATGGATATTAATTATTTAGGAACGGTTGCATTAACAAAGGCTTTGTTACCTCATTTTATTGAAAATAAATATGGGCATTTTGTGGTAACCACGAGTATAGTAGGAAAGATTGGAACCCCATTACGTTCTGCTTATGCAGCGACTAAACATGCTTTACATGGTTTTTTTGATAGTTTACGAGCTGAACACTATAATGATAACATTGCTGTTACGTTGGTTTGTCCAGGTTTTGTAACAACGAATGTTTCTAAAAATGCGTTAACAGGTGATGGAAGCCCGCAAAATACGATGGATACAGCCACGGCAAACGGTATTCATCCTGATGAGTTTGCTAAACAAATGGTGAAAGCTATTCGAAACAAACGAGAAGAGGTTTATATCGCCGGAGTTAAGGAAAAGCTTGGAGTTTATACCAAACGTTTCTTTCCGAAGTTATTATCAAAAATGATTCGAAAATTAAGTGTTACTTAATTAAAAAAGTCAATTATTTCAAAATAGTTAATAATAGCTTCTTTCATTAAAACCGATTGTTCTCCTGGTTTTAAAGTTGGAAGCTCAGTTAAGGTTCTATAGTGAGGCCAACCATCATTATCAAAAAAATCGAATTCATAGTATCCGTAAGGTTCTAACAACTTACAAATAGCGATGTGCATTAGGTTAACTTTCTCGTCTTTTTTAAACTTTCTATGACCTTGTCCGAGTTCTTGAACACCAATTAAATAAATAATTCCATCTATATTTAATTCATCACCGTCAGCAAATTGTTGTGATAATTGAGTTACCACGAAGGCCCATTTTTCTTTTAAGTTGGTTTCTTTAGTCATTTGTGTTTTTTAGAAAAAGCAAAGATACAAATGAGTTATGTATATTTGAGCATGTAATTTGTTTTCGCACTTATGAATACTTTTGATATTATTATTACAGCTTTGTTACTCTTCGGTTTTGTAAGAGGTATTATGAAAGGGCTTTTTGTTGAAATAGCTTCGTTGGTAGCCTTGGTTGCTGGAGTTTATGGAGCGATACACTTTTCGTATTTTATTGGAGATTGGTTAAAAAATAGTGTTACTTGGGATGAAAAGTACATTTCATTAGCAGCATTTGCAGGAACTTTTGTAGTGATAATTATTGTAATTGCTTTACTCGGTAAAATATTGACGAAAATAGCTGATTTTGCTTCTCTTGGAGTTTTAAACAAAATACTAGGAGGTGTTTTCGGAGCGTTAAAAATTGGATTGATTTTAAGTGTGGTTTTTATTTTCTTCGGAAAAATGAATGATACGATTCCGTTTGTAAAGCAAGAAAGTTTAGAAGAGTCTATTTTATACAAACCCGTAAAAAAAATAGCACCTACTATTTTTCCATCGATTATTAAAGATGATGAAAAGGAGGAAGGAGAAAAGAATACTCTAGAGTTAGAACTCAATATATAGAAACAAAAAACGGATGAAAAGTTTCATCCGTTTTTTATTAATTTACTAATCTAAGTGATAAATTTCCATAATATCTGTTAAGATATGTTCAAAATCGATTTTTAAATCGATGAGGTTACCTGTTTTAATATCGAAAACCCAACCGTAAACTTTTAAGCCTCTATCTCTGTAGGCCTTTTGTACAGCTGCAGTTTTAATAAGATTAACACATTGTTCTTGTACGTTTAAATCAACCAAGCGATCGTAACGTTCATTTTCATCTTCAATTTTATTCAATTCATCTTTATGTAAGCGATACACATCTCTGATGTAACGTAACCAAGGATTTAATAAACCTAAATCGGCAGATTGCATTGCGGCTTTTACACCCCCACAAGAGTAGTGACCGCAAACCACAATATGGTTGACTTTTAAATGCTCTACAGCATATTCAATTACTGAAGCAGAATTTAAATCGATTGCAGGAACCATATTTGCAATGTTTCTGTGAACAAATACTTCACCAGGTTTAAGTCCCATTAAATTTTCGACAGAAACTCGACTATCAGAACACCCGATGTATAAAAATTTTGGGTTTTGCCCTTCATTTAATTTCTTAAAATAATTAGAATCTTTGGATAGTTTATTTTGTATCCACTTTTTGTTATTCTCAAAGATTTTAGATAAATCCATATTTAAGTGAGTTTATTTAACGGTGTCTTCTACATTAGTTTTAACCCAATTAAGACATTTTTCGAAAGAGCTAAATATATGTTCTTCGGAAATTAAATCAGGAATAATATCGATACGTTCCATCATATATCGAGGTTGTTTCAAGACATTAACTAACAGAACAGTAATCCCGTTTTTTTCTAAGTCAACTAAAACATCTTCGAGAGCGTACAACCCTGATTGGTCAATATATTGCATTCTTCCCATACGAATTATTACATGTGAAGCTGTGCTCGGAATTTGTTTAGATAAAGCTAAGAACTCGCTGGTAGACCCAAAAAACAAAGGGCCTTTTATATGTTTGATGAAAACCTCTTCGGTTAATTCATTAGGGAAGTTCTTTTCGTCTGCCCATTTTTCTTCTTTTAAAGATTTCACATCAGAGCGTTCAGCAGTTAAATCACCAATTTTTTTCATAAACATCAAAGAAGCAATTACTAATCCAATACCAACGGCATAGACTAAATTCCAAAAAGTAGACAATACAAGTACCACTAGCATAATAATTACTTCAGAGCTCACTTTAAAAGGTCCAATTTTAATGTCTTTGGGTAGGTTAGGAATAGCTTTTAATCCTTTATAATCCATCACGCCAATTCCGACTGTTATTAAAATACCTGCTAAAACCGATGCTGGAATTTTTGAAGCAATAGGTCCTAAACCTAGGAGTATAATCAATAACATTACACCTGCAACCATTCCTGATAATTTTGTTTTTCCTCCAGAATTAATGTTTACTACGGTACGAATAGTTGCTCCTGCACCAGGAATTCCCCCGAAAATAGCAGCAATACTGTTTCCAATACCTTGTCCGACTAATTCTTTATTAGGTTTATGTTTAGTTTTAGTCATGTTATCTGCAACTACTGAGGTTAATAAAGAGTCGATAGCTCCAAGTAGTGCCAGTGTTAGTGCTGTAAAAATATATGGAGTAACGCTAGAGAAGCTAAACTGTGTAAAGATTTCCATGTTAGGAATAGGGAATCCCCCAGGAATTTCCTCTATTGGGCGATAATTTAAATTGAAACCTAAGGCAATAGCGGTCATTACAACTAAGGCTACTAAAGTACTAGGTACAGCTGTTGTAATACGTTTGAAGCCGTAAATGATAAATATTGTTCCTAAAGCTAGAATAAGCTCTAACCAATTAATGTTTTTTAATGCTCTAGGTAATACTTTAAATGTTCCTAAAACACCAGAAGCTTCTTTACCTGCTAAAGTTTTACTTTCTTTTAAAATATCTGCTTGAGTTGTAGCTTCAGATCTTTTAATAGTCTCTCTAAAGTCTTCTAGAACTAAAATGCCTTCTCCAGCTTCTTCTCTTAAGATGTTTTCTAAAATTAACTCTTCTGCTTGAGGTTTAAATTGTTCAACAAATTGTGTGTCTTCTTTTGCGTAATATCCTACAGAAGGTAAAATTTGAGTGACTAAAATAATTACTCCTATGGCAGTCATAAAACCTGACACAACAGGGTAGGGGATATAACGAATATATTTTCCGAGACCTAAGAGTCCTAGTCCTATTTGAATAAACCCAGCGAGTAAGAATACAGTTAAAATAGCAGGTAAGGCTTTGTTAATGTCACCATCATTTGTGGCTAAAATACCAGCAATAACTACCATACTAACTGCAGTCATAGGGGCAGTAGGGCCAGAAATTTGTGTGTCAGTACCGCCAAATAAAGCAGCAAAAAAGGCGATAAATATAGCACCATATAAACCAGCACTTGGACCTAAGCCCGAAGATACCCCAAAAGCAAGTGCTAGCGGTAATGCTACAATACCGGCTGTAATACCACCAAATAAATCTCCTTTAAAATTAGAGAAAAGATTTTTCATAAGAATAATTGTTAGGTAGGCACTAAGATAATTATTCTAAAATAAAAAAGGAATCTAAACTTGAGTTTAGACTCCCTTTGTATTTAAGTGATATGTTAAGTTTTAAGTTCTATTCAAAGAAAGCAACAGATCCATCTTTAATGTCATACATAGCTCCAATAATCATAATTTCTCCGTTTTTATGCATTTCAGCAAGTACATCACTTTCTTGTAAAATTCTATCGATTGTTAATTGTACGTTTTTCTTAGCAACAGTATCAACAAATTCTAAGTTAGATGAGTTTCTTAAACTAACATCTGTTGGTTCTGTAACAGCTTCTACTGCTGGTTTAATTTTACCTAACATATTTGTTAAGTTACCTAACTCAGCATTATCACAAGCTCCTTTAACAGCTCCACAACTTGTATGTCCTAAAACTACAACTAGTTTTGTTCCTGCTAATTTACAAGCAAACTCCATGCTTCCTAAAATATCTTCATTTACAAAGTTACCAGCAATTCTTACACTAAAAATATCTCCTAACCCTTGATCGAAAACTAATTCCGCTGAAACTCTAGAGTCAATACAACTTAAGATGGTTGCAAAAGGAAATTGTCCTTCTCTAGTATCGTTTACTTGCTCTAATAAGTTACGGTTTGCTTTTAGGTTGTTTTGAAATCTTAGGTTACCTTCTTTTAAATATTGTAAAGATTTCTCTGGGGTCATTGTAGCCTGCGTTTCTTTAGTATGTGCTTTCATGATATATGTTTTTATAAGGTTGTTTTAATTAGTAGACGTTACTAATAGTGATGTTTTTAAGTTGTTTATCACTGAGTAAATGTCTGATTTTGTTAAAGAGTTTTCATTTTCTCCTCTATTTATATGTAAAAGATGAACGTTGTTTTTTAATAAATAGTTAGAGAGATTTTTAATTGTATTATTATTTTTATCGAAATTATAATTTACAGTCTCCTCATTAAGATTTTTTTGAATATTATTCATACTCTCTCGGTTTTTAATGAAATTAAAAGAAATTAAAGGCTCTTTAGTGTTAGCTAATAATCCTTTAGTTATATCTTTATCTAAAGATTGTATATTATTATTTAAAAGTCCTAAAGTAATATGTTCATCAGGATTTAAACTATTGTTGTTTTCAGCAATAAAAATAATATTATTGTAATTTTTTAAAATATAACCAGTAAGGTTATCGCCAGTAATATTTAATGAAGAAGGTTTTCTTTTACCTAAAACAATTACATCTGGGTTATTTTTACTTATATACTGATCTATTTCTTGTTTTACATTACCAAAAGAAAAATCATAAGTTATAGTTACATCATATTCTTTAGAAATAGGTGTAATAAAGTTTAAAATTTTCTTTTTAGTAGAGCTATATTCTTTATTAATAGTGCGCATAGCAGATAGCTGACTCTCTTTTTTTACAATATCTGTTGCATTTTTTGCATGAAAAAAAGTGATGTCGGCTTGAATCATTTTTGCAATACTAACAGCACTTTTAAGAGTATTGTTAGTAGATTCTTGTAAGTCAGAAAGCACTAGTATTTTATACTTGTTTTGCTTCATGGTTTAAATGATTAGATTATGCTGCTTTAGGTCTTAATTTAAAGAATTGAATAAAACTATCTGGATTTTCAACTTCACCACGTTCAGAAATAAGTTTAATGTTGATATTTCTTTCTTTGGCTTTAATAGCAAAATCTTCTAATATTTCAACAATATCGTTGTCTAAATACCTTGTTTTGCGCACATCTAGTTCTAAATACGTGTCTCTTGGCAAACTATCTAATTCTTTTAAGATAGCTCCTTTGTTAAAGAAAGTTACTTCTTCAGCAAGTGTCATTTTTATTTTGTGTAAACCATTGCTCTTGTCTTCTATGTGTAAGAAGTGAGAGTTTTGATAACTCTTAATTAAAATAACAACAACTCCTACTGCCAAACCTAATGAAATACCAGTTAATAAGTCAGTAAAAACAATACCTAAAACTGTTATAACAAATGGTACAAACTGCTTCCAACCTAAGGCATACATTTGCTTGAATAAGCTTGGTTTTGCTAATTTGTAACCTACTACTAGTAAAATAGCTGCTAAAACTGATAAAGGTATTTTGTTTAATAAAGTTGGAATTAAAATTACCGATATTAATAATAATAAACCGTGAATAATAGCAGACATTTTAGATTTACCTCCAGATTGAATATTAGCTGAACTTCTTACAATTACTTGCGTAATTGGTAATCCACCGATTAAACCAGATAAAATGTTACCTGTTCCTTGTGCAACTAATTCTCTATTGGTTGGAGTTACGTTCTTTTCAGGGTCTAATTTATCAGTAGCTTCAACACAAAGTAACGTTTCTAAACTAGCTACTAAAGCAATAGTAAAAGCAGTTACCCATACTTCATAATTAGTAATAGCGCTAAAATTAGGGAAAGTAAATTGAGCTAAGAATGAATCAACACTTTCAGGAATTGGTACACTTACTAAGTGAGAAGCTTGAATTGCTAATGTTCCGTCTCCTTGGGTAAGAGTAAAGAAAATGATACCAGTAACAACTGCTACTAATGGACCTTGAATTATATGAAATATTTTACCTTTTTTACTTAAAACTTTATCCCAAAGAATTAAAATTGCTAATCCGATTAAACCAATAACCATTGATCCCATTGTAATATTATCTACAATATTAAAGATCGCAGAAAATGTGTTTTCACCAGATGATTCAATAAAACTATCTGCTCCTTCTGGTTCAGCATCGTATCCGAAGAAGTGAGGAATTTGCTTTAAAATAATGATAACTCCAATACCGGTAAGCATTCCTTTAATTACAGATGACGGGAAATAGTACCCGATAACACCAGCTTTAAGAACTCCAAAAAGGATTTGAATAATACCTCCTAAAACTACAGCTACTAAAAAGTTTTCATAACCTCCTAAAGAAGCAATAGCTGTTAATACAATTGCTGCTAAACCAGCAGCAGGTCCACTAACTCCAATTTTAGAACCACTAATAGCTCCAACAACAACACCTCCTACGATTCCTGCAATTACACCTGAAAAAAGAGGGGCACCACTAGCTAATGCAATACCTAAACATAAAGGTAAAGCTACAAAGAACACGACTATACTAGCAGGTAAGTCGCTTTTAATATTTTTAAACATAATGTATGTGTATATTTTGATACTCTAAATGAAAATTTAGAGTGTACTTTTAAAATGAAAAATCAATTATTTTTAATTATTAGATTGAGGGGTGTAATATTATAGACACGCATCTCAAAAAATATTAATTTTATTCACCAAGTACCGCATGGAGTATTATTCCATGAAATAATTAGCAAAAAAAATTAAGCAGTAAAAAACTCGGGAGGTGGAGTTAGAATTTTAGGGTATTGAGAAACGTAGTTTTTAGACTCAAAACGTACGTTTTTCTTTTTTTGGATAGTTTTGTACAAAAAAGAAACATAATCATTGTTAGGATGCGCTTTCAATTCTGCGACCTTAACATGTTTTGTATTTTCTTCTTCTTCACTTAAACTTAAGAAGATAGTAATATCTTGGTCTTTATCTACCAATGTGATTATCGAAGGAGTAACAATAATCCCAGCGAATAATACAACAAAAAATATGGCGATTTTAGACTTCAATCAATATAACTATTATAAGTTCAGCTGCAAAAGTAATTATTTTTTTAAAGCTAAAATGTTATAATTCTTTTAAATTTTCAGATTGTGTCCAACCTATTTTGCCATCAGCAAGTTTTATTTTTTTCCAATTATCTACCGAATCTAACACAAGAACTTTTGTTCCTTCGTGCAAGGTAAAGACTTCGTCTGAGTTATTTGTAGGCTCATTGTTAACCGAAATTACTTCCGAAAAAACGATGGCTTCTATAGTGTTTTTTGATTGATTGTATTGAGTGTATGTAACAATCAAAGATGCAATTAAAAGTAAAAAAGAGATAATGCTAGTTGTAAAATATAGTCTCTTTTTACTAGGGGTATAAGCAAAATAAAATAGTAAAAAGAATACAGAAGCAATAAATGAGATTATTACTGTAACGATAGCCCAAGTGTTGTAAGCTAACTTTTGTAAATAGTTTTCATTGAATTTTTGCAATACAGATTTAGGTAAGGCTTCAATTCTATCTAAGGTTAATCGTTTTGCTAAAACTAAATTGTTTTTAGCATCTTCGTTCAAAGGATTTAGTTTTAATGCTTTTTCGTAGTTATAAATTGTAGGAGCTACTTTGTTAAGTTTATAATAACAGTTTCCTAAGTTATAATAGAGTTCAGAAGAAGCAATGTTTTGACTTTTAATTTGCTCATACAATTTAATTGCCTCTTCATAATTACCTTTTTTATACAAAGAATTGGCATTTGAAAATAAATCATTGGTGTTTTGTGCCAAGGTACAAAATGACACCAATAAGAATAATAATATAGCTAGCTTTCTCATTATAATTGTCGGTCTAATTGCATTATTACTTGTTTTGCCTTTTCGTACTCTTCTTTCATTTGTACGTTTGTAATGGGAGTATATCGAGCAAAATCACAATTATTAAAGACATCAATAAAACTACTTATTGTGGTGCTGTCAACATTTTTATTAGCTAATAATTCAGTGATTTTTTCACGACTGATATCAGAGGTTTCTACACTTAATTTAGCTTTTAAATAATTGTGTAAAGCTCTTTCTAACGCCTCATAAAAAGCTTCTTTGTTACCTAGTTGTTTTTGAGCTTCCGATAAGTATTTTTTAGCTAGTTTATCTGCTTTTCTTAGTTTGTTTCCTAAAACATCACTATTACGTTCTTCTTTCTTTTTCTGAATAAAAATTCCGATAGGAATTGCTACAATAGGAAGTAATAACAAAATATAAAATAAAGTAGATTTAAAGAAATCTTCTGTTTGTATAGGTTGGAAATTAGTTGATGTTTGAATATATCTAAAATCACTACCTGTAATATTTACATTTTGTTTGGCTACAGCATTGGTGTCTGAATCCGTAGGGATTTCTTTTCCTTCTAAAACATCAACATATAAGTCGTCTGTTGTAATTGTTTGATATACCTCTTCTTTAGGGTTGAAGTATGAAAAACTAACCTTCGGGATTTTATACTTTCCTTTAAATTCTGGAACTACAGTGTAGCTGTCGGTAACAGATCCTTTTAGCCCGTCAGAAAGAACACTAACACTTTCTTTTCTTTCTGGTTGGTATACTTCTAGCTCTTTAGGGGTTTCAATTTTAGGAAGTTCAAATAATTTTAAATTTCCTTTTCCGTTAACAGCAACTTTAATTTGAGATGATTCGTTTGCTTTTAAAGTGTTTTTACTAAGAGAAACATCAAAAGAAAATTGCCCTACTGCTCCTGTAAAATCTTCTGGTTTATTTTGAAGAGGTAATGCTTTTGCGTTGATTACTTTTTTTACTGAAGAAAACTCTTTACGAACTTGACGTGTAATAAGATTACCAAAAAAGTCTGCTTTTCCAGTAGGTACAGCTACGACAACATCCATTTTCATAGGGTCTATTGTTAGCTTACCTGAAGTTGTTGGGATTAATAAAGCTTTATGTAAAACGGCGTAACGATGACGTTCTCCATTGTAAGTGCCTATTTTAACTTGAGTTCCATTAATTTTTATCTCTTGGTTCCAAAAACCATTGTATTGTGGTGCTTCTGTAATTCCAAAATCATAAACGCTCACATTATCGCTAACATACAGACGATACTCTATGTATACTCCTTCACCTACATAAGGTTGTGACTGGGAAACTTCAGCAACTAAATGTATGTTTTGTTCGGCAATATAATTCGGATCGTTTGGATTTTTAGGGATATCTACAGCATCTAATACAATAATTTTTACAGGATTAGATTTGATGGTTTCTCCTTCAATTTCAATGCTTGCTGAAGGAATGTTAAATTCTCCTTTTCGTAGGGGCTGAAGAATAAAAGTGTACGATTGGTTAAAAGAAACTTTACCGTTAATCCAAGATTGACTTACTGATTGACTCGGACCACCAACAATTTTAAAATTAGTGAAGTTTGGTGGTTTAAAATTATCACCACCTTGTTTGTTGATAGAGAATTCAATACGTAATCGTTGGTTTACACCTAATTTATTTTTACTGACAGTAGCTGTTAATGCAGTGTCTTGTGCACTAAGAGCAATTGTTATAAAACTAACTAATAACGTTATGTATACTTTCAACTTCATATTCATTTTTCAAAAATGCCTAAAAATAATTAAGATTTTAACAACTGAAAAAATTACCAGTCTTTTTCTTGTTTTACTTTTCTTCCTTTTGATTTTTGCGCATTTATTTTCTTTTGCGTTTTGTTTTCTTCGTTGTTTAAACTCTCTAGTAGCTGTTTCATTTGCTCAGGAGTCATGTTACCTTGTTGAGGTTTAGGTTGTTGATTTTGTTTGTCTTTTTGATCTTGATTAGGTTTTTGCTGATTGTTTTGATCGTCATTTTTTTGATCTTGATTATCATTCTTTTTGTCCTTATCGTCACCTTTTTGATCGTTGTTTTGATCGTTCTGCTTGTTTTTATTATCCTTTTGGTCTTTGTTTTGCTGATCTTTCTGGTCTTTGTTTTTATTCTTTTCCTCTTCTTCTTCAATTTTTTTCTTTAAGGCATTCAACTTTCTATCATTAGGAAAAGCTTGTAATCCATCATTAACAATATCTTTTGCAGATTGAGTTTTTCCGTAGGTATATAGCTGTGCTCCCGCATTAAAAAAATTAGTAGCAGAGCTTTGTGCTTGCATCAGTGTTGAAGCCAAACAAACTAATATGAATAAAAAACTTCTCATTATTTAATAATTTGATTAATATCTTCAAGTCTTTTAATATAGTCTTGATAATGTTTGGTTGTTTGATCTTTACTTAAAGCTTCTTTCATTAAACTTAATGCTTTAGAAAAATCATTATTATTTAATGCGTTATCAGCTTTTTGTTTCATGCTTTTTGCATACTCTGATGGTTTAATATCTTTATTATCAGGATTATTTTTGTTCTTATTGTCGTTATTGTTCTGTTTGTTTTGTTCTTGTTTTTTAGCTTCTTTTTGAGCAACCGCTAAATTATAACGAGTTTCATCATCATTCGGGTTTCTTCGTAAAGCATTTTTAAAAGCTTCTACAGCTTGCTCGTATTGTTTTTCTTCCATCATAGCATTACCAATGTTGTGGTAAGCTTCAGCTTGCTCTATTTTGTTTTTTGAAGTTTTGGTGGTTACTTCAAACTGTTCAATAGCTTCTTTGTATTTTTTTTCTTGATATAAGGTGTTTCCGAAGTTATAACTCGCTTTTTCATACTTACTGTTTTTACCTAAGGCTTTTCGGTAAGCAATGGCAGCATCGCTATATTTTTCTTTGTTGTATAGTTTGTTTCCGTCTCGTAATAAAGCACGTGCTTCACGCTGTAACTTCAACGTATCTTGTTGTGCGTTTACCGTAGCCGATAAAGCAAAAGCAAGGATTATTAGGATGTTTTGTAAATTTTTCATTCTATCATTCAATACTTAACGGAGTTTACGACTCCTCATTAAATAAATCTACTTTCTTTAACCATTTGGTTTTTTTGTCAAACAAAAACATATCGAGAATTAAAAACAACAACCCAATAGCTACAAACCATTGAAATTGGTCTTTGTAATCAGAGAATTGCTTAGTTTCAAACTCACTTTTTTGTGCGTTACCAATAATTTTTTCGATGGCCTCAACTGGATTTTCAGTTTTATTTCCATCAAAATATTGTCCGTCAGAAGCATCAGCAATTCCTTGTAAAACATCAGGTTTACGTTGGGTAATTACTGTTTCTCCCATTCTATCTTTTTTATAACCAATAAGTGCGCCATTTAATTTTATAGGAATTGGACCTCCTTTTTCAGTACCTACACCTACGGTGTATACTTTTACGCCTTCGTTGGCAATATTTTGCGCAACTTGTTTAGTTTCTTCTTGATGATCTTCACCGTCAGAGATTATAATTAAAAAGCGATTGGTTTGCTCATCGTTATCG
Organism: Tenacibaculum aestuarii; assembly: GCF_964510395.1. NCBI lineage: Bacteria > Pseudomonadati > Bacteroidota > Flavobacteriia > Flavobacteriales > Flavobacteriaceae > Tenacibaculum > Tenacibaculum aestuarii. The sequence continues at coordinate 221,726 of NZ_CAZEFY010000001.1, forward strand.
TAATAAGTTTTTGCTAAGTTCAAAGCTTCTTTTATAGCGGTACCTTGACTTGAAACCATATCAGGATTTGCATTTTGCAAAAACATTTTTGCTGCGGCGTGATCGGTTGTTATTGGAAGTAACGGATACGCATTTCCTGCATAAATGATAATACCAACTCTATCACTTCCTAATTTATCAATCGTTTTAGAAATAATTTGTTTAGCTTTTTCTAGTCGATTTGGAGCAATATCTTCTGCTAACATACTTTTAGAAACATCTAAAGCAAAAACAACATCAACACCTTCTCTTTTTACAGTTTTAAGTTTGGTACCCATTTTAGGGTTTACCAAAGACAGAATTAAAAAAGAGAGTCCTAAAATAAAAACAATCAATTTTAAAACGGATTTAAAAGTGGAAGTGTTTGGTGCTATTCTGGTTAAAAGAATAGTGTTTGCGAATTTTTTCTGTGTTCTTTTTTTCCACCATAAAACCAACAGGAAAACCACAACTATTATGGGAATAATTGCAAAAAGGTAAAAATATATTGGTTCTTCTAGTTTGTACATTTTTTATTCAAAGGTTTGAATGATTAAATAAAGCTTTTAAATAATGTGTTTTTCAGTAAAAACTCTAGTAATAAAAAGATTCCTGCTAAGAACACGAGTAAGCGATATTTTTCAGAATAATTATAGTATTTAAACTCTTCTATTTTTGTTTTTTCTAGCTTGTCAATTTCGTCGTAAATTTCTTTAAGCTTCGTGTTGTTTGTGGCTCTAAAATATTTTCCGTTAGTTTCGGAAGCTATATGTTTTAGTAGGGCTTCGTCAATTTCTACAGGTTGATTTTTAAATGAAATCTTACCTGTTCTTGGGTCTCTTGCCCAAGGTACAGGAGCCATTCCGTTAGTTCCAATACCAATAGTGTATACTTTTATTTCGTTACCTTTTGCTAGCTCCGTAGCTGTTTTAGGATCAACAAATCCAGCATTATTTACTCCGTCTGTCAACAGAATAATTACTTTACTCTTTGCTTCGCTTTCTTTTAATCTGTTTACGGCAGAACCTAAGCCCATTCCGATAGCGGTACCATCCTCTAATTGTCCCCATTTAATTTCAGAAATGGTTCTTTTTACAATGGATTTATCACTGGTAATAGGAGTTTGTGTAAAACTTTCACCAGCATATACAACAATACCAATACGATCATTGGGACGACGATTCACAAAATCAGTAGCTACTCTTTTTAAAGCTTCCAATCGGTTTGGCTGCAAATCTTTGGCTAACATACTTGCTGAAACATCAATAGCCATTACAATATCAATACCGCGATTTGTTTTTGTTTTCTTGCTTACGGCTACGTTTCTTGGACGAGCCAAAGCAATGATTAAACAAGTCAACGCAAGTAGTCTTAACAAGTACAATAAAGGTTTTAATTTAGGTAAAATAGAACCTTGTATTTTAAAACCTTTGGTGCTTGACATTTTTAATTTCGCGCTATCTTTTTTTCGGCTATAGAAACTCCAAAAAGCTAATAGAGGAATCAATATCAGTAACCATAAAAACTCGGGACTATGAAACTCAAAATTATTCCACTTCATCTTCTTCTATTTGTTTTTTTGGTTTCAAATTATCAATAATAAACTTAGCATTTTTACGGTCTCCCTCTATTTCATGAGATAAAGGTTTTGACTTTGCAAACTTTACTAAATCGGATTCTTGTAATAATCCTTTTAACTTTTCAATAGTTTCTTTAGTTGTTTCTATTGATTTTGTGTCGTTAAAATCTTTTAAAACACTAATTAATTCATCCGTAGTACTTTCTAAAGCAGGAACGTGTAACTCTCGCTCAATATACCCTCTAATAATGTCGGTTAACTCGCTGTAATATTGTTTTACTTGATTATTCTGCCACAATAATTTTTTATCTAATTCTTCTAATTTTTGCATTGCTTCTTCATAAGGAGCCAATAACGGAACAATAATCTTTTCTTGTTGTTCTTTTTTCTTTTTGAAAACAAAGAAGTAGAGTAGTAGCGCAATAATAGCTAAAGCTATTACAGCCCACCAGATATACTGTTTGAAATCGTCAAATTGATATGGTTCTCCTTTGATTCCTTTAATAGGGAATTTTTTAACCTTGGTAGTGTCAATAGGAACAGTAGCAACATTTACTAGCAAACTATCAGTTAAATAGGCTTGATTTCTAACGAATATTTGCTGCCTTGGAATGTAAAATGCGCCACTATCAAATCCTGTTAAAATATATTTTTGAACCAGTTTGTTTTCAATTGTGTCGATCTTTAGGGTATCGATTACTTCCAACCCTTTTAAACCTTCTAACTTAGGGATGATGACATTTTCGGTAGCATCAACAGATATTTTATATTGAAATTGTTCTCCAATTCTAATGCTGGTAGTGTCAATTTCAGCTTTTACCTGAGGTTGTTGTGCAAAGGTAAAAGAAGCTAAAAACAAGCATAAATAAAAAAAGTTGTATTTCATTCTTATCCTTTTCTTTTAAAATAACCTAATAATTTACGCACATAGCTTTCATCAACTCTAGTGCTAATAGTACCTGCACCACTTTTTGTAAACGAATTTTCAAAATAATCGGCTAAACGTAAGGCATTAGCTTTGTAATGTGTTCTTACATTTTTAGAACTCGTATTTACCAAATGTGTTTTGCCTGTCTCTGCATCTAACATTTGAACCATTCCTAAATTCGGAATTTCTTCATCGTGTTTATCGTATACGCGAATACCCGTTACATCGTGCTTATTACCAACAATTTTTAAAGTACGCTCATAATTGTCATCCATAAAATCAGAAAGCATAAAAACAATAGCTTTCTTTTTCATAATGTTGGATAAAAATTTTAAAGCCTCACTAATGTTAGTTTGTTTGCTTTTTGGTTGAAATTCTATAAGTTCACGAATAATTCGTAATACATGACTTTTTCCTTTTTTAGGCGGAATGTATAACTCAACCTGATCAGAAAACAGAATTAATCCAACCTTATCGTTGTTTTGAATGGCAGAAAATGCTAATGTTGCGGCAATTTCAGTAACTGTATCCTTTTTAAATTGTTCAGAAGTACCAAAAAATTCAGAACCTGAAACATCGACTACCAACATCATAGTAAGTTCGCGTTCTTCTTCAAAAACTTTTACATAAGGTTCATTGTAACGTGCGGTAACATTCCAATCGATTGCTCTAATATCGTCTCCGTATTGATATTGGCGTACTTCAGAAAAAGTCATACCACGCCCTTTAAAGGTTGAGTGATACTCTCCTCCAAAAATATGATTAGACAACCTACGTGTCTTAATTTCTATTTTTCGAACTTTTTTTAGTAATTCTTTTGTGTCCATTTTTTCAATTCTCAGTTAACAGTTATCAATAATCAGTAAAAATATATTCAGCTGATAATTGTTCATTGATAATTGATTAAGGTACTTGTACTTCGTTAATAATAGAATTGATAATATCTATTGAAGTAATATTTTCGGCTTCTGCTTCGTAAGTAATTCCAATTCTGTGGCGTAATACATCATTTACTACAGCTCTCACATCTTCAGGAATTACGTATCCTCTTCGTTTAATAAAAGCATAACATTTTGCTGCTTTTGCTAAAGCTATACTACCACGAGGAGAAGATCCAAAACTAATTAATGGTTGTAGTTTTTCTAGGTTATATTTTTCAGGATAACGTGTTGCGAAAATGATATCTAAGATATATTTTTCGATTTTTTCATCCATATACACCTCATTAACTACTTGACGAGCTTTGATAATCTGGTCTATAGAAATTACAGGGTTTATTTTTTGAAAACTTCCATTTAAGTTTTGACGCATGATAAGTTGTTCGTCTTGTAATTTTGGGTAGTCAATCACAGTTTTTAACATGAAACGGTCAACTTGTGCCTCAGGAAGTGGGTATGTACCCTCTTGTTCAACTGGGTTTTGAGTTGCCATTACTAAGAAAGGTTCGTCTAGCTTAAAAGTTTCGTCACCAATAGTAATTTGACGTTCTTGCATAGCTTCCAACAATGCAGATTGCACTTTTGCAGGCGCACGGTTAATCTCATCTGCTAATACAAAGTTGGCAAAAATTGGCCCTTTTTTAATAGAGAAATCATTCTCTTTTACGTTGTATATCATAGTCCCTACTACATCGGCAGGTAGTAAGTCTGGAGTAAACTGAATACGGCTAAAACTTGCATCGATAGCTTTAGAAAGTGAGTTGATAGCTAGGGTTTTTGCTAAACCAGGAACACCTTCTAATAAGATATGACCGTTTCCTAAAAGCCCTATAAGTAATCGTTCAATCATGTGCTTTTGACCAACAATTACTTTATTCATTTCAGTAGTTAATAAATCTACAAAGGCACTCTCTCTTTCTATTTTTTCATTGATGGCTCTTACGTCTATATCCATAGTATTTGAAATAAATTAGAATTTTATGAAACAAAGCTACAATAATAAGAAAATAAGAGTTGTTAAAGTATGGTTAAAGGTAAAAAGCCGTGATTGAGTGGTTTTTTGTTAAATAATAGTATTTCTGTTTGTGTATATGTCAATTTTATATTAAAAAATTTGCTATTCTAATATAAAATTAACATTTTTAACATTATATATAAACTAAATCTAATGAATACACTTATGAAAGCAAAAAACAAAATTTTTGTCTTTATTTTATTGATGTCATTTACATCAATGATTGGTCAGACAATTAAAGGTAAAGTGACTGATGAAAGTGGAGTACCACTTGCTTTAGTTAATGTTTTGGAAAAGGAGACAGTTAATGGGGTAAGTACAAATGAACAAGGTGAGTTTGTGCTCAATGTTAAAAAGATGCCTGCTACATTAGTGTTCTCTTCGGTAGGTTTTACTACGTTGGAAAAAACATTGTATAATGTTTCTTTCGTTACTATAGTTTTAAAGGAAGATAATGTTTTAGAGGAAGTTGTGTTAACAGGTAACCGTGCTAAGCCTAGAACAATTTTAGATTCTGCAGTGCCTATTGATAATGTAAGTGTGAGAGAGTTGCAAGCTACAGGTCAAACAAATATAGACCAAATGTTAACGTACACAGTTCCTTCTTACAATTCAAGTAACCAAACAATTTCTGATGCAACAGCGCATTTTGATCCTGCCGATTTACGTGGGTTAGGACCAAGTAGAACTTTAGTTTTAGTAAACGGAAAGCGTAAGAACCAAAGTGCCTTAGTATATGTAAATGATACACCAGGTAAAGGAGAAGTAGGAGTAGATATGAAAAGTATTCCTACAGCTGCTATTGAAAGAGTAGAAATTTTACGTGATGGGGCTTCTGCTCAATATGGTTCAGATGCTGTAGCTGGGGTTGTAAACATTATTTTAAAAAAAGGTGTTGAATTTACTCAAGTAAATGTAAACTCTGGAGTAACGAAAGAAGGAGACGGATTTAATATTGATGGAGATGTTAACCATACATTTACCTTTGGTGAAGGAGGTTTTGTGAATGCTACCTTAGGTTTAAGTTATCAAGAAAAAACCGATAGGGCTGGTGAACCAGGAAAAGATGATTTGTTTGGTGTAGATAATCAATGGACACGAGATAATCCAGATTTAGGAATGATTATTGGACAACCAGAAATGAAAAAAGGAGATTTGTTTGTGAATGCAGAATATCCTTTAAACGAGAACACTACACTATATGGTTTTGGAGGATTTAATATGCGACAAGGTAAAAGTTTTGCTCTTTATAGACCTCCATATTGGATTACAGATGATTTTGGATTGTTAACACCTCCAGGAGAAACTTATGATGGATTTCAACCAACCTTTGAAACAGATATTCAAGATATTTTATTCACAGCAGGTAGTAGGTTTAAGTTAGGAGGATTTAATGCAGATTTAAGTGGTAGTTATGGTCGTAACTCTGTTGATTATACAATAGGCAATACAATTAATGTAAGCTTGGGAGCTAACAGTCCTACTTCTTTTGATGCAGGAGCATATGCTTTCAGTAATATTGTAGGGAACTTTGATATGAGTCGTTCTTTTGGGGATGTAAGTTTAGGGTTTGGTGTTGAAGCAAGACAAGAACGATTTGAAGTAACAGCTGGAGAGGAGGCTTCGTATATTGATGGTGGAGCACAATCATTTCCTGGTTTACAACCTGGTAACGCTTTAAATGAAACAAGAACTAACGTAGGTGGTTATGGTACATTAGATTGGGATGTTTCAGAAGACTTTTTAATAGGCGGGGCAGTTCGTTATGAGAATTATTCAGATTTTGGAGATAATTTTTCATGGAAAGTAAATTCTAGATATAAGTTAGGGGAAGCAGGAGTGTTAAGAGCTTCATATAGTACTGGATTTAGAGCGCCATCATTACATCAGGTATATTTGAGTAATGTACAAACTTTAGTTTCAGGAGGTACTATTTCAAATCAAGGAACATTCAATAATGTAAGTCCAGTGATTCGAGATTTAGGAGTTGATCCATTATTTGCTGAAACTTCTAAAAATGTTTCGGCAGGTATTACGGTAAAGGCTTCGAATGACTTTACAATTTCGTTAGATTATTACAATGTTAAAGTAGATGATAGAGTAGTGTTTTCTGGAGAAATTGGAGGTACTGATGATGACGGGAATCCAAATGCAGATGTTCAACAGATTTTGGATGATAACTCAGTAACAAGTATTAAGTTTTTTATCAATGCTGCTGATACTAAAACAGAAGGTTTTGATTATACAATGCGTTATAAAAACATTGACTTTGCAGCAGGTAAATTAGGATTAAACTTAGCATTAAACATCAATAAAACTAAATTAGAAGGAGAAGTAAAAACTCCAACTAAGTTAGCAAATTATAAGAATGCTATTTTTAATAGAAAAGAACAATCAAGAATTATTAGTGCAAGACCTAATACTAAACTTTTATTTGGGGCTGATTATAAGTATAAAAAGTTTACAGCCTTTTTAAATAATACATACTTTGGAGAAGTAACATGGCAACATGCTACAGATCCTAATAAAGATCAAACATTTACTGGAAAGATAATTACAGATATTTCTTTAGGTTATGAGCTTTCTGATATGATTTCTTTCAATGCGCAAGTAAATAATTTATTTGATGTGTACCCAGACGAAATTGATACAAAGGGAGATGTTGTAACTGATTTAGGAGGTCGTTTTAAATACCCTTGGGAAGTAAATCAATTTGGATTTAATGGAATGACATTTAAAGCAGGATTAACCTTTAAATTTTAAGATTAATTATTTGATAATGAAAAAAAGCACCTTTTAAAGGTGCTTTTTTTATGGTCAATTTCTTTACTTGTATAGTGTTTTAAAAGAAAATAAGGTAAAGAGGTTCTAGGTATTGGGAAGTTTTAAGAAGCGTAAGTTTCTATTGAAGTACATAAGTTGTTTTGTTGATTTTAACGAATAGTAGTTTTTGTGTTAATGTGTTGTGAATGATTTATTTAAGGATATTCTTGTTAAGGGTTGTAAATATTAGTATGTTTATAGTTAATTAACGTTTTTAATATAAAAAACAAAAAATAAATATGATTATGAAACAAAAAATTAAATTAATAGTTTGTGTTTTATTGATGTCATTTACATCAATGATTGGTCAGACGATAAAAGGAAAAATTACAGATACTAATGGGGTAGCTTTGCCTTTTGTAAATGTAATAGAGAAAGGAACTACCAATGGTGTAACTACTGACGATAATGGAGAGTATTTTTTAAAAGTAAGCCAGTTGCCTGTTACGGTTATAGTCTCTTCAGTAGGATATAGAACGAAAGAAGTAGAAGTAACTGATAGTTCTTATCTTACAATAGTAATTGAAGAATCAAGTGAGTCCTTAGAGGAGGTGGTAATTGTAGGTTCTCGTAATAAAGGGAGAGTCGCAATAGATTCTCCTGTAGCTATTGATGTGTTAGATGTTTCTAAGCTTACTGAGTCGGCACCACAGGTTACGGTGACCGAAATTCTAAATTATGCAGCACCGTCTTTTAATTCTAATCCTCAATCAATTTCTGATGGTACGGATCATATTGCGCCAGCAGCATTAAGAGGATTAGGTCCAGATCAAGTATTAGTGTTAATCAATGGAAAAAGACGTCATAAAACTGCTTTGGTAAACGTAAATGGTACTTTTGGTAGAGGTTCAGTGGGTACAGATATGACAACAATTCCATCAATAGCTATTGAAAGAATTGAAATTCTTAGAGATGGTGCAGCAGCTCAATATGGTTCAGATGCTATTGCAGGAATCATAAATATCGTCTTAAAGAAATCTACAAATAAGTTAGAAGTTAACTTAACAACAGGTGCTAATTTTACAAGTGAAAGTAGCCCAGAGAGAGATATAGATGGAGAAAAATTAAACTTAGGGTTAAATTATGGATTGCCAATTGGTAAAGACGGTGGATTTATAAATTTTACTGGAAATTTTGATTTTAGAGGATGGACTAATAGAATGCAAGAATGGGAAGGCTCAATATTTAATGCATATAATTCTATTGAAAGAGTTGCAGCAGCAGATGGGTATAATATTTCAAATCTATTAGATGATGATTTAGATGATATTTTTAATTACGCAGGTGATGCAGGAATTACATTGAATGGTACTGAAACAAAAGAAGAATTACGAACAATCTTAGGGGCTGATGTTACCGAAGCAGAATTGTTAGCCCGTGGCTTGAAAAGGAGTGATTTTAACATGAGAGTAGGGCAATCTAGGGTAAGAGGAGCGCAATTTTTTGCAAACATGGAAATTCCGTTAGGAAATGAAACCTTTATTTATGGTAATGCTGGTTTAAGTTACAAAAATGGTAATGCGGCAGGTTTCTATAGATTACCAAATCAATCTAGAGCATACACTCCAGCATATATGAACGGATTCTTACCAGAGATAAATTCTAATATTCAAGACAAATCATACGCGGTTGGAATAAAAGGAAAGTTAGGTGATTGGAATGTAGATTTTTCAAATACATTTGGTAGAAATGAGTTTAATTACTTGATAAGCAATTCAAGCAATGCATCTTTAGGTAATTCAACGCCTTTTGAAGCGAATTCAGGAGGGTTTTATTCAAGTGAAAACACGACAAATATTGACCTTAGTAAGTTTTACGAAGACGTAATGGCTGGCTTAAATATCGCTTTTGGTGCTGAATACCGTTTAGAAAATTATGGTATTGTAGCAGGGGAGGAAGCATCGTATGCACAATACAATACATTGGGTAATGTACACGATCCAACAGATCCTAGTTCAATGGTTCCTGAAGATTTTTTTGGTAACTCAAGACCGGGAGGTATTCAGGTGTTTCCTGGGTTTAAACCAGAAAATGAAGTAAATTCATTCAGAAACTCTATAGCAGGTTATGTAGATGTTGAAGCAGATATTACAGAATCTTTTTTATTAAGTGGAGCTGTACGTTATGAGAATTTCTCAGATTTTGGAGGTACTTTAAATGTAAAAGTAGCATCTAGGGTAAAAGCTTCTAAAAACTTTAATTTAAGAGCTAGTTTACAAACAGGGTTTAGGGCACCATCATTGCATCAAATATCTTATAGTTCAACCAGTACGTTGTTTGTAGATGGTATACCAAATGAAGTTGGGGTGTTTTCAAACACTTCGAGAGTTGCAAGGATTTTAGGAATAGGTAAACTAAAAGAAGAAACTTCTTTTGGATTTTCTGCAGGATTTACAGCAAAAGTGCCAAGTGCAAACTTAAAGTTTACAGTTGATGGATATATAATAGATATTGATGATAGAGTAATATTAACAGGAAGTTTTGATGATAATGGAGACGCTGAGTTGGAAAGATTGTTCCAACAAGCAAATGCTACACAAGCAGCATTTTTTGCAAATGCTGTAGATACTCAAACAAAAGGAGTAGATATTGTTGTAGATCACAAAGCAGATCTTTCTGATAAAATGAGGTTAACTAACACTTTAGCGTTTACATTTTCAAAAACGAATGTAGAAGGTGTGAATATTCCAACTGCTATAGAAAACGCAGGATTATCTGATACTTATTTTGACCCAACAAGTAGAATTTATTTAGAGTCTGCTGTTCCTACAACAAAAGGAAATTTATCACACAATTTAACGGTTAACGATAAATGGAGTGTCTTTTTAAGGAATAGCTATTTTGGAGAAGTTGAAGAAGCAACTAACAGTAACGATCCTTCTATAGATACTACCTTTGGAGGAAAAATTGTTACGGATCTTTCTTTTGGATACAAGTTTAATAAGAGCCTAAGTTTAACATTAGGAGCAAATAATTTATTTGATGTTTATCCAGATAAAAACGACCCTGCTTTTAGATCTGATGGAAGATTTATCTACTCAAGACGTTCTGTACAGTTCGGAACTAATGGTAGACATTTATTTGCTAGATTACGTTTTGTATTAGATTAACATTGGAATAAGCCATAAAAAAAGCACCTTTTTGAGGTGCTTTTTTTTATTAATTATATTCTTTTAAAACTAATTTATTATTTTCAAAAACAGCATAGGTGTAATACTGAATCCAATCCCCTGTATTAAGGTAAACACTGTTCTCTTTAAGTTGAATTTCTAAAGGGAGATGTCGGTGTCCAAAAACAAAATAATTGTAGTGCTTGGTTTCTAATTTACGCTTACAATATTGTACTAACCACTCATTATCTTCGCCTAAAAATTTAGCGTCTTCATCACCAGAAATCAATTTGTTTTTTACAGACATATATTGACCTAATCGAACACCTAAATCTGGATGTAACCAACGAAACATCCATTGAAATAAAGGAAACGTAAATACTTTTTTCATACGTTTATACCCTTTGTCTCCTGGTCCTAGTCCATCTCCATGACCAATTAAAAACAATTTATCATTGATTTTAAATTCTTGAGGAGAATGATACACAGGAATGTTTAATTCTTTTTCAAAATAATCATGCATCCATAAATCGTGATTCCCAACAAAAAAGTAAATAGGAATACCACTGTCTTTTATTTCTGCGAGTTTACCTAAAACGCGTACAAAGCCTTTGGGAACCACAGTTTTATACTCAAACCAAAAATCAAATAAATCACCTAGAATAAAAATTGCTTCAGCATCTTTTTTAACTTCGTTTAACCATGTAACAAACTTTTGTTCACGAGGAAAACTAGCCTCAGAAGTTGGAGCTCCTAAATGTTGATCGGAAGCAAAATAGACTTTTTTATTTTCAGAAGTGTTGATTGAAATCAAATCGTAAATTTTGGTAAAAATAAGTATTTTACTCAGAGTTAGCACAAACAAATTTTGGCTACATTTGTTTAAGAACTTACATGAATCCACGTATATGAATCCGTTTGATGATACTTACTTTATGAAAAAAGCCTTACAAGAGGCTGAGCTTGCTTTTGATAAAGGAGAAGTTCCAGTAGGTGCAGTAATCGTTTTTAATAATCAAATTATTGCTAGAGCGCATAATTTAACTGAGTTGTTAAACGACGTTACAGCGCATGCCGAAATGCAAGCTTTTACTGCAGCAGCAGATTTTTTAGGCGGAAAATATTTAAAAGACTGCACCTTGTATGTTACACTAGAACCTTGCCAAATGTGTGCGGGAGCGAGTTACTGGACACAAATAGGTAAAATAGTGTATGGAGCAAGTGAGCCAAAACTTGGTTTTAGTGTATTAAAAACAAAATTACATCCAAAAACAAAGTTAATATCAGGGGTTTTAGAAGAAGAATGTGGTTATTTATTGAAGAAGTTTTTTATTGAAAAACGTAATTTAAATTAAACATAACTTCATTGTTTGATTTTCTAAAAATTAGAATAATGTTTGTTGTTTTGCTCCACTTTCGTGTTCTAATAACCATTTTTTACGCCAAACACCACCTGCATATCCTGTTAACGAACCATCAGAACCTACAACTCTATGGCAAGGAATAACTATCCAAATAGGATTTTTGCCATTCGCTGAAGCTACCGCACGAATTGCTTTTACATCTCCTAATTGTTTGGTTTGTTCTAAATAAGTTCTGGTTCTTCCAAAAGGAATGTTTAATAGCTCATTCCAAACCGATTGTTGAAAGGTTGTTCCTTGTGGATTCAATTGTAAATCAAACACTGTTCTTTTTCCAGCAAAATACTCATCAAGTTGAGCGACACAATTTTGTAAACAAGACGGAGTCTCTTTCGGAATGCTAATTGTAGCCGAAGTATTTTCATCCAATACCGAAATCGATTGGATTCCGTTTTCATCGCCATTAATTTTGGCAATCCCGATAGGAGTTTTATAATATGTGGTTTGTAAGTTAGACACCAAAAACGTCTTTAGAGTTCTGTGTTGTAATTTCCGAAATTTCTTGAAAAGTCAATCCATAAATATCTACTAACTTATCCACAACATTAGTTATGTAGCTACTTTCATTACGTTTACCTCGGTATGGAGTTGGAGCTAGGTATGGAGAATCTGTTTCCAAGACGATATGTTTGATATCTATTTGATTTAGAAACTTATCAATTTTTCCGTTTTTAAAAGTGGCAACACCTCCAATTCCTAATTTCATGTTGTATGAAATTGCCTTTTCAGCTTGTTCTAAGGTTCCTGTAAAGCAGTGGAAAATTCCGAATAAATCATCTCCTTTTTCAGTTTCTAATACCTCAAAAATTTCATCAAAAGCATCACGACAGTGAATAACAATAGGTAATTTTTTTTCTTTTGCCCATTGAATTTGAGTACGAAAAGCTTCTTGTTGTTGTGGTAAAAAAGTTTTGTCCCAATATAAGTCGATACCAATTTCACCAATCGCATAAAAATTACGTTTGTCTAGCCATTCTCTTACATGTGCTAATTCTTCTTGGTAGTTCTCTTTTACCGAAGTAGGGTGTAACCCCATCATTAAAAACACATCGTCCGGGTAGTTTTTTTCTAAATCGAACATACGTTGAGTATAAGAACTATCAATCGCAGGAATAAAGAAACGAGAAATACCAGCTTCTTTGGCACGTTGCATCATTTCGTTTCTGTCTTCATCAAATTGACTAGAATATAGGTGTGTATGGGTATCTGTTATCATATTTTTTTAAAGAAAGACCTTTCGCTAAGGCTCAAGGTGACATTGTATTATTGTATCTTTGTGATGACAAAAGTACAAGAAATGGCAAGTTTGAAAAAAGTATTACGAAAAAAGAAATACATCAAAATAAAACTTAAAAAAATGGTGACGAATCATTTAGAGTTAGATGCGGAGATAAATGGTGTTATGGGAAGGTTTATTTTAGATACAGGCGCTTCTAATTCTTGTGTTGGGCTAGAGTTAATAGAGCGTTTCAAGCTTATTTCTGAAGAAAGTGAGGTAAAGGCGGCGGGTGCGGGAGCAACAGATATGGAGACGCAAAAGTCAGAAAATAATTCATTGAAAATAGGGAAGTGGAAAACTGAAGCTTGTGATTTAGTATTGTTTGACTTAACGCATGTAAATACTGCCTTAAAACAACATAATGCACAAGAAGTTGATGGGATTATTGGTGCAGATATTTTAGAAGCTGGAAAAGCGTTTATAGATTACAATAAAAAAGCATTGTATTTAAAGAAGCCAAAAAAGAAAAAGGTTAGAAAATTGAAAGTTCCTTTTTAATCGCAGGGAGATAGCCAATTGTTTATCATAGGAAGATTTATAAAAAGTAGCGCTTACTAACAAAAAAGACCTCACAGATTTTAGAAAGTTGTGAGGTCTTTTTTTATAAAGGATTTTTAGTTTTAACTTAAAACTTCTTTAATTCTTTTGATAGCTTCACGTAATTGTAATTCAGAAGCAGCATATGATAAACGGATACAGTCTGGAGCACCAAAAGCTTCACCAGTAACTGTAGCTACATTAGCTTCTTCTAATAACAACATAGAAAAATCGTTAGCATCTTTAATTTCTTTTCCACGGATGGTTTTTCCGAAGAAATCAGAAATATCTGGGAATACATAAAAAGCACCTTCAGGTACGTTTAATTTGAAACCGTCAATTTCACCTAATAATTGTAATACTAAATCTCTACGGTTTTTAAACTCATCTACCATGTACTGTACTTTTTCTGGCGATGCTTTTACAGCTGTAATTGCAGCACGTTGTGCAATACAGTTGGTTCCTGAGGTAATTTGACCTTGCATTTTTGTACACGCTTTTGCAATCCATTCAGGAGCACCAATATAACCGATTCTCCATCCTGTCATAGCAAATGCTTTTGCTAATCCGTTAACAGTAATGGTACGGTCGTACATGCTTTCAATAGCAGCAAAACTAAACGGCTTTGTTCCGTAGTTGATGTGTTCGTAAATCTCGTCTGATAAGATATAGATGTTTGGGTGCTTTTCTAACACTTTAGCTAAAGCTCTATATTCTTCTTCGCTATAAATTGTTCCACTTGGGTTGTTTGGCGAGTTAAAGAAAATCATTTTTGTTTTTGGTGAAATAGCAGCTTCTAATTGTTCTGGAGTGATTTTGAAATCATTTTCAATAGAAGAAGGAATTTCGGTAAATTTAGCCTCACACAAAGTTGCAATTGCAGAATAACTTACCCAATATGGAGCTGGTAATAATACTTCATCACCAGGGTTTAATAATACCTGAGCTACGTTAGCAATAGATTGTTTTGCTCCTGTAGAAACTACCACTTGATTAGGAGCATATGTTAAGTTATTATCACGTTTAAACTTTTCGCAAATAGCTTCTTTCAACTCTACGTACCCGTCAACTGGAGTGTATGAGTTGTAATTTTGATTGATAGCTTCAATAGCGGCATCTTTAATAAAATCAGGAGTATTAAAGTCTGGTTCTCCTAAACTTAAACTAATGATGTCTCTACCTTCAGCTTTTAACTCTCTCGCTTTAGCAGCCATTGCTAAAGTTTGCGATACTGGTAAACTTTGAATTCTGTTTGATAATGCGTTTGACATTGTGTTGTTATGTTGTATGTTGATTATGCTAATTGAGGTTTTCTTCCTAACTCAGCTAAATGTCTAAAGTGTTCAATAACTGCTCTACGAGTTGTTTTGTATTCGTTATAAGGAAGGTTGAATTCCTTAGCAGTTTCTTTTACAATCTTAGCTAATTTATCGTAATGAATATGCGATATATGTGGGAAGATATGGTGCTCTACTTGATGGTTTAATCCACCTGTATAGAAATTAATAAACCAGTTTTTAGGTGCAAAATTTGCAGTGGTATATAACTGATGAATAGCCCAAGTGTTTTTCATGTTTCCGTCTTCATCAGGTAAAGGAGTTTCTGTTTTAGGAACGATGTGTGCTAATTGGAAAACTACACTTAAAATAATTCCAGCAGTATAATGCATTACAAAAAATCCGATTAAAACTTTCCACCAAGCAACATCCGTAATTACGATTGGTAATACCAACCAAAGGGCATAATAAATCACTTTAGAAACTACTAATTTTGTCCATTCTTTAGCTGGGTTAGGAAATTCACCGTACGATAATTTGCGCTTTAAATAGCTGTGCATTTGCTTAAAATCGGTCGTAATTGCCCAGTTAATAGTTAACAATCCGTATAAAAAGATTGAATAATATTTTTGGAATTTGTGAATCCATAACCATTCAGAGTGTTTAGAAAAACGGATGATTCTACCAGCATCCATGTCTTCATCATGATCTTGAATGTTTGTGTAGGTATGGTGTAACACATTGTGTTGTACTTTCCAGTTGTATACATTACCTGCTAAAATATAAATACTACTTCCAAAAAGTTTGTTTACCCATTTTTTGCTTGAGAAAGATTCATGGTTAGCGTCGTGCATTACATTCATTCCAACTCCAGCCATTCCAACTCCCATTAATACAGTTAAGGCTAATTTTATCCATTGAGACATATCAATAGTTAAAATTAATATGAAAGGAACAATAAAAGTAGCTAACATAATTATTGCCTTTGTGTATAATTTCCAGTTTCCTGTACGTTTAATTTCGTTTTCTTTAAAGTATGTATTAACTCTTTTGTTTAGAGTTCTAAAGAACTTTGTTTTGTCTATTCTTGAGAAATTTACTGTCGTCATTTGTTGTTTGTTTGTCCCGCAAAAATAAACGTTTTTAGTTCACGGTTATTGCTATAAGCCAACTTTTTAAGCAGATTAATATCTTTTACTTAAAAATTAACTATACCAAATTGTTTTTTATTTTTGCAGCGGAAAAAATCACTAGATGGAACTTATAAAAAAATACTTTGGCAATTTAACGGAAACACAATTAGAACAATTTTCTAAGTTGCAAGAATTGTATCAAGATTGGAATTTAAAAATTAACGTTGTTTCTCGTAAAGATATTGATGAGTTGTATTTACGTCATGTACTGCATTCGTTAGGAATTGCAAAAGTTATGGAGTTTAAAGCTGGTGCCAAAGTAATGGATGTAGGTACTGGTGGTGGTTTTCCAGGAATTCCGTTAGCTATTTTATTTCCTGAAACTCAATTTCACTTGGTTGATTCTATCGGAAAAAAAATTAAAGTAGTAAATGAAGTTGCTGAAGGCTTAGGTTTACAGAATGTAAAAACGACTCACGGGCGTGTTGAAGAAGTAGATGATACGTATGATTTTATTGTAAGTAGAGCTGTGGCACAAATGGAAACATTTCATCGTTGGGTGAAAAATAAAGTACACAAAAAGCAAAATCATGCACTTAAAAATGGGATTTTATATTTAAAAGGTGGTGACCTTACGGAAGAACTTGCGAACTTCCCTAAAGCCACCATTTATGATTTACCAGACTTTTTTGAAGAAGATTTCTTCGAAACTAAAAAAGTGGTGCATTTACCTATGAAATATAAAGGTTAAGCTTTTACAGTAGAAAAAACATAGTGCATTTCAGCTGCAATTTGTAAACTGCGCTCTAAGTATTTTTCTTTTTCTAAAGATGTTCCGTCATATAATTTAGGATCTTCATAAGTAACAGGTACTCTTTTATCAGCACCAGCAATAAAAGGACATCCTTCATCAGCTTGTGAACAAGTCATTATGGCACCAAAAGCTGAGGTTGGATTAAAGTCATCGTCATACTTTTTAGAAAAACCTATAATAGGAGGTATGTTATCAGCATACTTTACCGCGTAAATAGGATTTGTTTCATTAGATAATTGTTGAATTTTAAATCCGTTATCAACTAATGTTTTTACCACTGTTGAATTCATAGCGGTAGCTTCTGTACCACCAGAATAAGTGTTTACATTTGGTATTTGATAGTGATACGCCATGGTTTGTGCCCATACTTGCGACAAATGACTTCTTCTGGAGTTGTGTGTGCAAATAAAATTTAGGCTTATCATCTCCTTATTCTCCAGTTTTTCCTGAATGTAATTTACAAGTGGTTGTAAAACTTCTTTTCGTTCTTCCGAAACAGTTGGTAAACTAGAAATAGTTTTCTGTAGTTCAGAAAACAGAGTTGAGGTTCTTGCTTTCATATTAACAACATCCTGAGTTAGGTTCACATGCAGTTTGTTTTTGTAAATCAGATAATTTTACTCTTGGTTTTTCTTGTGGAATCCCGCAGTTATCTTTCGCTAAACAATCTGTTTGTTTTGTAGTTAATAAGAAGTTAGTTCCGTCAAAATCTAATCCATACTTACCAATAGTACTTCCTTGGTATTCTACTTCAATTTCTAAATCAGGAAAGTTTAATACTTTTTCTGATAATTCAATAATATGGATTAATTTTTCCGGGTGTAAACGATGATCATAATCATTAGCATTCCATAATTGGAAGTTTACAACTTCTTCATTTCTAACTACACCACCACAATCGATAAAATTTTTGGTGATTTTCCCTACTTCTGTTACGTGAAAATGATTAGGAACTAAGCTACCGTCAGGTAATTGAAAAGCAATAGTTTTTAATGTGCTTAAATGTTGTTTGATTTCTGATAGTTTCATGGTCTTTAATATTTATTGTAATATTACGATTAATAGATTCAAATTTTTTTAACAACAACTCTGGTTATTCATATCAAGGTTTAAAAAAGAAGAAAGTAAGGTTTTAATTTCTTTCCATGTTGATGGATTGATGCAATAGCAAACGCTAGTTCCTTCAATAGTTCCTTTAATAATACCAACCTTCTTTAATTCTTTTAAATGCTGTGATATTGTAGGTTGCGCCAAACCGATTTCATTTACCAAATCACCACAAACACAAGAATTCAATTTGAATAAGTGTTGTATAATAGCAATACGCGCTGGGTGCCCTAACACTTTTGCAATCGTAGCTAATTGATTTTGCTCTTCAGTAAATATTTCTGATTTGGTTAATCCCATTGATTTATTATTATATTGCAATATTACGATTAATAAATAAAATACCAATTACTTTTAATGTTATTTTTTATAAAAAGTTTAATACCAGCGTTTTTTCTTCTTTTTAGAAGCTTCTGATTTTCTTCCTTTTTTGTGTTTACTAACAGTGTTGGGTTGTTTTTTCTTCTTTGGTTTTGCTAGAGGGAATGGATGGTCTTCTACAATTTTTATAGTTCTATCCATAAATTCTTGAATAGCTTTGATGTAAGAAGTTTCATCGGCACTACATAAAGAAAAGGCGATTCCAGATTTACCAGCTCTACCTGTTCTACCAATTCGGTGCACGTACGTTTCAGGAATGTTAGGTAAGTCAACATTAATTACAGCATCTACTTTGCTAACGTCAATTCCACGAGCAGCAACATCTGTAGCAATTAAAATATTGGCTTTGTTATTTTTGAAATCTTCTATAGCTTGGTTTCGTAAGTTTTGCGACTTATCACCATGTACGCTGGTTGCTTTGTATCCGTTTTTTTGAAGTGTTTTTTCTAACTTATCAACTCCAAATTTGGTACGACGAAATATAATAATACGACCTTTTATGGTGTTGCGTAATAAGTGCAAACACAAATCGACCTTATGTTTTTTGGGTGTGTAATATAGTAACTGACCAATGTTTTTAGAAGTAGTCTCCGCAGGTGAAATGTCTACCTTTTCAGGATTGCGTAGCATTGATTTGGCTAAATCGTTTACCTTATCAGGCATCGTTGCAGAAAACAGTAAGGTTTGCTTTTTACGCGGACACAATTCTTCAATCTTTTGAACATCTTCAATGAAGCCCATGTCCAACATTAAATCAGCTTCATCTAGCACCAATGTTTTTAGTTGACGAACATCAATACTACCTTGTTTGTGTAAGTCGATAAAACGACCAGGGGTAGCAATTAAAATATCGATACCTTTTTCCAAAACATCTTTTTGAGGCTGGGTAGCAACACCACCATAAATAACCGTAGTTCTTAAATTAGTGTATTTGCTATAGCTTTTAAAGTTTTCTTGAATTTGAATCGCTAATTCACGAGTAGGGCTTACTACTAATGCTTTTATCTTTTTGGCTCTTTTTTCAACATCAGCTTCTTCAGAAAGCTCTTGAATAATAGGCAACGCAAAAGCAGCTGTTTTACCTGTACCTGTTTGAGCAGCTACAATCACATCTTTTTTATTAAGTACTAACGGAATTACTTCTTGTTGTACTAAAGTTGGTTTGTGGTGTCTTTCTTCGGTAAGTGCTTTTAAGATAGACTTGCTAAGTTGTAGGTCTGAAAACTGCATCAAATATTTTTTTGCAAAGGTAGGCTAAAAGGAATGATATTATAAGGTTTACCAATAAGTTAAAATATATCCTAACATAGCGCCTCCTAAAACGATAAAAGCACTATTTAATTTTTTTAAATAAAAAACAGCTACTAGGCTTATAATAGCAATAACAATAGTACGCCAATCAGTTATGGTATCTTTTGCCATTTCAATACATACAGCAATTATTAGAGCCACGGCAGCTACATTTACAGCATCTAGAATAGCACCAATAAGCTTCGATTTCCTCATTTTAGGAATCAACGGATTTAAAACTAAAACAAAAAAGAAGGATGGTAAAAATATCCCTACAGTTGCTGCAAGTGCGCCAGTTATTCCATTCATTTGCCAACCAATAAAAGTAGCGGTAGATAAAACAGGACCTGGAGTTATTTGTCCTACAGCAACTGCATCTATTAGTACTTGTCTTGAAAGCCATCCGTTAGCAACCAATTCTGCATCTAAAAAAGCAAATAATACATAACCACTTCCGTATAAGATTGCTCCAACTTTTAAAAAGGTAAATAAAATTTTCAGATTGTTAACTTGAAGCGTTTCACTCGCCTGAAATATAAAAAAAGGAAGTATGCTGGTTAAATTATTACGGTTTTGGTTGAAAAAATAGAGTAACGCACCTAGTAAGCCACAGCCAAATAAAGCTGCTATTTCGTTAACACCTAAAAGGCAGGCAACTAAAGTAATTAACCCTAAAATAGCTAAAGATGTATTCTTTACAGCTTTTTTACCTAATCGATAAGCTGCCATAACAATAATGGCGATTACTGCGGGTTTTATTCCGTAGATAAAAGGTTCAACTTTAGGAAGCTGACCATATTCTTGGTATAACCACGCAACTATTGATGTAATTACTACGGCAGGAAAAATAAAACAAAAGCCAGCTGCAATTAACCCTTTCCAACCAGCTCTTTCATGTCCGCAATGCATGGTCATTTCAGTAGAGTTTGGTCCTGGTATTAAATTAGTAGCTCCCATTAAATCTAGAAAATGTTGCTCAGTCATCCATTTTCTTTTTTTAACAACTTCATCTTCCATCATGGCAATATGCGCAGCAGGTCCGCCAAAAGCAATACAACCTAGTTTAAAAAATAGTTTGGCGACTTCTTTAAGTTGAGTTTTTTGTGACATTTTAAAGTGTTAGAAAAATAGATTTTAGTGGTTTTTGGAGGTAAATTTAAATAAAAGTACACTGGTTAAAGCTTTTTTACACTTTTTTGACAATTGATTTACACTTTTAACGGAAGGTTGCGATAGTTTTGATGAAAACTTTAAAAACGAATATTATGAAAACCATTAAAAATAGAATTTTGTTAGTTGGGGCGTTGCTAACTATAGTTTTGGTAAGCGGATTTGCTAAAAGTACTTCAACAGTTACACCAAAAGAGGAAAAAAAGGTGACAGAAACTGTAAAAAATCAAACAATCAATATGTTTGTAACACATGGTCATTGTAGCACACCGTTTGGTGGTATTGTAAACGATTTAAAAGTAGATATTCCTGTGCGAATGGATGCTGGAAACCCGTTAGAAAACATGCGTATTTCGTTTGAGGTTGACCCAAACTCATTTAAAGCGTGTAGAGGTGATGTGGCTGATTTAACCAAAAGAGTTAAAACTAAAGGAGTGTTTATTAGCGATAACAACGAAAAAATAAGGTTTAAAACGACCAATGTGTATGTGATGGGAGTAGATTGGTATCAAATTAATGGAGTGCTATCTATTAAAGGAGTGGAAAGAGAGGTGAAGTTTTTTGCTACTGGAATTAGAAATTCATACGAAAGTATGTCTAGTGAACTGGTATTACAAGGGCAAGTAAATTTATTGGATTGGGGTATTGATTATGACAAGCTAGTAAATGGACAATCGTTAGATGTTCCTACAAAATGGTTGTATTTGAATATGAAAATTGGGTTGAGTTAGTATACCCTAAAAGAACATTAGACTTTGAAAAATTAAAAGCCAGAGGAGAAAATTTTCTCCTCTGGCTTTTAGTTTTTTATTATTTGTCAGATTCAGATGTGTAATCTTTGCGAGACATGTTTTTTATCGACATTAAACCATCAATATGTTCATGAAGACTTGAATCAATATTATTCATCATTGGATCTAAAATGAAATCAACACCTTCTTTTCTAGCAAATTTAGCCGCAGGAACAAAATCACTATCTCCTGCTATCAAAATAATTTGATTGACACGTTCTTTAAATGCTAGAGTAGCAATATCAAGGCCTACTTTCATATCAACAGCTTTTTGATTCAAGGGGTAAGTTAAATCGTCATCTGTTAAATCAGAAATTTTAATTTTTTTTGTAAGTAGTGGTTTTGTATGTCTTGCATTTATAGTCCATAATCGAGAACTATTTTTTAAGAAACCGAGCCTTAATGCTATTTTTCTTTGTTGCTTTAAAGTTGTAAACAACTTATTTCTAAATTTAAATTGATCGGTATTTTTAAAACTAAATGATTTTCCGCTGATGGGTTTTTTTGAATCACCATCAAATGGTTTTGCATCGTAATAAAAAATTCGATAAAGTTCTGTAGGAGGAAGTCCATATCTACTTCTATACCTGTTAATCTTTTGTATATGTCTAAAACAATAAGAAACGATATTTTTAGCTACAACTTCAGGTTCGTCTGTTTTTTCAAACCCCTTTATGTATTTATATCTTCTTAGAAAGAATCCCCCATCAATTAAAATAGCTGTTTTCATACTTTATAGTAAAAAAAAAGTCCAAAGTCAGTATTTGTCGCTATAATTCCTTAAGAAAAAAACAAAGTCTTAAGGTGACAAATCCGCTCGATGGACATTATATACTACAAATGTAGTGAAATATATTTTTCTGCAAAACTTTTTATATTCTCTTTTTTTATATCAATTTTTGTACCAAAAAATAAAAAGTGCGTTTAAGAATTAAGCTGTTTTAAAAAAAGTAAAACTCCAATTGGATTAAACCTAAAAAATAGACTGTTCAGAAAGGGTGGTAAACTCCTCTAAAAAGCGCATACCTCTGTAGGAGTTTCCTTTTTTATTCAATTTAGGACTCCATACTGCAATCGCATACTGGTTAGGGTGTATGGCAATAATACCACCGCCAACTCCACTTTTTCCTGCAAGTCCAACTTTAAAAGCAAACTCCCCAGATTCGTCATAAAAACCGCAAGTTTGCATTAATGCATTGATTCTTTTGGATTGACTTTTAGTTAGTATTTGTTCATCTTGTCGTGTTTCTCCGTTATTGGCTAAGAAGAAAAACAATTCAGAAAGTTGTTCGCAAGTGAGTTCCAACGAACATAAATCGAAATAGAAATCCAATACCACTTCAGGGTCATTGTATATGTTTCCGTAGGACTTAATAAAATTACATAAGGCAACATTTCGATATCCTACCGATTTTTCAGAAGCCGCAATTTTTGCTGAGTAGTTAATATCTTGATTTATCGAAAGACTTTTAATGAAATTCAATAAATCTTCCTTAGGGTTTATCAAGCTACTAATTAAAATATCAGCAATTACAATAGCACCTGCGTTGATAAACGGATTTCTAGGAATACCATTATCCGTTTCCAGTTGTATCAATGAGTTAAAACTATTTCCAGAAGGTTCTACACCTAATCTGTCCCAAATAGATTCACCAAGATGCTTATACGCCAAACAAAGAGATAATACTTTAGCAATACTTTGTATAGAGAATTTTTCTTGAAAATTACCTAAACCAAAATTGGTGTTGGAAATGGTTGATATATGCACACCAAATTTTTCTGAATCAATGGTGGCCAATTCAGGAATATAGGTAGCTAACTCACCTGTGTTTTCAATAGGAGTTATTTTCTCATATACATTTTCAAGTATTTCTTTGTAATTCATCGTTTTTAAACATCTCGAATGGTTGCTAAACGAAATTAGTTGAATTCTGTTTGAAAACAAATAAAAAAGCAACCTACTTGGTTACTGAGCGTAGCCGAAGTGAGGTTGCTTTTAGTTATATAAAGTTCCGTAATCGGAATATCTTATCCTAAGAAAGGGTAACGGTAATCAGTTGGAGAAACAAATGTTTCTTTGATTAAACGAGGAGATACCCAACGTAATAAGTTTTGAGCAGATCCTGCTTTATCGTTTGTTCCTGAAGCTCTTGCTCCACCAAATGGTTGTTGTCCTACTACAGCTCCTGTTGGCTTATCGTTTATGTAGAAGTTACCAGCACAGTTTTCTAATGCCTTAGTAGCTTCAGCAATTGCATAACGATCTGTAGAGAATACAGCACCTGTTAAAGCGTATTCAGAAGTTCCGTCAACTAATTGTAATGTTTCAGCCCAATCAGCATCCTCATATACATATACAGTTACTACAGGACCGAATAATTCAGTTTCCATAGTCGTGTATTTAGGATTAGTAGTTAAGATAACTGTTGGCTCGATAAAGTATCCTTTAGATTTATCGTAGTTACCACCTGCAATAACGTCAGCGTCAGCATCAGCTTTAGCTTGATCGATATATCTAGCTAATTTATCAAAAGATCCTTCGTGGATTACAGCTGTGATAAAGTTGCTCATATCTTCTGGAGAACCCATTTTGAAAGAAGCGATATCTTCTTTTACATAATTTAAAGTTTCTTCAGCTAATGATTTTGGTAAGTATACTCTTGAAGCTGCAGAACATTTTTGTCCTTGGAATTCGAAAGCACCACGAGAAATACCAGTAGCTACTTGCTTAGCGTTTGCTGATGGGTGAGCAACGATAAAATCTTTACCTCCTGTTTCACCAACAATTTTTGGATATGTTTTATAAATATGGATGTTTTCTCCAATTTTCTTCCAAATATCTTGGAATACGTTTGTAGAACCAGTAAAGTGGATTCCAGCAAAATCAGGAGAAGCTAATACAACTTCAGTAATATCAGCAGGATTTCCTAATACTAAATTGATAACACCATCAGGTAAACCAGCTTCTTTAAAGATTTGCATAATTACGTTAGCAGAAAAAACTTGGCTACTAGAAGGTTTCCAAACTACAACATTCCCCATCATTGCTGCAGATGCAGGTAAGTTTCCAGCAATAGCAGTAAAGTTAAACGGAGTTACAGCGTACACAAATCCTTCTAATGGTCTGTATTCAACGCGGTTCCAAATTCCGTCATCAGAATTAGGTTGCTCACTGTAAATATCAGTCATATACTCTACGTTGAAACGTAAGAAGTCGATTAACTCACAAGCTGAATCGATTTCTGCTTGATGAACTGTTTTAGACTGTGCAATCATTGTTGCAGCATTAATCTTTGCACGGTAAGGACCTGCGATTAATTCAGCAGCACGTAAAAAGATAGCAGCTCTTTGTTCCCAAGGCATTTGTGCCCATTTAGTACGAGCTTCTAAAGCAGCAGCAATAGCTTTTTTAGCATGCGATTTGTCTCCAACATGAAATTGTCCTACTACATGTTGATGATCGTGAGGAGGAGTCATGTTTTCAGTCTTTCCTGTTCTAACTTCTTCACTACCGATATACATTGGTACATCCATAGATCCGTTAAAATATTCTTTGTATTGTTTAGAAACTGCTTCGCGCTCTGGAGATCCAGGAGCATATCCTTTTACAGTTTCATTAATGGCAGTCGGTACGTGAAAAAATCCTTTTCCCATTTTTGTATGTTGTTTGTTGAATTAAATTTCTTTCTTTGTTATTGAAAAGTCTTGAAAACTTTCTTAAAAAGACAAAGTTAAGGTTATTTTAGGAATATTTAGGTGGACAAAAGGCTTGAATTTAATAAAAGGAGAACAACATGTGTACGGTAACTTATTTACCTTTAAAGGATAATAATTTTATTTTAACTTCTAATAGAGATGAAGATCCGAAGCGTAAAACAATTGCGCCAAAAACTTACTGTGAAGAAGGAGTGAAGTTAACCTACCCGAAAGATGAACTGGCAGGAGGCACATGGATTGGTTTAAGTGAAAAACACCGATTGATTTGTTTATTGAACGGAGGTTTTACCAAACACAAAAGAGCGGAATCTTACCGCATGAGTAGAGGAGTTATTGTAAAGCAATTACTAAAGGTTGATAACCCTGTTGAAATGATTAAAGGTTTTAATTTTGAAGGAATAGAGCCATTTACAATTGTGTTGGTAGATTGGGCAAACGAACTAAAAGCATATGAACTGGTTTGGGATGGAGTTGAAAAACATTTTCAGGAGTTGGGTAATGAGCCTAAAATATGGTCGTCTTCAACTTTATATGGTGAAGAAATGAAACAATTAAGAAGAGAATGGTTTTCAGAATGGTTAAATACTACTCAAGAGATTAATCAGTTAAATATTGTTAACTTTCATCAAGATGAAACTAGAGGAACTCCAGAAATTTCATTAAAAATGAAACGTAGTTATGTTGAAACAGTAAGTATTACTTCTGTGGTAAAAAAAGACAATGAACTTACCATGACTTACTACGATTTACATTCAAATATTAACACAATACAAGAAGAAATCATTCGTTCGTAATTAAACCTATTTGGTATCTTTGCCAAAAAATTAATATGAACAAAAGATTACTATTGCTATTCTCACTTATTTCTACTTTTTTGTTTACAAGTTGCTTTGAGTTTGTAGAAGAAGTTAGCTTTAATAAAGATGGTTCGGGTAGTGCTGTATTAACTATCAATTTAAGTAAGAGTAAAACAAAATTAGCCTCAATAATGTTGCTTGATAGTATTAATGGTTACAAAGTACCATCTAAAACTACTATTAGAAACAAAGTAAACGAAATAGTTTACAAAATAAAGCAGACCAAAGGGGTTCATAACGTAAAAAACACGTTAGATTTTAACGAATTTATCGTAACTGTTTCGTGTGATTTTGATAATGTTGAAGCTTTGAACGAAGTGATTTCTAACTTCAGTTCAAAGAAGCATATAGAAGCGATTAAGAAAAATCAGCACTTTACCTATAATAAAGAAAACAAAACGTTTACTCGTAGTCATCATTTCGATTTAGGAAAAGAGTTTCAAAAAACAAAAAATCAAGATCGTAAAGTATTTGAAACGGCTACTTATACGAGTGTTTATCGATTTGAAGAACCTATAAAATCGACTGAGAATAACCAAGCAAGAATATCAAAAAGTAAAAAAGCAATTATGCTGCATTTACAAGCACAAGATATTATATCGAACACACAAACAATCAAAAATAAAATACAATTAGAAAATTAAAATCAGGGTGAAACCCACATGGTTAAAAGAATCTTTTAAATAGAAAGTATAAAGATTACTTTAATCATCAAAGGTTACTTATGATTTTAAAAAGCAAAAACAAACACATGAAAAAAATTATTGCTACACTACTGCTTTTAAACACTATTACAGTTATACAAGCTCAAAAATTAGAGACTAAAATACCTGAGAATGTTGATGTGCTAATCTCTGCAAATGCAGAAAACTTATTTAAGTTAATCAATGTGTCGGATATTGATGAAAATGCTATTGGAAGAGAGATTTTAAAAGATTTAAATAGAGATTATAGGAATTACGAGGATAAGTCTCAAGCGGCAGTTGTCGATGAGAATGAAGAGAGAAGTAAAGAGAATGAAGTAATTAAACATAAAGTTTCTTCTGTTGCTAAGGCAGGGGTGAATATTAATGCAAACGCATATTATTTCTTAACAAAGACGGATAGTATTTCGTATCATAACTTTTATGTTGAGTTAAATGATAGAAAAACGTTTGAATCTTTGTTGTATGAACGCGAAAAGAAGAAGCTTAAAACGGAAGGAAATTATAGTTACATTGCAGGACGTTCTTCTTTTAAAATTTGGAATGACCACACGTTATTACTTATAAACGGAAGTATGTCTTCATCATTTTTCTCTGATAACAAAGAGCGTTTAGAGCAGTTGAAAGAAGAAGGAGAATACAACTATAACTTCAAGAGAAGATTAGCTAGAGAATGGTCGAAAGAATATGGATTGAATGTTTTTGATAAAAACTACTCTAAATCAATTGCTTCAAACAGAAAGTTTCAAAAAAGTAAAAAGAAAAATTCATCAGCAACATTATGGGTGCGTAATTATGGTGAGTTAATGACAGATGTTTTTAAATCTTTTGGAAACAGTTTTTATCCTTTATATGCTGAAGGAAATCAAAATGTTTATGGAGTTGAAGAAGTAACTGCAAACTTGTTTTTTGAAAAAGATGATGCAAGAATTTTGTTAGATATGGCGGTTAGTTCTGATATGAGCAAGTCTTTTAAGAAGATTTACAATAAGAGAATGAACCGTAACTTGGTTAACAGTTTCGATCATGATAAGGCTTTAGCTTTCTGGAGTATTTCTTTAAACACTGAAGAAACATTAAAGCAGTATCCAGAATTGATCAATAAAATGTATGGAGGTATTTTGCCTAAGTTTCAAGAAGAAATTGAAATTGTAGGAGATTTATTTTCTTTAGTAATAGACGAAAAAGCTATTGGCGAATTAATTACAGGTGATGCATTGTTAGTGTTGAATGATTTTGCTAAAAAAGAAGTTGAGTACACTACCTATGAGTATGATAAAGATTACAAGCGTAAAGAAGTAACAAAAACAAAAGAAGATTTTGTGCCAGATTTCACGTTAATGATTGGTTCTGAGAAAGAAGAGTTATTAAATAAGTTTTATCAGATAGGAGCAAAGCACAATGCAGTAAAAATTCAGGATAATGTAGTTGAGTTTGTAACTAAAAAAGCAGATTTGCCATTTGGTTTATATTCTGTAGTGAAAAACGATGTGTTGTATTTAACAACTTCTAAAACTGGGGCATTAAATATTGCTAACGGTACTACAAATTTCAATACTAAAAAACATAGTAAATTAGTAAGAGATAATTCAACTGTATTGTATGCTGATGTGAACGCAATTTTAAACAAAGTACCGAGTGAGTGGATGAGTAAATCAGAAAAAGAAGCCTTACATTTTTCTACTGAAAACATGAATGATGCTGTATTTAGAGTTTCTAGAATGAAAGGAAACACCATTTCTTCTGAGTTAAAACTTTCAACGCAAGGAACAGAAGAAAACACCTTAAAATTATTATTAAAATTTATCAACTCGGTAGCGAAATAAACTGAATGATAAAAAAAATAGCATATATCTTTTTAATAGTATGCTGTATTATAGTTACGGTTGGGTTTTTTAGATACAATCCAACCGTAATTTATGCAGGAAAAGTTCCTGTTTCTGCAGAGGCGGTTATCCATATTAACCTTCGAGAAATAGAATACAATATACTTACTAGCTTTTTAGAGCATCCACTTTCTCAAGTAGATTTTAAAAAATCATCTACAGTAAAAGAAAAACAACGCTCGTTGTTAGATCAAATTGAAGTTCCTAATAGTGTGTTTTTGTATACGAATCAACAAGAATTCAAAGGGTTTTTAATCAGTGATAAAGTTTCGGTTAAAAACGATTTTGTTGAGGTTTTAAAAGAAACGGGATTTAAAGAAGAAAAGGTAGGGAAAATTACCATTTACAGGAAACAACAAATTACTTGTGTAGTTAACAATAACGAAGTTCAAATACTATTTAAGGTTGATAAAAGTGCTAAGGTTTCTAATGAGTTAATAGAGGTTCTTGATAAGGGGAATTACTTTTCTGATGATGCTGAAATTTTTTCGAATATTAAAAAACATAAAAGCCCGATAGCATTCAGTACGGATAAAGGAGGTTTCTTCAAAGTTTTGGTTGATGAAGGTCAGTTAAGTATTGAAGGGAAATTAAATGAAAATAACGATATTTTCTTGCCTTTTGAAGCTAGTTTTGAAGCTGATGCTATTGCTACTACTTCAGGGAAATTAAACACTAAAAAACTAGCTAAGATTTTACCAAAAAATGCTTCAGGAAAATTTAGAAAGCTTACTACATTATCATTAGATTCCATTGCTGCTAAATGGAACGGAGAGATGGATTTTAACCTTTCTTCATTTGTTAAGAAATCAGATACTATTGTAACTTATGAGTACGATGATGACTTTAATAAAGTGGAGAAAAAAGAGATCCAAAATACAATAACTCCTAACGTAACTTTTAATTTAGAAGGAGAGGGATTATGTGAGTATTTGCATGAAAAAGAGGTAATCAAACAAGTGGAAGATAACGAAGTGTTAACCCTAATGCCTCTGTTTACCACGTATAGTTTTTGTAAAGAGAGCGAGTTACAATTCACTTCGCAAAAACAACCAGTTTTAAATAAGCTTAAAAAACTTGATGATAAGTTTTATTTTTCGTTTGATGTGGCTCAATATCAAGCAAAAGATAGGGGGATATATTCTTTTAAAAACAACTATCTAGATAAAGTTCAGGTATTGGAATTGTCTGTAGCTAATAACAATCAGTTAAAAGCAACGATAAAGCTTAAAAACACTTCAAAAAACTTCTTTTTACAACTGTTGAATTAAAAGTTAATACAGCGCAAAAGTTATAGCCCAAACTATTACTATACCAAAAAACATCAGAGTTACAAAAACGGTGTTTATGATAAAGTATTTAATGAGTGTTTTAAAGAACGATTGACCGTAAAATTTTTTCATTGCTATAAATAAATACACTAAAAAGAGTATAGAAAAAATTGTAAGTAAATTATTACTGCTTTTGTTGATAAAACCTATGATGTAAAAAATACTAGCAAGTAGAAAAAACACGGTTTGTACATGAAAAACAAAGACTAAATGTTCAACATAAGTGTATTTTCTTCGAATGTATATAAAGGCTAAGAAAAGAGTAAACAAAGGAAGTAAAACAAATAACGAAATAGAGATATACGAGAAAAGTTGTTTGTTGAATTTATTACGTTCGTCGTCATTTCTTACATATGAGTTTACGAGTTTAACCTTAGAATATAAAAAGCGGTTACTAAAATTCTTTTCAATTTTTAAACTATCTAGAGCGCTTTCGGTAGAAAGGTTTGGGTTTTCTTCTTCAAACTTTAAGAAACTATAAAAAACAGAATTGTTAATATGATTTTGAACT
Organism: Tenacibaculum aestuarii; assembly: GCF_964510395.1. Lineage (NCBI taxonomy): Bacteria > Pseudomonadati > Bacteroidota > Flavobacteriia > Flavobacteriales > Flavobacteriaceae > Tenacibaculum > Tenacibaculum aestuarii. The sequence continues at coordinate 252,343 of NZ_CAZEFY010000001.1, forward strand.
GAATCTACTTCTTTTGTTGGGTCCTTTTTGTTTAGATTTAAAGAGTCTGTTTTTTTTTGATTCAGTTTTATTTCGCCAAACACAAGGTCGTGTAGCTGACTAATGTTAAGTTGTCTTGCTTCTTTGTTTTCAACGTTAATATTCAAAAAAGAGCTGTCGTTGGGAGTGCCTTTTCTAAGTTTTTCAAAATGGTCATAACTATTAATTGCTCCCAGAATCAAAAAGAAAATAATTGTTGTAGCTAAATAAAATCGAAACGGATTAGTGTATCGGATTCTTCTTCCTTCAATATAATCTTTCGAAACTTTTCCAGGATTAATTAGTAAAGGGATTAATGTTCTCCAAAACTTTGTGTCTAAAGAAAAGAAACCAGCAAAAAGTTCACGAAGAAAAACACTTAAAGTGATTTTTTTTCCTCTATTATGTTGTCCGCATTCAGGGCAAAATTTTTCATGACGAGTAAAAGGATATCCGCAATTTAAACAGTTAGGGTCTTTTATAACTGCAACTTTATTTTTTTTGCTCATTAGTTTAAAGTAGACGTAGTAGTTAGTTGAAAAGTTGGTATGATAACTAAAAACTCTTCTAAGGTTTTTGTGTTAATCATTTTATAATTACCACCCATTGCTCCTGTTGTTGAAAGTAAGAAACAATTAGATTTGTAGTTGTAAATGTCGTTTGGTTTTAAGGTAGGAGTTTCTCCAACAACACCTTCGCCTTCTACATATTCAGTGTTGTTAAGAGCATCAAAAATAACCCAAAAGCGTTCAAGTAGTTTTACGGTTTCTTTTGATCTGTTTTCAATAGTAATATAGTAGCTAAAGGCATAGTACTGCTGATAGCCCCTGTAAACGGTACCTTTGAAAGAAGTTTTTACCGAAATTTTTATCCCCTTAGTTACTTGCTGAAACATAGGATAAAGATAGTTCTTTTTCACTTTTTAGTCAATGTTTATTGTAAGGCTTACTTATTTTGATTAAAATAACCATTACCAACACCAATGACTCTGTCGTAAATTTCACCAAAAGGTTTGTAGTAAACAACCACAGTATATTCGTTTTCAGTTTGGAAAAATGATCCATCTATTTCATGTAAGTTAACAATGTTGTTTGAATTTAATGTAGCATAACTATAGTTATAAAAACCTTGTTTGAAAGGTAAAATGGCTTTGTAAATTCCTTGACTAGAATCATAGGTCATTTTGTTTTCTTCTGATAATTTATAATTATTGAAAGCACCATACACATACACATCTTTGTTTTCATAAGGCTCAAAAGCATCTAATGAGAAATGAACTAAAGAGTAATCAGCTTCGGTATCATCTTGTTCGTTATTTGCGTCTCGTTCGGTGGTTCTTACTACAAACTGTCCATTAATATCTGGATTGTAGGTGTAAGGTTTGTCTGCTCGAGGTTCATCAGTATATATATAACTGTGATATAAATTGTCACGCGTAACTTTAGCTACATTTAAACTGCTGTTTCTAATATATTTGGTGTCAAAATTTAAAAATTCATTACCTGCCCAAAAATTAGTTTCCACAGTGTGGTTATACAGTAATTGCTGAGGTTTAATGAATATAGGTTGTAAACTGTTAATAGCTGTATTCCAATTGTGATTTTGAAATAGTGTTACATTAATTTCTTGTGAAGGATTGTTGATTTGTAAATTAGGATGGTTTATTGAGAATTGAACAGTTTGTTGTTGGTTAGCTGTTGAGGCGTTTCTACTTCTAAAAACAGCTACACCTACGGTGGTTATATCTTCATAAAATACACATTTTCTGGTGAAAACAACCTCGTAATTTTCATCAATAACAGAAATTAAATAATTGCCACTTTTGGTAATAATGGTGTTCTGATTCGGTATTTCAACCCAATAATGCGTGTAGGGCTGAAGCGTGTTGAATGAATTTGAAAAATTGATGATTTCATTTTGTTCAAAACCTTGGATATATTGGTTGCTAGGCATTGAGCTAGGTTTCCAATCATGTGTCATATGTTCAATTTTGTACTGATATTGTTTGCTGTCAGCATCTAAATCATCAAAAGAAAGTTTTAAAACTTCACTTAAACGTACAATTGGAGCATATTGTTCAGAATTGTGCTTAGGGCGAAGTTGAACTGTTTTTATGTTTTGAGCATAGCTGTAAATAGTACAGAATAAAACAACGATAAGTAGGCTTCTTAATTTCATAATTAACAAAAATATCAAAATATACGCCAAAGACAATGTTTTTATTTAGAATAAATATAAATAATGTTGTTTCTTGAAGATAAAAATGGTTTTATTCTGCGGTGGATTTCAAAATTTTTAAATTTGCATGTTTTTAAGAAAATCAAATTAATCAGTTCCTATGTCAAAAGACATCCGTATTAAGAAAGGCTTGGATATCAAGCTAGTTGGCGAGGCAGAACAGGTAACTACCGAACTTCCATTAGGTAGTGTGTTTGCAGTAAAGCCAGATGATTTTCACGGCGTTATTCCTAAAATTTTAGCGAAAGAAGGTACAGAAGTAAAAGCAGGTGAAGCACTTTTTCATGCAAAAAGTGACGAGCGTATTTTATTTTCTAGTCCGGTTAGTGGTAAAGTTACGGAAATCGTTCGTGGAGCACGAAGAAAAGTTTTAGCAATTAAAATCACTGCTGATGCACAGCAGGAATACAAAGATTTTGGTAAGAAAGATGTTGATGCAATGTCTGGAGAAGAGGTGAAAAATCACTTATTTGCTTCAGGTTGTTGGCCGTTTGTAAAACAACGTCCGTACGACGTGGTTGCAAACCCTAATCAAGCACCAAAAGCAATTTTTGTATCAGCCTACGCAAGTGCACCTTTAGCAGCTGATTATGATTACGCATTGAAAGGTAAAGAAGCTGAGTTACAGGCTGCTTTAACAGCGTTAACAAAGTTAACTACTGGTAAAGTTCACGTTTCTGTTGCTAAAAACTCAACACTATCACCGTTTAAAGACGTGAAAGGAGTAGAGCTACATAAAGTTTCTGGACCACACCCATCTGGTAACGTAAGCACACAAATAGCACAGATTAGCCCTATTAATAAAGGAGAAGTTGTGTGGGTAGTAACACCACAAGACTTAGTTGTTATTGGGGAGTTATTATTAACAGGTAAGTTTAATATTACTCGTACTCTTGCTTTAGCAGGGTCTAAATTTAACAAGCCACAATATGTTACTGCAAAAGCAGGAGCACAAGTTGCTGATATTGTTAAAGAAAACTTAGATGCTGATAACGCACGTGTTATTAGTGGAAATGTATTAAGCGGTGTGCAAGTTGGAGAAGATGGTTTCTTAGGGTACTATGACAACATGATTACTGCAATTCCTGAAGGAGATGATTATGAATTCTTCGGATGGAATAAGCCAATCTTTGATAAGATATCTACTTCTAGAGCATTAACATTTTCTTGGTTAACCCCGAAGAAAAAGTATGACTTAAATACGAATACTAACGGTGAACACAGAGCATTTGTGGTAACTGGTTCGTATGAAGAAATTTTTCCGTTAGATATCTATCCGATGCAATTATTAAAAGCTTGTATGTATAAAGATCTTGACGAAATGGAAGGATTAGGAGCTTATGAAATTGCACCAGAAGATTTTGCATTAACAGAATTTATTTGTGTATCGAAACAACCTCACCAAAAAATAATTCGTGAAGGATTAGATTTAATGAGAGAAGAATTAGGATAAGATATGGGCTTAAAACAAAATTTACATAATTTAAAAGAGAAATATAAAGGTACTAAGATGGCGCCTGCGTTTAACGCAATCCACACCTTTTTATATTTGCCAAATGAGACTACTCATGGAGGAACTCATATCAAGGCAGCCGATGATTTAAAGCGTACCATGAATACAGTAATTATGGCATTAGTACCATGTTTACTTTTCGGTATGTTTAATGCAGGGTATCAACACAACGCTGCAATTAATGGCTTTACTGAAGGAATGTCTTTCTTTAGTGGAGACTTTTGGAATATGGACAATTTCCTAGTTGGTTTAACTAAAATTTTACCATTAGTAATTGTATCGTATTTAGTAGGTTTAGTAATCGAATTTATCTTCGCTGTAATTAAAGGACACGAAGTAGAAGAAGGTTACTTAGTAACAGGAATGTTAGTTCCGTTAATCGTACCAGTAGATTTACCATTATGGATGTTAGCTGTAGCTGTAGCTTTCGGTGTTGTAATTGGTAAAGAAGTATTTGGTGGTACAGGAATGAACATCTTAAACCCAGCGTTAACAATTCGTGCATTTTTATTCTTCGCATATCCAACTTGGATGTCAGGAGATAAAGTATGGGTTCACGGAGCAGATCCTCGTGTAGGAATGTTAGGAACGAATGGTGTACCTGATGCTATCTCAGGAGAAACAATCTTAGGTAGTTTAGCACAATCACAACCATTACAACACTCAGTTTCTGATATGTTCTTCGGATTTATTCCAGGTTCAGTAGGAGAAACTTCAACATTATTAATCTTATTAGGAGCTTTATTCTTAATCTTTACAAAGATCGGAAGCTGGAGAATCATGTTATCTTCAGTAATCGGAGCTTTAGTAATGGGATTCATCTTCAATCAAGTAGTTGATATGGGATGGGTTGGTGAAACTAGTAAGTTTTACGGATTAATGAGCTTAGACTTCTGGAAACATTTATTAATTGGAGGTTTTGCATTTGGAGCGGTGTACATGGCAACTGACCCTGTAACAGCAGCACAAACTAACAAAGGAAAATGGATTTACGGTTTCTTAATCGGATTTATCTCGATTATGATTCGTGTATTCAACCCAGCATATCCAGAAGGAGTAATGTTAGCGATCTTATTAATGAACGTATTTGCTCCAACTATCGATCACTACGTGGTTCAAGGAAATGTAAAAAGAAGATTAAAACGTTTAAAAGCTAAAACTGCCTAATTATGAGTAAGAAGACAGATAGTAATGTATATACGGTAGTATTCGCAATAGGAATGGTACTAGTAGTGGGTGCGTTGTTAGCTTTTACAGCGTCATCACTTCGCCCAACAATCGACGGAAATAAGCGTATCGAAAAGCAACAAAATATTTTGTATGCTATGGGTGTAAACGAAAATGATGAAACAAGTATTGAGTTTGTTTCAAAAGATAAAGTAGCTGATGAGTTTGCTAAATACATCAAAAAACAACTAGTAATCGAAGGAGAAAATGTTTCTGAGGATGCTAAAGCATATTTAATTGATGTTAAAAAACAACAAACAGCAGCTAAAGAAGGTAAAACAAGAAAATTACCATTATTTGTAGGTGAAAAAGATGGAACTACATTTTACATCGCACCAATTAGAGGTAAAGGTCTTTGGGATGCTATTTGGGGATATGTTGCAATGGATAAAGACATGGTAGTTCAAGGAGTTTTCTTTGATCACAAAGGAGAAACACCAGGTTTAGGAGCTAATATTAAGCAACGTTTCTTTATGGATGATTTTATTGGAGAAGATTTAATGAGCAATGGTTCTTTTAAAGGAATTGCAGTTTCTAAATCAAACAATGATCCAAAGAACGAAGATAAGAACGATAATGAGGTAGATGCCATTGCAGGAGCTACAATTACTGGAGACGGTGTAGCTGCAATGATTAAATCTGAATTAGGTTTATACGTACCTTACTTTAAAACATTAAAATAAATATGGGACTTTTATCAAAAAAAGACGCAGCGTTAATTACTGATCCACTAGCAGATAATAACCCAATTACTATTCAAGTATTAGGTATTTGTTCTGCATTAGCAATTACGGCAGAGTTAAAAGCTTCTATTGTAATGTCTTTATCGGTATTATTTGTATTAGGAGTAGGAAATGTGGTAATCTCGTTAATGAGAAATATTATTCCATCAAAAATTAGAATTATTGTACAGTTAATCGTAGTAGCTACTTTAGTAATTATTGTAGACCAAGTGTTAAAAGCATTTGCGTACGATTTAAGTAAAACCCTATCGGTATTTATTGGGTTAATTATTACCAACTGTATTATCATGGGACGTTTTGAGGCATTTGCTTTAGGTAACGGACCTTGGAGATCTTTCTTAGATGGTATTGGTAATGCTTTAGGATACGCAGTAATCTTAATTATTGTAGGATTCTTTAGAGAGCTATTAGGTTCAGGTACTTTATTAGGATTTAAAGTATTAGGAGATCCTATCGAGAAAACAGGATTGTATGCTTTAGGATATGAAAACAACGGATTTATGTTATTATCACCAATGGCATTAATTGTTGTAGGTATTATTATTTGGGTACAACGTACAAGAAATAAAGCATTAGTAGAAGACTAACCTAAGTTAGTATTCATTAAAAATATAGAGAAATGGAACATATAGAATTATTTTTCAAGTCGATATTTATAGATAACATGGTATTCGCAACCTTCTTAGGAATGTGTTCATACCTTGCAGTATCTAAAAAAGTATCAACAGCCGTAGGTTTAGGAGCAGCCGTTATTTTCGTATTAGCGGTAACTGTACCAGTAAACTGGTTGTTAGATCAGTATTTATTACAACCTGGAGCTTTAAAGTGGTTAGGAGCTGAGTATGCAGACTATGATTTAAGTTTCTTATCATTCATCATGTTTATTGCAACAATTGCAACCATGGTACAATTGGTAGAAATTATTGTAGAAAAATTTGCGCCAGCATTATATAACTCTTTAGGAATTTTCTTACCGTTAATTGCTGTAAACTGTGCAATTTTAGGAGGATCGTTATTCATGCAATCACGTGAAATCCCAACATTAGGTTTATCATTAACTTACGGTGTAGGTTCTGGTATCGGATGGTTCTTAGCAATTTTAGCAATTGCAGCTATTCGTGAAAAAATCAGATATTCATCTGTACCACCAGCGTTAAGAGGATTAGGAATTACATTTATCATTACAGGTTTAATGGCTATCGGATTTATGAGTTTCGGTGGAATGTTAACAGGTGGTGATGATGAAGGTAAAAAAGAAGAAACTACAGCAGTTCAGGTTGAAAAGAAAGAAGTAGAAGAGAAGAAAGTTGAAACAACTGAAGAGAAAGCTGAAGAATTAGCTAATAACACTAAAGAAATTACAGAATAATGGTATTTTTAGAAGTAAGCACAGGAGGAACAGTTGCTATTACAGTATTAGCGTTTTTAGCGGTAATCTTAGTTTTAGTAGCGTTATTATTATTTGTAAAGCAAAAGTTAGCACCATCTGGACCTGTAAAAATTACAATTAATGGTGAAAAGACAATAGAAGTACCATCAGGAGGAACTTTATTATCTACCTTAGGTAATGAAAAAATCTTCTTACCATCAGCTTGTGGTGGTGGTGGTTCTTGTGTACAATGTGAGTGTCACGTAAATTCTGGTGGAGGTGAAGCTTTACCAACAGAAACACCTCACTTTACACGTAAAGAATTACAACATGGTGTTCGTTTAGCATGTCAGGTAAAAGTAAAACAAGACATGGATATTTCTATTCCAGAAGAAATTTTCGGAATTAAGAAATGGGAAGCAACTGTTGTAAGAAACTATAACGTAGCAACCTTTATTAAGGAGTTTGTAGTTGAGATTCCAGAAGAAATGGATTATAAAGCAGGTGGGTATATTCAAATTGAAATACCACCATGTGAAATAAAGTATGCTGATATGGATATTTCTGCACATCCACAAGATCATCCAGGTGAGCCTGATAAATTTGAGGCTGATTGGGATAAATTTAACCTAAGGCCATTGGTAATGAAGAATGAAGAAACTGTAGAGAGAGCATACTCTATGGCTTCTTACCCTGCAGAAGGACGTGAAATCATGTTAAATGTTCGTGTAGCAACACCTCCTTTCGACCGTGCTAAAGGCGGATGGATGGATGTAAATCCAGGAGTAGCATCTTCGTATATTTTTAATCAAAAACCAGGAGATAAAGTAACTATTTCCGGACCTTATGGTGAATTCTTTATCAATGATTCTGAAGCTGAAATGCTATATGTAGGTGGTGGAGCTGGTATGGCACCAATGCGTTCACATATTTATCATTTATTTAGAACTTTAAAGACCGGTAGAAAAGTAACATACTGGTACGGAGGTCGTTCTAAAGCAGAATTATTCTACATTCACTACTTTAGAGCGTTAGAAAAAGACTTTCCAAACTTTAAATTCTACTTGGCATTATCTGAGCCATTAGAAGAAGATAACTGGAAGGTTAAAAAAGATATTAATGATGAAAGCGGAGATGGTTTTGTTGGGTTTATTCACCAAGTTGTAATAGACCAATATTTATCTAAGCATGAAAGTCCTGAGGATTTAGAATTATATTTCTGTGGACCACCATTAATGAACAAAGCAGTACAAAAAATGGGTGAAGATTTTGGTCTAGATGACGAAAACATTCGTTTTGATGACTTTGGAGGATAATCACTTAATAGTGACTTTAAATATAAAACCGATACAATATTGTATCGGTTTTTTTATACAGTAAAAATGACCACTGGTAATTAATAATCAACCAATTATAGATTTTTTAACCTTTAGTTAAACTGAATGGTTTTCTTTTGTAGCTATCTACTAAATATTTAACCAAACTAAATCTATGAATTGCCCAAATTGCCAATCTATTTCGATTAGAAGAAAAAGAAGAAGTCTCATTCAAAAGATTGTCTTTTTTAATAAGAAAAAATTTAAGTGCTTTGATTGTAAAACGATGTTTTTTGCAAAATGATTTATTCGTAAATCACATCAAACTTATAAACAGGATTATCTTGTTCATATTCAAAAATCTTAGAATAATCCATAACATTAGGTATTTCTTCTAGCTCGCATAAATGTTTAACAACTGAACCCAACCCGTTAAATAAAACTTCTTTGTTTGTAGGGGCTTGAGGTTTTGGGTTGTAGTGACATAGTGGAACAGTAAATCCGCAAGCTTCTAAAAATACTTTTTCAATCTGTAAGAGTTCTAAAGGTGAGTAACCATTAAATTTTCTACCTAAATTTTGATGTACCCTACCAACATAGCTTAACTCTAGCGAACCATGACCATTTGTTAGGTGTTTCCAGCTATCTCGGTTATCTAAAATATTACCAACCGCACAAGCTGAACAACATTCAGGGTTTAATTCGTCATTATGAAAAGCATTATAAAGCTTTATAAGTGCTTGCTCTAATCTTTTAGGTGTTTCCATAATCAAAATGAATTAAGTCCTTTAAATATACAAAATATTGGTTGTACCTTTGCATCAAATTATTGTTAATGACTACTTTTCAAGATTTAGACTTATCAAATCCACTAAGAAATTCAATTGAAGAATTAGGTTTCGTTAATCCAACACCTATTCAAGAACAAGCTTTTCCTGTAATTCGTTCAGGAAAAGACGTTGTAGGTATTGCTCAAACAGGTACAGGTAAAACCTTTGGGTATTTATTACCTATACTTCGCGATTTAAAGTTCTCAAAACAACAACATCCTAGAGTGATGATTTTAGTGCCTACACGTGAATTAGTTGTGCAGGTGGTTGATGAAATTGAAAAGTTAGCAAAGTACATTACGTTAAAAACTGTAGGGGTTTATGGAGGTGTTAATTTGAACCGTCATAAAGAAGCAGTTATGCAAGGGGCAGATATTATTGTAGCTACTCCAGGACGTTTATACGATCTAGCATTAAGTAATGTGTTAAAGTTAAAATCTATTCAAAAATTAGTGATTGATGAAGTAGATGTGATGCTTGATTTAGGTTTCCGTTTTCAGTTGTTAAATATCTTTGATTTACTACCACAACGACGTCAAAACATCATGTTTTCGGCAACGATGACGGAAGATGTAGAAGCATTGATTGATGATTTTTTTATAGCACCACATAAAATAGCCATTGCAGTTAGTGGAACTCCGTTAGATAATATTCAACAGACAAGTTATGACGTTCCGAATTTTTATACAAAAGTCAACTTATTGAACTATTTGTTATTCGATAAATCGGAGTTTAGTAAAGTATTGGTGTTTGCACCGAATAAGAGAAACGCAGATAGATTGTTTGATTGTGTGGCTGAAGAATTTCCGTCACAAGCCTGTGTAATTCACTCGAACAAAACACAGAATTATCGTTTACGTTCTATTGAACAATTCAATAAAGGAGAAAAACGAATCTTAATTGCAACCGATGTAATTGCTCGTGGATTGGATTTAGAAGAGGTTACTCATGTAATCAATTTTGATGTGCCACATTTCCCAGAAAACTATATGCACAGAATTGGTCGTACAGGTCGTGCTGAACGTGAAGGGAAAGCAATTTTATTTGCTACGGAAAAAGAGCAGGAAGCTAAACAAAGAATAGAGGAGTTAATGGATTATACAATTCCGAAGTTAGAAATTCCTGAACAAGTAGAAATAACCAAGCAGTTAACGGAAGAAGAGCGTCCGAAGGAAGAAAGAGAAGTGAATAAAAATAGAACTTCTCAAGAGTATGAGGCAGGTCCAGCTTTCCACGAAAAAAAGGAAAAGAATAAAAAAACAAATCAAGGAGGTTCGTATAGAAGAGAGCTTGCTAAGAAATACAAAAAGCCAAAAACTAGAGGGGATAAAAACTACAACAAACGCAATAAGAAACGTAAATAATGCAAGAACTTACCAAACAAGAACTCCACAATTTAGGAATGAATATTGTGGGTAAGAAACTGCAAGAAATGGGGTATGAATTTGTTGCAATCAATAGCGAGTTGAAAAAACATCCGCAGTTTGTGTTGTATAAAAAAGGAGAGCCTACTATTTTTGTATTGGTAAAAACTACAAATAACATTCAGTCACCACAAGAATATGATGTGTTATGGATGGAAACCTTTAAAGAACACGCAAAAAATCAAAACGCAAAAGTTTGGTATGCAGGAATTGGTATTGCTAATGCAGAGAGTGTAGAGCTACCCGTTTTTAAAGATCAACCTTATTACGTAGCTTTTGATGATTTTATTAAGTTTTAATACTTGTCATATCGAGTGATTTTGTTCTTGAGTAAAGCGAATAAGCACAAAATTGCATCGAGATATCTCTTATCAATAAAGCATTTTTAAATCGATAGGATTTTAGTATTTTTAACTATGGAAGAATTACTATCCGATATTCGTGAATGCACTATTTGTAAAGATTTTATAGAGCCTAACCCTGTTGTTTTAGCAAGTAAACAATCAAAGGTTATTATTGTTGGTCAAGCACCAGGAACAAAAGTACATCAATCAGGAATTCCTTGGGATGATGCTAGTGGAAAGCAATTGCGAAATTGGCTAGGTGTTACTGATGAGCAGTTTTACAACACAAACAATTTTGGAATAATTCCAATGGGATTTTGTTATCCAGGAAAAGGAAAATCAGGAGATTTACCACCAAGAAAAGAATGTGCACCTCTATGGCATCAACCCTTGTTAGATGAAATGCCCAATGTACAATTAGTTATTTTAATTGGTATGTATGCTCAGAATTACTATCTAAAAGACAAAGCAAAACGAACGCTTACAGAAACGGTAGATGCTTTTCACGAATATTTACCAGACTATTTTGTGCTGCCGCATCCATCACCAAGAAATCGATTTTGGTTAACTAAAAATCCATGGTTTGAAAAGGAGGTATTGCCTCAATTAAAAAAGATAATTAAAGAGTTACTATAGGATTAAAAAATAACCCAGTTCTCAAACAAATAAGTTAATTACTTTACATTGATAAATTCGTACTTTTGTACCGTATGATAGAAACACGTGAAGCCATATCAGAAAAAGCGGTTTTAATAGGAATTATAACCCAACATCAAGACGAAAAACAGTCAGAAGAATATTTAGATGAACTAGAGTTTTTAACTCTAACAGCTGGAGGGGTTGCTGTAAAACGTTTTGTACAAAAACTTGATAAGCCCAATCCGAAAACTTTTTTAGGAACAGGAAAGTTAGAAGATGTAAAAGCGTATATAGATTCAAATGATATTGGAACAGCAATTTTTGATGATGAATTATCGCCTGCACAGTTGAGGAACATCGAACGCTTTTTAGATTGTAAAATTTTAGATAGAACCAACTTAATCCTAGATATTTTTGCGAGTAGAGCACAAACTAGTTCAGCAAAAGCTCAGGTTGAATTGGCACAATATCAATATTTGTTACCTCGATTAACTCGTATGTGGACCCACCTTGATAAGCAAAAAGGGGGAATTGGGATGCGTGGACCAGGGGAAACAGAAATTGAAACCGACCGTCGTATCATTCGTGATAAAATCTCATTGCTTAAAAAGAAATTAGAAACTATTGATAAGCAAATGTCAATACAGCGTAAAAACCGTGGTAAAATGGTGCGCGTTGCTTTGGTAGGATATACGAATGTGGGGAAATCTACCTTAATGAATGTGATTAGTAAGAGTGAGGTTTTTGCTGAAAATAAATTATTTGCAACCTTAGATACTACAGTGAGAAAAGTAGTCATTAAAAATATTCCATTTTTAATGACCGATACTGTTGGATTCATTAGAAAATTACCGACTCAGTTAGTAGAATCGTTTAAGTCTACCTTAGATGAAGTTAGAGAAGCTGACTTACTATTACATGTAGTAGATATCTCACATCCAAATTTTGAAGATCATATTGCTTCTGTAAACAAAATTTTAGACGAAATTGATAGTAAAGATAAGCCTACAGTCATGGTGTTTAATAAGATAGATGCTTATACTCATGAAACAATTGATGAAGATGATTTGATTACAGAGAAAACTAAGGAACATTATACTTTAGAAGATTGGAAAAGAACATGGATGAATGATTTAGAAACAGAAAGTATATTCATATCTGCCTTAAATAAAGATAATCTAGAAGACTTTAAAGAAAAGGTGTATGAAGAAGTGAAAAAGATACATATACAACGTTTTCCTTATAACGATTTCTTATATCAAGAATACTAGTTTTTTACAGTAATAAAACACAACGATAACACAAAAAGAACTTAAATAATTGTTATTTAAGTTCTTTTTTATTACATTTATAAATGTTAACACAGTATTTTCTGTGTTTTTTTAAACATTGTAAACCAGTTTTTTAAACATTTTATCCCCCCTAAAAAATGAAAAATAACAAAACTTCGCATAAAAAATCAGCACGATTTTTAGTAGAACATCAAGTTGAAAAGAGTTCATTCATTAACACTCTAAACTTAGTTTAATTCAGCCTTGAAACTTAATAGGTATTCATAAAGCTTTTAATTTTTAAAATAAAGGCCTAAAGAATTGTCTGCTCAATTTTGTATTGAGTTACCATGTTTTAACAAAACAGATCGTGATGAAAAAAATAATAATATTCTTGTTAGCTATTTTATATAGTACACATTTAATTAATGCACAAGAAAAATGTACATCTAAAGATCATGATGCGAAAGATATAAATACGATAGATAAATGTTTGATTGAAAAACAAGATGACAATCAAGAAGAATCTCCTCTAATAGTAACTACGGTCTCTAGTAGAAGATATTTAAAAAAACGTGTTTATTTTGAAAAAGTTACTCGCTTGGCTGAAAAGTTAAAAGCGAAAGAGTTACATTCTTTAAAAATAATTAATGAACTAAATTCATATCATTTAAGTAATCTTACTCCAATCATTAGAAAAACTGAGGGCAAAGGTGTTTCTTTTGATATAGTTGATGAAATTCCTATGTTTTTATCTTGCTCAGATTCTTCAATGGATAAAACAGATTGTTTCAATTATGAAATGCAGCAACATATACTTAATACTTTAGTTTATCCAGATAAAGCTTTGGATGAGGGTATAGAAGGTGACGTGTTGGTGAGTTTTATAATTGACGAAACAGGTAAGGTTACTGATATAAAAACAGAAGGAGAAGGAGTGCATGAACTTTTAAAAGAAGAAGCAAAAAGAATTGTATTGTTGCTCCCAAATTTTAAACCAGGAAAACAAGCTGGTACTTCTTCTAAAGTATTGTATAGTTTTCCTATGAATTTTACATTGAATACAGATGTAGATTAACTATATAAATAATTTAATAATTCACAAAAAAAGAGTACTTTTGCCCGCTAATTTTTCTTTATTAATTAATATATTAATTAGTTGACTAGGAAATCATTAAAACCCTTAAGTGTGAAAAAAGTAATTTTATTTATATTTTTAGTTTGTCTATATACTACTAATGTAATGTCTCAACGTGAAGTTTGTGAAACTCCTGAAGAAGCTTTAGACTTAAATAGTATTACTAAATGTACGATTGAGCCTAAAAGTAAAAACAGCAAAGGAACACGTCAAATCTCTGTTAAGGTTTCTGCTAACAGAAGGTACCTAAAAAAGAGAGAGATGTTCAAAAAGAAAGTTGTGTCTAATGCAGCTGACCTATCTAGTGTAGGTACAGCAAAAGTTGATGAGACTCAAGAATCAGCTGAGATTGCTAAATCCTTAGTAATCAAGAATAATATTGAAGATCTAACGAGTAAACTATCAGCCGAAGAAATAAGAAAAGCTGAAAAGTTTAGTACTGTAGACAAGATACCTCTTTTTACGGCTTGTGAAAAAGCTAAAAAAGGAGACAGGTTAGATTGTTTTAATATTGAAATGGTAAAACATATTCAAAAGCATTTCAGGTACCCTAGTCAAGCAGTTAAAGAATCTATTCAAGGTGAGGTTTGGGTTCGTTTTATTATTGATAAAAACGGACAGGTAAAGAACATTAAAACCTTAGGACCAACGAATGGAGAGTTGTTAAATAATGAAGCTGTTCGAGTAGTATCACAATTACCTCAATTTATCCCAGCTAAAAAGCAAGGGGGTAATACTTCAGTTAAATACGGATTCCCTATTATGTTTGCTCTAGATGAGTAAATAAACCAACGATAACTTAACACAAATCAATTAAAATAAACATTATGTTTAAAAATCTACTATCTATATTTTTAGTAGTTTGTGCTATATCTGTATATGGACAAACTACTATAAAAGGAAAAGTCTATGACGAATATCTAGAGCCTTTTTCTAATGCTGTAATTATTTCGAAAGATGCAAGAGCTACTTCTGATTTTGATGGAAACTTTTCTATTACAGTAAAAGAGGCATACCCGGTAAGTCTTCAGGTTTCTGCTTTTGGATATAAAACGGAATTAATTGAAATTCTATCAGAAGGTCAAGAAGTAAATGTTATATTAAAAGAAAACATTGCATTAGATGAAGTTGTAATATCTGCATCAAGATCTCCAGAACGAGTTATAGAATCTCCTGTAACTATCGAAAGAATGGGGATTAATGATATTAGAAAAAATACATCGGTAACATATTATGATGGAATGGCTAACTTAAAAGGTATTGATTTAAGAGAAACCGGTTATGGTTTTAAATCAATCAATACAAGAGGATTTTCATCTTTTGAAAACACTCGTTTTGTACAGTTAGTTGATGGTATGGATACTGCGGTACCTGCATTAACATTTTCTATGGGTAATTTAGCAGGGAGCTCGGATTTAGATGTGGAAAGTGTTGAAGTGTTACCAGGAGCTGCTTCTGCCTTATATGGTGCAAATGCTTTTAATGGAATTATGTTATTAAAGAGTAAAAATCCATTTAAATACTCTGGTATTAGTACTTATTTCAAAACAGGATACAGTTCTCAAGAAGCTGGAGGAAACAATCCTTTCTACGATTTTGGAATGCGCATGGCTTACAAGTTTAGCGATAAATTTGCGGGTAAAGTAAACTTTACTTATTTCAGTGCAGAGGAATGGCACGCTAATAACATAGGGAACTCTACTGGAATTGGAGGTTTTGAAATAGGTGGAGATAGATCTTTACCAGGATATGATGGTATTAACGTATATGGAGATGAAGTATCTGCTACATTAAGACAAATAGCAACAGAAGCAAGTAAAACAAATCCATTAATTACACAAGACCTTATCAATTCGTTACCTGATGAAAAAATTACAAGAACAGGGTATGATGAATCAAGTTTAGTTGATTACAATTCAAACGGTTTAAAGTTTGATGCTTCATTACACTATCGTCCTTGGGCTAATGAAAATTTAGAGATTGTTTGGAATTCAAGATTTGCTAGAGGTAAAAATATTTATCAAGGAGCAAACAGATATGTGCAAGATGGGTTTTCTTTCGAGCAACATAGGTTAGAATTTTTAGGAAAAAACTTTTTCTTAAGAGGATATTATACTGCAAACGATTCGGGAGATTATTTTGATTCTCGTTTCAAGGCAATTAACATAAACCGAGTTTGGAAAGAAGATAAAAATTGGTTCGGAGATTACTTAAATGCTTATTTAAGTCAAGGAAGAGATCACTCTAAAGCTAGAGATTTTGCTAATAGTGGTCGTTTTATGCCAGGAACTGCAGAGTTTAATAAAGCTGCAACAGATGTGGTTTCTAAATCAGTAGCAGAAGGAGGGGCAAAATTATCAGATCAAACATCATATTACCATGCAGATGGTAACTATAACTTCCGTGATATAATTAAGTTTGGAGAAATTCAAATAGGAGGTTCTTATAGAAAAATGAACTTAAACTCTCAAGGTTCAGTATTTACAGATAGAGATTCTAAAATATCATTTGATGAATTTGGTATTTATACTCAGTTGCAAAAGAAGTTTTTTGATGAAAGATTAAAGTTTACAGGATCTGTTCGTTATGACAAGTCAACAAATTTTAAAGGAAATTATTCGCCAAGGGTATCTTTAAATTACTCATTAGGTGAAAATAAAGATCACGTAATTAGAGCATCTTATCAAACAGGATTTAGAAATCCAACATTACAAGAGCAGTACTTTGGTCTTCCTATTGGAACAGGACACTTAATAGGTGGAGTTGAAGATAATTTAGATAGATACGTAGTTAATATTGGAGGAGGAAAAACTTTAACAGGGGTTGATGCTTTTCAGAACTCTTTTTCAAAAGCTGAGCTTGATAGAGGAAACTTCAAAAAGTCTCAATTAAGTATAATTGAACCAGAAAAAGTTATCTCATATGAATTAGGATATAGAAGTATTATCAATTTAAATTCAGATAAGATTTTAGAATTAGATATTAATGGTTACTATAACAATTATGAGTCTTTTACAGCAATTAAAGATGTTATTGTGCCTCATTATGGTGGTTTTGATGCTAACGGTAATCCAGATGCACAAGCTTTAGCAGCACTACAAAGCAATGATGTAACTTCTTTCTCTGTAAATACCAACTCGAATGCAGATGTAACTTCTTATGGTATTGGAATAGGCATGTTGACTAAAATATTTAAAGGATTTGAATTAGGAGCAAGTTATAATTATGCTAAGTTTGATTTTGATGAAGCTTCAGACCCAGATTTTGAGCCAGCATTTAACACACCAGAGCACAAAGTAAAAGTTCAGTTTGGTCACCCTAACTTATTTAAAAACTTTGGATTTAACATTAATGCTCGTTGGCAAGATGAATACTATTGGCAATCATCTTTCTTACAAGGGTTAGTTGATGCTAGAACAGTATTAGATGCTCAAGTTAATTATACAGTTCCAGCAATTAAATCAAGGTTTAAAATAGGAGGAACTAACTTAACTGGTAAGGAATATTTTATTGCACCAGGAGCAGGATCAATAGGTTCTTTATATTACATATCTTGGACAATCAATGACTAATTAACTTAGTTGTATAAAATAAAAGAGGCGTGAATTGTAATTCACGCCTCTTTTTGTATAATGATTAAAATAGTTTATTCATTTTCGCTATCATCACTAATAATGCCTAATCGCTTAGCGCGTTGTTCCCAGCTCTTTCTAGCTAAGCTTTGAAGGTTAGCTACATTATCACTTTCATCCATAATTTCATAGCCTAAAAGCGTTTCTATAACGTCTTCTTGAGTAACTAAACCACTAACAGAACCATATTCATCAACAACTAAAGCTAAGTGCTCCCTTTGTTCAATCAAACGTTCAAATAAATTTGGAATGGATAACTCTCGACTAGCTATTATAATCTCTCTTTTAATACTTTTTAAAGGTTCCTCTCCTTTATTATCTACTAATGAAAGTAATAATTGGTCTTTTAAAACATAGCCTGTAATATTGTCTGGATTTTCAGCATAAACAGGAATTCTTGAAAATCGTAAAGGTCTATTTTCGTTAAAGAATGATTTTATACTTTGGTTTTCATCAGCAGTAGTAAGAACTGTACGAGGAGTCATAATATGTTTAGCCTGTACTTGTTTAAAGTTTAGCATGTTTCTGATTACTTTACTTTCGCTTTCATGAAAAACTCCTTCTTGTTCAGCAATATCGGTCATTGCGGTAAAATCTTCTCTACTAAGTACGCTTTCTCCATGAGCTCCTTTTCCAAATATTTTGG
Source organism: Tenacibaculum aestuarii (assembly GCF_964510395.1). Taxonomy (NCBI): domain Bacteria; kingdom Pseudomonadati; phylum Bacteroidota; class Flavobacteriia; order Flavobacteriales; family Flavobacteriaceae; genus Tenacibaculum; species Tenacibaculum aestuarii. The sequence goes on from NZ_CAZEFY010000001.1 coordinate 270,691, forward strand.
TAAAAAGTTGAAGCGTCCAGATAATTCCTGTGTATTTGCAGAAAAAGATTAAGATATTTAAAGCTTTTGTTGAAAAACCAGCCAACGATTTCCAGTAAGTAGCCCCTATAGTCTTAGGAATGATTTCAGAAGCCACTAAAATTAAAATAGTCATTATAGCTGAAACAATAAAAACACCATTACCATCATCACTAAATATCTTTTTTGCTTGCGCACCTACTAAAATGGCTCCTACAGTATGTGCGATAGTATTAACAGTAAGGATGGCGATAAGGGGTTTGTCTACATCTTTTTTTAAGGTTTCTAAATCGTCAGCGTACGCTTTACCTTCTTTCTTTTTAACATTAACAAAAGTTGGTGTTACACTTAGTAAAACAGCTTCAAGTATGGAGCATAAAAAGGAGAAAAATATAGATAAAGTTGCGTAAACAATTAAAAGTGTCATTCGTTAAAATTTTTAAGCTAAAATACATAAAAAAGAAAACCTCAAGAAGTACTTCTTGAGGTTTTAAATAGGTGTTTTGTTATGTTTTAAAAACCGTAGTTAATTCCTAAACCAAATACTTCTCTTGTTTGAAATCCTTCAAAAGCATTATCATCATAAATTGTTTGCATAGAAAGGTTTGCAGATAAATACTTGTTAACTTTCATTACTACATTAACAGTATAATCAATATCTACATTTTGAAACTCTTCTAAATAGTTGCTATAAAGGTTTAAGATATTTTCTACAGAAACATTTTTCATTACGTCTAATTTGTAATAAGCGTTTAAAGCAGCACCTAACTCATAACGGGTTGTTTCTCCTTGTGCCACACCAAAAGCTTCTCCTGTCTCAGTTAAATGTCCGTGTACTAGTATAACTTTAGAAGTTGCAGGAGCAATATTAACTTTTAAGTTGTCATGTTTTTTCCATAACATACCAGGTCCAAATTGAAAGTATGCAGGAGAAAAGAAATGCGATGTTTGGATTCCGTCTTCAGTATATGTTGATGACATTTGTGTTTTAAAGTTTAAAAAAGCAGAATAGTACCAGTTACCACCAGCTTTTTTACCCGCTAATGAGTTTAACTCTAAACGGTCATCTGTTTTTTTCATTTCTTCTCCTTTTAGTTTTGTTAAACCGTAAGAAGCGATTAATTTATTGTCCCAAGTCCAGTCACCTTTAGTATAGTTAAAGTCGTAATTTAAACCAATGGTACCAGAAATGTTATTTGTACCTCCAGCTAACCAGTTGTTAAAGGCAGATTGATTGAACAGGAAAGAAATGTTACCGTTTCTTTTCCATCCTTCTTTAGGTTCTTCTTTTTTTTCTTCTTGTGCATTAGCTGTTAAAGCACCAAACAAAACAGCGATTGCTAATAATTTTTTCATTATGATGAATTTTAATTTATTTTTTTGAGGGCGCGAATGTACGCTTTACATAAAGCTTAGACAAAGTTATTGATTAAAAGTCACGTTTTATGAAAAATATAATTCAAGCCAAGTCCAAAAACCTCTTTAAATTGTATTTTCTTAGAAGCGTCATCATCAATAATTGCATGTAAACCAAGGTTTGTAGAAAGGTTTTTATTAATCTTTACGAAGATGTTTAATTGATAATCGATATCTATATTCTGTGGATTACTTAAATAATCTGAATAGACAGCAAGAATATTTTCCATTGTTACGTCTTTCATGATTTCTTTCTTGTAGTAAGCAGAAAGGTTAAAACCTAAGCCTAGTTTTGAGGTTTTACCTTCTTCAACACCATACTTCCCTGAAAATTCATTAGAAACAAACGTATAACGAGCTGTAGCTGGTGCAATGTTTATCCTAGCATCATCATTTCGTTTCCAAAGCATACCGGGGCCAAAACTCCAATAAGCAGGAGAGAAAAAGTCAGAAACCGCTAGTTTTGGTTCTTGTTTATAATCATATCCTCTAGCATATTGTGTTTTAAAGTTACTAAAAAAAGAGAAAAACCAAAGTTTAGAAGCTTTTAGACCTAATAAAGAATTGTATTCGAATCGGTCTTCTGTTTTTCTCATTCCTTGACCGTCAACATAACTTAAACCGTAAGCAGATATAACTTTATTATCCCAGTTCCATTTCTTTTTTTTGTAGTTGAAATCATAACCAAGCGTCATGTTTCCGGCAACAGTGTTGTTTCCTCCTGCAGACCAATTAGCAAAAGATGATTGGTTGAATAAAAAAGTATATTTACCTGTAACCATCCATTTTTTTGGCGGGTTCTTTTTTATCAATACTTCAGGAGTAAGGAATCGTCTTATAATGGTAGAGCTATAGTCAACTTCAGCAGGAGCACTAACTAATTTTAATGCTGAAATGCTGTCTTTTTTTGTCCTTTGTGAAAAGGCAGAAAAAGAATAACATATAAAAAGAAATAAAAAGAGTTTTTTCATCTATAGTTAAGTTAAGGAGTTTATAAATCGAATTACTTTTTTTTCTTGTAAAGAGGTACTGTTGAACAAGCTTCACCAAACATAATAGTCTTGGCTACAGTTTTTACTTTTTCAATAAGTAAGGTGTATGCCGAAGCTGGTATAGGCTTATTTGTACAACCTTTTATAATTATGGGTTTGTCTTTGTATTCAGATATATCAATTTGGTTTATGATATCTTGGTAAATAACTGTTTCAAGTAGTGGTAAATCACCAACTACTACTTTTTTAGCAAAAGGTGTAAGCTCGACAGTTAGTAACAAGTATGCCCATGAAGGAATAATAGCATCAGAAGAGCAAGTTAGAGCAACATAACTATCTTGATATTGAGACCAGTCGTGATTTTTTACAGACTCTCTAAAGTCTTTTTCACGAAGAATTAATTCTTCAAATAACCAATCTTTAATATCAAACATTACACGTTTACCTTGAGGATAAAAATCTTCAAGGTCTATTGTAGTAAGATTACTATTTGCTACTCTATTAATTATTTCTTCTGCCATATTTTTATTCAATAGTTGTTGAGTTAAAAAACTTTAACTGCTATTTAAGTATTGTAATAATTTCCTTAAAAAATGAAATTATTTTATAACATTCCTAGCTCTAATTTAGCTTCCTCACTCATCATGTCTTGTGTCCAAGTAGGATCAAAAGTGATTTCAACTTCACAGTTGTTAATTTCTTTTAGTGTTTTTACCTTTTCTTCAACTTCAACAGGTAAAGTTTCTGCTACAGGGCAGTTAGGAGAAGTTAACGTCATTAATATTTTTGCGTCGTTTTCCTCCGAAATAAATACGTCGTAAATTAATCCTAATTCGTAGATGTCTACTGGGATTTCAGGATCGTATATCGTTTTTAATACACGTACGATTTTATCTCCTAATTCTTCTAATTGATCTTCGGTCATTGTTATTTGTTGTATGTATATTCTTCTGTTACTATTGATTGAGTATTGGGGCTGGTTTTAACTTGTTTGATTAAAAAACCATCGGCGTCATATGTATTTGTATAAGTGTTTTCAAAAAATAATTGATTATCTATATAAGACTTTGTTTTTATAAACACATTAATCGGTGGTAATGTTTTTATTTCATCACCTAGTGCAAAAGTAGCTCTAAAAATTGATGATCTGAGATAGGCTTCAAAATAAGGTACAGCAGAAAAAGGACTCTTCTTTATATTCTCATATTGAATAATATGATATTCTGTATCTTTATATACAATCTTTACCTTATCATTTTCTAAATACTCAAATGTTATTATCCAGTCAGTAGAGTTTGGTGTATCATTAACATTTCTAACTTTAACTAATCTATTCGAAGAATCATATTCATAATAGACTGTATTTAATAGGTTTAAATTATAGGTTTCGGATTTAACAATATTACCTTCATTATAAGTAAATAAAGTTTTAACAATAAGCTCTTTATTATCATACTTATATATACTTAACAATTTGTTTTCAAGATAATTAAATTCATAATAGTCATCAACGTTATTAGAATAAAAATTTTTTTTTAACCTAAATTGATCGTCATATGTGTATTGATTGATTGATGAAGAGTTATTATGTGTATATATTTTCTTTATAGGTAGTTTTGGTTCTACTTTGACAGGATCAATTGAATTACCTTCACTAGAGCACCCCAGCATAAAAAAAAACATGATATTTAACGCAATCAATATTTGTTTCTTCATATTATTAATTAGTTAATTTACTTTGCTGTGCAATCGCATACATTTTAATCTGTTTTACCATTGATACTAATCCGTTAGCTCTGGTTGGACTCAAATGTTCTTTTAAGCCAATTTCGTCAATAAAATTAGTATCAGCTTCTAAAATAGCTTTCGGTGTTTGGTTTGAAAATACCCTCAATAATAAAGCCACAATTCCCTTGGTTAAAATTGCATCACTATCGGCAGTAAATTCAATAGTGTCTCCTTTTAATTCAGAATGTAGCCATACTTTTGACTGACAGCCTTTTATCAGATTTTCATCTAATTTGTAAGCATCGTCTATTAATGGTAATGATTTTCCTAATTCGATGATGTATTCGTAACGTTCCATCCAGTCTTCAAACATTGAAAACTCATCAATAATTTCTTCTTGTATTTCTTTGATAGTCATTTTTTAAAACTATTTTTGCAGAGTCAAAAAGACCGTTTTTAATTAAAGGGGCAAAATTACGACAAAAAAGGCAGTTAACATTACAGTTTGCGTCTTAATACATATTATTAGTAAAACTTTAAGCCTTACATTGTTAAGGCAAAAAGAAAAGAAATATTTCTTCTAGTACAGGAGATTAGGTAGAGTTATGAGTAAATTATTAGCAGTAGGTACGGTAGCGTTTGATGCTATTGAAACACCTTTCGGAAAGACAGATAAGATTTTAGGAGGATCAGGTACGTTTGTAGGATTGGCAGCTTCACAGTTTGGAGTAAAAACAGGAGTTGTTTCTGTTGTTGGAGGAGATTTTCCTCAGTCATATTTAGATATGATGAACAATAAAGGAATCAATACTGATGGGGTTGAAATCGTAAAAGACGGAAAAACCTTCTTTTGGAGTGGAAAATATCATAACGATATGAATTCTCGTGATACTTTGGTTACTGAATTAAATGTGTTAGAGCATTTTCAGCCAGTAGTGCCAGAGTCTTTTAAAGATGCGCCAATTGTGATGTTGGGGAATTTACATCCATTAACACAAGCATCGGTGTTAGATCAAATGAATGAGCGCCCAAAGTTAGTGGTATTAGATACTATGAACTTTTGGATGGATATTGCTTTAAACGATTTACACGAAGTGTTAAAACGTGTAGATGTTATTACAATTAATGATGAAGAAGCTCGTCAGTTAAGTGGAGAGTATTCATTGGTTAATGCAGCTCAAAAAATTCATGAAATGGGACCAAAATATGTGGTGATTAAAAAAGGAGAGCACGGAGCTTTATTGTTCAACGAAGGTAATATGTTCTTTGCGCCAGCGTTACCACTAGCAGAAGTGTTTGATCCAACAGGAGCAGGAGATACGTTTGCAGGAGGTTTCTGCGGATATTTAGCTAAAACTGAAGATATTTCTTTTGAAAACATGAAGAGTGCCATTATCTACGGATCTAACTTAGCATCGTTCTGTGTTGAAAAATTCGGAACAGAACGTATGGAGGAGCTGTCAAACCAAGAAGTACAAGCACGTTTACAAGCTTTTAAAGAATTAACACAATTTGATATTGAATTATCATAACTATAAATCCGCGCTTTTTGGTGCGGATTTTTTTATACAACACACAAAACCACAACACAACTAAATACTTGAAATTAAATGAGTGACGCTATTAAACATGAATGCGGAATTGCAATGGTTCGATTAAAAAAACCATTACAATATTATAAAGATAAATACGGTACCGCGTTTTATGGTGTAAACAAAATGTATTTGTTAATGGAAAAACAGCACAACAGAGGTCAAGATGGTGCTGGATTAGCAAGTATTAAATTTAATGTAGAGCCAGGAACAAGGTATATAAGTAGAGTTCGATCGAATGAGTCGCAACCTATTCAAGATATCTTTGGAAAAATTAATAAAAGAGTCAACGGGGTTTTTGAAGAAAATCCAGATAAAGTTGATGATGTTGAATGGCAAGAAGAAAATGTACCTTATTTAGGTAATTTATTCTTAGGGCATGTTCGTTACGGTACTTTTGGAGGAAACTCTATAGAAAATGTACACCCGTTTTTACGTCAAAGTAACTGGAAGCACCAAAGCTTAATTGTTGCAGGTAACTTTAACATGACAAACTCTAAACAATTATTAAATGATTTAATAGAGTTAGGGCAGCATCCAAAAGAATCTACAGATACGGTTACTATTTTAGAAAAAATAGGACATTTCTTACAGTCGGAAGTTTCTGATTTATATTTAAAAGCAAAAGAAGAAGGATTTAATAAAAAAGATGCTTCTCCATATATAGAAGAACATTTAGATATCCAGCGTATTTTAAAGCGTTCAGCTAAGAACTGGGATGGAGGTTATGCTATGGCAGGTATGTTAGGACACGGAGATGCATTTGTATTGAGAGATCCATCAGCTATTCGTCCAGCATTTTTCTATGAAGATGATGAAGTAGTGGTGGTAGCTTCTGAGCGTCCAGTTATTCAAACAGCTTTTAATGTAGATATCGATTCAATAAAAGAAATTGAAAGAGGTCATGCGTTAATTATTAAGAAAAATGGTCAAACAAGCATGTCGCCAATTTTAGAGCAACGTCCTAAAAAAGCATGTTCGTTTGAGCGTATTTATTTTTCTAGAGGTAGTGATGCTTCAATTTATAAAGAGCGTAAAAATTTAGGAAAATATGTATTTCCTGAAGTGTTAAAATCGATTGATAATGATATTGAAAACTCTGTGTTTTCATACATTCCAAACACGGCTGAAACTTCTTTCTTCGGAATGATGGAAGCTGCGGAAGATGTGTTAAACCAACAGAAAACAGATGCTATTTTAGCAGGTGGAGGAAAATTATCAAAAGAAAAGGTAACGGAGATTCTTTCTAAACGACCACGTTTTGAAAAGATAGCTATTAAAGATGCAAAACTACGTACTTTTATTACAGATGACAGTAGTCGTGATGATTTAGTAGCGCACGTATATGATATTACTTACGGAGTTGTAAAACCAACCGATAACTTAGTGATTATTGATGATAGTATCGTAAGAGGAACTACTTTGAAGAAAAGTATCATTAAGATATTAGATCGATTGAATCCAAAGAAAATAGTGGTAGTTTCATCGGCACCTCAGATTCGTTATCCAGATTGTTATGGTATTGATATGGCTAAGATTAATGATTTTATCGCATTTAAAGCTGCTTTAGAGTTGTTAAAAGAAACAAATCAATACAACATTGTTGATGAAGTGTATCAAAAATGTAAGCAACAAGAAAATAGTGAGGATAAAGATGTAGTAAATTACGTAAAAGAAATTTATGCACCGTTTACTGATGAAGAAATCTCTGCTAAGATTGCTCAGATGTTAAAAACTGAAGAAATTAAAGCTGAAGTAGAAGTAATCTTTCAACCTGTTAGTGAATTGCATAAAGCTTGTCCAGATAATTTAGGAGACTGGTACTTTACTGGAGATTATCCTACTGATGGTGGTCATAGAGTGGTAAACCAAGCGTTTATCAATTTTTATGAAGGAAGCGATGCTAGAGCTTACTAATAATAAGTATTAGTGATATAAATAAAAAAAGAGTGATCAATTGATCACTCTTTTTTATGGTGTAAATATTTGTTTTTTACATAGGAACAACGATAGCTCCAGAGAATTTCTCGCGAATTTCATTTAAAGCTCTGTCTGCATGTAAACGTGTTTTGTAGTTTCCAACTTGTATTTTCCATTCAGGGGCAGAATAAGTTAACTTGGTGTATACACCAGGGTACTCCACTTGAAATCTGTTTCGTAAGCTTCTAGCTCGTCCTTCTTGGCCATTATATAGCTGTATTCTATAACCAGTTCCGTTGTGTTTGTTGTAAGCTCTTTTTTTCTCTATTAAAGAGTTAATGTTTTTGCTGTCAGCGTACTTAGATTGTGCATTTACGCTAAAAACACCAGCTGTTAATAGAAGTATAAGTGTTATGATTAAACTGCTTTTCTTCATTTTTTGAATCTTTTTACAAAAGTAACGACTTGTCCGTTAATAGATTGTTAATCTCTTTTATTTAGAATTATTATAAATTGCAAATAAGCAATCTCTTTACATTTCACAATTTAGACAGAAGTAGTACTTTTGTGCAACTTTCTGTGTGCTAAATTAAAATTAGTAATACAGGAAAAATTGTACCAAAATAGATACAAAACTTATATTTTATAGTATGAAAAGTGTGAATCATCACAGTCGGTTAACCAAAACTCTAGTAAGGAGTTTAGCTTTCTTTTTAGTTTTCTTAGTAAGTTTTTCGGCGTTCTCGCAAGATGTAGACGAAGCGCGTCAAAAAGAAGGGAAGAAATTATTTAAGTCTTTATGTGCTTCTTGTCACAAGTTAGATAAAAAACTTGTGGGACCTGCTTTAGGTAGTGTTGAAGAAAAAAGGACTAATGAGTGGCTAAAGGCATGGATTAAAGATAATGCTGCTTTAAGAGCTACTGGGGATAAAGATGCTATTGCGATTTTTGAAGAATACAATGGGTCTAACATGACAGCTTTCCCTCAGTTAACTGATCAAAATATTGATGATATTTTGTATTATACAACTGTAGGTGAGTTGAAAAAGACTCCTGCTGCAGGTGCGGAAGTTGTTGGTCAGCCTCAAGGAGATCAAGCTCCTCAGTGGTTGATATATATATTAGCAGCGGCAATTGTTGTAGCGTTTTTAATTATTGGTAGTTTATTGAAGACTATTAGTGAGTTAAAAGGTGCTCCAAAAACTCCAGGTTTAATGGGGCAAACTGCTGAGTTGTGGGAAGGAATTAAACGTAATACATTCTTAAAAGTGTTAACGGTAATTTTTGGAGCTTTAATAGCTGCGTACTTCTTATTCGGTACGTTGTTTAAAGTTGGTGTTGATACGAATTATCAACCAATTCAACCAATTGCATTTTCGCATAAAATTCACGCAGGAGATAATAAGATTGATTGTCAGTACTGTCACTCTTCTGCTAAGCATAGTAAAACATCTGGAATTCCTTCAGTAAATGTTTGTATGAACTGTCATAAAAACATTTCAGAAGTTGCAGATGATACTAAAGTTGTAATGGATGATCATACCTTAGTAAAAGCAGATTTAGATAAAGAAATCGCTAAGATTTACGAAGCTGCTGGTTGGGATCCAGATAAATTAGAATACACAGGTAATACTAAGCCAATCAAATGGGTTAGAGTTCATAATTTACCAGATTTTGCATATTTTAACCACTCACAACACGTAACAGTAGGTGGTGTTGCTTGTCAAAAATGTCACGGACCAGTAGAAGAAATGGAAGAAGTGTACCAATATTCTCCATTAACAATGGGTTGGTGTATCGACTGTCATAAGGAAACTAAGGTTGACTTAAAAGGTAATGAGTACTATGCTAAGATTCACGAAGAATTAGCTAAGAAGTACGGTGTTGAGCAAGTAACAATTGCACAATTAGGAGGAAAAGAGTGTGGTAAGTGCCACTATTAATCAAATTAGAAAGTAGAAAAACACATATATAAATGGCTTCAGACAAAAAATACTGGCAAAGTGTTGAGGAACTTAAAGGAAGTTCTATTGTTGAAACGCTACGTAATAATGAGTTTGTACAAGATATCCCTACAGATGAGTTTTTAGGTGATAAAGAAACCTTAGAAACTTCATCAACATCACGTAGAGATTTCTTGAAATATGTTGGATTTACCACTGCGGCAGCTTCTTTAGCAGCTTGTGAAGGTCCAGTAAGAAAATCAATTCCTTATGTAGTGCAACCTAATGATATCGTAGTAGGTGTTGCCGATTGGTACGCAACTACAATCGCAGATGGTTTTGATTTCGCAAACGTATTAGTTAAAACACGTGAAGGGCGTCCAATTCAAATCATGCCTAACAAAGAGGCAGGAGGAGTAACAAACGCACGTACGCAAGCATCGGTTTTATCATTGTATGATGGTAAATTAAGATTAAGAGAACCAAGAAAAGGTGAAACTGAAATCTCTTGGGCTGATGCTGACAAAGAAATCGTGGCTAAGTTAAACGAGTTAAAGAACGCTAACGAACCAGTAGTCTTATTAACAGGAACTTTAGCGAGTCCTTCTACTGATAAAGTTATTGCTGATTTTATCGCTGCTTATCCAAATGTTAAGCATGTAGTATATGATGCAATTTCTGAAAGTGCCACAGCTGATGCTTTTGAAGCTATGTATGGTAAAAGAGCTTTACCAGACTACGATTTTAGTAAAGCAGGAGTTATCGCGTCTATCGGAGCAGATTTCTTAGGAGATTGGCAAGGTGGATATGAGAAATCATATGCAGATGGTCGTAGAGTAGCAACTGGTAAAATGTCTTACCATGTTCAAATTGAAAGTAACATGTCTTTAACAGGTGCTAGTGCCGATAAAAGAATTGTTGCTAAGCCATCTGAACAAATTTTCGCTTTAATCAATTTATACAATGCAGTAACAGGAAATACTCTTCCTTCTAAAGCAACCGCTTTTGATGCAGAAGTTAAGCAATTAGCTAACGATCTTAAAAAAGCAGGTTCAAAAGGAGTTGTAGTTACTGGGTTAAATGATAAAAATGCACAATTAATTGCTTTAGCAATTAACAACGCATTAAACAGTGAAGTAATCGATACACAAGCGGTAAACTTAACTCGCCAAGGTAACGATACTGAAGTTGCACAATTAGTAGCAGATATTAAAGGAGGAAAAGTAAAAGGTTTAGTTACTTATAACGTAAACCCAGTTTACTCTTTAGCAAATGCAGCTGATTTTGCAGAAGGAATTAAAAACTTAAAATTATCTGTTGCCTTATCTACTCAGAATGATGCAACAGCTAATGCTACACAATATACATTGCCAGCACCTCACAACTTAGAAAGTTGGGGAGATGTTATGGCTAAAGAAGGTGTTTATAGTTTAATGCAACCTACTATTCAACCATTATTTAATACACGTCAGTTACAAGATGTATTATTAAAGTGGTCAGGTAGTACAGTAAACTACTATGATACTTTAAAAGAATTTTGGAGTACTAATGTTTTAGGAGGAGCTTCTTGGAATCAAGCATTACATGATGGATTCTTTAAAGCTACAACTACTACTGAAGATGTTGCTTTTGAATCTACTGCAGATGTAAATGCAGCAGCAGTAGGATTAGTAAGATCTGCTAACAGTGCTTCAGGATTTGAATTAAACTTATATTCATCAACTGCATTAGGAGACGGTAAACAAGCCAACAACCCTTGGTTACAAGAATTACCAGACCCTCTTACCCGTGCTTCTTGGGATAACTACTTAACTGTTTCTATGGCTGATGCTAAAGAATTAGGCTTTGAAAACCCAGTAAAAGATAACGGAGCAATTAACGGGAACTATGCTAATGTAACGGTTAATGGAGTTACAATTAACAAAATTCCAGTAATCATTCAACCAGGTCAAGCTAAAGGATCAGTTGGTTTAGCATTAGGTTATGGTAGAACTCAAGGATTAAAGCCAGAGATGCAAGTAGGTATCAACGCATATCCTTTCTATCAAAATGGAAACAACGTACAATTCAATGTTTCTATCGAAAAAGCTTCAGGATGGCACAAGTTTGCTTGTATGCAAGTACAAAGCACTTTAGCTGGTCGTCATGATATTTTGAGAGAAGCTTCATTAAAAGAAGTAAACGATAAGAATTTAGATCCTAAGCATACATGGAACAAACCATTTATGGTTTCTTACGATCACCAAGAAGTTGAAGGAAGTAAAATCGACTTATGGGATGAACATGATAGAAGTTTAGGACATCACTTCAACTTATCTATTGACTTAACATCTTGTACAGGATGTGGGGCTTGTGTTATTGCATGTCATGCAGAAAACAACGTGCCTGTTGTTGGTAAAGATGAAATGAGAGTTGGTAGAGATATGGCTTGGTTACGTATTGACCGTTATTATTCTTCAACTGTTGTAGATAAGCAATATGAGAAAAATGAAAATGGAGAGCCAAGAATTACTTTAGAAGAGTTCAAAGCTCAAAACCCTAATTTAGCGAACCAAGAAGTTGAAAGAAGATATACTGAAAAAGTATTAGAGTTAAGCAAAGGAGATTTATTTGATGCTTTAGAAAACCCAGCTGAAAATCCTCAGGTTGCTTTCCAACCAATGATGTGTCAGCACTGTAACCACGCACCATGTGAAACAGTATGTCCAGTAGCAGCAACATCTCACGGTCGTCAAGGTCAAAACCAAATGGCATATAACCGTTGTGTAGGTACTCGTTACTGTGCAAACAACTGCCCATATAGAGTTCGTCGTTTCAACTGGTTTAACTACGCTGAAAACAACGAGTTTGACTTTAACATGAACAATGAGTACGGAAAAATGGTATTAAACCCAGACGTAGTTGTTCGTTCTCGTGGAGTTATGGAAAAATGTTCTATGTGTATTCAAATGACACAAGCTACCATCTTAAAAGCTAAGAAAGAAGGTAGAGCTGTAAACAAAGATGAGTTTGAAACAGCTTGTTCTGCAGCTTGTTCTACTGGAGCTATGGTGTTTGGAGATATTAACAACTCTGAAGATACAGTTACAGCATTAAAAGAAGATAAAAGAGCATTCCATGTGTTAGATTATATTGGTACAAAACCAAACGTAGTGTACCAAGTGAAAGTAAGAAATACAAACGAAGCTTAATAGTAAAATTAATAAGTATATAGATTTATGTCGTCTCATTACGAATCATCTTATAGAGAACCTTTAATACTTGGTGACAAGAGTTACCATGATATTACGGAAGATATCGCAAGACCTATTGAAGGTAAAGCAAACAAAAATTGGTATATAGCATTCTATATCTCTTTAGCAGCAATGTTATGGGGATTTGGATGTATCTTTTACACCGTAGGAACAGGAATCGGTGTATGGGGATTAAGTAAAAACATCGGTTGGGCATGGGATATTACCAACTTTGTATGGTGGGTAGGTATTGGTCACGCAGGAACACTTATTTCTGCAGTACTTTTATTATTCCGTCAAAAATGGAGAATGGCAATTAACCGTTCTGCAGAAGCGATGACAATCTTTGCGGTATTCCAAGCAGGATTGTTCCCAATCATCCACATGGGTCGTCCATGGAACGGATACTGGGTATTACCAATTCCTAACCAATTCGGATCATTATGGGTTAACTTTAACTCACCATTATTATGGGATGTATTCGCAATTTCTACGTATTTATCGGTATCATTAGTATTCTGGTGGACTGGTTTATTACCTGATTTTGCAACGATTCGTGATAGAGCTGTAAAACCTTTCCAAAAGAAAATTTATGCATTATTATCTTTCGGATGGTCTGGTAGAGCTAAAGACTGGCAACGTTTTGAAGAAGTGTCGTTAGTATTAGCAGGTTTAGCAACTCCTTTAGTACTTTCTGTACACACAATTGTATCGATGGACTTCGCTACTTCTATCAACCCAGGATGGCACTCAACAATTTTCCCTCCTTACTTCGTAGCAGGGGCAATCTTCTCAGGATTCGCAATGGTACAAACCTTATTAGGTATTATGCGTAAGGTTACGAATATGGAAGCATATATTACACGTTTACACGTAGAGTATATGAACATCGTAATTATTTTAACTGGGGGTATTGTAGCTGTAGCTTATGCAACTGAATTCTTCATCGCATGGTATACAGGTTCTCCTTATGAAAACTATACATACTTATCGTTTGGTGCTGAAGCAGGTGCTTATGGATGGGCATTCTGGTCGTTATTAATCTGTAACATTTTCACTCCACAGTTATTATGGATTAAAAAAATTAGAAGAAGTTTTATCTGGTCTTTCATTATCTCAATTGTAATTAACATCGGTATGTGGTTCGAGCGTTTTGATATTATCGCAATTGTATTAAGTAAAGGACAATTACCATCTACATGGTGGCGTTTTGAGCCAACGTTTGTAGACGTAGGTATCTTCATAGGAACTATCGGGTTCTTCTTTGTATTATTCTTATTATATGCAAGAACTTTCCCAGTAATCCCTACGGCAGAGATTAAGACTATTTTGAAATCATCAGGTGAGAATTTTAAAAAATCAAGAGAAGAGAACAATGAGCACTAATAAAGTAATTCACGCATTATATAATGATGATGATATCTTAATGGATGCCGTTAAGAAAGTAAAGTCAGAAAATCATCATATTGAAGAAGTATTTTGTCCATTCCCAGTTCACGGGTTAGACAAAGCAATGGGCTTAGCTCCAACACGTTTAGCAATTACTGCTTTTTTATATGGTATTACAGGTTTATCAGTAGCAGTTTGGTTAACATGGTATACTATGATTGCTGATTGGCCTCAAGATATTGGTGGTAAACCAAACTTTTCTTGGGCAGCTAACATGCCAGCTTTCGTACCAATTTTATTCGAATTAACAGTATTTTTCGCAGCACACTTAATGGTAATCACTTTTTATATGAGAAGTAAGATTTGGCCATTCAAAGAAGCTGAAAACCCAGATCCAAGAACTACAGATGATCACTTCTTAATGGAAGTTCCAGTTCACGGAAACGAAGAAGAATTAGTAGCATTGTTAGAAACAACAGGAGCTGTAGAAATTAACGTAGTAGAAACGCACTAATAAAGAGATATGAAGAGTTTAAAAATAATTATCGCTTTAGCTGTAGTAGCAACAAGCTTAAGTTCTTGTAACGATAAACGTAAACCACAAGTACAGTACATGCCAGATATGTATGTATCTGTGCCTTACGATGTAAATGGTGCAGACGGTTTAAATGGAAAAATGGTTAACAAGTTACCTGTTGCAGGTACTGTAAATAGAAACGGTGTAGTAGCTTATGATATTCCTAATACTAATGATGGATACGAAAAAGCAAAAGCTGAATTAAAAAACCCATTACCAACAACTGAGGAAAACTTAGAAAAAGGTAAAGAGTTATACGGAATTTACTGTGCTTCTTGTCACGGAACAAAAGGTGATGGTAATGGAGTATTATCTCAAAGAGATAAATTCAACGGTATCCCAAATTACGCAGATAGAGAGTTAACTCCAGGTAATATTTACCATGTAATTATGTATGGTAAAGGAGTAATGGGATCTCACGCATCACAGTTACAATACAACGAGCGTTGGCAAGTTGTACAATACGTAGAAAAATTAAGAAGCGAATTAAAATAAGTCTATAATAGATAGTTAAGATATGTACCAGTTTTCAGGAAAATTAAAAATGCTAGCTATTGTTTTAATGGCTGTAGGACTTTTAGGAACAGGTTATAGTTTCTTTACAGCGCCTAAAACATTAGATGAAGCAAAAGAAATTTTAGCAAAACAAGATGCTCACCATGGTGGTCATGAAGCAACAGCAACTCACGCAGAAGAAGAGCATGCTGAAGCAGCTAAAGTTGAAGAGCATGTAGAAGAAGTAGCTACTGAAGAAACTCAAGCAGATAGCACAGCAACTCAAGTAGAAGAACATGCAGTAAATGTTGCAGAACAAGCACAAGATTCAACAACTGTTCATGCTAATGAAGCTGACACTAATGAAGAAGTAGCACACACTGAAGCAAAAGAAGAAACACACGCAGTAGCTGAAGCACACGGTGAAGATCATGGAGATGCTCACGCTGAACATGCTTTCCACCAAATGCAAAACAGACCATGGTCTGCAATGTATGTGGCTTTATTATTCTCTTTAGGAATTACATTATTAGTATTAGCTTTTTATGGATCTCAAATCGTTGCACAAGCAGGATGGTCAGTAGTATTACATAGAGTAATGGAAGCGATCTCTTCAAACTTACATTATGTAAGTTTAGTAATGTTAGTTTTCTTAATTGCAACAGCAATGCACATGAACCACTTATTTACTTGGATGGGAGAAGGAGTGACTGATCCTACAAGTCCTAACTACGATGCTATTGTAGATGGTAAAAAATGGTGGTTAAACACTCCAGGATGGTTAATTAGAAGTATTATTTACTTAGCAGGTTGGAATGTATACCGTTTCTTAATTAGAAAGTGGTCTTTAGCACAAGATAATGGTGATTTAAAACAACATAAGAAAAACTATAACGCTACGGTTATTTTCTTAGTGTTCTTTATGCTTACAGAGAGTATGGCTTCTTGGGACTGGATTATGGCAATTGACCCACACTGGTTCTCAACATTATTCGGATGGTATGTATTAGCTACTTTCTTAGTATCAGCTTTAACAGTGATAGCTATGGTAACTATTTACTTACGTTCAAAAGGAGTATTAACTTTAGTAAACGATAGCCATATTCATGACTTAGCGAAGTTTATGTTTGGTTTCTCAGTATTCTGGACATACTTATGGTTTGCTCAGTTCATGTTAATTTGGTATGCAGACATGCCAGAAGAAACAACGTATTTCTTATTACGTTTTAACGAATATAAAGTACCATTCTTAGCAATGGTTGTAATGAACTTTATTTTCCCAGTATTACTATTAATCAACAGTGATTTTAAGAGTAGACCTTGGTTTGTAATCTTAGGTGGTGTTGTAATCTTAGCAGGTCACTATATTGACTTATTTGTAATGATTATGCCAGGAACCGTTGGTGGTCAATGGGGATTCGGAATTGGTGAAATAAGCGGATTATTATTCTTTGCAGGATTATTCATCTTTGCTACGTTTAGTGCTTTTGCTAAAGCTAATCCAGTACCAAAAGGAAACCCTTACTTACACGAAAGTGAAACCTATCATTACTACAACATCGAACACACAGGAGAAGATAGTAATCATCATTAATAAAAAGAATTAATAAACAAATAGTTTAGATAATATGCTCGCTTTATTTTATATTTTCATAGCAGTTGCAATTGGAGTAAGTTTTTGGCAAATTACTCGTATAATGAATTTCCGTTCTGTAATTGCTACAGATGAAGACAACGAAAAACAAGGTAAATACGCTTTAGGTTTCCTAGCATTCCTTTATGCAATGATGATTTACTGTTTAATTGCCATGAACGTAATTATGTTACCAGAAGCTGCTTCTATTGAAGGAGAGCATGACGATAACTTATTCAATATTACATTTTGGTTAATTGGTATTGTACAATTTGGTATGCAGTTTTTAATTTTCTTCTTCACTTATAAGTATAGAGGAAATAAAAACAACAAAGCATTATTTTATGCTGATAGCCACAAATTAGAGTTAATTTGGACAACAATTCCTGCAGTAACAATTGTATTGTTAATTGGATATGGTTTATGGGCTTGGAATCACATTATGTATGTAGGAGACGATGAAAATCCAATCGTTATTGAGGTTTACTCTCAACAATTCCGTTGGGATGCTCGTTATGCAGGTGAAGACAACCAATTAGGTCTTGGTAATGTAAACTTTATCAAAGGAATTAACACTATGGGAGTAGATATGTCTGACCCTAGTGCGCAAGATGATAAGCAAGTAACAGAATTATATTTACCAAAAGGTAAGAAAATATTATTCAAGTTCCGTTCACAAGACGTATTACACTCAGCTTATATGCCTCACTTTAGAGCGCAAATGAACTGTGTTCCAGGTATGGTTACTCAATTTGCTTTCACACCAAAGTATACAACTGCTGAAATGCGTGACAATGAAGAAGTAAAGGCAAAAGTTGAAGGAATTAACAAAATTAGAAGAGCTAAAGGAGAAGACCCATATGAGTTTGATTACTTATTATTATGTAACAAAATTTGTGGAGCATCTCACTACAATATGCAAATGAAAATCACTGTAGTTGATCAAAAAGAATACGACAAGTGGTTATCAGAACAAAAAACATTAGCTCAAGTAATTAAATAAGATATTTTTTAAAAGTATATAAAGATATAGATTATGTCAGATCATCATCACAAAGAAACATTTGTAACTAAATACATCTTTAGTCAAGATCACAAAATGATCTCTAAGCAGTACCTAGTTACAGGTATATTTATGGGTATCATAGGAGGTTTTATGTCTATGTTGTTTCGTTTACAAATTGCATGGCCAGATACATCGTTTTCAATTGTTGAAGCGTTCTTAGGTAACCATCAAACAGATGGAATTATGAACCCAGATATGTACTTGGCGTTAGTTACAATACACGGTACAATCATGGTATTCTTTGTATTAACGGCAGGTTTAAGTGGTACATTCTCTAACCTTTTAATTCCGTTACAAATTGGAGCACGTGATATGGCTTCAGGATTCTTAAACATGGTATCATACTGGTTATTCTTTTTATCATCAGTAATCATGGTTATTTCATTGTTTGTTGAAGCTGGACCAGCATCTGCAGGATGGACAATTTATCCTCCATTATCTGCGTTACCACAAGCAATTCCAGGTTCAGGTACAGGTATGACATTATGGTTAGTGTCTATGGCAATTTTCATTGCTTCATCTTTACTAGGATCATTAAACTATATCGTAACAGTATTAAACTTACGTACCAAAGGAATGAAAATGACAAGATTGCCATTAACAATGTGGGCTTTCTTTATTACAGCAATTATTGGTGTAATTTCATTCCCAGTATTATTATCAGCAGCATTATTATTAATCTTTGATAGAAGCTTTGGTACTTCTTTCTACTTATCAGATATCTTTATTTCTGGAGAAGTATTACACTACCAAGGAGGATCACCAGTATTATTTGAACACTTATTCTGGTTCTTAGGTCACCCAGAGGTATATATCATCTTATTACCAGCATTAGGTATTAGTTCTGAAGTAATTTCTACTAACGCACGTAAACCTATCTTCGGATACCGTGCAATGGTTGGATCTATTATGGCAATTGCATTCTTATCTACAATCGTATGGGGTCACCACATGTTCGTATCAGGAATGAATCCATTCTTAGGTTCTGTATTTACATTTACTACAGTATTAATCGCAATTCCATCAGCAGTAAAAGCGTTTAACTACGTAACTACATTATGGAAAGGTAATTTACAATTAAATCCTGCAATGATGTTCTCTATCGGATTAGTTTCTACATTCGTAACAGGAGGTTTAACAGGATTAGTATTAGGAGATTCAGCATTAGATATTAACGTTCACGATACATATTTCGTAGTGGCTCACTTCCACTTAGTAATGGGTGTATCTGCCTTATTAGGAATGTTTGCTGGTGTTTACCACTGGTTCCCTAAAATGTATGGTAGAATGATGAACAAAACATTAGGTTACTGGCACTTCTGGTTAACAATTATTACAGCTTATGGAGTATTCTTCCCAATGCACTTTATTGGTTTAGCTGGTTTACCACGTCGTTACTATACAAACACAAATTTCCCAATGTTTGATGATTTAGCAGATATCAATGTATTCATGACTATCATGGCAATTATTGGTGGAGCTGCTCAGTTAATCTTTATTGCTAACTTCTTTATCTCTATGTACAGAGGTCAAAAAGCTACGCAAAACCCTTGGAATGCAAATACATTAGAGTGGACTACACCTGTAGAGCATATCCATGGAAACTGGCCAGGAGAAATTCCTGAAGTTCACAGATGGGCTTACGATTACAGTAAAACAGATGAAAATGGTGAGTATGTTCACGGAAAAGATTTCGTGCCACAAACAGTGCCATTATTAGATGGAGAAGAGCCATCTTAATAAAAGGTAAAAAAATAAAAAGCCTCCCAATTTTGGGAGGCTTTTTATTTTTATGAACATAAGAATTCTTTATAATACGTATCTTAGCATAGTAAAGAGCTAAGTAACATATATTACAAAACAACCGTTTTATTTCAAGTATATTTGCAACTATATGAACGAAAACCTAAACCCTGAAAATAAACATTATTCTAATGAAGAGTTGGACGTTGAAAAAAAGCTGCGTCCACTGTCATTTGATGATTTTACAGGTCAAGATCAAGCGATAGAAAATCTTAAGATTTTTGTAGAAGCAGCAAATCAGCGTGATGAAGCGTTAGATCATGCCTTATTTCATGGACCTCCGGGGTTAGGAAAAACGACGTTAGCACACATTTTAGCGAATGAGTTAGGGGTTGGTATCAAAGTTACCTCAGGTCCTGTTTTAGATAAACCAGGAGACTTAGCAGGTTTACTAACCAACTTAGATGAAAGAGATGTACTTTTTATAGATGAAATCCATCGATTAAGCCCTGTAGTAGAAGAATACTTGTATTCGGCTATGGAAGATTATAAAATAGATATTATGATTGAATCTGGGCCTAATGCACGTACAGTACAAATCAATTTAGAACCGTTTACTTTAGTTGGTGCTACTACACGATCAGGATTGCTTACAGCTCCTATGAGAGCTCGTTTTGGAATCAGTAGTCGATTGCATTATTACTCAACTGAGCTACTAACAAACATCATTCAACGAAGTGCTTTTATATTAAAAGTACCAATTTCTATGGAAGCCGCTATTGAGATTGCTGGAAGAAGTAGAGGAACACCACGTATAGCGAATGCATTATTGCGTAGAGTGCGCGATTTTGCACAAATAAAAGGAGATGGTACCATTACTATTGAAATCGCTAGATATGCGCTAAAAGCATTAAATGTTGATGCACATGGGCTAGATGAAATGGATAATAAAATATTATCTACGATTATTGATAAGTTCAAAGGTGGTCCAGTTGGAATTACCACGTTAGCTACTGCCGTGGCAGAAAATTCAGAAACAATAGAAGAAGTGTATGAACCTTTTTTAATTCAACAAGGGTTTATCATGCGTACGCCAAGAGGAAGAGAAGTAACCGATTTGGCATATAAACATTTAGGTAGAATTAAAGGAAGTAGCCAAGGAGAGCTCTTTTAAAAATGAAACTGTTAAAAAAACTCATACCGATACTAGAATGGTTGCCTAACTATAAAAGATCACAATTAAGAGGTGATGTAGTTGCAGGTATTACCGTTGCTATTGTGTTAATACCACAAGGTATAGCGTATGCACTTATTGCTGGATTACCACCTATTTATGGGTTATATGCCGCATTAATGCCTCAATTAATGTATGCTATTTTTGGTACATCACGCCAAGTAGCAATTGGTCCTGTAGCAATGGATTCATTAATTGTAGCAACAGGAGTTTCTACCTTAGCATTAACAGGATCTGAAAGTTATATAGGTATAGCAATATTACTTGCGTTGGTAGTAGGATCTATTCAATTTTTAATGGGAATTTTCCGCTTAGGTTTTGTAGTTAACTTTTTATCAAGACCAGTAATAACTGGGTTTACATCAGCCGTGGCTTTAATTATTGGACTCAATCAGTTTAGAAATTTATTCGGAGTAGATTTTGTACAAAGTGATCAAATACATGTGCTGTTAGAAGATATTTTGTTCCGACTTCAATATTTTAAAACAAATACTACGATTATAGGTTTAATAGCCTGTATAATTATCATAATTTTTAGAAAAGTAAATAGAAAGATTCCAAATGCATTAATCGTTGTGATATTAGGAATCATAACAATACGTCTTTTTGGAGATCAACTTGCAGATGTAGCTATCGTAAAAGATATTCCTTCAGGACTTCCTAAGTTTTCAATACCAGTAATTGATGTAGCATTAATACGAGAGTTAATACCAATTGCAGCAACATTGGTTATGGTAGGATATTTAGAAACCATTTCTATAGGAAAAACGTTGGAAGCCAAACAAGATGAATATAGAGTTCGACCAAACCAAGAATTAGTAGCGTTAGGATTGAGTAATATGGTTGGATCGTTGTTTCAATCGTATCCTTCAGCCTCAAGTTTTTCTCGTTCGGCAATCAATGCAGAATCAGGAGGCACAACAGGAGTTTCAGCAATCGTTTCGGCATTATTGGTAGTAATCACCTTACTTTTCTTAACACCGGTATTTTACCATTTACCTAAAACTATTTTATCAGCAATTATTATTGTTGCGGTTTTTAACTTGATAAATGTACAAGAAGCAAGAAGGTTATGGAAAGCGAATAACTTAGATTTCTGGTTATTATTAGCTACTTTTTTAGCAACGATTTTCTTCGGAATTGAATACGGAATTTTAATAGGAGTAGTTTTATCGTTAATCGTTTTAATTTTTAGAACCTCAAGACCGTACGTAGCGGAGTTAGGAAAAGTGCCAAATTCAGATTTTTATCGTAATAAAAACAGATTCAAGGAAGTCATTATAGAAGAAGAAATTTTAGTGTTCCGTTTTGATGCACAATTATTTTATGCCAATTCAAACTATTTTCGTGATAAATTAGACGAAATGGCAGCAGAAAAAGGAAAGGCATTAAAGTTGATTGTTTTAGATGCAGAGAGTATTAACAGGGTTGATAGTACAGGTATAGATATGTTAAAAGAACGTATTGTTTATTTTAACAAGCATAATATCCAATTCTATTTTGCGGGAGTCAAAGGACCTGTAAGAGACGCCTTTTTTAGAGGTGGTTTATTAGATGTTGTAAGTTTAGATCACTTTTTTATGCGTGCTAACGGAGCCGTAAATTTTTATAAAACAGGAGATAATCAAAACCAAAAAAAATACGCACAATACATACATCAAGCGTATAAATAACTATATAATATTATGAAAATAGAGCAGATTTATACAGGTTGTTTAGCACAAGGAGCCTATTATATTGAAAGTAACGGAGAAGTAGCAATTATAGATCCATTACGTGAAGTAGATCCTTATATAAACAGAGCTGAAAAAGATGGCGCTAAAATCAAATATATTTTTGAAACGCATTTTCATGCAGATTTTGTAAGCGGTCACGTAACCCTTGCAGAAAAAACAGGAGCAACGATTGTATATGGACCAACAGCGAAAACGAACTACGAGGCTCATATCGCAACAGATGGTGAAGTATTTACGCTAGGTGATATTACCATTACTGTATTACACACACCAGGACATACGATGGAAAGTACTTCTTATTTATTAAAAGATAAAGACGGAAAAAACCATGCGATTTTTAGTGGAGATACCTTATTCTTAGGTGATGTAGGGCGTCCTGATTTAGCGCAAAAAGCAGCAAACTTAACACAAGAAGAATTAGCAGGATTATTGTACGATAGTTTACGTACAAAAATTATGACGTTGGAAGATGAAGTAATCGTTTATCCAGCACACGGAGCAGGTTCAGCTTGTGGTAAGAATTTAAGTAAAGAAACAGTTGGAACGATTGGAGATCAAAAGAAAACCAACTACGCACTTCGTGCAGACATGACCAAAGAGGAGTTTGTTAAAGAAGTAACTGATGGTTTATTGCCTCCACCAGAATATTTTCCTTTAAATGTAAAAATGAATAAGGAAGGATACCAATCTATCGATGAAGTTATTAAAAGCGGAGCAAAAGCTTTATCAGTAGAAGATTTTGAAAAAATAGCGAATGAAACTGATGCGTTGGTATTAGATGTTCGTAATCAAGCAGAATTTATTCAAGGATTCATTCCGCAATCAATTTTTATTGGTTTAGGAGGAACGTTCGCACCATGGGTAGGAGCCTTAATTAAAGATGTTACACAACCAATTTTATTAGTTACCCCTGAAGGACAAGAAGAAACGACGATTACACGTTTATCTCGTGTTGGTTTTGATAACGTATTAGGATATTTAGATGGAAGTTTTGATGCTTGGAAAACAGCAGGAAAAGAAGTAGATACCTTACGTTCGGTTCCTGCAACTGTTTTAGCAGAGGAACTTACGAATGGAGCTCCAGTTTTTGATGTGCGTAAACCAGGAGAATATGCAAGTGAGCATATTATAGATGCACCAAGTACTCCGTTAGATTTCTTAAACGATCATATTGAAGAGTTTCCAACAAAAGGAGATTTTTATGTGCATTGTGCAGGTGGATATCGTTCAGTAATTGCAGCATCTATTTTAAAAGCAAGAGGATTCCATAACATAATTGATGTTGCGGGTGGATATAAAGCGATTAAAGAAACTGATATTCCAAGATCAGCAGCTGTTTGTCCATCAACTTTAAAATAAAAATAATGAAGAGAGATATATTTTTAGTAGGTTTATTTTTAACAGTAGTATTGTCTTGTAAACCTCAAACCAATGAGGCAAAAGATATCACGGTTGAAAACTTGCAGGTAGTTTTAGAAAACGAAGATAAGGTACAGTTATTAGACGTTAGAACTCCACAAGAATGGGCAGAAGGAGTAATTAAAGAACCGATAAAAATAGATATTACAGGAGATGACTTTGAAGGAAAGGTTTTAGAAAAGTTAGATAAATCACAACCTGTATATATTTACTGTCGCTCAGGAGGTAGAAGTAAAAAAGCTACGGAACTCCTAGCTAAGAAAGGATACAAAGCCTACAATGTTCTAGGAGGAATTTTAGAATGGGAAGAAAAAAATAAAGAATAAAAGAAAATCCCGAGCATTTGCTCGGGATTTTTTGTGCATAGTGTTTTTTACTTAATTACATATTCCTTATTTAAGTCCAAAATTTTGTGCCCGAATATTTTTTTCTTTTTCAAATCCACTACAATAATCAGAAATACATTTTGTTTTTCAGTCGAAAGTAAAATATGGTCAAAAGTTTTTAAATCATTTCGATAAACTTTTTCCACGAGTTCATTTTCGTAAACAATTCGGTTCACGATTTGACTTTCGGTCAATTTTTTCACATAATTCCATATGTCAATCGGCTCATTAATTTCCATTTCTGTAATGTCTGTCATTCCATTGCCAAAGCTGTTTTTAAATTCTATTTCTGTTAATTCTTGTGTCATTTAGGACAATGTGATTAAGGTTGTGAATTCGTTTCAATGATCTATATCCATTGACAACGAAGTTAGTCTTTTATAACTTAATTTTCAAGAGTATAAAAAAACCGAGACAATTGTCTCGGTTTTACTTTTTCTTAGCTCTTTTCCCACTTAAAATTTTAACGTTGCACCTACTAAAAAGTTTCTAGTGGCTTGCGGATAGTATCCTTGTACTTCAAAAGAGGTTCCAGGAGTATCCCAAGTATTTAAATAGGTGTATCCTCTATCAACATATTCTTTATCAAAAAGATTGTTAACCAATCCAGTAAATACAATTGATTTAAAAATTGTATTCATTTCAAGTTCATAACTAACATTAAAATCACTAACGTAATAGCTATCTAGTTTAGAGGCTTCTGTATTAGTATTACTCAAATATTGTTCACCAACAAATTTAGATAGTAAAGCTAATTGTAGCCCTTTTGCAGGCTTATAAACCAAAGCATTTCCAGCAATAATATTAGGGGAAAAAGCAATATCTGTAGTGCCAATATTGCGTTGAACACCATCACGATCTAACATAAAATTGTTGATTTTATTACTACTTACCGTAAGGTTTTGGTTAATGCTAAACTTGTCTGAAACGTTAATATTAGCATCAATTTCTACTCCTAAACGATAGCTGTCTTTAACGTTTTCACGTAAATATTCTCCAACATCATTCAGTCCACCTGTTTGAATTAATTGATTGTCGTACGACATATAGTAGATATTAGTATTCAATTGAACTGTTTTATTGTGTAAACGCCATCCAAGTTCAAAATCATCTAACGTTTCATGTTGTACGTTGATACCGTTTTGGAAATCATCACGGTTCGGTTCTCTATTCGCACGCGCATACGATGCATAAATACTGTTCTCTTTATTGATGGTGTAAGTAACCCCTAATTTAGGATTAAAGAAGCTAAACGAAGTATCAACATTTAAAGGATTTCTATCTGAAGTAAATCCGCCGGTTGTATAATCAATAAATCTACCTTGTACATCAACAAAAGCTTTTAGGTTATCAAAAACATTAAAAGTAGCCTTAGAAAAAACACTAAAATCATCTTTTTTAGCATCGCTAAAATAATAACGATCTCTAATACTAGCTCCATCAGCAAATTCTTTAGCCCAAATAACTTCTCCAAAATGATCTCCTGTATAATTACTATAAGAAGCACCAGATATTAACTCGAACTTTTCAGTTTTATAAGTTACATTAGCATTAGCCACATAAAAGTCATTGTCTAACCAACGACGAACAATTAAATCTGTAGCAGGAGAACCATACCAGTCAGTTCCTGTCGCCTCTACAATACCATCATATTTTGATACAGCACTGTCTTCTTTAAATTGCTCAAAATACCCTTTTCCTTTGGTATAATTTAAACCAATATTGGTAGACCAATTTTCTGATAATTGCTCATTCCAGTGTAATTGGTAATGATCTTGCCAATAATTATCAGTTTCATTATCGTAGGTATACGGATTTTGACGACGGTTTTCTTGTAATTCCTCAGCGCTTAATCCATACCAAGCTTGGTACGTTCTTTCTTTTCCTCCAAAAGCTAAGGCTTTAATCAACGTATTGTCATCGGTATAGCTACCTTGTAAAAAATACGATTTTAAATCGGTAAAGGCACGGTCAACATATCCGTCAGAATAAATGTTAGACAAACGTCCTGCAAACTCAAAATGATCGTTTAGTTTTCCAGTAGTAAATTTTACGGTGTGCTTTCTTGTCCCGTACGAACCAAAAGCGTTTGAAATTTCTCCACCAGCTTCCTCAGAAACGGCATCGGTTAAGATGTTTAAACTAGCTCCAAAGGCTCCAGAACCGTTCGTAGATGTTCCTACACCACGTTGTAATTGTAAACTTTGGGTAGACGAAGCAAAATCACCCATATTTACCCAAAAAGTACCCTGACTTTCGGCATCGTTATACGGAATTCCGTTAATCGTAACGTTAACACGAGAAGCATCCGAACCACGCACACGAATATAGGTGTATCCAACACCAGCACCTGCATCCGACGAAGATGTTACCGAAGGTAAATAGTTTAATAGTACAGGAATATCTTGTCCTAAATTACGTTTTTCTATTTCTTGTTTGCTAAGGTTAGAGTGTGTTACAGGCGCATCTGCTTTTACACGAACAGCAGAAACCAGCACTTCATCTAACACTGTTTCGTTAGAAATTAATTGAAAGGTAATTTGTTGGTTGTTGGTAAGTTCAACTTCTTGTGAAGTACTTTTAAATCCTACATAAGAAACCTCAATAGTATGCGTTCCTTTGGTTAGGTTTAATTTGAATTTACCATTAAAGTCGGTTGAAGTTCCTTTGGTTTGATTTCTAACAGCAACGGTTGCACCAACTAAAGGTTCTTGATTTCCATCAACTACTTTACCAGATAAAATAAACGTTTGTGCGCTCGTTGTTAATGTTGTGAATACTACGAGTAAAAAAGTTACTATCTTCACTTTTTTACGAAAAGACATCGGTCTCATTTATAAAAAACAAAATCGAATAAAAAGAGGTAATTATTCTTTAATTAAAAATTGAATAATTAAATTATGAGCGTAAAGCGTAGCTTTACTTTTGCACTCGCTAAAAAGGTCTACCAGACCTTTTATTTACGCTCGCTTCCCTAAACAGCATTACCTGTTCTAGGTTCGTTGGGTATGATCTCAGCCCTACTTTTAATTATAAGTTATAAATGTTGAATTTTAAGTTAACTAACAACTATTCATTAAACACTAATAACTCAAAAAGGCACCCCTTTATGAGAACGGTGCAAAGGTAAATATGAAATATGAATTAAGAACGATAAATAGTAGGTTTTTCTAGTGTTGTTTGTAAATGAATAGGAAGAAATCAAGGAAGTAAAAAAACATTCTCATCAATTTATAGATTTAACTCATGCATTCCATCGTAATTTTAATATTTTAGTGGTGAAAATATCAGATATTTATGAGTAAATCTTTTAAAACGAGCGTTAATAAAACGCATGATTTTGACTTTACTGAAGCGCAAATAGAGGCGTTAGATATAGTAGAAAAATCAAAAAATAACTACCACGTACTTGAAGGCAACCAATCGTATCAAGCTACTATACTTCAAACAAATTTCAATAAAAAAACATATACCATTCAAATCAACGGAAACACATATGAAGTAAGTATTTCTAACGAATTAGATATGTTGATTGATGAATTAGGGTTAGAAGTAGCAGCAGAGAAAAAAGAAAACGATATCAAGGCACCAATGCCTGGGTTAATTGTTTCTGTTGATGTTGAAATTGGTCAAGAAGTAAAAGAAGGTGATGGAATTTTGGTGTTAGAAGCCATGAAAATGGAGAATACCTTACAAGCACCAAGAGATGGAGTGGTAAAATCGATAGCGATTCAAGCAGGAGACAAGGTAGAAAAGAATACGGTTTTAATAGAAATGGAATAAGATGAAAAAGATATTAGTAGCAAATAGAGGAGAGATTGCCTTGCGTGTAATGCGTACGGCAAAAAAGATGGGAATTAAAACGGTAGCGGTTTTTTCAGAAGCAGATAGAAATTCACCACACGTAACTTTTGCGGATGAGGCTGTGTGCATTGGTCCTGCACCATCGAATCAATCGTATTTATTAGGAGATAAAATTATTGAAGTAGCGAAGGAATTAGGTGTAGATGGGATTCACCCAGGATACGGATTTTTAAGTGAAAATGCAGCCTTTGGAGAAGCCGTAGCAAAATCAGGAATTGTATTTATAGGACCGAAAACTCATGCTATTGAAGTGATGGGTAGCAAATTGGCTGCAAAAGATGCAGTAAAAGCTTATGATATTCCGATGGTTCCGGGGATTGATGAAGCGGTAACCGATGTGGAGTATGCATCGAAAGTAGCGAATGAAATTGGCTATCCAATCTTAATCAAAGCTTCAGCAGGTGGAGGAGGAAAAGGAATGCGTGTTGTTGAAAAAGAAGCTGATATAAAAGAACAAATGCAGCGTGCAATTTCAGAAGCAGAATCAGCTTTTGGAGACGGTTCTGTATTTATAGAAAAATATGTAGGCTCACCACGCCATATTGAAATCCAAGTATTGGCAGATGCTCATGGAAACGTAGTACATTTATTTGAACGCGAATGCTCGGTACAACGTCGCCACCAAAAAGTAGTAGAAGAAGCACCATCGAGTGTGTTGACTCCAGAGATTAGAGAAGCTATGGGAGCCGCAGCCGTAAGAGTTGCGAAAGCCTGTGATTATTTAGGAGCAGGAACGGTGGAGTTCTTATTAGATGAAAATAAAAACTTCTACTTTTTAGAAATGAACACACGTTTACAAGTAGAGCATCCAGTTACGGAACTTATTACGGGAGTAGACTTAGTAGAGCAACAAATAAAAATAGCAAGAGGAGAGGAGTTATCATTCACCCAAGAAGACTTGCAAATTAAAGGACACGCGCTAGAGTTACGTGTATATGCCGAAGATCCGTTAGACAATTTTGCACCGAGTATTGGAGTATTGGAAATTTATCAACATCCGAAAGGAGAAAATATTCGTGTAGATGATGGTTTTGAAGAAGGAATGGAAATTCCTATTTATTACGATCCGATGATTTCTAAATTGATTACCTACGGAAATACGCGCGAAGAAGCTATCGAGTTAATGAAACAAGCGATTAGTAATTATAAAGTAAAAGGAATAGAAACTACGTTGCCGTTCGGAAAGTTCGTATGCGAACACGAAGCTTTCACCTCAGGAAATTTCGATACCCATTTTGTAAAGAAGTATTACACACCTGAGTTGTTAGAAGCAGGATATGAAAAGGAAGCGAAGATTGCTGCACAAGTAGCCTTACAGCAGTATTTAAAAGAGCAACGTATTTTAAAAACTTGTTAACACATAATGTGCGTTAGGGATTGCAGCGGCATCCTTTTGTTGTCAGTTCGAGTTTGCGAAGCAAGTATCGAGAACTAACAAAAGATATAGCGGAAAGCCCGACCCTTTGGGAACGCCCAAAAAAAGAATATAGATGAAATCTAAAATAGAAGAATTACAACATAAAATTACCGAAGCAAAGTTAGGAGGCGGACAACAACGCATCGACCGTCATCATCAAAAAGGAAAATTAACCGCTCGTGAGCGTATCGATTATTTCTTAGATGAAGGTTCTTTTGAAGAAGTAGGCATTTTGGTAACCCATAGAACGACCGATTTCGGGATGGAAAATCAGAAGTTTTATGGCGACGGAGTGGTAACAGGATACGGTACAGTAAACGGACGCTTGGTGTACGTGTTTGCACAAGATTTTACGGTATTTGGAGGTTCGTTATCGGAAACACATGCCGAAAAAATCTGTAAGATTATGGATTTAGCCGTAAAAGTAGGAGCGCCGTTAATCGGATTGAACGATTCTGGGGGAGCACGTATTCAAGAAGGAGTACGTTCGTTAGGTGGTTATGCCGATATTTTTTATAGAAACGTACAAGCATCAGGGGTAATTCCACAAATCTCTGCGATTATGGGACCTTGTGCAGGTGGGGCAGTGTATTCACCAGCCATGACCGATTTTACCGTTATGGTAGAAAACTCAAGTTATATGTTTGTTACGGGACCTAACGTAGTAAAAACAGTAACCAATGAAGAAGTAACTTCAGAAGAGCTAGGAGGAGCAAGTACGCATGCAACCAAATCGGGAGTAACGCATTTAACGGCAGCGAACGATGTACAATGTTTGGAAGATATTAAAACATTGTTGAGCTATATGCCACAAAACAATCAAGAAACTACAGCAAAATTACCATTTGAATTAGGTGATGAAATTAGAGATGAACTAGCCAATATTGTTCCAGATAATGCAAACAAACCATACGATATGCGTGCGGTGATTGATGGTATTGCTGATGCTGATTCGTTTTTTGAAATCCATAAAGATTATGCTGATAATATCGTAGTTGGATTTGCGCGTTTAGGAGGAAGAAGTGTTGGAGTTGTAGCCAACCAACCGATGAGTTTAGCCGGGTGTTTAGATGTAAACAGTTCTAAAAAAGCAGCACGATTCACCCGTTTTTGTGATTGCTTTAATATTCCGTTATTGGTATTGGTAGATGTACCAGGATTCTTACCAGGAACCGACCAAGAATGGAATGCGATTATTACCAACGGAGCAAAATTATTGTATGCGTTGAGTGAAGCTACTGTGCCAAGAGTAAGTGTAATTACCCGTAAAGCCTATGGTGGAGCGTATGACGTAATGAACTCAAAACACATTGGAGCCGATATGAATTTTGCATGGCCTAGTGCAGAAATTGCAGTAATGGGAGCAAAAGGAGCAAGTGAAATTATCTTTAAAAAGGAAATTGCTGAAGCTGACGACCACGAAGCAAAATTAGCTGAAAAGGAAGCGGAGTATGCTGATAAATTTGCGAATCCGTACCGAGCAGCAGAACGCGGATTTGTAGATGAGGTAATTTTACCACAAGATACGCGTAGAAAACTGATTAAAGCCTTTGCGATGTTAGAAGGTAAAAAGGTGGAACGACCAAATAGAAAACACGGGAACATACCTTTGTAATTTAAAACTAAAAACTATGAAAAATGGACTTACAGATGTTTCTTACCTACTATTTGTATGGCAAGGTGTTTTACTAATATCATTAATTTTACTAGTGTACTCACTAGTTGATATTTTAAAACACTCGTTTAAAGGAAACGATAAAATTATTTGGGTACTTGTGGTGTTATTTTTACCAATTCTAGGCTCAATTTTATACTTGATTTCAGGTAGAAAACAGCGTTTGAAATTAAACGCTAACTAATATAAAAGGGTTAAGAACACGAATGTTCTTAACCTTTTTTTATTAAAATATGACAACGCAAAAAATGAACGAAAAACTATATTACGACTTATTAAATATTGAAAAACTACTTGATAAAGTAAAGCTTCAAGGTATTGAGTACTTAAAACAACTTTCAGATGCACCGACTTCTACTAAACAAACAGTAGAAACAGAAGAAACATTAAATGATGTTGGTATTGGCGGGTTTGATACATTAAAAGAGTTCAATAATAAATTCGGAAAAATAATTGTAGGTTCATCAGGCCCTCGATATCTTGGCTTTGTGACTGGAGGTTCTACTCCTGCTTCAATCATAGGAGATTGGCTGACGACAATTTACGACCAAAATACCCAAGCAATAAAAGGACAAGGAGATATTTCAGCCGTGATTGAAATAGAAACTATAAATCTGCTTTTAGACCTTTTCAACCTACCAAATAACTTTATCGGTGGTTTTGTTACAGGAGCAACAATGTCCAATTTCACATGCCTTGGAGTTGCCAGACAGTGGGTTGGAAAACAGTTGGGTAAAGATTTTGCTAAGGATGGAATTACTGAAAGAATAAATGTTTTGTCAGCGGTACCACACTCTTCCTCAATTAAAACACTATCAATGTTAGGTATAGGAAGTAAAAATATTGAGAAAATAAAAACTGAACAAGGAAATAGGGAAAGTATAGATGTCGAGGATTTGAAATTGAAAATCAATTCGTTAAATGGAGAACCATTCATACTCATTACAAGCGCGGGGACTGTCAATACGGTTGATTTTGACGATTTCATAGCAATATCAGAATTAAAAGAGAAGCATAACTTTTGGTGGCATATTGATGGGGCTTTCGGAGCATTTGCAGCCTGTTCTCCAAAATATAGACATTTGATAAGCGGCTGGGAAAATGCGGACAGTATAACGATTGATTGTCATAAATGGTTAAATGTTCCTTATGAAAGTGCCGTCTTTTTTGTAAAAGAACAACATAAAGTTCTGCAAACTGAAACATTTCAAAATTCCAACGCCCCTTATTTGGGAAACCCGCTTGACAATTTTAACTATTTAAACTTTTTACCTGAAAACTCAAGGAGATTAAAAGCCCTTCCCGCTTGGTTTTCATTAAAAGCATATGGAAAGAGAGGTTATCAAGACATTGTAGAAAACTCCATTGAAATGGCAAATATTTTAGGACAATTCATCGACAGAAGCAAGGTTTTTGAGTTATTGGCACCTGTAAGATTGAATAATATTTGTTTTACATTGAGTGGTACGGAAAATCAAGATAAAGTATTGGATTTTTTAATAAAATTAAACGATACAGAAAAGGTATTTATGACACCAACAGTTTATAATGGTAAAAAAGGAATTAGAGCATCTTTTTGTAAATTGGAGAACCACAAAACAAGATGTTGAAATTATAATAAACGAAATGATAAAATTAACAACGATCGACTAAAATGCCTATCGTTAACAACATCTCCTATAAGTAATTGCATGTTCTCGCTTACTTCTGAAAATCCTCGAGGATTTTCAGTCTGGTGCGTACTAGCAAAATTAAATACCAAACTACGCTAAAACCGAAACTTT
The DNA here is from genome assembly GCF_964510395.1 of Tenacibaculum aestuarii. Classification (NCBI taxonomy): domain Bacteria; kingdom Pseudomonadati; phylum Bacteroidota; class Flavobacteriia; order Flavobacteriales; family Flavobacteriaceae; genus Tenacibaculum; species Tenacibaculum aestuarii. The sequence goes on from NZ_CAZEFY010000001.1 coordinate 303,951, forward strand.
TTTCGGTTTTCTTTTTTTTCAGCATGTTGTTTTTTTTCGTCTAAACGTTTGGCAATCGCTGCTTTTTTAGGTTTGGTAGCCTTACGTACTTTAGGTACTACTAAAGCTTGTTCTACTAAGTTAAAAAAGCGTTCAATAACGAGTTCTTTATTGCGGTGTTGTGAACGACTTTCTTGAGAACTTAGGGTTAATGTATTGTCTTTAGATAATCTGCTGTCTAGGTTTTTAAGCAACAATTCTTTTTCCTCTTCGGTGAGCCCTTCAGAATTTTCAATTGCAAACGTCAGTTCTACTTTAGAGGAAACTTTGTTTACATGCTGTCCGCCTGCACCTGAGCTTCGTACAGCTTTAAAAGTAAGTTCTTTAAGAAGTTGTTCTTTGTTCATGGTTTTCAATGAGTACCTCAAATATAGGGAATCTGTTGTTGTTTGTATAGAGGGCTTAATAATCGAAGTGACTCTTATTGGTGAGATTTCTCCCTCTGCTCGAAATGACAAAACGTACGTCATTTCGAAGGAGTGTGCGACTGAGAAACCGTAAGGTTCAGCGGAGCTAAATCTCAAAGTCGAGTGTTAGGAGTTTTAAAGGGTAGTAATTACTCTTATTGATGAGATTCCTCTTCCTTCGTCTTTCGAAATGACGTTTAGCAATGCTTACAAATCGTAATTGGGAGCATCGGGTGATTGATGCATAAAATGCATGTCTACATCGGTAAGGGTATCCGAAAAAGAATACAAGTTTTCTTTTTTAGCTAATAATTCGTCAATCACAGCTACAGCTTTTTTCAATCGGGTTTCTTTATCTCCTTTTAATAATACATACGGACGGTTGTACTTTTTCAACGCATTTTCAAAGGCTTTAAACATTTCCAATCGTTGCTCGGGTCTGTCGCGTAAATCATCGGCCTCCCAAGGTGTATCAATGTAGGTTAAGAAATAAACATCGTAGGTGTTTTCAATAGCCGCTTCATCTAGCTTAGGATCTACGAATCCACCGTAATATTCTTCAGAATATACTTTGGTTTCTAACAAATCGGTGTCACAAACCAAGACTTTATCTGCTTTTCTAGCCAATTCGTTTTCCAAACCCATTTGTCCTTCAGCAATCGGAATTAAATCGCTTTGTTCACAGGTTTTACGTTCGTTATTCCACTTGTCTTGTAAATATTCACGTGCAAATTCGGGAGCCCAAACCGTATTGTAATGACGTGCTAACTGACCAGAAAGTGTGGTTTTTCCCGTACTTTCAGGTCCAAATAATACTACCTTTACAAGGTTGATAGGTTGTTGTTTAAGCGCTTTTTCCATGCTAAATATCCTGCAATTGCTATAAAAGTAAAAATTAAATATTGAAAACTGGTAAAGGTAAACCCTTTATAAAAGTATAAAGGAACGGAAATGATATCTCCGATAATCCAATAAATCCAGTTCTCTATTTTTCGTTTTGCCATGAGCCACATTCCCACAAAGAAAATAGCTGTGGTAACGGTATCAACATAGGCAGTCCAGTTAGTCCATTTGTCGAAACTTGTGTACACAACATACACAAAAAGTAGGGTTGCTAAAAAAATAGCGATGCTTATTTTTTTCTCTTTGGGTGTGGTTCTAGAAATTGGTGTAACGTGAGAGGCATCTACTTTACGTGTCCAGATATACCAACCGTATACACTCATACTAAAATAGTACCCATTAATCATCATGTCGCCTAATAAGCCCCATTTTAGTAATAAATAAACAAAAATTGCGGTGCTAACCATTCCCGTAGGGAACACCCAAATTTTATTCTGTTTAGAATACCAAACGGATAAAAAACCAAAAATTACGGCAATAATTTCTAGCCAAATATCAATTGGGTTATATTCGGCATATTGACCAAAAAGGAAATCAAAAAGTTGGTTCATAATCGCTACGATCCGTTTTTACGATTTTCATAAATAGCAATCCGTTATCTATCAATTCAAATGTGTTTTTTAATTCAGAAGTAATTAAACCCATTACTGTGTCATAATCCCCGTACACCTGAGTACTTAACGGATTTTCTAACACCGTTAAACCTGAAGCGCGTAGCTTTTTAATAAAATTGATAATAGGTTCTTCAAATTCGTTTTGAAGTGGACTTAGGGTAAGTTCTACAGAGATTTTCATTTGTTCTTTTTATTGAAAAGAAACAAAGTTACAAAGTTTCAAAATTGTTTAAGGTGTTTTAATAGAATAGTTCCTTAGTATGCATATACACAAGTAAATCCTTCCATTTCTAAGAAGCGAATATCATAATCAGAAGTTTCACCTTCATATAAAATTTTACCCGTAGTTTCATTGGTGTCGAAAGAGAAATCTTCAATATAGATGTTATCTAAAAACAACAGTTTTTTCTTACCGTAGATTTTATACAAACTTTCTTTAGCTCCCCAAACAATGGTTAATTTACTTACCAAAGCTTCGTGATTAGCGATTGATTTGTATTCTTCAATAGGAGTGAACTTATGGGCAATTTTTACAATTTTATCACGCTGCATTTCAATATCAATACCAACAGGTTGTTCTGTAGAAATAATGATAGCCGAAAAGATGAATGAATGCGTTATCGAAATAAAATTTCCATCTTTTAAATGTGGTTTTCCATACTCATCATACACCAAATCATTATCAGTATAACCAATTTCCTTTAGTAAATGGCGCACACTTAAAAAACCTCTTTGATGTAAATCAGATTTCATACCATTTACTCGCTGCTGATTTTCATCGGTAAGAAATACCCCTTTAGAAAGTTCTTCAAAAGGTTCATCTATCTTCCAAATCAACGCTTTAGCGTGGTTGTTTACCGTTAATGTTTTGTAAAGAGGCATATTTTAGAAAGTTATTTCGTAATTTTGCGACTCAATTTTAAGATATATAAATATACAAAAATATGAGCACAAAAACCGTTACATATGTTCCTTACAAAGTTAAAGATATTTCTTTAGCCGATTGGGGAAGAAAAGAGATTGAATTGGCAGAGGCAGAAATGCCTGGGTTAATGAGTTTACGTGAAGAATACAAAGAGGAGCAACCTTTAAAAGGTGCAAGAATTGCAGGATGTTTACACATGACGATTCAAACTGCGGTTTTAATTGAAACACTACAAGCTTTAGGTGCTGAGGTTACTTGGAGTTCTTGTAATATTTTCTCTACGCAAGATCAAGCTGCTGCGGCAATTGCAGCTGCAGGAACTCCTGTATATGCTTGGAAAGGAATGAATGAAGAAGAGTTTGATTGGTGTATCGAGCAAACCTTATTCTTTGGTGAAGATCGTAAGCCATTAAACATGATTTTAGATGATGGTGGAGATTTAACAAACATGGTATTAGATAAATACCCTGAGTTAGCTCCTGGAATTAAAGGTTTATCAGAAGAAACGACTACTGGTGTTCACCGTTTATACGAACGTGTAAAGAACGGAACGTTACCAATGCCAGCAATTAACGTAAATGACTCGGTTACAAAATCGAAATTTGATAACAAATACGGATGTAAAGAATCTGCAGTAGACGCGATTCGTCGTGCTACAGATGTAATGTTAGCAGGTAAAAGAGTTGTAGTTTGTGGTTATGGTGATGTAGGTAAAGGTACTGCGGCATCTTTCCGTGGAGCAGGTTCTATCGTTACTGTTACTGAAATCGATCCTATTTGTGCATTACAAGCTGCAATGGACGGTTTTGAAGTAAAGAAATTAGAAACTGTTGTAGGTAAGGCAGATATCGTAATTACTACTACTGGTAACAAAGATATCGTTCGTTCAGAGCACTTTGAAGCGATGAAAGATAAGACTATCGTTTGTAACATCGGTCACTTCGATAACGAGATCCAAATGACTTGGTTAAATGAAACTTACGGAGATACTAAGGTTGAAATTAAGCCTCAAGTTGATAAGTATACTGTTAAAGGAAATGATATTATTGTTTTAGCAGAAGGACGTTTAGTAAACTTAGGTTGTGCTACTGGTCACCCAAGTTTTGTAATGTCTAACTCATTTACAAACCAAACCTTAGCGCAAATCGAATTATGGAAGCATGCTGATAAGTATGAGAATGATGTGTATATGTTACCAAAACACTTAGATGAAAAAGTAGCAAAATTACACTTAGCGAAGATTGGTGTTGAGTTAACTGAGTTACGTGAAGACCAAGCGAAATATATTGGTGTAACTGTTGAAGGACCATTTAAGCCTGAACATTATAGATACTAGTTTATAGATTTAAGATTTTTAGAATCAAGAAATAAAAAATCCCGCAACATTGTTGCGGGATTTTTTTATACTGTTTATAAAAGTTTTATTCGGTAGGAATACGCTCATCAATCATTTTTAATGGCATATCTTCCATTAAATCGATTAAGTCTAAAATATCTCTTACTTTTTCTTCTTCTTCGGCTTGTTCCGTAACAAACCATTGTAAAAAGATTTCAGAAGTGAAATCACCTACTTTTCTTGCAGTTTTAAATACGTTATGAATTGATTTAGTAACTTCTATTTCTGCATCCAAAGAAGCCTCGAAAATAGCTCGTAAGCTTTCAAATTCATGTGCTACTTCTGTTACAGTAGGAGAGATGGCACTACCACCATTATCGTTTACAAATTTAAAAATCTTCATCATGTGAGCTCTTTCTTCTTCAGCTTGCTTATAAAAATAAGTAGCACTATTTCTAAGCTCTCTTTGGTCGCACCAAGATGCCATAGCTAAGTATTTAGAAGAAGCATATTGCTCCATCATAATTTGGTGGTTTAGCAAATCAACTACTTCCACATCTAAAATCATGTCTCTTCTTATTGCTGTTTCCATAATATTTTGTTTAGTTTTAATACTATAAAGATACAGATTATAAGACGTTAAAAAGAAAAGAGGAGCTAATTTAAAGCTAGTCTTAGTAAAGAGTTTTTTGCTTAAAAACAGATAGTAATAACTCTCTTAACTCAATAATTTGAGGTACTTCTAAGAATAAAACATGTTGATTGTCAGCAACGAAAAGGAGTACGAAATTATCACCGTTAATGATGTTTTCTAATGATTCGTAAGAAGCATATTCTAAGACTTTTTTTCTAAAAGCTAGTAATTGACAAAAAGTAAAGTCTATTACTTTATAGCCTAAATCTAGCTGGTAACAGTTTCTGCCACTATAAGAAATTTTAAATGATATATCTTCTACGAAAAAATTCATTCGGCAAATATAGTTATTTTTAATAAATCTAAAGAAGAATAGCAGAGTAATAAAAAAGCCTGCAAATTTTGCAGGCTTTTTAAGTTATAAATGTCTTTTAAGACTTAGATGTTTAATGATTCAAATAACTCAATTAACTTAGGATTAGAAGGTCTAGGAGCATCCGAATCTACAATATTTCCTTGAGGATCAATCAAAACAAAACGAGGAATTCCTGTAACTTTATAATCTTGAACAAATTTTGAATTCCAGTTATTATCAGCAAATAATTGTACTCCTACTAATTCTTTTTCTTCAACCATTTTTCTCCAAGCTTCATAATCTTTTTTCTGATCAACAGAAATACTTACAAATTCAATGTTCTTGTTTTGAAATTTTTCTTCAACTTGTTTTAAAAAAGGAATTTCATTTTTACAAGGTTGACACCAAGTAGCCCACATGTCAATGTAAACATATTTACCTTTTAAATCATCTAAAGATGTAGTACCTCCTTTGTGATTTTCGTAATTTACAAACTTAGGAGATTCCATTCCTTTAGCCAAGTTTTTTGCTAGGTACTGTTTGTCGTTATATACTTTAGTTAAGTATTTTTCTAAACCAGTAATACTTTGTTTTTGATTTGCAGCAAAAGTAGAATCTAAAGCAGCTTCGTCTACTCTTTTGTTAAATCCATCAACAAAATCAGAAACTTTAGCTCTAAAGTCTAATTCTGGTAAATCCATTAATTCTTTATCTCCAAATAAAGCTTCTTGCTCTACAGAAGATTTAGCGATGAAAGCACTTTCTTTAGAACCTTCTCCTGTAAAAGTGATAGTTTCATCAAACTCATTAGTATCAAGAGTCATGTTAATATCAGCCCCGTTTTTTAAGTATAAAGTAGCATATTCTTTACCATCAAAAAGTCTGTAAAAGCCATCTTTTACATTCATAGTATCTTTAAATACACCATTTTCATCAACTTTTATTACTCTGTTGAATTTAAATTGAGGGTTAGATATTACAACAGAATCTGAATTTTTATTTGTTATTTTTCCAGAAAAAGTAACGTAATCTTTTGATTCTTTGCTACATGCAACGATAGATAGCGCTAAAAGCGATGAATAGATAAATTTTTTCATTTATAAAAATTTTTTATAGTGGTGTGTAAATTTATAAATATTATTCAAAGAACAAGTGTTAAAAAAATATTAATCGTCCACACAATGCTCTTTTCTAATAGTATTTATAATTTCAAGTGAAATAACTTCACCATTTCTTTGGTATTGGTATTTTACTTTAGGAAAAAGAAAAGCGACTATACGAATAATAAGAATGAGAAAGGAAAGGCAAAATATAACGACAAAAATGAAGAGTATTATTTTAGAAACCCAATCGGCTTTTTGATAGATCTCATTTTTATCATGGCAATAGGCTACAAAACAATGTTCAATACCATCTATTGGCTCAAAAGTAAAGTTAACCACATTTTCTAATAGTTTCCAAAAGTTAGAAGGATTACCTTCTTCATGATGCATAAAAAAACCAATACGAGCAGAAATGGTATTATCGGGGTTTCCTTTAGCTAAAGCATTTCCTAATTGATCAAAAGCAATTAAAACATTAAAGAACCAAGTAGGGTTTCTTCGTATATTGTTTTCATCTATTATTTTACAATATGCTTCTTTTTTTCTCATGTTAGTTTAACCAGCCCTCTCTATCTAAACTACGGTATTGAATAGCTTCAGTAATATGCTCTGATTGAATATCTTTTGAATCTGCTAAATCTGCAATGGTTCGAGATACCTTTAAAATCCTGTCATAGGCTCTAGCAGAAAGGTTTAGTTTCTCCATAGCTATTTTTAAAAGTTGTTTGCTTTCTTCTGAAATTTTACAGAATTGACGTATTTGTTTTACGTTCATTTGAGCGTTGTAATGAATGTTGTCAAAGTTTTTAAATCGTTCTGTTTGTAGTTCTCGAGCTTTAGTAACACGGTTTCTAATATCTACACTACTTTCTCCTTTACGTTCTTCAGAAAGTTTTTCAAAAGGTACAGGAGTTACTTCTATATGAATATCTATTCGATCTAATAGCGGACCAGAAATTTTGCTTAAATAACGCTGCATTTCTGCAGGAGAGGAGGTAATAGGAGCGTCAGAGTTATTAAAATATCCAGATGGACTAGGGTTCATGCTTGCCACTAACATAAAACTACTTGGATAGTTTACTGTAAAACGAGCTCTAGAAATAGTAACTTCTCTGTCTTCTAGAGGTTGACGCATTACTTCTAATACTGTTCGTTTAAATTCGGGAAGTTCATCTAAAAAAAGGACTCCGTTATGCGCTAAAGAGATTTCTCCAGGTTGAGGATATTGTCCGCCTGTCAAACCCAAGAGTAATTGATAATATGAATGTATTTTTTTGTAAATTCAACAACAGTTTATACAAATATAATACTTTATATGAAATTGATTACTCGCAAAATACAACAGAATTTAATAATGAATTCAAGAAGAGTGCGAGAAATTAAATTAAAAAAGTTCTCATTGTCAGGTCAAATAACAAGCCAAAAGAATAATTCAATAATACAGTTTGAGTCTTCATTAGAACGTGATTATTCTATTTTATTGGAATTTCAACCGAACATTAAGTGTTATTTAGAACAACCTATGATAATTAACTACAAAGAAGGAAAAAGAGGAAGAAAGTACATACCTGATTTTTTTGTCCAAGAATTAGACTCTGAGATTAACGGAAGGGTTGTCGAAGTAAAATATCAAAAAGAGTTATTTGAAAAAAGAGACATCCTTAAATGTAAGTTTGAAGCAGCAAGAAAATTTTGTTTTGAAAATAATTTAAAGTTTGAAGTTGTAACTGAAAATGAAATCAGAACAGAGTATTTAAAAAACTGTAAATTTCTGTGGAAATATAGGTTTAATAATAGTGTAATTAACTGGACAGATATAGATTTAATTCTATATTTATTTGAAGAAAAAGAAAAAGTAACACCAAATCAAATAATGGAGCTAACAAAAGATGATTTTAAGAAAGCTGAATTGTTGTATTTGACATGGTTTTTGTTGTCATCAGGTTATGTTTCGTGTAATATGAATAAATTAATAAATATGAACACCATTTTATGGATAGATTAGTTATTAACGTTGGAGAAAAAGTATTGTATAAGAATCAAGAAGCTTTGATAGTAAAAGTGATAGACTTAAATAAGGTTTCCATTAAGATTTTGAAAGAGAATATTATCTATACTGTAGATATATCAGAATTAAAAGTTTTTTCAGAAGAAGTTATTCTTAAAAGAGATTTAGGCTCAGACATATTATCGGAAAAGGAGTGGGCGCTGGCAAATAGAAGGTATAAAATTATAGAGCCTTTAATTAATACAAAAAGAACACTAAAGGAAGTAAGTAGGATAGCAAAACAGTCTTCAGTACACTATACTACTATATATAGATGGTTAAAATTATATGATGATTCAGGATTGATTTCTTCTTTAGCTAGGAAAAGAAATTTAAATGGGAAGTTTAAAGGAAGATTAAGTAAGTCACTTGAAGATATTATTAATTCAAAGATAGAAAGTGTTTATTTAACACCTTCAAAAAGATCTATTAAAAGATTGATGAGGGAAATAGTGAAAGATTGTTTGAAGTTAAAAATAGAGCCTCCACATGAAAACACTGTTAGAAATAGAATAAAAAATCTATCCGAAGAAGAAAAACTAAGAAGAAGATATGGGTTTTCGAAAGCTAGAGATAAATATCATCCAATTAAAGGAAACTTTCCAGGAGCAGACTTCCCCTTATCAGTAGTGCAAATTGATCATACTTTATTGGATATTATATTAGTTGATGAACATTTAAGAAATCCATTTGAAAGACCTTACATTACTTTAGCTGTAGATGTGTTTAGTAGAATGATACTTGGTTTTTATTTGTCTTTTGACCCCCCTGGTGAAATAGGAACAGGTTTATGTATATCTCATGCTATACTTCCAAAGGATATTTGGATGGAAAAAACTGGAGTAAATGAACAATGGCCATGTTGGGGAGTTATGAAAACAATTCATTTAGATAATGCAAAAGAGTTTAGAGGAAAAACATTGAGAAGAGCATGCCAGAATTATGGAATATCAATAGAGTACCGCCCTCCTGGAACTCCTAACTGGGGAGGACATGTAGAAAGGGCGCTGAAAACGATATCAGAAGAGATTCATGATTTGCCTGGTACCACTTTTTCTAAAGTTTCCGACAGAGAGAATTATGACTCTAAGAAAAAATCATCTTTCACATTAAACGAGCTAGAGAAATGGTTAACTATATATATAACAAAAGTATACCATAAAAGACTTCATTCGTCCATTAATATGTCACCCTTGGAAAAGTTCAAAGAAGGGATATTAGGGTCGTCTAAAAGTCCAGGAACAGGAATGCCTCCAAGAATCTTTGATGAAAGAAGAGTTCAATTAGATTTTATGCCAATGATTGAAAGAACAGTGCAAGAATATGGTGTTTTAATAGATCATATTACATACTATGATGAAGTGTTGAGAAGGTATATTAATGCAAAATCATTAACAGACCCATATGTAAAAAAAAGAAAGTTTATTTTTAAAAGGGACCCTAGGGATATTAGTGTTATTTATTTTTATGATCCTGAGTTGAATGATTATTTTGAAATTCCGTATAGAGATACTTCTAAGCCAGCCATTAGTATTTGGGAGTATAGAAGTGTTATTAAAAAACTTAAAGATAATGCCGTAAAAATAGATGAAGAATCAATATTTAATGGATATAAAGAAATGGAAGAGATTGAGTTAAATTCAATAAAAAGTACTAAAAGCTTGAGAAAGAATACTCATCGAATAATAAAAAAGCAATTGAAAAGTAAAATAGAACCTGAAATAAAAAAGAGAGTTGGGAAGAAGGGTGAAAAAGTTGAAATAACAAAAAGAATAGAACCTTTTGAAGATATAGAAGATGAAACATTTAATTAAAAGTACATCTGAGTTTGTAAAAGAAGCTTCTGATAAAGAACGTTTATTATATACTAGGAAACCTAAATGGATAGGATATCCTATTGCTAAGTCTATAATAAAAAAGTTAGATGAATTACGAGATTATCCTATGACTCACAGGATGCCAAATGTTTTATTAGTTGGAAATTCAAATAATGGAAAGACAGCTCTTTTAAAGAAATACCTTAGCAAAAACCAACCATATTCAGATGAAGAAACAGGAGAGTTGTTTGTGCCAGTTTTATATGTTCAAGCCCCACCAGAGCCTGATATAAAGAGGTTTTATAGTGCTATACTAGAGGCTATGTTTGCACCATATAAGTCTTCGGAAAAAATAGAACCAAGACAAAGAAGGACGTTTCACTTAATTAAGAAGCTAAATATAAGACTCCTTATTATTGATGAAATCCATCATGTATTGGCAGGAACAATAAGTAAACAGAGAATGTTTTTAAATGCTATTAGGCATATGTCTAATGAACTTGAAATATCATTAGTTTTTTCAGGAACAAGAGATGCTTTTAATGCAATTCAAACAGATAATCAATTAGCTAATAGGTTTGAACCAAAAGTTCTTTCAAAATGGAATTTTAATGAAGATTATTTAAGGCTTTTAGCAAGCTTTGAAAGAGTGATGCCTCTTAAAGAAGAGTCTTTTTTATACGAAACTTCAATGGCAAAGAAAATATTAGCAAAAAGTGAGGGATTAATAGGAGAAATATCTAAAGTTTTGGAATTAAGTGCAATTTTAGCTATAGAGACAGGTGTAGAAAAAATAACAAAAAACATTATAGATAGTATAGACTATACATCTCCTTCTGATAGAAAAAAGGCTATTTATAGGTTATAACATATAAGGTGCTTTAAAATAAAGGTTTATTGTATCTGTATAATTTTATATTGTAAATAATTTTCATTTTGATTTTTAGTAGTATCAAAATGAAAATTATTTATAAATAGTTAATCTCCAGGTTTATGTATGTGAGGTTTTAAGTCAGGGTGCTTAGGTTTGTTTGGAGGTGTAACTCTTCTCCTCCTATCTGGTGTATTATCTCTTTTTTTAGGTTTTGGGCCTGGTTTTATTGATTTGATTTTAATCATTTTTTATAGTTTAAGATTCTTTTTTTGTTTAAAACTTTGTGAACTGAACCATTTGGAATTTTCCTTTAAAATAATTCCCTCTATTCGCTTAACTAAAGTGTTATATGCTTCACCTTGGTTATAAGGAGGAGATTTAGTTAGGTATAAAAATTTTTCAGATTTCAAGGTCTCTGATATTAACCTATATTGAACCCAATTAGTTTGAAATTTTGATAATGAAAGTATAGTTGATATTATGGCAATAGTTAAACTTATAAAGCTGATTATTTTATATGACCATAAGGATTTCTCATCTGTTATGCTGTTTAAAAAAGGAATTAATAAAGCAAGAAAAACCTCTAAAACATGAAATGTGTAAAAAAGTTTTTTATTATGGTAACTTTTTTTGTCGTGCCAATCAATTTGGTTATTTAGTCTTTCATTTATGTATTGTTCTGAACCCATCAAAATTTTAAAATTTACTAATTATATTTTCTAGTTCCTTCCAATCCCAAGGAATAACTTTTGCATTTTCTAATTCAGGAATAATTGATTTAATGTTATTTTTGAAGATATGCATTCCAACTACTGGAATATTTTCCTCTTTAGCACATTTAATTTCCCAACGAGCACCAGAAGAATTCCATGTTTTCCCACTTAAAAGAACTATAACCCCATCACATCCTTTTATTTTGGTTCTACATTTCTTTTTCCAAATATCTTCAGGCCAAGGTTTTTTCACTGACATATCAAAGAAACTGAAAGGTGAACGATTACTTTTAGCTTGTTTTACTAAATAATCTCTGTAGATTTCATCATCTTTAGCAAAGCTGATAAATACTCTTGCTTTACCTCTATGCTTTATTTTTGATTTAGCAGTTGAAGGCTTAAAAATATCGTATATGATAGTTCCTATTGCAAGGGCTCCTAAAATAAATGCAGTCGTATTAATTGGAGACTTATTATTTTGACTCATAGAGCTATATGTATCTATTTTTAACTAAATCCCAATAACGTTCTCCTAAAGCTGTAAGCTTGCAAGATTTCGAGCACATTGCAGCATGCCACATATGAGGAGCATCTACAGGGACGACTAGATTAACGCGATTATACTTTTGTAGTATTTCAAATTTCAAAGTGTTTTCTTCTATTGGATCAGGATAGAGAGATTTTTGTTCTGAATTACGTTCAGGTTCATAGGTTGGGTCAAGTTGATAATCTTCCCCTTTTTTAGGAAATAAATTTGTTAACATTTTAAGATCAGACAATGGAATTGGTGCGTTAGCAACTCTAAGAGGCATGAACTTTTTAACATTAGTTCTGAAAATAGGTCTTTGTCCCCAATCACCAATTCCTTGATCTATATGTGCATATGCACTTCCTAGAGTTACTTGCCCAAGTAAATTAGCTGCGCTTCCATATAAAGCATCAACTAATAGATTTGTGAACACCCCAGTCCCATTTTTTTCTTTAGCATATTGATCAGCACTTGTAGCTGTTAAAATAGTCATACCATCAGATAACATAGTTAAATCTTGGTTAATAGAAAACTCACCAGCAGCACCAGCATGACAACAATCTAAAATTATTATTTTGTTTTGTGCTTTAGACTCATGTGCTATGTTTAATAACTCAGACATTGGAACCCCAGAATCTCCATGTTCACTTTCTGAGGTTAATAAATAACCTCCTGTAGTTTTATCATACCCCCCGTGACCAGCAAAATAGAAAAGAGCAGCACTGGGATTACCATGAAATAATTCTTTAATATTATCTTTCAGATCTTTCCTAGTCAACTTAGAGTCAGGTCCATTGACAGTTATTAGTTTGGTTTGAAAATTTTTAGTCCCATCACTATCTCTTTCTAATACAGCTTCTATTGAATGAGCATCATTTACACATCCGTATAGTTGTGGAGCTTTTTCATAAAAATCCACACCAACAATTAGTGCTTTTCTAATCATAATATATCAATATTTGCAAAATTATATTCAGGCTTTTTATCATATTTGACCCAACGATCAAATTCAACATAAGTATTTGAAGACTCCACAGCATAAATGCGATTGTGTAAGCCATTTAATGATGCTTCCTTAATATATGGATACAACATTAAGTATTCTGAGCGATTAAAAGTATTTTCATTATAAGCCCCTTTTGCAACAGGAAAGATGGCACACTTATTTGTATTGCCGTCTACATAACCTAACTCCCATGGAATCCATTTTGACATAGCTACCTTTGAAGAGATTGCAAGTAATAAGGATTTAGAATGTTTAAGTCTACATCTAATTAGTTCAGCACTTTCTCTTGTTACTTTATTTCTGTCTAAATGACTGTCTACAATCCAATCGACATATACTTTGTAACCTTTATTTTTTAATTCATGATATATACCAAGTACTTCATCTTTATCTAAAAAGCTGTGAGATAAAAAAATATCAAATTTTTCCGCTTTGTTAATAGCTTTAGCTGAAAAAAACCTTAGCTCTTCATTAAGAACCATTTTTTTGTTATAAGCTAGATTCTTTAAGTAATTACTTGTATAAAGTCCCATAATTCTACTTGTTTTTACCTTCCGTCATACATTGATTAATAGCTGCAGATATTTTGTCCCAATTCCAACTAATTGTTCTGTTTCTTTGTAAGAAAGAAGGAATTTTTGTGGTTGAGTTTGCTCCATCTATGTACACGCCAAAAACAGGGACATTATTATTATGAGAAAATAAAATTTCCTTTTTTACTCCCGTAGCCATATGTGTATTTTTACCAACAAGTACAATTAACATATTACATTTGTTAATTTTCTGATTAATGAGTTTTTCCCAATCTTTTTGAGGTAGTCGTGTTTTAGAAGACCAGTCCTGAATTTCAAATGGAGTTTTACTGTTTTTTATTTGACCAACAAATAAATCTCTGTAGGATTTATTATGGTCAAAATCGAAACTGATAAATGCTCTTGGATTTGCCATTTTATATTTTTTTAAATTATTGTTACAAAGATTCACTAATTGCTTTTTGGTAAAAACCTATTAGAAATAGGAGATCTCCTATTTAAGAAAAAGGATTATTCATAGATTTTAGTTGTGGGTTATTTTATGTGTGTTTTTTAAACTTTTTTTGTATCAAAATCAGGCAAGAGGGCTTGCTATTAATTTAATTAAAAACATATTAGATGAAAGACTCACTTAAGAAACTACCTTTCTTTTTTATAGGGAAAAGGGTTACCGAAGAAAGAAAAGAAAATTTTAAACAACAAAAGTATCCTGTTTTATGTAAACAGTTAGGTAAGAAAGATACTCAAAGCGTATGGTATTCAAGAGAACACATTTCCAAGTTGTTAGAAGAAATAGACCATGCAGGAGGTGATGGAATTAGATTGCACTTTGGAGCATATGAGAAAGAACACCCTTTTGAGGGACAATTATGTTTAGTGATGAATGTTACAAGAGTTAAAAAAGAAGGAGAGTTTCAAAAAAGAGAAAATATTTTTCTTGAAGAAGAATTAGATTTTGAGGAGCGCTCGAAATCAGATCGATCTACTAGTGATTCTGATTCAAATGTAATTAAAAGAGATTTTAATTTTGGTTCACCTTGCCCTCCAAGGTGTGAAGAAGACATAGAGGAAGGAAATTAATTTAAGATAAATTTAATTTATTATGTATATTGTCAGAGTGAAGGGGTTGGTTAATTATGAGTATATCTATTTAGTACCTGTGGTTTTAAGCGCAATAGTAAGCGTTAGAAGCTTTATATGGAATAAAGAAATATATTTCAGACTATTTTCAATCCTTTTACTACTGACTATCTTAGTTGAATTGTTTGCTATTTCATGGAAATTGGAACTTCATCAAACGAAGTATTGGAATTATAGTCGGTCTAATTTGTGGATTTATAACGCTTTTTTGTCTTTTAGACATGTTTTTACTTTGCTTTTTATATATTTCATAATAGAAACTCCTCAGTTAAAGCAAATGATAAAATGGTCAATAATACCATTTATATTGTTTTTTACACTCAACTATGTTTTTGTACAAACTCCTTTTTATGTAAATAGTTATACTATTATTTTATCTAGTATAATTTTAGTAGTTATATCTGTTGCCTATTTTAAACAAATATTGGAGGAAACTAAGATTATTAAATTGTCTATCAAACCAGAATTTTGGATTTGTTTAGGAGGATTTATATACTATACAGGAACACTTCCATTTTTTATTCTATTTAATAAATTAATAACTACTTCATCTTCTTATCTAAACTCTTTTTTATTTATAAACGACACTTTGAATATAGTAATGTATTCAATGTATTTAATAGGCTTTTTATGTTTACATCAGAATCAGAAATAATGCTTACAATATTAGTGTCAACAGTTTTGCTCTTGTTTTTTTGTGGAGTAGTTATATATTTTCTATTTAAATATCAACGAAAACGTTACTCACATCAGCAGGAAGTATTTGAATTAAAGGAGTCATTTAATAAAATTTTATTAAACTCTAAAATTCAAATTCAAGAGCAAACATTAGATCATATTTCTAAGGAGTTACATTCTAACATAGGTCAATTAGCATCGTTAATTAATATTAATTTATCAGAGTTATTACATAAAACCGAAGAAAAGGAAATTGTTATTGAAACTAAGGCTCTAGCCAAATCACTCTTATCTGAATTAAAATCCATTAGCACAGCTTTAAATACTGATTATATAATGAAAGTAGGTTTTGAGAAAGCTCTAAAAAATGAGTTAAATAGAGTCTCTAAAACAATAAAGTACCCTGTAAATTTTAATGTTAAAGGGAATGCTTTTAGTTTAGGTCCAGAAAAAGAGATAATTTTATTTCGTCTTTGTCAGGAAGTAATTAATAACGTTATACGTTACGCACAAGCAAGTGAAATGAATGTTAATTTAGACTATGATAACGATTCTATTAAATTAGCTATAGAAGATAATGGTATTGGATTTGATATAGATTCGGTTAAGAAAAACAGAGAAAAAAATAGTAGCACAGGACTTTTAAATATTGAAAAAAGAGCTAAAGTTATAAATGCTAATGTAAATATAGTTAGTAAAATAAATTATGGAACTAAAGTTTCTTTATTAATATCTAGATAAGCATAAAATGATAATTAAAGAAGAAAATTACCCGAAAGTAAAAATATCTATTGTTGATGATCATAATCTTTTTAGAAAAGGGTTGGAAAAGCTAATAAATCTGAGAAATCAAGATAATAGATATCAAATATTATTTGAAGCAGAGAATGGAGTGGATTTACAACAAAAACTAAGACTAGTAGGGGTGCCGGATATTGTTTTTTTAGATATAGATATGCCTGAAATGGACGGGTATGATACAGTTTCTTGGGTGAAGCAAAACTATAAAGAAATGAAGATAATAGTTGTAACTATGTTTGAGAATGAAGAAGCTGTTATCAAAATGATACGTGAAGGGGTTAATGGTTATTTATCTAAAGACCTTGAAGTAGAAGATATGCATAATGCACTAGAAACGGTTATTTCAGGGAATAATTTCTTTCCAAATTTCGCTGCGGAAATTATGGCGAATAATATAGGTAATATTGATAGCTCTGGTTACATAAAAGTAGGGCTTTTAGCTGGTGTTTCCGAGCGTGAACGAGAATTTTTAAATTATGTGCCAACTGATCTTACTTATAGCCAAATAGCTGATAAAATGTATTTAAGTGAAAAAACGATTGATGGCTATAGAGGAGCAATGTTTAAAAAATTCAATGTAAAGAGTAGGCAAGGCTTAACAACATTCTTACTTAGAAATAAGATTATAAAATAAAAATTAGTAAAACAGAATAAAATGACTTTAGAAGAAATAAAGAAAAGAAAAAACATTGTAGGAAATGTTATAGAGGAAAAAGGGATTGTTTATAAAGTGACTATAGTTCCAAAAAGAGAAAAAGACTTTCAAGACTTTATAAAAGACTATTTAGATAAAGAAAATAAGTTAGAATTAGCCATAGCATGTTCTGTAAATCAAAAGTTTAAACTTTGTGGAATTTGGTCCGATGGTGTTAATATTTTAAAAATAAATATTTAATTATGACAACTGTACAAAAATTAATAGAAGAGTTAGAAAAAATGCCGAAAGGTTTATTTGTTTCATTAAACATTGATAAAAATGGTTCTTTTTTATCTATTCCCTTAACGGAAATTAAAGTAGAAGAAAAGGCTTTAGAGTCCCCATATTCTGAACCAGGAACTAAGCAAAAATTTATTATATTAACCCAAAAAGGGTTCTAAATTTTAGATTTCTTACAACTGAAATTACTGATAAGTATAGAAAAAAGGAATTGGTATTCTAATGTTATGAGTTTATTAATATGATTTATTATTGATGTTAGACGATAAAACATTCACACATGGTCTACATAAAATCATTATCAAAAGAAATTTGGCCTGGGTATATCCCTCCTTATCAAGATGAATTGTTTTCTAGTTGGTTTTTTAGGCTTGCTGGAAATCATAAAATAAAAACATATTCATTCAGTAAAGAGAAGTTGGGGGCTATTCCTATTTGGAATAGAGATAGTGATATGTACTACTCAAAAAAATTGATTAAGAAGCTTGTTCTTCATACTCCTTTAAATGAAAAAAGAATTAAATCTCTTTTTTTAAATTCTTATGAAGGTTATCTTTTTGAAAAAGTTAATACTTCAGGAAAAAGTAAAGGAATATTACCACTAGGGATTTATCATAGGTATAGAAAAAGAAAAGGGTTATTGTTTTGCCCGAGGTGTCTGAAAGAAAGAAAATACTTTAAAAAAGAGTGGAGACTATCTTCTTCTATAGTGTGTTTAAAATGTAATTCTTTTTTACAAGATTCTTGTCCAAAGTGTAATAAGCCTATTGTTTTTCATAGGTTAGATATAAAAAATAAAAGTGAATTACTAGATAATGAGATAACTAACTGCTATAATTGTTTGTATGATTTATCAATGTCACCAGTGTTATCTCCAAACATAAAATATATTCAATACCAAAAATGTATTAATAAAACTCTTTATCAAGGTTATAATAATATATCAAACTACTCATTTTCATATTTTTTTGTGCTTTTTAGATTGTGTAATCTTTTAGGAGCAAACAGTTTAATTTGGAATAAATTTAGTTCTTATTTTAGGGATAAGTATGAAAGCTTTGGTTTAAATGAAGTAAGTCATAGAGAATTTGATTACTGTGATATTAAAGCTAGGAGGGTTTTATTATATGAAGCATATTTTTTATTAAAAGATTTTCCTGTAAATTTTAAAAAATTTGTAAATGAAAATAGAATAAATTATACGGATTTTTGGAGAGATGACAATAATAGATTACCATTCTTCATATACGATATACTTAAAACTTAAAGTTTGTCTATATATTCTTTGATCTTCCTTGATATATATAATTTAGGAATTTCATTATTTGGGAGAACACATGTAAAGTTGTGAAGTTCTATCCCTATTTTACTCAAAGATTTTCGTCGTTTTAAGAGCCATAAATTTAAACCTCTGCTACTACATTGTTTGATAACAAGGTTCAAATCTTTTTTTATTTCTTTTTTATTGAAATCATAAAATAAACCAATATACTTTGTATAAGTTTGAGGGAACTTAATCAAGTAAAAGTAGTCTGTACCTTTTTTAATTTTAAATAAATAATATTTTACTTTCTTTTTGTTAAGCGTTAAGTAATTTTCTTTTTTGTTTGTTGAGTCTAACGATATATAACTCCCAGTTATGTCCTTAAAATGATTTAACTCATTAATAATATCATAAAACGAATTAAAGCTTCTAAGATCCTCTAGATTTTCATTAGTTTGTTGTTCGCTAGCATTTATTCCTTTTGAATTAGAATTATTAGAAGTATCACTGCTAGTCGAGTAAGAAGTTTCATTAGAGGTGATAATATCAATATTTTCTTTGACCCATTGATTTTTTTGGTCATTTCTTTTAGTTTTTTCAATGGGAATATTAATTTCAAAGGAATTAAAAAAAGAATCTAACTTTTTATCATCTTTAGGGGCATTGCTTTTAGGGGAGTCTATAATTGGAGAATTATCAGGAACAGAGCTTTTAAAAACTTTACCTCTATATGCCTTTTTTTCTTTTTCATTTCTTTTTTTAGTACTATTTTTTTCAACTTTGGGGTGTATAAAAATCTTATCAACATTAATCATGTGTTTTTCAGTTATGTTGAATTCAGATACTTTCATGGCAAAAAATATATTATTAATCCCAAGTCCATCACTTTTTTTAAGATAGATTCCTTCAAGTGAGAATGTAATTTCTGAATCGAAAGGAAGACAAGCTCTAAAATAATTTGTTCTTTCTATGTTTGAACTAGCTCCAATTTCTTTAATGCTATTCTTTCCTGAACCGTTTTTTAAAAATTGAAATAGACTAAGTTTTTTAGTGTCATAATCCTCTAATACGTCATTGTTATAAATTATATGACCAAGTTTAGTTTTATTTGTTTTTTCTATATCAATTTTTATAAATAAGTCATCATAAAAACGATTTTCTAATATTGATAAAACTACATCACTTGATACACCATGAAAATAGAAATGTTGAAGAAGTATATACTCAGGAACAATGACTAAAAAGTTGTTTAATAAAAGCCGGTAATATTTAAATCCATTTAGTTTTTTTAAAGGGATAGGGTATCCAAAATCACTTAACAATTGCATCGATAAATATCGATCATTGTTTGAATCATAGCTTTCTTGTGATAAATGACTATAGGTATATTTATATTTCTTAAGAAAAATTTCTGATCCCATAATGGACTCTCCTCTAGAATTGAAAGCATATCCAATATGAATTTTATTTAACCATTCACCAGGTAGTTCAATATAAGCTTTTTTTTCTAAAATATTATCTATGATTAAGGTAGAAGATTTAAAGTTTCTTAAATATACTCCTAATCTTTTTTGACCTTTATAATATATATTAGTTTCAATCCACGTAATAATCCAAAATGTGTTTTTCTTTATGTTAGGAAGGACTTTATCTTCTATGCTATAATTCAAAGTAATACTATTATTAAATTTTAGTGTAAATTATTAAGTTTTAATGTAGATTATCAATTTCTATTAAAATTGACAATTAAGTATTTAAAGCCTTCTTCACGTGCTTTTATGGCTATAGGTAATGCTCCTTTAATAGGTTGTAAACTTCCGTCTAAAGAAAGTTCTCCCATAATTATATAGTCTCCTATGTTTTCAGATTGGATTTGATTAGAAGCGGCTAAAATCCCAACAGCTAAGGTTAAATCATAAGCGGCACCTTCTTTTCGAATATCAGCAGGAGCCATATTGATTATGATTTTTTTACCAGGAAGTTTATAGTTGTTATTGGCTAAAGCAGCCGAGATTCTGTACGAACTTTCACTTACCGCTTTATCAGGTAATCCTACCAAATGATAACCTATTCCTTTATCAATATTTACTTCAACAGTAATTGTAGTAGCTTCTATACCAAAAACAGCGCTTCCATAAACTTTTACTAGCATATTTTCTCTCTTTCTGTTAAAGATATAAAAAATATGTTAAGGTGTTGTAGTTGATTTAGTTATGATAAATCTTCTTCTTTTTTTAAAGAGGGGAAAACAAATCTGTATAATTTTCGCATGCTTAAGAAGATAAGAACAACAAAAATAATAGCTATAATAGGTAAGAAGATAGAGAAAACAGACATAACCACAGAAGAGCCTGTTTCTACTGTTGAAATTATAGGGTTTGCAACTCCAGCTGTTGTAGCTGTTGAAGTTAAACGAGCAGAAGCTGTGGTACCCTTTATTGCACTTGCAGTACCGCCACCAGCAATAATAGCTAAAGCCCAAGTGATAACAGGTGATAAATCAGCAACAGTTGAGACCATTACGGCTGTACCAGCAATAGCGGCTAACGGAATTGCAATAGTATCGAGTAAATTATCAAACCAAGGAATGTAATAGGCAAATATTTCCAATAGAGTAGCAACGCCCAATGTGATAATAGCTGGTGAACTTGCTACCCACAACCAGTTTTCATTTAAAGGGATAACTTGATAATAACCAGCTAAGCTTAAAGCAAACAAAGGAAGGAAAACTCTAAATCCGACCGAAGCGGCTAGCCCGATTCCTAAAAAGATACTGATGATTGTTTCTGGAGTCATCTTTTTTAATGTAAGATATAAAAAAAGCCCCTTTTAAAAAAGAGGCTTTGTAAATATTATGATAATACTATTATTAGTTGTTGTTGAAACGGTCTAAACCAGTTTTTAACCAATTGTAGTATGTTGTATGATCTGTGTACTGTTGAGGTGAGTTTAATACTTCTAACTCAGGACTCATTAATACATAGAATGGTTGAGAAGCAGTTTTAAAGTTTGCTGCTTGTAAGGTAGCCCACTTATCACCATACGTTCTAATTCTTTTTACTTTACCGTTAGATTTGATAAAATCAAATTGCTCTTCTTCTGGTAACATTCTTTGGTGATCATCTACGTATAAAGAAATTAATACATAATCATCATTGATTAAAGAATAGATGTTTGGTTGACTCCAAATATTTTCTTCCATTTTACGACAGTTTACACATGCCCATCCTGTAAAATCTAATAATACTGGTTTGTTAACAGATTTAGCGTAAGCAATACCTTCGTCAAAATCTTTAAAACAGTTTAAGTTAAGAGGACAGTGGTTGTCTTTTTCATATATACTATGGAATTTAGGCGGAGCAAAGCCACTTAATAATTCATTTTGATTCCAAGCTGGTTTTTCCATTACTCCAGGAGCTAAGTAGACAGATAAAGCTAATGCACCTATACCTACTAAGACTCTGAAAAGCGTCATTTTTCCATACTTTTTTCCAATAAACCCGAATAAGTAAAGAGCTAATAAGAATGCAATTAAAGCCCAAATTCCGATAAAAATTTCTCTTTTTAATAATCCCCAGTGACCAACTAAGTCAGCGTTAGATAAGAATTTGAAAGCGAAAGCTAATTCAATAAATCCTAAAACAACTTTAACAGTGTTTAACCATCCACCAGACTTTGGTAAAGTATTTAACCAGTTAGGGAACATTGCAAATAAAGCAAAAGGTAATGCTAAAGCTAAACCAAATCCTACCATACCTACAGATAATTGCATAGCACCACCACTTAACGATCCTGCTAATAAAGAACCTAAAATCGGTCCAGTACAAGAGAACGATACAATTGCTAATGTTAACGCCATGAAGAATATTCCTAAAAACCCTCCAACATTTGAAGCGCTATCTGCTTTATTACTCCAAGAGCTAGGTAACGTTAATTCGTAGAATCCGAAGAAAGAACCAGCAAAGAATATTAGAATAACAAAGAAGAATAAGTTTAACCAAATATTGGTAGAAATGTTATTTAAAATTTCTGGATCTAATGTGTCTAAGAAATGGAAAGGAAGACTTATTAATCCGTAGATTAATACTATAAAGAATCCGTATAAGATTGCACTACCTATACCTTTACCTTTTTTTTCTGTACGTTTTGTGAAAAAAGATACCGTTAAAGGAACCATTGGAAATACACATGGAGTTAAAAAAGCCAATAATCCACCAACAAAACCTAATAAGAAGATATTTAATAAACTATTATCTTTTTCTTCCCCTTCAGCACTAGTGTCTGTAGAGCTTTTTAATAAAACAGTATTTTTTAAATCTAAATTTAAAGATTGTGATAACTCTTTACTTTTCTCATCTACATCTGCAACGGTTTGCTCTACCACTTCTCCTGTTAAAGAGAATGTAAAATCTTCATCAAAAGGTAAACAGTATTCTTTACAAACTTGAGCATCAAGATTTAAAGTTACCTTTGTTAGCGTAGAGTCAGAAACAGTAATTCGCTGTACTAATTTACCTTCTTCAACGAAAAAGATTTCGTCTTTTCCCCAGATTTCACTAAACTGTGTTTCAGTTTCACTTTCTTTAGCTTTACCGTTTAGGGTGTATCCAGTTTGTCCTTCTGCAGGAGAAATTGTCATAGGTAAAGAAGCGTCTTCTGGATTATACTGAGAGTATAAGTGCCAGTCTTCAGCTATTAATACGTCAAAAATAAGGTCGTACTCAGTGTCAGAGATTTTCTCTACCTTAGGAGTAACAACTACGGGGTTATCATCAGATTGAGAATAAACCGCTAAACCTATGAATAATAAAAATAGAGTAAAGAATTTTTTCATTCTATGTAGTTTGATGGGGTTAATTAAATACTAATTTGTAATAGTTTGGTCGTTTTATCTGTTGGTAAAAAGCGTCTGTCTTGTCGTTTTCCTATAATCCAAATAATCTCATTTTTACTAGAACAGAGGAGCCAAATTTTATTTTTATTTATAATTGATATTTTCTCGTCTTTAAAATACTTACTTATTTTTTTCTTTCCTAGCATTCCTGTAGGATAAAAAAAATCGCCGGAATTCCACCGTCTAAGTTTTAGGGGATAACTAAGAAGTTCATTATCAACATAAATACTTTCTTGATTAGTGTCTGATTTTTTTTGAACCCTTTTTAGTAACAGCCTAATAGGAACTGTAATTTCTTTGTTTTCCTCCCTAATAGTGTAAACCTCCTCTTTAACAGAGGATTTTTCACTAGTGCGTAAAAGTAATAAAAAATCTCTGTCTTTCAACAAAGTATAATTTTTTGTTAAAATTTGCTTTCCAGATTGCGCATAAATAAGGTTGTGAACATCGTTCCATTCCCTGAATTCATAAGGCTTTATTAGCTGATAGAGGTAAGCTTTAGGGTTGGATAACTTTAACAGTTTTTCAATATTGATTTTTAACAAATCACCCTCTTTTGAAATGATTTCGTGGGTAATATCCTCTATTTTATCATCAATAATTTGTTGAGATTCTTTTAAATGATCAATTGTTTTATTGAAGTTTTTTAAAACACTAGCATTCAGTTCTTTTAATATAGGTGTAACTTGATGTCGTATTTTATTTCTAAGATATTTAGTTTCCGAATTACTTTCATCCTCACGCCATTCAATATTATTTTGTTTAGCGTAGTTTAAAATTTCTTCGCGAGAAAAAACAAGTAACGGACGAACAATGTTTCCATTAATAGGAGGGATGCCTGTTAGTCCTTCTAATCCTGTGCCTCTAGTAAGGTTGATTAAAAAAGTTTCTAAATTATCATCAGCATGATGAGCTGTAAGTAAATGTTCGAAAGAATATTCTTTACTTAATTCATCAAACCAATTGTAGCGGAGTTCTCTCGCAGCTAATTGTGTTGATAGTTTATTGTCAGCAGCGTATTTATTCGTGTTAAAACGGGTTACATAGGTGTTAATCCCTAGTTTTTTTCCTAAGTTCTTAACAAATTCTTCATCTTTATCACTTTCTTTTCCTCTTAGTTGAAAGTTGCAATGAGCTAAGGAAATATCAAAATTAAGTTGATGTAATAAATGAGTTAGTACTACGCTGTCAACTCCACCAGAAATAGCGATGAGTAGTTTTTTACTTTTTAAAAAAGGAAAATGTTCGTCAATATGTTTAGCTAATTCTTGGAGCATAAAAAATGTAGGTAACTATTGTAATTGACTGTTTAACCAGTTAACTACATCTTGCAGCATTTCTTCTTTACACAAGTCATTTTGTAACTCATGATATCCACCTTTGTATAATTTTAAGTTAGCTTTCGGGCTATTGTTGGCAAAAGCTTCTGTTCCTTTATAATCAATAATTTTATCACCAGTACCGTGTAGCAATAACATAGGTGTTTTTAAGGAACTAGCATTTTCAATGGCCCATTCACCAGCATCAATAAAAGATAACGAGAAATTAGGGCTCACTTTATTATGTACCAATGGATCATCAACATATTTTTGAACTTCAACAGGATCACGAGATACATCATTTGCATCCAATTCATTACCTAAAGTTATTGAAGGAGCAATTTTTTGTATAATTTTTCCTAGTGATAATTTCCAAGCTGGTGGCTCAAAAGCTAATCGTAAAAACGGACTTGTAGCTATGATTCCTTGTAGATTATGTTCTTTTCTAAGGGTGTAGTTAATTACAGTATTTCCTCCCATAGAATGCCCGTATAAAAAGATAGGTTTGTCACCAAAAACCTCTTTAGCTTTTTCAATAAGTTTGGTTACACTTTCTAAGACATACTCAAATCCTGGATTGTGACCTCTTTTTCCAGTTGTTTTTCCATGTCCGAAGTGATCAAAAGCAATTACACCAAAATTGTTGTCGGTTAATTTTTGAGCAACATGCTCGTATCTACCAGAATGTTCTCCCATTCCGTGAACAATAACAGCTACAGCTTTAACGGTTTCAGGTTGCCAATACTGACCAAAAAACGTTGCCTTTTGAAAATCGAATGTAAACGTATGATGTGTCATTAGTCTCTGGTAATGTTTCCGTCTTCTAAAATATTAAAAATAATAGTAGAAGGTGAATCAGAAATATATTCAACTAATTCAATACTATTCTTGTTAAGAGTAGAAGTGGTTCTAAGCATTCCTTCTGCAATTTCATCATAAGCTAGTACCTGACTGTTAATTATATTAAATTGC
This sequence comes from Tenacibaculum aestuarii, assembly GCF_964510395.1. Classification (NCBI taxonomy): domain Bacteria; kingdom Pseudomonadati; phylum Bacteroidota; class Flavobacteriia; order Flavobacteriales; family Flavobacteriaceae; genus Tenacibaculum; species Tenacibaculum aestuarii. The sequence continues at coordinate 329,791 of NZ_CAZEFY010000001.1, forward strand.
TTGTCGTAAGTTACTAACATTGAAATAAGCTCATTGTTGTTTGGGTAAAAGTAATAAACAACCGATTGGAAATTTTCTGATAATTTTGGAAGATAAGAAACACCAATTTTACTTTCTTCAGTTAATTGATCTTCAAAAATTGAAGGTAATTTTAAAAGCTCTTGTTGTGATTTGGTTAATAGTTTTCCTTCTGCATGATTGCTAAAGTTAGTACTATCAACTAAAGGAACTGTTTTAGTAGGATACTCATTTAAAAATGAATATTTGTTTGATTTACAAGAAGTAGCTGTAGCAATAACAGCGATAAAAAGTAAAATTTTAAAGGTGGTTTTCATCTTTTTATTTTTTAATAGATTTTTGATTGTAAAATACAAGTTACGAGTATTTGCTATAAATATAGTTAACTTTTGTTAGTATGTGTTAAAACATACTTCATAGCCTTTGCTTTTAGCAAACATTCTTCGTATTCTTTTTCTGGAGTAGACTTTGCAGTAATAGCACCACCTACTGAATAGGAAACGTATTTATTTTCTGAATTGTACAAAATACTTCGGATAACCACATTAAAATCAAAATCACCATCAGGAGTGAAATAGCCTAAGGTGCCAGAATACAATCCGCGTTTTGTTTCTTCTAGTTTTTCGATAATTTCCATAGCCGATATTTTTGGAGCTCCAGTCATACTTCCCATAGGAAAAGTATCTTTAATTACATCAACAGGGTGGGTGTTGTTGTCAATTTCAGAAACTACCGTAGAAATCATTTGATGTACTTGTTTAAAAGAATACACTTTGCATAATTCTTCTACTTGAACGCTTCCTTTTTTTGCGGTTCTAGATAAGTCGTTGCGAACTAAATCAACAATCATGATGTTTTCAGAGCGCTCTTTCTCGTCTCGTGCTAAATCAAATGCAATTTTTTCATCTTCAATCGGATCAATTAAGCGTTTAGCTGTTCCCTTTATAGGTTGAGAAATAATTTTAGTTCCTTCTTTTCTTACATATCTTTCAGGAGTGGCTGATAGCAAATAATGATTGTCATTTCTAAAAAAAGTAGCAAAAGGCGGTTCTGATATAGCATTTAAATGAGTGTATACTTCATACGGATTGATTTCTGCGTTTTCAGCATAAAATTCTTGACAAAAATTAGCTTCGTAAATATCGCCTCGGTGAATATGTTCTAATACTTTTTCTACTTTTTGATGATACTCATCTTTATGGATACGAAGCTTAATTTTAAGCTCGTTTTCATCAGAATCATTATCAACTTCTTTCGAAATAAAGTTTGGATTAGTTTCAATAATGTCTTCAAAATCTTCCTCTAATTCATCATCAATCATTTGTAAATAATGAAATTCGACAGTGTCGTTTTTAATGAATATTAATTTTTGAGGTTGAAAAAAATAGACATCAGGAAAATGAAGTCCGTCAAAGTTATTAGAAGTCAGTTTTTCTACATCGTTTTTTACATCGTATGAAATATATCCGAAGATATAATCTTTAGTATACGATTGATATTCTTTTAGTTGTTCAAAAGCTCCGTGATAATCGGTTTTAATAGAAGTGAATTCCTCTACAGCTAACGCGCAATCAAAAGAACTGTAATGCTGCTCGTAATTGTTAGAATCTAGCCAAATAGCAGTTTCAAATTGTTTAGCCCAAACAAACAGCTTTTGTTTGAATTTATTTGGCTCATCTATAGAAAAAATACGGACAGTTCTTGACATCGCCACAAAAATAAGAAACCCGATAGAAATACTGCTATCGGGTTTGGGTTTTATATAGGTTGAAGTTTACTCTTTTTTTGAGTTTTCGTACTCTTTAATTTTCTGTTTAACTTCTTCTAAAGTTCCTTCAAAAATTTTTTCTTCAGTTGTTTCTTCACCGTTTTTAATAATTGTAGTAGTAATAGTAGCTTTAGCAGTACCATCATCATTCTTTTCAATATTTACTTTAACGATGTTTTCTAACTTGTTCTCTGTAGTAAATTCAGTATCAGTAGAAAGTTTTATTTCATGTTTTTTACCATTCTCGTCAATCCAGACTTTCATTTCTTCTGTCTTTTCATGTGTTTCAGAAGAAGTGTGTCCGCCTAATATTGGTGCAATAACTAAACCAACTAAACATGTAAGTTTAATTAAAATATTCATTGATGGACCTGAAGTGTCTTTAAAAGGATCTCCAACAGTATCTCCTGTAACAGCAGCTTTATGTGCGTCTGAACCTTTGTAGGTCATCTCTCCGTTAATTTCAACACCAGCTTCAAACGATTTTTTAGCATTGTCCCAAGCACCACCTGCGTTGTTTTGGAAAATAGCCCACATTACACCTGATACACATACACCAGCCATATAACCACCTAAAGGCTCTGCTCCGAAAACCAATCCAATAATAATAGGGGTGATGATAGTTATTAACCCAGGTAAAATCATTTCTTTTAAGGCTGCTTTGGTTGAAATATCTACACATTTTGCATATTCAGGAGTGCCAGTTCCTTCCATGATTCCTGGAATTTCTCTAAACTGACGACGTACTTCGTGTACCATTTCCATGGCTGCTTTTCCAACAGATTGCATTGCTAAGGCAGAAAATATTACAGGAATCATTCCGCCGACAAATAAGGCAGCTAATACATCGGCTTTAAAAATGTTAATACCGTCAATTCCTGTAAAAGTAACATAAGCGGCAAATAGCGCTAAAGCAGTTAAAGCTGCAGAAGCAATGGCAAAACCCTTACCAACCGCAGCAGTAGTATTTCCAACAGAATCTAAAATATCAGTGCGTTCACGTACATGATCCTCTAATTCACTCATTTCAGCAACACCGCCTGCGTTGTCAGCAATTGGTCCGAAAGCATCAATAGCTAATTGCATTGCTGTGGTTGCCATCATTGCAGACGCTGCTAAGGCTACACCATAAAACCCAGCGAAATAATATGAACCGTAAATTGCAGCTGCAAATAATAAAACTGATAGAAAAGTAGATTTCATTCCTACTGCTAAACCAGCAATAATATTAGTTCCTGCGCCAGTAGCACTGTTTTGAACGATGTCTAATACAGGTTTTTTACCTAAGCTAGTGTAATAAGAAGTTACCATAGAAATTAAGGCTCCAACTGCTAAACCAATACAAGCAGCCCAAAACACATTTATAGAAGAAACTTCTTGAATGCCTTCACCAAAGAAATTCATGCGCATGGTTTCAGGTAACATCCATTTAATTAAAAAGAAACTTGCTGCTAAGGTTAATATAATAGCTGTCCAGTTACCAGTATCTAATGCTTTTTGAACTTGAGCTTCTTTTGCAGAGTTATCTTTAATTCCGACTAAAAAAGTTCCAATAATAGAAGCTACGATACCAACTCCAGCAATAACCAAAGGAAGTAAAATAGGTCCCATTCCATTAAAGTCATCAGTGAACTGTGAGGTTATTGACATATCTCTAATCACATAGTTTCCTAAAACCATGGCAGCTAAAACAGTTGCTACATATGAACCGAATAAATCGGCTCCCATACCTGCAACGTCACCTACATTATCACCTACATTGTCGGCAATAGTAGCAGGGTTACGTGGATCGTCTTCAGGAATTCCTGCTTCTACTTTTCCAACTAAATCAGCTCCTACGTCGGCAGCTTTGGTGTAAATACCACCACCTACACGAGCAAATAAAGCAATTGATTCTGCTCCTAAAGAAAATCCTGCTAAGGCTTCTAAAACAACGGTCATTTCATTGTAAAAATTTCCTCCTTCAGTAATAAATTGACCAATAAAAATAAGGAAGAATAAACTTAATCCTAGTACAGCTAAACCAGCAACTCCAAGACCCATTACGGTTCCTCCTCCAAAAGACACTTTTAAAGCTTGCGGTAAACTAGTTTTGGCAGCTTCTGCTGTTCTTGCATTTGCGTCAGTTGCAATTCGCATTCCTATGTTACCAGCTAAGGCAGAGAAAATTGCTCCTATGATAAAGGCAGGGACAATCATTATACTTGTGGTTTCTACTAATTGTGAAATACCGAATAGCGCTAGTGAAGCTATAATTACGAAGATTAATAACAATCGATATTCAGCAGTTAAAAAAGCAAGGGCTCCTTCTTTAATACTTTTAGAAATGGCTTTCATTTTATCATTCCCTGCGTCTTGCTTTCTAACCCAGACCATTTTTGTATACATAAAAATGAGTCCTAAAAGTGCCAAAATAATAGGCACGTACATCATGTTTTGTTTCATGTTATTGTTATTTGATTAGTTATAAGTGTTCGTAAATATAACAAAATCAATAACTAAACAAAAAACCTCTCAGTTGTAACTGAAAGGTTTTTTTAATTTTATAGTGAGTTTTACGTATTAAATAGTAAAATCTCCATTTGTTTTATGTTCGCTATTTTCATAACGCTCTAAACATTTATCTAAGATTTCGTAAGCTTCATCTGCGTTACCCCAATCTCCGATATCCACTTTCTTTTTTTCTAAGTCTTTGTAAACTTGGAAGAAGTGAGTGATTTCTTGTTGACGGTGTGGGTTTAAGTCAGATAAATCATTGTATTTGTTCCAGATTGGATCAGATACTGGTACACAAACGATTTTTTCATCTGGACCTTTTTCATCAGCCATATGGAAAACACCAATTGGCTTTACTTCCATAACACACATTGGGAAAGTTGGTTCTGCTCCTAAAACTAATACGTCTAATGGATCTCCGTCTAATGCTAAAGTTTGAGGAATGAATCCATAATCACCAGGATACATCATTGATGAGAATAACATTCTATCAAAACGAATTTTTCCTAAATCAAAATCGTATTCGTACTTATTTCTGCTTCCTTTTGGAATTTCAATTAAAACATCTACTGTTTTTCTCTCTTTTGCGGTCATATATTCTTAACTTTTCTTCGTTTCTAAAATCGGTTTGCAAAAGTAACGATTTATTACTTTTTTTTAAGAAAAAACTGGTTTATTTTATGGTTAATTGTATGATTATAAGCCAGGTTTAATTCCTATACGAATAGCAAACTTTGGGGTTGGAGCAACTGTGGAACCTGCTGGAGGTGTGTAATTGCTTCTCCAAATAGCATCAACTCTAAGAAAACGTAAGTTTCCGTATCCTATATTTTCTAGTCCAAAACCATATTCATAATACACTTTATTTGGGGCGTTGTAATTTACGTTTCCAGCATTTATAGCTCTGTTTTCTGCTGAAATTGTTCCGTAAGCGGCTCTAAAAGTTACTAAACTACGTAGTTTTAGTTTTTTCAATAATGGAATTCTATTTAAAATATAACCATTAAAGTGATGCTCAAAATGTCCTGCTAAATATTCATCAGTAACAAAATCGTAATAATTAAGTAAGGTGAAAGTGTCTTTAACTAGAGAAAATGATTGATTGGCAGGCACAGGGCTTAGCAAAGCTATTGGCACATTTCCAAAAGTTTTTCCAGCTTCAAAAGTAGCGTCTAAAACACCAAATTTACTTAGTAAAATAGGTTGGTTGTATTTGAACTGGATTTTATCATAGTTGTGTGTGCCGTTAAAAAGGTCTTTGTACCCTCTTCGATAATTAAAAACTAACGTTGGGTAAATATTACTTCCAAAACGTCTTTCTACCCCTAGACCATATACAAATCTGCCAGGAGTATAAGTAAGATAAATATCAGAAGCTACATCTGTTAATTTTGATTGAGTATCTCCGTTTGCGTCAATATAATCCATAGAGAAATATCTTTCATCAGCAGAAGAAATTTTTGCATAGGCAAGGTTTATTCCAAAGTGTAAGTTTTTTTGAATTTGATAATCAAAATTTGTAGCAATTTTTTCTACATTAGATAAAAAGTAGTTGTCGCCTCTTGAAAATACAGCAGCAGTACCAAAACTTCTACCTAAAAGTTGCGTAGTGTTTAATAAAGTACTCCCTAATTGCTCAATGTCTTTTTGATAAGCAGCTCCTATTGCTATTCTAGGTTTGTAGGATAATAAATAACGCCCTTCAGCGGCATATTTTACTTTTTTGTCTTTAAAACCGTAGGCAACATGACCTGTTAAACGAAATCGATCATCTTTGGTCACAAAAGTTCTAAAACCTAATTTGGTTCTAAAACCTTCAACTTGGTTGTTGGCAAAAATAGTCCATAAAGGACCAACTTGAAAACCTAAATTGGTGTTTACGTATCCGCTAGAGACCGTGTTAATAAGTCCCGTGATGTTTTTTATTTGCTTTTTCTTTTTAACGTTTTTAATTAATTCATACGTTTTTTTGCTTTCATCACTCTGAACAGATTCCCAGTATGTGTCTTCTTTTTCATACTGATTAGGTCTTATTTTTTCAATTTTTTCTTCGTAGAAATTTTCAGAAAGAGGTTTGTTTAAAATGTAATTTTCAAACGTAGTGTTTTTCTTAATCGTTAAACCTTTATTACTGTCATTTTTATCAATAAAAGTAAAATCTCCTTCGTAAGCATTTTTAGTAGGAATGTAAATACTATCGTTTCTAACTTCGAATTCTTTTTCAAAAGTTAATCCTCTTACAAAGTTTAGGTTGATACTTTTATGGACTTTCATTTTTAGCTTTTTTATAGAAAAGCTTTTGTCTGCAATCCATAAATTCCCTTGAAATGCTAAATCACCATCTCTTCTAGGAAAGAAGTAGATATTGTATAATTTTCGGTTGTTGTCAACAATACTATCGTATAAAACATAGTCGTAAGTAGAAAAACCATCTATAGATAGTGGGCTTACAAATGACTTACGTAATAACGTAATGTCATTTTGAAACACATCAATATTTTGAAAAGTGTTAGCCATTCTATCAAAAACAAATCCTTGAGCGTTTAATCCTTCTGATTTTTCAGCTTCAATATCTTCTCTTACAGCATTAGTTATATTATTGCCATAAATGTTGGAAACCTGTTCATTTATATAAATAGGTATGTAATAATTAATTCCGTCACTATCGTATTGAACTTGGTTAATAGCTTGTTTGTATTCGTCTTTAAATAATTTTCTTAAAAAAAGCGTGTCTAGGTTATTTAGGCCAATTTCTGTTGAAGTGTTCTTTTTATATTGATAGTGGTCAACTAAATCCAGTCCGTTTTTTCTTTTACGTTTCCAAACTTCTTTTAGAATTTTATAAGCAGGATTTTCTTTCTTTTTTAAGCGTTTTTTTGGTTTTGTAACAATAACAACCTCCTCTAATTGATTACTTTCTTCTCTTAAAACAACATTTAAGAATTTTGTTTTTTGATTGACTTTGATTGCTTGTTTTTGAAAGCCCACAAAAGAAATTTCTAACGTGCCTCTAAATTTCTTAGTTTTTAAATAAAATTTACCATCATCATCAGTTGTAGTACCATAGTTTGTCTTTTTTAACGAGATGTTTACAAAAGGTAACGGATTGTTGAATTCATCAACAACTCTACCTTGAAGAGTTAGTTGAGCGCTTAATGTGTTGGTTATTAGTAGTATTGTTAATGTTAGTGAAGTTCTCATTAGTTTCTTTACTACAAAATCCTTTTGACGAGCGCCAAAAGGATTTTAATTTTTTCAATTTCTTTTTTTCTTTTAATTACTAACGATACATTACCTCTTTTACGGCGGCAATTACGTCATCAGCATTTGGTAACCATTCTTCTAATAAAACTGGAGAGTATGGTGCTGGTGTATCGGCAGTTGTAATTCTTTTAATAGGAGCATCTAAATAATCAAATGCCTCGTCTTGTACTCTAAAAGTGATTTCTGATGAAACACTTCCGAAAGGCCATGCTTCTTCTAAAATTACTAATCGGTTTGTTTTCTTAACAGATTCTAAAATAGCTTTATGATCCATTGGGCGAACTGTACGTAAGTCGATAATTTCTATTGAAATTCCTTCCTTAGCTAATTCATCAGCAGCTTTGTAAGCTTCTTTGATGATTTTACCGAAAGAAACTACAGTTACGTCAGTACCTTCTCTTTTAATGTCAGCAACTCCAATAGGAATGATATATTCCCCTTCTGGAATTTCCATTTTATCACCATACATCTGCTCAGATTCCATAAAAATAACTGGATCGTCATCACGAATCGCTGCTTTTAATAATCCTTTAGCATCGTAAGGGTTCGAAGGAACAATTACTTTTAATCCAGGACAGTTAGCGTACCAGCTCTCAAAAGCTTGTGAGTGTGTTGCTGCTAATTGACCTGCAGAAGCTGTTGGTCCACGGAAAACGATAGGACAGTTAAATTGCCCACCACTCATTTGGCGAATCTTTGCTGCGTTGTTAATAATTTGATCAATACCCACTAATGAGAAATTGAAAGTCATATATTCAACAATAGGACGGTTACCATTCATTGCCGATCCAACAGCAATACCGCCAAAACCTAATTCGGCGATTGGAGCATCAATTACACGTTTTGCCCCAAACTCGTCTAACATTCCTTTACTGGCTTTATATGCTCCGTTATACTCTGCAACTTCTTCACCAATCAAATAAATGCTTTCATCTCTACGCATTTCCTCGCTCATTGCTTCGCAAACGGCTTCTCTAAATTGTACTGTTTTCATACGTTTTATAAGTAGTTGTTTATCAAGATTGCAAAAATAATAAAAATACGAGTAATATTGTAGCTTTAAAACAACAAATGATTAAGTCATATTAATACCTTAAATTTGAGGCAGATTAAGGTTAGGTAAAAAATTTATTATGCACGCATAGTAAATTAAAAAAAATGCTTAACTTCGTCGCATAAAATTAAGTTTCTTTAAAACAACGATATATGAAAATATTAGTTTGTATCAGTCACGTACCTGATACTACTTCAAAAATCAACTTTACTGATAATGATACAAAGTTTGATACTAACGGAGTTCAATACGTAATAAATCCATACGATGAGTTTAGTTTAACTCGTGCTATGTGGTTTAAAGAAAAACAAGGAGCAAGTGTAACAGTTGTAAATGTAGGAGGAGCTTCTACAGAGCCAACATTACGTAAAGCATTGGCGATTGGTGCAGATGATGCTATTCGTGTAAATGCTGAGCCTACAGACGGATTTATGGTTGCTAAAGAGTTAGCTGAAGTTGTTAAAAATGGAGGATATGATTTAGTGTTAGCAGGAAAAGAATCTGCAGATTATAATGGGCAAATGGTTCCAGGGATGTTAGCGTCTTTATTAGATTTTAACTTTGTTAATGGTTGTGTTGGTGTTGAAGTAGACGGAACAAACGTAACGTTAAGTAGAGAAATTGATGGAGGTGAAGAAAAAGTTTCTTCAACGTTACCAATGGTGGTTGCAGGACAAAAAGGAATCGTAGAAGAAAAAGATTTACGTATTCCTAACATGCGTGGAATTATGATGGCTCGTAAAAAACCATTAAGTGTAGTTGAACCAACTGGAGCAGCAGCGGCTACATCAACTCAAAATTTTGAAAAACCAGCGCCAAAAGGAGCAGTAAAGTTAGTAGATAATGTTGATGATCTAATCAATTTATTACACAACGAAGCGAAGGTAATCTAATTTAAAATTAACATCATATTGTTGGGACTTGTTCCTAATAATAACTAAAATATAAAAATATGTCTGTATTAGTTTTTGCCGATTCATCGGAAGGAAAATTCAAAAAAACAGCTTTTGAAGTTGTTTCATACGGAAAAAAAGTAGCAGAACAATTAGGAAGCGATTTAGTAGTGTTGACTATTAATGGAGGAGATGCTTCTGAATTATATACTTACGGAGCAGAGAAAGTTGTTGAAGTAAAAAACGATTTATCATCGTTTAATGCTAAAGCTTATGCTTCAATTATCAAACAAGTTGCAGAAGTGAAAGGAGCAAACACAGTAATTATTGACTCTAGTGTTGACGGATTAACTCTAGCTCCATTAGTTGCTGTAGGTTTAGAAGCAGGATATGCTTCAAATGCGGTAGCATTACCGAGTAGCACAAGTCCTTTTGTTGTTAAGAGAAAAGCATTCTCAAATAAAGGATTCAATAATACTGAAATCTCAACTGAGAAAAAAGTAGTAGGTGTAGCTAAAAATTCTTACGGAGCGCATGAAAATGCAGTAAGTGGATCAACTGAAAGTTTTGATGCTGCATTACCAGAATTAGGAGTGAAGTCTGAGAGTATTAGTAGAGCTACAGGAAAAGTAACAATTGCTGATGCTGATATCGTTGTTTCTGCAGGTAGAGGTTTAAAAGGACCAGAGAATTGGGGGATGGTAGAGGAATTAGCCGAGGTTTTAGGAGCAGCAACAGCTTGTTCTAAACCAGTGTCTGATTTAGGATGGCGTCCTCACAGCGAGCACGTTGGTCAAACAGGTAAGCCAGTAGCTTCAAACTTATACATTGCTATTGGTATTTCTGGAGCAATTCAGCACTTAGCAGGTATTAACGCATCAAAAGTAAAAGTGGTAATCAATACTGACCCAGAGGCACCTTTCTTTAAAGCTGCAGATTACGGTATTGTTGGTGATGCTTTTGAAGTTGTACCTCAGTTAGTAGAGAAATTAAAAGCTTTTAAACAAGCATAAAATAGGGGTGTTTTTTTCTTTTGTTAGAAATTAGAGTACAACTCATAATTTTTAGTAAATTGTGCCCACTTTAGAAGGCTGTCTAAATATTTAAGCAAAAGGCCTAAATTTAGACAGTTTTTTTGTATTTTATGATGATTGATTGTACATGAGTTTAATTAAACTAACTATAAAAGGGATTTCGTATAGCCAAACACAAAGTGGGGCGTACGCTTTAGTGCTAAGTGAGATGGAAGGAACTAGAACGCTACCTATTATTATAGGAGCTTTCGAAGCACAATCAATTGCCATAGCTTTAGAAAAAGAAATTCGACCACCAAGACCTCTTACCCACGATTTATTTAAAACATTTGCCGACAGATTTTCTATTTTAATTAAACAAGTTATCATTCATAAATTGGTTGATGGTGTGTTTTATTCAAGTTTAATTTGCGAGCGAGAAGGAGTAGAAGAAGTGATAGATACGCGAACATCAGATGCTATTGCATTAGCGGTTCGTTTTGAAGCGCCAATTTATACGTATGAGAATATTTTAGATAAAGCGGGTATTTATCTGAAAATGGATGAAGAGTTAACTATTGAAGAAGATTTGGAGTCGGATGAAGAAGATGAAATAGAATTTTCTTTTGATGAGGATGAAAAAGAAGAGGATTACTATTCACACTTATCTTTAGAAGAATTGCACGAACAACTTAACGATGCTGTAGCAAATGAAAATTATGAGTTGGCGGCCAGAATCCGTGATGAAATCAGCAAACGTTCTTAATTAAAATCATTTAAAATGAAGAAACTATTTACTTTCATAATGCTTTGCGTTACGATGATAACTTTTAGTCAAAGCATTGAAAAAAAGTGGAATTTCTCATCAATCACAACAACTGAAGGAGATTCAATTGTTACGATAAACCCTGCAGATGTTCTTAATCTGTCAGAAGGAAAATTCAACTACTCATTAGTTGATAAAGATAGTTTACAAGCTTCAGGAAACTATATTCATCAAAACAACTTATTAATTTTTAATTACAACCAACCTAACGATACTGTTCGTTATTATAATGTGGTTGAATTAACAGAGGATGGATTAACGCTTTCTGAAAAAAATATGTTGTATAAGTTTACAACAGAGTCAGTAGCAGGTTCTGTTATTGAAGCTGAAGAAGCTGAACAAAAAGTGAGTGAAATAATTCCAAGTCAAGGTTTTTCTTTTCATAGTTTGTGGAGAGGAGCACTGGGAATGGTTTCTTTATTAATCCTAGCTTTTTTATTTAGTGCTAATAGAAGAGCGATTGATTGGAAAATAGTTGGATTAGGATTAGCTTTTCAATTGCTTATTGCTGTTGGAGTATTAAAAATTCCTTTTGTACAAAAAGCATTTGAGCTGGTAGGGAGTCTATTTGTAAGTGTATTAGACTTTACAAGGGCAGGAAGTGAGTTTTTATTCAGTGGTTTAGTAGCTGATATGGATTCTTTCGGATTCATTTTTGCTTTCCAAGTATTACCAACCATTATATTCTTCTCGGCATTAACGTCGCTTTTATTTTACTTAGGGGTTATCCAATTTATCGTTAAGATTTTTGCTATGGTGTTATCGAAGATCCTTAAAATTTCAGGTGCGGAAAGTTTATCGGTAGCAGGAAATATTTTCTTAGGACAAACCGAAGCACCTTTATTAATCAAGGCGTATTTAGAAAAGATGAACCGTTCTGAAATCTTATTGGTAATGATAGGAGGAATGGCGACCGTGGCTGGAGCAGTGTTAGCTGCATATATTGGTTTCTTAGGAGGTGATGATGAAGCATTACGATTATTATATGCAAAGCACTTATTAGCAGCTTCTGTAATGGCAGCTCCAGGTGCAATTATTATTTCAAAGATATTATATCCACAAACTGAAGAGGTGAATACAGACGTGCAAGTATCGTCAGAGAAAATAGGATCAAATATTTTAGATGCTATTGCAAATGGTACAACAGAAGGTTTACAATTAGCGATGAATGTTGCAGCAATGTTATTAGTGTTTATTGCATTTATAGCCATGATAAATGGTATTTTAGGTGGAATTGGAGGTTTTGATGGGATAGAATATTTTAGTTGGAAGTTTACTTCTTTAAACGAATTAATTGCTAATGCAACACCTTATGAGGCATTATCACTGGAGTTTATTTTAGGATATGCTTTTGCGCCATTAATGTGGTTAATTGGTGTAGCAAAAGAAGATATGGCATTAATGGGGCAGTTATTAGGTGTTAAGTTAGCAGCAAGTGAGTTTGTAGGATATATCCAGTTGGCAGATTTAAAAAATGCAGCAAGTGCTACACATTTAACCTACAATAAGTCTATCATTATGGCAACTTATATGTTATGCGGATTCGCAAACTTTGCTTCAATTGGTATTCAAATTGGAGGTATTGGTTCTTTAGCTCCAGGTCAGCGTAAAAACTTATCTGAATTTGGAATGAAAGCATTAATTGGAGGTACTATTGCTTCGTTAATGTCGGCAACTATTGCGGGAATGATTATAGGTTAGTGACGATTATTAGAAATAAAAAAGTTAATAACTTATTAATATAATTTTAAAGAGCGTCTACATTTTGTGTAGATGCTTTTTTATTTTTACCTTGATTATTTAACATGAAAGTTTAACGATTAAACGGAGAAGGATGAAGCAGTATTTAGATTTAGTAAAACACGTTTTAGACAACGGAAACGAAAAAGGAGACAGAACAGGAACGGGAACCAAAAGTGTTTTTGGTTATCAAATGCGATTTGATTTAAGTGAAGGTTTTCCGATGGTAACGACTAAAAAGTTACATTTAAAGTCGATTATTTATGAGTTATTGTGGTTTATAAAAGGTGATACTAATGTTAAATATCTTCAGGAAAATGGTGTTCGTATTTGGAATGAATGGGCAGATGAAAATGGAGATTTAGGTCCTGTCTATGGTCATCAATGGCGTAATTGGAATAGTGATGAAATAGATCAGTTAAAAGAAGTAATAGAAACACTAAAAACGAATCCGAATAGCCGTAGAATGTTGGTGTCAGCATGGAATCCGTCAGTGTTACCAGATACTTCTAAATCGTTTGCAGAAAACGTAGCGAATGGTAAAGCAGCACTTCCTCCATGTCATGCTTTTTTTCAGTTTTATGTAGCTGATGGTAAACTCTCATGTCAATTATATCAACGTAGTGCGGATATCTTTTTAGGAGTTCCGTTTAACATTGCATCATATGCGTTGTTTACTATGATGGTTGCTCAAGTTTGTGGTTATGAAGCAGGAGAGTTTATTCATACGTTTGGTGATGCACATATCTATAACAACCATTTAGAGCAATTAGAGTTGCAGTTATCACGTGATCCAAGACCACTTCCGAAGATGAAAATCAATCCAGAAATAAAGAATATAGAAGATTTTACTTTTGAAGATTTTGAGTTGATTGATTATAATCCACACCCTCATATCAAAGGAATTGTAGCTGTATAATTTAACTTTATTTTTTGTAGTTTGTTTAGTAAATTTGTAGGAAATCAGCTAAAATCTATAAAAAATGACCACAGATATCGATACTTTAAAGGACGCTCTCTATGAAAAAATAGCCGATATTCAAGATGAAAATGTATTAAGAGCTATTCATACTTTAGTGGATAATATTAGTACAGAAGAATTAGAAGAGGCTATTACAGAGAAAAGAGATCTTACAGGATATATTAAAGAGTGGGTTAAAAGTATGTAAACCCTTCAACTAAGATTTATGATTACACTTATTGCTGCAATTGCAAAAAATAATGCTTTAGGAAAAGATAACGACTTAATTTGGCATTTACCAGCCGACCTAAAAAGATTTAAACAAATTACATCAGGTCATCATATTTTAATGGGGCGTAATACTTTTGAAAGTATTGGAAAACCGTTGCCTAATCGTACTTCTATCATTATTACCAGAAATAACGATTATTTTAAAGATGGATGTTTAATAGCAAATAATATTGAACATGCAATTGAACTTACGGAAGGAAATAATGCATTCATCATAGGAGGTGCTCAAATTTATAAGCAAGCTTTAGAACAAGACTTAGTAGATCGTTTGGATATTACTATTCTACATCACGAGTTTGAAGCAGATGCTTTTTTTCCGGAGATAGACAAAACTGTTTGGAAAGAAGTAGCTAGGGAAGATTTTAAAGCAGATGAAAAAAATAAATATGATTACAGTTTCGTTTCTTACGAAAAGAGAAGAGATTAAGGATATAAGGTTAAAGTAAATAAACCTTGAATCATTTGTCTAAAAATCCATCAATCTAAAAGTATGTCAATACAACTTACAGGAATATCAAAAACCTACGGGACACAAAAAGCAGTAAATACTATTTCTTTTGAAGCAAACAAAGGAGAAATTGTGGGGTTTTTGGGTCCAAATGGAGCAGGAAAATCAACTACGATGAAAATCTTAACAGGTTTTATTCAGCCATCAGCTGGAAGTGTTTTAGTGAGTGGGATTGATGTTACTTTAAACCCTATCGAAGCTCAAAAAAAGATAGGATATTTACCGGAGCACAATCCGTTGTATTTAGATATGTATGTTAAGGAGTACTTACAATTTCAGGCTTCTTTACACAATATTGATAAGACAAAAGTAGCTGAGGTAATTGAGCAAGTAGGCTTATCGGTAGAAGCGCACAAAAAAATCAATCAATTATCTAAAGGATACCGTCAACGTGTAGGATTGGCAGCAGCTATTTTACATAATCCAGAAGTGTTGATTTTAGACGAACCTACTACTGGGTTAGATCCGAATCAATTGGTTGAAATCCGTGAATTGATTAAAGAATTAGGTAAAGATAAAACGGTTTTGCTGTCTACTCATATTATGCAAGAAGTAGAGGCCGTGTGCGATCGCGTTATTATTATTAATAAAGGAGAAATAGTAATTGATAAACCGATATCTGAATTAAAAACAGATACGGAACAAGTGATAAGAGTAACGTTTGATTACAAATTAGAAGAACAGTTTATCAAACGATTACCAAATATTAAAGCCTTCAAAAACACCGTAGAAAATAACTGGATTTTAACTTTTGACACTTCAGAAGATATGCGTCCAGTAATTTTCGATTTTGCTCAAGAAAACGGGTTGAAAATCTTAGGACTAAATACCGAAAACAAAAACTTGGAAAGTTTATTTAGGGAGTTGACTAATTAATCCTATGAATATCCAAAGGAATATAGTTTTAAAAAGAGTTGATAAGAAACCAATTCTGATTGATGTGTTCTTTTCGGAAGAATTTATTAATCAGCCAGTAGTTGTTTTTTGTCACGGTTATAAAGGTTTTAAAGATTGGGGTGCTTGGAACTTAATGGCTGAAGCTATAGCTAAAGCAGGATTTTGTTTTATAAAGTTTAATTTTTCTCACAACGGAGGTACTATTGATAATCCTATTGATTTTCCAGATTTAGAAGCTTTCGGAAAGAATAATTACACAAAAGAACTTGATGATCTAAATGATGTGTTAGATTGGACACAATCTTATTTTAAGAACAATAAAAATGTAGATTCGAATTCCATCAATTTAATAGGTCATAGTCGTGGAGGTGGTATTGCTATTATAAAAGCTTCTGAAGACTCTAGAGTTTCAAAGCTTATTACGTTAGCAAGCATAAGCGATTTTGGAAAAAGAACAGCTACAATTGGTGATTTAGAAGAATGGAAAAGAAATGGAGTAAAGTATGTTGTTAACGGAAGAACTAAACAACAAATGCCTCATTATTATCAATTTTATGAAGATTTCAAAGCCAATGAAAATCGACTTCATATTAAATCAGCAGTAGAGAAACTAACGATTCCGTACTTAATTGTTCATGGAGATAGTGATACTTCTATTTCACTTAATGAAGCGAAAGAACTATATGAATGGAACTCTAATAGTGAATTAAAAATTATTCCAGAGGCTGATCATGTGTTTAATGTTAGGCATCCTTGGGAACAATCAAAATTATCAAAAGAATTAGCAAGTGTAGTAGAGGAGGTTTTATTGTTTTTTAATAGATAAATTCAACTAAAAATGTTAGTTGGAAAAATTCTTTTTAAACCACACTTTTTTCCAAACTCTTTTTAAAATTAAAAAAGTAGCATTTTCAGAATACTTATCAATATCACTTGATGCTATATTTTGTATTTCCTTTTCAGAAACATCAATACGATACAAAAGATTTGAGTACGAGTTAAAATCTTGTAGAATTAACTCCTTAATAATTTTTTGAAGAGACTCTTTTAACTCTAAAGGACTACTGTTTTCAGGAAAATTTACATCAATACCAGTTAGGCTAAGATCTTTGTTAAGTTGAATAATAAGATCTTTATATAACTTGGTGGTAGCCACACTACTCAGTAAATCAGCGCTATTTTGATAGCTAGGTAGCATTTAGTTAATTCAATTTGTAATTAATAAATTGCTCGTCTAAAGCTTTTAAAAATTCACTAGATACTTTAATTTTAGTGGTTCTACTTGGTAAGCTTAGTTCAATTTTTTCTTCAGTGTCCCAAATAGTAAAGTATAAGCTTTGAGAACCTTTATTGGTAGCAAATAAGTGTTGTAACTCCTTAATCGTGTTTTCTTTTACTTCTTGTAACGGAATTTTAATGGTTAGTTTTTTACACATTTTGTCCATGATGTCGTGTAATAATAAAAACTCATTAAATGCAATTCTAGGTTCACCTTTAACTCCTTCTTTATTAGTCCACCCAGGTTTAATGGTTGTTTTGATAAACAAGAATGAATTTGGAACCAAAAAGTGCTTGAATTTTAAGTAATCTTCCCCAAAAATTCTGAACTCGTAGCTGTCATTGTAATCTTCCATAATAAAAGAAGCCCAACCTTTTCCGGCTTTAGATACACGGTGTTGTACATCGGTAACAATACCTGCAAAAGACAATCCTAAACCTTCGTATTGAGCAATATTTTTAAAATGTGCTAGGGTAGCGTTGCAAAAATTCATTTCATTTTTAAAATCATCCAACGGATGCGCAGAAATATACATTCCTACGACTTCTTTTTCGCGGGCTAAGAGTTCCATGGTTCCCCATGTTTCGCATACTGGAACTTGAGGTTCTGGTAAATCAACTTCAGAGGCTTCTCCAAACAGAGAAACTTGAGAGGAGTTTTGATTTTCTTGGTATTTATTTCCAAAACGGATGGCTTTTTCTAAGAAAGTTTGTCCTTTTTCGTCTTTTACATAATATTGAGCACGATGTGTACTCGTAAATGAATCAAATCCTCCAGCTAAGACTAGTCCTTCAAAAGCTTTTTTGTTTGCTACACGTAAATCCACACGTTTTGCTACATCAAAAACAGAAGAATAATGCCCATTTTCTTTACGCTCATCAATAATGGCTTTTACAGCAGAGCCACCAACTCCTTTAATTGCCGCCATACCAAAACGTACAGCTCCGTCTTTGTTTACAGAAAACTTAGCGTATGATTCGTTTACATCTGGTCCTAATACTTCTAAGCCCATACGCTTACATTCTTCCATGAAAAATGAAACAGATTTAATATCGTTCATGTTGTTTGAAAGAACGGCAGCCATATATTCGGCAGGGTAGTGGGCTTTTAAATAAGCAGTTTGATAGGCAATCCACGCATAACAAGTAGAGTGCGATTTGTTGAAAGCATAGGATGCAAATGCTTCCCAGTCTTTCCAAATCTTTTCTAAGGCTTTTTCATCATGCCCGTTAGCTTTTGCTTGGTTGACAAACTTAGGTTTCATTTTAGCAAGCACGGCAGCTTGTTTTTTACCCATGGCTTTACGAAGTACATCGGCTTCACCTTTGGTAAAATCAGCTAGTTTTTGTGAAAGTAACATTACTTGCTCCTGATATACCGTAATTCCGTAGGTTTCAGCTAAATATTCTTCCATCGCAGGAAGATCGTATTGAATCTCTTCATCACCATGTTTTCTTCGAATAAATGAAGGAATATATTCTAAAGGACCTGGACGATATAGGGCGTTCATTGCAATTAAATCGGCAAAAACGGTAGGTTTTAATTCACGCATGTACTTTTGCATTCCAGGAGATTCGTATTGGAAAATCCCTACGGTTTCTCCACGCTGGAACAATGCATATGTCTCTTCGTCATCAATAGGAAAACTTTCTGGGTCGAGTTCTACTCCGTGACGCGCTTTTACAATTTTTACCGTATCCTTAATCAGGGTTAATGTTTTTAACCCCAAGAAATCCATTTTTAATAATCCAGCACTTTCTACGACCGAGTTATCAAACTGGGTAACGTACATGTCGGAATCTTTCGCAACCGATACAGGTACGAACTTGGTAATATCATCAGGAGTAATAATTACCCCACAGGCATGAATACCTGTGTTACGAACAGAACCTTCTAAAATTCGAGCTTTATTAATGGTTTCCGCTTCCAGCCCACTACCATCGGCAATCGCTTTTAGTTCGTTGACCATTTCAATTTCTTCGGAACGAAGTTTGGCTTTTAATCCGGCTTCATCCAAAGAGAATATTTTAGCCAATTTCATTCCTGGGATTAACTTGGCAATTCTATCGGCTTCAAAAAGGGGTAAATCAAGCACTCGAGCAGTATCACGAACAGATGATTTAGCAGCCATGGTTCCGTAGGTAATAATTTGTGCTACTTGGTTGGCTCCATATTTTTGGATTACATAATCCATTACCCGACCACGACCTTCATCATCAAAATCAATATCGATATCGGGCATCGATACACGTTCAGGGTTTAAGAAACGCTCAAAAAGTAGGTCGTATTGAATAGGATCAATATTGGTAATCCATAAACAATAGGCAACTACCGAACCTGCGGCAGATCCACGTCCAGGGCCTACCGATACATCCATGTTTCTGGCTTCTCGAATAAAGTCTTCAACAATTAAGAAGTATCCAGGGTATCCTGTTTTGGCAATTACATCTAGCTCAAAATCTAAACGTTCTCGAATGCTATCTGTAATTTCACCATATCGTTTTTTGGCTCCTTCGTAGGTTAAGTGACGTAAAAAATTATTTTCTCCACGTTTTCCTCCATCTTCTAAATCTTTTTCATCTCTAAATTCCTCAGGAATATCAAAGGCAGGTAATAATACATCGCGAGCTAAACCAAAAGGCTCAACTTTATCTACAATTTCTTGAATATTAATGATGGCTTCTGGTAGATCAGCAAAGAGTTTTTTCATCTCTTCGGTAGATTTAAAGTAGTACTCATCGTTAGGTAAACCGTAACGATAACCTCTTCCTCTACCTTTCGGAGTCGCTTGTTTTTCTCCATCTTTTACACACAATAAAATATCGTGTGCGTTGGCATCTTCTTTCCCTAAATAAAAGGTGTTGTTGGTAGCAACAATTTTTACGTTATGTTTTTTTGAAAACTCTAAAAGAGTTTCATTCACCACTCTTTCGTCTTCTTGTCCATGACGCATTAACTCGATGTACAAATCGTCACCAAATTGCTCTTTCCACCAAAGTAAGGCTTCCTCAGCTTGGGCTTCACCAACATTTAATATTTTACTAGGAACTTCTCCGTATAAATTCCCAGTTAAAACAATTACATCTTCTTTGTATTGTTCAATTATTTTTTTATCAATTCTTGGAACGTAGTAAAAACCATCCACAAAAGCAATAGAAGACATTTTTGCTAAGTTGTGGTATCCGTTTTTGTTTTTAGCAAGTAATACAACTTGGTATCCGTTGTCTTTTTGACTTTTATTCGTATGATCTTCACAAATATTGAACTCACAACCCACAATAGGTTTTAAAATAGTTTCTGTAGGTGTTTCGCCTTTTCCTATAGCTTCTTGATTAGCAGCTTCGGCGGCTTTGTTGTGGCCTATAACGGCTTGTACAAAGTGAAAAGCAGCCATCATGTTGCCGGTATCTGTCATAGCAACTGCCGACATATTGTCTTTTGCAGCAGCATTTACAATATTACCAATTTGGATGGTAGACTGTAGAATTGAGTATTGTGTATGGTTGTGTAAATGGGCAAATTTAACTCCTTCAAGCTCTGCTAAACCTTCTGCAGTAGAAATGGTAGTAGCTTCTTCAGTTTCTGAAGATTTCCTTTTACGGATTTTTTCACTTTCCTTTTTAAGGTTTAAGTGTTTAAGTCCGATAACTTGAATCGGATTAGGATTTGCCTCTGTATAACGTTTAAAATAATCTGAAGGAACATCTAATTGTTCTTCGGTATACTGACGTAAACGAATTAATTCTAAGAAACATCGAGTTGTAGCTTCAACATCGGCAGTAGCGTTGTGAGCTTCACCAAAACCAGTTCCGAATAAGTAATTGTGTAATTCGGTAAGGGTAGGAAGCTTGAATTTTCCTCCACGACCTCCAGGAATTTGACACATTTCGGCTGTGTGCTCGGTACAGGTATCTAAAACTGGTAATTCAGTTAGGTTATTTTCAACACCCAAACGATGAAATTCACACCCCATAATGTTGACATCGAACCCAACATTTTGCCCAACAATAAACTTTGTTTTTTGTAAAGCATTGTTGAATAATTCTAGTCCTTCACTTAATTGAATACCTTGTTCAATAGCTAAATCGGTAGAAATTCCGTGAATACGTTCTGCGTCGTATGGAATGTTAAATCCGTCAGGTTGAATTAAGAAATCGTTGTGTTCAACCAGATTTCCTAATTCATCATGTAATTGCCATGCAATTTGTATGGCTCTAGGCCAGTTATCGGTATCGGTTATTGGAGCGTTCCAGCTTTTAGGTAATCCAGTAGTTTCGGTATCGAAAATTAAATACATGGGCAAAAATTACTTGAAGTGTTTTTGAGTAAAACAAAGTGTAAAAATACGAAGAATTTAGATTGATACAGAGAGAAGTTATTAACGAGTGTTTTTGAGTTGAGGTAAAGGCTTGATTGGTTGACCGTAACTAAAAATTATGTTATTAATAGGTTAAGTTTAAAATAAATATCAGAAAAAGTGATTGATAATCAATTAATAAGATTACATTTGCACTTTAATATAATATTTTTTACAATGAAAGAAGGAACAGTAAAGTTCTTCAATGAATCTAAAGGTTTTGGATTTATTACAGAGTCAGGATCAAACACAGAACATTTTGTACACGTATCAGGTTTAATCGATGAGATTAGAGAAGGTGATACTGTTGAGTTTGAACTTAAAGAAGGAAAAAAAGGATTAAACGCTGTTAGCGTTAGAGTATTATAATATATCTCATATTTTATTTTTCTTAAGAGTCTGTTTTACAGGCTCTTTTTTAGTTTAATAAAATAGTTTTTTTGCTTTTTAATGAAAAAGATTTCATAAATTTGCGCCCACTTATCACGAGATGATAAGATTTATTAATAACCAAGGTCGCGAACCTTAAAAATTAAAATTATGCCTGTAAAAATTAGATTACAAAGACACGGTAAAAAAGGAAAACCATTTTATTGGGTAGTAGCTGCTGATTCTAGAGCTAAAAGAGACGGTCGTTTCTTAGAAAAAATCGGAACTTATAACCCAAACACGAACCCTGCAACTATCGATTTAGATGTTGATGGAGCTGTAAAGTGGTTACAAAATGGTGCTCAACCAACTGATACTGCTAGAGCTATCTTATCTTATAAAGGAGCTTTATTAAAGAATCACTTAGCTGGTGGAGTAAAAAAAGGAGCTTTAACTGAAGAGCAAGCAGAAGCTAAATTTACTGCTTGGTTAGAAGAAAAAGCATCAAAAGTAGCTGGTAAAGCTGATGGTTTAGCGAAAGCAAAAGAAGATGCTAAAGCTAAAGCTTTAGAGGCTGAAAAAGCTGTAAACGAAGCACGTATTGCTGCTGCTGTTCCTGCTACTGATAGCGAGGACGCTGCTGTTGCTGAAACAGGTGCTGATAGCGAAGAATAAAAACGTGTACTACGATGATGCAAAAAGAAGATTGCTTTTATCTTGGCAAAATCGTTAAAAAACATAGTTTTAAGGGTGAGGTAGTTATTAAGTTAGATACTGATGAACCCGATCTTTACGAAAATTTGGAATCAGTTTTTGTCGATTTAGGCAATAATCTGGTTCCTTTTTTTATTGAAAAATCTTCATTGAGTAAAGGAACTATGTTTAGAGTAAAATTTGAAGATGTAGATACTGAAGCTGATGCAGAAGCTATTTTGCGTTCAGAAGTGTATTTACCTTTAGATTTGCTTCCAAAACTTTCTGGAAATAAGTTTTATTATCATGAAGTTATTGGTTTTACGGTTGTTGATGATAATTTTGGTGAAGTTGGAACTATTGTGAGCATCAATGATGCTTCTGCACAGCCTTTATTTGAAGTAAATAGAGAGGATAAAGAAATCTTTATCCCTATGATAGATGATTTTATTAAAAAGGTAGATAGAGAAAATCAAGTAATTGAAGTAAATACACCAGAAGGATTAATTGAGTTGTATTTAGGATAATATTTTTAGATATACTTCATTAAGATAGTATAAAAACGGAAGGAATTGACCCTTCCGTTTTTTTATTTTTTAAATATCCATTTTCTTGAATCATCGTTTTCTTCTTGAATTTCAATGGTATTGTTAATTAGTTTTAGTACAAAGTTTTCATCTGTTTTAAATGAGTAGTTAGTTTCATTTATTTTATTCCATGTTCCTATGTATGGGGTTCCTTCGTCTAAATTACAATCAGGATTTAAGTGACGAGCCCATTCTAATGAGTTGTTTTCACTGAATTTTATATAATTTTTTTCAATACATTCATATTGAGATTCATTGCCGTTAATTAATAGTTTGGTTTGTTTCCAAGTTCCAATTAATGAGTTGTCAGAAACGTTTTCATCACTAGAAGAGCAGTTTAAAAAAGTTAAAGAGATAACAAGTAATAAAATATTTTTTTTCATAGTATAAAATTTAAGGCTATTTAAATTAAACAGCCTGTTTTACAACTTTTAATTTATAGTGTTTTTTGTTTATCTCTTTTGCAATTAAGTCCTTTGACCTAATTACATCAGTTATTTGAAGATTTCTACCATTAAAATTTCTTTTAACAATAACTCTTTCCAGCCAATATAGTTCTCCTTTAAAAATTAAAGGGAAGAATAAAAAGCGGCTGACTTTTCTTTTTGCTCTTTTTTGAGAGGGTTTTAGGTTGATTTTCATTTCTTTTTTTTGGTTGAGTAAAGATTTTGCATGTAATAAAACAAGGGTTACTCTTCTTTTTTTTAAAAAAAGCTTGACAAATGTAATTGGGGAGGGGAATGCTAATAAAGTATACTATCATTTAATAGTAAACTTTATTAGCATTGCAATAATAATTAAAACTTTATAAAAATGAGTTCGAAATCGTCCAAAAGAAGGAAAATTAACATAGAGATCATATTCTTGTTTAATCAGTATTTTTACCTTTTTTTATAAAATGGGCAAGAAGTATGCTTTTAAAGGTCTAAAAAATATACTCAAAAACGCAATCTTCCCCGTTTTCAAAAACTTGCTGCATCCCTATATAGCTAAAACCTAAGTTTTTTAACAATTTTTGAGATTTTTCGTTTTTAGGCATGGTTAAAGCTAATACTTTATCCTGTTTAAACTTTGTTCGAACGTACTCTATAATCAATTTTGTAGCTTCGGTTGCGTATCCTTTTCCTCTTCCGATAGGTAAAAAAGCGTAGCCAATATCAATAAAATCAAGAGAATCTCTTTGTAATGCGGTAGATGCACCAATAGGTCTGTTGGTTTCTTTTAAAATAACCGTGAAAAACCCCAATCCGCCTAATTTTGAATTTTTAAATAAAATGTCTTTTAAATAGACCTCGGTTTCTTCAATAGATTTCAAATTTTTATCACCTATAAATTGGATCCAATCAGGGTCGTTGAATAACTCAAAATAAAAAGGAGCATCACTCACCAGAGCATTTCGTATGATTAATCGTTCGCTTTCTAATAACATGGTTTAAATATAAATTAAAAATGTACTTTTGCGAAGCAAAAAAATAATAAAATGAGTTTATTACAAGAATTACAAGATAGAAGCGGAAATCAATGCGAGCTATGTGCATCAAAAGATAACTTATCGATTTACGAAGTGCCACCAATTTCTACAGGTGGAGTAGATGGTAGTTTACTGGCTTGTAGCACTTGTATTGAGCAAATAGAGAATCCTGAAACTACAGACGCAAACCACTGGCGTTGTTTAAACGATAGTATGTGGAGTGAATTTAGAGCGGTAAAAGTTGTAGCTTGGAGAATGTTACATCGTGTTAAAAAGGATGGTTGGTCGCAAGATTTATTGGATATGCTTTATTTAGAAGATGAAGATGTTCGTTTTGCAGAAGCAACAGGAGAGCATTTAGATGAAAGTGAAAAAATTATTCATCGTGATGTGAACGGAGCTATTTTACAAGCGGGAGATAATGTGGTATTGATTAAAGATTTAAAAGTAAAAGGTTCTAGTATGGTAGCTAAACAAGGTACTGCAGTACGTAGAATTTCATTAGACCCTGAAAACGCTAAATATATTGAAGGTAAAGTAGATGGAACACAAATTGTAATTATTACCGATTACGTCAAGAAAATGGCTGAAAAGGAGTAATAATCCTAGTTTCAAGAAAGAGAAAAATGTCTGCTAAATATTATAAAGAAAAACACTTACAAGCAACAAGATATAAAATAGAAAACGTTATCAGGCAGCAAGATTTTTTGTCGAGACATAGGTGGAAAGTAATTGCTGCTGGTATTGTTTTTAGTTTTTGGGCTCCTACCTATACGCAAGGGCATTACTCTTCAAAAAGGATGTCTATACTTGAAAAAACTGATTATACCTATTTAAAACTAGTAATGCTTTGTGCATCTGTTTATATGGTTTTATGTATTCTTTATCATTTATCAAGTAGGTATCAGGATAAAAAGAAATTAAAAGAATTAAAAAAACTAGAAAAAAGATTAGAGAAGGAAATTTCAGAGTTGGATTAATTGTTACTTTTCAGTATTATAATACACTTTATAAAATTTCATTTTTTTCTCTTCGTCATAACCCTGTTCTAAATATTCAGCTGAAGCATCTGGAGCATCTACATCAATTTTAATTTGAATGTTGGTGTCTAGCTTTATTTCGGTTTTGAACTTGCTTTTTTCTTTCTTTAAAACAACATCAGATACTTCAAAGTTATTACGAATTAATACATCGTTCAATTTCTCAAAGTGTTGTTTATAGTCTTCAAACAAATTTTTGTGTTTATCTTCTTCAAAAATTTCATCCTTAAAGTTGTGATAATCTACATTTTCGTGTTCTTTAAAATAATCAACTGTATTAGCTAAGAAGTTGCTTTGTTCTTGTTTTCCAAATTCAGGTTTTATTACTTCTTCAGAAAACTCCTTGCACATTTCTAAATAGTTCTGCGTGTGTAAATTGCGATCGTCGGCATACTTTACGCTTAAAAAGTTTTTAATCCAGTATTGGGCATCGTAATTGTTATTGTCTACTGATAAAACTACCGTTCCTTCTGTGTCAGAAGAGTTTAAAATCAAACAACCTTTATCTAATCTTTTAGTAGAAATTCCTTTTTGAACTACAACATCAAAACTATCATCGTCTAAATAGGTTTGAAAGAAATCTACTTTGCTTTCAATTTTAAAAACTCCAACAGCCTCTGTTAAAACATCTTTGTACTCGATACCTTCAAAATAAGCAACAATTACATCCCCTGTTTTAATATTGGCAGAGTTTGATTGCTCGTATAAGTGGTTAACAATGTTTTTAGAATGTTGGATGAAGACCTCATTGCTATCATCTTCAAAAATATCTGAAGTGTATTTGTTGATTTCGTTTAAACGAACATCTGCATGATGACTAAAACGATAACTCTGCGTAACCGAACCAAATGGTTTTAGTAAAAAAGGAAGTAATAATTCGTAGCTTTCTTCATCAAAACGCACTAAACTTTCAGAAAAAGCATTTTGTCCGCTATTGTATTTATTGGCGACTTTATGAATGATACATTTGTTAATTTCGGTACGAGTTCTTTTAATCATCTTCTAAAAAATTGGAAGACAAAAATAGAAAAATTAAAGTTCCAATTTTAATTGTTCGGGTAACAATTTAAATGATTTTCTGTGGTAGGTTGTTGCGCCAAATTGTCGAATAGCTTCGCGATGTTCTTTGGTCGGGTATCCTTTGTTTTTTTGCCAATTATACTGTGGAAATTCTTGATGAATTTTCTCCATGTATTCATCTCTGTATGTTTTTGCTAGTACAGATGCCGCAGCAATACTCATAAACTTAGCATCACCTTTTACAATAGTTTGATGAGGGACTTCTTCATATGGCTTAAATTTATTCCCATCAACAATAATAAATTCTGGTTGAATATTTAATTGTTGAATAGAACGATGCATGCCTGTGATTGAAGCCTGTAGAACATTCAATTCATCCACTTCTTCTTGATGAATGAAGGATACTCCAAAAGCTAGAGCGTGTTCTTCAATATATGGGCGAAGCTCTTGTCTTTTTTTCTCAGAAAGTTGTTTAGAGTCGTTTAGTAATTCATGTTTAAAATTATCTGGTAAAATAACCGCGGCAGCTACAACAGGACCGGATAAGCATCCTCTTCCAGCTTCATCAGTACCAGCTTCTAATTTATGTCCGCTAAAGTTTAATTTCAACATGCTACAAATTAACAGTTTTCAAAGAAATTAAACTTAAAATTAATCGTTAAATTATTTTACTTTTGCTGTTATGAAGAAAAATCTGTTAGTATTCTTTTGTTTGATTAGTGTTCAGGTATTTTTTGCTCAGTTAAGAACAATTGATGGAGGCTTTGCAAGAGGTAGAGGAGGACTTAATCAAGGTAGAGACTCATTACCTGAAAATGAAATCAATGTAAAACTTAGTGGAAAGACAAAGTATACAGACTATAAAATAATATCACATAAGAACGACACTACTATTGTAGATACTACATTGACTATTCAAAAAGAGTATAAGTTTAATTTTTTGCGAAAAGATAATTTTGAGCTATTGGCTTTTCATAATCAAGGCCAAACATTTAATAATTTAGCATACGATTTTATAAATGTTTCTCAGTTTCCGGATATTGGTTTTAGAGCCAAAATGTTCAATTATATTGGTGTAGAAGATGTAAAGTATTATCATGTTCCTACACCGACGACAGAAATTATGTATCGTACAGGTTTAGAACAAGGACAGGTTTTAGATGCACTTTTTACTACAAACTTTTCTAAACGATTTAATTTAGCAATAGCTTATAAAGGACTTAGGTCTTTAGGAACATATAGAGAGTCATTAGCAAGTACGGGTAATTTTAGAGTAAGTTTTAGTTATGAAACTCCAAAAGGACAATATGCAATAAGAGGACATGCTGTAAATCAAGATTTTTTTAATCAGGAAAGTGGAGGGTTAACAGAAACATCTTTGGAGGCTTTTATAAACGATGATCCTAATTTTAGTGCCAACAGAGGTAGGATGGATGTGGTTTTAAATAATGCTGAAAATAATTTAGATACAAAACGTCTGTATTTTGAACATACTTTTAAATTACTTTCATCTAAAGATAGTGTAACTCAAAGAGATTTTTCAAACTTAAAATTAGGGCATTCATTTACCAGAGATTCAAAATTTTATCGTTTTAATCAAGGAACAGCAACACCAGAAGTGTTTGGTAATGTTAATGTTTCTAGTGGAATAAATAACAAGACGAAATACTTGTTGTATGATAATCAGTTGTTTTTAGACTTTAATTCTAAGTATGTTTTAGGGAAGTTTCGCGTTAAAACAGGAGTAACTTCATATAACTACGGATATGAAAACTTGCAGAACAACACAGTTGGAATTACTAAAAACAAATTAAAAGGTGATGCTGTTTCGTTTGGAGCCGATTGGAACGGACGTATAGGAAACTTTCATGTAAATGCTTCAGGGAGTCTTACTCCAGGAAGTGGGCGTTTATCAGGAAATCAATTTTCAGGAGAAGCATTTTACAAGAAAGATAGTGTACTTACCATAAAAGGTAGATTAGGGATTAGTAATAAGTCTCCTAACTTCAATTTTTTACTACACCAAAGCAGCTATGATGAATATAATTGGGAAAATAATTTCTCTCAGATAGGAATGAGAAGTTTAGGAGGGGTTATTGATTCTAAATGGGGAAATGCTTCGCTAGATATTACCAATATTAGTAATTATACTTATTTTGACGAAAATGGAAAGCCTAATCAGTTTTCTGAAGATGTAAATTACTTAAAAGCCAAAGTTTCTAAAGAGTTTGCTTTCGGAAAATTTGCTTTGGATAATACTTTAATGTACCAAAAAGTGGCAAGTGGAGAAAGTGTTTTTAGAGTACCTGAATTTGTTACTAGAAATACGTTTTATTATACAGATGAGTGGTTTAAAGGAAAACCTTTGTTAGTTCAAATAGGAGCTACGTTTAAATATTTTTCAGAATATAAAGCAAATGCTTACAATCCGTTGTTAGCAGAATTTACTTTGCAAAACGATACAGAAATAGGTTATCCAACAGTTGATTTGTTTTTTAATGCACGTGTAAGAAGAACTCGAATTTATTTTAAAGCAGATAATATTAGTTCCTTTGCGTTTAAAAAGAATTATTTTTCAGCACCAAACTATCCGTATAGAGATTTTGTAATTCGCTTTGGAGTAGTCTGGAATTGGTTTATTTAAAATTATGAAAGAAAGATTAAAACAAAACTGGAAGCTATTTTTAATAGCTAGTCTAACTTTAGGTTTGGCACCTTTTAAACCACCACATATTGTAGGAAAGTTAGAATGGATTGCTGGTGGAAATGCTTTTTCAGGAGAGCACGCTATGAAATTTATGGATTGGTTTGACGTGTTTTTACATGGAACTCCATGGGTATTTTTAATAGTTTCTTTAATTTTAAACCTTTTAGCAGTAAACTTAAAAAGTAAAATAGAATAGCTACTTTTTTCAATAAAAAATAACCTCACTTTTTAAGTGAGGTTATTTTTTGTCTATTATTTAGATGTAAGTTGTTTTATTTTAATTCTAAAGGCAGCATATACTAGTGTAGTAAAGGGGCTTAACCAATTAAACATAGCATAAAAAGCATAATCTATAACAGGCACTCCTAATACACCCGAGTGGTAAGCTCCACAAGTATTCCAGGGAATTAAAACAGAAGTTACTGTACCAGAGTCTTCCAGTGTTCTACTTAAGTTTTCAGGAGCCAAACCTTTATCTCTATAGGCTTGCGCATACATTTTTCCAGGAACAACAATTGCTAAGTACTGATCAGAAGCTGTAAAGTTTAATCCGATACAAGTAGCAACTGTACTAGCAAATAAACCAAACACAGAGTCAAATAAGCTCAACATAAAGCTACTAATTTTAGCCAAGGCTCCGATAGCGTCCATTACTCCACCAAAAACCATCGCTAATAAAATCAACCATACAGTTCCTAGCATTTTTTTCATTCCTCCTGCAGTAAATAAATCTTTTAAAACCTCATTATCTGTGGCAACGGAAGTTTCAACAGTAATGGCTTGCATTACTCCTTTGTAAGCAGCTTCAAAATTTAATTTCTCAACCCCTGCAACTTGTGCTACAATGTGTGGTTGGAAAATTAAAGCAAATATTCCACCTAAAATTGTACCTGCTAAAAGAGCAATTAAAGGAGGTGTTTTTTTAATAATTAGAATGATAACTAAAATAGGTACTATAAATAACCACGGAGTAATATTAAATGCTTTGTTAATATCGGTAAGCATTTGTTGTGTGTTAGCCTCACCGGTAGTTGTTTGTGTAAATCCAAGTATGATAAAGAAGATAATGGTAATGACAAATGTAGGAATTGTGGTATAAGCCATGTATCTTATATGGGTGAATAAGTCAGTCCCAGCCATTGCAGGAGCTAAGTTAGTTGTGTCAGACATTGGAGACATTTTATCACCAAAATAAGCTCCAGATAAAACAGCACCAGCTGTCATTCCTAAAGAAATTCCTAAAGCTTCTCCAATACCTATCAAAGCAATACCTACAGTAGCTGAGGTTGTCCAAGAACTTCCTGTAGCAACAGAAATTACAGCACAAATTATTAGACAAGCGACTAAAAATATAGTAGGGTTTAAGATTTGAAGTCCGTAATAAATCATTGATGGAATAATACCACTAATAAGCCATGTTCCAGCTAAGGACCCTACCATTAAGAGTATTAAGATAGCGCCTGCTGTAGATTTAATGTTTTCAGCAACTTCTTCTATCATTCTTTCGTAAGAAACCTTGTTTCTAAATCCTACAATAGCAGCAACAGCACCTCCTAATAATAATATAAATTGATTGCTTCCGCTTAAAGCATCATCGCCAAAAACATATACATTATAAGCTAACATTGCAATTAAGGCAAAAACAGGAATTAATGCTTCCCAAATGGTCAACTCTTTATTCTGGATTATTTTTTGATCTTCAATTTTAATTTCTGAAAGGTTTTTATCGTCTTGCATGTGTAATTTTTTCGGATTGTAATGTTACGATTTTGAATAGAATTACACAAATCGAATCAGTTAATGGCTTTCTTTAAGGAAAATTGAAAAGAAATGACAGATAAACAAAAATGTCACTTTAAATAATGTGAAAGAAGTTCATAATTTTCACATTATTTAAAATGACAAGTCTAAAAATATAAAATAGAGGTTTTTACAGTACATCAACCTCTTTCATACACTCTTTCATCATTTGATAAGTGCGTTCTATATCATTATCTAATCCGATAGAAAAACGAATTAATCCATCGGTTAACCCCATTTCTTTTTGTTCATCTAAAGGAATTTCTGATGAAGTTGAAGTACCTGGAGCTGAGAATAACGTTTTATAAAAACCTAAACTTACTGCTAAATATCCTAAGTTTTTATCTTGCATTAGTTCCATTAAAGCATTGGCTTTGTCTAAAGAACCTGCATCGATAGTTAACATACCTCCAAATCCGTATTCTTCATTCATCATTGATTTAAAAACTTCATGAGATGGATGTGATTTTAACCCAGGATATACTGTTTTTAAGCCATCAGCTTCAAACTTTTCGGCTAAATAGCTAGCATTTTTACTGTGTTGTTTCATGCGAATATGAAGGGTTCTCATATTTTTTAAGATAGATGAAGCGCGTAAAGAATCCATAGAAGCTCCTAGTAGCATACTTGCGCCATCAATAACGCTTTTTTGTGAATTGATGAAGTCTGTAGTTCCACAAACAACACCTCCCATAGTATCAGATGAACCGTTGATGAATTTTGTTAAACTATGAACTACAATATCAGCACCTAATTGAGCTGGCGAGATTGATAACGGAGAAAAGGTATTATCAACAACCAACTGTAAATTATGTTTTTTTGCTATGGCAGCTAATGCTTTGATATCTGCTACCTCTAAAAGTGGATTACTTACAGTTTCGCAGTAAATCATTTTAGTGTTTTTGTTAATAGCAGCTTCAACGATGTCTAGTTTTGTGATATCTACGAAAGAAGTTTCAATTCCTATTTTAGGAGTGAAATTTTTCAAAAAAGCATAGGTTCCTCCATAAATAGTTCTACTAGAAACTATATGATCGCCCGCACCGCAAATTTGTAAAATAGTTGGCGTGATCGCTCCCATGCCCGTAGCAGCAACATTGGCTGTTTCTGTTCCTTCCATGGCAGCAAGAGCTTCTGCTAAATAAAGGTTTGAAGGAGAAGAGTGACGAGAATATAAATAGCAACCGTCTGTATTTCCTTCGAAAGTATCAAACATTGTTTTTGCTGATAAGAATGTATATGTTGAAGAGTCAGAAATAGAAGGGTTAACACCGCCGAATTCTCCAAAATACTGTAAGTCTTGTATGTTGTTTGCAGGTTTAAATTTCATGTTGAATTGAATTAATTATTTAATGACTACTAAAATCAATATTATGAGTTAAAAAATCAATAGAAGATGTTTTTTATGGTTTTTTAGACTAAATTTGTGATAATAATTAGATTTTATTACAATTATTATTATAGTAAGGTTAATTTAAATAGATTTTTTTTCAGATGAAGTTAGATAAAATAGATAAAAAATTGTTAGAACTACTTCAAGTTGATAGTAAACAAACAACTAAACAGTTGTCTTTGCACTTGGGGTTATCGGTTACTGCAGTTTATGAGCGAATAAAAAAACTAGAAAAAGAAGATGTTATTAAGCAGTATGTTGCCTTAGTAAACAAGAACAAAATTGGAAAATCATTTTTGGTGTTTTGTCATATTCGATTAGAAAAGCATACCAAAGAATATATTGCTGTTTTTGAAAGAGAAATTAATAAGTTAGAAGAGGTAACCGAATGTTTTCATGTAAGTGGTGATTACGATTATATTTTAAAGATCTATGTAAAAGATATGGATGAATATCGTGAGTTTATGGTAAATAAACTTACGGCCTTAAAGCATATAGGTAGTACCCATAGTATTTTTACTATTGGTGAAATTAAAAATTCTATAGCAATAGCTTTATAAAAAAAGCGAGTAATTAATTACTCGCTTTTTCAATTTCTATAAAAACATCTTGTGCTTTTATTATTTGGTTGTAAAACTCTTTTAAGTAATAATATTCTTCACTACTGTATACTCTTTTGTTTAGGTTCATTCTTGAGTATACACTAATTACATTATTTAAGTTTTTAAAATTAACAATAAACCTTCCTCCTTTATTTGGTAGAGATAAAGCTTTATTCTCAGGTAAACTACTTACAGTATATCCTTCAGGTAATTTTAAAGAGAGCATATAGGTGTAATTTCTAGGAAAACCATAATCGACAGGGTAGTCTCTCTGATTAAGTTTAAAAGGGTTTTGAGTATATCTGTCTATTAAAAAAGGATTGATTCTAAGTTTTGTGTCAAAATTTATATGATCAGTTGTGATTTCGTAAATTTGATGTAAAGTGTTTTCTTTTTCATCTAAGTTTTGATGTTCTAAATTTTCTACTTCTATATTAGGGTGTTCAGATTCAAAATTTTCAATATAACTTTCGATATCTGTAGAGTTTAAATTCTCTCTATCATTTACAGCATAAAAACCATCACTAGAAATCATTAAATTACCACCTAATTTATTGTCTTCATCAAAAGATAATTGAGCTTTAATACTTCTAAAGCTTTTTTTCAATAATTTAATACTTTCCCAATAACTACCACTAGCAAAATCCATGGTTCTGCCGTCACCATTTAATGATTCATGTTGTACTAAGCCAAAAGGTAATTGTTTGTTAGTAGCATCTAGAAAGTATGCTTTGTTGTTTATATTAGCTTTTACTAGTAAATAATTGAAGTCATCAATTATTGGGTGTAGTCTTGTAGGGACAGCTTTATTTCTTGTTGAGGTTAAAACAAGATAACTTTCAATATTTGCTGCTTTTAAAGAATTGTATAATGATAAATTGATATCAAAAACATTACCTGTTTTATTTTCAAAAGCATCTTTAATTCTTACTTTTTTTGAGGGCCAATATTTTTCATTCCAAGTAAAGTAATCTTGAATATAATAATAAACTTTTTTGGCTTTTTCTAAATCATCGTTAATTAAAAGAAGAGCAGGAGGTAAGTTGTTTTTAAAGAAATTTTTTTTTGAGGTTTGATTGTCTAAGAAATCATATTTCAAACTTTTATCTGCATCTTTCCATGTTTTAGTGTATTTATCAACTCCTCCTCTTGGGTTTTGAAAAGATTCTAAATCAAAACAAAGTTTAGATATAAAGTTTTCTTTACTCAACATATAATCTTCTTCTTTAAAAGCAGGAATATGGTCTATTCCATAATCTAAAATCAAACAAGCACCATCACCAAGCCCAGGAACATAGACACATCCTTTTTTTACAGAAACATCACTTCTATTTAATTCAAGAAAGCCTACAAGTCTAATATTATACTTCCAGTTACCTAAAATTGCTGCTGTAAAATCGCTTTTAATTTTAGGGATATCTGATTGAAAATACCAATCATCAATTTTAGAGTAAGGAGAGGTAACTGAGTAAGTGTATTCGATTACACTGCCTTCTTTAATATTGGGTAAAGTAAATGTAACTTCTTTCCAGTCCCCATAGAGATCCTTTGTGTAAACTTGCTTATCAATTAATTGGTTTTTTAGAATTGTATTACTTTTTGAAACATTATAAGTAATCCCTTTTATTGAATGTACTTTTTCATCTCCATAAAAAGGGATTTGTATGGTGGCTTTATTAGTTCCTTCTTTTTTAAATATTTTTACTTTAAAGTAATAATCAGTAGTTTTTTTGTAATCCCTACTTTCATCTAAATAATAATTGGCATGTTCGTATAGAACAACTGCATTTGCGGTTGTGTCTTTCTCATAGCGATTCATGTTTAACTCTTGTATACTTACATTGCCAATTTTTGTAGATCTTTTCTGTTGAGAAAAACTATTGTTCAAAAAGATTAAACAGATTAAGATTAATAATAGGTTCTTCATAGTAATTTTATAGTTTGGTTAATTCTGTTCTTAGATTATCGTATTTGGTAACTGTTTTTCTAAATTTTCTGTAGGCTTCATAACTCTCCTTAGAATAAATGCCTTTTAGAAGAGAAAATTCTCTTATATATTTAAAAGAAGTATCATCTATTTTTTCAAAACGAATACTGTACGTTCCAAATTTATTAGTGATGTTTAAGTTTTCTGGAAAGGTTGTTAAAGTATAACCTTGAGGAATGCTAAAAGTGAATTCATCTTTATCTGTAAAACCTCTTTCTATTTCTAATGAACGCTGTCTATTTCTGTATTTTTTTGGAACACCAGTTATTCTATTAAATACATTAAGTTTGAACAAATAACTACTATCTCTAACTGTTGCAAACTTTTCTATTTTGATATTAAGACTCTCTGTAAATTCAATCTTTTCTTTGTTGTTTACATGTTTAATATCTTCAATTTCTAAATTATTGTTATAACTCCAAACATCAGTTTTGTAATGTTTGTTGAGTTCTTTTTGAGTATAATTTTCAATATGATACTTGTCATCATATTGAGTTCCGTATGATTTTCTTTCAAGTTGAGCTGAAATACTTCCTTCAGGTAATAACTTAATAGAGGCTTTGGTTACCTGTAAATTATCTTTATTAATATAAGCAGGTGTTCTTTTAATGACCCCGCCTTCAGGGGTTATCACAAGCACATCTCTATCGTCAGTAAAATCTCCCAAAAAACCAAAAGGCATAGTTTGACTGGTACATTCTAACCAAATATCATTTCCATTGTTAGGAATATTTAAAATAACATGATTACCCTGCATAGAAGAAAAATCGCTGTAAACATTTTTCTTTGCACTGCCAGCCCAAACAACAGAGTAGTGTGACTCAACACCAACGGCGTCTAAAAGAGCTTTAGTGTAATTGGTCAACCCTTTACAATCACCATACCCTAATTCATGAACTTTATTTGCGGGAATCGGTTTCCATCCACCAATTCCTTCTTGAACACTAATGTATCGTGTTCTGTTTTGCATATAAGAATAAATAGCTTTAGCTTTAAGTATCGGATCTTTAATTCCTTTAGTAATATTATTAACTTCAGATTTAATTGATTCAGAAACAATATCATTTCCGTTTTTCAAATATTCATAGCGCCATTTTCCAAATTCCTTCCAGTTACTAGCCTTACCTTTTATGTTCTTTAAAGAAAATTGATTTAAAGCGATAGTTAAGTTAGGGACAAACTCTTCGAAATTTAAAGTATAATGCTCAGGTTTAATAGCTTGTTGGTTTGTTAGCACGTAATTTAAATTAGTGTCTGTAGAAGAGTTTTTAATAGAAAAACCATTGAAGTTTTTTTCTCTTTTTCTAAATGGAATGTTTTGAGGATTGTTTATAATATAAACGCTTCTTTCTGTAGCTAAATAGTAATTTTCAATAGGAAGCCATTTGGGGATAAAACCTGTAGAAGAATTTTTTTCTTCTGATTCAAAGACGACAGTATAAGGATATGATGTTGGGGTATGTTCTAAAAATTTAACTCTAGAGTCTGAATATAGAGTACCTCCATCAATAGTACTAACATCTTGAAAGTCGTTCTTGGAATATTTTTTCACCTTGTTTCCTAATGCATCATAAATAATAGCAGATAAACGGGTGATTTTGGTGTCGTTATTATAATGCTTGTAGGCATCAATATGATCTTTTCCTAGCTTATTAAGAACGGTAACAATTCTTTTTTGTTTAATTGTAAGTTGATCTACGGCTTCTACTGTTATGACTAATTCGTTTAATCGTACTACAGCGTTAGCATTTTCTTTTAGTTCTTTTGAAATGAAAAGAGAAGAAAGGTTTTGTTTTTCTTGAGAAAAAATACTAGTACATAGCATCAACACTATTAAAAAAATAGTGAGCTTGTTGGTTTTCATGCAATTAATTCATTTTGTTTTCTAACAAACGAAAATATAAAAAATAATAGAATAAGAAAATTATAGCTTTTATAAAGTCTCTTGCTGATTTTTATAAAACGAATCGGCTTGTAGTTTCATTAAGTTACGAGCCATTTTTTGTTTGTAGTTGTACATCTCTTCCTCAGTTTTTAAATCGGAATATACTTTATTGTTGAGATCTATGTCAGTTTGTAGAATAGCTTCTCTTTGATGAACTTGTTGTTGAATCCAAGTTTTTACCTGAGACTCATGGTTTTCTAGTTTATAATCATATTCACTTTTTGAACTGATTAGTTTCGCAAAAATAGGGGCAGTTTCTATCGCTAAAAACAACAAGAATATAAAAAAGGAAGGTAGCCAAGATAATTTGTTTAGAGCATTAACGCGAGCCATTAAACCATCAAAATTGGAAATAATAGGTTGGGTTTGTGTTTCTTTCAATTTCTGATTTTCCAGTAAACTGGCTATGGTAGCTTCTTTCTGCTGAATTTTGTTAGTGTTTTCAGTTTTTAACAGATTCAATTCGGCAAGAGCAGCATCGTGTTTGTCTCTTTTCTCTTTATAAACAGGACCTTTACCAAGAAGTTTTGTGCCTTTTCTTCCTTCAGCTTCGGCAATGTAGGTTTCATAAAGTGTATTGACTTCTTGTTCTTTGACGGTTATCTCATTTTTTAAAGAAGTGATTTCAGTATTGATTTTCTCGATTTCAGGAGTAAATTGCTGCGCAATTTGAGTTTTGTTGTCCAGTGTCATCTGATTTTTCTCAGTCAACAATACTTGGTTGATTTCTTTTTCGAAAATTTTTAATTCTAACGGTTTAGAAATTACCACAGCAATAATCATTGCTAACAATAATCTTGGAAGCACCTGTATAAGTTCTTTTCGTTTAGATTCACTTTTTTTTATGGTAGAAACAATAAATCTATCCAAATTAAAAATGAGTAATCCCCAAATAATTCCGAAGAAAATAGCGGTGTAAATATTGTCAAAAACAGTGTATAAGGCATAGGCAGAAGCAATGGTTGCCATAAGCGCAGTAAAGAAAACGGTAGCGCCAATACCAGCATATTTATTTTGCTCTCCGTTAGCACACTTTTCAAGCAGTACTAAATCTGCTCCTGAACAAAGAAGGAAAAATCGTTTTAACATAAAATAAGCTTATGTTTTAATAACGAGTTATTTAGGGTTTTGTTACAAAAAAAGCCTCATTTAAGAGGCTTTTAACAAGTATATGTTTTGAGTGTCAGTTATTTATTACTAGTAATATATACTGATCCTGTACCATCTTTATTTTTTTTAACATCAACTTTTTTTATGTTTTTAGGTGCTATTTTGTCTAATTTTTCCTTAGAAATAAGCTTACCATCTAAGTAATATTTTATATCAGATGTGTCAATATGGCTTATATTTTTATTAACCTTCTTGCCATAAAATTTAATTACTTTTTTAGAATTAGTTTCCTGTATTTGTATGCTAAAATCTTTTTCTTTTTTTGTAAAACTAACGGCTTCTGTATGAGTAACCTCTTTATTATCTATATAGTAGGTAGCATTTGGATATTTGAAAACTAATTCTTTTGCACTCATTGGTGGAGGTGGAAGTGGAATGTTTGATACTTCATCTTTTTTATTTTTTGCAGGCGGAGGTGGTTGTGGAAGTTGCTCTTTTATTTTTTGTATATATTCTTTTGTGTTTAACTGATACTGATGTTCTTGAGGGAAACGTTCGCTCCTTGCATTTTTATGTACAAAACTTCCTGAGTAGTTATAAAAGTCAGTGTTTTTATAATTGTTTAAAACATTGTTGTCAACTGCATTTCCGTCAATCCAAATGGCATACTTTTTAGCGTTTTTTAAATCTTGAAATAATTTATTAGACAAAGCTTTTTGTTTCAACCTAGTTGGTGGGGGAGGTGGTGGAATCATTTTCTTTTCTTCCTCAGTTAATTCTGAGAATTTTTTAGAAATAACATTACCGTCTTTTGTGGTATAAGTAAACGTTCCATTTTTATGATTGATGATTCTTTTTTGTTGAGGTATTGA
This sequence comes from Tenacibaculum aestuarii, assembly GCF_964510395.1. Taxonomy (NCBI): domain Bacteria; kingdom Pseudomonadati; phylum Bacteroidota; class Flavobacteriia; order Flavobacteriales; family Flavobacteriaceae; genus Tenacibaculum; species Tenacibaculum aestuarii. The sequence goes on from NZ_CAZEFY010000001.1 coordinate 368,752, forward strand.
GTCATTCCCTTTTTTGGGAGAATAATCTACTTTTGAGGTTTTTAATGAAGTTCCATCATCATAAAGATAAGAAAGACTGTTGGTTAATATTATTTCATTCAAGTGTTTCTTGGTCAGTTTTTCACGAATAGATTTTATAAAAGACATTAAAACTTTACCAGTAGTAAAAATTTCTAAATCTGATTTTTTTCCTTTAGTTTCTTTAAGAAATTCATTTTTAATATTATCAATATTTATTAACCTGTTGTTTAGGTAATATTTGTTAGTTTTTTGGTCGATGAACAATGTTGGAGCATTAATTTTGACATACTGTTTAAATACTTCATCTAAATTATCTTTTTTATAGTCAAGCTTCCTATTTTGATTGAAAAATTGTTTTTGTCCGTTTTGTAAAGTAAATTTTAAATTTTCCCAAGCAGAATTTTTTACTCCTTTTAAAACAATTTCTTCCTCTGTTGCTTTTATCGAAAAAGCATATTCACTTATCTTCACATGGTTGTCATTTGAAAATCCCCAATCGGTTATTGTAAACTCTTTATCCAAAGGAATATTTAAACTTGCCCACCTTTTACAATTGTAGCATTTTAAATCTATATGATTACCATCTCTTTTAATTGAAGCTATAAAGTTTTCAGGTTTTTTGTCAGTATCTTCTAAAAAAGGAGAATCAGTATTACTTACCTTCTCTGGTAAATCACCTCGTGTAATTTCTGAGTCTATCAGCCCATTAGTGTTTTCATAAGCTTCTACTCTTTCAGCAAAAAGTAGTGTAAAACCTGCTAATACGGGTATTACCGCCAGTTTTTTTAGTAAGATTTTGGTGCGAGAACTTTGTTTTGTCATCATTAGTAATCTTTTTTTAGTTAATAAATAATTCAAATTACTGGCCAAGTAATATTCGTTGTTCCAAGCAGCTCTATTTAATAGTAAATATTGATACTCGGTAGTGTTATTATGTGTTGTAATTACTTCGTTATCAGCTAAAAATTCGTGGTTTAACTTAATAGCTTTTTTAAGGAATATAAATGTCGGATTTATCCAAAACATCACTTGCAAAAACTCAATGAGCAATACATCAAAAGTGTGTTTTTGTAGTGCGTGTGTTAATTCGTGTGTGTAGAGTTCGGTTTCTATTTTATTTGAATTGTATTCATCTTTGTTAATGAAAATATAGTTCCAAAAAGTGTGTGGACTAATAACATCGTTAACTAAAACAAGCGTAGCTTTTTCCTTTTTAATTTTTTGATGGTGTTTAGTTTTGAGATAAATGCTTACCAGATTTTTTATAAAACGAATCAAAAGAATCAAAGCAATTATTACATAGGCAAAGATTAGATATTGTGTGTAGTTTACTTCTTGTACTTGAGGAGTAACGACCTCCGTAGTTATACTGCTGTCTACAATCATCGGAACAAATACTTCGGATGCCTGCGGAGCAACTTCAATATATATTTTATAAAATGGAGCTAAAAATGAAAATAATACGCTTCCTAACAGATAAAATCGGTTGAATCGATGCATTTTTTCCCGCTCTAATATCAAATGATAAAAGGCAAGCAACAAGGCTAAACAAATTCCTGATTTGATTAAATACGTTACCATTATTGTTGCTTTTTAATTTGTTGATCGATAATCTTCTTTAAATCTTCTAATTCTGAAACCGATAAATCTGTTTTTTCAGTATAAAATGAAGCAAATTGACTTGCCGAATTGTTAAAAAAGTTTTTAATCAACCCGTTTACGTGCTTAGAAAAATAATCTGATTTTTTAACCACAGGGAAATATTCTCTTGATTTTCCATACAACTTATAATCTACAAAACCTTTGTCTTTCATCCTTTTTAATAAGGTAGCAACTGTTGTTGTTGCTGGTTTCGGTTCAGGAAACTCGGCTAAAATATCTTTCATAAAAGCTTTTTTCAGTTTCCATAAATATTGCATTACTTGTTCTTCGGTTTTTGATAACTGCATTTCTACAAAATTAGAATTAACTCTACAAATGTAGAAATAATTTTTAATTCTACAAGTGTAGAGTGTTTTTTTAATAAAGAATTAATAAATTACTTATCTAAGTAACAGGCAAATATTAGTTATTTTGAAGAAAAAATTAAAAGTATGAGATTTATTACAACACTTTTGTTATTCTACATGTTTACTGGGTTTTCTCAGGAAAAGTTTGAGAGAGAATATAGGGTAGATATTAGAAAAGTGCCAGCAACTTCATTACAGATCATTAAAATGTGGGGTTTTAAAGAGAAAGTAAAGTGGTATGCAGAAGAAAGTCAAGATGGAAAAACTTTTGAAGCTAAAGTACATTATCAATCTAAAAAACACAGTATTGAATTTTCTGAAAAAGGAGAAATAATAGATGTTGAAATAAAAGTAGATTTTACAGAGTTAGATAAGGAAGTGCAATCAAAGATTGAGCATGTTTTGTTTGGGAAACTTGAAAAATTCAAAGTAAAGAAAACCCAAATTCAATATAAAGGAGATGAAAGCGAGATGTACAAAGCTGTATTTAAGTTGGTGAGCCATCATGAAAAGATACTTCCTAATTATGAGTTGATTGTTAAGGGAAAAAGAGAAAAGTCGTATGAGAGTTACGAATTTTTATTTGATAGTAAAGGAATTCTAATAAAAGAGTTAAAACTTGCTCCTCAAAACAACGATAATTTAGAATTTTAATGAAAATGAAACTTGTATTTTTAGTATTTGTGTTGTTTGTAGTATCGGTTAAAGGGCAGATAAGTTTTACGTCAGGATGGTTGCCAAAAGTAGTGGTATCAGCAAAAACATCATCCACTACAAAATGGGTAAATAGTATAGAGGCTAGGGAGATTTTTTATGAAGATGAATTCACATTTTCTCATAGTTTAGTAGATGTATCCAGTATTTTTTCGATAAAATCAGATGTAAATAAATCTTTTAATGTAGGATATATTCTCCGATTTAAAGAGGATGATATTATTCATCGTACGGTTCAACATTTTAATTTAGTACAAAGTTTTGATGCACTTAAATTAGCACATCGCTTCGGTTTTGAACAATTTTTTGAATCAGGAGCTAAACCCCAATACAGAACTCGTTATCGAACCTCTTTAGAAAAAGCTTTGTCAGGAGATAAAGTAGATGTTAAAGAATGGTATGTAAAATTGTCAAATGAATATTTGTGGCAGTTTAATGAAGAGGATCTAGAAGTACGATTATCGCCATATTTAGGCTATCAACTTTCTAAAAAAGACAAATTAGAGTTTGGTCTTGATTATCGTTTAGGAAAATTACTAGATACACCGAAGAAGAATTCTTTGTGGTTTAGAACCACTTGGTATATATCTTTATAAAAAAAAGTCATTACAGCTGTAATGACTTTTTTTGTGTTGTTATTTAGATAATTCAGTAAAATACTGATAGAAATATGGAATGGTTTCAATTCCTTTTAAGTAATTCCACACCCCGAAATGTTCGTTAGGTGAGTGAATTGCGTCAGAATTCAATCCGAATCCCATTAAAATAGTTTTACTCTTTAATTCTTGCTCAAATAAAGCTACGATAGGAATACTTCCTCCACTACGTTGCGGAATAGGAGTAACTCCGAAGGTTTCTTGATATGCTTTACTAGCAGCTTGGTAACCAATATTGTCAATAGGTGTTACGTATCCTTGTCCTCCATGATGAGGTTTAACTTCAACTTTTACTGATTTAGGAGCGATACTTTCAAAGTGTTTTTTGAATAATTCTGTAATTTCTTCCCATTCTTGTCCTGGCACTAAACGCATTGATATTTTTGCGTACGCTTTTGAAGCAATCACAGTTTTTGCACCTTCACCAGTATATCCTCCCCAAATTCCGTTTACATCAAGGGTAGGGCGAATAGAGTTACGTTCGTTCGTAGTATAACCAGCTTCTCCATGCACATCATCAATATCTAAAGCAGCTTTATAGTCTTCTAAAGAGAAAGGTGCTTTTGCCATTTCATCACGTTCTTCACGAGATAATTCTTCTACTTTATCGTAAAAACCAGGAATGGTAATATGATTGTTTTCATCGTGTAAAGAAGCAATCATTTTTGTTAAAATATTGATTGGGTTTGCAACCGCACCACCATATAATCCAGAATGTAAATCACGATTAGGACCTGTAACCTCAACTTCTACATAACTTAACCCACGTAAACCAGTGGTGATTGAAGGAATGTCGTTAGCAATCATTCCTGTATCAGAAATTAAAATTACGTCGTTGGCTAATTTTTCTTTGTTTCTAGGAACGAACCACGCTAAGCTTTCTGAACCTACTTCTTCTTCACCTTCAATCATAAACTTAACGTTACAAGGTAAGTTTCCTGTATGGGTCATGTATTCTAATGCTTTAACATGCATGTACATTTGTCCTTTGTCATCACAAGCACCACGAGCAAAAATGGCTCCTTCAGGATGCATATCTGTTTTTTTAATCACAGGCTCGAAAGGAGGAGAAGTCCATAAATCGATTGGGTCAGCAGGTTGTACATCGTAATGACCGTATACTAAAACCGTTGGTAAGTTAGGGTCAATTATTTTTTCTCCGTAAACAATAGGGTATCCAGGAGTTTCGCAAATTTCTACTTTATCACATCCTGCTTTTTCTAAGCTTTCTTTTACAGCATCAGCAGTATTTAAAACATCTTGATTGTAAGCTGGATCTGCACTTACTGATGGAATTTTTAATAAATCGATAAGCTCATTAATAAATCGATCTTTATGTTGAGCTATGTAATCTTTTACGTTTTGCATGTGTTGAATATTAATGAACTTCAAAAATAAGAAAAATAGTATACTTGTTCTTGGTAGTTTGCAAGTATTGTTTATATTTGCATCCACAATTTCAAAAGTACGCGGGCGTGGTGGAATTGGTAGACACGCTAGACTTAGGATCTAGTGCCGTGAGGTGTGAGAGTTCGAGTCTCTCCGCCCGTACTTAATCAAGATGCAATTAGCTTATTTTTAGTTAATTGCATTTTTTGTTTCTTAAGGTTTGCACGATTATTGCACGATTTTTCCAAATTTTAATTATTTCAACTCTTTATAAATTAAATCGTGATTGATTAAACTTATGTTTTATTGTATGTAAGGTCATTAGTGTGTTAATTAGTTCTAATAAAACATTTGTGATTTATTTACTAAATGTCTTTTTTATGGTTATTACTCTGTAAGTTTATTATAGTTTGTGTAGTCATTTTGACAGTTTTCTTTTGTTTGTCATGTTTTAGATGTGTATTTGACAATATGACACTCTTTTTTGTACTTGGCATATTGTTTGTTATATAGTTTTCGATTCTAGCGAAAGTTGTTTTACAGAATTATGTTTTGTAAACGGGGTTTATGTAAATGCCTTAGGATCGTAACAAAATAATCTCTAAAAAATATGAGTATTATTAAAACAGTAGCTTCTAAAATCTTATCAGAAGTTTCAAAAGAAATGGGAAAATCGTTTAATGATTTAAAATTTTACGGAATTATCTATTTAGGAATGGTAGGAGCAAAAAAAATCAACAAATTACTATTTAAATAATTAGAAATGTTGATTTATTAAGACCCAATGAATTGATGTTAGCATTGTCAGAAAGAAGTGTTACAAGTTAGGTTTAAGGTCTTTAACTTAAAATTGTAGATAATCCATAATGGAGGTTGACAATTATTTAGAGTAAATTATTTCGAAATAAAAACTCAAAGAAAAGCACGCTCATAACGAGTGTGTTTTTTTTTTTGAAAAAAGAGAAAGGTTGAGATTCTTAGTATAAAAAATTAAACTTCATTATTTATCTATTAGAGATAAAATTGGAGGATTATAAGTGAAAAAATCATGTAGTGAAACGGGTAAATTACACTACTTATAATAGAATAAAATGCACTTTACCCGTTTCACTACATGATTTTTTTTCTTTAATAACTGAAATATGGAATCCCTTTTTTTATATTAAAAATAAATTGTTTATGATTTATTCTCCATATCTAAAATTTGAATTTTTCAGCTTTCGCTTCTAAGAGTAAGAACTATCTATAAACTGCTAATGCCTTGATGTAGATAAGCTACCCTAGCTAAACGGTCAAAACAGAAAGTGTTGAAATAATCAAATAGGAGGGAAAATCACAATGCACACTAACATTTTGTGAGTGTGCATTATTTTAGCTACTTTTGTGATTATATAATGCTGATTATGAGTCAGTAATTGCAAAAGTCTAGTGAAAAATATTAATGACTACTTGTTTCACTAGCGTATTTTTAATAATTCTTTAAATTTTATTGTATAATCCAGACTATCTAATTTGAATATTAGATTTAGTCTTAAAATTTATTATTATGAATGAAAATTTAAAGGAAGTAATGATTGAATTACTAAAAAAGTTAGCAAACTCTTTAAAAGAATTAACAAAAGAGTTCCTATCAAAATTGATAAATGAATCAATTGAAATTTTATTTGAATACTTGTTAAACTATTTTAGAAAAGCTTCAATCACCTAACTTCAAATAATAAAAATACGTAGCTTGTTTTAAGTTACGTATTTTTATTTTATCACCGTAATAAAAGACCTATGAATTAATCATTAACAGCTTTAAATAATCTATTTAATGCCGCATAAGTAAAGTAAAGAGCTACTGGTTGAAATATTACTGCTATGAGTGCTATAAAAAATGAGGTGTTTCTCCATGTTACTATAAAGTTGTATATAGAAAATAATGAAAATAGAATCACTCCAAAAGTTAAATCTATAAAACAACATACAACAGCAATCAATAATCTAACTAATACTCCTGTATTAAAAACATTATATCCATAATTATCCATTGCACTGTTCCATACCAAATAACCAACAACAATTAATAAGATTGGAATACCCACTAATAATAAAATAACCATAATAAATTTCTTTTTGTATTAAATTAATTTTAAGCTAATCTATAAAATAGTTATGATATATCATAACCTTTCATGATTGTTTATTCAGGTATTTTATGATATGGAAGATATTGATAGGAAATACCTTAAGGAAGTAGGAAAAAACATTTCAAGAATCAGAAAATCAAGAGGATATAGCCAACTAGATATATGTGCTATAATTTCTATGGAGAAATCTAATCTATCCAGTATAGAAAATGGCAGACAAAATCCTGCCACCTTAACTTTGAAAAGAATTGCTGACGCTATTGGCGTTGAGGTTAAATCTTTCTTTGAATTTGATACTTAATTAGGTATCTTCTCTAATAAATCAACATAGACTTTACACCATTCTCCTTCTTGCTCAAGAAAAATAAACTTATTCTCTTTATATGATTTGGTATTCTTTTTATTTCCTTTCAATCTTTATTATTTTTTCTTCCTCTAATATTCTAAAAAAAACATCAATTAAATCCGTAAATCTTAAAATATTGAAATCATTATTTTTCTTATATTGAAACTGTACATAGCAATCTATTAAATTCCCTTTAGGATACAACATTGCTAGCTTAGTCAAAGTTATCTTAGCCTCTCTATTATTATGATGCTTAAGTTTATTATTAAACAATCTTAACTCTTTCAAGTTTTTGTACTTTCTTTCTAACTCCAACTTTTTGAAATCATTATACTTTGCTTTATATATTCCTTCAATTATAGCATATATATCTTTAGTCAAACTTTTGATTCTTGGAATTAGTTTATTAAAAGCTTGATTACTTTCATCTGAAACCCAATAATTTTCATCAAATGTTTTCGGTATATATTCATTCTTGTTATGATGAAATTTAACTTCATACAACTCACCAATAACATCAAGAACAACACCAATATCTTCATACAAATAATATGAATTATCTAGATCGTAAACTCCTACTTTATTCACCTTCAATTTTTCTTGAACTATTTTCTTATATATACAATGTTTGATGTAGCCTTTTCTTTCTTAAACTTCATAGGGTCATAATTCTCAATCTTAGGTTCTAAGATATTATTACTAAAAAACAACACTTCTTTACCCTCCCTACTTTTATAAGCAGTATGTTTAAAAGAAAATTCTTTTTTTGAACAATCACTATACAATTCTTGAATCTGCGGTACATTATCGTAAGAAACTATCCATTTAATATTCTTAATATCTTTTATTTTATCACTTACTTCTTTATGACTATCATACTGATAATGGTTCATATAAAGAGTACTTGCTTTTAAATAATAAGGAGGATCAAAATAAAAAACAACATTCTCGTCTTCTGCTTCTTGTTGCACTTTATCTATTAATCTAATAGCATCTTTTTTATAAAGTCTTATGTTTTTTTTGTACTTAGCTATTCTTTTTATTCTTTCGATTAAGTCAGGTTTATTAAAACGGCAATCCATCAAATAATTACCTTTTTGTTCTATTCCACCCATCACACCTGCATTTATTATTCCTGAGCGGTTTGTTCTATTTAAATAAAAGGTTGAGAAGCCTAAATCTAATAAATTTGACTTTTCTTTATCGAGTTGAACCTTCTTTTGTTTTCTCCATTCTTCAATTGTTAATTCAGCATCTTCAATTAATTTACAAAGTTTATTTGTATTATTCAAAACAGAGTGCCAAAAAGCATATATAGACCTATCCCTATCATTTATAGTAATCTTACCTACATAGCCTTCTAACAACAAAAACAAGGCAACTGAAGCTCCTCCAGAATAAGGCTCAATATAATGACCATTAATATTATTATCGACACATATTTTAGCTATAAATGCAGATAGTTTATTTTTCCCTCCAGGATATCTTAAAGGTGAATAAAACATTAACTATTCTTTCTAAAAAAATGTTGAACAATATCTCCCACTATATAAGATTTTTCTAAAATCCCATCCTTAGATACTGGAATACTTCCATGTGCAAACTTAGCCAAAACCGCATCAAGGTTATTACTTTTATCTAACCAACCATTAGTCAAAGCTAAGAAATTCACTTTTTCATGACTTAGATTCATTTCATCCCTAGCTACTTTTATAAAGTCTTTATACAAAGAATCCTCTTTTAATTTATCAGGTTCACTTTTTCTAAAATACTCCCTAGCTGACACATCCAATAAAAATCTTAAAGACATACCTACAATGCTCAAAATTGCATTATTTTCTTTTCCATAATTATAAATTGAGTCAATAGCCCTGTAAGTATCATTTATTTTACCACTCTCCAATTCAAGAGTTCTTCCAAAGAGAATATCATTTACTTTTGTAACTGGAGTCTTTCTTGGCTTAGAAGGAACAACCTTTGTTTTTGTTTCTCTTTGTTTTATTATTTTAGTCCTAGGTATTGAAGGATTAAAGGTCTTTAATTTTTCTTCTAAACTAGGGTCATATTGGATTAGAGGTTCTTTTAATTGCCCCCTATATTTTCTAGTAGTAATAACTCCTTCTTCTACAAGACTAACAATATTATTTAAAATCAACAAGTTTTCCTCTTCCGAATAATTTGATTTTATCCCACTTCCTACATCGTATTTAAAACCAATACTTTCTAGATTTTTTTGAGTCAGAATTTCATCTTTAACAAACCTCTTATTCATTTTTTTGTTATCACTAATTATCCCTGTTTGTTCATCTAATTGAATGAAAAGACTTTTTTCTTTACCTCTATGCAAATAAAGGAAATAATCCCTTTCTAAAGTTCCCCAAGTACCTGAATTTGTATGTTTCCTTTCAATATTTTTAAGTGCTGTTTCCTTATCACAAACATTACAAGGTATGCTTGTCAAACTCTTTAATTCTTTAGGTTCTTCATCAAAAAAAAGTCCTCCATTAAGCTTTTGATAAAGCTCTTCGTCTTGTAAGTATTTCAATATAGCAATACGTCTATTACCATCATAAACAATATTACTTCCATTTTCTCTAACAACAGTTGGCAGTTCACTAAAATCATAATATGTTCCCATTTTATCCAAAAAATCTTGTAAGTTCCACTTTTTTTTATCATCTATAATTGCTTTTGATATAATATCAAGATCAGAACTTTCAACATCAATTGGATCTCTTGGATTCTCTGTCCATAACTTTAAATTTGAAACCTTTAAATACTCGATCTGTTGCTTTTTCATATTATTTTTTCTCTTCATCCTAATACAACTTACTAAATATAAGCTTTATTAGGATTTATATTTCTTTAAATTGTATTTTACTGAAAAATAAAAGTAATAATAATTACCTAATAAGACAATCAAGATATAATCACCTATTATTCTTAAACATCATATTCTTCATCTAGTTTATCTTTTAACGATTTTAATTCTTTTATATACGGTTCTTCAGAATTATAAACTTTTAAAATACGTTCGGCAAATCCTTTTAAAAAAAACCCATACATTAATTTTATATTTCGCTTAAGAAACATCTTATCCTCCTCTTTATCAATATTCAACTCAATAACACCATCCAATTCAATCAATGATTTTAAAATAAATTGAAAACTTAAAAAGATTCCAAAAACCTCATACTTTTCTCCATAATAATGACTACTATTTTCAATTCTTAACACATATTCATTCAAAGCATTTAGTCCTTTGAATATAATATGGTTAGGTGTAGACAAAGAATTATCAGAACCAAGTATAGGCTTAGGTTGCACTATAAATTCTAAGTTATCAAGATGGCTTTTTATTGAATCGTAAAGTGAATGATAATTGTTAAATTTTCTATCATTAGAATTCCGTTCTTTTTCTTCATTTAAAGCATCCATTTGTATTCTGTTTGCTTTAATTTGTTCTTGAAAAGAGATATAAACTAAAAAAGCTCCTATTAAATTTATTACAGGCGCTGTAATTCCTCCTATTGTATCTCCTATCTGGCCAGTTTCAGTAAAATTCCATTCTTCAAAAATCGCAGGTCTAGTAAACACATATAATGATGAAAATATTAATAAACCCCCTATTATTAATATAATTAAATTCTTATTACTCATCTTGTATTATCGATAACACATCTAAACATTCATTAACACTCACATATACAAAGAGAAGCTAAGCGTGGAATTACTTAAACAGCAAAAAATCACAAACAATTTACCCTTCTTCTTATTACCCTAAAGAAACAATTTATTTCCAACATAGAAAAGTCTATTCATCATTTTAAATAAATATTAGAGCATAAAAAATCATGTCGTGAAACGGGTAAATTACACTACTTATAATAGAATAAAATGCACTTTACCCGTTTCGCTACATGATTTTTGACAAAATGATAAACAATGAACATTCCAACCTGAAATACTATGTAGAATTTCAAGCTAGAATGTTTTGTTCGAAACAGCTAGAAAAATTATTTAATCAAACTTGATAGCTTTAATTTTTTTTAATAGCTTTTATTGTTCCATAAGCAAGGCAACTGATGCCTGCTCCTATTGCCATCGGAACAGTAAAAGCAATTCCAGTAGCTAATGCTACAGCTGCACCTACGGAAGCACCAGCAGTGCTAATGGTAGCAACAGTAGTACTTGCTTTAATTTTTTCATCGTCCATAAATATTAGAAGTTTTATTATAATTCGTACTCGATTGTTTTTCTTGACCTTTCTGAATATATCAAGTTTAATGCTAAGAACTCTAACTTACATAAAGATAGTTTGCGTACTAAATGTTTCTTTGCCAGATAATCATTCTATTAGCTTCTGAAGGCTATTTAAGCGCTTTTAAGAAGTTTTTTTGTAGTCTTACAGATGTTTGTTTAAAATAAAAAAACAAAGCTTTAAAATAGGTTTTAATGATTATTTGATGTGTTTTCGATAGTAATTAATTATAGTTAAAATCTATTTTAAAGCTTTCTCTTTTACTAAACATTTAGCTCTGGTTTTTGTAATAAAGTTCTTTAAACTGTTTAGCGTAGTCATAAGAGGTTTTTCCAATGTATCCCAAAAAAGTTTTCTCGCTTGAATGACCTGTAACGCTCATGATTAAATAATTAGGAAGAGTGCCAAAATTATTTGTGCAAAAACTACGTCTACAAATATGGCTTGAAACCAATTGCCATTTTTTGTATAAACCATATTCTCTCCGTTTTGAATCTTTGTTAAAGAGCATTCCTTCGGTAATTGTGTCAATTCCTGAAATTCTACACACATCTTTTATATAGTCGTTAAACTTTTGTTGGCTAATCTTATGAGGGAAACCGTCCGAAATAATTTCTTTAGTTTCATTGAGTAAGGGAATAGTAACTTGTTTACCCGTTTTCTGTTGTTTTATTTCTATTACTTCTAAATTGTTTCTCATATGAATGTTATTTGATGTTATGTTGAGTAAATCACTAACTCTTTGACCTGTATAACACCCAAATAGAAGCCATTTTTTAGCGTTCTTAAGGCTTTTCAACTTAAAATGAGTGTTCTTTATCAATTCAATTTCATCAGGTGTTAAAACGATTATATGTTTGTTTTTAGTTTTGTATCCTGTTACCTTAACAAGTTGTGGGTGAGTTTCTAAACCATGAAAAGAAGCATCATTACATATTGTTTTAATAGCACTTAACATTCTTCCTGCGTAACCAGATGCGTATTTTTTATCATCAATCATCCAGCTTAGGAATTCATTACTAAAATTAAGATTTACATCTATGATTTTAATTTTCTTTTTCCCTTGAAATTCTTTTAAGAATCTTCTTAAGGTTTTAAAATCATCAATTCTACTCTTAGAAAGACCAAAACCACCTTTCGAATTTTTAATTGTTGGAGCTTTCTCAATGTAGTGTGAGATGTATTCTGTTAAATTAGAGGGAAATAGTTCCTTAGTTTTTTGTTTTTGATATGAAACTCTGTTAAAAAAGATGTCTATACATTCTTGTAACCAGTTCTTATCAATTCTAATTACATTATAGTCTTGATTGAATTTGTTAAATATATGTTCTTCTAATTTTATAATGGTAGATTTAACTTCTAGAGCTTCTTTACAATTAGTTTTAGGGTATTTAAGCTGTTTCTTATTTTTCGAATCAAACCAAAATGATCTTTTACAGTTGTAATTTGTGTTGATAAATAAGTCAATTTCGTTTTTATGAAGTAGTCTTAAAATTAAAGGTGCAAATTCTTTCTTAGATCTGTAAATAAAATTTATTGATGCCATAATTAGGGTGCAAAAAATTGCACGTTATTTGCACGATTCGATATAGAAAGGTTTGAAATATTGAGATTTAGGAATTAAATGAGGTAATGTGTTAAATGTCTAAAAGCCAATAAGTACGCGGGCGTGGTGGAATTGGTAGACACGCTAGACTTAGGATCTAGTGCCGTGAGGTGTGAGAGTTCGAGTCTCTCCGCCCGTACTGATTAAAAAAACGTTTTAGAATTTTCTAAAACGTTTTTTTGTGCTTAATACTTAGTGTCGGAGTCCGTTATTTTATTTCTTTTTTCCTTTACCTCTTCCGTTGCCTTGTCCTCTTGACTTATTTTTCTTGGAACTAGCATTATTCTTTAATTGGTGGAATTCGGCAGAACCAGGTTTGATTCCTGCTTGCTTTGCTATGTAACCCCATCCTTTATTTTTATGTTTCTTATAAATGATAATTACATCATCTATCGATCTTCTTGATAATCTAACTATTTGTAAAGTCAAATAGATTTCTCCTGCCTTCATACCGATACTTCCTTTCATGTATTCAATTTTTCTCTCTGAAACATTATTAGAAATACTCAAATTAGTCTTAAAGGCTCCAAAGTTTAGATTGGCATCGGCGTTAATAATATTCAAATCAGAATCTAATTGAGCACTTCCCGTATTAAAGGAAATTTGAGCAGAGACTGAAAAAGTAAAAAATAATAAAAGGATAGTAAGTAAGTTTTTCATATTTGGGGGTTTTAATTAATTGAATAGTACTAATAACTCAGTTTGTTTTTCAAAATTGTATAGTATTTTGAAACTAAGTATTTTTTTTCAGGCAATACAAAATTTAGATGAGTGATAGGAACAAACTTATCGAGGTAACCAAAGAAAAGTTTATAATATTTGGAAGTAAGGATACAATGATAGATTAAATCGCTGAATTTTTTGTGATTAAAAAAACAGTGTTTTTTTTGGAAGCAATAATCTAAACCTAGGGTTAGGTACAGATATGAGTGAGAGTTCTTCCACTCGTATGCATAAAAAAACAAAACCTTAATTCTTAAAGAATTAAGGTTTTGTTTTTTTACACATGTATACAATTTACACGTTTTTTCTTTATTTATACTTTGTTATAAGTTAATAATTAATTGTAATAATTTTTTTATAAAAGGTTATAGCTTTTCAATTATTTTATTTATCAATTCGGTTGTAGAGTTGTAATTCTTATTGTCTTCTTTTGCCTTTTCTATAGCTTCTTTCGCTTTTTTTAAAGCTTCAGTGTGTTTTCCAGTTTTGAATAACAGCGCAGCATAAGTGTCTAGATTGTAATAATTTTTGTTTAGCTCAATTGATCGAATAATCCATTTTATAGCTTCTTCTAATTTTTCTGGAGAGTTGTTATTTTTATAATAGCTCCATGCTAATGAATTTAAATCGTCTGAGCTATTCCAAATAAATTGTACATCTTTTACTCGTCCAGTTTCTATTAATCGATAGGGGAAAATATTATAATTTATTAATGCATCTGATATTTTTCCGTTATCTAGATAAAGAATCAATGGAGCTAAAGAGGTGTTAAATACATTGTCAAACCCTTTTTTGCCTTTTCCTAAATTAGCATGAAAATTTAAAGAATTTTTCCACTTTAAATGAATGCCTTGTTTTAGTACATCGTTTAAACTATTCTCTCTGTCAACATTAACAGTGATAATATTTACCATTGATAAATCGCATTGGTTATAGCGGTTGATTAGTTTTACACAAGGATCACACCATTTACCACTCCAAGTTATTACTAAGGTTGGTAGTTCTTTTTTGATATTATATTCAGAAAAAATTTTACTAAATGAAATTGTTTTATTGCTTTTTATATCTGTAATGTCAACAGCTATCTGACTGAATGAGAAGTTTGTAAGAAGTAAAAAGGAAGTTATTAACATTAATTTTTTTTTTCATTTGATAGAGAGTTTTTAATTATTGTTAGTAATAGTTTATTGGTGATTTTAGTAAATTAAAGGAGAGAAATAGATTCATAAACAATTTATACTATTATTTTTTTTCCTGTTAAATAAACGATTTATTTTTAATGTATGCAAGGGTTAAGTGTTTCAAAAAAAGGTTTTTATAGTTGCATTGGCTGAACTTTTTGGAGTAGTGTTTAGGCTTTTAAGGGTACATGAAAAGAGATAATGAAAGTAAATTTGTATTCTTAAATCTTTTTAGTACAAAATTATGAAGCTTTCAGTATTAGATTTATCTATCGTGCCAAAGAATGGAGATAGACATCAAGCCTTAATGAATAGTTTAGAGTTAGCTCAACAAGCAGATGCGTTAGGGTTTTCTCGTTTTTGGGTAGCTGAGCATCATGCGGCAGGAACAGGAGCAGGACGTACGCCAGAAGTTATGATTCCGTTTATTGCTGCACAGACTAAAAAAATTAAAGTAGGTTCAGGAGCTGTTTTGTTAAACCATTATAGCCCGTTTAAAGTAGCAGAAACTTTTAATAGTTTGGAAGAATTATTTCCTAAAAGGATAGATATGGGAATTGGAAGAGCCACTGGAGGACAAATAGTGGATATGGCATTGCAACGACATCGATCTGTATATCGTCAAAACATAAATGATTCAGCAGATCAATTAATAGAATTGTTACATTGGATGAATCAAGGTTTTGATCCTGAAAATCCTTTTTCCGAAATTAAATCACATCACAATGGCACCACTCCAGAGTTTTGGTTGTTGGGTTCTGGTCCTTGGAGCTCTAATGCTGCTGCCGAGTTAGGTTTACGTTATGCTTTTGCAGGTTTTATAAACCCTACAATGTCTTACGGAATAGCTCAGCATTACCATCAAAACTTCAAACCAATAGCACACGAATCAGGAAGTAGGAAACCACAATTAATGTTAGCGTTAAATGTATTTGCTGCGGAAACTGAAGAAGAAGCGCATCGAATGACAGCTCCACTTCAATTATTTGAATACCGTTTAAGAACGAAAGCCGATACTCAAAGTCTGCTTGAAGATGAAGATACGGCTATAAAACTGCTAGGGGATAGGTATAAGAAGCCTGAAGAATTAATAGATCCAAAACAACCACCAAAAGTTTTGGCTAGCACTCCTGAAAAATTGTACGGTTGGTTAACACAAATAGCTGAAGTTTACGGAACGGATGAAATTATGTTGCAAACTATTACAGGTAATCACGAGGCGCGACTAAAATCACAAAAACTATTAGCAGAAGTGTTTTTTAAAAAGGATAAGTAGTTTTGAAATACACTTTTAGGGGTAGTGTTTAGGCTTTTAAGAGTATTGATAAAGAGGTAGTAAGAAGTAAATTTGTAAGGTAATTACAGTACGTTAAATAAATGAGTATGAAAACAATAATGAATTTTTTAAGTAAGATAGAGAATGTCTTATTAAGAGGAAATACTCTGACACAAAAACAACAACTAGTTCCTGTTAGAGTACGTAGTAGAAGATAATAAATGTTAAAAAACAAGAATTATGAAACCATCAGAATTAGCAAAAAAACGCTATGCAACCAAAAAATACGATAGCAGTAAAAGAATACCACAAGATAAGATTGAAGAGTTAAAAGAGGTACTGCACTTAGCACCTTCGTCAATTAATATTCAACCATGGAAGTTTACGTTTGTACAAAACCCAGAAGTAAAAGGTAAATTAGCTGAAGCTTCACTTCACAACACAGAAAAAGTGAATCAAGCAGATTTATTAATTGTTTTTAGTGTAGCCGAAGACTTAGATGCTTTTCAAAAAGTAGTAGATAAAGAATTGCCAACAGGTCTTAGCGATTGGTATAACAATATAAAAGCTAACATACCAGAAAACGATTTACGAGTATGGTTAGCAAAGCAAGTATACATTGCGTTAGGAGTTGCTATGAGTACATCTATTGCACTAGGGTTAGATTCTACACCGATGGAAGGTATAGAACCTGAAAAGTATATGGATATTTTAGGAATGACAGATTACAAGCCTCTTTTTGCGTTATCAGTAGGTTACAGAGCAGAAGATGATCGTTATCAGCCTGAAGTGATGCCAAAATCGAGAAGACCTTATGAAGATGTAATTGAGGTTATCTAAACAAAAGTTACTTTTTTAATAGCTAGGTATAGGATTTATAATATTTTAAATATCTTTAACAAAAAGGTATTTATACTGTGCTCACAACATTATTCTTAATTCTATACATAGCTATTATTCTTGCCGTTGCGGTTATTATTATTAATACCTCAACCCCACCCAAAGCAATAGCGTACTTATTTTTACTTATCTTTTTTCCTGTCGGAGGAATAATTATTTATCTTACCGTTGGAATAAATCATAGAACTTATAAACTCTATAATAAGAAGCTAGAAGTAGATAAAAGTATTTTTATAGAACTTAAAGAGCAACTAAAAAATTATACTAAAAAGACGCTATCAACCTCAAAAATCCAATTAAAGCATTTTTACAATCTTTCTAAGTTTATACATCAAGAAAATGTTTTGACAAGTAACAATAAAGTTAGTTTGTTACTAAACGGAGAACGCAAATTTCCAGAAGTAATTAAGGTATTAAAAGCAGCTAAGAATCATATACATATTGAGTATTATATCTATCAAAACGATGCTATTGGAAAACAAATTGGAGCTATTTTAAAAGAAAAAGCTGCGCAAGGAGTGAAAGTACGTTTTATATACGATGATTTTGGATGTAAAGATATTCGTAAATCATTTGTAGACTCTTTAATTGAAAGTGGTGTTGAAGCGTATCCTTTTTATAAAATAAAGTGGTTGTTGTTGGCAAACAGAATCAACTATCGAAACCATAGAAAAATTATTGTTGTTGATGGTCAAGTTGGCTTTATTGGGGGAATTAATGTTTCTGATAGGTATATAAATCCTAACAAGTTTAATCGTTATTGGCGTGATACACATATAAAGATTGAAGGATTAGCGGTGTTGAACTTACAGCGTGTTTTTTTAGCAGACTGGAACTTTTGTGCTGATCAAAATGTTATTGTTGAAGAAGAACTTTTTCCTATAGATAAACAAGAAATTACAAGCGATCATACTCAGTTAGTACAAGTAATTTCTAGCGGACCAGATTCTGATCATCCAGATATAATGTATGCGCTTATTCAGGCAATTTTATTGTCAAAAAAAGAAATACTGATAACTACTCCTTATTTTGTTCCTAGAGCTTCTTTTTTAGATGCACTTAAAATAGCTAGCTTAAGTGGAGTGAATATAAAACTATTAGTACCCAGTATTTCAGATTCAAAATTGGTAAACGGAGTGTCTAATTCTTTTTATAAAGAAGTGTTAGAAATAGGAGTTGAGGTGTATAGGTATAAAAAAGGGTTTGTACATGCAAAAACGATGATTTTTGACGAGTTAATTAGCTCTGTGGGAACTGCAAATTTAGATGAACGTAGTTTTGAACTCAATTTTGAAATTAATGCTTTGGTTTATGATAAAGAATTAGCTTTTCAGCTAAAAGAAGCCTTTTTAGAAGATTTAAAGCACAGTGAAAAAATAGATATAAAACAGTGGAATAGCAGGTCTGTTTTTATACGATTTGCAGAAAGAATAGCTCGTTTGTTAG
This sequence comes from Tenacibaculum aestuarii, assembly GCF_964510395.1. Taxonomy (NCBI): domain Bacteria; kingdom Pseudomonadati; phylum Bacteroidota; class Flavobacteriia; order Flavobacteriales; family Flavobacteriaceae; genus Tenacibaculum; species Tenacibaculum aestuarii. The sequence continues at coordinate 387,412 of NZ_CAZEFY010000001.1, forward strand.
CTCCTATTTTATAAAAAAGCTTCTCAATTTAGAGAAGCTTTTTTGATTATTCTTTGATGATAAACATCGATCTACGATTGAGTTGATGCTCTTCTTCAGTACATGTTGTAGTGTTTGTACAATTAATAATAGCTATTTTATAGGTTGGCTTACTTTTTGAACATTTGGGGGTAATTGATAATCCTTAAGGAGTATTTACGTAATTTTTCGAGGCTTAATTTTGTAAAGATTATTAATACCGTAAATAAAAATAAGTAAGATGAAAAAAGTGAGTTTGTTTTTACCAATAATTGTTTCATTAGTGTTGCAATCATGTGGTAGTTTAAAGAATACAGGAAGTACAGAAGAAGTGTTTTGGGTAAGTGGCATAAAGACAGAATGTAGTGCTGGTGCGGGTAAAATGAACTGTTTAAATGTTTATAAAGGAAATAATATTGCAGAAGCAACTTGGGAGCTTTTTTATGCTCCGATTGAAGGATTTATTTTTGAAGAAGGAACCCTTCAAAAAATAAAAGTGAAAGTAGAACGATTAAATCCTAAAGATGTACCTGCAGATGCTTCTAGTATAAAGTATACATTTCTTGAAAAAATAGAGAGTCAAGCAGATATTAGAACTTATTTAGCTGGAGAATGGAGTGTTACAAGTTTGTATGATAGAGAATTTAATGAAACAACAAATGCTCCAAGCTTAACGATTGACTTAAATAAAAATAGGGTTTCAGGAAATGATAGCTGTAATAATTATACAGGTCAAATATCAAATATTACCTCGCAAAGTTTAAAAATTAAAACAGTGACAACTACTAGAAGAATGTGTTTCATAATGGATGTTGCCAATAGTTATAACAAAGCTTTAGGAGAAATAAATACCTATTTAATAAAAGGAAACAACTTGATTTTTTTTAATAAAGAAGGAAAAAAAACCGTATCTTTTACAAAATCAGTTAAAAAAGAATCAGAAGCTTCGTTGAATGGAGATTGGATTGCAGCTAGAATTGAAGGTGCTCCAATTAATCGAATGTTAAAAACTCCACGTATAAAAATTTCATTAGAAGAAATGAGATTGTCTGGAAATAACGGATGTAACGATTATACAGCTCTGATTAATAAAATATCAGAAGACAAAATTGAAATTGGTCATATTGCAGCTACACAAAAAATGTGTAGAGATATGCAAATCGGTGCTGATTATCTTAAGATGTTACAGAGTTCTGTTAGTTTCGAAGTAAAAGAAGATTTACTTAAATTTTATAACAAAGAGGGGGGAGAAACAATCTCATTTTTAAAAGTAGTGAAGTAAAACACTGAAAATAAACACATATCATCTTTGTTAAAAAAGGATTTAACAATTTTTTAACTTCGTTTAGTTCGGTTTGTTCCGAACTAAACTTATTTTTGCAGAGTAAATTTTTAATGATGATGAATCAAGTAGAAAAGAAAAAATGTGAATTAGTTGAAAAGTTGGGGATCTTTTTAGAAAAAAAAGAACAAATGGCTCCTGTGGCCGCAAGAATTTTTTCGCATATCATTTTAACGGGAAAACAAGGAACAACTTTCGAAGATTTGGTATCGGGTCTTTGTGCGAGTAAAAGCACAATTTCAACACACCTTAACCACTTACAAGATTTAAAAAAGGTGAATTACTTTACTAAAACAGGAGACAGAAAAAAGTATTTTGTTTTAAATAAAGATACAATGCTTCAGGGAATTAGTGATATGGTTGAAGAATGGAAAGGAGAGAAGCAATTACATATAGAGATTAAGGCTTATAAAGAAGAAGCTAATGAAAATTTAGAAGAAGAGAACCAATTTGAATTAGGTTTTCACGATAGCTTTATCGAGTTTTTAGATGGAGCAATAACATCTATTATCAAATTGAAAGAAACAATTGTAAACCACAAACACTAATTATAAAAAAAAATGAGAAAAACAAGAATATACGGTATTACCATACTTGGTATTGTTGTTATGACTTTTACAGGTTGTAAAAAAGAGCAACAACAAGTTCCTAATCAGCAAAGAGCTTTACCTTTAGCTGTAATAGCTGTGCCTCAAAAAAATGTTACAGCATACACAAGTTATCCAACAACTATAGAAGGTACTGTTAATAGTGAAGTACGAGCAAAAGTTTCAGGATACATCCAAAAAGTGTTGGTAGATGAAGGTCAAAAAGTAAGAAAAGGTCAAGCTTTATTTAAACTAGAAACGCAATCGTTAAGTCAAGATGCTGGAGCAGCAAAAGCAAATGTTAACGCAGCTCAGGTTGAGGTAGAAAAACTAAAACCTTTAGTAGAGAAAAACATTATAAGTCCAGTTCAATTAGAAACAGCAAAAGCAAAATTAGCGCAAGCTAAAAGTGCGTATAATAGTGTGGTGGCAAATATTGGTTATGCTACAGTAAGAAGTTCTGTAGATGGTTATGTAGGAGCAATTCCTTACAGAGAAGGTTCACTTGTAAGTGCTACTAGTGCAAAACCGTTAACTACTGTAGCAAGTATTAAAAAAGTGTTTGCATACTTTTCTATGAATGAAACAGAATATTTAAATTTTCTTCAACAAACAGAAGGTAAAACACTTCAAGAGAAAATTAAGAACTTCCCTAAGGTAGAATTGGTTTTAGCTAACGGACAAGCGTATGAAGAAAAAGGAACAATTGAAACTGTTACAGGTCAAATTGATGCTAAAACAGGTACTGTAAGCTTTAGAGCAGTTTTTGATAACCCTAACCGATTATTAACTAACGGAAATAGTGGTACAATTAAAATACCTAAATTATATGAAGAAGCTTTAGTAGTTCCACAATCTGCTACTTATGAGCAACAAGGACAAACGTACGTGTATAGCGTTGGAGAAAACAATACAGCAAACTCAACTTTAATTACTGTTAAAGATAAAAACGACATGCTATATGTTGTTGGGTCAGGTATAAAAAAGGATGATTTAATTGTAGTTAAAGGTATTGGTAAGTTAAGAAACGGAATGCCTGTTGAACCACAAAAGGTAGCTTTCGATAGTATTGTAAAGCCTATTAAACCCCTATTTCAATAATATTTTAGATCAGTAAATTATGTTAAAAACATTTATAGAAAGACCGGTACTATCTACCGTTATTTCAATTATCATAGTTATTCTGGGTGTTTTAGGGTATACAACTTTACCTGTTGAACAATATCCAGATATTGCACCTCCGACCATTCAGGTAAATGCAGTTTATCCTGGTGCGAGTGCTGAAACCATTTTAGAAAGTGTTATCATTCCCATAGAAGAACAGATTAATGGGGTAGAAGGAATGACTTATATGACTTCTTCTGCATCCAATAATGGTACAGCAAATATTACCGTATTTTTTGATCAAAAAACTGATCCGGATATTGCGGCTGTAAACGTACAAAACCGTGTTGCTAGAGCAAATCCTTTATTACCACAAGAGGTAATTCAAACAGGGGTAACAACGCAAAAGCAACAAACATCGGCGTTAATGTTCTTATCAGTATATTCTGAAAACGAAAATTACAACGCAACTTTTGTTCAAAACTATTTAAAAATTAACGTTATACCAGCACTTCAAAGGGTAAATGGTGTAGGTAATGTAAACGTATTCTCTAACCAAGATTACGCAATGCGTATATGGTTAAAACCAGAGAAGTTAGCGGCGTATAATTTAGTTCCAACAGAAGTAACAGCAGCTTTAAGAGAGCAAAGTTTAGAGGCTTCTGCAGGTTCATTAGGGCAAAACGACGGACAAGCATTTTCATATAACATTAAGTATAGCGGACGTTTTAAAACGGAAGATCAGTACGAGAACATCATTATAAAAGCATTAGATAACGGAGAGTATTTACGATTAAAAGATGTTGCTAAGATTGAGTTAGATTCTCAAGGGTACGATTCGTATGGTTTTACTGAAGGATATCCTAGTGTTAACATGGGAGTTTATCAAACTGCAGGATCTAACGCACAAGAAATTATTGAGAACATTAAATCAGAGTTAAGTCGTTTATCTCAAGATTTTCCAGAGGGAATCAAATACGAGATTAACTATGATACGAATAACTTCTTAACAGCTTCGATGAACAAGGTAAGAAATACGTTAATAGAAGCTTTCTTATTAGTATTCTTAGTAGTATTTATTTTCTTACAAGATTTTCGTTCAACGTTAATTCCAGCAATTGCAGTACCAGTAGCAATTGTAGGTACGTTCTTTTTCTTAAACTTATTCGGGTATTCGATTAACCTGTTAACATTATTCGCATTAGTATTAGCAATTGGTATTGTGGTAGATGATGCAATTGTAGTTGTTGAAGCGGTGCATGCTAAGATAGATGAAGGAGCTACAGATGCAAAAGCAGCAACATTAGATGCGATGCATGAAATTTCAGGAGCAATTATTTCGATTACTTTAGTAATGGCTGCGGTATTTATTCCTGTAACGTTTATTCAGGGACCAACAGGGGTATTCTATGAGCAGTTTGGTATTACGCTTATTGTCGCAATTTTAATTTCTGCAGTAAACGCATTAACATTAAGTCCAGCACTTTGTGCTTTATTCCTAAAAGGACACGATGATCATGAAGATGAAAACAAAAGCTTTTTACAAAAGTTTTATGATAGATTCAACGCAGGATTCAATGCTACTACAGAGCGTTACGGAAGATCATTAGCCTTTTTATACAAGAACAAATGGGTAACAGGGTTAATATTAGTTCTTTCAGGAGTAGGAATTTGGTGGGCAGCTAATACAACCCCAACAGGATTTGTTCCTAGTGAAGACCGTGGTATTATTTTTATGAACGTAGAGTTACCAGCAGGTTCTTCTATGGATAGAACAAATGTGGTTACACAAGAGTTATATAAGAAAGCAAAAGATATTCCAGGTGTTAGAGGGGTAACTGTAATTAATGGTAGAAGTTTAATTAGTGGGGCAGGAACTAACTACGGTTTAGGATTTGTGAAGTTAGAAGATTGGGATAAACGTGAGGCAGACGATCAATCAGCAAATGCTATTATAGGTAAATTGTTTGGTGTCGCAGCTACAATTCCTGATGCCAATATCATTTTCTTTGCGCCACCAAGTATTCCAGGATTTGGTCTTTCAGGAGGTTTTGAAGTAAACTTGTTAGATAAATCAGGAGGAAGCTTTGAAGATTTAGATAAAACAACGCAACAGTTTATTGGTAACTTGATGAAGCATCCAGAAATTCAGTATGGTCAATCATCATTCAATACAAAATATCCTCAATACGAATTAGATATTGATGTACCGTTGGCTAAAAAATACGGAGTTTCGATAAGCAGTATTTTCTCAACCTTACAAGGATATATTGGAGGAGTTTATGCAGCAGATTTTGCAAGGTTTGGTAAACAATACCGTGTATATGTTCAGGCATTGCCAGAAGATCGTAGCGATGCGAATTCATTAAATGAATTATATATAAAAACAGGAAGTGGAGAAATGGCTCCAATTACACAGTTTGTAAAATTAAAAAAAGTGTATGGTCCACAATCGGTAACACGTTTTAACTTATATAACTCAACAAAAATTAACGGAGCAGCAAACCCAGGATATAGTACAGGTGATGCGATTGCTGTTGTAAATGAAGAAATTAAAAACTTACCAAGTAATTATGAAGTTGCTTACTCTGGTTTATCTCGTGAAGAGGTGAGTGCAGGTAACCAAACAGTAGTGATTTTCTTATTAGTTATCGTTTTCGTTTACTTTTTATTAGCAGCGCAATACGAAAGTTACATCTTACCATTAGCAGTAATTTTCTCGTTACCTTTAGGTGTCTTCGGAGCATTTTTCTCAACAAAAGTAATGGGCTTAGAAAACAACATCTATTTCCAAATTGCATTGATCATGCTGGTAGGACTCTTGGCAAAAAATGCGATTCTGATTGTAGAATTCGCAGTACAGCGAAGAAGACATGGAGAAAGTATAGTAGATGCAGCTATTCATGGAGCAAAAGCACGTTTACGTCCGATTTTAATGACCTCATTTGCGTTTATCTTAGGGTTAATGCCGTTAGTATTAGCAAAAGGAGTAGGAGCAGAAGGAAACAACTCAATCGGAACGGGTGCAGCAGGAGGAATGTTAATTGGAACAATTTTAGGAGTATTTGTAATCCCTATTTTATTCATCCTTTTCCAATGGTTGCAAGAAAAAGTATCAAGTAAACCAGCTGTTATTGAAACTAAAGAAGATTAATTATGAAGTTTATAAATAAAACCTTGGTTGTAGTCGTAATGGCTACAACCTTACAAAGTTGTTTTGTTGCAAAAGACTACGCACGTCCTGAGCTAAAAGAAACAGAACACTTGTATCGTACCGATAATTTACCACAAGATAGCCTTTCAATGGCAGATGTGTCTTGGAGAGATATGTTTGTAGATGCTCATTTAAAGCAATACATTGATGAAGGTTTGCAAAATAACCTTGATATTCGTGTAGCTATACAACAAATGGCAGCAGCTGAAGCTTATATGAAGCAAGGTAAAGCAGGGTATTTACCAAGTATAGGAGTAGGAGCTAAAGCAACACATCAAGAATTAGCTAAAAATAGTCAGTTCGGATCTTTTTTCAACGGAAGTTTACAACAGTTTGAAATAACAGGAAATCTTTCTTGGGAAGCAGATATTTGGGGAAAAATACGTAGTAACAAAAGAGCAGGAAAAGCAGGTTATTTACAAAGTGTAGCAGCTCACCAAGCAGTTAAAACTAAGTTGGTTTCAGCTATAGCATCAACATATTATCAGTTAGTAGCATTAGATGCACAGTTAAAAATTACTGAGCAAACTATTGAAACTAGAGAGAGTAGTGTAAGTACCATTAAAGAACTGAAAAATGCTGGACAAGTAACACAGGTTGCTGTAGATCAGAACATAGCTCAGTATAATAAAGCAAAAGCTTTAAAAGTTGATTTAGAAGCTGCAATTTTCAAAACAGAAAATACGTTAAATTTATTATTAGGTAAAACCTCTGTAGTTATTGAAAGAAGTAAGTTAGATCAGCAAGAGCTTAATGCGGCTATTAACCTTGGAGTACCGGCTACATTATTAAGCAACCGACCAGATGTGATGGCTGCTGAATATGGCTTAATCAATGCTTTTGAAATGACGAATGTGGCAAAAAGTAACTTTTATCCATCGTTAACTGTAACTGCAAATGGTGGTTTCCAAAGTTTAGAGTTAGATGAGTTGATAAGAGCAAATTCGTTGTTTGCTAATATTGTAGGCGGATTAACTCAGCCAATTTTCAATCAAAGAAAAATTAGAACGCAACACGAAGTAGCAAAAGCGCAACAAGAACAAGCATTGTTAAACTTTAAGAAAACATTGTTAACAGCAGGTAACGAGGTTTCTAATGCACTTTTCGATTATAACGCAGAAACAGAAAAGTTCGAGTATAGAAAAAATGAAGTTGAAGCGTTGCGTAGAGCAGAAGTAAATTCTGAAGAATTATTGAAAAACGGATATGCGAACTATTTAGATTTATTAACTGCAAGAGAAAGTGCATTGAATGCTGAGTTAAACGTTATTAATAACAAATTAAATCAGTTGTTAAGCGTTGTAAATTTATATGAAGCGTTAGGAGGCGGTTGGAAGTAAGATCGTTTTTATTATGAGTAATAGGAAAAAACTTATCGATGTAGCTAAAGAAAAATTTATAGCTTTTGGTAGTAAACATACTACAATGGATGAAATAGCCGAGTTGCTCGGAATATCCAAAAAGACAATCTATACTTGTTTTTCATCCAAAGAAGAATTGATTATAGAAAGTATCAAAGCGCTAATAAATGAGTTTAAAATTGATGTAGAACCTATCCTTAACTCTAATGAATCAGCTTTAGATAAAGTAATAGCGATTTACGAAGTAATTTTTAAGTACGTAGTAAAATTTAAACCGTCGTTTCTTTTCGGATTAAAAAAGTATTACCCTAATGCGTACGATGCATACAAAGAAATTACTATAGATGTAGTTTCTACAGATATAATGAGGTTACTTGAAGAAGCTAAAGTGAATGGAGAGATAAGACCAGATGTAGATCTTGAATTATTTAGCAAGCTATATTTAAGTGATTTAGAACGTCGTTTGTTTGATGCTGATAATTTGTTTGACAATTATCCAAAAGAGGTGTTATTAGAATATATGATTGTTAATAATTTAAACTCTTTAAAACCTACCACTAAATAGGGATATAAGTTCGTGGTTTTTAAGAAGTGTCATGGAGTTTTAAAACTTATGGCACTTCTTTTTTTTTGATGAGAATGATAGTTTAAAAATAATTATTTTTGATGTTTTAGACGATTAGTAAGTAAATGAAGGAAAAAATAATAGAATATCAACTTGCACAACCCAAAGATTTTTTTGCAGAATTAAGTAAAATATTACCTGTAGAAATTAAAGGAACGGAACTTGTTTTTAAGGAAGAACTAGGTGAAGGAAAGATAAAATACATAGAAGTGCAAGAAGGTTTATGGGCGCAGCAAATAGATTATACTTTACATAATGATATAGGTTTGTTTCGAATTCCTAAAAGCACAAATGATTTCTTTTTAGTTGATTTCTATTTGTCAGATACAGAAATAATAAGATGTGCAGAAGGAAAAACATTTAAACAAAGTTTTGAAAATGTAAATATGGTATTGAGTTCTTCTACTACTGCATCAAAAGCGTTATTGCCTAAAAACAAAAGAATAAAAGCTTTCAATATTCTCATTTCTAAAGAGTGGTTATTTAAAAACGTATTAGACGATCATGATAGTTTACGAGGCTTTTTTAGTTGTAATAGCCCAATATACTTATCAGAAAATTTAGATTATAAACTCAAAGAGTTATTAAAGAAAATTGATTTAAACCAAAATAATAGATTAACATCAATTTCTAACATTATACAAATTGTCGATTACTTATTTATTCGTTTTGGAGACAGACCTTTAAAAGAAGGGAAGCAAAACATACATCCAAACGACTTACAGCAGTTGATGAAAGTAAGGAAAGTATTAGATACAAACCCGGAAAAAGAAATTTTGTTAAACGATCTTTCAGGAATTGCGGGAATGAGTTTATCTAAATTTAAGCGTCTTTTTAAACAAGTTTTAGGAACAACACCATATAAATATCACTTAAAGAACAAAATGGAAAAAGCGATGGAAACCCTACAACAAGGTAACTATTCTGTGTCTGAAACAGGTTTTTTAATGGGCTATTCTAATTTAAGTCAGTTTTCAAAAGCGTTTAAAAATCACTTCGGAATTTTACCTAGCGAAGTAAGCATATAAACTTATCTAAAACTCCAGTTTTTATAATTAGCAGAAGCCTCTAGTTTATTTTCTAAATCATCTGGAAGTCCAGGGAAAAAATCAATCCCTGTTTTTTGCTCTAATTCATCAATAGAAACTACAAAATCAGATAGAGGTTTATTACTGTCTTCATGTGGAAGTAAAAAAGCAATGGCTTTCACTTCAGGTTCTGTGTAATCTAATAAAACCTTGTAAAAATAGTTGGGAACGCTTACGTTTTCCTTTCCAATAGTTTTCAAGTTAGGTTCTAAAACTCCACCAGTAACAACATACAAATGGTTATATTTTTTAGCCCAATAACGAGTTTTTTGCTCTAGTTTGTTCCAAATACCAGCGTTAAATTCATGGTTTTGAGGAGAGATATTAGAGGTGTAAAAGGTTTCATCATGTGCTTTTTGTGAAGCGCGTCTATCTCCTGCAGGACATAAATGCCCTTTGTCGTAACCAGATTTTTTATAATTTCTCCAATCAGCAGATTTGGTTTTTACTTTAGGATCTTCAATAAAAAAAGGACGTTTATAATTGGTGTAAACAATATCACTTTTATCTAAAGTATAAGCGACCCACTCAGCCTGTTCATGTTGTTCACTATAAGATAACTGGTAGCCATTATGTTTAATAATAGCTCCAGTTGTAGAAGTTGGAAAGTAATTAAAGTTATTAGATGTATTGTTTGCCGTTTGCGTTAAATCTAAAGAAGAAGTGTGGCTATCTTTTTGTTGTAACCAATAGCCAACAAGCAAAGCAACAATTGTAATAACTACTTTTATTTTCCTAGAATTACTCATTTTTATTTATCTGAAATAAGCTCTTTGTTTAATACGATTTCTTTAAAGTCTGCTGTTTTTTCAACTTCATTAAAAATTTCTTGAAATTTAGCAGGAGGTACTGTTAATTTACGTTTCACTAAGTCTAACCAAGCACCATAAACAGTAATAATAGCAGATAGTTTTCCAGCTTCGTTAAAAACTTCATGTTGAATTTTCCAACGCTCACCTTTACTAGACAATCCTGTAACTTTTAAGTTCACAGTAATATCCTCTCCCATGTGGATTTCTCTTAAAAACTTGGTGTTTTCTTCAAATAAAATAGGTCCTACATTTTCTTTTGTAAAATCTTGAACTGTAACATTATGCTCTTTAAAAAAACGTAAACGTAATTCAGCTGCATAATCGTTGTATGCGGTATGACGCATGTGTATGTTGGCATCAAAATCTGCCCATCGTGTTTTAAATTGTACACTAAAACTCATATCTAAAATTTTAAGAAAGCGAAATTACAAATTTTTAAGCTTTCACGTCTAAAGCATCACGAAGCGTATTTCCGATAAGCATAAATGCCATTACTAAACTCATAATTGCTAGCCCAGGGATAATGGCTAAATACGGCTTTCCAAGAATAATATAATTGTAGTGGTTTTTAATCATAGCTCCCCAAGAAGGAGTAGGAGGTTGTGCTCCGATACCTAAGAAACTTAAGCCGCTTTCAATCAAAATAGCGGCTGCAAAATTAGCAGCAGATATTACAATAATTGGTGCTAAAATATTGGGTAAAATATGCTTGAAAATAATTCTAAAATCAGAAAAACCTAAGGCTTTAGCGGCTTCAACATATTGTTGTTGTTTAGTAGTAATTACTTGACCTCTAACCACACGTGCAACTTCTACCCACATAGTTAAACCTACAGCAATAAATACTTGCCAAAAACCTTTTCCTAAAGCCAGTGTGATTGCAATTACCAATAAAAGTGTAGGGATAGACCAAGTAATGTTGATAATCCACATGATAAAATCGTCTATTTTTCCGCCAAAATACCCTGCAATTGCTCCGATAGGAATTCCGATGACAAGAGAAATAAAAACGGCGATAAAACCGATAAAAAATGAAATTCTTGCTCCGATTAGTAACCTGCTCAATAAATCGCGTCCGTATTTATCGGTTCCTAAGTAAAATGTTTTTTCTTGAATGTATTTTTCGTAAGCTGCAGGAAAGTCCTTTGGTAAATCATCTGCATACTTAATTACTTCTAGTTGATTATTTTTAACTGAGTGTGATTGTATAGGAATTTCAGTTGCCGATTGTTCTTTTCCGTTCATAAAAACTGAAAACCACGACTGCTGACTTTTACTTTCAGAAGGGATGCTCAACATTTGAACAGAAAAGCCTGGAGGCTTAGAGTGAATTTCTAAATGCATTTGATTAGCAGAGTTACTATTGTCTGGTGCTAAAACATAGCAGAAAACTGCAACTAATCCACAAAAAATAATAAACCAAAAGCTAAACATTCCTGTTTTACTACGTTTAAATTTTTGGATGGCTATTTGCCACAAAGATGTACTTACGTTACTATTCACTCTTTTTAAATTCTTTCAAATTATTGATGTCAATACTCGACGGATTTTGAAAAACTTCTAAATCAAAATATTTAACAGAAGCTAAGATGTGATCAAAAATATTCGCCATTACACGCTCGTAATCTTGCCATACTTTTTCTCTACTAAACGCATAAATTTCCAACGGAATTCCATTAGGAGTTGGTTCTAGTTGACGAGACATGAGTAACATGTCTTGGTTAATTTTTGGATGATTTTCAATATACTTGTCTAAATAAATTCGGAAAGTTCCAAAATTGGTCAAGTTTCTACCGTTTAGTAAGACTGACTTATCAACGTTATGCTTCTCATTGTATTTTTTTATTTCCTCACTACTTTTTGTAATGTAATCAGAAATTAATTCAATTTTTTTAAAGCGTTCGATGTCTTCATCAGTAAGAAAATGAATACTATTTATTTTAATTAAAATAGCTCGTTTAATGCGTCTACCCCCTGAACTATTCATCGTTCGCCAGTTTTTGAACGAATCGGATGTTAGGTAATAGGTTGGGATGCTGGAAATGGTATTGTCAAAATTTCTAATAATTACTGAAGTTAAGTTGATTTCAACCACATCACCATCAGCACCATATTTTTCCATAGTAATCCAATCACCAATTCTAACAGTATCGTTAACCGCTACCTGAATACTTGATACAAAACCAAGAATAGTATCTTTAAAAACTAATAAAAGAACTGCTGAAAAAGCTCCTAAAGCAGTTAAAAAACGAATTAGAGGTTTACCTGTTAAAACTGAAAAAGACGAAATAGCTGCAATAAGCCATAACACAATCATAAAGATTTGCACATAGCTTTCTAAAGGTTTGTCTTTAAAAGCTTCGGTAGTACGTAAAAAATCTTTAACTGTTAATAAAATACTACGGATAAACCAGATGATGGCAAAAATAATTCCGATAGTCGTAATACGTTCTGCGTAGGTAAACAAGTTAGGGAAATCAACAAGAATTTCTTTTAGAAGATTATAAATCAGTATGAAAATGATAATTCTTGTTAAGTTTAAAAAAGTCCTGTTTTTAATTAGTAAATCATCAAAAGTGGTAGATGTTTTATTCGCCATTTTGCGAATAGCTTTTCTACCAAAGTATCTGAAAGCCTTAAAAAGGATATACCCTAATAGAGTAAGTACCACAAGGTTTGCTAAAAGATTAAGGTATATTAAAGTGGTTTCAGAAAGAGAAAAATGCTCTTTAAAAAATCTATAAAAAAACTTGTTTAACATAGTAGTACAAGGTTGTTAATCTGTTATTTCTTCTCCAATTTTTAAGCCGAAATTTCTTCGGAACCAATACACCGCAATATATAAAACAGGGGTGTCTAGGGCAGCTACAATAACTTTAAATAAAAATCCACTTATTAAAAGACTTCCAAAGATATTCCAAGGAAGAATTTTAAAGGAGCTCAATAAAAATAGTACGGTAAAAGTATCTATAAATTGTGATAAAAAAGTAGAGAAGTTGTTACGAAGCCATAAATGTTTTCCTTTGGTTAAATTCTTCCAAAAATGAAAAATTCGGATATCTATAAATTGAGCAGCTAGATAAGCTAGCATTGAAGCTAAAACAGCTAAAGGAGACAATCCAAAAACTTTTGTAAACGTACCATTGTCAATAGGAGAATTATCTATAGCAGGCGTATAATCGGCTACTAGAATAATGAGCATAGAAAAAAAGGAGGCAAAAATACCAGCGATTACTACTTGGTTGGCTTTTTTCTTTCCGTAAATTTCCGATAAAATATCAGTAATTAAAAAAGTAATAGGATAAGGAAGAATACCTACCGAAACCTCAAAACGGAACAAATTAAAAGGTTCCCAATAAAAAAACTTCTGAAAAATTAAATTCGAAGTTACTAAAGATGCAATAAATAAAGCTGCTAAAACTAAGTAGATAAGTTGCGCTTGGTTTTTTAGTCGTGCCGTCATAAAACGAAGATAGTAATTTTAAAAATTGTATGTTTGCATCGTTAAACAAACAACAAAATAAATACATGAAGGCATATATTTTTCCAGGTCAAGGAGCACAATTTACAGGAATGGGATTAGATTTATATGAAAATTCACCATTAGCTCAAGAACTTTTTGAAAAAGCAAATAATATATTAGGATTTAGCATTACCGATGTAATGTTTGAAGGTACTGCTGAAGAATTAAAACAAACAAAAGTAACGCAACCAGCTATCTTTTTACATTCGGTAATTTTAGCGAAAGTTTTAGGTGATGATTTCAAGCCAGAAATGGTAGCAGGTCACTCATTAGGGGAATTATCTGCATTAGTGGCTAATGGAGTATTATCTTTTGAAGATGGATTAAGATTAGTTTCTAAACGAGCTTTAGCAATGCAAAAAGCTTGTGAAATTCAACCATCAACTATGGCAGCTGTTTTAGGATTAGAAGACAAAGTTGTGGAAGATACATGTGCTGAAATTGATGGAGTAGTAGTAGCAGCAAACTATAACTGTCCGGGACAACTAGTAATTTCTGGAGAAATTGAAGCTGTTGAAAAAGCTTGTGAAGTATTAAAAGAAAAAGGCGCTAAAAGAGCATTACTTTTACCTGTAGGAGGAGCATTTCATTCACCAATGATGGAGCCTGCTCGTGAAGAGTTAGCAGAAGCAATTGAAGAAACTACTTTTAACGAGCCTATTTGTCCGGTATATCAAAATGTAGTAGCTAAAGCAGTAACAAATCCTGCAGAAATTAAAGAAAACTTAATCGCACAGTTAACAGCACCAGTAAAATGGACACAGTGTGTACAAGCAATGGTTGCTGACGGTGGTACAGAGTTTGTTGAAGTAGGTCCTGGTAAAGTATTACAAGGCTTAATGCGTAAGATTGATAGAAACGTAGCAGCTAGCGGAGCTAGTTTTGAAGCGTAATAAATTTTATATAAAAATAAAAAAGCGAACTCAAACGAGTTCGCTTTTTTTATGATTGTAATTCAGAATCTTTAATGTCTAAGGTTCTTGAAATTTGATGTTCTTTTGGTGCTAAGAGAATCATATAAATTAATAAAATTACTCCTAACAGTAAAAAGTCAGGTTTTAAAAATAAAATTATAAAACAAGCTCCTTCAATAACAGCCCATCTTACGATTGAAGCTGTTTGATAAATGGCAAACTTCTCTTCATTACTAGCTTCTCTTTTTACATTTTTCAACATGTTTTTAAATAAGAAATTACTAAAAACATAGGCAATTGCAGGAATGAAAGCATAGAACAAAGAAGAATTATCAATAACCATTTTGAAAATGTTTTCAAAATCTCCTAAAATAAAATACGCCAAAGTAATTCCTGCTACTAAAGCTAAATGAATAAATTTTAATGTTTTAATTTTCTGTTTCATAGTTTTATTTATTAAATAGTCATTTTGAAGAAGGTGCTATCGAGAAATCTATACTATTTATAGTAATGAGATTTCTCCCTTTGTTCGAAATGACCTTTTACCATTATTAAATAAAATCGTTAATAGTTTTCGTAATAAAAGCTAATTGTTCTTCATCTAATTCTGTATGCATAGGCAACGAAATTACTTCATCAATTAATTGATTGGTAATTGTAAAATCAGCTTCGTTATACCTGTCATCTTGATATGCTTTTTGGGCATGTAATGGTACAGGGTAATAGATAGCATTAGGAATATTATTATCTAATAAATGTTGGTGTAATTCATCACGTTTTCCATTGGTGATTTTCAAAGTATATTGGTGGAAAACATGGGTTGTAAAATCGCTAATTGTTGGTGTAACGATATTCGGATTGTTAGCAAAAGCATTTGAGTAGTATTCTGCAGCTTTTCTACGAGCATCACAATAACTATCTAATAAAGGGAGTTTAGCTTTTAACACCGCTGCTTGAACAGAATCTAAACGTGAGTTCACTCCAACTACGTCGTGGTAATAACGTTTGTACATTCCGTGGTTTACCATTCCTCGAAGTGTGTGTGCTAATTCATCATCATTAGTAAAAATAGCACCACCATCACCATAACATCCTAAGTTTTTAGAAGGGAAGAAAGAAGTGGTTCCAACATTACCCATTGTACCTGCTTTCTTTTTTGTTCCGTCAGTAAAAGTATAGTCAGCACCAATAGCTTGTGCGTTATCTTCAATCACAAATAAATTATGCGCTTTAGCAACTTCAAGAACAGCTTCCATATTCGCACATTGTCCAAACAAATGTACAGGAACAATTGCCTTTGTTTTAGGTGTAATTGCCTTTTTTAAAGCTTCAATATCAATGTTAAAGGTATCTGGTTCAACATCAACTAAAACAGGAGTTAATTTTAATAAACCAATTACTTCTACAGTAGCAGCAAAGGTAAAATCGGCAGTAATAACTTCATCACCTGGTTCTAAACCTAAACCCATCATGGCTATTTGCAAAGCATCTGTACCGTTAGCGCATGGAATTACGTGCTTAACACCTAAATATTTTTCTAAATCTGCTTGAAACTCATGAACATACGGTCCGTTAATATATGCTGAAGTATTTAAAACTTCTTGGATAGAAGCATCAACCGTATCTTTTATTTTTTGATATTGACTTTGTAAGTCAACCATTTGAATTTTTCTCATTGAACATGATTTTTATTAGCATCAAAAATACAAACAATCTATGATTGATGTTGTAGAGATTTCTAAAATAATTTATAGAGAAGGACTTTTTTAACATATTTGAGAAATAGAGGAGTAAATAATAATTCTGTTATATTTGATGAAAAATCATCCCTAATGAAGTTATTAAAAAAGTCGTTAAAAATTGTTCTGTTATTACTAGTGTTATTAAGTGTTGGTGTTTGGTTGTTTACAAAAACTCTGCATCCAACTTATGAGGGAGAGTTACAACTAGCCTCAATTTCAGATAAAGTTACTGTGTTTTATGATGAAGTAGGAGTTCCGCACATTACTGCACAAAATCAGCAGGATGCTTATATAGCTTTAGGATACGTACATGCCCAAGACAGATTATGGCAAATGGAATTGATTCGAAGAATTTCGGCTGGAAGATTAGCAGAAGTTTTTGGAAAAGATTTAGTTAGAGTCGATAAATTTTTCTCTGGATTAGGGATTGAAGAAGCGGCTGAAAAAACAATTCAAGAATTAGATAAAAATTCTGAAGCTTATAAATTAACAGAAGCGTATTTGAATGGTGTAAATCAGTTTATAGAAGAAGGGGCAACTCCTTTAGAATTTTATTTAGTAGGGTTAGAAAAAGAAAATTACACTATTAAAGATGTGTATAATGTCTTTGGTTATATGGCGTTTAGTTTTGCTGTTGCACATAAAACGGATCCGTTATTAACAGAAGTAAAAGAAAAATTAGGTGAATCTTATGTAAATGAATTATTGAGTTCTTACAACGAAAACTTAACACTTAACAAAACAACGAATAAAAAAACTATCCATGCTGATTTTTCAATTGCTGTAAATGAAATAATGGATAAACTACCTGTTTCTCCATTTATTGGAAGTAACTCATGGGTAATTGCGCCACCGAAAACTAAAAACGGAAAAGTAATTTTTGCGAATGACCCGCATATTGCATATTCTCAACCTTCGGTTTGGTATCAAAATCACATAAAAACTCCCGATTTTGAAATCTACGGATTCAATTTAGCGTTGATGCCGTTTCCGTTATTGGGACATAACACAAATTATGCTTATGGATTGACGATGTTGGCAAATGATGATTTGAATTTTTATGTAGAAGAAAACAATCCTGAAGATCCGATGGAATATAAAACACCTGAAGGGTACCAGAAATATGAGCTATGGGATAAGCATATAAAAGTAAAGGGAGGAAAAGATACCACGTATCAGGTAAAGGTGAGTAAACACGGTCCAATTATGAATGGTTTAATGGAACAGGTTAAAGACAAAAGACCAATTGCAACGAACTGGATTTATACACAGTTACCTAATAAGTTGTTAGAGGTGTCATATAAAATGTCGCATGCTAATTCGTTACAAGATTTTAAAACAGGAGCAGCACAAATTCATGCACCAGGTTTAAATGTAATGTATGGTGATGCCAAAGGAAATGTAGGTTGGTTCGCTTCTGCTAAATTATATGAGTTAAGAGATAGTTTGTCTTCTAAAATGTATTTAAATGGAGCTTCTGGTAAGGATGAAATTATAGCGTATTTAGACTTTGAAGAAAATCCGCAAGCAGAAAATCCGAGTTGGAACTATGTGTATTCAGCAAATAATCAACCTGATTCTGTGAGGGGTAAGTTGTATCCAGGATATTATCAGCCAGAAGACAGAGCAAAGAGAATTGTAGAGTTATTAGAGCCTAAAAATGATTTCACCAAACAAGATGTGGCTGAAATGATTTACGATGTTACTTCGCCTGTAGTTCCAGAAATTGGAAGAGAGTTATTAGCAAGTGTAGATAAGTCGTCATTATCACCTTCAGCTAAAAAAGCGTATTCGGTATTAGAAAAATGGGATGGAGAATATTTAAAAACCAATGTAGCTCCGACGATTTACAATCGATTTTTATATGAGTTTTTAACTGCTACTTTTAAAGATGATTTAGGAAAAAGCTTTCAGTTATTTATTGATTCACAATTGCAAGATCAGGTGTTAGCTCAACTAGCTAAAAGAGAACAATCGGTTTGGTGGGATGATGTTTCAACAACTGATAAAGTTGAAACTAGAAACGAAATAATCACGACAGCTTTTCAAAAAGCAATTGCATTTTTACAAAATCAATTAGGAGAAAACGTAGATGATTGGACGTGGAATCGTGTAATTTCTGTGGAGTATGAGCATGCTATTGGTAAAGCAGGCGGATTGCTACGTAAATTCTTTAATGTAGGTCCGTTTGAAACCATTGGAGGAAATGAGGTAATTAATAACCAAATTTTTAAGTTGGATAGCACAGGAGTGTATAAAATTCATGCAGGACCTTCAACTCGAAGAGTCATTGATTTTTCTGATGTAGAAAACAGTATTGCTATAATGCCAACGGGTCAATCAGGAAACGTGTTTAGTCCGTATTACAAAGACCAAGCACAAAAATATGTAGATGGTGAGTTTGTAAGGATGAATCTCAATGAGGAAGATATAAAGAAGAATAAAAATAAATTGGTGTTTTTACCTAAGAAATAATTCTCTAACATCATTGGAAGGAATGAAGCATTTTTTTGTTTAAATCTCTTAATATGAAAAAAGTCTATGAATAATGAAGTCAATATCACTAGCGATGGTATAAATATATACGTTAGTTTAAGGGTGGTTTCTAACAAAGTAGCGAATGCTTTTTTAGTGTTAGTTAATTGTGTGGCATTAGTGATTTTAGTACTTGTTTTAAGTAAGATTAATATTGAAGATGAACCTAAGTTGCTGTTTCCAATGATTATAGCTCCGTGTTTGTTTTTTTATTTCGCAGGACGTTATTGCTTGTGGAATTTGTACGGTGTTGAGAATATTATAATTAACAAAAATTCATTTAGCTCTTCCCTTGATTATGGATGGTATAAAACGAATTTAAAAACACAAAAAGTAGGTGAACTTGGTTTAGGATTTGAGGTTAAAAGGGTAGAAGGGGAAACCAATAAAGGAGATATAGTAATTATAGACTATGCTAACGAAGCAAAATTGCCTCTAAAAATTTACACAACAAGTGTTTTAATTCCTGAAGATAAAGCAGAAATTATTCTAGAGGAAATTTCTAAGATTTTTATTAGTGATTTAGATGAAGAGTATGATTTTGTTCCTTTTTCAGAGAATTAAACTTCTTTATAAATTTCTTCAAATGGAATTCTAAAACGTTCTCCATAAACTCCTTCTGGTTTACGGATACCACAAGAAATGACCATATTAATTTCTGCGCCAAAAGGTAAGCCTAATAAGCGTTTGAGTCGCCAAGTGTCGGAGCCTTCCATAGGGCAGGTGTCATAACCTTCAGCAGCCATTGAGAGCATGAATGTTTGTGCTGCTAATCCACAGGTTTTATGTGCTACTACACGCATATCACTATTGCGAACTTCACGATAAATAGGTCGGAAAAGCCCTATAACAAGAATCATCAAGTATTTGATATAGCCAAAAATTCCAAAAATATCAAAGTAGGTAAACGGAATTAGCTTTCCGTAGTAATTACGTGCTACTTTTTCTCTACTTCGTTGCTCCGATTTCGGATTGTTTTTTCCAAAAACTTCATCCATAAAAGCTAAGTTGGCTTTAGCGCGTTTGCGCCATAAATCTTTACGAACCACAAAAACAACTAACTGTTGTGCAGTTCTAGCAGCATTTTGATTAAAACACAAGGGAGCTATTTTTTGCATCATTTCTTTAGAAGTGATATGATAAAACTCCCATAGTTGCATGTTGCTACTGGTAGGTGCTAAACTTGCTTGTTCTAAGCATTTTTTTACAATAGCAGTGTCTATTGGTTTTTCAGAGTCGTACACTCTTACCGAACGACGATAATTAACTGCTTCTGATACGGTTTTTTCACTCATAACTTGAAAGTCTTGGTTCTTGATTCTTTTTTCTTGTTTCTGAAGAAAAACTATCCCAGTTTCATTAAGGTTTTTAATTGTTGCAATTTTCCTTTGTACGGAGCATATCGAGTAGGAACGTCTAACCAAGTTCCGCGAGAAACCACTCCTTTTTTGTGTGAAAAGGTGTCAAACGTTTGTTTTCCGTGATAACCACCTATACCACTTTCTCCCACACCACCAAAAGGTAATCTATGATTGGCAAAATGAACTGTAGTGTCGTTTATGGTTCCGCCACCAAAAGAATAACGCTGAATCATTTTTTTAGCAAATGAATTTCGATTGGTAAACACATATAAAGCCAAAGGTTTGTCGTATTTAGCAGTGATTTTTTCAATGTCGGCTTCATTTTCGTAAGAAATTAGAGGGAAAATTGGCCCGAAAATTTCTCCTTTCATTACTTCACTATCCAAACTAGGTTCGTCAATTAAGGTAGGAGCAATGTAGCAATCGTCTCTATCAGTTTGTCCGCCAATTACACACTTTTCATTTTCTAGCATCAAAGCTAACCTATCAAAGTTTTTAGTGTTTACGATACGTGGAAAATCAGGAGAGTTTTGAGGGTTCTCTCCATAAGCCCTAAAAATTTCTTCTTTAAATTGTTGTATAAACTGTTCTTTAACCGATGTATGAATCAATAAATAATCAGGAGCAATGCAGGTTTGTCCGCCATTGATAAATTTCCCCCAAACCAAACGTTTTGCGACCAATTTAATATTGGCCGTTTCATCAACGATACACGGACTTTTTCCGCCCAATTCTAAGGTAACAGGAGTTAGGTGATTTGCTGCGGCTCTGGCAACAATTTTACCTACAGGAACACTTCCAGTAAAGAAAATATAATCCCAACGTTGTGCTAACAATTCAGTAGAAACATCTACGCCACCTTCAACAACAGCTACATGATTTTTATCAAAAACAGTTTCTACAATTTCTTTGGTAATTTTACTTGTATGTGGTGTTAATTCCGAAGGTTTTAATACTACCGTATTTCCTGCTGCAACAGCTCCTAATAAAGGTGAGAATGCTAGTTGATAAGGATAATTCCAAGGAGCAATGATAAGTACAGCTCCGTAGGGCTCTTTGTAAATTTTTGCTGAAGAAGGGAAATTTAATAATGACGGTAATACTCGCTGAGGTTTGCTCCAAGAATAAATGTTTTTTATCGCCATTTTTAATTCAGCCAAAACGATGGAAGTCTCGGTCATGACTGCTTCATATTCCGACTTTTTAAAATCATCATGTAGTGCTTTGACAATATCTTGTTGTCTAGCAATAAGTTCTTTTTGTAATCTTTTTAAAGCATTTTTTCTAAAGGAAATATCTTTGGTTTGTTGGGTAGCAAAATAGTTTTTTTGCGACTGAACCAATTCGGGAATATTCATAAGTTATAAGTCTTGTAATTTTTTATTCATTATTGAAAACCATAATGGTGGAACTAATGCAACGAGCATCATACCTGGGTAGCCAGTCGGCATCTGTGGACTTTCAGGTAGTGATTTTAAAAGTTGATAATGTTTACTTCCGTTATAATGATGGTCGGAGTGACGAGATAAATTAAATAGCATTAACATACCAATTCTGTGATCAGAGTTCCATGAATGTGTTCTTTTTACTCGTTCGTAACGACCTTTTTCGTTTTGTTTACGTAATAGTCCGTAATGTTCTATATAGTTTACAGTTTCAAGTAATAAAATTCCAAAAATAGCAGCGGAGATAAAAGCTAATAATGCTTTTAACCCGAATAAAAAGAAAATACCTATTAACAATAATATGTTACAAAGTGTATAGATAAGCATTCTGTTTTGTAGGTGAAACCAACTTCTTCCAGAATTTTTTAAACGTGTGTTTTCTGCTTCCCAAGCTTGATAATAGCTTTGAAAATGAGAACGAATCCAGAAAAGGTATACTACTTCATTTTTTCTGGCGGTAGCGGCATCTTTTGGAGTGGCTACATTAAAGTGGTGTCCTGCATTATGGTACGGTAAAAAATGAGTATCTAAAGAAGTTAAGAGTAAAATTTCGCCTAATAATTCATCAAAACGATTGTTGCGATGCCCTAGTTCATGACCAACATTAATACCAATAACACCACACATTAACCCCATGGCAGATACTCTCCCTATATATTCTAAGGTGGTTAGTTCTGTGTCTTTCATCATCCACAAAAACCATCCTAAAAATACTACCTGAACAGGAACTGTTACATATAATATATAGGTGTATAATTTGTTTGCTTTTTCAATCTCTTCTTGTTCTTTGTCAAAATTGTCTTTATCTGGTTTAAAAAGTAGTTCAAGTAGCGGAACTAGGCCAAAGAAAACAATTAAAGGGATAAAAGTTAGCCAACCTGTGTAGGTAAACGAAATGTAAACAGTAACAGGAAGAATTAAAATAGCTAAAAATTTAAGGGCTTTCATCTTGGGTGAAATTTGTCTAAATATACAAATTACAAACAAGCATCCCAAATAGGGTCAGAAGGTGTTGGAGCAGTAAGTTTTATCAATTCTTTACTTACTGGGTGTGTGAATTCAATTTTTCGAGCATGTAAATGGATACTACCATCTTTATTGCTTCTTTTAGCTCCGTATTTTAAATCACCTTTTATAATAGCACCAATGTTAGATAATTGCACACGAATTTGATGATGACGACCCGTTTCTAAATCGACTTCTAGTAATGAATAATTATCTAAGTTTTTAAGTGTTTTGTAGTGAAGAATTGCTTTTTTACTTCCTTTAACTTCTTTGGTGAAGGCTTTAGATTTATTATTCTTCGGATTTTTCTTCAGGTAGTTTGTTAAGGTGTCTGAAGCTTTTTTAGGTTGTTGCTGAACTACTGCCCAATAGGTTTTCTTAATGGTTTTATCACGTAACATCTTATTCAATCTCTCTAAGGCTTTTGAAGTACGTGCGTAAATAACAATACCAGTAGTAGGGCGATCTAATCGGTGAACCGTTCCTAAAAAAACATTTCCTGGTTTGTTGTAATTTTCTTTGATGTATTCTTTTACAACGTCTGAAAGTGGTTTATCGCCCGTTTTATCACCTTGCACAATGTCACCAGCACGTTTGTTAACCACTATAATATGGTTGTCTTCGTGTAAAACTTGTAGGTTTTCTTTAGTAGAGTGCATGATAGGTGATAGCTTCAGTGGCCTGAAAGCTTATTTAAAATTCTCAGCTACGTCTTCGTTTACTTGGTCGATAAAATTTAAAAACTCATCACGCCCCATTCCTGTTGATGAAGAAGTAACAAACGACATAGGGAGTTCTTCCCAATAGTTTAATAATTTCTTTTTATAAGAGGTGATTTGTTTGTTAAGTTTTGAACTTCCTAATTTATCGGCCTTTGTAAAAGCAATACAAAAAGGAATGCGATTTTCACCTAAAAACTGCATAAAATCCAAGTCTATTTTCTGTGGATCGTGGCGAGAATCAATTAAAACAAAAGTGCAAACTAATTGTTCGCGCTCCTTGAAGTAGTTTTCAATAAAATATTGAAAAATTTGTCGTTTCTTTTTAGAAACTTGTGCATAACCATACCCTGGTAAATCAACCAAAAACCATTCATCATTAATCTTAAAGTGGTTGATTAGCTGTGTTTTTCCAGGTTTTCCAGAAGTTTTAGCTAAATCCTTACGTTCCATCAACATATTGATTAATGAGGATTTTCCAACATTAGAACGACCAATAAAAGCATATTCAGGAATACGTTCTTTTGGTGCGTTGATAACATTGCTGTTACTCATTACAAAATCAGCAGATTTTATCTTCATACTACTAAGTTATAGCTGTTGTTATATTTCGCGTTTAGAAAGCCAGCCTTCTAAAATCTCATTAAATTCTTCAGGTCTTTCCATCATAGCTGCGTGTCCACATTTATCAACCCAATATAAATCAGCATCAGGTAATAATTTATGGAAATCTTCGGCTACTTCTGGTGGAGTAACACTGTCTTGTTTTCCCCAGATTAAACAAGTAGGCTGTTTCATGCTAGGTAAATCTTTAGCCATGTTGTGACGAATTGCACTTTTAGCAATCGCTAACGTTTTAACTAACGTATTTCTATCGTTAATAACTTCGTATACCTGATCTACAAGTTCATCAGTGGCAATTTCTTTGTCGTAAAAAACATCTTGTGCTTTTTTTCTAACAAATTCTTTATCACCTCTTTTTGGGTAACTATCTCCCATAGAGTTTTCATACAATCCTGAACTACCAGTTAAAACTAAAGCCTTAACATCTTCGGGGTAATGTTTTGTAAAGTATAAAGCAATATGCCCACCTAAAGAGTTTCCTAAAAGAGTCACTTCTTTAAGTTCTTTAAATTCGATAAAGTCATGTAAGAATTTAGCTAAATTCTTAACATTGGTTTTAAGGAGAGGTAAGGTGTATAGGGGTAATTCTGGAATAATAACTTTGTATCCTTTTTTTGAAAGGTGATTAAAAGTTGAGTCAAAATTACTTAAAGCGCCCATTAAGCCATGAAGTATAATAATCGGACTTCCTTCTCCTGCTTCTGCGTATGTAAATTTGCCTTCTTTCTTTAAAAATTCAGTCATAGATTTCTTGTTTGACTTAACCACAAATGTAGTTCTTTTTTGTTAAAATTTCATTTTTATTATTTCTGAGGTTTATATTCTTTGAAAGGGCTTAAGTGTCAGTTTTTTAGGGTGAAAACCAAAACTTATTAACAAAGTGGTAAAATGTGGTAAAAAGTGGTAGATTTTTTTTATTTTTGATGCAAACTATAGTTTCTTTACGTGGTAAATTTAATTGGAACATACGAATGCAAAGTAGATGCTAAGGGAAGGATGATGATGTCATCAGCTTTCAAGAAGCAGTTGTCTTCTGTGTTGCAAGATGGGTTTGTGATTAAACGTTCTGTGTTTCAGTCTTGTTTGGAGTTATATCCGATGCAAGAGTGGAATTCGGTGATGGCAAAAATCAACAAACTAAACCGATTTGTAAAGAAAAATAATGACTTTATCAGGAGGTTTACAGCGGGTGTAAAGGTGGTGGAGATGGATGCTTCCGGTAGGATATTAATTCCAAAAGATTTGTGTCAATTCGCAGAAATTGAAAAAGAAGTAGTGCTTTCGTCTGCGGTGAACATTATTGAGATTTGGGATAAGGATAAATACGAAAAAGTAATAGATGATGCTGTTGTTGATTTTGCTGATTTGGCAGAAGAGGTAATGGGTAATATAGGAGAAGATGAGTTATCATAGTCCAGTTTTGTTGAAAGAAAGTGTAGATGCACTCAATATTAAAGAAGATGGAGTGTATGTGGACGTGACCTTTGGTGGAGGTGGGCATTCGCGTGAAATATTGAGTCGATTGGGTGAGAAAGGAAGGTTGTTTGCTTTTGATCAAGATCCGGATGCGCAGCAAAATAAAATTGACGATCCGCGTTTCGTGTTGATTGGTGAGAATTTTCGATTTATTTCGAGGTTTTTACGTTTTTACGGAGTGAAAAAAGTGGATGGTGTATTGGCAGATTTAGGTGTGTCATCACACCAGTTTGATGAGGCAGAAAGAGGTTTTTCAACTCGTTTTGATGCTGATTTGGATATGCGAATGGATCAGAAATCAGAATTGTCTGGAAAGAAAATTATCAATACTTATACTGAGGAGCAATTGTCGGATATATTGTTTTTGTATGGTGAGTTGCGAAATGCACGAACACTGGCGAAAACAATTGTTGAAGCAAGATCTGAGAAAGAAATCAAAACAAGCTTCGAGTTGAAAGAAGTGTTGCAAAGATTTCTTCCGAAGGCAAAAGAACATAAAATTCTAGCACTGATTTTTCAGGCAATACGTATTGAGGTGAATCAAGAGTTGGAAGTGTTGAAGGAGTTTTTAGAGCAGATGCCTCAGTTGTTGAATGAAGATGGTAGGTTGAGTGTGATTTCGTATCATTCTTTAGAGGATAGATTGGTGAAGCGATTTATAAGAACAGGATTGTTTACTGGGGAGCCTGAAAAAGATTTTTATGGGAACACGAATGAGCCTATGAAAAAAGTAGGTAAAATGATTGTTCCTACAAGAGAAGAAATAAAAGAGAATAATAGGGCGCGTAGTGCAAAACTGCGAATAGCAACGCTAAAGTAATGTCGAAAGAAAAGAAGAATATTGTATATAATCTTTTAAGAGGAAGTTTTCTTACAGATGAGAGCTCGTTTAAAAATTGGCGGATTTTAACTTTTGTGGTGCTTCTGTTGTTATTGATGATTTATAGTGCGCATAGTGCAGACGCAAAAGTGGTTCAGATAGCAGAGCTGAATAAGAAGAAAAGAGAATTGCGGGATGAAGATGTAGATACGAGTATACTACTTATGAAAATGAAATTAGAAAGTAGTATTCGAGATAGAGTAAAAAGTAAAGGATTGTATCCTGCAAAAACACCTCCTCAAAAAATTAAAGTAACATATAATAAAGAATAATATAAATGGTAGTTAAAAAAAGCATATTAAACAAACTCTATGTATTAGTTGTTTTAATGACGCTTTTCTTTGTTGTTATCATTTTTAGAGTTTTTAATCTTCAATATGTTGAGGGAGAGAAGTATCGTAAATTATCCCTTGAGAAAACTACAAAAAACGATACAATTTTCGCGAATAGAGGTAATGTATATGCTGCTGATGGAAACCTGTTAGCAACCTCAATGTCTAAGTTTACAATCCGTATGGATGTGGTGGCGGTAGATTCAGAAGTTTTTGAAAAAAATATTCGAGGATTATCAGAAGCTCTTTCTGGTTTACTAGGAAAGCCAGCAAGCTATTATCAAAATAGGTTGCGTGAAGCTAAAAGACGTAAGAATCGTTATTTATTTATAGCTCGAAATGTTGGGTATAATGATTATGTGAAAATGAAAAGCTTCCCGATTTTTAATAGAGGAGTGTATCGAGGTGGTTTTATTGCAGAACAGCAAACAGTTCGTGTACATCCGATAGGGAAAATTGCTGAACGAACTATTGGTTATGATGATTACAGAGGAGGAGCAGGAATAGAAGGTGCATTTGCTGATTATATGGAGGGTGAAAATGGTTGGCGACTAAAGCAAAAAATTGCTAAAGGTCAATGGAAGCCAATTAATGATGTAAATGAAAAAGAGCCTATTGATGGAAGTGATGTGATAACGACAATTGATGTGAATATTCAAGATATTACACATCATGCTTTGTTAAAGCAAATGGAGTATTTCGAGGCAGATCATGGTTGTGCTGTAGTGATGGAGGTGGAGACGGGTGAGATTAGAGCGATTTCAAACTTAGGAAAAACTTCTAGTGGAAAATATTACGAAAAAAGAAACTATGCTGTTTGGGAGAGTCACGAACCTGGGTCTACATTTAAACTGGCAAGTTTAATGGTGGCTTTAGAAGATAAGGTGGTAGATACTTCGACAGTGGTGGATTGTGAAAAAGGACGAATTTATATCAACAATCGTAAAGTTGAAGATAGTAAGAGGGGTGGTTACGGAAAAATATCGATGGGTAGGGTATTTGAGGTTTCTTCTAATGTTGGAATTGTAAAAACGATACAGAAATATTACGATAATAATCCAGAGAAATTTACTGAAAGAATTAAGTCTTTTGGATTAGATCAATTAACTGGTGTGAAAATTAAAGGAGAAGGGAAACCATATATCCCGGAACCATCAGAAAAGAGTTGGAGTCCTATTTCATTAGAATGGATGGCGTGGGGATATGGGGTGTCATTAACACCTTTACAAACACTAGCTTTTTACAATGCGGTAGCTAATGATGGTAAGTTGGTGAAGCCGTATTTCGTTAAAGAATTACGCGTGGGTGGTAAAGTGGAGCAGAGTTTTGGTACAGAAGTATTGAAAGAAAAAATAGCTTCTCAAGAAACCTTAGATAAGGTAAGGAAGGTGATGGAGAATACCATTCAATATGGAACAGGGAAGAGAATATATTCTCCAAATTTTTCAATGGCAGGAAAAACAGGGACCGCTAAAAAATATATTCCTCGAACTAAAAATGACAAAGGTGAGTATGAGGGAGGTTATTATTCTAATGAGAAGTATGTAGCGTCATTCGCAGGGTTCTTTCCGGCAGATGAACCTAAATATTCTTGTATAGTAGTAGTGCATAGTCCTAAAAAAGAAAAAGGGTACTATGGGGCTACAGTTGCAGCGCCAATTTTTAAAGAAATAGCTCAAAAAATATACACTTCAACAGCTATTAATAAGCAGTTTGTCGCTGATAAAATTTCAGATGAAGTAATTGATAACGAATATCAAGAGTACTATCAAAACTTAAGAAAGTATAAAACCATTATGCCTAAAGTAACAGGTATGAGTGGAATGGACGCTATTGCTTTGTTAGAAAACATGGGGTTAAAGGTGAAGTTTTCAGGTGTTGGAAAAGTAAAAGAACAATCGGTAGAAAACGGAAAAAAAGTAGAAAAAGGAGCAACGATATATTTAAAATTATCATAGTTGAAGAATTTAAAAGACATATTATATAAGGTATCGGTAAGCGAGGTTTACGGAAATACTGATGTTGCTGTGAATGCAATTCAGTTTGATAGTAGACAAGTGCAGGATAATGATGTTTTTGTAGCGCAAAAAGGGGTAAGAGTTGATGGTCACCAATACATTGAGAAGGCTATTAACCTTGGAGCAAAAGCAATTATTTGTGAAGAGATTCCTGAAGGAAGAAGTGAACAAGTAACGTATATAAAAGTAGAAGATTCCAATGTTGCTTTAGCAATAATAGCGGCAAATTATTATAACAACCCGTCAAAAAGCTTGCAGTTAGTAGGAGTTACAGGTACCAATGGTAAAACTACAATTGCAAGCTTATTGTATCAATTGTTCAAAAAGGCAGGATATAAAGTAGGCTTGTTGTCAACGGTTACAATAATGGTTGATGAAAACGAGTATAAGGCAACACATACAACACCAAATTCAGTGGCGATTAATAACTATTTGTCAATGATGGTTGAAGAAGGTGTAGAGTATTGTTTTATGGAGGTGAGTTCTCATGGAATTCATCAAAAACGTACTGAAGGTATAGAGTTTGCAGGAGGTGTGTTTACAAATTTATCGCACGATCATTTAGATTATCATGAAACCTTTGCAGAATACCGTGATGTGAAAAAATCATTTTTTGATTCGTTGCCAAAATCGGCATTTGCCTTGGTGAACATTGATGATAAAAATGGGCAAGTAATGTTGCAAAATACGAAAGCTACTAAACAAACTTATGCGCTAAAAACTATAGGAGATTTTAAAGCGAAAGTATTAGAGAAACGTTTTTCAGGAACTTTATTAACAATCAACGGTATTGAAGTTTGGACGAAGTTAATAGGTGAGTTCAATGCGTATAACTTATTAGCTATTTACGGTGTAGCAGAATTGTTAGGACTTGAAAAATTAGAGATTTTACGAATTGTAAGTGAGTTAGAAAGTGTAAGCGGACGCTTTCAATATACAATCTCAGATGGTGGGGTTACTGCAATTGTAGATTATGCACATACACCTGATGCTTTGAAAAATGTGCTGCAAACCATTAACGACATCCGTACAGGAAATGAAACTGTGATAACAGTTGTAGGTTGTGGTGGAGATCGAGATGCAACTAAACGGCCTAAAATGGCATTGATTGCTTCACAATTAAGTAATCAAGCAATTTTTACTTCAGATAATCCAAGAACTGAAGATCCACAGTTGATTATAGATCAAATGGAGGAAGGGGTTTCTGCGGAAAATTATAAGAAAACATTATCTATTTTAGATAGAAGACAAGCAATAAAAACAGCTTGTAAGCTAGCAAAGTCGGGAGATATTATCCTAATTGCTGGAAAAGGACATGAAACCTATCAAGAAATAAATGGAGTACGTCATCATTTTGATGATTTAGAAGAAGTAACCAACTGTTTCAATCAACTAAAAAAACACTAACGAATGCTATATTATTTATTTCAATATTTAGAAAGTGAGTTTAGTCTAACAGGGGCGAGTGTGTTTCAATTTATCACATTCCGATCTGCAATGGCGTTCATTTTGTCTTTGTTGATTTCAACCATTTTCGGTAAAAAAATCATCAATTATTTAAGAAGACAACAAGTTGGTGAAACGGTTAGAGATTTAGGTTTAGAAGGACAAGTGCAAAAAGCAGGAACCCCTACAATGGGAGGCGTCATCATCATTCTAGCTACATTAATTCCTGTGTTGTTATTATCAAAACTAGAAAATGTATACATCATAATCCTGTTAATAACCACAGTTTGGATGGGGTTTATTGGTTTTGCTGATGATTATATCAAAGTATTCAAAAAAGACAAACAAGGGTTAAAAGGAAGGTTTAAGATTTTAGGTCAAGTAGGTTTAGGACTAATAGTAGGTTCTATGCTGTATTTCCATCCAGATGTAACTATTAAAGAACAATTGCCAGTGGCAGAACAAGTTGTGCAAGTTGATGGAAAAAAGAAAGTGTTTGGAGAAACTCATAAATCAACAAAGACAACAGTTCCATTTATGAAAAACAACGAGCTGGATTACGCGAAAGCATTTAGTTTTTTAGGTGATGGATATGAAAAGTATGGTTGGATAGTATTCATTTTTGTTACCGTATTTATTGTAACAGGAGTTTCTAACGGGGCAAATTTAACTGATGGAATCGATGGTTTAGCAGCAGGATCGTCAGCAATTATGGTCATTGCTTTGGCAATTTTTGCGTGGGTATCGGGTAATATCATTTTTGCAGATTATCTAGATGTAATGTATATACCAAAATCAGGAGAAATGACCGTGTTTATTCTAGCATTTGCAGGAGCATTGATAGGGTTTTTATGGTATAACACATATCCTGCTCAAGTATTTATGGGAGACACTGGAAGTTTAACTATTGGAGGAATCATAGCAGTTATAGCTATTGCGATTAGAAAGGAATTATTGTTACCAATTTTAGCAGGAATATTTGTGATAGAAAACCTATCGGTAATCTTACAAGTATCATGGTTTAAGTACACGAAAAAGAAGTTTGGAGAAGGAAGGAGAATCTTTAAGATGTCGCCTTTACATCACCATTACCAAAAATCAGGGTATCATGAAAGTAAAATTGTAGTCCGTTTTTGGATTGTTGGAATTTTACTAGCGGTATTTACCATTGTAACATTGAAGTTAAGATAAATGAAGAGATTAGTTGTGCTTGGAGGAGGAGAAAGTGGTGTAGGAACAGCGCTTTTAGGGAAACAAAAAGGATATGAGGTTTTTGTTTCAGATAAAGGAAGTATAGCAGAGCGATACAAAAAAGTTCTTTTACATAATTCAATCGATTTTGAAGAGAATCAGCATAATGAAAGTAAAATTCTAAATGCTGATGTGGTTATGAAAAGCCCAGGTATTCCAGATAAAGTAGCATTGGTGCAAAAACTGCTTTCTGAAGGAGTGAAAGTAATTTCAGAAATTGAATTTGCTGCTCAGTTTACAGAAGCTACTATTGTGGGAATTACGGGTTCAAACGGAAAAACCACAACAACTATGTTAACACATTATGTATTACAAAAAGCAGGATTGAATGTAGGAGTTGGTGGGAATATAGGAGATAGTTTTGCAGAACAAGTTGCGGATGATAATTACGATGAATACGTGTTGGAGTTAAGTAGCTTTCAGTTAGACGGAATTGAAACATTTAAACCACATATTGCTATAATAACCAATATCACACCCGATCATTTAGATCGATACGAATATGAATTTGACAATTACATAAACTCGAAATTCCGTATTACAAAAAACCAAACGGAAGACGATTTTTTAATATACGATGCCGATGATGAAGCAATTCAAAATTGGTTAAAAAATAACAAAACAAGAGCAACCCTGGTGCCATTTTCAATAGAAAAAGAATTGGAATACGGAGCTTTTTTAAGACAAGATACGATACTGATGAAATTAAATACAGAAGAAAAATTAATGAAGGTTTCTGAATTAACATTACAAGGAAAACACAATACTAAAAATGTAATGGCAGCTTCAATGGCAGCTAGATTGCTAAAAGTAAGAAAAGAAACAATTGCTGAAAGCTTGTCTGATTTTGAAGGTGTAGAGCACCGTTTAGAAAAAGTACAAAAAATTAACGGGATAGAATTCGTTAATGATAGTAAAGCAACCAACGTAAATGCAGTTTATTACGCGTTAGAGTGTATGGATAATCCAACAGTTTGGATTGTAGGTGGTGTTGATAAAGGGAATGATTATTCAGATTTATTACCGTTAGTCAGAGAGAAAGTAAAGGCAATTGTATGTTTGGGATTAGATAATCAGAAAATCATAGACACTTTTGCGAGTGTAGTTGATGTTTTAGTAGAAACTGCTGGGGCAGAAGAGGCTGTTAAAGTAGCTTATAAAATAGCACAAAAAGGCGATACGGTATTGTTATCTCCTGCATGTGCTAGTTTTGATTTATTTGAAAGTTACGAAGACAGAGGAAGAAAATTCAAAGAAGCTGTAAGAAACTTATAAAAGCAAAAAAGATTGATGAAACACATCTTTCGACATATTAAAGGAGATAGAGCTATTTGGGCTATCGTAACAATGTTGGCAATATTTTCGTTTATGCCAATATATAGTGCTAGTACCAATTTAGTGTATGTAGTGGGTAATGGGTCTACTTTTGGACATTTAATAAAACACATCGTGTTATTAATTACAGGTTTTGCTGTGATTTATGGTGTGCATAAAATTCCGTATAGATACTTTAGTGGAGGTTCTGTTTTAATGTTTCCAGTTGTTATTGTTTTGTTGATTTTTACTCTAGCTCAAGGAACAACCATTGGAGGTGCAAATGCTAGTAGATGGATACGAATTCCGTTTGTAGGTATTGGTTTCCAAACTTCTACGTTGGCGGGTCTTGTGTTAATGGTGTATGTGGCTAGATATTTAGCCAAACATAAAGAAAAAGTTATTTCATTTAAGGAGAGTCTTTTACAGTTATGGTTGCCAGTTGGTATTGTATTGGTATTGATATTACCTGCAAACTTTTCAACCACGGCCATGGTGTTTTTTATGATTCTGTTGGTGTCATTTATAGGAGGTTATCCGTTAAAATACATCGGATATATATTAGGAATGGGACTCATCTCTTTCTTGTTTTTTATATTACTAGCTAAGGCGTTTCCTGATGCTATGCCTAACCGTGTAAATACCTGGAAGAGTAGAATTGAAAATTTTTCTCAACCTAATGGCGAAGAAAATTATCAAGTAGAAAAAGCAAAAATAGCCATAGCTACAGGTGGAGTTATTGGAAAAGGGCCAGGGAAAAGTGTTCAGAAAAACTTTTTACCTCAATCGTCATCCGATTTTATTTATGCAATTATTGTTGAAGAATATGGTTTGGCAGGTGCAGTTGTAGTTATTTTTATTTACTTTTTATTACTCTTTAGAATATTAATAACAGCTAAAAAGGCTACCACCATATTTGCAACATTGTTAGTTGTAGGTGTGGGAATCCCGATTGTTTTTCAGGCGATGATAAACATGGCGGTAGCGGTCAATATTTTACCAGTAACAGGACAAACACTCCCCTTAATTAGTAGTGGAGGTACCTCTATTTGGATGACATGTTTCGCATTAGGAATGATTTTAAGTGTAAGCGCTTCTAAAAACGAAACTGAAGAAACAATTTTAGATGATAACCCTTTAGATATTTTACATGAAACAGTCGATTAATATCATAATAAGCGGTGGAGGTACTGGTGGACACATTTATCCAGCCATAGCAATTGCTAACGAAATTAAAGTTCGTTATCCAGAAGCTAATATTTTGTTCGTAGGAGCTAAAGATAAAATGGAAATGGAAAAAGTTCCGCAAGCGGGATATGAAATTGAGGGATTATGGATTTCGGGTATCCAAAGAAAACTAACTCTAGCAAATTTGATGTTTCCTTTCAAGTTGTTAAGTAGTTTATGGAAAGCACACCGAATTATAAGAAGATTTAAACCAGATGTAGCAATTGGTACAGGAGGTTTTGCTAGTGGGCCAACATTAATGGCTGCTAATCAAAGAGGAATTCCTACTTTGATTCAAGAGCAAAATTCATATCCGGGAATCACCAATAAATTTTTAGGGAAAAACGCGCAGAAAATATGTGTAGCATATGATGATTTAGAACGTTTTTTTCCAGAGGATAAAATTATAAAAACAGGAAATCCAGTTCGACAAGATTTACTGTTTATTCATGTAAAAGTTGAAGAAGGTAAAGAGTTTTTCGAATTAAACACTTCTAAAAAAACCTTGTTGGTTTTAGGTGGAAGTTTAGGAGCTCGTAAAATAAATCAGCTAATAGAAGCTAATTTAGATTTTTTTAAAAATCAAAATATACAGCTTATTTGGCAATGTGGTAAGTTGTATTTTGATGAGTATAAAAAATACAACGAGGTTGAAAATGTGCAAGTACATCAATTCTTAAACCGAATGGATTTAGCTTACGCAGCTGCCGATTTTATCGTGTCGAGAGCAGGAGCGAGTTCGGTGTCAGAGCTATGTATTGTAGGTAAACCAACCATTTTTATTCCGTCACCTAACGTGGCAGAAGACCATCAAACAAAAAATGCTAAATCAATTGCTAAAGAACATGGAGCAATTGTGGTTAAAGAAAATGAGTTAGAAACGTTTCCTGTGGTATTAGAAACTTTGTTGAAAGATAAAGGGAAACAAGAGAGTTTAAGTGAGAATATTAATGAATTGGCGTTGCCTAATGCAACAAGTAATATCGTTAATGAAATAGAAAAATTAATCAGTTAGTGAATTTAAAAACGATACATAACGTTTATTTTATAGGTATTGGTGGAATTGGGATGAGTGCCTTGGCTCGCTATTTTTCCGAGAATGGTAAAGTAGTTGCAGGTTACGATAAAACACCATCACCTATCACTAAGAGTTTAGAAGAAATAGGAGTAGAGCTTCATTTTGAAGATGCTGTAAAGAATATTCCGATTTCATTTTTAGATAAAAAAGCTACATTGGTAGTGTACACGCCAGCGGTTCCTAAAAACCATCTAGAGTTAAACTATTTTATAGATAACGGATATACGGTTTTAAAAAGAGCAGAAGTGTTGGGAGAAATTACCAAAAACACTTTTTGTTTAGCTGTGGCTGGAACACATGGTAAAACGACGACTTCATCAATTTTAGGGCATATTATGCAGCCTGAAAAAGCAACCTCTTTTTTAGGTGGAATTGCAGAAAATTATAACTCCAATTTAATTTTAGGTGAAGATAAAGTATCGGTGGTTGAAGCAGATGAGTTTGATCGTTCGTTTTTAAAATTATCTCCAAATATTGCCTGTGTAACCTCTATGGATGCAGATCATTTAGATATTTATGGAGAGAATGAAATGCTTCAGCAATCTTTTGTTGAGTTTGCGAATAAAGTTTCAGATACATTAATTGTTGCAAAAGGATTACCACTAAAAGGGTTAACCTATGCTGTAAATGAAGATGCAGATTATAAAGCTTTTAATGTTAGGGTTGAAGTTGGTAAGTACATTTTTGATGTACAAACACCAACATCTCAAATTAAAGATATTGAATTCCATCTACCAGGAAATCACAATATGATGAATGCGTTGGCAGCATTAGCAATGGCAGATGTATATGGAGTTTCGTTAGAGAAAATAAAGGAGCAATTAAAATCTTTTAGAGGAGTACAAAGGAGATTTTCATATAAAATAAAAACAGATGATGTTGTTTTAATTGATGATTATGCACATCATCCAACAGAAATAAAAGCAGTAGCACAATCGGTTCGAGAAATGTTTCCAAAAGAAAAAGTGTTAGCAATTTTTCAACCGCATTTATTCAGTAGAACAAGAGATTT
This sequence comes from Tenacibaculum aestuarii, assembly GCF_964510395.1. Classification (NCBI taxonomy): domain Bacteria; kingdom Pseudomonadati; phylum Bacteroidota; class Flavobacteriia; order Flavobacteriales; family Flavobacteriaceae; genus Tenacibaculum; species Tenacibaculum aestuarii. The sequence goes on from NZ_CAZEFY010000001.1 coordinate 423,465, forward strand.
TGCTGATGATTTTGCAGTAGCATTATCCTTGTTTGATGAAGTGTTGTTGTTAGATATTTATCCGGCAAGAGAATTACCTATTGAAGGAGTTACTTCAAGTTGGTTATTGGATAAAATGACCTTAGAAAATAAAATGCTAGTATCTAAAGAAAAATTAAGTGACGAAGTGCTAAAATCTGAGTCAAAAATTGTAGCAGTGTTAGGGGCAGGAGATATTGGTTTATTGGTAGAAGAAGTAAAAAATAAAATTAAAGAAAAACACAAAATCTAGTATGAAAAAAGTAGCAACTTATCTGTCTTTTTTCTTGTTGTTGATGTTTTTGGCGTTTTTGTATGGCTTTACAACCAATAGAAACGGCTTGAAAAAGGTTAAAAACACCGTAGTAGAGTTTGAAGCAGGTGATAATAACTTTTTGACGCACAGTATGGTTGATAAATTGTTAATACAAAATAATGAATTTGTTAAAAACCAACCGAAAAGATTGGTAGATTTACACTTTCTAGAGGCTAATGTTTCGGCGAATCCGTATGTTGAAAAAACAGCAGTGTTTTTAACGGTAGATGGGGTGTTAAAAACAGTAATAAAACAACGAACACCGATAGCTCGCATTGTTGATAAGAACAAATCTTTTTATGTTGATAAGTACGGGGCAGAAATTCCATTATCAACAAACTTTTCAGCAAGGGTACCATTAGTTTTAGGAGTAGGGGAATCTGAACAAATCAAAGAATTAACACAGTTAATAAAGGTTATAAATAGTAATAGTTTTTTCGCTAAAGAAATTATTGCTATTCAGAAAGACGCCAAAAACGAATATACATTTACAGTTCGTAGCGGTGATTATGAGATAATTTTTGGTGAGTTTAAAGATGCGGCTGAAAAATTTAAAAAGCTAACAGCATTTTATAACAAAGCACTTAAAGACAAAACTATAAGTAATTACAAAACGATAAATGTAAAATACCACAACCAAGTTGTGTGCACAAAACAAAATCAAGATGGAAAACAATAAAATTGCAGTTGGTTTAGATATTGGTACAACCAAGATTGTTGCCATGATTGGTCGTGAAAACGAATACGGAAAACTTGAGGTTTTAGGTATTGGTAAAGCAAAAAGTTTAGGTGTAAAACGAGGGGTAGTTAATAATATCACACAAACCATTCAATCTATTCAACAAGCTGTTGATGAGGCCGAAAGTGTTTCAGGAAGAAAGATAGAGAATGTTGTAGTAGGTATCGCTGGTCAACATATAAGAAGCTTACATCATAGTGATTATATAACACGAGAAAAAGCTGAAGAAGTTATCGATGCGAATGACATTGAGAACTTAGTAAATCAGGTACATAAATTAGTGATGTTGCCTGGTGAGGAAATTATTCATGTGTTACCTCAAGAATTTAAAGTAGATAGTCAGCCAGATATTAAAGAACCTATCGGAATGTACGGAGGAAGGTTAGAAGCAAACTTTCACGTTGTGGTTGGTCAAGTATCTTCTATCCGAAATGTAGGAAGATGCATTAAAAGTGCAGGTTTAAATTTGTCTGACATTACTCTTGAGCCGTTAGCATCGGCATCTGCAGTATTAAGTCAGGAAGAAAAAGAGGCAGGTGTTGCGTTGATTGATATAGGTGGTGGAACGACAGACTTAGCCATTTTTAAAGACGGAATTATTCGTCATACAGCAGTCATTCCTTTTGGAGGTAATGTTATTACTGAAGATATTAAAGAAGGCTGCTCAATTATAGAAAAGCAAGCAGAGTTGTTAAAAATTAAATTTGGTTCTGCGTGGCCAGGAGAAAATAAAGAAACGGAAATTGTTTCTATTCCAGGGTTACGAGGAAGAGAGCCAAAAGAGATTACACTTAAGAACTTATCTAAAATAATTCACGCAAGAGTGCAAGAAATTATTGAGCACGTGTATTTAGAAATTAAAAACTACGGACACGAAACTCAAAAAGGAAAACTCATTGCAGGTATTGTTTTAACTGGTGGTGGAGCTCAATTAAAACATTTACGTCAGTTAGTAGAATATATTACTGGAATGGACGTTCGTATTGGGTATCCAAATGAACACCTTGCAGGAGATTCAGATAAAGCATTATCAAGTCCAGCATTTGCAACTGCAGTTGGGTTGTTAATGGAAGGCTTAAAAAAAGAAGAAAGTGAAGTAGCGGCAGAAGAAGCTCCAGAAGTGTTTGTAGAAACAACTATTGAAGAAGAAAAAGAAGCTATAGAAGAAGCTCAAGAAGAGAAGGAACTACCAGCGAAAGAAAAGTCTAAATCAATCTTTGAAAAGTTTACCAAGCGATTCACTGAAGGATTTAAAGAGTTTTTAGATAACGCAGAGTAAAAGTATATAAAAAGCTACTCCGAATTAATCCCCTAAGAAGGAGAGTGTAAATTGAATAAGAATTAATAAAAAAGAAAAGTTATTATGAGCGCAGAATTTGATAACATTTCATTCGACATGCCGAAAACACAATCGAATGCCATTAAAGTAATTGGTGTTGGTGGGGGAGGAAGTAACGCAGTAAACCACATGTATAGTAAGCAAATTCACGGAGTAGATTTTGTGATTTGCAACACTGATGCACAAGCATTAGAAAACAGTCCAATTCCTAATAAAGTACAATTAGGTGCACACTTAACTTCTGGGTTAGGTGCGGGTGCAAATCCTGAAATAGGAGCACAAGCAGCGGCTGAAAGTATTCAAGAAATTCAACAAATGTTAAGCACGCATACCAAAATGGTATTTATTACCGCAGGTATGGGTGGAGGTACCGGTACTGGTGCAGCGCCAATCATTGCCAAAATTGCTAAAGATATGGATATTTTAACGGTAGGAATCGTTACAATGCCATTTCAGTTTGAAGGAAGAATGCGCTCAAAACAAGCTCAAACAGGAATTGACGAGTTACGTAAAAATGTGGATTCGTTAATTGTTATCAATAATAATAAACTGCGCGAAGTTTATGGTAACTTAGGTTTTAAAGCAGGCTTCTCAAAAGCAGATGAAGTGTTAGCTACTGCGGCTAAAGGTATTGCAGAAGTAATTACACATCACTACAAACAAAATATCGATTTACACGATGCTAAAACGGTATTGTCTAATAGTGGAACTGCAATTATGGGATCTGCAAAAGAAACTGGAGCAAACAGAGCTAAAAATGCAATTGTAAAAGCGTTAGATTCACCGTTATTAAACGATAACAAAATTACAGGAGCTAAGAATGTATTGTTATTAATTGTTTCTGGAGGTAATGAAGTAACCTTAGATGAAATTGGAGAAATCAACGATTATATTCAAGATGAAGCAGGATATGATGCCAATATTATTATGGGTATTGGTGAGGATGAAACTTTAGAAGACGGAATAGCCGTAACAGTGGTAGCAACGGGTTTTGCTGCTGATCAACAAGGAAATATTACCAATACAGAAGTAAAAAAGATTGTTCATACTTTAGAAGATGAGCAAAAAGCTACGTACAATTTTGGAGATCAAAAAATTCAAACTTCTCCTAGTATAAATGAACCTTTACCAACTAAACCTGTTGATAAAGTTGTTCACGTATTAGAGGAGGAAGTTGTTGAGCCTAAATCGAATTTAATTCCTACTACAGAGGCTATTAAAAATATTGATGTAGTGTATGACGAAATCGCTATTGAAACCATTTCAGAAGATGATTTTATCATAACAAATATCGCTGAGCCAAAAGTAGAGGAAGAAGTAAGACAACAACCAATTCAACAAGATTTATTGTTTGATTTACCGTTGAATTCTTACGAAGAAATAAAACCAGCTTCTCATTTAGTTGAAACTACAAATGAGATTAAAAATATTGAAGTAACTGCACAAGAAATTACATTTCATAAAGTAGAAAAACGATATGTTTTAGACGATTTTAGTGCAGAACCAACAATTGGTAAAAGTTCTACACCTACTATAAAAGAAGAGGTAGAAGAAGAGTTACGTTTTCAAGTAAAGTCAAAAACTCAAGAAGAAATTAATAATATAGATACATCTAGTGAAGAAGTATCTCCGTTGAGTTTAACAATTTCTGAAGTGCAAAAAAGAGCACAAGAAAGACGTGAAAAAATGAAAGGTTTTAACTATAAGTTTAACGACCAAAGAATAAAAAATGTAGATGAAATTGAGAGTCAACCAGCTTATAAAAGATTAGGAGTTGATATTGATTCAGGGTCAAATATTAGTAAATCAGACACTGCATTAAATACTGATAATAACGATTTATTACGCTCAAATAACTCGTTTTTACACGATAATGTAGATTAATAAAAGAATAACACGTATTTTTAAAATCCCGATTTATCGGGATTTTTTTAATAGTAAAAATCACAAAATTATGAGTTTGCAAAAACAGGTAATGGATAAAATGAAAGAAGCTATGAAATCGAAAGATACCGTAGCTTTAACCGCTTTAAGAGCCTTAAAATCGGCTTTTATGTTAGCAAATACAGAAGTAGGAGCAGGTGAATTATCAGAAGCAGAAGAGTTGAAAATTGTTCAAAAGCAAGTAAAACAACGTAAAGATAGTGCAGCTGTATTTACAGAACAAGGGCGTAATGATTTAGCAGAACCAGAATTAGCTGAAGCAGCTGTTTTAGAGCAGTTTTTACCAGAAGCGTTAAGTGATGAAGAAATTGGTAAAATCGTTGAAAAAACCATTGCAGATGTTGGTGCTGAGGGAATGAAAGACATGGGTAAAGTAATGGGAATAGTTTCCAAGCAATTAGCAGGTCAAGCAGATGGAAAAACAATTTCAGCAATTGTAAAGGCTAAATTAGCATAATCATTTTTCTAGACCCAGTAGTTCAACTGGATAGAACATCAGATTTCGGCTCTGAGGGTTGGGGGTTCGAGTCCTCTCTGGGTCGCAAAAAGAAAACAGCAGAAAATATATTTTCTGCTGTTTTTATTTAAGGAAATATTTGGGGGAATTAGTTGATTAACTAAGAGCAATATTACAAAACATAAATATGAGCTTGTGTAACTTAAGTTACATAAGCTATATTTGAAGTTTTAAATTGATATGAAACCTATTTTTCTTATAAAATATACCGCTTTCCTTCTAGGCTTTATAGGAGTTGGAATTAACATAGTAGAGTCTATATATGTCTATGTTTTCAACAAGCCTATTTTTGTGCATTTTTATCCAATAAAGAAGAAGCTACCTAAAAAGAAGAAAGAGTTTTTAGTTGAAAATGTAAGATTCTATAAAAAACTAGATGAAAAACAAAAAGTATATTTTGAACATCGACTGACCAAGTTTATCAGAACTTATGACTTTGTTGAAAGAGATAATTTTGAATTAACTCCAGAAGTAAAAGTCTTAATAGCTTCATCATATATAAAGTTGACTTTCGGAATGCGAAAGTACTTAACCACTACTTTTGATAAAATTATTATATATCCCACTAGTTTTTATTCAACAATAACCAAACAATATCATAAAGGAGAGTTTAACCCAGGGTTAAAATCTATTGTGTTTTCTTGGGAAGATTTTTTATTAGGAGATATTATACTAAACGATAATTTAAATTTAGGTATTCATGAGTTTTCTCATGCCTTAACTTTTCACGGAAGAAAATCGAAAGATGTAAGTGCACGAATTTACTATCGATTATTTGAAGAAATAACCAGTTTTATGGATGATAAAGCGAATGCTGAAAGAATTAAATCATCAGGGTATTTTAGAGAATATGCGCTAACAAACAAGTTGGAATTTGTTGCTGTAATTATGGAGCACTTTTTTGAAACTCCAGAAGATTTACAGCAACAATTCCCACAACTGTATAAAAAGATTCAACTCATGTTGAATTTTAAATAACAGTTTACTCTACAACTCTAACAGCATTGTTGCTTGGATCAGCAACATATAATTTATTAGAAACGTTGTTATAATTTAATTTATATGGACCTTTAAATTGTGCCGTAGAAGCACCTCCATTTACAAAACCATAGCCGTTACCGATTACAGTTGTTACTTCTAGAGTACGCATATTAATAGCCCTAATTCCATAATTACCACCAAGAGAGCCTATATATAAAAAGGTTTCATGAGGGCTAAAAGTTAAGCTTTTTGCCGATGTAAAACGTGCACCCTCACCAATACCATTGGTTGTACCACTTTCGGTGTCAGAACCTGCTATAATAGTAGCATTGTTTGTTTGTAAGTTTATTTTTAATATGGTTCGCCAATTTGCAACATATAGATGTTCATCTTTACTATCTATCACAATTCCTTGAGGGTAAAAAGTTGTTGGTAAATTCGTTAAGTTTAAAGTAGATACTTGTTTGTTTGCTATATTAATTTTTCTAATTCTTCCTGTACTAACAATTCCATTTTCACTTTCCAGAACATATAAAACAGTTCCATTGGTGTTTGTTATAATATGAGAAGGATGCTTAAATTGAGCATTTTCACCTATCCCATCTGCACTTCCATAACTACCGTTACCAGCAATAGTACTTACTTCTTTGGTATTTATATTTATAGCTCTAATTTTAATTTGAGTAGCTACATATAATGTTTTGTAGTCTTTGCTAAAGGTTAAAGTTAGTGGACTTTGAAAAGAAGCGGTTGTACCCACACCGTCATTACTATTTGATGAACCATCTCCTGCAATTGTTGTTATATGGTAGTTTCCACTAGTATTGATAGTGATTTTTTTGATGCTGTTATCACCAGTATCAGCTACATAAATGTCACCATTTTGATCTACTGCAACATCTGAAGGGAATGAGAATGCAGATAAGGCCACCAAATCAGGTTGTGAGCCAATACTGGTTACATTTCCTTTTAAAATATCATCTATAATTTCTGCTGGACTTTTAATTGTAGAAGGATCATCACTACAAGAAATTAGTTGTAGCGCTATGTACATTAATAATATTCCTTTTTTAAATAATTTCATTTGCTTTTTTGTTTAAATGTTGTTGTACGTTCGTTATTTTTTATTCTAAAACTGTTCTCTATTTTTTAGTACCCATGCTTTTTTGTTTGTCTATCTCAGAAGCCGTTTTATTGAAAAAAATTACTAACTCTTTCATAAAACTCTCTAATGTTGGATACCTGTCTCTATTGTTATCATATCTTTCTAGTTCTTTGACTAACTCATGAGTCCATAAAAAACCGTTATTTAACTGTTCATTCAATTCCTTTTTGATTGTTTTTTTATCAAAATTATGGTCCTTCAGATATTTAATAACAGCCGTTCTAACCAACGCTTCATCATACATAGTTTTCCAATTACCATATGCTTGTTTATTCATTTCATCTTTTATATTATCAAAGATGATTGTTCCACTTTCTTGGAGTTTAGAGCGGTGTTTTTCTATAACATGATTTACAAAGGAATGATTGAATTCATGTAAAATAGTTGGGAAATAATCTTTCATTTCATATTTGGGCATACCTAAGTTATCAACACTCCACGTTCCCATTATAGCATAGACCACTTCATTTCCATTCGGATAAATTATTTTTGGACCATAGCTCGCTCCTCCATTTCCCAAGGCATTTATAATTTTAAATTCTCCTTTTGGACCTTCTCCATAAAATTTTTGATACCATTCTAGGTCTAAATTTTGATAAACTTTTTTAAATCTATTTGATGCAGCTTTGTAGAGTTCTTTATTGTTATTAAAAAAAGTTTCACAGTCGGTATCAGTATAAAATTCATTTAATAGTTTTAAAAACTGTGTAGAGTTTTTTTCAGTCCACGATTTCTCCAGTGATTTATTTGAAAAAGGTACTATCAAAGCTTTTATATTTGGAGGTTCAGTTATATGTATAGCCATACTCATAACTGAACTAAAACCAATTCCTTTTTCATGTAATTCACTTTTTACATACTTAATTAAATCGTGACTTTTAAATTTCTCAAAATGATTTTGAATGCTTTCAACATACTTAGGAAAAAGATTTTGACTATATTCATGGCTATCTGCAAGCCTAAAAACAATGCTTAATAACTCTATACGTTTATCTACTTTTGGTTCTTTTAGTATTGTTTCTTTTTGTTCGCTTACTTTTTTTCTATCTTGAGAACAAGCGCTTAAAGTGATTAAAATCAGGAATATTCCTATTATTTGTTTCATTTAATAGATCTTTTTGGACTATTTCTAATGGCACACAATTTCTTATGAAGGCCATTAAAAGTTATTTGATAAACAGCAGGTAGAAATTATAAAGAAGCTTAGGTGCTGTAAAAAAGGTCAAAACAAGTGTATGTTTTGACCTTCTTCTAATAGCATGATTTTTAAGGGCAAGAAGTATTATAGCTAGCAGTACTATCTTTTGTCCAAGTGCTTGGTGGGGTAAAACCAGCATCTATTTTTATACAAGTTAAATCTGGATTAGATGATGCATTCATATAAGTCATATTAGCATTGTTGCCATTAGCTATATTTAAACTTGTTAAGTTATTATTATAAGCCATAAAACTCTTTAAATTTATGTTATTACTTAAATCAATACTTGATAAGTTATTATTATAGACTTGTAATTGCGTTAATTTTACAAGTTTACTCACATCTAAACTTGAGAGTTTGTTTCTATTAATGTTGAAGTCTTTAATTTCAGTTAAACTACCCAAATTTATTGAAGTAATTTGATTTTCACTACAAATTAAATTAATTAAAGAAGAATTATTTTGTAGGTTTAAATTACTTAATTTGTTATTTGTAATATATAATCCCTCCAATAAAGTATTTTGAGTAAGATCTATATTTGAGAGATTGTTGTAAGAACATGTTAGGGTTTCTAGTTTTATATTTTTAGAAACGTCAAGAGAGGTTAATTGATTATTATAAATATTTATGATTTTTAGTTTAGTATTATTACTTAAATCTATATTAGAAATTTGATTTGAACTTAGGAATAATGCATTTAAATTAATAAATTCCTCAATACCCGTTACATCAGAAATGTTTTTATTATTTGCCTTAAGAGTTCCTGTAAAGTTATTAGCTTCAGTTACTTGTATTTCGTTATCTCCATTTGTATTTATAGCAGTATTTGCTACTAAAACTGCTTTAAAGTTAGCGTCTGGTATGTTTACAACGTTGCCTCCGGTTTCAACTACATCAGAAACATTAATTCGTATTTGTTTATCTACATTGTGTACACCATCAGAAATTCTTATTGTTAAAATGTGATACGTAGAGGTTTCGTAATCTAAACTTTTACCTGTAATTAATGATATTTTACCATTATTGGCATCAATTTCAAATAAGTTTCCTGTTGTGCTCAACCCTGGCAAACTATAACTAATGTTGTCGCCTTCTGCATCAGTAGCTTGTATTTGCCCAATAATTAAGGTATCATTAATATCTTCAGGAACGCCAAAGGGACCAAATGCAGTAAAAGTAGGTGCAACATCGTTTATATTCGTTACATTTATAGTAACAGTAGCGTTGTCTGAACTACCATTACTGTCACTTACTTTTATATTTAATGTATGCGTAGTATTATTTTCATAATCTAATGTTTTACCAGATGCAAGTCGTAATTCTCCTGTATTGCTAAGAACAAATAAATTAGTAGCATCTCCACTTTCTATTGAAAAACTTGATAGATCACCATCAGTATCGTTAATCGCCAACGTTCCTATCAAATCTGCATCTGTAATATCTTCAGAAACAGTAAAACTTTGATCGTTAATGGTAATAGGACTATTTTCGTTTACATCGGTAACGTTAATGGTTATTACTGCTGAGGTTTTGTCTTTACCATCACTTACTTCAACCGTAATTTCGTGTTTGGTCTGGGTTTCATAGTCTAAACTTTTGTTAGCAGCAATGCTTAATTCTCCAGCAACATTAACAGCAAACAGATTGTTGTCGTTTTTTGTGACTTTAAAAGTTAGGTCGTCTTTATTAACATCTGTGGCAGTAATAACTCCTATTTTGGTGTTGGCAGCTTTGTCTTCTGCTACCGTAAAACTTTGTGCTTTAATAACAGGAGGTGTGTTTTGTGGTTCGTCGTCTTTACTACAAGAAATTAGTTGTAGTGCAATAAAGCCTAGTAATATTCCTTTTTTAAATAATTTCATTTTGATCTTTTTTTAATTAATAGTACAAGAGTACTTTTATATGTAGATATTTTAAAAAACAGTTTACGAAGAGTAAATTGAGTTTGTAAATTGAAAATGTAAATTAAAGATAAACCATGAACCCCCTAAAAATCAATTGAATTTTAGGGGGCATGTTTTATGAAAGACGATTACTAATTTGCTATTCGTACAATAAACTCTTTAATTTTTTTCTGAGACATTGCCTTTACCTTTGTGCTATTTTTACTGTAAAAATTACTGTATGCAAAGTTAGTCCAATCTGCATCTTGCTTATTGGCTGGCATTACCATAACAAAACTTTCTTTATCATATGAAATTAAAAAAAGACCAATATTATTATAAAAAACTGGTCTGTTTAGTTCTTTACTTTCTACTTCTTGATATTTATAAATTGCAGGTATACACTTTTTACAAGCAGCTACGGCTACTGTTTTTGTAGTACCTAATAAGCTATATTGAAAAAACTTAGTTTTAGTTTGCTCATTTCCAACAGTTCTTTCTCCTTCAAGTAAATGATAAAGACCATTAATATTTTTGGTAGGTACTTCATTTTGAGCATAGACTGTAAAGGGTAATATAAATACGAAAATATATTTAAAAATTTTCATTTGTCTTTTTTTATAATCAATAATATAAGAGTACTTTTAATATATAGTTTTATAAAAAACGTTTTTACGAAGAGTAAATTGAAATAGTTTGTTACGACGCTATATTTGTTGTATAAAATACCTCAATATTAATTTATAACGTTGAGGTATTTTGCAGTTTTATTAAGGGGCGTCGTAATTTAGAATTGGTATACTTCCTTTGTAGTACCCTATAACATTGGTTCCTTTTTCATCTACTAAGGTAATTGTAATGGTGTATTCGTTGGTATTAGAAGTAACAGTAATACTTCCTGATTTTATATCAATATTACCTGTTTGATTATCTCCTAAAGACGCATCAAAGCCTACAAAGTGAAATCCTTTTTCAATAATAAAACTACTATTGCTTTGGTCGTTAACAGTATATGTGCCTTCGGTTAACTTTGTTTGTTCATCAGAATTAATTTGAAAGGCCAAAATATCACCACTGCCTTGTGGATCTTCACTAGCATCAATAGTAAGTCCTGAGCTAGAGAGATATAGTGTAAAATAGGTAATATCATTATGTGTTCCATTTTTAATAAGTACTGAGTTTTTAATTTCAAAACTTTTTGCTCCTATTTTAATTTCATTTAATTTTTTAGGAATAGTATCATCGTCACTATTACAAGCGTTAAAAAAGAATGTACTTAGTGTAAGTAAGATTACACTGAAAATTTTGAATAGTTTCATAAAAAATATTTGTTGTTAATTGTTTTTATTTAATTGTTACACTAGCATTGCATCCGCTATTGGCACTGTAGCAATGAGATTTGTTAGAAGAGTTAGGATTGAAATTGTAGTAATAATTTTTAGTACATGGTACTTTTATTGAATTAGCATGACCAACTCTACTACCATTTCTTGAACCTTCTTCAAAAACATAAATATCTTTACCTGTTCGGTTTATAATAGTAACAATAGTTGAAGCTTTTTCTTCATCTATAGAGGCTACAAATGCTTGGTATTCTTTAAGTCTTTTATATTCTGGAGTAGCTTTAACTGAATCGTTGTAACGTTTTATTTCATCAGCATCCATTTTTTTTGCTTTTTTAATAGCTTCTATTTTAGCATTATCTTTTGCTGTTAAAGGAATTGCTTGCTTTTTTTTCATAGCAACTACATAGTCGTTAAACTTTTTATCGAGGTTTAAAGATGTAAGATATTTGTAAGTAGGTGAAGAAGGTACTGATGAGTTTCTGGCTGATTTAATTTTAGCTTTCATTCTAGAAAGGAACCCTCCCTTTTTCTTTTTAGGAGTTTTAGTTGTAGCTTTTCTGTCTTTTACAAGCACATAAACCGAAGTTACATTTTCCATACTAGGGGCACTTCCGTCGTATATTTTTCTTAATTCAAATAGTAAATCATCAATTACCATATAACCTTTTTTTGTATAACCGTGTTTTATACTCATAGGATACACATAATTGTCTATGGTACCATAATCACTTAGTTCGGTTTCACGAAAAGCTCGTTTGTTTTCACTAATAAATCTAGCTTCAAAACCAACGGGAATACCCGTTGGGGTGCGTTCTAATTCAATTTTAACAGGAAGATAGTCTGTATTAAAATTATAAGTACCATCGCCTTTAGCTACTAAACCACCAAAACCTTGGTAGGTAGCTCCATCTCCATTGTTTTCTAGTGCTTCAAAAAGAGTTTGTTGTGCTTGTATTGTTATTGTTAACAAAGTTAATACACTTAGTAAGAATATTTTTTTCATCTATTATTTTATTATATTGATTTTCTGATAAGGACTGTATCTTAATTCACCTGTTGTAAAACCTTTTAATCTTAAAAAGTAATTCCCTGTACTTGGAATATAGGTTGAAAAATTTGAAGTAATAAAAGAGTATGCCCAGGTGTTTCCTGATAAGAAACGAGTAGTAGCAACTTCTCCTAATTTATTTAAACTTAAATCATATATTTCCATACTTATGGTTAAGTTGTTAGCAATAGCAGAAGCTGCAGATGATCCAAAGTGAAAATCGAATTGCTGACGGGTACTTAAACCTAATTCGGTTAATACTGTTGAGGTTGAAGTTCTATTGCTTAGGAAAAAGAAGTGATATAAAAAATCATCTTCATCTCCATCAACCATAATATAAGGTCTGTTAGGTGAAGTAGGAGGTATGCTTATTTCTAATTCTGTGTTACTTTCTTTTTCTACAATAAAAGCTTTGTAAATGTCTGTTTTAGCTTTAAAATGTTCTTTTATAAAATTTAAGATACTAATATTTGCATTAGCATCATCAACTTTTGAAAACTCAAGAGGTAATGTATATTCTTGTTTTAATACATCTCCTTTAATTTTTATTTCATAATTGTAATCACTATTATATCCTTCAACCGAAACTTCTGGAACCCAAAAATTATTAATTACATCTCCTAAATCATAAATGAAATAGGTGTCTTTGAAGTTAGCAAACGTTTTTGTGAAATAGGCTTTTGTGATACTTTTGTTTTTAGGAGTATCAACTACATTGTCATCATTATTTCCACATGATATTAATTGTAGTCCAATCATTAAAATAAATAATCTTTCTTTTAAACTTTTCATTTTTACTATTTTTTAGTATTTGATATGCAATAGTAGTTGTAAAGGATTATTTTGTAAGAAAATGTTTTGTGAACAGCAAAAAGAGTTTATGAATAGTTTTTTACAAGCAAGTAAAAAGCGATGTTAATTTAGAATAGATACTTAAAAGGCATGGTTACAATTACTCTTGTGCCATTAGGATTGTTGTTTTTATAAATATCTTCAATAACAAAACCTATTTTAGTAACATATTGTTTTTGAAAAATTTCTAAACGTTTTTTTATGGAGTTCAACGCAAAAGATTCATGACGGTTTCCTTGGCGGAGATTAATTTCTTTACTTTTCTTTCTTCCAATACCGTTATCAGTAATAATACATTGTAAGGTATTTTCTGATAGATTGAAGGTGATGTCTAGTTTTTTTTCTCCTTCTTTATGTAGTAAACCATGTACTAAAGCATTTTCAATAAAAGGTTGGATTAGTAAAGAAGGAACCTCCAATTCTTCATGAGCATCGTAGGCAATTGTGTAGGTGAAATCATCACCAAAACGAAGTTTTTCTAGTTGTAGATATACATTTAAAAACTCTAACTCTTTTTCTATAGGAATAAAATCTTGATTTGTATAGTTTAAGGTGCTTCGTATAAGTTTAGCAAATAATACAATATAGTCGTAGGAAGCATCAGTATCTTGTTGTAATACCAAATCTTGAATAGAGTTTAACGCATTAAAAATAAAGTGCGGATTCATTTGTGAACGCAAAGCAGTTAAATTAATAGCGATCAGTTCTTTTTCTAAAGATATTTTTTCAAGTTGGGCAATGCGCTCTTTTTCCTTTTTCTGCATTGCTTGTTTAAAGTAAAAAATAGTAGCTCCTAAAATAAGAGAACCAATTAATAAGATAAACCACAAGGTTCTCCAAAAAGGCTTTTTAATAAAAAAGTGCAGCTCTTTTATTCCATAGTTAGTATCTGTACGATTTAAAAAAGGATATACTTGAAAAGTATATTTACCTGCAGGTAAACTATTGTATTTTACTGAGTTTTCACCAATAGCCGTAGTTAACCAAGTATCGTTGTACCCTTTTAAACGATATTTATATGCTCCTTTTTGGTTAAACAAAAAACCATTGACATTAAAAATTATTCTTATTGCATTTTGATTATATTTTAAGGTATAATTTGAAGTAATTAAGGTGTCTTTTTCATTAATTTCTATAGTACTAAAATACACTTTAGGATGTAATGTTTTAAAAGCATTGTTTTTATCAATAGAAAATAACCCTTTGTCAGATGAGAAATAGATTTTGTTACCAATTATTTCAATACCAGAAATATTGTATGATTTAATACCGTCTCGTTTGGTGAGTGTTTTAAATTTATGAGTGAGAATATCGAGCTTTTGAATACTGTTTACACCTACAATCCATAGCTTATTTTGGTCAGCTTTAATTTTTTCAATAATATTTGAGGTCAAGCCATTTTGTGTCGTATAATGCCGAATTACCTTGCCATTTTTAATTCCTAAAAGGCCATTTTTAAATGTGGCAACCCAAACAATACCATTAGCAGTTTGGGTTATAGATTTACTATAGACGGGTTTTTTATTGTTTACAATTACTTGCTTGTTCCAAAGGCTGTCATATACAGCTAATTCGTCGACAAATGAAACATAAACTTGATGTTTTATTTTGTCATAAAAAGAATCGTAAGTTCTTTTATTTGTTGAAATAAATTTTTCTTTACCGTGGTAATTAGCGTTTTTTAATAAAACAACTTTGTTATGGTTGGTGTAAAGTAAATCGTTGTGAGCTAAGAATGAAAAACTTTTTGCAGCATCAAAAAATCTAGTTTTTTCAAGGGTTAAATTTCTATAATCTAAAATATAATTTCTAAATCCTTTACTAAGGTAAATTTTTTGCTGCTTGGGATTGTATTTTAGTTTAGACAGTTTTCCTTCGTTAATAGGTAAATTAATAGTTGTAGAAGTATGAGAGTTGGTGTTATAAAAAATAACATTTCCATGGTTACTCCCCACAACTAAGGTACTATCGTTTATTTTTTCTAGTGTTTTTACATTTTCCTCTTTTAGAGGAATATTACAGGTTTCTATATGAATATTAGGGATAATATAAACACCGTTATTTAAACTAGTAAGCCAATAATTATCGTCTTTATCTTTAATAATTTTGGTAATATGTTTATCTGTTAAAAATCTTTTCTTTAGATGAAAAGTAGCGTTTTTGAAAGTAAAAACCCATACTCCTTGATTTGTTGCTATCCAAGTTTCATCGTTATGCTCAAAAATAGTATAGAGCTTTATTTTTTCGAGAGATTCTAGCCCATTTACAGGTTCTAACTTTTTTTGAGGGAAGTTTAATTTATAAAAGCTGTTTTTTTTGTTTCTTATTTGAGAGTAAATGAAAGTTGAGTCCGTTTTAAAAATAATAGACTTCCCCAAACTTAAAGCATTACCTTTTTTTCCTATATAAGGAAGATTGGTTTCTATTAGTGAAGTTATACTGTTGTCTTTGTTTATTGAAATAATAGAGTCGATGGCTCCTGAATAAATAGCATTATTAAAAGAAAACGGAGTTCCGAATTTTTTTATAGTAGTGTGTTGTTGTATTATTTGTTTGGTTTTTAAATCTATTTTGTAGATCGTTTTTACTGTAAAAACCCATAAAAAATCATTTCGTATTACAAAATCAGCCAGTTCACCATTTAAGTAGTTACTTAAGTCTTTAAATAAATGTAGCTCATCGTTTTGGATATAGAAAAACTGACCAGAAATATTATTGCACCAAATTCGTCCTAAGTTATCTTCTTGAGTATTAAATACAGAAGCTCCGCGTTGTAAAGGATTACTATAGTTTTTAAAGGTTTTACCATCATATCTGTACAGTCCTTTATTTGCACATAGCCATATAAAACCTTTACGATCTTCAAGAATGTTATAAAACTCATTATCTGGAAGTCTATTTCTTTCAGAAAGCTGTATAAACACAGGTTCTTGTGCTTTTGTAACACTAGAAGTACAAAGGATAAATAATAAAAGAAAATATTTTATTAAGAGAAATATTTGGTTATGGCTAGATGCTATTTTCAAAGCTACTTATTCTTGATCTAGAAATCTTTGCTGTAATAGCTCCATTATCTAGGGTGAGGTTTAAAGTTGTTTTATTTAAAAAATTAGTATATGTTAAATTAACAATCCATGTTCTATGAGAACGAAAGAAAAGACGTTCATCTACCAAAATATTTTCAAAATATTTCAAATTTTTACTGGTAGTGATAGTTGTTTTAGTTGATAAGTGTATTTTACTGTAGGCTCCATCAGCTTCTATAGCAACAATATCAGCTAAGTTGACAATATGTCTATTACCCAATTCTGGAATGACAATTTTTTTATAATTTTTATCTTTTATAGTTTCAAGTAGCGCTTGATAATCAACTAATGAAGCTTCTTGGTGTAGCTTATGTTCTAACTTTTTAAGAGCTATATCTAATTTATTTCTATCAATAGGTTTTACTAAATAATCAATAGCATTTAACTCAAAAGCTTTAATGGCGTAGTGATCATAAGCAGTAACAAAGATAATTTCAAATGGTATAACATCAAAAAACCTTGCAATTTCATAGCCTGCATAATTAGGCATCTGTACATCTAAAAACACAACATTGGGTTGTAATTCTTTTATTTTTTGAACGCCAGATTCTAAATTATTACAGGAATCAAGAATGGAAATATTGGTAGAAGCTCTTTCTAGTAAGTTAGATAAAACATTTCTTGCACTTTGTTCATCGTCAATAAGAATAGCTTTAATTTCTACCATAAAAACAAATATAGTAATAGTGTTTTTATAAAGAGATTAAGATTTTACGAAAGAGAAATTGCGTTTGTGAGAGAGGAATAATCAGGAGGAAGAAGGTTAGTGACTAAAGTATAAATAGAAAATTGTTGCTGTATATTTTTAAGAGTTCCAAAAAAGTACTCTATTATTACAGCAACAATTTCTACAATTGTATAAAAAGATTCAACTCATGTTGAATTATTCCGTAGAATAAATTCTTACTCTTTTACTTTAAATACCTTGGTTAAAATATCATCCATCAAACACCATTTGGTTAATGATGATTGTAATAAGTTGGCTCCTACAAAAGCAGTAAACCATAACCAATTAATATTTACTTTAATTGCTAAGATTAAACTAATAAGTATAAAACTACCAGCAATACCACGTACAATTCTATTCTTCATAATTAAATATATTTATCAATAGGAACCACAACAGCTCGTATTGGATTATTTGTTTCTAAATTTTTATTAAAAGCTTCAATTAAGTTAAACAGTGTATCTATTTTATCAGTTTCAGTAAATGAGAAATACATATATGAACCAGTTGCTTTTTCATTTCCAGAGAACCAATTATTTACAGAAATTACAGGAAAAGAATTTCGAAAACCTTCAATATCAGAAGCACTAAAATTATCTATAGTTGCTTCTTTTAATAGTTTCATTACTTCATTTTGAAGTCCATCAACTACGGTTATTATTAATAACTTCATCTTATTTATAGTTTTTACGTTCAATTAAATAGTATACTAATGGTACTACCAATAAGGTTAGTACAGTCGCAGTAATTGTTCCTCCCATTAAAGAGATAGCCAATCCTTGGAAAATAGGGTCGAATAAGATTACAAACGCACCAATAACTACCGTACCTGCTGTTAATAGGATAGGAGTGGTACGTACCGCACCTGCTTCAATCACGGCTTGTTTTAATGGAATTCCTTCTGCTAAACGTAAATTAACGAAGTCAATAAGTAAGACGGAGTTTCGTACCATAATTCCTGCGAGAGCAATCATTCCAATAAATGAAGTAGCTGTAAAATAAGCCCCCATCATCCAGTGTCCTAAAATAATTCCTACCATAGATAATGGAATTGCAACCATCATTACAATGGGAGCTTTAAAGTTTTGAAACCACCCTACAATCAACATATAAATAATGATGATAACTCCTAAAAAGGCAATTCCTAAGTCTCTAAACACTTCTAAAGTAATTTGCCATTCACCATCCCATTTTACGGTGTAGTTATCTTCAAAATCGGGTTGTTTAATGTATAATTCGTTCAATTCATATCCCTTTGGAAGTGGAATTTCTTTCAGTTTCTCTTCCATTCCTAAAATAGCATAAGCAGGACTTTCCAATTCCCCAGCCATATCAGCCATCACATATACTACACGCTTTTGATTTTTTCGATAAATACTTTTTGCGCTATTCTTTTCTTCAACAGATACCAAATCACTTATAGAAACTAGGTTGCCGTGTTGCGATTTAATCTGCAATTGAGCAATATCTTGAACAGAAGATTTCTCTTTTTCATCCAAAGCAAACACAATTCCTACTTGATTAGAAGCATCTTCATCATATAAAGTTGAAACCGCTCTGTTGGATAACGCCATGTTTAACGTAAAAGCAATTTGCTGAGGAGCCACACCGTATAACATTGCTTTTTCTTTGTCGATTACAAATTCATATTCCGTTTGATTGTCCTCTACCATCCAATCAATATCTACGACATCGTTGGTATTGTGTAAGATGTTTTGAATTTCGTTGGCAATTTCAATTTGCTTGTCATAATCTGGTCCGTAAACTTCTGCAACAATAGTTGATAATACAGGAGGTCCTGGTGGAACTTCTACTAATTTTACATTAGCCTTAAACTTTTTAGCAATGTTTTGAATATCACCACGCATCAACTTAGCTATATCATGACTTTGTATACTTCTATCTTTTTTGTCAACCAAGTTTACTTGAATATCTGCCATATTACTACCACCACGTAAATCGTAATGACGAACTAATCCGTTAAAGGTAATTGGGGCAGAAGTACCCACATAACTCTGGTAGTTTACTACTTCTGGTCGTGTAGACAAGTATTGTGCTATTTCTTTTGTTACTGCATCGGTACGCTCCAATGTGGTACCTTCAGGCATGTCAATTACTACTTGGAATTCGTTCTTGTTATCAAAAGGCAGCATTTTTACAGCTACCGATTTGGTAAAGAATAACGACATCGAACCTAGCAACAAAAGAATAGTGATTCCTAAGAATGTCCAACGTTTGGTCTTGTTTTCAATAAGTGGGCGCTCGAATTTATCATACAACTTATAAATCAATGTACTTTGCATTGCTTTAGCTTCATCTTCTTCTACCTTTTCCTCCGCACCGTGCTTGTCTTTTTCGCGTAAGAAAATATATCCTAAATACGGGGTAATCGTTAATGCAACAAACAGTGATAAAATCATAGCGATTGAGGCTCCAATTGGCATCGGACTCATGTAAGGTCCCATTAACCCAGATACAAACGCCATTGGTAACACCGAAGCAATTACGGTAAAGGTTGCTAATATGGTTGGGTTTCCTACTTCGTTAATCGCATATAAAGCAGCTTGTTTAAACGGCAATCGTTTCATCTTAAAATGCCTGTGCATATTTTCAGCAATAATAATGGAATCATCTACCACAATACCCGTCACAAATACCAAGGCGAACAAGGTAATTCGGTTTAAGGTATAATCTAACATGTAGTAACTTAGTAAGGTAAGTGCAAAGGTGATGGGAACCGATAAGAAAACGACCAATCCACCACGCCAACCCATGGCTAACATTACCACTAACGTTACTGCGATAATTGCACCGATTAAGTGTAATAATAATTCTGATACTTTTTGAGAGGCTGTTTCACCATAGTTACGTGTAACTTCAATATGTACATCATCAGGAATTAAGTTGGTACGTAAATGATCAACCTTAGCTAAAATAACATCGGCAATTTGCATGGCATCAGCTCCTTTTCGTTTTGCTACCGAAATAGTTACTGCTGGGTACTCTGATTGATACGTTGAAGCATTGCTACTTGCTTGTCCGTACCCAAAACTTACATAGTTTTTAGGAATTTCTGGTCCGTCTAGTACCTTTGCAACTTGTTTTAAATAAATAGGTTGATTTTGTTGTACACCAACCACTAAGTTTTTTACATCTTCTGCCGATTGTAAAAACTTTCCTGTAGTCACTAAAAACTCGGTGTCGTTTTTATCATAACTCCCCGCACTTAGTTGCTGATTACTGACCTTAAGCATTTCAGTAACCGATAAAAAGTCTAATCCACTTGCAGCTAGTTTGTCTTTATCTAGTACTACACGCACCTCACGATTTCTACCTCCAATTTTTTGAGTAATCGCTACATCATTTACTTTTTCAATTTCATTGGTAAGTTCTTGTGCTATTTGTTTTAATTGATAGTCATCATAATTTTCACTCCATAAAGTCAACCCTAACATTGGTACATCATCAATGGCACGTGTTTTTACCAAAGGCATCGTAACACCTTTCGGCATTTGATCCATATGTTTGTTAATCTCATTGTATAGTTTTACGAATGAGCGCTCGATGTCTTCTCCCACATAAAACTGAACAATCACCATTCCTTGTTCCTTCATCGAAGTAGAGTATACGTACTCTATTCCTTTGATGTTAGAAATTATTTTTTCTAAGGGTTTGATAACTCTCGATTCTACTTCTGTAGGGCTCGCACCTGGATATCCTACAAAAATGTCAGCCATAGGCACATCAATCTGTGGTTCTTCTTCTCTCGGAATTAAAAAAGAACTGTACACACCAATTACCATAAACACTACCATTAATAAGATGGTAAGTTTAGAGCCTATAAACCCTTTGGCTATTTTTCCTGCTAAACCTTCTTTCATTTTATATAATTTGAAAATTTGTTGATTTGATGATTTGAAAATGGGATGATTGGTTCATTTTCAAATTTTCAAATTGATTTTATTGAATTGTAATGTTCGCTCCGTTGTAAAGTTTACCTTCAGAAGAAACGATATAACTTTCATTGGCAGATAAACCTGATAAAACTTCTACTTGATCTCCAAAAGTTCTTCCTAAGCGTAACCAACGTAATACAGCGGTGTTACTTTGACTTACGGTATAAACTCCAGATAATTGTCCTTTGTGTACTAAAGCTTCTGACGGAATTAAAACCATGTCAGTACTTTTTTGTGTTTTTTCAACAGGAAACTGAACCGTTGCAAACATTCCTGATAACAATTTCACATCGGTTTTATCTAGGTTGATTTTAACTAAGTATTGTCCTCCTGTGTTTTTTGCTGAGGTACTTACTTCCGATACTTTTCCTGTAACTGTTTTGTTGATTGATTTGATAGTTACATCAACTTTCGTGTCCTTTTTAATTTGAGAAATATCACTTTCTGGTACTAACGCAGTAACTTCAAATCCGCCTTTTCCTTCTACAGAAATTAAAGGCATTCCAGGATTCGCCATGGCACCTTTATCGATAAATTTGTTAGTTACCACTCCTGAAAATGGAGCTCTAATATTAGTATAGGCAAACTGAGAATTGATTTCGTTTCTCATTTGTTTTACTGCTTCTAGATTTGCCTTAGCAACATTGTAATGTACTGTGATATCGTCAAATTCTTTTTGAGAAGCACTGTTCTGTTCAAATAAGTTTTTAAAACGATTGTAATCTTTTTCAGCGCTTGAAAACCCTGCTTGTGCTTTAATAATGTTAGCTTCTACTTGTGCTTTCTTAGCTTGTAAATCGCTGTTGTTGATAGATAGTAATAATTGACCTTTGTTTACTTTATCACCAACTTTTACGTGTATGTTGGTTACATAGCCCATCATACGAGTACTTAATTCAGCACTGTTGGTAGCTTCCACTTTTCCACTTGCTGTTATAAACGGATTGTTATCGTTAGCCGTTACTTTAGCAACTTTTACAGCCACTGTTGGTTTGTTATTATTGTTTGTTGTTTCTTTTTTACCACAACTTATTGTTAAAAGTGATGCGGCAAGAGCGATTGTATATATAGTTTTCATTTGTTCGATTTTACTGTTGATTATTCTTTAGTTAAAAAATCTAAATAAGCTTTGGTATAATTATATTGATATACAGTTTGGTAATATTCTAATTGCTTTTGCGCGTATTGCGTTTCAGCGGTTAATAAATCGGATGTTTTTTCTAACCCTTCTTTAAATCTATTTTTTCTGATTCGTAAGGCTTCTTCCGATTGTTGTAAAGCCAATTCGGTTAGTTTTAACTGTTCCTCAGCATCAGTTAACAATCGTTTAGTATTATTTAATTCTAATTGACTTTTAGATTTGTACTGCTCGTATTCTAATCTTGATTTTTCATACTGAGCTTTACTTTTTTGTGCTTTTCCGTAGCGTTTAGAGCCTTTGAAAATATCCCAAGTTAATTGTGCTCCTACTACATAACCACTTGCATCAGCATTGAAAATTTTATCATCGTATAATTCGTAACTACCAAAAGCATTTAGGCGAGGAAGGAAATCCATTTTATCAGCTTTGTGCATTTTTTGATAAGCCTCAGAAGCTAATTCCATTGCTTTAATATCGGAACGATTTTCTGAAATCGTAATATCTACTAACTGATTGGTTAGGTTTACTTGTAAGCTATCTGAAGGTTCATAAATGTTGTTTTGTTCTTCATTCATTAAAAAAGACAAGTAGTTAGAAGCATTTAGCACATTGCTTTTTGCTGCTTGTAATTGATTTTTTACTTCGGTAACTCTAACTTCAACGGCTAGTACATCAGCACGTTGTAAATATCCTTGTTTAAAGCTATTTTCTGCCATTTGTTGGTTTGCTTCTGCAGCTTTTAAGGCTTTTTCTAATACTGAAACTCCCTTGTGAGCTAATTGCAATTGCATGTATGCTTTTTCTACTTCAAGTAATAAGTATTCTTGAGTACGTTGCGTTTGCAAGTTGGTCGCCTCCATTTTAGTTTTAGCAGCCTTACGTTGGTAGATACCGTCTAAATTCACTAAAGGTTGCTGTACTTCAATTTTAGTGGCAAAATTTTGTGTTCGCTTTGGGTTGTTCAATAAATCTGGATTAAAATCAGCTTGCGTTAAAATTTCTTGATTCAATTTGCTGCCAAATGCCATTAGCGGATTCGTAGTTACAATTCCTGTATGAGAAGCGGTAATATTTGGCAAGAAAACAGCATTGGTTTGCTTGTAATCAGCACGCGCTTGCTGATAGTTTTGTTCAGATATTTTTAATGAGGTGTTATTTTCCTGAACTCTTTTTAAAACCTCACTTTTGGAAATTGAAGTTTTAGTTTGAGCTTTTATAGTAGTAGCCATTAAAAAGGCCACTATAAATAAACTAACATATGATTTTTTCATCTTAACTATTTTGTTATAGCAAATTTAGTGGCATAAAACACAGTAGTCAGTAACTAATGTTACAATGAAAAAACGCCTAAACAAAAGTCTAGGCGTTCTTCACTAACAATTAAAAATCAGCTAATACTTGGAAATGTTTCTGTTAAATGCGCTTAGGTGATTGTATGAAGCGTTTAATAAATTGGTATATACATTTATACTGTATTCGTCATTGGTGCTCTTAATAGCTAACTGTAGATCTTTAATATCTTTTTCTTCAATTAACTTACCTACTTCAAGTGCATCTAGTTTAGATTTTTGTCCTTTGCTTATTAATTTATTATATAGTTTTTGAAGTCCAACGTTTTTAAAAACTCCCTTTTCTTTATTTAAGATAAAAGTGATATGATTGACTTGTAGTAAGTTTTTCATAGCGTTCATATGTCGCTCTTCGCTTTGACTGATGTTTT
Source organism: Tenacibaculum aestuarii (assembly GCF_964510395.1). Taxonomy (NCBI): domain Bacteria; kingdom Pseudomonadati; phylum Bacteroidota; class Flavobacteriia; order Flavobacteriales; family Flavobacteriaceae; genus Tenacibaculum; species Tenacibaculum aestuarii. The sequence continues at coordinate 447,441 of NZ_CAZEFY010000001.1, forward strand.
CAAAAATACGTAGGTTCCATTTTTCATTAAGAACATTATATACATCAAATGCTAGTTTTTCTTCTTCTAGCATAAAAAGCATTTCGTTTTTTTCTTCTTGAGAAAGAGTAAGTTTTGTGTTGTCTGTATTCTGGCAAGAGCTACTAACACTTGAAAAAAGTAATAAGAATAGCATGCCTATTGTATTTAAAGTTTTCATGATAACAGCTTTTAAATTATACACTAATTTAAATATTGTATAGGCTGTAGTCTGCAACTTTAGTTACATAAGGAATACATTTTAAGTGTGTTGATTGATAATGCCAATCAAGTCGTTTTTATATAACATACCCGATTGTCTCCATAATAATTTACCTTCTTTAAAAAGCATAAAAGTAGGCACCCCTCTAATTTGGTAGGTGTTTGCTATTTGCGGATTTTTATCAATATCTATTTTTAAAATAGTAACGTTTTCACCTAAATCTTGTTTAACTTCTTTTAAAATTGGCGCCATCATTTTACATGGACCACACCACTCGGCAAAGAAATCAACCAATACAGGTTTCTTACCTTTTATTATGTCTGAAAAATTTCCCATGTTTTAATTTTAAATGAATTATTTACTGTCGTTGTTAAATGAAATACTCCAAATACCACGTACTTGATTTACATCGTAACCTTGTGCTTTATCCGAAGGATATAAAAGAGCTAATTTTTGCAAAGTCTCGGTTTTTATTTGTGTTTTAGGAGTTCCGTGGCATTGTAAGCACATGTTGTTCGTTATAATTGGATAATAGAATTGGGTTGTGCTTCCTATCTGTTTCGTAACGGGTTTGATGGTTTCGTTGTTGCTTACCACTTTTTTATAGCCTTCAATAATCTCTAATTCTCCTTTGTTAGCAGCATTGTTAGGGTTTCTAGGTTTATCAGAAACTCTTTTGATTGTAGCATTAAAATTAGTAGCCATACTATCGGTTAATTTGTAAGCTTGTTCGTTGCAAAATTGTAAAGCGTGTAAAGTTCCTTGTTTTTGAATAGCTCCCATTAAGTTTTTACCTAATGCTTTTTTGGTTTCCATGGCATATTCTAGCCCAATTTCTTCTGGAGTTTTGTCAGGTTCAGTATTGCTTACTTTTCTACCTGAATTGATATAGCTTTTACCTTGTTTAGACTCCCAATGCTCTTTAAACCAACTAGGTTCTTCAATTTGATATTTGTACAAATAATCAGCTATTTTTTTAAGGTCTTCTTCTTCAAATTTTTGATAAGGCATTAGTCCAAATCGTTTAACAGCACCCCTCATTTTAGCACTTTCTTCTGTAGGGTTTACCACAAAACTTACAAAGCTTTTAGTAAATTCTTTTTCCGAAGTATTTGTATTAATATAATGAGCTTTGATAGCAATCATTGGAGGGGCTACTCTTTCGTTATGTGGTGTAGAAGCATTATGACAAACAAAACATTTTGTTTCAAGCAGTTTTTTTCCAGGAGGAATACTAGCTTCTACAGTTGTAATATCTTTGGCGTTTTTCTTAGAGTAATCACTTTTTTTAGCTTGATCACAACTAACAATTGATAAGATAGTGAGTAAGGCTATTAATTTTTTCATCGTTCTAATATTTAGTATAAAGGTAGAACGATTCTCTTATAAAATATGTAACTTAAGTTACAGGCTTATAGTTCTAACACTTTAATCTGGTTACGATATAATTCTATTTTATGTTGCTTTTCTAACGCTTTTAAAAGTCTAGATACAACAACTCGAGAGGTGTGTAAATCATTAGCAATTTGCTGGTGTGTTACGCTTATGGTATCGTTATGGTTTACCAATGCTTTGTCTTTTAAATATTTTAATAAACGTTGATCCATGTTTAGAAAAGCAATAGTATCAATAGCATCAATAAATTCTTGTAGTCTACTATGATAACTATGTAAAATAAACTCTTGCCAACTTTTATATTTACTAAGCCATTCACTCATTTTTTGCTTAGGTATCATTAAAAGTTTTACATCAGTTTCTGCAACCGCTTTTATTTTACTTTTAGTCTCACCCATACAGCATGAAAGCGTCATGGCGCAAGTATCACCTTTTTCAATATAGTATAAAACGAGATCGTCACCTTCTTTATCTTCACGTAAGATTTTAATTGCACCACTTAAAAGTAGGGGTATAGAGGTAATATAACTTCCTATATCAATAATAACATCATTTGCTTTTACATCTTTTGCTATGGCAACATCAGCTATTTCTTTTAATAATGCATCTTCAAATAAATAGCCGTAGTATTTCTGTAAGTCTTCAATCAAGATAAAATGTTTTTTGTAAAAATAGGTAATTATTTACACTTTAGATATACATAAAATAGTAGTTAATCTATGATTTTAATCAGTTTTTTACTTGAATTTAATACTGAAATTTGAAGTAGTTAATAACACAAAATTATAGTAATAATGAAAAAAAGAACTCCAGTTTCAGCAATAATGACAAAAGAAGTTATCACGTTAAGTAGTACTGATGATTTAATGACTGCGGAAAAAATATTTAAGAAAGAACATATTAGACATATTCCAGTAGTAAGTGGAAGCGAAATTAAAGGAATGTTAAGTTATACAGATTTGTTACGAATTAGTTTTGCAGATGCTGTTGATGATAATGAAACAGACGTAGACACTGTGGTATACAATATGTTTACAATAGACCAAGTAATGGCAAAAAACTTAGTAACCGTAAATTCAGATACAACTATTAAAGAGGTTGCGGAGATTTTAGCAAAAAAAGAATTTCATGCATTACCTGTTGTAAATGATAATGAATTAGTTGGTATCGTAACAACGACTGATTTAATTAACTATTTATTAGAACAATTTTAGTTTATACATAGGAAACAAAACAGATTACACTTAATAATAAGGAAAGACCTTACTTTTATTATGGTTTTTTCTGAAATGAATTATTTGACAGAATTTATTTTTGAGAAACTTAAAACACTTTATTATGTTAAAAAATATTTCAAGCTTAGGTTCAGTTTTAAATAAATCAGAGCAAAAATCAGTTAATGGAGGATGGATTTACGTTTTATGCCATAACTGTGAGCCTCTTCCTAGAGGTTATGTTTGTATGAATGATGTTTTTTGTGGAGGTGTTTAAGCTTACATGAATGAAAAAACAAAAAGCCATATAAGTGATTATATGGCTTTTTTCAATAATATTATTTAGTCCTACTTATTACTAAAGTAAGTTGTTCTTAATTTATAATATTTTTTAAATTTTCAATTGTATCTGTAGGGTTGTTACTTTTAAAAACAAAACTACCTGCTACTAATACATCAGCTCCAACTTCGATTAGCTTATTTGCATTTTGGTCAGTTACACCTCCATCAATTTCAATTAAGGTAGATGCTTCGCTAAATTCAATTAAGTTTTTTAATTGCTGAATTTTTTTGTACGTATTTTCAATGAATGATTGTCCACCAAACCCAGGATTTACACTCATAATACAAACCACATCTAAGTCTTTGATGATATCTTCTAAAACTGCGATAGGTGTATGTGGATTTAAAGCAACTCCTGCTTTCATACCAGCTGCTTTAATAGCTTGAATTGTTCTATGTAAGTGAGTACAAGCTTCGTAGTGTACGGTTAAGATGTCAGCTCCTAAATCGGCAAAAGTTTGAATATAACGATCAGGATCTACAATCATTAAGTGTACATCAATAGTTTTGTTAGCATGTTTTGTGATTGATTTTAAAACAGGTATTCCAAAAGAGATATTTGGTACAAAAACACCGTCCATAATATCAATGTGAAACCAGTCTGCATCACTATTGTTAACCATTTCAACATCACGTTGTAGGTTTCCAAAATCAGCCGCTAAAATTGATGGGGCTACAAGTTTTTTCATTACTATAAGTTGTTGTGTTGTTATTTGATGCAAATATAGTTAAAACCAAGTGCATTAAAACCAAAAAGAAAGCTCTCATATAGAGAGCTTTCATTCATTAATCAAAAAACGAATAGTTATGATAACTATTTGTTATTGTATATAGGTTTATCCTAAATATGTCATTAAAATCTTACTACGAGATGTATGCTTTAATCTTCTAATAGCTTTTTCTTTAATTTGACGAACACGTTCACGAGTTAAATCGAAAGTTTCTCCAATTTCTTCTAAGGTCATTGGTTGGTGTTCACCTAAACCAAAGTATAGCTTAACAACATCAGCTTCACGCGGAGTTAAAGTTTCTAAAGCACGATTAATCTCAATACGTAATGATTCGTGTAATAAAGTTTTATCTGGATTTGGTGATTCACCAGAGTTCAATACATCGTATAAGTTAGAATCTTCACCTTCGATTAAAGGAGCATCCATTGATACGTGACGACCCGAGTTTTTCATCGATTCTTTAACGTCGTTAACAGTCATGTCTAATTTCTTAGCAATTTCTTCAGCACTCGGTGGGCGCTCATTTTCTTGCTCTAAGAAAGCATACATTTTGTTAATCTTATTGATCGAACCAATTTTGTTTAACGGTAAACGTACAATACGAGATTGTTCTGCTAAGGCTTGTAAGATAGATTGACGAATCCACCATACAGCATATGAAATGAATTTAAAACCACGAGTTTCGTCAAAACGTTTAGCAGCTTTAATTAATCCTAAATTTCCTTCGTTAATTAAATCAGGAAGAGTTAATCCTTGATTTTGGTATTGTTTTGCAACCGATACCACAAAACGTAAGTTAGCCTTGGTTAGTTTTTCAAGAGCTCTTTGGTCACCAGCTTTAATTCTTTGCGCTAATTCTACTTCTTCATCGGCAGTAATTAAGTCTACTTTTCCTATTTCTTGCAAATATTTGTCTAAAGACGCGGTTTCTCTGTTGGTAACCTGTTTTGTAATTTTAAGTTGTCTCATTCTACTTCAAATGTATTTTAATTTCAGTCTACATTATCTTATACGTAAGCATTGAGTCTTTTGTTACAAAAAAGATGTTTTTTTGAGATAATTTATTGAAATGTTAATATTTTGTTAATTTTGTAAAATAAAAGAAAAAGTAAGTGACCCTCACTTAAAATTCTGTGTCTCACAACTAATATAACTAAAGGAAAACTAACTATACTGCCCCTTGGAGAGTATTGATGTAACAAAATTAAGCGACGAAGAATTGGTTCGTAAAATAGTAGAGAAAAATGATACTCATTTATTTGCTACTTTATACGACCGTTATGCTGGTGTGGTATATAACAAATGTTATGGATTTTCATCAAGTAAAGAGGAAGCGCAAGACTTAACGCATGATGTGTTTATTCGTTTATTTGTAAAATTGAGAACTTTTAAAGGGAAATCGAAGTTTTCTACATGGTTGTATTCTTTTACTTATAATTTTTGTGTGAATTATGTACAAAGAAACAAAGAGAAGAGAAAAGAAAAAGTAACTGTAGTAACAGATGAAATAAAAGAAGAAAGTAGTATTAATGATATTGATGACGCTACATTGTTTGAGTTAAAGTCAGATAAACTGGCTAAGGCACTCGAAATGATTTCTCCTTCAGAAAAAATAATTTTATTAATGAAATATCAAGATGAAATGAGTATAAAAGATATTTCAGAGGGGTTAGAACTAGGGGAAAGTGCTGTAAAAATGCGCTTAAAAAGAGCTAAGGAGAAAGTAGTTAAAGCGTATAATGAATTGTAATAATTATGGATAACCCGTTCAAAAAAATATTACATAACGAAGAGTTGCCCGAAGTACTTAAAAGTAAAGTACTTAACGATGTTGCAATGATAAAATTATCCATTGATATGGCTGATTTATTTGTTGTTAAATACCCCAATACCATAATTGACTTAATGGCAGGAGGAAAAGGTCAAGAAAAAAAAGACGATAAATAATTAATTGAACCAAATATAGTATACTAGTTATGAATTTTTTAGAAGTAGATGTTCTGCAGCCCTTTAAAGATATTTTTCAAGAAATTATAAACACGCTGCCAACGGTAGCAATGTTTGTTCTTTTTGTAATTCTTTCATGGTTAGTGATAAAAGTGTTTTTATATGTAGTAAGAAAAGCACTGGCGAAGACTAAAATTGATGAATGGTCTAAAAAACTACGAAAAACTGAAATTTTTGGAGATAGTACAATAAATATTGTATTGACCAATGTGATTTTAGCTGTGTTAAAGTGGTTTTTAATTTTCGTTTTTGTAATGGTAGGAGCCGAAATGTTTGGGCTAAATATCGTTTCAGAAGGAATAAAAAGCTTTTTTGCTTACTTACCTAAATTATTAACTGCGTTAGGAATTTTTGTGGCGGGTGCTTATTTAGGAACTGTAGTAAAAAAAGCTATTCAATCAATGTTTAAATCTCTCGAAGTCTCGGGAGGAAACTTAGTTGGAAATATAGCTTTTTATTTGATTGTAGTTTTCTTATCTATAACAGCGTTAGATCAAGCAGGAGTTGATACATCAATAATAAAAAGTAATGTAACATTATTAATTGGATCAGTACTTTTAGCTTTTACTTTAGCCTTTGGTTTTGGAGCAAGAGAAGCTGTTGCAAGATTACTTTTCGGGTATTATTCTAGAAAGAATATAGAGATAGGATCTAAGGTTATTATTAATGATGTTGAAGGAGTTGTTGTTGCTATAGATAATATTTGTGTAACCATTGCTACTGTAGATGGGAAGGTTATTTTACCAATTAAAGATGTGGTAGATAACAAAATAGTTATAAAAAATTAGTAAAAATTTAACATTTTTTTATATCTTTGACTTTACTAAAAACAATGTTTTTTACAGTACGATAGATTTCGGGGGACTTCTATCTAACAATAAAGAGAAATCTTTATGAAAGGAGGTCACGAAAGTGACCTTTTTTTATTTCATAAATGTGACTTATAAATATAAAATGTGTCTAAACTATATAGTAAATAGATTTCGGGGGATTTCTATCTAATGCAAAGAAAAAGGCTATCAGAATTCTGATAGCCTTTTTTATTATAGAAAATAAAAATATTGTCTTATTCAAAAGCTAAGTGTAAAAATACACCTCTGGTTCCTAGGTAATTAACAGGATCTGTCCATTGAGAAGCTTTGTTATCATATTTTACTTCGTTATTTATAGCAAAAACACCTCTTATTGAAGGAGAAAATTTAAAGTAACTTAAGTAAAAATCTACTCCAATACCAACTTCATACATAAAGTTGTTGGTTGTTGTTCTAAACTCTCCAGCAAAATTATCATCAGTATTACGTTCGTTACTTGAAAAGTTATGATCGTACGAAACTCCACCTATCACATAAGGTCTCATGTTATTAAGTCTGTTTGTGCTAAATTTTAATAATAAAGGCATATGTAAGTATGTAGCACCAACTTCACGCGTAGTTATGTTTTCTGGACCTGATATATGATTGAAACGTAATGTTTTGGTATTTGACATTAAACCAGGCTCAAAACGTAGGTTTATGTTGTTGTGAAGTCTTAAATCGGCAATTAAACCAACATTAAACCCAACAGATGACTCTACTTCAATTTCGGGATTGTCAATGCTACTTGGTTTGTAACCTATTTTGTAACTATTATTATTGACTCCTAGATAAAAACCATAGTGAAAAAGAGGTTTGTCAAAACTAGGAAGTTTTAATATTTTTTCTCTTTGAGCTTGAGCAGCAATAGAAACTGCGAAAAATCCGAAAAGTAAAAGCCTTTTTAACATACTATTTTAAAGCGGTATAAATTGATGCAACACCAAAGGTTACAGGTATATTCTTTGCATTCTTAAACCCATTTTTTTGCAAAATATTGTTGAAAGCCTCTCCAAAAGGAAAAGAATTTGCTGTTTCAGATAAATAAGCGTAGGCAACTTTGTCTTTTGAAAAGAGTTTACCGATAACAGGTAAAATAAAATTTGTGTAAAATTTGTACCCTTGTTTAAAAGGAAATTTGGTTGGATTTGAAGTTTCTAATACCACAAATTTACCTCCAGGCTTTAGTACACGAAGTATTTCGGTTATACCTTTATCTAAATTTTCAAAATTTCTAACACCAAAAGAAACTGTAATAGCATCAAAGGTATTGTCAGGAAAAGGGATGTTCTCACTATCTCCAACTACCATTTCTATTTTGTTTGATAAGTTGGCTTTGGCAACTTTTTGTCTACCTACTTGAAGCATTCCTTCAGAAATATCTAAACCAACAATTCTTTCAGGGTTTAATTCAGACATCATTAAGGCTAAATCACCAGTGCCAGTAGCAATATCTAAAATTTGTTTCGGATTATTTTCTCCTACTAGTTTTACTACTTTCTTACGCCAACTAACATCTATTCCAAAAGAAATAACACGGTTTAATCCGTCATAATCTTCAGAAATATTGTCAAACATTTTAGCAACTTGCTCTTTTTTTCCTAATTCAGAATCTTTATATGGTTTGATGTTTTCAGACATGTGTTTTTGTATGGTTTACGGTGAATTATCCGTTAATAGCGACTACTTCGTTAATTTGATTTGGCAACATTTCTTTTAGCATGGTTTCGATACCATTTTTCAAAGTTACTGTTGAAGATGGACATCCGCTACATGCTCCTTGTAAAATAACGCTTACTCGTTTGCTTTCTGCGTCGTATGATTGAAAAGCAATGTTTCCTCCATCAGAAGCAACCGCAGGCTTGATATATTCATCTAGAATATCAACAATTTTAGTTTCAACGTCAGTTAAATTCTCTTTAGGAATTTCAACGTTTTGTTTTGTTTGTTGCTTTGGTAATTCAGTAATGATTTCTTTACCTTCTTGAATAAAGTTGCGAATAAATGTACGAACCTCTTGGTAAACCTCATTCCATTCAATCATATCATATTTTGTAATAGAAATATAGTTTTCAGAAATGAAAATTTCTTTTACAAAAGGAAAATTGAATAAGGCTTGGGCTAGAGGAGAAGACTTACTAGCTTCTTCAATATTTGTAAATTCAACATCAGTTTGTGTTAAAGCTTTGTTAGTTCCGAATTTCATTACAGCTGGATTCGGAGTAACTTCTGCATATACTTCAATAGCGTCTTTTTTAGTAGTTTCTTCTTTAACTACTAAATCTCCACTTTGAATATAAGCTTCAATTTGTTCTCTAACTTCTTCTTCAACATCACCCCATTGTACAATATCGTATCGTTGAATTGCTATAAAATTAGCAGTCACTAATACTTTTTTTACAAATGGAAGATAAAAAAGTTGTTGTGCTAAAGGTGAGTTTTTAGCCTCGTCAATATTATTGTATTCATAACTACCACCGTTTACTAAAATTTTGTTGCTAACAAACTTTAAGATGGTTTCGTTATTGGTTTCTTGTATGTTTATTTTAATAGAACTCATAAGTTGTAAATAAGGAGCAAAATTAAGGTAAAAAACTGAGATATGGATATATAAAAAATCCTGCATAAAGCAGGACTTTTGTATGGTCTTTTCAAGAATTATAAACTGAATGTAACAGTCCCGGAAATTCTTGAGGTATTGTTTTTAATTGCTAAGTCGCTATTTTGGTAAATTGTATAATACTCTTTGTTGTTAGATTTGGTATAACTTAAGTCAATTTTCATATTACCAAAGTTATATCCTAATCCAGCAGATAAACCTTGTATGTTGTCATCGTCAGTATTACCGCCTAAAAGTAAATTAGGATCTTTTTCGTAATGGTATCCACCTCGTATGCTCATGTTATCAAAGCGCCATTCGGCACCAACATTTAAAGCATGAGTATTTCTATAATCATTAACAAAACTAGTGTTAGTGTTTGAGAAGTTTCCACCACTATATTTTATGTTTTTAAAATCTTTATAGGTGTAGTCTAGACTAATTAAGCCTTTTTTACCTATTACATAAGCCCCACTTGCAGTGAACCTACTAGGAGACCTGAATTTGTATAAATAAGATTCAGGACCAATAATATCAAGATCTTCAGGGATGCTTAAGTTTTCGACTCTCTTCATTAAAAGTTCATCATAATAATCTTCTAAAACCTCTTGATACCATGTAGGTGATTCGTAAGCTAAACCAAGTCTAATATTTTGGTCGAGTTTATAAATAAATCCTAAGCCTATTGAAAAACCTGTTCCTTGTATATAACTTTCAGTATAATTCTCTACATCCAATATATTACCATTTATATCGTCATTTATTTCATTGAATAAATGCTCTCTGTAAAATTCTAAATCGTGAAAGTTTAATGATGCACCAACATATAGTTTGTTTTGATGTACAGATGAGAAACCTAGGCTAAATACACTCGATTTTCCGTCAATATAACTAGAGTTGTATTGGTCGAGACTTCTATCAAACTGAGTTTTTATAGCTTTTGGGTCGGCAACGTGCTCGTTATAAATTAAATATTGACTATTACCTTCTGCCGCATGAAATCCGCTAAAATCTTTTTTGATTCGGTAATTAAAAGTCAACGCAAAACGATTCCAATCAGAGTTAAGCGCAGAATCGAAAGATAAAATACCACCAGCTTGCGTTATGTTGAAAAAATCATCTTCCGTATTTGTAGAATTCCCATAGTAATTAGAGGTGTATTCTGTGTTTCTATTGCCTAATGTAACGCCAAAGGTACTTTTAATAGCTACAGCACTACCTGCAGGGTTAATTCCGAAGGAAGAAATATCGCCCCCTAAGGCACCGAAAGCACCACTCATAGCCTCAAAACGAGCGGTTCCGTAATTGTCGTCCTTAGAAAATAAAACTCCTAAATCATTATAGTTTAAAGATTGAGAATAGGCAGTATATGTACTAGCAATACCAATTGCAAGAGCTAAAATTCTTTTCATGTGTTCATTTTTTAAAATTATCTCCTAGAACTTCTTGAGTTGTTGCTTCTTGATCTTGAGTTATTTCCAGAAGAATTACTTCGAGAACTTCTAGATGGAGCGGAATAACTACGAGAAGATCTGTTAGAAGATCTTGAATAGCTTCTGTTATTTCTTGAACTGTTACTACGAGAAGAATATTCCTTTTTACTTCGGTTATTAGATCTAGTGTAGTTGCGAGAATTTCTTGTCGGAGTAGATTTTTTTACTGATCTATTTCTGTCACTACTGTTAGTGTTATAACTTCTAGAATTTCTTGTAGATCTTGTTACACTTCTGTTGTTGTAAGAATTATTACTACTTCTTACAGCATGTCCTCTAGAGCTTCTACTTCTAGTAGTACGTGGTACGCTTCTGTAACTACCGTTAGAACGAGTTCCGCTAGAATTGTAACTTCTTGTTCTGTTAGAACGATTTATAGTTCTGTCGTTAGATCTGTTGCTTCTTGTGTTATAACCTCTAGTATTTCTTGTAGAACGAGTATTTCTAGAACTACGATAAGTTCTGTCGTTACTTCTTCTATAAACATCAGAAGAACGTCTTGAAACAGTAGTCCCTCTACGATTAGTGGTATACCCTCTTCTAGAGCTTGAAGCTACTCGGTTGTTCCTATAATAGTTAGCGCCTCTATATGGCCTATAATAATTGTTGAAATGTTGTCTGTTGTAATAATAAGGTCTGTAGTAATCATATCCATAGTATGGTTGATTCCAATAGTGGTAAGGATGCCAATATGGGTTATATCCCCAATGATGGTTATACCCCCAATAGTTGTAGTAACGAGGTCTCCACCAAGGTCTGTAATAGTCATAATAGGTGTCGTAATACCAAGAATTGTAGTAACTTCCCCATCTAGGGTAAGTATTAATATTAATTACTACATCGCTGCTGTTACTTGTATATCCCCAAGGTTCGTTATTATAAGTAATTCTTGTTTGAGGTTCTTCTTCGTAAATATCTTCCTCTTCATAATAATCAGCATTTTCAGATTTGTAGTTTTCTATATCTGTAAAAATATCTGTTCCGTTTAAAGTACCTAAACGTTCAACTTCTTTGGTAAAGTAATTTTCTTCGTAATCATCATATTCTCTTTCGTCAACAATAATTACTCTACGTTCAGGTTGTTCAATATCGTCTGCATAAATTCCATCATCATAACCAACAGTTGTTTGTGCTGATCCACAAGAAACGAATGTTGCTACCGTAAAAAGCGATAGAATAAAAAGAGGAAGTTTGGTATTGGCGTATTGGAACTTCATGACCTTAGGTTTTTAGTTAATGCAAATTATTTTTTATTGAGCAGCAAAAATTAATTTCTTTGTTGGGCTTGTTACCTTATTTAATGTAGTTTTGCAGACACAATTTACGCATAAAAAATAACAATATTTATGCCAAACTTTTGAATATGAGCAAACATTTAACAAAAAGAGCCGAAGATTACTCGAAATGGTATAACGAATTGATTGTCAAAGCTGATTTAGCTGAAAACTCAGCGGTTAGAGGATGTATGGTAATTAAGCCCTACGGATTTGCAATTTGGGAAAACATGCAAAAAGAGTTAGATAGAATGTTTAAAGAAACAGGACATCAAAATGCATACTTTCCTCTTTTTGTTCCCAAAAGTTTGTTTGAAGCTGAAGAGAAAAATGCTGAAGGTTTTGCAAAAGAATGTGCGGTAGTTACACATTACCGCTTGCAGAACGATCCTGAAAGAGAAGGGAAACTTCGTGTAGATCCTGAAGCAAAGTTAGAAGAAGAGTTAGTAGTGCGTCCAACTTCCGAAGCAATTATTTGGAATACCTATAAAGGATGGATTCAATCACATAGAGACTTACCATTATTAATCAACCAATGGGCGAATGTGGTACGTTGGGAAATGCGTACACGTTTATTTTTACGTACCGCAGAATTTTTATGGCAAGAAGGTCATACAGCACATGCTACAAAGGCTGAAGCAATTGCAGAAGCAAAGCAAATGCAAGAAGTATATGCAACTTTTGCTGAAGAATTCATGGCAATGCCAGTGGTAAAAGGAGCAAAAAGTGAGAGCGAGCGTTTTGCAGGAGCTGATGATACCTTAACTATTGAAGCGTTAATGCAAGATGGAAAAGCGTTACAAGCAGGGACATCTCATTTCTTAGGGCAAAACTTTGCTAAAGCGTTTGATGTAAAGTATACGTCAAAAGAAGGAAAGCAAGAATATGTTTGGGCAACATCTTGGGGAGTGTCAACTCGTTTAATTGGTGGGTTGATTATGACACACTCTGATGATGCAGGTTTAGTATTGCCTCCAAAGTTAGCGCCAATCCAAGTAGTAATCGTTCCTATATATAAAGGAGAAGAGCAATTAGACGCTATTTCAGAAAAGGTAGATGTAATTGTAAAAGAATTACGAGCTAAAGGAATATCAGTAAAATTTGACGATAGAGATACTTTTAGACCAGGAGCTAAGTTTGCAGAATACGAATTAAAAGGAGTACCTGTAAGAATCGCTATGGGAGCTCGTGATTTAGAAAATGGTACAGTTGAGGTCGCTCGTCGTGATACTTTTGAAAAACAAACAGTTTCTAGAGAAGAGGTAGTAGATGTTGTAGCTAACTTATTAGAAGAGATCCAAGAGAATTTATACACTAGAGCATTAAACTACAGAAACGATCACATCACAGAGGTAAATACATTCGATGAGTTTAAAGATGTGATAGAAAACAAAGGAGGATTCGTTTCAGCACACTGGGATGGTACTATTGAAACAGAAGATACGATTAAAGAATTAACGAAAGCAACCATAAGATGTATTCCTAACGACGCAAAAGAAGAGGAGGGAGTATGTGTGTTTACAGGTAAACCATCTATTAAAAGAGTGCTCTTCGCCAAGGCTTATTAAAAAAAATAAAAAAAAGCTTTGTGTAATAAAAAACAGTTTCTATATTTGCACCCGCAATCGCAAAATAGATTGTTTTGGTCCGTTCGTCTAGGGGTTAGGACGCCAGGTTTTCATCCTGGTAACACGGGTTCGATTCCCGTACGGACTACAAGTTCTTAAGCTAGTTTTAGAGTGAAAATAAAACTAATAAAAAGATAAAAATTATTGCAAATAACAAAAAGAGTTGTATATTTGCACCCGCAATCAGAACGATTGTTTTGGTCCGTTCGTCTAGGGGTTAGGACGCCAGGTTTTCATCCTGGTAACACGGGTTCGATTCCCGTACGGACTACGAGTTTTTTATAAACAATTAACGAATTTAGTACAATGGCAAATCATAAGTCAGCATTAAAGAGAATCAGAAGTAACGAAGCGAAGCGCTTAAGAAATAAATATCAGCATAAAACTACACGTAATGCTGTTAGAAAATTAAGAGCTACAGAAGATAAGAAGGAAGCAGAAGGAATGTTTTCGACTGTTGTATCTATGTTAGATAAGTTAGCAAAGAACAACATTATTCATAAGAATAAAGCGGCAAACTTAAAGTCAAAGTTGGCTAAGCACGTTGCAGCTTTATAAGAGTTTTAAGGTTAGTTAATAGTTAAAAACGCCTCGATGTTTATCGAGGCGTTTTTTATTTTTTTGTTAAATTAAAGTTTACTTTCCTTTTTTATGTGGTAACATCTATATGTTTTATTTGCTTATAGTAGCCATCAGCTATAACAATTAAATCAATAGATTCGGCTTTCTTCATATGTATTGTGTAGCTACCACTATTTATTATATTAGTTGAGTCCATTACAGGATAGGATTCGTCTAGTTTTAGATTGTAAACCCAAGCTCTACTGTAGATAGTTGTATTTTTAATGGTTTTATTGGAGTTGACATCAATTACTTTTCCATAAATTTTTATTTCTTTGTTGTTGCATGAGGCAAAGAGAAAAATAAAAGTAAATATTCTTAAGGTATTACCAGTCATACTTCTTATGAGCATCTAAACGGATAAAGATAAATAAGAGTAGTGTAAATCCCCATAAAGAAGAACCTCCATAACTAAAAAAGGGTAGAGGGATTCCTACAGTGGGAAATAAACCTATTACCATGCCTATATTAACAGCAATATGAAAAAAGAAGATAGAGGCTACACTGTAACCATATATTCTTGCAAATTTGTTGGTTTGAATTTCTGAAAGATATATAATTCTATATAGAAGCGCCATAAATAAAATAATAACGAAGGAGCTTCCTATAAAACCCCACTCTTCACCAACTGTACTGTAAATATAATCGGTGTGTTGTTCAGGAACAAAATTTCCTTGCGTTCTGTCTCCTTGTAAAAAACCTTTTCCAGAAAGCCCACCAGAACTAATGGTTTTTTCTGATTGAAAAGAGTTGTACCCAATACCTTTATTATCTTGAACTTTTCCTAGTAAGATGTCAAATCTATCTTTTTGATGTTGCTCAAGCACATTGTTGTAGGTGTAACTTATGCCTAAAATAAATAATGTAGTAAATAGATATGAACTAAGTATTTTTAATGCGTTAAAACGAAAAAAACGTTTGTCTTTATAGACTCCATAAAGTGTAGTAAGGGTTATAATAAATAAACAAGAGATTAGAACCCATTTAGCACCAAAAGACACGGTTAAAATAAACAGAATAATAGTTGTTACTCCAAATAAGATATAACTTAATGTAAGTCCTTCTCTATTTAGCACAAAAAAGAAAGCAAAATAAATTAAAACAGATCCCATATCAGGCTGAAGAGCAATAAAAAATGCGGGTAAAAAGATGACGATAAAAGCCTTTGCTTGATTTTTTAAGAGTTTAAGGTTGTATTGCCGATCACTCATTAATTTGGCTAAAGCTAAAGAAGTACAGGCTTTAGCAAATTCAGAGGGTTGTAATCCAAGTCCTCCAAAGTTATACCAAGAGGTTGCTCCGTTAATTTTTTTACCAAAAATCAAAACACCAGCTAACAGTACTAGTGAGATGATATATAAGACACTGGCAAATTGTTCGTAAAACTTAGAATTAAAAAACAGGATAAAAATAATTACAGGTATGCTTAAGCCTATGAAAACAATCTGTTTTCCATACTTTGTTGAAAAATCAAAAATTTCTCTAGTTTCTTCTGTTGAAGAAGAAGCGTAAATATTCATCCATCCAAAGCCAACTAATATGATATATAACAATACAAGTAGCCAGTCAATTCCAGCAAAAATATTATTTCTTTCTTGTCGCAATTGTATCTGTGTTTTGGATTAGTAATTGATTGTCGTATCGTTCTTGAAGGCTTAAGTTAATCATTTTGTCTTCTACATGTTTTCTAGATACTTCACCATTTAAATACTTTTCAATTAAAAGACTAGTAATTGGTGCTGCGATTGTAGATCCGTATCCTCCGTTTTCAACAAATATAGCAATGGCTATTTTAGGGTTGTCTTTTGGAGCAAAGGCAATGAAGATTGAATGATCTACCAACTGAACTTTTTTTCGATTAACTCTAATAAAATTTTCAACAGTACCTGTTTTACCGCAAATGTCTATTCCTTTAACTTGACTATATCTAGCCGTACCTCTGGTAAATGTTTCGTACATCGCCTCAATTGCAACAGGAAAATGTTCAGGAGAAACAGTTGTGTTTCTTCGCATTATATAAGTAGAGTCTTTAATAGGTTTGTTATCTATTTTTTTAACAATATGAGGAGTGTAATAATATCCTTTGTTCGCAATTGCTGCAGTCATGTTTGCTAGTTGAATAGGGGTGGTTTCTACTTCACCTTGACCAATAGAATTGGAAATAGTAGTTGTTGCTCCCCATCTAAAATCATAACTTCTATCGTAGAATCTCCCATCAGGAATTCGTCCCTTTTGACCAGAAGGTAAGTCGTACCCTAAATAATTCCCTAAACCAAAACTTTTGGCATGTTCACTCCAAACATCAGTACCAATGGTTGCGTTTTCGTATTTATCGACAATTTTTCTGTAGGTGTTAGCAAAATACGTGTTACATGATTTAGCAATAGCTGTTTTTAAACGAACAGGACGACCAACAATATTACAGTGACAGCCCATGAATTCGTTTGGTCTTCTACCATAACGATAACCATGATTACAGAAAAAACCTGAGTTTTCATCAATTACACCTTCTTGTAGGCCAATTAAACCTGTAAGTATTTTAAAAGGAGAACCAGGTGCGTATGATGCTTGTAAACCTCTGTCGAAAGTAGGCATGTTAATAGTATCGTTAAATAGTCTTACTGAGTTTGGAGAGCGTTTTCTTCCAACTAATAAATTTGGGTCATAAGAAGGAGCGGTTACTAGTGCTAAAATTTCACCCGTTTGAGGCTCTAAAGCTACAATTCCCCCTCTTTTACCTGCCATTAATAATTCACCGTATTGTTGTAATTCACTATCAATAGTTAAGGTTAAGTCTTTTCCTGGGACTGCTAACGTGTCGTATTTGCCATCTTTGTACGAACCTGTTATTTCATTTAAGTTGTTACGTTTAAATCTTTTTTTTCCTTTAATACCTCTTAAATAATTTTCATATTGTTTTTCAACACCCCAAGCACCAATTAATTCTCCTTGTTCGTAATAGTCACTTTGTTTTGCTTTGTATTCACTTACCTCACTAATATATCCTAATACATTTGCAGCGGATTTTACAGGATAATTACGAATAATACGTTTTTGTACATAAAAGCCTTTGTATTTTGGTAGTTTTTCTTGAAGGTAGGCATAATCTTCTTTAGCTAATTGTTTTAAAAATACAGATGGTAACCATCTTGCATAATTCTCAGCTTTAGTAAATCGTCTTTTAAAATCGTCTTTGTCAATTTTTAAAAGTGAGCAAAACTCTAATGTGTCTAAAGGTTCTACTTCTTTTGGAACAATCATTACATCATAAGATAATTGATTGGCAACTAGTAGTTTTCCATTACGATCATATATGTAGCCCCTTGAAGGATAATCATACTCAACCTTAATGGTGGCACTATGGGTTAGGCTGTTTTCACTTCCTTTTATGATTTGTAAGTGAAACAATCTAGAGATATAAATAATTCCGATAAGGGTAATTAAAAATAAGAGTAAAAAACTTCGTTTCATGTTAGCTTTTTCCTAAAAATAAAACTTCCTAAAAAATACAAGAGTAACGTAAAAATACTAGAAAATAGTGTGTTTATAAGTACGTTAGTGAAATTGTAAAAGCTAAAGTTAGTTAAACTAAACAAGATAAAATGATGAATAAGTGTTAAAATAGCAGTATAGTTAAACACCTTATCAAAAGATTCGTGTCTTAAGTTAAAAAGTTGATAGTCGGTAGTTGTTTTTTTAAAGATAACCTTAAAAAAAAATAGTCTGAGGTAAGCTATAAACAAGGTAGCGAAAGTGTGTATACCTCCAGAGTTAGAAAATGCATCTACCGAAAGTCCTAATAAAAAAGCTGTAATTAGAATAGGAAAACGATTTTCTTTCATAGGATATAGAAAGATAAATACAATGTAAATATAAGGGTTTACATATCCTAAAAATAAAATATTGTTAAGAACAAGCACTTGTAGTAGCAAGAGAAAAACAAATAAAAGTATTAAGTAAATAGTTCTATTCATTATTGTTTTCTAAATTTTTAATTTCTTCTTTATGAAGATTCGTTACGACATAAATGTACCCTAAGTTAGACATGTCGTTAAAAAGTTTAATATCAATATTGTTAACAGCAGATAATTCTTCGGGAACTTTTATGATCGTACCTATAGGAATTCCTTCAGGAAAAATAGTAGATCTACCTCCTGTAATAATTGTATCACCTACTTTAAATACTGCTTGCCGAGGAATGTCTGTTAACTGCACAATATTATAATCTTCACCATTCCAAACTAATGTTCCGTAATGATGATTGTTTTTAAACTTAGCATTAATGTTACTTTTAGAGTTTAAAATAGATTGTACTCTAGCAAAATTAGATCCGACATTATCGGTAATTCCAATAATACCTTTACTGTTAATTACAGCCATTTCTTTTGTAACATTGTCGTTTTTTCCTCTGTTAATTGTTATAAAATTATCCGTTTTACTATAGGAGTTCTTGATAACTTTTCCAGAAGTATAAATGTAATCAGGATTAAGTTTAACCGTATCTATAACTTGATGACTCGAAATACTGTCAAAGTAACTGTTAAGTCTTTCTAATTTATTTTTTAGAGATAGGTTTTCTTCAACTAAAACCGAATTTTTTTCTTTTAGGCTGAAGTAGTCAGATAAATTAGATGATTTTTGATATAATCCACCAGTAATAAAATTAGTAGAACTAATAAATTTACTTTTATGAAAAGAGTGGTTATTTATGATTAATGCAACAGCTATAATTTCTAGAAATAGAAAAAATAAGAAGAACTTATACTTCTGAAAGAAATAAATAAGCTGTTGCATAAATAATCATTCAATTTTATTTGATTAATACTGTTTTGTATTTTTCTAGGTTTTTTAACGCAATACCAGTACCACGTACAACCGCACGTAACGGGTCTTCAGCAACGTATACAGGTAAATCTGTTTTTCTAGATAAACGCTTGTCTAAACCTCTTAGCATAGAACCTCCGCCAGCAAGATAAATACCGGTATTATAAATATCGGCAGCTAATTCAGGTGGAGTTTTAGATAAGGTTTCCATTACAGCATCCTCAATACGTAGAATAGATTTGTCTAAAGCTTTGGCAATTTCACGATAAGAAACTTGCACTTGCTTAGGTTTTCCACTTAATAAGTCACGACCTTGAACCATCATGTCTTCAGGTGGATTCTCTAAATCTTCAGTAGCAGAACCTATTTGTAGTTTTATTTTTTCAGCGGTAGTTTCTCCAACGTGTAAGTTGTGTTGTGTACGCATGTAGTACATAATGTCACTTGTAAATAAATCACCTGCTACTTTTACTGATTGATCACATACAATGCCAGCCAATGCTATAACAGCAATTTCTGTAGTACCACCACCTATATCAATAATCATATTTCCTTTAGGTTCCATTATGTCAACACCAACACCAATAGCAGCAGCCATAGGTTCAAAGATTAAATAGATCTCTTTGGCGTTCATATGACGACCAGAATCGATTACCGCTCGTTTTTCTACTTCAGTAATTCCAGAAGGAATACAAATTACCATACGTAATGATGGTGGAAAAAGCCTCTTTTTAATTGCAGGAATTTGTTTTACAAATTCCTTAATCATTTCTTCGGAAGCTTGGAAATCAGCTATGACACCGTCTTTTAACGGACGTATAGTTTTGATATTTTCATGGGTTTTTCCTTGCATTCTATTTGCTTCATGACCTGTAGCAATAATTTTACCTGTTATTCTGTTACGAGCAACAATAGAAGGGTTGTCAATAACAACCTTGCCATTGTGAATTATAAGTGTATTGGCAGTACCTAAATCTACTGCAATATCTTCTGTCATGAAATCGAAAAAACCCATAAAGATTTCGTTATTTTATATTTATTTTAATGTATTTTCACAAATCTAATAAAAATCTGTGGGTAATTTACATTGAATATAATTAATGTTTAAAATGTCTTGTTCCAGTAAAAACCATTGCTACACCGTTGTCGTTACAATAATCGATACTTAATTGATCTTTAATAGAGCCTCCTGGTTGAATTACACTTTTAATTCCTGCTTTGTCTGCAATTTCTACACAGTCAGGGAAAGGGAAAAATGCATCACTAGCCATAACTGCTCCGTTTAAATCGAAGTTAAAGCTTGTTGCTTTTTCAATTGCTTGTCTTAAAGCATCAACTCTACTTGTTTGACCAGTTCCACCAGCTAATAATTGCTTATCTTTTACTAAGATAATTGTATTAGATTTTGTGTTTTTACACAGCTTAGATGCAAATAACAAGTCCTCTAACTCACTTTCTGATGGTTTATTGTTTGTTGGGTACGATAAATCTTCTAATTTATCAGTAATATAGTCTTTATCTTGAATTAAAACCCCGTTTAAAGCAGTTCTAACTGTTTGTTTTGGTAATTCTATTTCTTTTTGAACTAAGATAACTCTGTTCTTTTTACCTTTTAAAATTTCTAAAGCATCAGCATCGTAAGCAGGAGCAATAACAACTTCACAGAATAAATTGTGAATTTCTTCAGCAGTAGCTTTATCTATTTTTGTGTTTGCAATTAAGATTCCTCCAAAAGCAGAAACAGGATCACCAGCTAAAGCGTCTACATAAGCTTGGTGAATAGTTTTACGTTGTGCAAAACCACAAGCATTGTTGTGTTTTAAAATAGCAAATGTTGGATCTTCACCTTTAAATTCTTCAATTAAGTTTACAGCAGCATCAACATCTAATAAGTTGTTGTAGCTTAATTCTTTTCCGTGTAACTTATCAAACATTGCATCTAAATCTCCAAAGAAAAATCCTTTTTGGTGTGGGTTTTCCCCATAACGTAATACTTTTGAAGTAGTTTCACTTGCTTTGTAAACGATTTCGTCTTCGTTAAAATAATTGAAGATAGCCGTGTCGTAGTGAGAAGAAATATTGAATGCTTTTGCAGCAAACTTTTTTCTATCGCTTAAAGAAGTATTTCCGTTGTTTTCAGAAATAATGTTTAAGAACTCTGCGTATTGTTCCATTGAAGAAACAATTACTGTGTCTTTAAAGTTTTTAGCAGCAGCACGGATTAATGAAATTCCTCCGATATCAATTTTTTCAATAATATCTTGTTCAGAAGCACCTGAAGCTACTGTTTTTTCAAAAGGATATAAATCAACAATTACTAAATCTAACTGTGGAATGTTGTATTCTTCCATTTCAGCAACATCACCTTCGTGATCTTGCCTGTTTAAAATTCCACCAAAAACTTTTGGGTGTAATGTTTTAACACGTCCTCCTAAGATAGAAGGGTACGAAGTAACGTCTTCTACAGGTACAACTTCAATACCTAGGTCGTTGATGAATTTCTCTGTACCACCGGTAGAGTAGATAGTAACACCTAGTTCGTTAAGTTTTTTTACGATAGGTTCTAAACCGTCTTTATGAAAAACGGAAATTAATGCTGATTTAATAGTTTTTGTATTGTCCATTATTGTTGTGTTGTTAAGCTTGCAAAGCTAGTAAAACCCTGGGGCTTACACAATAAAATTTTAAGTTTTGAAAAGTAAAAAACGCCACCAAAATTAATTCGATTCTGGTGGCGCTTTCATACAACAAATATGAAAAAAGAAAACATTACTCTGCGGTTTCTAAAAAGTTACGAAACCAAGCAGTAAATTTTTCTAGTAAAGATTGTTGAGATGCTGAACGAGCATTAGCATTACCTAATGCTGCATAAGAAGGATATTCTCTATTGCTCATAATTAAGGGGATTAAATGGGGTTTATTATAAAACGTACCAAATAAAATAAAAAAAATCCTAATAATCAAATGATTATCTAAAAAAATTAGATAAAACTTGCTACTTTGTCACAAACATACTCTAGTAAAGCCTCGTCATTTGGGGTAAAAGGGTTAACGGTATGAGAATCAATATCAATTTGACCAATGTTTTCTCCGTTTACAAAAATTGGAATTACAATTTCTGATTTCACTTTCCATCCGCAAGAAATATAATTGTCTTGTTCACTAACATCTTGTACTACAAAATTTTCATTACTTACAGCAACTTGGCCACAAATCCCTTTCCCGAAAGGGATGATAGTGTGTTCGGTTGGTTCTCCATTAAATTGTGCTAGCTTTAGTTCCTTCTTATCTCCGTTTCTAAAGTAAAATCCAACCCAATCGTAATAGGAAATTTCCGAAGCTAAATAATCGCAGATTTGTTGTAGTTTTTCGTCTTTAGATGAAGTGTTGTTAACTATTGTGTCTATATTATTTTTTAATTCTTGTATGTTCATTGTTTATGTTTCTTATCTTGTTCGTAAAGAGGGTTTAAAGCTTACAAAAATAGTTGTATGAATTGTGATAAAAAATAGAATTTTTTAAATTTTGTACATTTGCAAAACATGAAGAAATTCGTTTCTAAAATAATAGCTACACTTTTAGCACTTGTTGTGTTACTTTCTACATTTTCTTTTAATGTAGAAAAACATTTTTGTGGAGATTCTTTAGTTGCAATTTCTTATGTAGGGAATGTAGCTAGTTGTGATGATGTAGAAGAGGATAGCTGCGAGAGCAAAACAATAGAGCCTTCATGTTGTAAAGACGATGTGGAGTTTTTAAAAGGACAAACTCAAATTCAAAAATCACTTGTTGAAAAAGTAACTTTTACAAAGGTTATAACAGCAGTTACTTCATATACTTATTACAAGCAATTATTTTCAGACTTAAAAAGACAGCTTGTTCCACACAAGTTTTATATACCACCCAAACTGTTTTTTGATATACAAGTACTTCACGAGGTTTTTATCATATGATACTAATAATTCTTTTACAAAAAGTTTAGAATTATATAATTAAGTATGATAAATTAAGAATGAAAAGATTTTTTATTGTCAGTATTTCTTTGCTGATTTCTTCATCACTTTTTGCTCAGAAAGAGTTAAAAGGAGTGATAAAAGATAAAAATGGACCTAAAGATAATTTAGGAGTTTACGGAGCCAATATCCATTGGTTAAATACGGAAGTTGGTACTACTACCAACAAAAAAGGAATGTTTAGTATTCCGTATAAAAAAGAGTATAGAAAATTAATAATAAGTTTTGTTGGTTATAAAACAGATACAATAATTGTTAAGAGTACAAAACCAATCAATCATTATTTAACTGAGAGTAATACGTTAGAAGAAGTTGCTATTACAGCAAAAAAGGACGCTACTCAACGATCTTATTTACAAACACAAAACTTGGTAACTATTAATAGTGAAGAATTGTTAAAAGCAGCCTGTTGTAATTTGTCTGAAAGCTTTGAAACCAATCCGTCTATTGATGTTAATTTTTCTGATGCATTAACAGGAACAAAACAAATACAAATGTTAGGTTTAACAAGTCCGTATTTGTTAATTACACAAGAAAATATACCATCGATAAGAGGAGCAGCACAAGCATTTGGGTTAACATTTACACCTGGAACTTGGGTTGAAAGTATTCAAATAACAAAGGGAGCAGGAAGTGTTATAAATGGTTTTGAAAGCATTTCAGGACAAATAAATACTGAGCTAGTAAAACCATCAACCAATCATAAATTTTACCTTAATGCTTATGGAGCTATGGGAGGTAGGTTTGAATTGAATACTCATTTTAATCAAAAAGTGAGTAAAAAATGGCAAACTGGTTTGTATGTACATGGAAATTATAGAGGAGAAAAGTTTGATAAGAACAATGATAACTTTTTAGATAATCCGTTAGCAGAACAAATAAATGTGATGAATCGTTGGCAATATACTGATGCCGAAAAAGGATGGGTAAGTTTTATCAATTTTAGATATTTAGATGATTCAAAGCAGGTAGGCGAAGTTGATTTTAAACCAGAAGAAGATAGAGGATCAAATACAGTTTGGGGAAGTGAAATAAAAACCAAACGTTTTGATACTTCTGTAAAAGTAGGGTGCGTTTTCCCTGATTTACCTTTTCAAAGTATGGGTTTTCAAGCAGCCTATAGCAATTATGAACAAGATTCCTATTTTGGATTAAGAGAGTATAATATTAAGCATCAAAGTTTTTACAGTAATTTTATGTTTAGCTCAATTATTGGAGATACTCGTAATAAATTTAAAACAGGTGCCAGTTTTACGTATGATAAATACGATGAATTTATAAGCACTGTAATGAATTCGAATTTTGATAGAAATGAAAACTCAATAGGAGCATTTTTCGAATATGCTTATGATAATGCTGATAATTTTAGTGTTACTGCTGGACTTCGATTAGATCATCATAATTTGTTAGGAACTTTTGTAACACCTAGGTTACATATGCGTTATGTTCCTTGGGTGAGAGGAGTATTTAGGGCTTCTGTAGGAAGAGGAAAACGAAGTGCTAATATTTTTGCGGAGAATCAACAGTTTTTTGCTTCGTCAAGAACAGTTAATATTGAAAATTCAGGAGGAAACATTTATGGATTAGATCCAGAAGTGGCTTGGAATTATGGAGTTTCGTTTTTACAAGGGTATAAACTATTTGGTAGAAAAGGAGATGTAACATTCGATTTTTATCAAACAAATTTTTCAAATCAGGTAGTAGTTGATTGGGAAAATTCGCAAGAGATATCTTTTTATAATTTAGAAGGAAAAAGTATTGCTAATAGTTTTCAGGTAGAAGTTAATCAAAATATTATTCCGTATTTCAATACTCGATTCTCGTATAAGTTTTATGATGTTTCTACTGATTATAGATCAGGAAACTTAGCGAAAGCATTACAAGCTAAACATCGTTTTTTTGCGAATGTATCTTATGAAACTAAAACAGAAGATAACGACGCTAGTTGGAAGTTTGATGTAACCTATAATTGGATAGGGGAGCAACGATTACCAAATACAAACAATCAGTTACCAATTTATTCGAATAGCTATAACTTGCTAAACACTCAGATAACAAAAGTGTTTTCAAAAAAGTTTGAAGTGTATGCTGGGGCTGAAAACATTACAAATTACAAACAAAAAAATCCTATATTAGGAAGTGATAATCCATTTGGAGCAAATTTTGATACTACTATTATATATGCACCAGTTTTTGGAAGTAACTTCTATGCAGGATTACGATTTAAAATAGATTAACTAATTCAACAAACAATAAATAGAGAAGACATGAAAAATATATTTTTATTAGCAGCAGTTTTACTATTAAGTACATCAGCATTTGCTCAGGACAAGAATGCAAAAGTATCTTTTGAGGTAGATGGTGTTTGCATGATGTGTAAAAAACGTATTGAAAAAGCTGCGTTAAAAACAAAAGGAGTAAAGTTTGCAAAGTGGGATGTAAATACTCATCAACTAAGTTTAATTATTGATGAACGTAAGACCAATACAGAAACAGTTAAAAAAACGATTGCAAGTATAGGACACGATACGAAAGATTTTAAAGCACCTAAAGAAGCATATGATAATTTACATGAATGTTGTAAATATCGTGATGAAGAAGTGCAGGAAGATCATAAAAAGGCAAAGAAATAATAAAAAATCCCGAGTTTATACTCGGGATTTTTTATTACATCATTTGTAAATTGTTAATTTCTTGTTGTGTAAGCTCACGCCATCTACCACGAGGTAAATTCTTCTTGGTTAATCCAGCAAAAACAACTCTATCAAGTTTTATTACATGGTAACCAAAGTGCTCAAAGATTTTACGAACGATACGGTTTCTTCCTGAGTGTATTTCAATACCAACTTCAGTCTTCTTTTCTCCATCTACATACGAAACAGCATCAATAAATACTTTTCTTCCTTCAATAACAACATCACCACGTAGTTTTTCTAAATCAGCTAAAGTTAATTTTTTATCTAAAGAAGCATGGTATAATTTACGTACGTTGTGCTTTGGATGTGTTAATTTCTTGGCCATTTCACCGTCATTGGTAAATAATAATAAACCAGTGGTATTTCTGTCTAATCTCCCTACAGGATAAATACGTTCTTTAGTAGCATTAGCAATAATTTCCATTACTGTTTTACGACCGCGATCGTCTTCCATAGTAGTGATGTAATTTTTAGGTTTGTTAAGTAGTACGTAACGTTTTTTCTCCATAGAAATTAACGTACCATCAAAACGAACTTCATCAGTAGGTTGTACTTTATAACCCATTTCAGTAACCAATTTTCCGTTTACTGAAACACTTCCGTGCTCGATATAAGTGTCAGCTTCTCTACGAGAGCAAATTCCTGAGTTTGAGATGAATTTGTTTAAACGAATACCAGTGTCTTCTGTTTTTTTCTGAACAGGTTTGTTGGTTTTAGGTTTTCTGAAATCTTTTTTGAATTGATTTTTTCCTTGAGGATTGCTGTTGCGTTCAGCTTGTCGTCCTCTCGACGAGTTTTTTGAATTCATTCTTAAGTTTTTAAAAAGTGCGCAAATTTACGGTAATTATTTGGTTTTTAATCTAAAACTTCAATTACTTTATCTAAAATTAAAGACTTGTCAATAAACAATAAACTAAAGACACCAATTAATAATAGCACTTTTAAAATATTGTGTGCAAGTCGATATTGATTTTTTTGAACTGAATTCCATGTGTAAAATCCGACAAAAATTAAGGTAATTGCTGCTAAATAGAAGTAGTATTTCATGTATTCAATAGCAGGGTAGGTGTTTATAATTCCGATAGGAACTAGGGTAAGAAACATTAATAAAATAATAGTTCTTTTGGTAGTACGTTCGCCATAAATTACAGGGAAAGTATTGTAGTTGTTGGCGATAGCCCCTTTAATGTTTTCTAAATCTTTGATTAATTCTCGTGTCATAATAACTAAAAAGAGAAAAATCGCATGCACAAATATTACTTTTGAAAAGTTTTTATAATGTACAAATACAACAAAAAACGGGAGTATCGTTAAGATGGTTGCACTAATGAGTCCAACCAACGGATATTTTTTTAATTTATGTGAATAGAACCAAATTCCGAAAATATACACCGCAAAAAAGAAAGCTGCTCTCCATGATACTAACCAGCCAAAACCAAAGCCAATAAAATTCAGTAAAAAATAAAGTCTAAGCTTTGTTTCTTGTTTTACGTAGGAGTCAATCCCAGTTTTTATAGGGCGATTGATTTTATCAGCATTTTTATCATAAAAATTATTGATGATATATCCTGCTGCAACTACACAAACAGTAGCGATAACTAAGTAGAGTAAATGCCAATCGAAAACAACAGGTTTAACCGATTTTGCATCAGAGAAAATAAAAATAGCAGCCAAATATTGGGCTGCTATTAATACTAAAATGTTGTAACCTCTTATGACTGATAAAAGGCTTAATATTTTTAAAAGTAAGGTGTTGTTTTTAAATGTACTCATAGTAGCATTTTAAAAGCGATACACCAATTCTAATTTGTAATCTTTTAAACTGTTTTTTGCTTTTTCGTAATCTTCAGTAAATCCTAAGATGTAACCTCCACCACCAGAGCCACAAAGCTTTAAGTAGTAATCGTTTGTTTGAATTCCATTTTCCCAAACTTTATGAAAAGCAGTAGGAATCATAGGTTTAAAGTTAGCTAACACTACTTTTGATAATTTTTTTACATTACCAAACAACGATTTTACGTTTCCTTGTAAAAAGTCTTCAATACAAGCATCAGTATGTGTTGCAAACTCTTCGCTTATCATTTTACGGAATCCTTCGTTTTTCATCTTGTTCATAAAGATGTTAACCATAGGTTCAGTTTCACCAACTTGTTCAGAATCTAATAAGAAAACAGCTCCTTTTCCTTCTTTTTGAGATGGAATGCCTGCTGGTTCAATATGTTCTTTCGAATTGATTAAGATAGGTAAGCTTAAATATGAGTTTAACGGATCTAACCCAGAACTTTTTCCATGGAAAAAAGATTCCATTAAAGAAAAAATCTGTTTTAACGTAAGTAATTTGTCGCGTGTTAGGTTTTCTAAAACCGTAATTTTATCGTTAGCGTACTGGTCGTAAATAGATGCAACTAAAGCACCAGAACTTCCTACTCCATATCCTTGAGGAATAGAAGAATCGAAGTACATACCGTTACCTATATCATTTTTTAATGAGGCCAAATCAAAAGAAACTAAATCAGAATTCAAGTTTGCCAAATACGTATAAAATTTGGCTAAACTTTGATTTGATTTTTTAGCTTCTCCTGTTAAGTTTTTGGCAGACTTTAATGCGCCTTTATATGAGCTAAAAGGAATAGCTAGTCCTTTAGAATCTTTAATGATTCCGTATTCTCCGAAGAGTAATATTTTAGCATAAAATAAGGGTCCTTTCATAGGTGTTTTAATTACAGGGCAAACATACGAGTAAAAGTACTAGTTTACAAACTAGTATACGTTTTTGTAAAAAGTTTTCCAAATACCAACTTTTTCATTTTCGCGGTATTTTCCTTTAGATTCTATTTTACCGTTTTTGTAAAAAGTTTTCCAAACTCCTTCTCTTTTACCTTCTTCGTATTTACCTTCTTCTTTAAGTTCTCCCGACTCGTAGTAAACTTTTCGTATACCGTGTAATTTTCCATCTTTATAATTAGCTCTGTGAAAAGGTTTACCGTTAGGATGATAATACAAAACTAAACCGTCAAACTGTTCTTCATTAGGAATGTTAACGGTACTAAATCCTTCCATTTGAATTTGGCCATTTTTGTAGTAATCTACAATCCAATAACCATTATTCATTCTTTTAGGAGTAGGTCTGTAAAATTCGTGATTTTCTTTAGTCGTTTCTTGCCAATTTTTATCAAACCATACGGTGTCTTGCGCGAAGATAGACGTAGTGACAAAAAGAGCAAAAAAGGATAGTAGTATAGTTGAACTTCTCATAATAATAGGAGATTTAGGTTATATAGGTTTTGCGCCAAAACCCACACTATCACAAATATACTGATTTTTTTGGCAGTATGCAGCTAAAATATTCTTAATAAACAGTTCGGTTTCAGTCTTTTCTGAATTAGGGTAAAGTACATGTACGTTTGCACCTGCATCTAAAGTAAAGCAAATATTACTGTTGTTTTCTTCTCTATACTCCCAGATTTTATTAATAATTTCTAACGTATTAGGCTTCATCAAAATAAAATACGGATTACTAGTTAACATCATTGCATGTAGCGTTAACGCTTCGCTTTCAACTAAATTGATAAAAGCTTTGATGTCTCCGTTTTGAAGAATTCTAGAAAGTTTTTCAAGGTTTTCATTCGCTTGAATAAAACGATTTTCAGCATACGGATGGTTGTACATTAAGTTATGACCAACGGTACTAGAAACTTGTTTTTCTCCTTTATCAACTAATAAAATAGTGTCTTGATAGTTTTCGAAAATAGGATGTACCTCGTATGGGAATTTTACACCAAATAAGTCTGAGCTTCCTTTTATTTCAGGGTGGTTTCCCCAAACAACTAACGGACCTTCAATACTTCTACTAGCACTTCCAGAACCTAAACGAGCTAAAAATGAAGCTTTTTTGTTGGTGTATTCCTTAGTTAGCTCTGGATTTAATTCTTTTTCTAAGCTCATTAAACACATAGCGATAGCGCTCATTCCACTTGCAGAAGAAGCAATTCCGCTACTGTGCGGGAAAGAGTTTTCCGAAGAAATTACCATTGAATACTCTAAGATATACGGACAATATTCTTGAATTCGCTCAAAGAACTTAGCTATTTTAGGTTTAAAATCATCTTTCTTTTTTCCTTCAAAGAACAATTCAAATTGAGCTTGATTTTTAGGATCTATCTTTGAAAACTCAATTTTTGTAGTAGTATGACAGTTGTTTAGGGTAAAGCTTATTGAAGCATTTTTAGGGATTTGTGGTTCACTTTTTCCCCAGTATTTTATCAAAGCAATATTGCTAGGTGTTTGCCAAGTAACAGTTAAGTTTTCTACTTTTCTGTCTTGAGATTGAAATATAAAATCAGATGTATTCAAAGTGTAAAATTTTGCGGTAAAGATAAAGTTTCACTTACACTTGTGCTAATTTTTGTAAAACAGTGTCTTTGTAACTTCTACTTATAGAAATTGCTTTTTTTTGAATTTCGATATACTCGTTGGTGTAAGAGTCAATTTTGTTAAGAGCTATAATAAATGAACGATGTACACGTAAAAATTGTTCTTTCGGTAATTTTTCATCAAAGCTACTAATTGTTTCTCTTGTAATTGTGATGTTGTCTTGTGTAAAAACTTTTACATAATCACCTAAACTTTCAATGTATAAAATATCACAGAAGTTAATTTTTACCATTTTCCTGTCAGCTCTAACAAACATATAATCTTTAGAAATCTCATTTTCTGTAGGGGTATTTATGCGGGAGTTTGATTCTGAAATTTTTTGAACAGCTTGTAAGAAGCGATCAAAAGAAATAGGTTTTAGTAAGTAATCTGTAGCTTGTAAATCAAAACCATCAACAGCGTACTCTCTATAAGCAGTGGTGAAAATTATATTAGATTTTTTGTTGATGATTTTTGCTAAGCTCAGTCCGTTAATTTCAGGCATATTAATGTCAAGAAAGAATAAATCGATTACATCAGTTTGTGTAATTTGTAACGCTTCTAGTGCATTTTTGCAACTTGCTATTAGTTCTAAGTTTGGTGTCTTTTCAATAAATGTTTCAAGAATTTCTCTTGCTATTGGTTCATCGTCAACAATTACACAAGTTGTTTTTTTAGCCATTTTTTAAAGGAATTTTTAAATCAATGATAAATTGATTTGCTTCAGGTTTTATTGAAAGATTAGCTTGGTTTTTATACAACATTTCTAATCTTTTTTGAATGTTTTCTAGTCCAATACCCTTTTTTGTGGTGGTTGCTTGTTTTGAGGTGTTTTTAATGTGGAAAATTAAAAAATCTTCGGTAGTTTTCAGGTCAATGTCAATCTGTAGAACACCATCAATTTGCGTCCCATGTTTAAAAGCATTTTCAATAAAAGGTAACAATAACATCGGTGGGATTTGTATAGTGTCATTGTATAGGTTTTTGATAAAATTAACCTGTAGACTTTCTTGAAAGCGCATTTTTTCTAACGAAATATAATCATGAATATGTAGAATTTCATTTTTTAATAATACTGAAGGTTTATCAACTTGATAGAGGATATAGTCTAACAAATTAGAGAGTTTTAAGATCATATCAGGTGCAGTGTCCGATTTTTTGAGAGTAAATCCATACAACGTATTCAAGGTATTAAATAAAAAATGTGGATGAATTTGCATTTTTAAGAACTTTAATTCTTGTTCTTTTAATTGTAATTGTGTTTGTAGGAATTTATTCTCTATAGTCTTTTTCTCTTCAATTGACTTGTAATTATGGCTTAGTATTTTATACCCACTAGCTAAAACAATGATTAAAAATACACATACCAAAATAACCGATGAACTTTTGGTTAAGGCAGGCATGTTTTGAAATTCTAAATTAAAAAAGAAAACAAACCCGAAAACAACAGTGATTAAAACTCCGAAAAGGGTGAAAATAATAGCATATATAGTATACAATAAGAACGACCAATACTTTTTTGTAAGTAAATAATTAGGGATTAAGTTATAAGCAAAAACGTAGGAAGTTATAATAGAAATTACCGATAAAATACTAGTGAACCAAAACAGAAATTGTGGGTTATTACTCCCCGTGCTAAAAAATAAGTAGAAAAATAACCAAACTAGCACCCAGTATAAAATGTGAAGTGGTGTTTTAAATAAAAAAGAAGTAAATATCTTTAGCATTTTGTAAAAAAGCACATTTTTAAGTTTAAATAAAAGTAAAAATAGACGAAATAAAGATTTAGTAAGCTTTTTAACTGTTTTTCTATTTCAGAAATTAAATTTGTTAAATCAGGTAGGTATTAGGTAGTTTGTCGTGTTTTTAATTTTTCATTTGAAGTCAATGATACTTTTACAGAGTACAATTTTAAAAACTAATTTTATGAGATTTATTATCGAAGGTGGAGCACCATTTATGATTACTCTTATCGTATTATTACTACTTACAGTCTTCTTATTTGTTAGAGGGGTGAAGAATAATACTGAGAAGAATGCTAAACTTATCAAATCAATTAGCTTGTTTTCTTTTGTTTTCGGGGTCTTTTCCTTTGTTTTAGGAATGCTAGGAGGGTTAGAAGCAATAGCTATAGCAAATGATATAGCACCTCAAGTTTTAGTAGGAGGACTTAGAGTAGGTTTATTGGCACCAACATTAGGATTGTTTATTTATCTTTTAGGGAGACTATTCGATATTATCTTGTTGTGGAAAAGAGAAAGCTAATCTAGATTTTTGATTAGTTAGTTCTTTTAATACCCATTTCTATTTTA
The DNA here is from genome assembly GCF_964510395.1 of Tenacibaculum aestuarii. Taxonomy (NCBI): domain Bacteria; kingdom Pseudomonadati; phylum Bacteroidota; class Flavobacteriia; order Flavobacteriales; family Flavobacteriaceae; genus Tenacibaculum; species Tenacibaculum aestuarii. The sequence goes on from NZ_CAZEFY010000001.1 coordinate 480,095, forward strand.
GAAATGGGTATTTTTGTTGCATGAGAAAAATTAAACTGATTTGGGATTTTAAAGGTCCTGATGGATTGGAAACGGCAAAGCATCACTGTGTACATTTAAAAGAGTTTGCACAGATAGATAGTTTGCCATATCATGAAGTAAATTTTGTATCTTTAAACGAAATGCATACGATCGCTTTTATAGTGGTTGATGAAGAGAATATGAAGATTTTTAGAGATGCATTAAAACCTCATAGAGGAGAATTAGCGTAAATAACACAAAAAAAATAGACCTATGTTTTTAATTAATGCCTTAGCAAAACCAAAAAAATCATCTGAACATTACGATGAAGTTTTAGGAGCTTATGTAAGTTTGTATGTCGATTATAAAGATATCGAAGGAGCTATGCAGTTAGCTAAATTTTACATCAAGGAAGAAGACTGGAAAGTAGTAGAAATAGAAGACGAATATTTTACGTTAGATTCTGTTGACGATGTAGAAGATGAAGAGCAAAAAGAGTTATATGAAGAAGCAGTAGAGTATGGGTACTCTATCATTTTTAACTGTTACGAAGAAGAAGGAGAAGACGAAGATTAATAAAATAAAGTCATTTCGAACGAAGTGAAAAACTTCAATTTATGTTCGAAATGACTTTTAATCTATTCTGCAATAGCATTTGCGCAAATAAAACCACCTGTCCAAGCATTTTGAAAGTTGAAGCCACCAGTAACGGCATCAATATTTAACACTTCACCTACAAAAAACAAGTTTTTGTGTTTTTTACTTTCAAAACGTTTAAAGTTAATTTCTTTTAAATCGATACCGCCAGCTGTTACAAATTCCTCTTTAAAAGTAGTACGGCCATTTGCGTTAAACAACCCTTTTGTTAATTGATTAGCTAAATTTTGAAGTTGCTTATTGCTCAAATCAGCCCAGTTTTGGTCGTTTTTTACTTCCGAAGCTGTAACTAATCGTTCCCATAATCGACGAGGAATATCGCTAAAAGGAGATTTTAAATTCACTTGCTTTTTAGCTTGCGATTTTTTTAACTCTTGTAATGCCGAAAAAACCGAATCGGTATCTTGCCCTAACCAATTTACGAGTACATTATATTGGTAGTTTTTATCAGCTAAAATTCGAGCACCAAAAGCGGATAATTTTAAAATGGCAGGACCACTTAATCCCCAGTGGGTAATTAATAACGGGCCAGAATTTTCTAGGTTTGTTCCAACAAGTGTTACTTCTGCATTTGGTACAGAAATACCACCCAAATCAATAATTCGCTTGTCTTTAATGTTAAAAGTAAATAAGGAAGGAACGGGCTCAATAATTGTGTGATTTAGTGTCTTACATAAATCCCATACTTTTTTACTGCTTCCAGCAGCAACCACTACGAAATCTGCTTCAAAATCTTGATTTTTTGTGTTGATAACCCATTTCTCATTTTGTTGATAAACAGAATTCACACCATGATTTTTTAACACCGTAATTCCGAGGTTGTCAACAGCGTTTTGGAAACAATCTATAATAGCTTGTGATGTATTCGCTTCTGGAAATACTCGATTATCCTCTTCTATTTTTAAAGGAACTCCGCGATTTTCAAACCATTCAAAAGTATCACCAGTCATGAATTTGTGAAAAGGTCCTAATAACTCTTTTTCACCTCTTGGGTAGAATTTTGTTAGTTCTTTAGGTTCAAAACAAGCATGCGTAACATTGCAACGACCTCCACCAGAAATTTTCACTTTTTGTAAAACCTCTTTTCCTTTCTCAAGAATAGTAATGTCCAATTCAGGATTGAGTTCTTTTGCATTAATTGCAGTAAAATAACCTGCAGCCCCACCACCAATAATAATGACCTTTTTCATTATAAAATCATTTCTTTATATGAAAGGATAGTGTTGAATCCTTTTTGTTGAAAATAGCTTGTAGTATCTTCATTTCCTGTAACTAAAATAAAATCACCACCCCAAGCGCCTAAGCTTTTTACTTCACCAAAATAGTCGGAAAATAAACTTTGTTTTACAGTGTCTTGTTTTATAATTGAACTAATGATTTGTTCATGCTCAATAATGATGTTTTCTAAATTTTTAGAAGTGTTAGTTTTTAAAAACTCTTGAGTTAAATTGTCAATTTCAGGAATTAATATTTTAGCTTCTTCTTTGTGTTTTTTATAGTGAGCAATTCCTTCTCTACTATTTTGTTTTTGATTTAAATGCACAAAAAACAATTCTTCAGAAAAACTTGGATTGAAATTTACTTCTTCAATATGAGGTTGTTTTTCTTCTAGCTTATATAGAATCGGAGTGTTATGTTTTGCACAAGCAATATCGTAACCACTTCCAGAAAAAGCGTTCCAAAGCAAAGTAAACGGATTTGCATTTGCCCAAGTAGCTATATTATTAATTAAGGTTGAAGAACTTCCTAATCCCCAGTTTTGAGGGAATGTTAGATTTGCCTTAACGATATATCCATGATTAGTATTTAAAAAATCAGGGTTTAGTTTTTTTGCTTCTTGTAAAATATCACGTAAAGTTTCAGCTATAAATTCAGCGCTTCCTTCTTTATCAGACTTAAATGTTGCTGAGGTTAACCTAAGTTTTGGTAAATCGAAAGAAGCTTCAAACCAACATTCTCCGGTATGCGTAAAACTTCCCCAAATAAGTTGTGGTTCTTTAATCGGTTCAACAATTAAGTCTTGTCCAAACTTAGTTGGGACAGCTAATGATGTTGCGCCATCCAAAACAACATACTCTCCAGTGAGTAATAATTTTCCGTTAGAGTAGTGTCGCATTATACCAGCCCAAATTGTTTAAAATGATGTGTAAAATGTTTTACTTGGAATTTTTTCCAATACTCATAATCCAACTCTCCAAAAAATGGATGTACTACTTTTCGGGTTGGATTTTCATTAAAAATAGTTTCGAAATGCTGCACTTGCTCAATCAAATCAGTAATAGCCTCGTTCATAGAACTAAACTTTAATGGAGTTGGATCTTCAGATAAAAATGGAGCTTTAAATCCGATTTGTAACTCGCTATCGGTATTTAAAAAAGGCTTTCTTCTGGTTGTTTTCTCTTCAGAAACATAGATGTCAACCTTCCAGTTTCCATTCGCAATTTGAGTAACCAAGCTTAAATGTTCTACCATTTGTTGCCCGCTCATTTTACCAAACAAAGGTTTTGCATCGGCTTTTAAATTTACAAGAGTATCACGTACTTCTTCTTCGTTTAAAAAGTCTATCCATTGTACTTTTGGCTTACGAAGCTCATTTAACTTTTCAACAACAGCACTATGTGAAGCAGTTCTATCTTCAAAATAAGCAGCCACAACCTCTTTTTCTTCGTTAGTAGCTTTGTGTTGATTCAAGATATTCATCAAGTGCATTTTCATGTGTCCGTGTTGAATACCTTTAGTAGTTAAGGCACGTAAAGCAGCAAAGTTTTGCGCTAAACCTGCAGCAGCGATAATTTGCATTAAGGTGCGTGCACTTGGTTTTTGCATCATATCTAACGACAATTTTGCCATTGGGTGTAATGCAGTTAGTCCACCTACGGTACCTAAAGCTAAAGGAATTTCAATCCAAAATCTAAAAACACCATTTTTCACTTCACAATGAGTTAAACTACTGTACTGCCCATTTTTTGAAGCATAGGCATGTGCTCCTGCTTCAATTGCTCTAAAATCATTACCCGTTGCCAACACAACAGCATCGATTCCATTCATAATACCTTTATTATGGGTAACTGCACGATACGGTTCTATTTCGGCAATTTTAACTGCCTGTTCAAATTTTTGAGCAAATTTCTCTGGATTTTTACCTCCTAATTCTTCTACCTTACAGCTTACTTCCGCTCTAACTAAACATTCAGGAACGTAGTTAGAAAGTATGCTCATCACAATTTCAATATCGTCTTTTCTAAAAGCCTTGGCAATAGCCTCTAAACAAGAGTTGATAAAGTTAGCACCCATACTATCTTTTGTTTCAAACGTAACATGTAATTGATAGTAATCTGCTAGTTTATCAGTTTTGTCAACCAGTTGAATATCTAAAATACCACCACCACGTTTTTCCATGTTTTTAGTAATGGATGCAGTGGCAGCATGTAATTCGGTTTTTTGTTCATTGAAATAAGAATGTAACTCCTTTTTATCACCAGCGTACATAAAATGTACTTGACCAATTTTTGTGGTAGAAATCACTTCAGTTTTAAACCCACCTTTAGTACTCCAGTATTTGGCTACTTTGGATGCAGCAGCAACTACAGAACTCTCTTCTACTACCATAGGTATTGCATAACTACGTCCGTTAATTACAAAGTTAGGGGCAACGCCGTAAGGCATATAAAAGTTAGAAATGGTATTTTCAATAAAATCATCGTGCAGCTGTTGTAGCTTGTCATCTACATTCCAATATTGCGTAATAGTTTGTATAATTTCTGGTTGATTGTTAAAGTAAGTTTTTGCCAACCAGTCTATTTTTTCTTCTTTGGTAAGTTTAGAAAAACCAGAGATCGTTTTAGACATTCTCAATTCATTTTTGATGGCTCAAAGATACGTGAATCATGTTAAAATGGTCGTGTTATTTGGTTTTTATGATTTTTTTGAGCGGATTTTTGGCTATTTTTCCGTAAACTTGGCAAACTTTTTAGATAAACAACAACTTAACATGAAGAAATTATTACTATTGTTTATAGGAATATCTTCGCTAGTACAAGCTCAAAAAAAAGATATTTCTTTAGAGGATATATGGCGAAAAGGCACATTTAGAGCCGATTATATGAACTCTTTAAATTCTATGAAAGGAGATTTTTATTCGCTATTAAATTATGAGAATGGAAGCTCTACTGTAGATAAATACAGTTATGAAACTTTAGAAAAAGTTGAAACTATAGTTGATAGTAAAGATTTAGCAGGATTGAAATATTTTCAATCGTACAGCTTTAATAATGATGAGACCAAATTAATTTTAGGAACTAACTTCAAACAAATTTTCCGTCATTCATATTTAGGTACATATTATGTGTATGACATAGCAAAAAAATCGTTAGATTTAATTGGTACAGATATTCAAGAACCAACTTTTTCTCCTGATAGTAAAAAAATAGCCTACGCTAAAGACAATAATTTATTCATTAAAGATTACTCAGATGCTAATGCGGTAATTCAAATTACCAATAGTGGTAAAAAGAACGAAATCATTAACGGTATTACCGATTGGGTTTATGAAGAGGAATTTGGTTTTGTAAAAGCTTTTGAATGGAGTAAAGACAGCAAAAACTTAGCTTACTTACGTTTTGATGAAAGTAAGGTTAAAACTTTTTCAATGGATGTATACGGAAAAGGTAAATACCCAACACAACATGTGTTTAAATATCCAAAGGCTGGTGAAGAAAATGCTAAAGTAGCTTTACGTATATTTTCATTAGAAACTAATAAAACTGCGGAAATCAGAGTTGGAGATTATGAGTATATTCCAAGAATTAACTGGACTAACAATCCAAATATTTTAGCAGTTAGAACATTGAATCGTCATCAAAATGATTTAAAAATGTATTTTGTTGATGCAACTACTTTTAATAGTTCTATCGTTTTAAACGAAACAGATAAAGCATATGTAGATATTACTGATGATTTAACTTTTTTAGATGATAATAGCTTTATTTGGACAAGTGAAAAAGATGGATACAACCATATTTATCACTATGATAAAAATGGTAAATTATTAAATCAAGTAACTAAAGGAGATTGGGAGGTTACTTCTTACTACGGATATAATGCAGATAAGAAAACTATTTATTATCAGTCAGTAGAAAATGGTTCTATTAATAGAGGGGTATATAGTATTTCTTTAAATGGTAAAAACAAAAAGTTATTAAGTAATCCTACAGGAACAAACAATGCTTCTTTTAGTAAAAACATGCACTACTTTATCAATACTTTTTCTGATGCAAATACACCACCAGTGTACACGCTAAGAAATGATGAAGGGAAAGTATTAAAAACTGTAAAAGATAATGCAGCTTTAAAAGAAACTATTGCAGGATATAATCTAAGTAAAAAAGAGTTTTCTACAATTAATGTAAACGGAAACGACTTAAACATGTATACTATTAAGCCTGCAAACTTTGATGCAAATAAAAAGTACCCGGTTTTAATGTATCAATATTCAGGACCAGGTTCTCAAAATGTAAAAAATAGTTGGAATGGTTCAAATGATTATTGGCACCAAATGTTAGCACAAAATGGTTATATAGTTGTTTGTGTAGATGGTAGAGGAACAGGTTTTAAAGGTCGTGATTTTAAGAAAGTTACTTACATGAATTTGGTAAAATATGAAACTGAAGACCAAATCTCTGTGGCTAAAGAGTTAGCAAAATTACCGTATGTTGACGCGAATAGAATTGGTATTTGGGGATGGTCTTTTGGAGGTCATATGAGTACCAACTGTTTATTAAAAGGAAATGATGTTTTTGCTGCAGCAATTGCAGTAGCACCAGTTACTACATGGCGTTTTTATGACACGATTTATACAGAACGTTATATGCGTACACCAGAGGAAAATCCAGCAGGATATGATGATAATTCACCTTTAAACTATCCAGAATTATTAAAAGGAAAGTATTTATTAATTCACGGAACAGGTGATGATAATGTACACGTTCAAAACGCTTATAGAATGGCAGAGGCTTTAATTCAAGCAAATAAGCAATTTGAGTGGGGAATGTACCCTGATAAGAATCATGGTATTTATGGAGGTAACACGCGTTTACATTTGTTTACTAAGATGACAAACTTTATTAAGAGTAACTTATAAAGTAAAAAATAAAACTATGTACAAACTCTTTAAAAATAGTTAATATGGATTTTTCGTTAGGATTGATAATTTTTGGATGGATTTTTTGTTTAATATGGATACCTCTGGTTATAAGAGCAAACAGCAAAATGCATCCAAGAGCGCTTTTTGTTTGTTTTTTTGCAGAAATGTGGGAGCGCTTCTCATATTACGGGATGAGAGCATTACTTACCTTATATATGGTAAAAGTTGTTTTTCAACAAATATCTAGTGGTGAAGCAGATGTAAAATCCCTTGCTATTTATGGAACCTATACAGCGTCCATATATCTTGGGCCTATTATAGGAGGTATGATGGCTGATAAGTATTTAGGTTTTAGAAAATCTATCTTACTAGGCGGTATTTTAATAAGTTTAGGACATATTGTGTTAGCAGCCCAAGGCTTAATTGCTGAAACTAATGAGCTTTTCTTTTTCATAGCTTTATCTTTTATAGTTGTAGGTACTGGTTATTTCAAACCAAATATATCGAGTTTTTTAGGGAAATTTTATGATCAAGATGACCCAAGAAAAGATCCTGCATATAATATTTTTTATATGGGAATTAATGTTGGGGCTTTCTTATCGGCATTAACATGTGGGTATTTAGGAGAATCTATAGGTTGGCACTGGGGATTTGGATTAGCAGGAGTAGGGATGTTCGCTGGTTTGTTGGTGTTTTGGAGAAATCTAAAATATTTTGGAGAAAAAGGTCTTGTTCCAGATGAAAAATATGATACTAAAAGTATTTTTGCAGGACTTAGCGTTAATAAGTTAATTATTCTTTTAAGTTTTGTTGCTGTGCCACTTTGGGCTTTACTATTTAGTTATGATAATGTTTTTAAATTTGGACTTACGGGTATTACTATTGCTGTATTGGGATATTTATTTTACCTAAGTACTCAATATGAAAATGGTTCGAGATTATTAGTAGTTTTAGTGTTGTTTATATTTCATGCTATGTTTTGGGCTTTATTTGAGCAAGCAGGAGGAACACTAACTTTGATTACTGATAGGTTTGTTGATAGAACAATTGGAAATTCAGAAATTCCAGCATCACAGTTTCAAGCGTTAAATGCACTTTTCATCATTATTTTTGCGCCTGTTTTTGCTTGGTTATGGATGAAATTAAACAAGCTAAAAATGGAACCTAGCACACCTCTAAAATTTGTATATTCTTTAGTCTTGTTAGCATTAGGGTTCTTAATTATAGTTATTGGAGCGAAATCAGCAATAGCATCAGGTGAAAAAATTATAGTTTGGGCAATAATTTTTATGTATTTATTCCATACTTTAGGTGAATTATGCTTGTCTCCAGTAGGTTTATCTATGATTACCAAACTTTCTCCATCTCATATAGTTGGTTTTACAATGGGTGCTTGGTTTTTATCTTATTCAGTTGGTAATAAAATGGCAACAGAGATTGGAAAATTAATTAGTGTAGGTGAATTAGAAGAAAATGCTTCTATGGCAGAACAAGTAAGTCCTTATGTTGACGTGTATCTTCAATGGGGGGTATATGTAGTGTTAGGGTGTGCCGCAATACTACTCTTATTAGTTCCATTACTAAAAAGATTAATGAAAGGAATACATTAAAACAAATTATCATACAAACTATATAACAAGAATAATGAATACAGATATTGAGAATTTATTTAAAGACAAGGTGTTAGGACATCCAGCAGGATTGTTTGTGTTGTTTTTTACAGAAATGTGGGAACGTTTTTCGTACTATGGAATGCGTGCTCTTTTAGTTTTATTTTTTACAGCATCTTTGTTAGATGACGGTTGGGGATGGCCACGTGAATGGGCATTTGCTATTTTCGGAACCTATACTTCTTTAGTATATTTATCAACAATGGTTGGAGGGTATTTTGCCGACAACGTTATAGGTATTCGTAAAGCTGTTGTTATAGGGGCGTTATTAATGACCATAGGTCATGCTTGTATGGCAGTGGAAACATCTTTCTTTATTTATGCGGGATTAGGATTTTTGGTAATAGGTAGTGGTTTTTTCAAACCTAATATGACTTCTATTATTTCTGAAATGTATAAAGGAAAAGAAGAGAAAAAAGATGGAGCTTACACCATTTTCTATATGGGAGTAAATGCAGGTGCTTTCTTAGGAATTCTTTTATGTGGATATTTAGGAGAGAAAGTAGGATGGTCTTGGGGATTCGGAGTAGCTGGTATCTTCATGTTATTTGGATTATTACAGTTCTGGTTAGCTCAAGGGATTTTTGGTAAAATTGGTGATGGACCTAAAAATAAAAATGTAGATATTATTGATGATATTACTTCAGAAGAAAAAGAAGTTGAAGAAGGAAGAAATCCTTTTACAGGAGTACAAAAAGTATTAATAGGTATTTCATCTTTATTAGGTTTATTATGGATTTTTAATGACCCTGTCTCAAAAATATCAGAAGGAAAATACAATGTTTTCCCATTTGAGTTTGCAGGTCTTTCAGGTCCTACTGTAGCAATTCTTTTAGCATTTTTAATATTCATTGTATTATTAGTAATGCGTATTCCTAAATACACACCGGTATTAAGAGATAGAATGTTAGCAGTAATGTTTTTTGCCTTTGTAACAATTTTCTTCTGGGCAATTTTTGAACAATCACCAAGTTCATTAACTGTATTTGCTAAGGATTATACAAATAGGGTTTTAGAAGGAAATGCAGGATTTATATTTAAAGTAGTAAACTCGTTAATGACTATTGTTCCTCTTGGAATTATTACATGGGTTCTTCTTTTATTGTTTAAGAAAACATTTGCAAAGTATGCGTGGTCTAATGTGTTTTTAGGAACGAGTTTTGTAATAATTTGGTTCATTGCAATATGGATGTTAAAGGAAGAATTCCAAAAAGATGCTGCTGAAATTCCGGCTTCATGGTTTTCAGTATTAAATTCATTGTATATTATCACTTTAGCGCCATTATTCTCTAAATGGTGGGAAAGTAAATACAATCCAAATGCAAATATGAAATGGGCAATTGGTATGGGGTTATTAGGTTTAGGAATGGCAGTTATTGCTATTGGAGCTGATGGTATTGAACCAGGGGCAAAAACTGCATCAGTAAGTATTGTCTGGTTAATTTTAGTGTATTTATTCCATACTATGGGAGAGTTATGTGTATCACCAGTAGCCTTATCTTATGTTTCTAAATTAGTACCAGGTCGTATGATTGCGTTTATGTTTGGTATTTGGTATTTAGCGGTAGCTATTGGAATGAAGTTAGCAGGAGTATTTGCAGAATCATCTGAAGCAATTGCTAAAGAACAAGGATTAAGTAGCTTTTTCTGGTTATTAACGGCTATTTCTTTTGGATTAGCAGTATTATCGGCGGTTCTTTATCCAGTAATTAAAAAGTTAATGCACGGAGTTAAATAACTCTAAATAAACGTTAAAACAACCTTTTACAACCTGTCAATTTTAAATGTTGGCAGGTTTTTTTGTAAATTTGGAACACTTATTGAGACTTAAGGAGTATGAAAAAAATAATATTAGTAGCAGTTTTAACCTTTATTTCACTTGGAGTAAAGGCACAAGATAAAGTAAACTGGTTAAGCTTTGAAGAAGCGATGGAAATGAGCGAGAAAGAGCCAAAGCCAATTTTAGTAGACATTTATACTGACTGGTGTGGTTGGTGTAAAAAAATGGATAAAACAACATATAAAAACAAAGTAATTATTGAGTATATCAATACACATTATTATCCAGTAAAGTTAAATGGAGAAGCAAAACATGATATTACGTTTCAAGGAAAAACGTTTAAGTATCAAGCTCAAGGAAGAAGAGGGTATCACCAGTTAGCAGCAGCTATAATGAAAGGACAGTTAAGTTATCCTTCAACAGCTTTTTTTAATACTGAAAGACAGTTATTACAAAACGTACCTGGATATTTAGAAGAAAAAAGATTTGAAAAAATACTAGCGTATTTTAATAAGGATAATTATAAGAATACACCATGGAAAGAGTTTGAGAAGAACTTTAAAAGCGCCATGTAAAGTCTATTCTTTTAAAATATAAGCACCATTTTGACCAGTATACCAAAATGGTGCTTTTTGTTTATAACAAGTTTCTTTCCATCTGTTAATGTACGATTTGTAATTACTTCCATCAGCAATAATTTGTTGAGGCTTTAGTGTTGCAATAAGTCTGTTTAAATTAATTTTTGGACTGTTTTTCAAAATTACTATAGGCTTTTTAAGTCCATCTATTTGATAAGCCCCTAAACTATCTACAATTAAAACTTGCTTGCTTTTATATGAGAAAACATTAATAGTAGAGTCAATAACTTTAGAAGAAATATGTTCCCCAATTCTATACGATTGAAGTACTTTTTGTTGACGTAAAATTGAATCATTCAAAGAACTAATGATTGTTAATTCCTTACCATTTCTCTTTCCGTAAATTGAGTGTCGGCTTTTGTGAAATACAATAAACTCACTTTTGTTGCTAATTTGATACTTCTGATAAAAATAAACTCCTTGTAGCATCGTAATTGAAGTCAGTAAAAAAAGAATGCTTTTTGAGGTTTTTTGAATCCAAACTTGAAATATGAAGATAATAAATATATACCAAGCTAGCATCTCCCATAAAGACATGGAAATTTCTTTGAATAAAAAATCTTCTTGATGAGCAACCCAATTAACAAAATAATTCATCAAAGAAATTACGAATCCGTACGCATCAGCCATAAATTGATGTAAGATATTGAAGGTTGCTAATAGAATGATTACTATTCCGCACCCTAAAATTGTTCCTAAAAAGGGAATGATAATTAAGTTAGACAGAATAAACAATCCTGGAAACTGATGAAAATAGTACAAACTAATAGGTAAAATACCTGCTTGTGCAGCTATTGAAACTGTAAATAAGCTCCAACCTTTATCTAGTAACCAAAGTTTAGGTTTCCAGAGGCTGTAGAGTAATGGTTGTGCCCAAACAATACCAAAAACAGCTAAGTAGCTCAATTGAAATCCAACATCGAATAAAAACATTGGTTTTATTAAAAGTAAAAAGAACATAGAACTGATTAAAGAATACTCAATAATCTTTTTTCGTTTGAATGATTGTCCAATTGCGACAAAAGTGAACATGGTTACAGCTCTAACTACAGAGGCTGATAATCCAGCAATAAAAGCAAAAGACCAAAGTAATAATACAATGAAAACAGTTTTGATAATAATTCCATGCGGAATTCTTTCAAAAGGTTTAAATAGATAGGAGAGTAGCAATAACAAAATACCAATATGTAGCCCTGAAATAGCTAAGATGTGAACCGCACCAGCATTGGTATAGCTTTCTAATAATTCTTTTGATATTTCTTGACGCTGACCGAGTAATAAAGCATTAATCACAGCAAATTCATCATTTGAAAAATGATATTGTTTTAAGGAAGTTTGTACTTTTTCCCTAATACTAGCTGATAGATTGATTAAAGAAAAACTTGCATCATTAAGCTGTTTAAATTGTTTTTTATCTAAAAATACTTGATGATAGATATACTGTTTTGCCAAATACTGTTTGTAATCAAATTGATGTGGATTTAAAGGAGGAATCAATTCTTTAAAAGAAGCTTTAATAAAAATCCGATTACCAACAGCAAGTAAGGTTTGTGTACTGTCTTTTTGAATGTTTAGAAGAATAGTTCCGTTTGTTTTGGTGGAATCAACCTGAGAAACTTTGGCTACATACTTTGTATAATAATTTCCTGGTTTTAACACTTTTTGTATGGTTAGTATAGAAGTAGAATTGTCAGTTAATTGATGCTTATAATAGTTTTTATGATTCTTCGGATTGTGAATATACGTGGTACTAACTCCAATAAAAACAAAAAGTAATAAGCTAACTACGCTAAAAGCTTTTCGTGTTAGGGTTTTTCTTAAAAAATAGAGAACAGTTAGAAAACCTAGTGAAACACATCCTAAATAAAGAAAATTAAAATGCCAAATTTGTGTGTAAAATTGAAGTGTGATTCCAATAATAACACATAACAAAAAATGAAATGGAGGGTATTCTAACAATTTTTTCATAGCCTTTTAAAGTTATGAAAAAAGAGTGAATAAGGAAAATTAGTTATGGTTAGGTTACTAACTTATTTAAAAGAAAACAAAGAATTTAGTCAAGGGGAATTAGAAGTAATATGTTATACCGCGCTATAATTAGTTTTACCAAAGTTCAAAATGTGCATAAAATTTCCACGCTTTAAACCAAGTTACGAAACAACAAAGAACAAATCCAATAATCAGAAATAGTAGTCTGAATCTATCCAATTTTAATTTTCCTTTAAAATAATATTGGTCTAAAATTTCAACAATAATGCCTGTTGAGTAGAGAATGTTCATCAAAATTCCCCAAGCAATTATTCCAATTAAGTCAGTTACTATAAAAACACTATCACTCCAATCTTGTAGTCCACTAAAAATACCATAAATACCCGAGGCTCCAACAAGTAGGTTAAAAATTAACCTTTTGGATTCCCACCATTTTACTATAGAAAGTGACTTGTCAGTTTTGATGATTACGTTGTATTTATAAATTAATTGTAATGTTATTTAGAGTATAAGCTAAGTTACCCAAAATAGCATAAAAACCAAACAAAAAAAAGCAACCTCAAATAAGATTGCTTTTTTATTCATTATAAACTTTAAAAAGTAATTTATACGATTTCTACAACCAAACCTTCTTCTGTTTTTTCAACTTTAGCAAGGTTGTTTTTAGTTAATCCTTTAATGGTTTTGTCCCATTTTTTGTTCGATAAACCACTTTGAGTTTTTAACTCGTTTAAATCTATTTTTTCAGCTTTTTCAATCAATGCTAACAATGCTTTTTCATCATCGTTTAACTCAACAGTAGGAGCTTGCTTTTCAGGTTTCATTTGAGGGAAGAATAACACTTCTTGAATTGACGGATTGTTCGTTAAATACATAATTAAACGATCCATTCCAATTCCTAATCCAGAAGTAGGAGGCATACCATATTCTAAGGCACGTAAGAAATCTTGATCGATAAACTGACCAGCTTCATCATCTCCACGCTCCGCTAATTTTAATTGTGCTTCAAAACGCTCACGTTGATCGATAGGGTCGTTTAATTCAGAGTATGCATTGGCAATTTCTTTACCACATACCATTAACTCAAAACGTTCAGTTAATTCAGGATTGTCACGGTGCTCTTTACACAGCGGAGACATTTCCTTCGGATAATCGGTAATAAAGGTTGGTTGAATGTAGTTTCCTTCACATTTCTCACCAAAAATCTCATCAATTAACTTTCCTTTACCCATCGTGTCATCTACCTCGATACCCATGTCTTGAGCAGCTTTACGGATTTCATCCTCCGATTTTCCGCTAATATCAAAACCAGTAAAATGTTTGATAGAGTCTGCCATGGTAACACGTGCGTACGGAGCTTTAAAATCTACTTTATGCTCTCCAAAAGTAGCTTCTGTAGTTCCGTTAACTGCTAATGCACAGTGCTCTAATAATTTTTCCGTGAACTCCATCATCCAGTTGTAGTCTTTGTAGGCTACATAAATTTCCATGGCTGTAAATTCTGGGTTATGCGTTCTGTCCATTCCTTCATTACGGAAGTTTTTAGAAAACTCATACACACCGTCAAAACCACCAACAATCAAACGCTTTAAGTATAACTCATTCGCAATACGCATGTATAATGGAATGTCTAAGGCATTGTGATGTGTAATAAACGGTCTTGCAGCAGCACCACCTGGAATAGGCTGTAAAATTGGCGTTTCTACTTCAAAGTATCCAGCATCGTTAAAAAACTGACGCATCGCATTGAATAACTTAGTACGCTTTACAAAAACCTCTTTTACTTGCGGGTTTACTACCAAATCAGCATAACGTTGACGGTAACGCATTTCAGGATCGGTAAATCCGTCAAAAGTATTTCCTTCAGCATCTACTTTTGGTAATGGTAATGGCTTTAAAGATTTACTTAATAATTTGAAATCTTTTACCATTACAGTGATTTCTCCGACCTGAGTTTTAAACAACTCACCTTCAATTCCTACAAAATCACCTATATCTAATAACTTTTTGTACACTTCGTTGTACAAGTTTTTGTCTTCACCAGTACAAATCTCGTCACGGTTAAAATATATCTGTACACGACCTTCGCTATCTTGTAACTCTGCGAAAGAAGCTTTTCCTTGGATACGACGTGACATTAATCTACCTGCAATCACCACCTTTTTACCCTCTTCAAACTTCTGTTTAATCTCTTTCGAGTTTGAATTTAATGGGAATAAATCAGCTGGGTAGGGATTGATGCCTAATTCTCTTAGCTTCCCTAACTTTTCTCTACGTACAACTTCTTGTTCTGATAATTGCATGGGTTAATTTTTATTAATTTTTAATGAAGCTGCAAAGATACAATCAATTGCAGAATTAAACAACGCTTAACAGATTCACATTTTTTGTAAAAAAAGAATAAAAGTTTGCAAACTTTAAAAAAGGGTGTATATTTGCAGGCTGTCTAATTTTAAAAGGACAGCATTTAGTTGTGTTGTTAGGTACTTTAAATAGTACCATGGTTTTGTTAACCAATGGAAAGCTTCCCTGAGATGGGTTGCTTTTTTTTTTGCATTAAATTCAAATATTTTTTGAAGCTATTTCCCGCTTTCCGCACTCGCTTCCCGAAGTGTCGGGAGAGCTCAAACAATTGCTACAATCGGGGCTAAGCGTATTTGCTAACTTCCCTAATTATTTAAGGGGCCTCTAAGCATATCCGAAGGGACATTATCAATAAAACTTCTTCCTAAAAGAAAGAATTACTGTACTCAAAAAACTTCACTATAAATAATACCAAGTATACCGTAGCAATAGAAAATTTAATAGTTGCTGATGCTAAAAATCCTAAAAAAGCACCGAACGATGCTTTAATAGCTCTGTTAGTGTCTTTACTGTCGTAAATCAATTCACCAACTAAAGCTCCAACAAATGCACCGATTAAAATTCCGAAGGGAATAGGAGTAAAGAGTCCAACAATTAAACCAATTGTGGTACCATAAACACCATATTTAGAACCTCCAAAGCGTTTGGTTCCCATAGCAGGGATAAAATAATCAAGAATAAATATGAAGACAGCAATAGCTAGGGTAATGCCTAAAAATGTCCAGTTTTGAGGTACAACACTTG
The DNA here is from genome assembly GCF_964510395.1 of Tenacibaculum aestuarii. Lineage (NCBI taxonomy): Bacteria > Pseudomonadati > Bacteroidota > Flavobacteriia > Flavobacteriales > Flavobacteriaceae > Tenacibaculum > Tenacibaculum aestuarii. The sequence goes on from NZ_CAZEFY010000001.1 coordinate 496,079, forward strand.
TTAAGTGTAACAATAACAAACCTACCCAACTAGTAATAGGTCCTGGTAGTACAGGTAAAAACGACCCGACAATTCCTAAACAAGCAAATACAAACCCAAGTATAACTAAAAATATATCCATTAATTTTTTTTATTGATATGACGAAGATAGGAAAGCTTTGTTACATATTTATTAACTAAAAAATTAGTTTAACTAATTTTTTAGTTATATTTGTTTCAGAAATATTTCATATAAAGTACTATGAGTAAACAATTAACGAAGGCAGAAGAGCAAATAATGCAGGTGTTATGGGATTTAAAAATAGCATCGGTAAAAGAAGTAATTGAGCAGTTGCCAGAACCAAAGCCAGCATACAATACGGTTTCTACCATAATTAGAATTTTAGAAACTAAGGAGTTTGTGGGGCATAAACCAAAGGGTAGAGGGTATGAATATTACCCGTTGATAGAAAAGTCTGACTATAGCAATGAGAGTTTACACAAGTTAATGGATGGTTATTTTGGAGGTTCATTTAAGAGTATGGTGTCGTTTTTTATGAAAGAAAATAAAATGGACATTCAAGAGCTAGAAAGTATTTTAAAAGAGGTAAATAAAAATAAGAAGTCATGATCAACTATATTATTCAAATTATATTATTTCAGGTACTGTTTGTAACGGTGTACGATTTCTTTTTAAGCAAAGAAACCTTTTTTACTAAAAACCGATGGTATTTGTTGGGTACAGCAGTGCTTTCATTTGTGTTACCCTTGTTTAAAATTCCAACGGTTCAAAAAGCTGTGCCGCAAGAATATTATATTTTATTACCAGAGGTAGTGTTGTCACCTCAAAAAGTGATTGAGAAAGCGGCTTGGTATCAGTCTATTACTTATTTAGACGTGTTGTTTTGGAGTGGATGTACCTTGTTTTTAATAGTGTTTTTAGTAAAATTAGAACGTATCATCCGACTGGTATTACAATACGGAACTACTCGAAAAGATGACTATAAATTGATATTACTTCCGAAAGAAACCAAAGCGTTTTCATTTTTCAATTATATTTTTTTAGGAAAGGATATTCCATCATCAAAGCAAGAAAAAATCATTCAACACGAATTGGTACATAGTGAACAGAAACATACGTTAGACTTACTGTTTTTTGAATTTTTAAAAATAGTAATGTGGTTTAATCCAATGGTGTATGTGTATCAAAATCGTATTTCGTTAGTTCATGAGTATATTTCAGATGCTGTAGCAAGTAAATCTGATAAAAAAGAAAATTATATCAACCATTTACTCGCTGATATTTTTCAGGTCGAGCATATTTCATTCATTAATCAATTTTATAAACATTCATTAATCAAAAAACGAATTATTATGATGACGAAAACACAATCAAAAAAGGTAAAACAGCTAAAATATTTACTGCTAGTTCCACTTTTAGGAAGTATGATTTTATATACAGCATGTTCAAGTGAAACAAGTAATGTTGAGCAGCAAAAAGAAAATTCAGTTATGTATTTAGATGAGTCAGGAATTAATAAGCGAATTTTTGAATCAAAGCAATCTTATATGGATGTGTATATGGGGGTTGAAAAACCTAAAACAAAAGAAGTACAATTAAAAGATCTAACGAGTTTAGAGTTGTCTGAATACAATGAAGTTGTAAATAGATTTAAAGAAAAAGGCCAAGATATAGACTTAAAAGTTTATGAAGGGTTTGAGAATAAAGCTCGTAAAGTTTTATTTATGGATATGAGCGTTTCACTTAAAAAATTTAAATCTAATAAGGGAAACACAATAGAGGGAGAAGACGTTCCTTTTGCTATGCTAGATAAAGTACCAACGTTTCCTGGATGTGCAGAAGGAGATAAAGACTGTTTTCATAAAAGTGTAAGCAAGTTTGTGCAAGATAATTTTGATATGTCAATAACTAAAGACCTTGGACTTCCAGCAGGAAAAAAACGAATTTATGTACAATTTAAAATAGACAAAGAAGGTAAAGTAATAGATGTAAGAGGAAGAGCTCCGCATCCAACATTAAAACAGTATGCTGAAGAATTGGCACAAAAATTGCCTCAAATGAAACCAGGTGAGTATAGAGGAGAGAAAGTACGAGTAGGGTATACCTTACCAATTACTTTTGAGGTGAAATAAAATAAGTATCTTGGTCTCAGTTAACCAATGAACAATACCAAAAATAGAAACGTGAAAAATAAAATTTTACTTATTGTTTTTGTAGTAGGAATTATAAAAGTCGAGGCGCAAGTTTCGGCTTTTCAAACTATTGATAGTTTACTAAATAAAGGACGCTATCAAACAGCATTAACAAAGTTACATGAGTTGGATACTACTTTTCAATCAACTTCAAAGATAGCTGCAATCTATGCATCTATAGATAATCATAAGCAAGCTTCTAAATATTATGAGCAAGCATTAGCATTGGAAGATGATTATACTGTAAAAGTAAACTTAGGAAAAGCGTATCAGAAAGAAAAAAAGTTAGAAAAGGCAATTGAAATTTATGAAGGAATTGTAAATGAGGATGCCGAAAATTTATTGATACAATATCAACTAGGAAAATTATACGCAAAAACCAAACAACCTGCTAAGTCGATAGAAACTTTTAAGAGTTTAACCCAGAGAGATAGTACAAATGCAAATTATTACTATCAATTAGGAGTTGGATATGCAATGTTGGACAAGAGTAATTTAAAAATTAATAGCTTTTTAGAAGCTTACAAAAACGATGAGGAGCATATTAAATCGATTCATCAATTGGCGTTGGCGTATACTTTTTTAAGAGATAAAGATTCTGCAACCATTTTTATCAATAGAGGTTTAGAAGTGGATCCGAATCACATCGCTTTAAACAAACTTAAAATTAATAACCTCTACAGAAAGGAAAAGTATAAAGAAGCGATTAAGCTATTAGATAAGATAGATTCTATAGAGCCTAATGAGCATTATACTCAAAAAATGTTAGGACGAAGTTATTTTAATTTGAAGAAGTATAAGAAGGCGAAAGAGTATTTTAATAAAGCACTTAATATAGATCGATCAGATTTTAAAGCGTATACTTATTTGGGAGATATCAATTTTGAACAAAAAAAGTATTATAAAGCTCAGTTGGATTATATGATGGCAACCTTTGCAGGTAAAGAACCAAGAGATGTAGAGTATTATCAGTTAGCGCGAGTTTATGAAAAATTAGGGAACCCTAAAGAAGAATTGAGTTTTTATAAAAAAGCAGTAGAAGAAAATAGAAAAAATTATAAAGCTTTATATCAATTAGCAAGAAAGAGTGAAAATTATTATGAGGATAAAAGAATAGCGTATAAGCATTATAAAAACTATGTAAATCGTTTTGAAAGAAAAGATTCCTCTATGACTGAGCATGCAAAAGATAGGGTAGAAGCAATTAAAAAGTATTATTTCTTACAAGGAGAAATTTTAGATTAGTGGTAAAATTCGTATATTCATCTTAAAATCAATAAGATGAATATACGTTATACCGTCTTTTTACTTTTACTAACTACTTCTTGTGATTTTTTTTTACCACCTAAAAAGGAGAATCTACAAACTCTAGATACTATAGTAGATTTTACGAAAGTAGATGTTTCACCTGCTTTTAATAGATGTAGAAGTCTTTCAGAAGAAGAAAAATCGAAGTGTTTTAGAGAAGAAATTCATGAAAGGTTTGCTAAAAGTTTACAAGAGTATTCTTTTGTAATACAAGAAGGAATAGAAGAAGAGGTACTTATTGATTTATTAATTAATACTGAAGGTAAATTTATATTGAAAAACATTACGGCTTCAAATAATGTTACGCAGCAACTTCCAGAGTTAGATAGTATTTTAAAATCTACTATTGAAAAATTGCCACAAATACAACCCGCAACAAAAAGAGGTATTCCTGTAGTTACGCAATATCATTTACCATTAAAAATTCAAACAAAATAAGCTTAGAGTTTTAACAACTCCTCTACAAAACCACGTTCGTTAGATAATCTCGGAACTTTGTGTTGACCACCTAATTTCCCTTTTTCTTTCATCCAATCGTAAAATAAACCTTTGCGGGCTTGATGCACTTTTGGCATTGCTAAGGTCATATTGTTATAACGTTTAGCCTCGTAGTCAGAGTTGCAATTTTTTAGGGCGTTATCTAACATTTCAGTAAAGAAGGCAAGATTTTTAGGAGGCTTTTCAAACTCTATAATCCATTCATGCGCTCCATTTTCCTTTCCGTTCATAAAGATAGGCCCAACAGTATATTCTTTTATTTCACTATTGGTTTTATCACTGGCAGCTTTTAATGCTTCTTCAGCATTTTCAATAATTAATTCCTCTCCAAAAACGTTGATGTGATGTTTGGTACGTCCAGTAATTTTTATACGATAAGGATCGGTTGAGGTAAATTTAACTGTGTCTCCAATTAAATAACGCCATAAACCGCCATTTGTAGTTATTACAACAGCATAGTTTATATCTTTTTTTACTTCGGAAAGAGGAATTGCAATAGAGTTTTCACCATCGTATTGATCCATAGGAATGAACTCATAGAAAATCCCGTAATCTAACATCAATAACATTTCTTCAGAATTGTTTCGGTCTTGGATAGCGAAGAATCCTTCAGAAGCGTTATAGGTTTCATAGTATTTAAAATCGTCTTTCGGAATCAACTTTTTGTACTGTTCACGATATGGGTTAAAGTTGATTCCTCCATGAAAGTATACTTCTAAATTAGGCCAAACTTCCAAAATATTATCCTTTCCAGTTTTTTCTAAAACTTTGTTTAGTAAAACTAGCATCCAAGAAGGAACTCCAACCAAACTGGTAATGTTTTCGTGAATGGTTTCGTTGATAATGGCTTCCATTTTCGTTTCCCATTCACTCATCAATGCTGTTTCTTGTTTAGGAGCAGAGCTGAAATCTGCCCAAAAAGGCATGTTTTCAATAATAATAGCTGAAAGATCTCCGAAATAAGAGTTATTGTCTTCATATACAGCAGAGCTTCCGCCTAAGCGAAGTCCTTTTCCTGTAAATAACTTGGCATCTTCATTGTTGTTAATATACAGGCACAACATGTCTTTTCCTGCTTTAAAATGGCAATATTCAATAGCTTCATCACTTACAGGAATAAACTTACTTTTTGCGTTGGTAGTACCGCTAGATTTTGCAAACCAACGGATAGGTGTTGGCCAAAACAAATTTTGTTCTCCTTTTCTACAGCGTTCAATAAGTGGTTCAATACTCTCGTAACGTTGAATAGGAATATTATTTGCAAAGTCGGAGTAATTTTTAATTGAAGCAAAGTTTTGTTGTTTTCCAAATTCAGTATTCTTAGCAGCACTTACGAGTTTGAGTAACAATTCATTTTGTACATCAATAGGGTATTTTAAAAACAACTCTACTTGATGTTTACGCTTTTTTAAGAACCAAGAAATGATTGAATTTATAAATGGAAACGTCATAGTTTAACTCTTAATTCAATTTTTTTACAGTAAGTTTGTGAAGCTAAAAGTAATAAAATTTAAGACATGCAATACCAAGGAGTTTTAAAAAAAATGCCTACAGAGAACCTAACGACTGTTCAGTATTATTTAGAGATGCCATCTGGTTATTTGAATATGAATCAGTTATTGAATAGAGAAATGTCTTTAAGTTTTGTTACTTATGAGTGTTTAAACTGCCATTTAGAAAAGAAAATTTATCGACAAGGTTTTTGTAAGAGTTGCTTTTTCGAAACACCTACTGCTGGTGATTGGATTATGCGTCCTGAGCTGAGTAAAGCACACTTAGGAGAAGAAGATAGAGATTTAGAATATGAGAAAAAAGTGCAGTTACAACCACATATTGTGTACTTGGCAAATTCAAGTAATGTAAAAGTGGGAGTAACAAGAAAACAACAAGTGCCAACTCGTTGGATTGATCAAGGAGCACACGAAGCTATTGAAATAGTTGAGGTGCCGAATCGATATTTAGCAGGAATAACGGAAGTTGCTTTAAAAGAACACGTTGCAGATAAGACCAATTGGAGAACGATGCTTAAAAATGACATTAAGGATGAAAATTTAGTGGAGTGGAGGGAGCGCTTACAAGAGTTTATTCCTGAAGAAGCAAAAGAATATTATATAGCTACGAATACGGAAACAAATATTCAATTTCCTGTAGAGAAATATCCAAAAAAACCTAAAAGTTTAAACTTAGAGAAAGAAGAAAACTATACAGGTAAGTTGGTTGGAATAAAAGGACAATACCTAATTTTTGAAGACGAAACGGTTTTTAATGTTCGTGCCAATGAAGGGTTAGTTGTGAAGATTGAGTTGCTATAGTAAATCCATTTCTCGTTGAATATTTATACGAGCAGTTTTTTCAAATTTTTGATGGAAGTATTCAGTTTTAAATATATTATCCATGGTTAAAAAATGTTTTAGAGCTTTTTTTCGACCAGGATTGTAAACTAAGTTAGGATACACAGCGTACTCTTTTCGCACATTTTTATAGTATTGCTCGTATCTTTCCCAATTTGAGCCCAAAATAGCTAAGTCAGCATCGGTAAAATAATTGGTGTCAGTATCTTCTGATACTTTATGATGTTTAGTAGCTAAAATTTGATTTTCACACCTTTTAATAATTTCTTTAGGTACATAGAGTAGTTGCATTCTTTCTATAGCGAATTCAGCACTCTTTTCTTCATTGTTATTTTTAAGTGAATTGTAGATTACATCGTGATAAAAAAGTGTAAATAAAATAGTATTCCAAGAGCTAATTTCTGTTTTCACTTGAGATAATTGAAAAAGTAAATTTTCTAGATGAACTAAAGTGTGGTAGTATCGTTTTTTGTTAGTATGGTTTTTAACAATCTCTTCCCAAAGAGTTAGGTGTAATGTTTTGTTATCAGAATAATTAGCGGCTAAACTTAGAAAAGTATTTTTTAGCATAGGAGTAAAATAATAAGATAAAAAAAACGGGGATATCCCCGTTTTTTAATTTTTTATGGCAACTTGGTGGTTATTCATTCGTAACTCACTTAATACATTTAATGCTTCATTGATGTAAATGTCTTTTTGTAAGTTTTTATGCCAAGCAACACGTTTTTCCTCTAAAACAGTGTCTTTTTTAAATAAGTTTAATTCGTATTTGGGTGATTTAAACGTTAAATGAGAATCGAACTTGAAGATATCTTTATATTGTTCGCCTTCTTTAACTTTAGCTTCACTTTCCTTTTTAAAAGTATCGTAATTTAATGAGTATACTCTTTCGTCTTGGTTTTTCTTTAACCACTTAGCGTAATCGTTTATTTTATTAAATTTTTCATCACTCATTACACGTTGCTTACTGTTGTATACAACATCAGCAAAGTTACTATAGGTATTGGTAGTTGTATATTTAGCTTGTTTTACTTTATCCCATGGTAAAGCTCCATCTAAATCACGTTCGCCAAAGTCCATATAACTGTATCTACTAGGTAATGAAATATCAGAGTAAACACCTTCAATTTGTGTAGAACCACCGTTGATTCTATAAAACTTTTGAATGGTCATTTTTAAGGCTCCTAAGTCATCAGGATATTGCTCATAAAAACGATTGATAGGTAATACGTTTTGTACGGTTCCTTTACCGTAAGTTTGTTTACCACCAATAATAACTCCACGTTTATAATCTTGCATTGCTGCAGCAAAAATTTCTGAAGCAGAAGCAGAGAATTCATTTACCATTACTACTAATGGTCCTTCCCATTGTATTTTAGAATCGGTATCATTTTTTACTAAAGGATCTTCTCCACGGTACTTTACTTGTACTATAGGCCCTTCTTTAATGAATAATCCTCCAATTTCAATTGCTGTTTTTAACGAACCACCTCCGTTATCACGTAAGTCAACGATTAAACCTTCAATATTTTCTTTCTTTAAACGCTCAATTTCTTGCTCCATGTCTTTTGCAGCATCTCTTCTGCTTAAGTCATTGAAATCAATATAAAATCTCGGAAGATTTATTACTCCGTATTTTTTACCATCCTTTTCAACAATACTCGATTTAACAAAAGTTTCTTCCAATTCTACAACATCTCTAATAACAGGAATAACTTTAATAGAACCATCAATTTTTTTCTTAACGGTTAAACGTACTTCAGTCCCTTTTTTTCCTTTGATAAACTTAATAGCATCGTCTAAACGCATTCCTACGATATCTAAAGGCTCTTCGTCTCCTTGAGCAACTTTTAATATGATATCATCAGCTTCTAGTTCACCTTGTTTCCAAGCAGGACCACCAGAAATTAACTCAACAATATGCGTGTAAATTCCTTTCTTTTGTAAACGAGCACCAATTCCTTCAAGCTTACCAGACATTTCTTGATCGAAACGTGTTTTAATATTCGGAGACATGTAAGTAGTGTGCGGATCAAAACCACTTACCACACTATTTAAGAACGTAGAGTACCAGTCAGAATTTTCCAATTCGCCTATACGCATGTACAAGTCGTCCATGTTTTTTAATACTTTCTTTCTAGCTTCAACTTCTAATTCTTTAAAAGATTTCTTTTTAAAGTTTTTGTCTTTTTTTGCTTTTTCGTTTTGTTGAGCTTCAGCATCTTCTATATTACTTAAAATAGATAGTTTTAATTGTTTTCTCCAGTAGTCGGTTAATTCGGTTTCGTTTTTAGCAAACGGAATCTTATCGTAATCAATATCAATTATCTCATTTTTTTTGTAGTTAAAAGGTTGTTTTAACAAAGCACGATAATTTGCTTTTCCTGATTCCATTTTTTCAAGAAAACGATTATAAACTAGTTTGTAAAAATCAATGTTAGATTCTCTTAGTTGATTATCTATTTGATATTTATATTGAGAGAATTCTTTTAAATCTTCTTGTGTAAAATAGCGTTTACTTGGATCTAAACCATCAATGAAAGTTGTATATACATGTTCAGAAAAATCGTCATTCAAATCTTTTTGAACATAATGGTAACGACTTAAAATGTTTTTTAAAACATATACAATAACTCTATCTTTTTCTGGGTCATTATTAGGAAGTGTATTCGAGCTAACAGAGTTCGAAAATAATAATGTAATTGCTAAAAATGGAATAATAAGCTTCGTCTTCATAAAACCTTCTATCTTTAAATTTGTGTTGAGTAGTTTAGTTGTGTTGCTAAGCTACTAAAATAATGCCAATTTTTTAAGTTTTGTTGCTTTTTATAAAAGCAGCAGTTTAATTTTTATTCTCTTGATTTAAACTTTAGGTTCATTCAAGGATGTAATACTACGATCTCTCTTAAAACACTTAGATAATATATCTTGTGTTAGATTGAAATAATAGCACAAAAAGCCGAAATAATAAAAATGGTAAGATGAACAATAATTCGTATCATGACGCTTGTGTTTGATTACCACAATTTTACGCATAAATACAACCAATCTGTCTTTACAAAATGTTAAAAAAAGAATCCTTTTTTTATGTTACATTTGTTGTAAAACTTACATACTATGCAAGACAGACCTTTAATTTTGGTTACGAATGATGATGGAATTACTGCTCCAGGTATTCGAATGTTGATTGAAATCATGAATAAAATAGGAGATGTAGTAGTAGTAGCTCCTGATAGCCCGCAAAGTGGAATGGGACATGCAATTACGGTGAATAATGTGTTGCATTGTAACCCAATTACCATAGATGAAGGCCCGCAAATAGAATATAGTTGTTCAGGTACTCCAGCCGATTGTGTTAAAATGGCAAAGAACGAAATATTAAATCGCACACCTGATTTATGTGTTTCTGGAATCAATCATGGTTCTAATTCATCTATCAATGTAATTTATTCAGGAACGATGAGTGCTGCTGTTGAAGCAGGTATTGAAGGAATTCCAGCCATTGGTTTTTCATTGTTAGATTTTGATTGGCATGCTGATTTTAGAGCTGCGCGTAAGTTTATAGAAAAAATTGCGTTAAATGTGTTGTTAAATGGCTTGCCTGATGGAGTTATTTTAAACGTAAACATTCCGAAGTTAAAAGAGAAAGATATTAAAGGAGTTCGTATTTGTAGACAAGCAAACGGATATTGGAAAGAAACATTTGATAAGCGTAAAAGTCCGTTCGGAAAAGAATATTATTGGTTGTCAGGAGAGTTTGTAAACAGAGATAAAGGACAAGACACTGATATTTGGGCGTTAGAAAACGGTTATATTTCTGTGGTGCCTGTTCAGTTTGATATGACAGCGCATCACGCAATTCAAAAATTACATACATGGGACATATAAAGAAAGAAATAGCCATAGGAATTTTAGTGTCGTTGTTGGCAACAGCATGTGGATTTTTTGTGTATTTACAATACATTTCACAATCAGACTTATCTGAAACACTAAACAAAATAAAAGAAGGAGGTATGTTAGGATCGGTAATAGCATTATCGGCTATACCTAACTTATTTGTGTTTTGGGTATTTTTAAAAAAGAAGCAAGATTATAGAGCAAGAGGAGTGTTAATAACTACCATTGCAGTAGCGTTATTAACCGCAATTTTAAAATTTTTCTAATTTTAGTAAATGAAGTATTACATTCTTGTAGGAGAAGCTTCGGGTGATTTACACGGAGCAAACTTAATGAAGGCGTTGTTGAAACAAGATCCAGAAGCAGAGATTCGTTTTTGGGGTGGAGATTTGATGCAAGAAGTAGGAGGTACGTTGGTTAAACACTATAAAGAGCGTGCTTTTATGGGGTTTGTTGAGGTGTTGATGAACTTACGAAAGATTTTAGGTATGATTTCTTTCTGTAAAAAAGACATTGCTCAATTCAATCCTGATGTACTTATTTTTATAGACAATTCTGGGTTTAATCTTCGTATTGCTAAATGGGCAAAACAACAAGGTTTTAGAACCAATTATTATATTTCGCCGCAAGTTTGGGCAAGTAGAGCAGGTAGAGTAAAAGATATCAAACGCGATATTGATGAAATGTTTGTGATTCTTCCGTTTGAAAAAGAGTTTTACAAGAAGTACGAGTACGATGTACACTTTGTAGGGCATCCTTTAATTGACGGAATTGCTGGTAGAAAGCAGGTGTCGATAGATAAATTTAGAAAAGAACACGATTTAGGCTATAAAGAAATCATAGCATTACTACCAGGAAGTAGAAAACAGGAGATAACCAAAATGCTATCGGTAATGTTATCATTGGTTGATGATTTTCCTGAGTATCAGTTTGTGGTGGCGGGCGCTCCGAGTCAGTCGTATGAGTTTTATCAAGAAATTATTGGCGATGCAAATGTGAAATTCATCAATAATAAAACTTACGATTTATTAAGTGTTTCGTATGCCGCTTTGGTAGGGTCAGGAACCGCAACTTTAGAAGCAGCGCTGTTTAAAGTTCCGCAGGTGGTGTGTTATAAAGGAAGCAATATATCGTATCAAATCGCAAGACGAATTATTACCTTAAGTTATATATCACTAGTCAATTTGATTATGGATAGAGAAGTGGTAAAAGAATTGATTCAAAATGATTTTACGAAAGAAAACTTAAAGTATGAGTTAGAGCGTATTCTTGAAGCAGAACATCGTCAGCAATTATTTTTATCGTACTTTGATTTAGAACAAAAACTAGGAGGTAAAGGAGCCTCTACCAAAGCAGCAAAATTAATTGTTGATGGAGTAAAAAAATAAAACACCTATGATTAAAAAAATCCTCTTTCTATGCACATTGTCATTTTTAATGGTTTCTTGTGGATCATCAAAAAATATAAGTGGAGCTTACCAAAAAACAGCATCAACAATTAGCCCTAAAACGGTTGATGTTGCAAGCGTTAAGACAGAAGCTACTGAAGAGGTTGAGGTAAAAGAAGTAACCGTTGCCGATAAAATTATATGGACAGCAGTTACCTACAAAGGAGTTCCGTATCGTTTTGGCGGAATGACAAAAAAAGGAATGGATTGCTCTGGATTAATTTTCACGTCGTTTCAACAACGTGAGGTTCCTATTGCCAGAAGTTCTCGTGAAATGTATCGACAAGGAGAGAAAATTTCGTTACGAGAAGTACAAAGAGGTGATTTATTGTTTTTTAAAACAAGAGGAAGGAGAGGGTCTATAAATCATGTAGGTTTGGTAACTTCTGTTGATAATGGAGATGTACGTTTTATTCACTCAACTACTTCAAAAGGGGTGATTGTAACCTCACTACACGAAAATTACTGGAAACGTGCTTTTATTGAAGCGAAAAGGGTGTTGTAATTTTTAGTGAATGTTTATATGTTAGCGTAAACATAACTTTTAATTAAAGATAAAAATAATTTAATACTTTTGGAGACACCTCTTAAATCTCTATAAAGTAAATGAAAGTATTAGATGTAGTTATTATTGAAGATGAAGACTTGGCAGCATCTTCTTTAGAAAATTTATTACTTAACAGTCCTTATTCAATTTCTGTAAAAAAGCGATTAGAAAGCGTTGAAGATTCAGTTGTATGGCTTCAAAATAATACCTGTGATTTAATTTTGAGTGATATTCATTTAGGGGATGGTTATAGTTTTGAGATTTTTGAAAAACTAAAAATATCTACACCAATTATCTTTACAACAGCTTTTGATGAGTATGCTATAAAATCATTTCAGTTTTTTGCTATAGATTACTTATTAAAACCTTACAGTGAAGAAGCTTTACTTAAAGCGATAGAGAAGTATGTAGGCTTAAAAGAAGAGAAAGGTTATGGTGATAAATTAGAGCAATTGCTATTACAAATGAGTAGCAAAATAAACGATCAAAAAGAAAAAGAACGTTTTTTAGTCTCAAAAGGAAATTTATCTATTTCTATAAAAAGAGAAGATGTAGCTTATTTTATGGCACAAGGAAAATATTTATTTCTGTTTACTTTTGATAATGAAAGCTACCTTTATGATGGGACTATTTCTAGTTTAGAAGAAGAACTTTCAGAAAAAGATTTTTTTAAAATCAATAGAAAGTACATCATCCAACACTCAGCTATAAAAAACATTTCAAAATACAGTAATAATCGTATAAAAATAGATTTACAACCTGGTCTTAATGTAGAAGAGATGCTTTTAGTAAGTGCACAAAGAATTAAAGAGTTTAAGAGTTGGTTAGATAATTAGAAGGAATGAGATTTCTGTTTAAAAAAAGAAAACATCAATATTACCTTTTAGTAAGTGTATCGCTGATTATATTATTTTTTATAGGGTATAGACTTATAACCCAAAAAATAACTTCGGAGGCAGAAGGGTTAATGGAGGTTGTTGTAGAGCAATATGCTAAAGAAAAGAAGAGTATTTTACAGTTCGATTTTAATGAGTACAACAAATTTATTGTAGATGCCCAAAAAATTATTGAAAATATTAATAGTTCAAATGAAAGAGAATTAAGGAATAGATTGCTGTTTAATAGTGAGTTGGCTTTCTCTGAAGAGAATATTGATGCAAGTTTTGTTTATTTTTTTAATGAAGGACAGATTGTTGATTCTTACTTTTTAGGAGAGAAAAATATTGAGGTAGAAGTTTTACAAAAAGTTGAGAAGTTACAAGATGTAAATCAAGTCACTGATGCTGTTATACTTTTAGAAGGAAAACCATACTATCAAGAAATAATAAAATACCAGCTGCAAGATGATTCTTATGTTGTTTTTGGGTATAATATTAACTTGTTGAAATATTGGAATTATTTTTCACAAAAGTATAGTGGAAGAGGAGGATATGTTATTTTAACAACTGAAGAGGGGGTTTGTATGCTACATCCTGAAATATCATATATAGGAAGGTACGAAGCTTCTTTTTTTGATAAAATTTCATCAAGTCAGATTGTAGGGAGGCTTAGTAAGCAGAAAAATAACAATACTGAAGAAATTAAAGTGGCAGTAACTTCTGAGTATTTAAACTTGGAGGTTATGAGATATTATGATGTTATACAAATAGGGAATTCTAATTTAATTTTAATAACCAGTTTCCCTTTAAATATCTTTATTAAGGAGTCTGTAAATAATATAAAGGAATATTTACTTTGGATGAGCTTGTTGGCATTATTAACTTTTATGTTAATACTCGGTTTTTCTCGTAGTCAACTAAGAAGTCAACATTTAAAAGCACTTCAATATGAAAAAGAACGAAAACGATTAGCTATAAGTAACGAGCAGTATCAACAAAAAAATGCTCGTTTACAATTAAGTCAATTACGTAAGAAATTAAATCCTCATTTTTTATTTAATACCTTGAATTCATTACATGTTTTAATAGGGTTAGATAAAACCATGTCTCAACAGTTTGTATTAAAACTATCAGAGGTTTATAGGTATCTATTAAAAGAAAGAGATGCTAATAAGGCTACAGTTAAAGAGGAGCTATATTTTTTAGAGCAGTATTTCTTTTTGCAAAAGATTAGATTTAACAATAGTATAAATTTAGATATTGTAAATAAAGCAGATGAAAAAAGTTTATTTAAAAAAATACCTTTTTTAGCTTTAGAAACCTTAGTTGAAAATGCAATAAAGCATAATGAAATAACAAAAAAAACACCACTTTTTATTAAAGTTTTAATAGAGGAAGACCAGATAGTAGTTAGTAATAATTATAATCCTAGAAAAAATAAAAAAGAAACAGGCTACGGTATTGGATTAAGTTATTTAAAAGATTTTTATGCGTTTTATAGAGTAACTACATTTAAAACAGAGGTTTTTGAAGAAAGTTTTAAATGTTATCTGCCTTTGTTGTCAAAATAGTAAAATTCACTCCTTTTAATAAGTACTTCACTCCCATTTAGTTTTTAAAAAACATCTTCAGTTCTACATTTGGTTTCTTGTTAATCAAGATAATTTATGAAGAGTTATACTCAAATGAAGAATGTTAAATTAAAAACACTAAGCTTACTGTTTGTGGTTTTTACCACTTCTCTTTTTGCGCAAAAAAAAGAAGAGGAGAAGAAAGATTCTATTAAAGATAGTAGCAATGTATCTTATTCTAAACTGAAAAAAGAAGGGAACATAAAAAAAGGATTATTCAATATTTATAAATTAAAAGAAGATATTTATTTTGAAATTCCTGATTCATTGTTTTCAAAGGACTTCTTAATTGTCAACAAAGTGTCAAAGGTTCCTTACGAACTAAACGGACATGGATTAAATAAAGGAATGGCTTATGAAACCAAATTAATTAGGTTTTATAAAGACACTGTGCTAAACAAGGTTTGGGTAAAAACACTAACGCCAAGAGTTAAATCACCAAAAGACAACGCAATAACTCTTTCTGTGCAAGAAAACTTTGGGGAGTCTATTATTGAAGGATTTAAAATAGAGTCTGAAAACGAAGAGAAGACTACAGCGCTTATTAAAATAAATAGAGTGTTTAACGGAGAAGATAAAAGTTTTAATGATTTACTAGCCAATATAGGTTTGGGAGGTAGTGTTAAAACGAAACTATCAAAAATTGAAACATTAAAAACGTTTTCAAAAAATATTGTAGTTAAATCTCTTTTAACGACATCAGTTTCTGAAGGAAAAAGTGCTGCTTTACCTTTATCTATAGGGGTAACAACAAATATCGTTTTGCTTCCAACTAATATAATGAAACCTCGTTTTGGAGACAAAAGGATAGGGTATTTTAGTAAACCTATGGATTATTACTCAGATAGTCAACATGAAGTAGAGCATCGTGAATTAATTACACGTTGGAGGTTAGAGCCTAAAGAAGAGGAAATAGAAAAATATAAAAAAGGAGAGTTAGTAACTCCAAAAAAACAGATTGTTTATTACATAGATCCTGCAACACCAAAAAAATGGGTGTCATATATAAAAGATGGAGTATATGATTGGAATAAAGCCTTTGAGCAAGCAGGATTTAAAGATGCTGTGGTTGTTAAAGAAGTGACCAAAGAAGATAAAGATTTCGATATTGATGATGTCCGTTATTCAGTAATTACTTATGTAGCTTCAGAAAGGCAAAATGCGATGGGGCCATCTATAGTAGATCCAAGAAGTGGAGAAATTTTAGAATCAGATATTATTTGGTGGCATAACCTAATGAAAGGGTTACATCAGTGGATTCGTGTGCAAACAGGACCTATAAACCCAGAAGCAAGAGCCAATGTTTTTTCAGATAAAATTATGGGAGAATCTATAAGGTTTGTGTCTTCTCATGAAGTAGGACATACGTTTGGATTAAAGCATAATATGGGAGCATCGTTTAGTTATCCTGTAGACTCGTTGAGGTCAGCAAGTTTTACTAAAAAAATGGGCGGAACAGCTCCGTCTATAATGGATTATGCTCGTTATAATTATGTTGCACAACCAGGAGATAATGTAACAGAAGTCAGTCCCAAAATAGGAGTGTATGATAAGTATGCTATCAATTGGGGGTATCGTTGGTTAGATGCGAAAACAGCTCATGAAGAATTACCAATACTAAACCAATGGATAAGAAAACACGAAAATGATCCATTATATTTTTATGGTCCACAACAAGGAGAAATTATAGATCCAAGGTCACAAAGTGAAGATTTAGGAGATAATGCAGTGAAAGCAAGTGAGTACGGATTGAAAAATTTACAGAGAATTGTACCTGACATTTTAACGTGGACAAAAGAAGAAGGAGAAGATTATTATAAAGCTGCCAAATTATACAAAGCAGTAATAGACCAATGGCAACTTTATAGCGGTCATGTAATGGCAAACATTGGAGGAATTTATATTAATAATACTATTTATGGTGATAATAAAAATACCTTTGTACCTGTACCGGTTAAAGTTCAAAAAGAGGCATTAGAGTATATAATAAATGAGGCAATTTTACCACAAAAATGGTTGTTTACTCCAGAGTTAATTCACAAAGTATATCCTGTAAGAGATGCACCAGACGGAGAACGTTTTTATTCTCCAATTTCCATGCATCGAGCTTATCAAACGAATATGATTTATCGTTTGGTACATACCGATCGATTAATGCGTATTACAGAAAATAAAGTGTTGATTTCAGATACTGAAGAAGCGTTTACCGAAGAGTATTTATTTGATCAACTTTACAAGGCGATCTTCAAGAAAACAATGAAGAATGAACCGTTAGATATGTTTGACCGTATGACTCAAAAAAATTATGTAGATGTACTAACTGTTGATAGAAACATACTTTTAAAGAAAACAAAACAAACGGCAATATCTAGTGATGATAAGAACTTCAAAAATGTACACTTTACATACATACCTAGAGTATCAGACGCAGGTTCTAACAAGAGAGCAGAATTAGAAAGGGTTTTAAAATTATTGAAAAAGAAAAGGAAGAAAGGAAACATAGCTACACAAAATCATTACAATGATTTAATAGCTAGAATAGAGTATAATTTGAATAATTAAGATGATGAATAAAAAAATAATTTACTTACTGCTTCTTCTACCATTTTCAGTTTTTGCGCAGAACACAAAAGTAATAAGCGGAACAGTTATCGATGAAGCAAGAAATGAAACACTTCCAGGAGTAACTATTTATGCTTCAACAAAAGTAATTGGAAATAAAACTAATATAGACGGTGTTATCCAAGCTTCAATGATTGGTACAACTACCGATTTTGACGGGAATTTTTCTTTCAATGCACCAGTAGAAACAAAGTACATTATAATTTCTTACATGGGGTTTGAAACTGAAAAAATAAATGTAGAAAATAGAAGTACAAACATTATAATACCTCTAAAAGAAAAAGAAGAGCTTTTAGGAGAGGTGGTTATAATGGGGTATCAAAAAATCGAAAAGAGAAAAGTAACTTCATCGTTTGCTAAAATTAAAACAGATGATGTTAAACGTGCGGGTACAGCTAACGTAGATCAAATGCTTTCAGGTGAAATTTCAGGGGTACTTGTGCAACCAACTACAGGAGCACCAGGAGCGCCAGCAAAAATTCAAATTAGAGGTACATCAACTTTAACAGGTTCATCTGATCCTTTATGGATTTTAGACGGAATTCCTTTACAAGGAAATGATATTCCAAAAGATTTTAGAGATAAAGACAATATCGATAATTTAAAATCTTTTCCTATTGCAGGAATAAATCCAGAAGATATTGAAGAAATTACCGTATTAAAAGATGCTTCGGCAACTTCTATATATGGAGCAAGAGCTGCAAACGGAGTAATTGTAATTACTACGAAAAAAGGTAAAGAAGGAGCTATGCGAATTAACTTTAACGCAAATACTTTTTTAACCTTACGACCAGATTTTGATAAGTTAAACTTAATGAATGCGAATGAGAAAGTAGATTTTGAGTTAGGTTTAGCGAGTAGACCAGATTTAACTTACCAAAGTAATAGAGGAGAAGTGGCTCGTATTTTAGATGCTTACGGAGAATACGGAAACTTCCAAAGTAATGGGTTTTCTAGCATAAACCCATTAGCTCAAAACGCAATTAATAACTTAAGAAATCAAGATGTTAATTGGGGTAATAAGTTGTACCAAGCTGCTATTAATCAACAATACGGATTAACGCTTTCTGGTGGTAGTGAAAAATCAAGATACTATTTCTCTTTAGGGTATTTTGATGAAGAAGGAACAACAAAAGGTACTGGTTTAAATAGATACAACCTTACGTTTAAAAATGATTATGATGTAAATGATAAGTTAAATGTAGGAGTATCAGTTTTTGCGAGTAGAAATAAAAGTACATCGTATATAACAGGGGCAGATGCTTATACAAACCCAGCTTATTATTCAAGAAGAGTAAACCCTTACTTTACACCATATAATGCACATGGAAGCTACAATTATGATCCTGATTTAATTGAAAGGTACGATTTAAGTGTAAGTTTTAAGTATAATCCTTTAGAAGAAAGACAAAATACAAATCAAGAGCTAACATCGTATTCTATAAAACCTATCATAGATCTTACATATAAGTTTAACAGTAACTTAAAACTATACACGCAGTTTGGAATGCAGTTCGATTTTGATAAAACAGAGAAATTTTCAGACAAAGAAAGCTATTACACAAGAAAATACAGGTTTAGATCTAGATATCAGGATGATAATGGACAAAATGCTTTTTTCTTACCAGAAGGAGGTATAATTCAAAACTGGAATAGCGATGCTTTTCAATACAACTGGAAGAGTACATTAAATTACAACACATCAATTAATAATATTCATGAGATTGATGTAATGTTAGGAACTGAATTTAGAGAAGATAAGCGTACAGAGATTCATACAAAAGGATTTGGTTTTAATCCTAATACATTAACTACTGTACAAATAACAGATGAAAGAGCACTGAAGAATAAATTGTTTGAACCATATAGGAAAACAGTTAACGAAAATGCATACGCATCTTTCTTCGGAACAGCTTCGTACACTTATGATAGAAAGTATACTGTTTTTGGAAGTTTACGATATGATGGTTCTAATTTATTTGGTGTAAATCCAAAATTTAGATACTTACCATTATGGTCTGTAGCAGGGTCTTGGAACGTAGCAAAAGAAGACTTTTTTGATGTAGACGCTATTAATGAACTTAAAATAAGAGGTTCGTACGGTGTACAAGGAAATATAGATAAATCTACCTCTCCTTACGTTGTAGGTATTTATGAAGAGGTAACTATTTTACCAGGAACAACAGAAGAAGGTATTAACATTATTTCTGCTCCAAACAAAGATTTACGTTGGGAAAAAACAGTTTCATCAAACGTTGGATTTGATTTAGGGATGTTTAATAACAGAGTATATGTGTCGGCAGATTACTACTATCGTAAAAGTACTGATCTAATTGGTTTACAGGCTATACCGTTAGAGTCTGGGTTCAATTTTATCAATACAAACTGGGCAACGTTAAGTAATAAAGGAGTTGAATTAGCTATAAATACGAGAAATATTGTAAAAGATGATTTTACATGGACAACTAGCTTTAATATTTCTCATAATAAAAATACTGTAGAAAGAATTCAAACCAGAGATAATCAATTAAGACCATCGTTATTAGGATACGGAGTAAATGCAGTTTTTGCCATTAAAACTGCTGGTATAGATAGTAATGGATTACCATTATTTTGGAAAGATGGTAAGAAAGTAACAGCGGTAGATTTTTATAACTTATCAGAAGGAGTTGATGGAAGTCAATTAACCGATGAAGAGCATAGAAATTTATATACCTATGTAGGTAATGGAGATCCTGAGTTTAGTGGAGGTTTCATCAATAAATTTCAGTATAAAGATTTCAGTTTAAGTATAGCTACAAATTTTAACTTAAATCAAACAGTTAGAAGAACACCTTCGTATCATCCAACGCAAGTAAGTCCGAACTATAACTTTAACAAAGAAGTGTTACAAGCAGGTACAGGAAGTTATCCAGCATTGATAGGAAGTACAACACCAGGTTTTGACACTGGTTTAGTTTATAGTTGGTATCATACTTACGATTCAGGTAATACGTTTAGAGATTTAGATATTTGGGTAGATAAAATTTCATACATAAGAGTTAACAGTATAAAATTTGGGTACAATGTACCAAGTAAGTACTTAGAAAGTATCAATGTTTCAAGATTAAGCTTTAACCTAGAAGGAAGAAATCTATTTGTTTTCGGAACAGATTACGATGGATATTTCGACCCTGAAACTTTTGGTAGTCCATACTCACAACCAATACCAAAAATTATTTCTTTCGGATTCAACCTTTCTTTTTAAAAAATATAGAAATGAGAAAACACATATATATATTATTCATAGCAGTAGTGAGCATGGTTTCGTGTGACGACTACTTAGATGTAGAACCAATAGGGCAAATAATTCCTAAATCGGTTGAAGATTACCGAAGCTTTTTAACAACAGCTTACGGTATAGAAAAAAACAGTCATGTATTAACAACATATAGAAGTGATGAGCTTCAATTAACTAAAGCATCTTTAGGATCAGAACAGTATGAAGATCTTTTTATTTGGAATGATGCCGGTGCATCACCACTAACAACAGCTTTTTCGTATGCTAGTTTTTATAGAATAATCTTTCATGCAAACCACGTTATAGAAAATCAAGCTGAAATAACTGGAGACGCCACTCAAATTAGTCAGTTGGTAGGTGAAGCTTATGCTTTAAGAGCCTTGCAATACTTTCAGTTGGTTAACTTATATGGTAAAGCTTATAACGGTGCAACTGCTAATAGCGATGGAGGAGTGCCTGTAGTAACTGAGTATAATTTAGATCAGAAATATGATATTCAGTCTGTTGAAGAGGTTTATGAACAAATCTTACAAGATATTACAAATGCTGAAACACGTTTAAATGTTGCACAACAAGAAACAGGATTAAATTATAGATTCTCAACAATAGCTTTAAAAAGCTTAAAAGCCAAGGTGTTTTTATCTAAAAATGAATGGCAAAAAGCTATTGATGCAGTTAAAGAAGCATTGGCTATAAAAAATACTGTTCAAGATTTAAACTCAGATAGCTCAATGATGCCTTCAGAATTTAATTCAGTAGAATCTATTTTAGCCTTAGATATGGTGTCTTCTTTTGATATCACTACTTACGCTTCTATGTCTGATACTTTTTTAAGTAAATACGATAGAACAAATGATTTAAGATTCAATATATATTTTAAGAAAGACGGAACGGTTTATAGAGCTGCTAAAACAGCTAATATTAAGTATAGATCTACCTTTAGAGTAGCAGAACTGTATTTGATTTTAGCAGAAGCGTATGCGCAACAAAACGAATTAAGTTTAGCAAAAACAGAATTGTTAGCGTTTGCAAAAAACAGATATACTCCATCTAAAATGACAACTCATACTACATATATCAACTCTTTAAACAAACAAGAGTTGTATGAAGAAATATTAGATGAGCGCGCACGTGAATTTGCTATTGAAGGTCAACGTTGGAATGATTTAAAGAGAACTACACAACCACAAATTGTAAAGTGGTATGAAGGAAAAAATTACACATTACAACAAAATGATAGTAGATACGTAGTTCAGTTTCCTAACGATGCTAAAATAAACAACCCAAACTTTTAAAGTATAATCCGTGATTATCGAACGGAATAAAAGAAGTCGATAGTAAATTACTAATTTTTAAATTTTTACATTATGAAAAAAGTTTTCCCTTTTTTGTCTTTAATTATAGCGCTTGTAGTAGTAAGCTGCTCTAGTGATGATAGTGACAAAATAGTACAATCATCATTAAACAGTATTACAAGTTTTAATATAGACTTTGAAGGATTAACTGAAGACGATGTTGTTTACGATTTAGGAAACAATATTACAATCAGTGTTCCTTTTAATACTAACATTTCAGGTTTAGTACCTAATATTACTATTTCAGAAAAAGCTACAATTTCTCCAGCACCAGGACAACCAGTAAACTTTGTAGATGGTGAAGCTATGCCTTTTACAGTTACTGCTGAAAACGGTGATGAAAAAGTATACAATGTTACTATTAATATTCGTGGTGAAGTAGGTAGTGGTTCACAAATAAAAACATATCATTTTAAAGATGATTATAGTGAGAGTATTACTACATATACCTACGACGACAATTCTAATTTTATCAGTTCATACACTATAGAAGAAGGAGGAGCTACTACAACTTATACATTTATATTTAATGATAAAAACCAAGTAATAGAAGTAAAGTCAGATACAAAAAGTACTGTATACACTTATAATGAAGAAGGCTTAATTGTAAGTGCAGTAGAGAAGGAAGACGGTATAGAAGCTTATACTTATACCTATACGTATAATGCTGAAAATAAATTAGAGAAAAAAGAGAGAGTGAATAAAGAGAATGATAAAATAACTAATACAAGTTATGTATATAATGAAGAAGGAAATGTTAAAACAGAAACAGTAGGTACAGAAGCATTAGAGAATACTTATGATGACAAAAATAATCCTTTTAAAGGAGTATACCCTTCAGCTTTTGCTAAAATTAACGTAGGAACAGGGTTAGATGGAGTAAATATTAATAATCCAGCACAAGGAAGTTTTTCAAGCGACACTTCAGTAACTTACGTATATAATACAGATGAATACCCAGTAACAGCTTCGTATGTTGTATTCGGTTTTATTAATACTAATATTACATACACCTATTATTAATTAATGTTTATTCCCCAGCAAAGCACTCTTAGAATTTATTTCTAAGGGTGTTTTTTTATTCTAAAATTTATGAGAAAAATAATAATACTTATCACAGCTTTTCTAGTAGTAAGCTGTAATACTAGTGAAACTAAAAAAGAAGAAATAGTAGAAAACGTAACAAAAGAAGATAAATTAAAAGAACTGTACTTAAAAACAGTAAAACCGTTGTTTAAAGAGTTTACAGATGTTGATATTCCAAATGAATTTAGAATAGACAAAGAAGACACTACTGTAAACGCAGGAGCAGCAATGAACTATGTTGAAGTAAGTCAAGGTTTAATAGAGTATGATAAAGATTATATAAAAGTTTTTGTATTGGCACATGAGTTAGGACATATCGTAACGCTAAAACAAGCAGAACAATTTAATTTGGGAACAGAAATACCAAATGGAAATAAAATAAATGCTTATAAAAAAGCAGAATATCTTGCCGATATTATAGCGGTTCATTTAATTACTACACAAGAGGTGGAGTTAGGAAACGATTTAAAAACAAATTTTGAGGTTTTACAAAACTTGTTAGGTCCAGAAATTTTTACACACCCAGGAGCAGTTGATAGAGTAGCATTGATGAGAAAGTATGTAGAAATAAGTACGAATAAAAATGCAAACACCATCTATCAAGAAATAATTGAAAAGATTTGGAATATGGAATAAAAAAACGCCTTTAAGGGCGTTTTTTGTTTTATCTCCTAGCTTAACTCTAAAATTACTTGAAATATACTTTTATTGAAACGAAAAGGGTGTTGTGAATTTTTTAAGAGTATGGTTTCGTTACTTAATGTTGATAACTAAATTAACAAAAGAAACTAAATGAGAGTGAAATAGTAGAGTTTTATGAGCATATTAGTAATAATATACATAGTGCCCCGAAAGTTTTTATTTTTTTCGACGTTTAATTAATTTTTCGTATTGATTTACTAAATGGTATAAATATGTTATTAAGGCATCAAAAAAATCAACCGCTTCTTTCGCATCTTGTTGGTTAACAATTTGATTGTGAGAATGTGCTCCGTCGTTTCCAATTAATCTTAATTCGTTCGCCCAATTATAAAGAGTGTTTTCTAAAACTCCTTTCGAGTTCAAACTTTTCAATTTATTTGCCAAGTCTCCTTTATTTTCTCCTTTGTCAATACAGATAGCCTCTATTCCTTTCCGACACATTATCACGCAAGCATCGTATGCGTGAGCTCGATAACATTTCAGAGCTTCTTTGTAAGGATTAAATACAATTTTAGGACAATTTTTTATTGCCTCATTTTCGGTGTTTGGAAAAAACTGTAATTCGCTTGTCAGAAAGTCATCTCCTCCTGCTATTTGAAAATTTTTCTCTTTTAAAAAAGGATTTTTACACCTTAAACACTGACTTAAAAAAACTTCAGTAATATATCCACATAAATCTTCATTTACTGTGTTCTCGGAAACATAGGAATAAATTATGGCAGTCTCAACTACTGAATTACAAGTCGGGCAAAAATTAATTTCTTTAGATTTTTCGCTTGTTTTTTCTTCTTTAAACATTTTCAAATTATGGTTAATATGATTAAGGAAATGAATTTATTTAATGACTTATTTCCAATTTTACACCAATTTAGTAATTTAAAAATTAAGCTTAAACAAAAAAGCAATCTCATTTGAGATTGCTTTTTATAAATATTATTTAGCAGAATAATTAATTCAACATTTGCCATAATTTATCTTTTAGTTCCATTAAGCCTAGTTGGGCAACAGATGAGATAAATATAGTTTCAATACCTTCTGGTAAATCTTGTTTAATTTCTTCTTTCAATTCGTCGTCTAACATATCCGATTTTGAGATAGCTAATAAACGATCTTTATCTAACAATTCAGGATTGTGCTTGCGTAATTCATTCAACAAAATGTCGTATTCTTTTTGAATATCCTCACTATCGGCAGGAATTAAAAAGAGTAGGGTAGAGTTACGTTCAATATGACGTAAAAAGTGATGTCCTAATCCTTTTCCTTCAGCTGCTCCTTCAATAATTCCAGGAATATCTGCCATGACAAAACTCTGGTGATTACGGTATTCTACAATTCCTAAATTAGGTTTTAAGGTTGTAAAAGCATAATCTGCAATTTTTGGTTTTGCAGCAGTAATAACCGACAATAAAGTTGATTTTCCTGCATTAGGGAAACCTACTAAACCAACATCGGCTAAAATTTTTAATTCGATACGAAACCAGCCTTCTTGTCCGTCAATACCCGGTTGGGCATAACGAGGCGTTTGGTTGGTAGATGATTTAAAGTGCCAGTTACCACGACCACCTTTACCACCTTCTAATAAGATGATTTCTTGTCCGTCTTCAATTACTTCATGTAAAATCTCGTCAGTATCGGCATCACGGATAATAGTTCCTAACGGAACAGGAACCACAACGTCTGCACCATCATGACCAGTACTTCGGCTAGCACTACCATCGCCACCATGTTCAGCTCTAAAGTGACGTTTAAATTTTAAATGGAAAAGCGTCCACATATTTTTATCGCCACGTAATATAATGTGACCACCTCGACCACCATCACCACCATCAGGTCCACCTTTCGCGATGTATTTTTCGCGATGTAAGTGAGCAGATCCACGACCACCTTTACCAGATGATGCGTAAATTTTTATATAGTCGACAAAATTTCCTTCAGTCATTGTTTTGGGTTTTAGGTTAAAGATAAAAGGCAAAAGAACATTTGCCCTTAACCTTACCTTTTAGTTTGTTTATAATGTATCAAATACGTCTGATAAACGTTGTGTAATATCATCGATAGACCCTACACCGTTTATTCCGTAATAATTACCTTGTGCTTGGTAAAAATCTTTTAAAACAGCTGTTTTAGTGTTGTATTCGTTAAAACGATTACGGATTTTACTTTCATCCATATCATCTGAACGACCGCTTGTTTTTCCTCTTTCTAAAATACGCTTAACTAATAAATCTTCTGGAACTTCTAAAGCAACCATTCCGTTGATACGCTCACCTTTTTCAGCTAAAAATGCGTCTAAAGCTTCTGCTTGAGATTCGGTACGAGGAAAACCATCAAAAATAAATCCTGCTACGTCAGCATTTTTGTTAACCTCTTCTTTTAGCATGTTAATTGTAACTTCATCAGGAACTAAATCACCAGCATCAATATATGTTTTTGCTAATAACCCTAATTCAGTTTGATTTTTAATATTAAATCGGAATACGTCTCCTGTTGAAATGTGTACTAAATTGTATTTTTCTTTTAAAATTTCTGCTTGAGTACCTTTTCCTGCACCTGGAGGACCGAATAATACGATGTTTTTCATTTTGGGTTGTGTTGTTAATTGATAAATAGCTGGTAAATTTCTACCAATACCTTTATAATCCAAGCCGTAACCAACAATAAACTTATCTTCAATACCTTTTCCGATATAGTCTATATGCAATTCTTTACGATATACATCTGGCTTGTAAAAAAGTGTAACTATTTTTAATTCTTTTAAATTTTTTGTAGAAAAAATCTCATAGATTTCTTGAAGGGTTGTTCCGGTATCAATAATATCTTCTAAAATGATAACAGTACGTCCTGTCAAGTCTTCGTTAAGACCTATTAAACTTTTTACATTTTCTGTTGAACTAGTACCTTCATAAGAAGATAGTTTTACAAAACTTATTTCACAATCACCTTTATATTGACGTAAAAAATCGGCAGTAAAAACAAAGCAGCCGTTTAAAATTCCTATAAAAACAGGAACCTCGTCTTTAGGTAAATCATTTTTAACTTGTTTGGCTAAAGATGCAACAATACTAGAGATTTCATTTGTTGAAATGAACTCTTTAAAATATAAATCGTGAAGTTTTGTAATTTTCATCAGAATGCAAAGATAGTTTCTTGATATTAAATGAAAAAACCGTTTTGAATAAACTTCAAAACGGTTTTATATATGTTTAAGTAGCACTTATTTGTTTTCTTCCTTCTTAGAAACGTCGAACATAATTGGTGTTGCAACGAATAAAGAAGAGTAAGTACCTACTACCACACCTACGATTAATGCGAACATAAATCCTTTAATACTGTCTCCTCCAAAGAAGAAGATAGCTAACATTACTAATAATGTTGTTAAAGAGGTGTTGATAGTTCTTCCTAAAGTACTACATAATGCTTTGTTTACTAAGTTAGCGGTAACCGTATTTTTACCTTCAGTAAATTCTCTAATTCTATCAAAAATTACCACGGTATCGTTTAATGAGTATCCCACTACGGTTAAGATAGCAGCGATGAACGACTGACCGATTTCCATATCAAATGGCATGAATTTGTATAGTAAAGAGAATACACCTAATACTACTAATACATCGTGGAAAACAGCCACTACCGCACCGATAGAATACGCCATTTTTCTAAAACGTAATAAGATATATAAGAACACTACGATTAACGATCCTAATACCGCCCATAAAGCAGCTTGCTTAATATCGTCAGCAATTGTAGGTTCTACTTTCATATAACTCATAATTCCGTTTCCTGCTTTTTCAAAACCAGGTTTGAAATCTTCATAGGTAGTATTTCCTAAGTGAGATTTCAATCCATTGTATAAAGCAGTTTGTACTTCTTCATCAACTTCAGTACCCTCTTCGTCAATCTTAAAAGCAGTAGTAATTTTTAATTGATGATCAGATCCGTAAGTTTTAACTTCAGGAGCAGTACCGAATACAGTTTTTAATTCTTCAGCTACTTCGTTACCTTTCATAGCTTCGTCGAAACGAACTACATAAGAACGACCTCCTTTAAAATCAACTCCTTGTTTTAATCCTACAGTGAATATAGAAACTAAACCAACAGCGATAAAGAATCCTGAAACGATATAAGCGATTTTACGCTTTTGTAAGAATTCAACGTTGATGTTCTTAAACCAGTTTTTAGAGAATCCAGTGTTGAAAGGTAAACTAGTTCCTTTAGCAACTGCACCGTCAATAAATAAACGAGTAATAAATACAGCAGTAAATAAAGAAGTAGCAATACCAATCATTAACGTTAAAGCGAATCCTTTAATTGGCCCTGTACCAAAAGTGTATAAGATTACTCCTGTTAATAAGGTAGTAATGTTAGCATCAATAATAGCAGATAGTGCTCCCTTAATACTAAATCCTTCCTCTACAGAGTCACCTAAGTTTTTACCTCCGTTTAATGCTTCTTTAATTCTTTCAAAGATAATTACGTTCGCATCAACCGACATACCAATGGTTAAGATAATACCCGCAATACCTGGTAAGGTTAATACAGAGTTGAATGATGCTAAAATTCCGAAGATAAATAAGATGTTTACAACTAAAGCAATGTTAGCATAAATACCAGCTCTACCGTAGTATAAGAACATCCAAACTAAAACTAAAATAATAGCTAAACCAAATGACCACATACTAGCATCGATAGATTCTTTACCTAAAGATGGTCCTACTACTTCAATTTGAATAGCTCTAGCAGGAGCAGGTAATTTACCAGCTTTTAAAACTGTTGCAATATCTTGTGCTTCTGTAACGGTCATAGAACCTCCAGAAATTTGAGTACTACCTCCAGAAATTACTTGGTTTACACTTGGTGCTGTATATACGTAATTATCTAAAACAACAGCAACGAATTTACCAACGTTTTCAGCTGTCATTTTAGCCCATTGTTTTGTTCCTGAAGCATTCATTAGCATAGATACTACAGGCTTGCTCATTTGGTCATATTCTTGTTTTGCATCCGCAATAACATCACCATCAATAGGGGCTTTGTCTTTTCTGTTAGATTTAATAGCGTATAAATTTATAATTTCGCTACCATCAGCACCTGGTTGTGCTTTATAATCCCATAAAAACTTAGTGTATTTTAAGTTGGTAGGTAATAAAGCTCTTACTTCTTTATTGTGTAAAAAGTTATTAACTTTTGCAGTGTCCTGAACTCTAGCTTGTGCAACTAAAGGACTTACTTCTTGAGGACCTCGAGCTACGTTAGGGTATAAGTAAGTAAATAAGTTCTTTTGAGTTTCAACATTTGTTGAATCAGCAGACTCACCTAATAAATCATCAATGTTATCAGCCGTTTTAGTAGTGTCTTTAACTTCTTCTACAGCAGAATCATCTTTTAATAATTCAGCAACTTTAGCATTCGCAGTAAAGAAAAAGTTTTGTACATCAGCATTGGTGTGTACTTCCCAAAATTGTAATTCAGCAGTACTTTGTAATAATTTTTGAGCGCGATCAATATCTTTCGCTCCTGGCAATTCTACTTGAATTCTACCAGAGTTTCCTATACGTTGGATGTTTGGTTGTACAACTCCGAATTTATCAATACGGCTACGTAATACTTCAAAAGCAGTGTTGATAGAAGTGTTGATTTCTTCTTGTAAAGTCGATTTAACCTGCTCGTTAGTTTTGTTGAAGTCTATTTTATCACGTAAAGCTTTCGTTCCAAAAATGCTTGGGTCACTTAATTTAACGTTACCGTTGCTTAATTTCTCGAACTCATCGTAGAATAAATCTAAGTAATTCGCTTGACTGTTCTTTTGAGCTTCATCAGCATTCTTTAATGCTTGCTTAAAAGTTGTGTTTTGAGAATCGTTAGATAATCCGATTAAGATATCTTTTACTGATACCTGTAAAATTGCATTAATACCCCCTTTTAAATCAAGACCAAGGTTCATTTCTTTGTCTTTGATGTCGTTGTAAGAGTACTTAGCAAATCCTAAGTTTACTACCTCTTTGTTAGCTACGCTATCTAAGTATTTTCTTTCATATCTTGCTAAAGCTCTTCCGTTGTTATCACTAACATTTGCTTTCGCATACTGTTTCGCACTGTCTTCTACCTTATTGGCGAAAAACGAGAACGATAATTGATAAATACTTACTAAACCAAAAAGTATAGCAAATAATTTAATTAATCCTTTGTTTTGCATTGTAAATAATTTAATCGACTTTATTTTAAAAACGTGCAAATATAGCGTTTCGTTAAAAAAAAAGCGAATTCTTTTGTCATATTTATGTCATAAGGCAATAATTGGGGAATAAATGCTAACAAAAGTCAGTTTTTGCGGGAATTATATTGTGTATATTTACTTACTTTTTAGAAAAAAACAAATAACTTAAATTTTAAACAATTTGCCATGGCGCATTTAACCGATATCGAGATTGCTCAAGCAAAAGAATTACAACATATTAAACATATAGCTAGTAAATTAAAAGTAAGTGAAGATAACTTAGAAATGTATGGGAAGTACAAAGCTAAATTACCACTTGATTTAATTGACGAAGAAAAAATAAAAGAGAATAACTTGGTGTTGGTAACAGCATTAACTCCGACACCAGCAGGTGAAGGAAAAACAACAGTTTCTATAGGGTTAACAGAAGGATTAAACAAAGTAGGAAAACAAGCTACTGTTGTGTTGCGTGAACCATCATTAGGACCTGTTTTTGGTATTAAAGGAGGTGCAGCAGGTGGAGGATACTCTCAAGTAGTTCCTATGGAAGATATTAACTTACATTTTACAGGAGATTTCAATGCTATAGAAAAAGCAAATAACTTATTGTCAGCATTAATAGATAACAATTTACAGAGTAGTGTTAACAATTTAAATATTGATCCAAGAACTATTTTATGGAAACGTGTAATTGATATGAACGATCGCGCGTTACGTCAAATTACTATTGGGTTAGGAGGTACAGCAAATGGAATTCCACGAGAAGATGGGTTTAATATTACACCGGCATCTGAAGTAATGGCGATTCTTTGTATGGCAACTAGTTTTGACGATTTAAAAGAGCGTTTAGGAAATATTTTCATCGGATTTACTTTTGATAAAAAGCCAGTTTTTGCTCGCGATTTAAAAGCGCAAGATGCTATGGCTATTTTATTAAAAGATGCAATTAAACCTAATTTAGTACAAACGTTAGAAGAGAATCCAGCGATTATTCACGGAGGACCTTTTGCTAATATTGCTCAAGGAACAAACACTATTATTGCAACTAAAATGGGATTGTCGTTATCAAACTATGTAGTAACAGAAGCAGGATTTGGTGCAGATTTAGGAGCTGAGAAATTTTTGAATATTAAATCACAATATGCAGGGTTAAATCCGAAATGTGTGGTGTTAGTTGCGACAATTAGAGCGTTGCGTCATCACGGAGGCTCGCCAAAAGAAGAATACAATACTCCAAGTTTAGAGCGCGTGCAGAATGGATTTAAAAACCTAGAAAAGCATATTGAAAATATTAGGAAATTTAATATTGAGCCTGTAGTAGCCATCAATTCTTTTATTTCTGATACTGAGGAAGAAGTAAACTATGTAATTGAGGCTTGTGCTAGTTTAGGTGTACAAGCAGTTGTTTCAGAAGGATGGGCAAAGGGAGGTGAAGGAACAAAAAAATTAGCAGAGGCTGTTGTTGATGTAGTTGAAAACAAGGCTACCCAATACAAACCGTTGTATGATTGGAAAAGTCCTGTAAAAGAAAAAATAGAAAAGATTGCTAAAGAAATTTACGGAGCTTCTGGAGTAACCTATGATAAAAAAGCAGAATTAAACTTGAGAAGAATAGATCGATTAGGTTTTAATGATTTTGCTATTTGTATGGCTAAAACTCAAAAGTCTTTTTCAGATAATGAAAGTTTAATAGGAAGACCAGAAGGATTTACTGTAAATGTTCGTGAAATAGAAATTGCTGCAGGTGCACAATTTATCATTCCTATTTTAGGGAAAATGATGCGTATGCCTGGGTTGCCTGCAATTCCTGCTTCAGAAAATATGAAAATTGATAACAAAGGTGTAATCTCAGGATTATCATAAGCATGGAACCTATTATTGTAGCCAAAATAATTAATGCTTCGGTTAATGAAGTATGGAAAGCAATTACTAATCATTCTTTGATGATTGAGTGGTTTTTTGAAAATATTCCTGCTTTTGAACCTGTAGTCGGATTTACAACAGAGTTTAACGTACAATCTGAAGAACGAAATTTTTTACATGTTTGGAAGGTAGTAGAAGTTGTTGAGGAGCAAAAAACTGTTTGCGAATGGAAATATCCTGAATATGTAGATGCAAGTATGTTTGTAACTTTTGAATTGAAATCAATATCAGATAGTAAAACGGATTTTACAATTACTGCTCTAGGAATAGAACATTTTTCGGGGATGAATATCCCTGAGTTTACAAGAGAGAGCTGTAAAGGTGGTTGGGAGTATTTTTCTAACCGATTACAACAGTTTTTAGTGTAAAAAAAATCCCGAGTGATAAACTCGGGATTTTTTTGTTTAAAATTAGAATCTATTCAGTGATAAGATTGTTTAGTTTTATGCTTTTTAGAGCTTCTAGACTTCCTTCTATAGAGTTCAAATCTCCTTTTAAGTCGTACTTCTTACCATTTACCGTAACAAATATTCCGATGTTATTAATTTTACCTTCTTTACTAGTTTGGTAAATTTCATAAGTAGCACCTTTGTTTTTAAAGGTCAATGTATTTTCTGTTTTATTAAGCTTGAAATTATAATCTCCTTCCATCATTTCAATTGGGAATGAGAATTCCACAGCCCCATCAGGTTTAATCAAAGCGTAATTAAGGTCTAGTTCATTCATGCTAAATAGAACAACTTGCTTTTGGTTTTTAATAAGATTAAATGATAATATTTCAGAAAGCTCATCATATTCTAAATCTAGTGTTTTAGTAGTTTTTGTACTTTTTTTATTTCCATTCCATTTGGTTGTAGTAGTAGAATAAAAAGGAGCGGAACCAGCATTTTCTTCTATGATTAGAGTAGGAGTGGGAACATTGTTAACTGCTTTAAAAGTTGAATATTGATGCCAGCAACAACCACTTTTTGTAATAGTGTGGATGGTTTTTGTTTTGTCATTCGTTTGAAACATACCACAATATTCTTGTGCTAATCGAGTAAATTCAGGACTAAAGGTTAGTTTATTATTAATTTCGAGGTATATTCTAAAAGATGGACCATGGTAACAACTGAATTGCCCATCCATAATGGCTAAATCTTTAACACCATCAAAATTGAAGTCTTTATATATTAAAATACTCTGTTCTCCGTAAGGAAGTTCTAAAATGTTTGTTTTAACAATCCCTATGGTTTCTAATTCAAAAGTTAATTCGTCGGAATGAATTTCTATAATTTTGGTATTTGTTTTAGATTCAAATACAGCAACACTTCCTTTTTTAAAAATTTCATTTTCATAACCTTTTTCAATAGACAAGAGTCCTTTATATTTTTCTGAAAAACCTTTGATTTCGTATTTTGTTTGGCCTAATACGTTTAGAAAAGTGAAAATAAGTAAGAGTGTTAAATTCTTTTTCATTACTTTGTTAAGTATAATAATTTCAAATAGTTTTTTTATCAACGACAAAATTATCAAAAAATGTACGGGATTAAACCAAAAAACAACCCTTAGGTTACAGAAGTAGCCGAATGAGGGTTGTTTTTTATGTTAACGAGTGTGTGATTAATTTACACCACGTTGTTTGTTTATTTCATCTTGTAATTGTCTACGTAATTTTTGTTCTTTTTCTATAGACTTTCTTTTGTACTGTTCAAACTCTTCTTCAGTATCAGCCAATAAACTCTTAGTTTCTTTAGTAACTACATTACTATTGTTAAAACGATAAATAAAGAAAGCTAATCCAGCTAGTAGTGCGAAAATAATACCCCATACAATAGTGTTATAGGTAGCCTTATCTAAAGGAATTCCAATAAATGAAATTGCATCTTCTTTACCGATAGAAGTAGCTAAATCTGTATTTAAAGTATCAATTTTTGTTTGTAACTCAGTAATACTTTTTTGTTGTTCGTTTATTTTAACTTGTTTAGAGGCAGCATCTGTTTTAATTACCTTTATGCTGTCTAATATACTTTTTTGAAGTCTTAAGTATTCATTCTTCTTTATTACTTTATAAATCTGGTAATTGTTCGATTTTTTATAAAGCTCATTAAATTGGTTCTCAACAGTATTTGGTTGTTCAGGAAGATTTTCTTGAGCGATAATACTTTGAGTAAAAATAAAGATGAATGCTATTTTGAAAAATTTCATAGGATTGGTATTTTATTTCAATTGATGAATATAAGATGGTTTAAAAAAACCCAAACGTTTAGGTTTGGGTTTTTAGTATAAGCAAGGTTATGAAACTTATTTTACTTTCTCTACAATGGCCTTAAAAGCTTCTGGGTTGTTCATAGCTAAATCAGCTAAAACCTTACGGTTTAACTCGATGTTATTAGCTTTAACTTTACCCATAAACTGTGAGTAAGACATTCCGAACTGACGAGCTCCAGCGTTGATACGTTGAATCCATAATGAACGGAAGTTTCTCTTGTTGTTTTTACGGTCACGGTATGCATAAAGCATTCCTTTTTCAACCGCGTTCTTTGCTACTGTGTAAACGTTCTTACGACGTCCAAAGTAACCTTTTGCTTGCTTCAAGATTTTCTTTCTTCTATTTCTTGAAGCTACTGAATTTACTGATCTTGGCATAATTCAAATGTGTTTTTGTAGTAGGCGGTTTATATAATTTTAAGTGTTTAGTTTTAGTTGTATTTAACTGAAAACTATAAACTCAAAACTTAAAACTCTTTATGGCCCAACTCCATGGTTAATAATTAATTTACTACCTAGCTAACAATTATTTTAATACTAATTGTTGCTTAATGTTAGCTTCATCAGACTTATGTACTAATGTAGCGTGTGTTAATGCAAGCTTACGTTTTTTAGACTTCTTTGTTAAGATGTGGCTTTTAAACGCGTGCTTTCTTTTGATTTTTCCAGAACCAGTTAACTTGAAACGTTTCTTGGCACTAGATTTTGTTTTAATTTTAGGCATCTCTGATCTTTAGTTTTATCTTGCTTATATTATCGTTATAGATTTGTCTATTTTGTCTTTTTAGGTGCAATAAACATAATCATACGTTTTCCTTCCAATTTTGGCATTTGCTCTACTTTACCATATTCTTCTAGTTCTTGAGCTAGTTTTAATAGTAAAATTTGTCCTTGTTCTTTGAACACAATCGAACGTCCTTTGAAGAATACAAAAGCTTTTAATTTGGCTCCGTCTTGTAAGAACTTAATAGCATGCTTCTTTTTGAATTCGTAATCATGTTCGTCTGTTTGAGGGCCGAAACGAATTTCTTTTACAGTAACTTTAGTAGCTTTCGCTTTTAAAGCTTTTTCACGTTTCTTTTGCTCGTATAAGAACTTTTTGTAATCAATAACTTTACAAACAGGAGGAACAGCTTTAGGTGAAATCTCAACTAAATCTAATTCTAACTCTCGTGCAATCTCTTTAGCTTTAGCTAAAGGGTATACACCTACTTCTACGTTATCGCCTACAAGACGAACTTCGTCAACATATTTAATTCTATCGTTAATTCTATGTTGATCTTCTTTAATTACTCTTGCGGGTTTTCTTCCGCCTTTTCTTCTAATTGCTATGACTTATAAATTTAAAATTACTATCTATTTTTTAACTTCCGAAAGGAACCAATGTTTTACTAACTTCATTCTGTATTAGAGAAATGAATTCTTCTATAGTAAATGTTCCTAGGTCTCCTTCGCCATGTTTCCTTACAGATACTGTGCCATCTTTTTCTTCTTGTTCACCAACAATTACCATAAATGGTATTTTGTTAACTTCGGCATCACGAATCTTTCTTCCTGTCTTCTCGTTGCGATTATCAACGAGGGCGCGAATTTCGGAATTTTCCAACAAAGTTAAAACTTTTTTGGTATAATTTTGATATTTCTCACTGATTGGCAGTATAATAACTTGTTCTGGAGTTAGCCAAAGTGGGAAATTTCCACCAGTGTGCTCTAATAAAACAGCAATAAAACGTTCCATAGAACCAAACGGTGCACGGTGAATCATTACAGGGCGGTGTAATTGGTTATCGGCTCCTTTATAATGTAAATCGAAACGTTCTGGTAAGTTGTAATCTACCTGAATAGTTCCTAATTGCCAACTTCTACCTAAAGCATCCTTTACCATAAAGTCTAACTTCGGACCATAAAAGGCAGCTTCACCTTCTTCAATCACATAATCTAAACCTTTATCTTTAGCTGCATTGATAATTGCTTGTTCAGCTTTTTCCCAATTTTCAATAGAACCTATATATTTATCTGGGTTTTCCATATCTCTGATAGAAACCTGAGCAGTAAAGTTTTCAAAACCTAATGATCCGAATACATATAATACAAGGTCAATTACATTTTTGAATTCTTCATCTAATTGTTCAGGAGTACAGAAAATATGTGCATCATCTTGAGTAAACCCACGTACACGAGTTAAACCATGTAGTTCTCCACTTTGCTCATATCTATATACAGTACCAAACTCAGCAAAGCGTTTTGGTAAATCTTTATATGAATAAGGTTTGTGGTTGTATACCTCACAGTGATGCGGACAGTTCATCGGTTTTAACAAGAATTCCTCGTCTTCTTTTGGAGTAGTAATTGGTTGAAAACTATCTTCACCATATTTAGCATAGTGTCCAGAAGTAACATATAATTCTTTCTGACCAATATGTGGAGTCATAACCATTTCATACCCCGCTTTCTTTTGAGCAGCTTTTAAGAAATCTTCTAATCGGTTACGTAAAGCGGCTCCTTTTGGTAACCATAAAGGTAAACCTTGTCCTACTTTTTGAGAAAATGTAAATAGCTCTAATTCTTTACCAAGTTTTCTATGATCACGTTTTTTAGCTTCTTCAAGAAGTTCTAAATATTCTTTTAATTCTTTTTGCTTCGGAAAAGAGATTCCGTAGACACGAGTAAGCTGATTGTTCTTTTCGTCACCACGCCAGTATGCGCCAGCAACATTCATAATCTTTACAGCTTTGATGATTCCAGTATTCGGAATATGACCTCCACGACATAAGTCGGTAAAGTCACTATGATCACAAAAAGTGATATCACCATCTTCTAAACCTTCAATAAGTTCTACCTTATATTGGTTATCTTGTGCTTTATAGTAAGCTAAAGCATCAGCTTTAGAAATAGAACGCATTTTAAATTCAGCTTTTTCACGAGCACGCTCTAAAAATTTCTTTTCTATTTTATCAAAATCTTTTTCAGAAATAGTTTCGTCTCCAAAATCAACATCATAATAAAAACCATTTTCAATAGCAGGCCCAATAGTTAACTTTGCGTTCGGATAAAAATCTTGAATAGCTTGTGCTAATACGTGAGCAGAAGAATGCCAAAAAGCTTTCTTTCCTGCTGTGTCATTAAAAGTATATAATACTAACGAGCCGTCTGTGGTAAGTGGGGTGGTGGTTTCAATGGTTTTTCCTTCAAAACTTGCAGAAATAACATTTCTAGCTAAACCTTCACTAATACTTTTCGCAACATCCATTGGAGTGCTGTTCTTTTCAAATTCTTTGACGCTCCCGTCAGGCAATGTAATCTTAATCATTATATATATGTGTTATATGTAATTTCCTTACAAGTGGAAATTTTGAATTGCAAAGATATTGTAAAAGCATTTTTAATACAATATATATATAAGGTATTTCTAAGACAAATTTTGTTTCGAGATATTATGCTTAATAATGACTATTTGCAAAGGTTTTAAGTGTTTTGAATACTAGGCTCCGTTAGTGTTTCATATCTTTTTAATGATAAGATGTTTCTGAAATTCGTAGAAAGTTTCTCTGTTTTAGAAGATAAATGATAGTAGCTTAATAATGCATTCAGAAAACTTTCACATGTAAATCGTTAATTTTTAAAGTATTAAAAAAAGCTTTAGAAAAAAGGCAAAAAAAGTGCTTGTTATAAGAAAAAAGGTATCTATATTTGCACCCGCAAACGGAAAAGCGGTAAGCTAAGAAGTTAGTAAGAGTTCATTAAAATAGGGTGTAAGATAAGTAAAGAAAAGGTTAAAAAATATTGTAGTTTTTTCTTGTTTTATTTAAAGTAAATGTAGTATCTTTGCAGTCCGATTTTAACGGGGATAGTTCATTAAAATAGTGTAGCGAAACAAACGAAAAAAAACTTCAAAAAAGTTTTTGTCAGAATAAAAAGAGTTTGTATGTTTGCACCCGCTTTAAGAAAGCGGTTACGATCACAGAGATTTTGGGAAGCGATAAGCTACTAGTTCGATTCTAGTGTTTCTACAAGAAGGTTGAGTTAAAGAGATGAGTTTAAGACTTGTTATTGGCGACTTGCCAAGTTCATTGAAAATATTGAAATTGACAGCGTAATTAAAAGAGTAGAATTACCACGGCGATCTAATTTAGGTTAGATTACCGAAAAAATTCTTTTGGAACTTAACATTTAAAATAATTAAAGATTTTACAATGAAGAGTTTGATCCTGGCTCAGGATGAACGCTAGCGGCAGGCTTAACACATGCAAGTCGAGGGGTAACAGGGTGCTTGCACCGCTGACGACCGGCGAACGGGTGCGTAACGCGTATAGAATCTGCCTTGTACAGGAGGATAGCCTTTAGAAATGAAGATTAATACTCCATAGTGTAGAGAAGTGGCATCACTTTTTTATTAAAGATTTATCGGTACAAGATGACTATGCGTCCTATTAGCTAGATGGTAAGGTAACGGCTTACCATGGCAACGATAGGTAGGGGGTCTGAGAGGATTATCCCCCACACTGGTACTGAGACACGGACCAGACTCCTACGGGAGGCAGCAGTGAGGAATATTGGTCAATGGAGGCAACTCTGAACCAGCCATGCCGCGTGCAGGAAGACTGCCCTATGGGTTGTAAACTGCTTTTATACAGGAAGAAACAGTCGTACGTGTACGACCTTGACGGTACTGTAAGAATAAGCACCGGCTAACTCCGTGCCAGCAGCCGCGGTAATACGGAGGGTGCAAGCGTTATCCGGAATCATTGGGTTTAAAGGGTCCGCAGGCGGTCAATTAAGTCAGAGGTGAAATCCCATAGCTTAACTATGGAACTGCCTTTGATACTGGTTGACTTGAGTTATACGGAAGTAGATAGAATAAGTAGTGTAGCGGTGAAATGCATAGATATTACTTAGAATACCGATTGCGAAGGCAGTCTACTACGTATATACTGACGCTCATGGACGAAAGCGTGGGGAGCGAACAGGATTAGATACCCTGGTAGTCCACGCCGTAAACGATGGACACTAGTTGTTGGGGTTTACCTCAGTGACTAAGCGAAAGTGATAAGTGTCCCACCTGGGGAGTACGATCGCAAGATTGAAACTCAAAGGAATTGACGGGGGCCCGCACAAGCGGTGGAGCATGTGGTTTAATTCGATGATACGCGAGGAACCTTACCAGGGCTTAAATGTAGAGTGACAGGGCTAGAGATAGCTTTTTCTTCGGACACTTTACAAGGTGCTGCATGGTTGTCGTCAGCTCGTGCCGTGAGGTGTCAGGTTAAGTCCTATAACGAGCGCAACCCCTATCGTTAGTTGCTAGCAGGTAAAGCTGAGGACTCTAGCGAGACTGCCGGTGCAAACCGTGAGGAAGGTGGGGATGACGTCAAATCATCACGGCCCTTACGTCCTGGGCTACACACGTGCTACAATGGTATGGACAATGAGCAGCCACTTTGCGAAAAGGAGCGAATCTATAAACCATATCACAGTTCGGATCGGAGTCTGCAACTCGACTCCGTGAAGCTGGAATCGCTAGTAATCGGATATCAGCCATGATCCGGTGAATACGTTCCCGGGCCTTGTACACACCGCCCGTCAAGCCATGGAAGCTGGGGGTGCCTGAAGTCGGTTACCGCAAGGAGCTGCCTAGGGTAAAACTGGTAACTAGGGCTAAGTCGTAACAAGGTAGCCGTACCGGAAGGTGCGGCTGGAACACCTCCTTTCTAGAGAAAGATGGTGAGTTACATAAGAGGTTAATTTTACTCTTTGCTGTTAATTTTAAAAAATAGACTAAGATCTTAAAAAAGAGAATTTTAGATGTTTGATATAAAATATCTAAGCTGTCTAAGACAGTCTCGTAGCTCAGCTGGTTAGAGCGCTACACTGATAATGTAGAGGTCGGCAGTTCGAGTCTGCCCGAGACTACAATTTTAAAGAGATTAGTTGAAAGGAAATTTTAGAAGTTGGGTATCCCAAGTTGACGTATAGGTCATCAATTAACTGATAACTGTTAACTGATAGCTGACTACTGAAAAGAAAAGGGGGATTAGCTCAGCTGGCTAGAGCGCTTGCCTTGCACGCAAGAGGTCATCGGTTCGACTCCGATATTCTCCACCAGGTAGCACCTGGAGGCAATAATAAATATTGTTTCAGAGTGTTGCACGAATTGTACTGATAAATACTTATCAGTGGCGATTCGCCACGTTCATTGACATATTGGTAAAATGATATCGTAAAGAATCAAGATAGAGAGTTAGAGAAATCTAACAAAATATTTTTATAAGAACAAGAATTATAAAGAGCTCGTTGTAGTATTTATACTACAGCAAAAAGTACAATAAGCTAAATAAGGGCGTATGGAGGATGCCTAGGCTTTCAGAGGCGATGAAGGACGCGATAAGCTGCGATAAGCTACGGGGAGAAGCACATATTTTATGATCCGTAGATTTCCGAATGGGGCAACCCGTCATGTTGAAGACATGTCACACCTTCGGGTGAGCAAACCTGGTGAACTGAAACATCTAAGTAACCAGAGGAAGAGAAAACAAAAGTGATTCCGTTAGTAGTGGCGAGCGAACGCGGATTAGCCCAAACCAATGTTGTTACGGCAATATTGGGGTTGTAGGGCTGCGACATTAGAATCTTAGAGAACTAGAATCGTTTGGAAAGACGAACCGCAGAGAGTGATAGTCTCGTATAGGTAATCGAAGAGGATATAGCAGTACCCTGAGTAGTGCGGGACACGTGTAATCCTGTATGAATCCACCGGGACCATCCGGTAAGGCTAAATACTCCTGAAAGACCGATAGTGAACTAGTACCGTGAGGGAAAGGTGAAAAGAACCCTAAGTAAGGGAGTGAAAGAGAACCTGAAACCGTACGCCTACAAGCGGTCGAAGCACATTTACTGTGTGACGGCGTGCCTTTTGCATAATGAGCCTACGAGTTACTGTTACTAGCAAGGTTAAGATTTTAAGGATCGGAGCCGAAGCGAAAGCGAGTCTGAATAGGGCGAATATAGTTAGTAGTAGTAGACGCGAAACCGAGTGATCTACCCATGGGCAGGTTGAAGCTGTGGTAACACACAGTGGAGGACCGAACCAGTTGACGTTGAAAAGTCTTTGGATGACCTGTGGGTAGGGGTGAAAGGCCAATCAAACTCGGAAATAGCTCGTACTCCCCGAAATGCATTTAGGTGCAGCGTTGATTAAAAGTTTTATAGAGGTAGAGCTACTGATTGGATGCGGGGGCTTCACCGCCTACCAATTCCTGACAAACTCCGAATGCTATAAAATGTTTTTCAGCAGTGAGGGCATGGGTGCTAAGGTCCATGTCCGAGAGGGAAAGAACCCAGACCATCAGCTAAGGTCCCCAAATATATGTTAAGTTGAAAAAACGAGGTTTGACTGCCCAGACAGCTAGGATGTTGGCTTGGAAGCAGCCATTCATTTAAAGAGTGCGTAACAGCTCACTAGTCGAGCGGTCGAGCATGGATAATAATCGGGCATAAACATATTACCGAAGCTATGGACTTATTAAAGTGGTAGGGGAGCATTCTATATGTGCTGAAGGTGTGCTGTGAGGCATGCTGGAACGTATAGAAAAGAAAATGTAGGCATAAGTAACGATAAAGGGGGCGAGAAACCCCCTCACCGAAAGACTAAGGTTTCCTCAGCGATGCTAATCAGCTGAGGGTTAGTCGGGACCTAAGGCGAATCCGAAGGGAGTAGTCGATGGACAACAGGTTAATATTCCTGTACTTCTTATAACTGCGATGGGGTGACGGAGTAGTGAAAGCACCGCGAACTGACGGAATAGTTCGTTGAAACATTTAGGTATTAGACTGGTAGGCAAATCCGCCGGTTTAGCTGAAGTGTGATAGTACCACAAGTCTTCGGATGCGTGGATAGTGTGCCTAAAATCTTCCAAGAAAAACCTCTAAGCTTCAGGTTATAAGAACCCGTACCGTAAACCGACACAGGTAGTTGGGATGAGAATTCTAAGGTGCTCGAGAGATTCATGGCTAAGGAACTAGGCAAAATAGACTCGTAACTTCGGGAGAAGAGTCGCCCTACTCCGGTAGGGCCGCAGTGAAAAGATCCAGGCGACTGTTTATCAAAAACACAGGGCTTTGCTAAATTGAAAGATGATGTATAAGGCCTGACACCTGCCCGGTGCTGGAAGGTTAAGTGGAGTTGTTAGCTTCGGCGAAGCAATCAAATGAAGCCCCAGTAAACGGCGGCCGTAACTATAACGGTCCTAAGGTAGCGAAATTCCTTGTCGGGTAAGTTCCGACCTGCACGAATGGTGCAACGATCTGGATACTGTCTCAGCCATGAGCTCGGTGAAATTGTAGTATCGGTGAAGATGCCGATTACCCGCAGCGGGACGAAAAGACCCCGTGAACCTTTACTATAGCTTCGTATTGACTTTGGATAAGTAATGTGTAGGATAGGTGGGAGACTTTGAAGCAGCGTCGCTAGGCGTTGTGGAGTCATCCTTGAAATACCACCCTTTGCTTATCTAGAGCCTAACTCAGTAATGAGAACAGTGCGTGGTGGGTAGTTTGACTGGGGTGGTCGCCTCCAAAAGAGTAACGGAGGCTTCTAAAGGTTCCCTCAGCACGCTTGGTAACCGTGCGTAGAGTGCAATGGCATAAGGGAGCTTGACTGAGAGACATACAGGTCGATCAGGTACGAAAGTAGAGCATAGTGATCCGGTGGTTCCGCATGGAAGGGCCATCGCTCAAAGGATAAAAGGTACTCCGGGGAT
The DNA here is from genome assembly GCF_964510395.1 of Tenacibaculum aestuarii. Lineage (NCBI taxonomy): Bacteria > Pseudomonadati > Bacteroidota > Flavobacteriia > Flavobacteriales > Flavobacteriaceae > Tenacibaculum > Tenacibaculum aestuarii. The sequence goes on from NZ_CAZEFY010000001.1 coordinate 539,018, forward strand.
AACAGGCTGATCTCCCCCAAGAGCTCACATCGACGGGGGGGTTTGGCACCTCGATGTCGGCTCGTCACATCCTGGGGCTGGAGAAGGTCCCAAGGGTTGGGCTGTTCGCCCATTAAAGTGGCACGCGAGCTGGGTTCAGAACGTCGTGAGACAGTTCGGTCTCTATCTGCTGTGGGCGTTAGAAATTTGAGTGGATCTGACTTTAGTACGAGAGGACCGAGTTGGACTGACCTCTAGTGTATCTGTTGTCTCGCCAGGGGCACTGCAGAGTAGCTACGTCGGGAAGGGATAAGCGCTGAAAGCATATAAGCGCGAAACCCACCACAAGATGAGATTTCTTTAAAGGGTCGTGGAAGATCACCACGTTGATAGGCTATAAGTGTAAGTGCAGTAATGTATGTAGCTGAGTAGTACTAATAACCCATAGGCTTATGTACGTATCCCGGTCTTCGGACCGGGAGCAAACTCTTTGATAATTTATGATATGATTTTACTAATATGTTAACTTATACAGTTGAAATATACTGCAACGATTTAAGGTGATTATCGCAATGGGGCTCACCTCTTACCATTCCGAACAGAGAAGTTAAGCCCATTAGCGCCGATGGTACTGCCACTGGTGGGAGAGTAGGTCGTTGCCTTTCTTTTAAACCTCAATCTTTTAATAGATTGAGGTTTTTTTTTGCCTTTTTTTTAGAATATTATAGCATATCCTTAATAGGAAATTCTAATAGAGTGATCTCTATAATATTAAAAAATTATGTTCTTGTGCTTAGATTTTCTAATACCCAGATTTTTCCTTTTTTATAGAAAGTTATGGCTCTTGGTAAACTTAAGTTCGTTACTGATGCATCAAAAGTTCCATTTAAGTGGTAAAACGACTAATGATTCTACTAATTGATGGTAATCCTGGGTTTCCAAATAACGAAAACCAACTATTTTAATCTAGCTCTACAACATACCTTCAGGACCAATTTAATTATAATTTGAATAGTATAAGGTTGATTAGTTCAGAATAAGAATATAAAAATTAATATAGAAAAAGTAAAAATCTATTTACCGATACAGAAAGTAATAATCTCAGTTAATTTAATATATTTAGGTAGTTGAGAAGGAGTATAAGGGGAAGGTTTAGTTTAGATTTGAATTGTTTTTTTTATTAAAACTTTCTTTAAGGTTTGCAAATGACTTTACTAAGATTCTTTGTAAAATTGGATCTCTTAAGAATTTTGGAATTTTTGATTTAGTCAATGAAAGAGCACAAAACTCTACATCTATAGTACTATTTGTAGATAATTTTAATCGCCATTCTGATAAATTATAACCTTCTCTAGTAACTCCTTTTTGAGGTTTTATAAAATTAGGGAGAGATTTAGAAGAAAGAATTAAAAAACTATCTTTCTTGGATATTGTAGAATATGTAACTAAATCTTTTTGTTTAAAAGGGAAAGGTATATCATATATGGCATGCGAAACCCAATATGAATCCTCACTTTTTAAGATATTAATATCTCTTATACCATTATTCCAAAGTTTGATATGTTTTGGTAGTTTTAAGTGATATATTACTGAGTCGAAATTGTTAGAATTTAATTTAAATTTTGCAGATAAAAGCCTTGTTTTGATGGTGTCATTGAAAATCAAATCTCTGTAATTAAGGCTTATCCCTTTTTTCTTTTTTACCTCTTTCCATTTTCCTTTTTTTGATAAGTAAACAAACTCTTGAAGTGAATTAATAGAATCTAAAAGTTTATTCTGTGCTTGTAGATTTATTAATGAGATAAAGAGTGTCGTTAATAAAAGTATTTTGTTCATCATTATAATTTGTTTTTAGCGTAATAATCTACAGCATCAATTATAGCTTTATCAATGGATTGAAGGTTAAGATGTAAATGCATTATTGACATATTGTTAGAAAAATAATTTTTAGTACATAAAATTTTAGCATTTGTTGAATTAAGACTAGATTTTATACGAAAAGTTCTTAATATATTTCCTAAGTATCCTAATGCTATTAAGAAAAATTCAGGAATTTGTATCATTGTTGGGTTTTGCTGAGTAACAGTATTTAATAAATTATAAAATTCTTTATAGCTTAAATCTTTGTTAGCTAATAAATATTTTTTACCAGATATTCCAGTGTTTATTAATTTTACAATTTGAGTAGAAACATCTTGAACGTGAATGAAATTTTTACCCCCAGGTGGGTAAAAAACTATCTTTTTTTTCCATCCCATTAATATTATTTTACCTGAACTAGGTTTTGAGTCATAAGCACCAATCATGAACGTTGGGTTAATAATAGTGATATTTATTTTGTCTTTATATTGTAATAAATCGTTTTCAGCTTCTTTTTTACTCTTTGCATAAAATGATTTACTAATAAATGAATAAACATCTGTTTTTGAACAGTAATTGTTTTGAATTGTATTAGCACTACTTACAAAAATAAATTGCTTAACCTCACTTTCGATAGCGCATTTAATTAAATGTAAAGATGCATTACAATTAATTTTTTTATAGGTATTGTAATTTAATATATTTTGATCTGTAATTGCTGCAGTATGGATAATACAATCAATTTTTTCAAATTGAATTTTGAAATCATCAAATAAATCTCCTTCAATAATTTTTAAATTAGAATGTATTTTTCCAAAGTATTTTTTTTTATTTCTTAAAAGTCCAATGACTTTAAAGTTACTATCTAGTAATTCATGGCAAATATTAGTTCCTAATAATCCATTTAGACCTGTAAGAAAAATTGTTTTCATTCTTGTAACTCTTTTTTAATCAATTTGGTAAGTATTCTTATTTTGAACCTTAAAGGAAGTAGCATAGTGATGAAATAACTAATAGGATTTAATAAAATCAAAGATTCTTTATGAAGCATTTTTTGTATTGATTTTCTTGCTACCATTTTTGGATCTAAAACAATACTTTTTCCGATGAAGTTTTGAGAATTAATCCTAGAAGTAACTTCTGGGTTAGTTTTCATTGAACCTGGTGTTATTACACTTACGCTAATATTAGAGTTTTTAAGTTCTTCAGCCAATCCAAGAGAAAACCAATGAATAAAAGCTTTCGATGCAGGGTATACTGTTTTGTATCCTACAGGGGAAAAAGCTGCGACACTAGATACATTTAAAATATAAGATTTATGTTGTTTCCTTAAATTAGGTAAAAGCTGATGAGTAAGTATAACACCAGCTTTTATATTTACATCTATAATATTAAGTAGATAATCAGTTGGTACTTTATCTATTTTTTTTGTTCCACCAATCCCAGCATTGTTGATTAACACATTTATATTAAATGCTTGGTTAATTATACTCGTAAATTCTTTTATTTCTTCTGCATTGGATAGATCAACTTCAAAATAATAAACTTTAATTTTCGTGTTTAGATTTTTAATTATTTCACATAGTTCTGAAAGGTTTTCATTAGGTAGACTAGTTAAAATTAAATTATGACCTAGTTCTGCTAAATGTAAAGCATACTCTTTACCTAAACCTTTGCTTGCACCAGTAATTAAAGAAAAGCAATAGTCGCTTTTATGATTTTTTACTTTTTTTAAACTTAACTCTGAATGGTTATGATTTGGTAAAAATGTGCTTGTTATTGCTTTCATCTTTGTAAAATAATTAGAACTCTAAAACTCTAACAGTACTCAGGTTTTCTAGTACCCATAAATTTCCTTTCTTATCAAAAGTAATGGCACCTGGTAAGCTTAAGTTAGAAACTGTTTTATCAAAGGTTCCATCTAAATAGTAGCGACTTATAGTACCTCCAATTGGATTTATACCAGGAATTCCAAGTAAAGAAAACCAACTATTCTCGTCTAATTCAACTACATACAGCATTCCGTCTGGACCAATTTCTACATCAATTACTGAGGTTAATCCGTTAATAAGCACATTACAATCACCAACAGGGTTTTCTTCATCACAAACGGCATGTGTTGCATTTGCAGGTAATTTCCATATACGTGAACGACCAATAGGAAGACCTTCTGCCAAAGCACCTGTTAATTCGCCTATATAAATATAACCGTCTGGTCCTACAACTACTGATGTTGGTACAGGTTGAACATAACATTCTATATTTTCATCTTCACCGGTATACCAACGTACAAGATGATTTCCTTCTTCATTTAAAGGAGGGGATAGAATAGCTTTGTAATCTACCTCACCTTCAGAAGTTGCATATAAAATTGTATTACCGGCAGCATCTGCTACTAAAACTGTTTCTTCGTCTAATGTTGTTACTTTATACGGATTATTTTGAGGGCCAGCACTAAAGCCATCAATAGCTTCACAAAGTTGATTTTTCCATTGCAAACCTTCAAATGCATCTGGGTCGTTATTATGTTCAAAAGCAGCTAGGTTTGCAACAATTTTTGCATTCCCGTTAGATATTTTATAAAGTTCTCCATTTTGTGCTAAATCGGTACCTCCTGTCGTTACAAAAGCATTTCCACTGCCAATGGAGGCTATTCCTTGAATATTACTAACAGAATTAATAGAAGTCATTGTTTTTATTTGACCATTTTTGATTACTTGAATAGTTTTAGAATCCGTACCATTTACAGCAACCATGATACTACCATCGGGAGCAGCAGATATATCATACACTGTTCCGCTAAATGCATATGTTTCATTTGGATTTGTTTTTTGCTTTTGATTCTTGTTGTTTGAAATGATATTTTCTTGTAATGTCTCTTCTTGACAGCTTGTTAGTAGAAAAAAGGTAAGAAGAACTATAGGTATATACCTAATTTTTATGTTTTGGTTAAAGTTTTTCATATTAGAAAATTTAGATAGTTGTTAAAGATTATTTTATTTGAGACGGTTGTTTTTTACTTTTTCTAGTCGCGAAGCTTGCTGTAGTCTAATTCTTCAATGATTTTCCAGAGTTCATCATTATTTAGACCATAACTTTCTACAGTTATACCAAAGCGCATGTCATATAAAAATAACATCCTGTAAAAGTTATCTTTCTTTACATAGGTTTCTAAAACTTTTAATCCGTTTCGTTCATAGGTTTTTTCGTAGCCAGATGCTTTTTTGCTATTAATTTTCATGTTTTGAGCCATGTAATGAGTGTTTATAGCTAGTAAACCGTCTTTACTTGCTCCATCTACAATAGAAATTTCTAGTTTATGATTTTCATCGTTTTTATAAATAGCTCCTGCTGAAGCAATATCATTTTGTGAAATACGACTTGTTGTAAATGTTTCTCTTTTAAAATCACCCAAGTTTTCAGGTAACCAGTTTTTAAGTTGTGCTTCAGTGGCTGGTTCTGTAGCTTTTAAACGTTCTCTAAAATCATTAGTCTTAGATGCTTTTTTTACTGCTTTAACAGTTTCTTGAAGAATTTCTTTGCTTTCTTTTTTATCGGTATTGCATGACCAAATAAAGAATAAACACAGTATGATAAAATATGTTTTTTGTGATTTCATTTGTATAGTTGTTATTTAGGTATGCATTTAAGCTTTCCGTTTTCATTTGCTATTTCAAGTGTTTTTTTTACTAGAAACTCTGGAGTGAACATTTTTCCAACAAAGTCTACCATATTACCTTGGTCTTTAGGAATTACGATACCTAATTGTTTATTAGTAGCATAGAATTTTTTATAAAGTAGAAAGTGTGAATCTAAATTTTCATCATAATCATCAATATTTGGATAACGAACCAAATCTGTGATGAATTTTTTTGTTTCGTAGGTTAAATCTGTATATTTTATTTCGCATTGAGGACAATACTTCTTATACTCTGATTCGGTAAGAATATAGTCGTCACTATACATATGTTTAATTTCCTGTATATCTTTTATTCCATATAGTTTAAAACCTTTTGCAATAGTGTTAGCTACATATCCCCAAAAATAATTTTTAATTTTTTCATCATATTCCATATATGTTTGTGTTTGGTCATTTTCATCGGCCTCCTCATCAGAGAGTCCATAAAATTCTTGTGGGCAGTAATTAATGGCAGTGCCAGCAAAAAGTATCATAGATTCTATACCTAACCAATCTTTCTTTTTACAAGGATCGCTTTCGGTTTCAGCCCTTAAATCACAATAGGCTAAAACTTCAGCGTAGGCTCCCATTATTTGTAAACATTTTCCTGTTTTAGATTCGTTGGAGAATTTATTTAAAGCTTCAGAAAAATTTCCCATTAACATTTTAAGTTTAGGATCGTCTAATTTTTTAGTTACTTCATCGTTTAGATCATTTACAACTTTTTTATCATCTTTTTTTTCAGTAGTTTGTGCAGGTTTTCCAAACCCATCTTTTACAGCTCCTACAATGTCATCAAGATCTATTTGACTCACCGTATGTGGTATACTAAAGCAATACACTATTGCTAGTATGAATAGTATTTTTTTCATGATGCTTTGTTTTTAGTTGTTAGAAAAACCTTGAGCTTTGTATTCACTTTTGTTAATAACTAGGTTTTGTTGTTTAATATCTGTACAAACCATACTAAAAGCGCCCTTTTTATCTTTGTTAGAAGTATGATTCATTTCCATTAGCATCGTATTTTCATCTAGAGGTATAATACCATTGGTTACTTTACCCATGCCACTCATTCCTCCTAAAAAGCCTACTGGAGTTTCATCAGTAACCCAAATTCTTGTCACTCCTTCTTTTGAGGTTATTTGAAATCCTTTACAGAAATAGCCTAAAATTGTTTTGCTGGGTATAGAAGTTATTTTAACATCACTATTTTTTACATCAGCTTTTTGGTTTAGCTTTTTAGTGTATTTGTCCATCATGCCACTATTCATTGGTAAATTCATTGCTGTTTTTTGTTCTCCGTTGTCACTAAATAGTACCATGAGTTTGTTTTTCATATCCATTACTGTAATATTATTTTGTTTTCCATCAGTCATAGAATTTCCAAAATATGCTTTGTTTGGTTCTAACCAATACTTCATATCTGTTTCTTTTTTATCCGTATCAACCTTCATAGTACACAGGTATGAGAATTTATAGGTATCAGGAACAGCATCAAGTCCGCCACCAAACATTTTTGACATTTTTTGCTGCATTGCACCTTCTTTCTCTTTGTTTTTTTTCGAAGGATTACTAGTTGTAGCACTGTCTATAACCTGCTCTGTTTTTTTGGTAACGACTTCATCTGTTTTTTTTAAAATGGTTTTTTCTGCGGCCTCTTGAGCTTTCTTTTTTAATTTTTTAAAAAATTGGGCTTCTGCTGTATAACTCATACTTAAAAAAAGTAAGGTTAATACTATGTGTTTTGTTTTCATGGTTTTTGTTTTTTGAGGTTTTAAGTCATTATTTTACTAGATATATGTATTAATAATATTATATCTACTTTGTATAATACCTTCCATTTGTTAATACTACAATTCCTATACTTTTAATACCATCAACATAACTCTAGTATAATTAAAATTTTCCCCTTTATTTTAGAGTTAATTTTTTACCAATTATAAAGTGATAAAATTCTATTTAGAATTAATCTTCTGAGTTCTGAATCATTATTTCCATCGTTGTTCCAATCTGTATCATCATTACCATTAGTCAAAATAACTACTCCAGCAGTTTTAATACCATCACTGTTACTTATTCCTCTAATTCCATTGAATATAGCTTTGAATCCAGTGTTTGTACCACCATGTCCATATCGATTACCATTAATATTGACTCCCATATGATTATCTACAAGGTTTGTAATTGCAGTTGTAGAAAGAATACGTTGGTTTTTATATATGCCGTTGTTATTAATCATAATAATTAGGTTTGCTAATTCCTCTGCATTCGTATACAGTCCAGCTGCTGCATATTGAGGATACCTCATAACAGGAAAAGCTTCACCTTTTATATTATGTCCTCTTGAAAATTCATCATACTTATTTTCTGGATTTATTAGGAACTCACTATTACCCATGCCTAAAGGCTTTAAAATATTATCACGCATCCATGTTGCATATGATTCATTTTCAATATCTTCAGTTAAAGCTTGTAATGCCGTAAACGCTTGACCTGAATACCAATTAGAAGTTATTCCGTTAGGATTATTAGTCATTTTTGTTGGGTGATACGTTATTGAAACAGCCTCCATTAAATCACTTATATTTGGAATATCATCTAAATCATCTAAATACAATTCTATGTTATTGTCTTTATTTTGATAACCTGAATATCCCCCACCTCTATGCTGACCTCTACTATTAGGTGGAATGTATTGGCAATTTGAGTTAAAAGTACTTCCTCTACCCACAATACCACTTCTATGTTGTAAGATGTTTTCTATAGTTACCTCATTAAAATTCTTAACCCAACTAGAATCTTTTACACATGAATTAAAAGGAATACTACTTTTAAGTTTCCCTGACGTTAATAGATTTTCAGTTAGCGTTACTTTATTATCATCAATTAATTTGAAGGCTCCGACTGCAGCAAATACTTTACTGATAGAAGCAGCTTGAAACATAGATTCTGGATGTACGGCATAACGCTTATTATTAGCTGTTAAATGTCCATAACCTGTGGACCAAGCAATTTTACCGTTTATTACAACTGCTATTGCAACACCAGGAATGCTTCTTTGACGCATTAACTCCCATATAGATTGACCATTTATATTCTGTTCAAAATCTCTTATTTTGTTTGAAGGAATGTTTTTAAGACGTTTATTGGCTACAACTGACCAACCATTTTTATCAGGATCGAAAACCAAAATGGAATTGTTATAGCCTTTACCTCTAAATTCTCCTAATTTTTTAAAAGCTTCTTCAGGGATGTTTCTTGAAAAGAAGTAATCATCAGCTAATATTGTCCAGCCTCCTGAAGGTGTAAATGATACTTTACTAATTTTTCGGTCACTTGGTTTGTTAGGCATATCAGTTTGCCTGATATTTCGCATTATTTGATAACATTCATCAGGTATGTTTCTAGTGTAAAATTGTCCATCAGTAGTCAAGATTACCCAAGCATTATTACTATCATTAAAAATGTTTTTATAGGGAAATGATACACTTTCTATAGTCTTACCTTGTTGTTTAAAAGATTGTATTTTCTCATAGCATTCTTGTGGGATATTTCTCGCATAAGTATCATTTTTTGTGATAATGATCCATGAATTATTACCTCCATTTGGAGGAAAAACGACTTCTTTAATTTTTATTCCTCTGCTTACGTATTCTTTAATTTTTTCATAGCATTTTGGTGGAATATTTCTTGCGAAATGTTTATTGTCTTTTGTGATAATTACCCATCCTCCATTTGGTGAAAATGAAAAAGACTGAATACCTTTAGGTAAAAGTTCTTTCATTTTTTGATGAGCTTCATCAGAAATGTTTCTATAAAACTTTATTTGATTGATAACTCCTGAATTAGTATTCGAATTATTATTCTCTTGTGAAGTTGTAACAATATTATCTTCAACATTAGGAGTTGGACTACCAATAATAGGTGTAGTTATATTAGAATTGTTTATTGAAGTATTGGTACTTAAGTTTTTTTCAGTTTCTCCTATTAAAGTTTTATCATGAGCAGGTAATAAATACAATAGATTATCTTTTAATGTTAAGTTTTTAGTAGGTGTTTTTAAAACAGTATTGGTTTCAAAATAATCTCCTTTTAGAGTGTTACTAGAAGTGTCAAAAGAATATTGTTGTATGTTATTAAAATTTAGATTTTCTGTTGCAAACTCTTTTTCAAAATCGAACACCATTTGAGCTTCTTTTTCAGGAAGTACAGTATATCTTCCGTAAGTATTAAGATCAATAAATTGAAGTTTTTTAATATCTGAAAACTCATAAGGTCTAACTGTTTGTGTATCGGGATTATTTATATTGATATTTGGTTTTTTTACATCTGAAAATTCATAAGGTCTTAATTCATGATTGCCTGAAATAGTACCTAAAAAGGTTTTGGTATTTGGATAGACATTTTTTAAGCTGGGTATTTTTTGAAGATTTGATACTGAATTAATATCTAAAACTCTATTTGTTTTTCGATCTACAATCATTGCAATTTGTATATTATTGGTAGAGGAGATGATTGTAAAATTAGCAATACCCACTTTAGCATCGTATTTATAATCGTTAATAGCACCACCAATAGAAACCATGGTAGGTTGCATTTTAAATCGAGGTAAGTTTAAAATTAATTTATTGTCTAAAAATATTTTAAGGTTACTGTTTTTACATGCTATTTTAACATGACGCCATATAGGTTCTAGCGTATGTAGGTCTTTAAAAAAGTTCTCGGCTTCGCCTGATTCTGGTTGTAACCAACTAGTTGATATTCCATTTCGTTTTATAATGAAAGGATTATAACGAATATTGCCTTGTTTATGGCTGTATTTTCCGTTCCATAACCTAACAATAATACGTTGCCCGTATATAGAACTTGTTTTTCCAAAAAAGGCATCGAACTCTATGATAAAATCACCATTAATATAATGGTTAGTTTGGTCGTTAACAACAGGCTTAATAATACTACCATGTAGTAAACTTATGGTATTAAATCCGTCAATTGCCTCAACAGTTGCCATACCAGTAATTACATCCCATTTACTGGGGAAATCCCCCATAGTTTCCCCTGAAACATCATCGTAAAATATTTGAGAATAGCCTACATGTGAAGCTATAATCATGATTAAGAATAAAAACTTTGTTTTCATAGTATTTGTTTTTAGTTATTACTATTGGAGGAGCAAAAAAGAGGGGCGATGTTTATTTATATTAATAAACATAAATGCAAAGGGTGAAGTTAAAAGGAGTATAATTTCAAAAGAAACTATTTAACTACGTGCAACTTAAAAGTAAGATTAATAGTTAAGTTGTTAAGAGGTTTATTTATAGTTTGTTTTAACCAGTACATACTTTGTATGTTGAAACTTATACATCGTTTTTACAAAGTTACAAGATGAAGTTTTCAAATTAGAAGGGTTTTTGTTGATTTTATAAAGTGAAATACACTAAAAATGAAGTGGTTATGTTATACTGAATTTTTATAAGTATATTTAAGGAAACGATGTAAGGTATGATTCGAGCAATTATTATAGACGATGAATTTAATGCCGTTAAAAACTTAAAATGGGAAATAGAAAGCTTTTGTAGTGATATAGAAATATGTGACACATTTACCAATCCTTTAGAAGCAATATCGGGGATTAATTATCTAAAACCCGATTGTGTTTTTTTAGATATTGAAATGCCAGAGATGGATGGTTTTCAGTTGTTAGAAAGATTAACTTTTAGAGATTTTGACTTGATCATTACTTCAGCATACGATAATTATGCAATAAAAGCTTTTAAAGAACATGCGGTAGACTATTTACTAAAACCGATAGATTCAGAAGACTTACTTAAGGCAGTAAATAGAGTGCGTCAAAACCAAGAAGGAAATACACTAGGCAACCAGTTAAAAAATATTATAAAATCATACATACCTGAAAAAAAGTTCGCACGTTTAGCAATGCCAGTTTTAGGAAAAACCATTTTTGTTGATTTTAAAGATATCATATACTGTAAGTCTGAAGGAAGCTATACAGAAATACATTTTAACGAAGACAGTATGGAGTTGCTTTCTAAAAAGTTAAAAGAGATCGAAGCGCAAACAGACGATTCATTTTTTAGAGTACATAATTCGTATTTAGTTAATTTACACTACGTAAAAGAGTATGTGAAAAATGATGGGCCTTATTTGGTATTATCTAATGGAGTATCAATTCCTGTTTCGAGAGCGAAAAAGAATGAATTGTTACAGATATTAAATTCCTAATTTACTTTGGAAACTTCTTCGTTAACATATTTTTTTAACCAGCCTCATCAAAATGGTTTTTTAGTTTTTACCTTAGGTATACTCTTCATTTTAACAGTTTACCACTTTTTATTGTACTTTCAACATAAAGATAAACTCTATCTTTTATACAGCGGATATACCTTTTTTATTATTCTTTCTCAACTACAACATCTTAGAGAGGGCTTTTTATTTGAATTTTTACAACCTATATCACAAATAGCGAAATATCCAGAAGTGTATACCGAAATGTATTATTTCATTTATGCTTTTTTTGCTTTCAAATTTTTAGAGATAAAAAAAGAACTCCCTTTATGGTATAGTTGGTGTTTTAAAGGATTGTATGTAATTATGGCGTATTGCGTGTTAAAGTTATTGTTTTATGTTACTACAGGAAATTACAAGTTTGTATATCAAGGATATTTTTATTTTACGATGATGATGACGGTTTTGGGTATTGTAATGTATGTTCCTTTTTTTAAATCAAAAAGCGTTTTAAAGTACTATATGATTAGCGGATCTATGGTGCTTTTTATAGCATCAATATCTTCATTATTATACTATTTACACTTAATAGAGGTTGGAAAAAAAGTTGAAACCGCTTATAGTATTTTGTATACAGGCTTTATTTTAGAAAACATCATTTTTTCTTTAGGGTTAGGACATAAGCAAAAACTAATTTTAGAAGAACGAAACGAATCGCAAAAACAACTAATTCAGCAGTATTTGGAAAACGAACAATTGCGAGAAAAAGTTCAAAAAAAGTTAGAATTAGATATTGAAGCATTGAACAAACAAACAGAACTAAAAAAGTTAGAAGCTGTTAAAATGCAATACGATAAAGAGTTGGCAGAATTAAAAGTGGCAACATTACGAAATCAAATGAATCCGCATTTTATTTTCAATTCTTTAAATTCCATCAAACGATATATTATTGATAACGATAAAGTAGAAGCAGTTTTTTACCTTAATAAATTTTCAAAGCTCATTCGAAAAATTTTAGCGAGTACTATAGATACAGAATCTTCTTTACAAGAAGAATTAGAAATTTTAGAGTTATACATGAGTATAGAAAATACTAGGTTAGATAATACAGTAGATTTTTCGTTAAGTGTAGATGAAGCGCTGAATTTAAGAATGATAAAAGTTCCGCCTTTAATAACCCAACCGTTTATTGAAAATGCGATTTGGCACGGACTCGCATTAAAAAAAGGGAATCGGAAACTAACCGTACAGGTTTTTAAAGTAAACGAAAATCAAGTGCAAATAGATATTGTAGATAATGGGATTGGTAGAGTAAGATCAAGAGAGATTAAAGAGAAGAAAATCCATCAACGTTCATCTGTTGGAATAAAACTAACCGAAGAACGCTTGCAACATTTTGCTAAAAATTATAAAAGTAAATCAACGATTGTTTTTACAGATTTGTATGAAAAAAATCAACCTGAAGGGACCAAAGTGTCATTGTTAATTCCTTTGGTGTAAGCTAAAAATTTTATATAAGTACATGGAACATTTATGCTGTTAAAAGCTGTAGTTTTGTCTGGTAAAAAACAGTTTGTTATGATTTTACAATTTAAAATGGATAAAATACAGAATGAATTATAAGTATGCTTATTTAGTTCGATTTCAATATTTAGGATTTCGCTTACATGGTTGGCAAAAACAACCTAATTTAAAAACAGTTCATTTTTTTGTAGATAAAACGTTGAAATTTGTTTGTAAAGGAATCCGATGTAAATCAGTAGGAGTTGGAAGAACAGATGCAAAAGTTTCATCGACTGATTATTATTTTCAGTTGTTTATTGATGAAAAGCTAGACGAAGCTTTTTTTATAGAAGATTTTAATAGCAATTCTCCTTCTGATATTCGTGTAGTTGCTGTTGAGCAAATAGAGGATGAAACATTTAATATTATTCAGCATCCAAAAACAAAAGAATACCGATATTATTTTTCTCACGGAGAAAAGAACCACCCTTACTGTGCGGCTTTCTTAACAGGATATTTAGAAGAGTTAGATGTGGAATTGATGAAACAGGGTGCACAATTGTTTGAAGGCTTTCATAATTTTAAGCATTACTGTACCAAACCATCACCAGAAACAAAAGTTGAAAGAGAGATTGATGTTTGTAAGATTGAAGAAAACACAGAGCTAACAGCTTCATTTTTTCCAGAGAAAAGCTATGTGCTAATCATTAGAGGAAGTGGTTTTTTACGTAACCAAATCCGTTTGATTATGGGGGCTCTAGCAGAATTAGGAAAAGGGAATTATGATTTAGAGTTTATAAAGAGAAGTTTGAGTCCTGAAAATAGTGATATTGACTTTATGAAAACTATTGCTCCAGCTTCAGGGTTACATTTACATAAAGTAGAATTCAAAAAATAAAGCTTGTCAATAGACAAGCTTTATTTTTATGATATATATATGTTGAATTAGAATTAATCTCTAATTAAACTTCTTGAAATTACAATTTTTTGAATTTCAGAAGTCCCTTCATAAATTTGAGTAATTTTGGCATCACGCATTAAACGTTCAACATGGTATTCTTTAACAAAACCATTACCTCCGTGAATTTGAACAGCTTCAACAGTTTGTTCCATCGCTACTTTAGAAGCGTATAATTTAGCCATAGCACCTTCACGATCATAATTTTCACCAGCATCTTTCTTACAAGCAGCAGCCATTACTAAATGACGAGCAGCAGCAATTTCAGTGTACATATCTGCTAATTTGAATGCGATAGCTTGGTGGTTACAAATTTCAGTACCGAAAGCTTTACGCTCTTTAGAGTATTTTAAAGCTAATTCGTAAGCTCCAGAAGCAATACCTAATGCTTGAGCTGCAATACCAATACGTCCACCAGATAACGTTTTCATCGCGAATTTGAATCCGAAACCATCTTCACCAATACGATTTTCTTTAGGAACTTTTACATCGTTAAATTGTAACGTATGTGTATCAGAACCGCGAATACCTAATTTGTCTTCTTTTGGTCCAACGTGGAAACCTTCCATACCTTTTTCAACAATGAAAGCATTGATTCCTTTGTGACCTTTGGCTCTATCTGTTTGAGCAATTACTAAGTAAACATCTGCACGTCCACCATTTGTAATCCAGTTTTTAGTACCGTTTAATAAGTAATAATCTCCTTTGTCTTCAGCAGTAGTTGCTTGTGAAGTAGCATCAGAACCTGCTTCTGGTTCACTTAAACAAAACGCACCGATTTGTTCACCAGTAGCTAATTTGGTTAAGTATTTTTGTTTTTGCTCTTCAGTTCCGTAAGCTTCTAAACCGTAACAAACTAATGAATTGTTTACAGAAACCATTACTGAAGCAGAAGCATCAATCTTAGATAACTCTTCCATGATTAACACGTAAGAAACCGCATCCATTCCGCTTCCTCCATATTTAGGATCTACCATTACTCCCATAAAACCTAACTCTCCCATTTTACGTACTAATTCGTTCGGGAACTGTTGTTTCTCATCTCTCTCTATAACTCCAGGTAATAATTCGGTTTGAGCAAAATCACGTGCAGCATCACGAATCATTAAATGCTCTTCTGTAAGATTAAAATCCATTATGTTTTTATGTTTTATTAAATTATTCGTAAAAATTGTGCTCAAAGATACTTTTTTAATAGCAAATTTTCAATAGAGTTGTTATTTTTACTTCATGCAAGAAAAATATATTTACTGCATCGGATTGATGTCGGGAACTTCGCTAGATGGGATTGATTTGACGTATATAAAAATGCACGCTTCTTCGTACAAAGATTTTGAAATTTTAAAGGCGGAGACCGTTTCATACTCAAAAGAATGGAAAATTAAACTGCAAGAAGCAGTAGCCTATAGTAATGAAGAGTTGAAATTATTAGATGGTGCTTATGGTGAATTATTAGGGAAAGTATTAAATAATTTTCTAAATAAGAATGCTATTAATAATGTAGACTTCATAGCATCTCATGGACATACTATATTACACCAGCCAGAAAACGGAATTACATTACAAATAGGTAATGGACAAATTATAGCCAATCGCACCCAGCAGAAAGTAGTATGCGATTTTAGAACACAAGATGTACAATTAGGAGGACAAGGTGCGCCTTTGGTACCCATAGGAGATAGCTTGTTGTTTGCTTATTTTGACTATTGTTTAAACTTAGGAGGTTTTGCCAATATTTCTTATGAGAAGGCGAATCAAAGAATCGCTTTTGATATTTGTCCTGTAAATATTGTGTTGAATCATTATACACGTATAATAGGATTGGAATATGATGATGAAGGAAAAATAGCTTCCGAAGGAAAAATCAATTTCCTATTATTAGAACAACTGAATTTACTTTCATTTTATCAAGAAATTCCTCCGAAGTCATTGGGGTTAGAGTGGGTTCAGAAAAACATCTTTCCTTTAATAGATAAATATGAGAATGATATTCCTACAATTTTAAGAACTTTTATTGAGCATACAGCCCTGCAAATAGGGAATATTATAGAAAATGAGGCTGTTATTTTGGTAACAGGCGGAGGAGCTTTTAATACTTTTTTAATGAACAGGATTGAGTTCTACACGAAAACCACAATCAAACAAGCGAGTAAAGAACTTATCAATTATAAAGAAGCACTGATTTTTGCATTATTAGGCCTATTAAAAGTTCAAAATAAAGTAAATTGTTTACAATCAGTAACCGGTGCAAAAAAGGATCACTCTTCAGGAGAAATATTTTACCCAAAGAAATAACATAAAGTATTTTGAGTAATGTTGTTTTTTATAATAAATTTGTTCGGTAACAACTAAATAACAAAAGCTGCACTAAAATGAATCAACTTTAACTCCCCCAAAGGGGAAATAATTATAAAGGTTTTTTGAAAATGAAAAAGAGATTATATAAAGTTGAAAATCATCTATTACAAAACTAAACAATGAAAGAATTACTTAAAAAATACGAAGAAAAGCAACCAGAAATAGTATTTAATTGGAAAGACCCTGAAACTGAAGCGGAAGGTTGGACAGTTATAAATTCGTTAAGAGGTGGTGCTGCCGGTGGTGGTACACGCATGCGTAAAGGATTAGATAAATATGAAGTAATGTCACTTGCAAAAACAATGGAAGTAAAATTTACGGTATCTGGTCCAGCTATTGGAGGAGCAAAATCAGGAATTAATTTTGATCCACAAGATCCAAGAAAAAAAGGAGTTTTAGAGCGTTGGTATAAAGCGGTTGCTCCATTATTAAAAAATTACTACGGAACAGGAGGTGACTTGAATGTTGATGAAATTCACGAAGTAATTCCAATTACAGAAGATAGTGGTGTTTGGCATCCACAAGAAGGAGTTTTTAACGGGCACTTTAAGCCTACAGAAGCAGATAAAATTAACCGTATAGGTCAGTTACGTCATGGAGTAATAAAAGTGTTAGAAGATGAAAAATTATCTCCTGATATTGCTAGAAAATATACAGTAGCTGATATGATTACTGGATATGGTGTTGCAGAAGCAGTACGCCATTACTATGATATTTATGGAGGAACAGTAGTGGGTAAACGTGCCGTTGTTCAAGGTTTTGGTAACGTAGGTTCTGCTGCTGCTTACTATTTAGCACAAATGGGAGCTAAAGTTGTAGGAATTATCGACCGTGTTGGTGGTGTTATTAAGGAGGAAGGGTTCTCTTTTGAAGAAATTCAAGAACTATTCTTACATAAAGATGGTAATACTTTGGTTTCAGAAAACATGATTCCTTTTGAAGAAATAAACGAGCGTGTTTGGAATTTACCATGTGAAATTTTTGCACCTTGTGCAGCTTCTAGATTAATTACACAAGAACAAATTAATAGTATGATAAAATCTGGTTTAGAGGTTATTTCTTGTGGAGCGAATGTTCCGTTTGCAGATAAAGAAATTTTCTTTGGACCAATTATGGAGGATACTGATAAAAAAGTAAGTTTAATCCCAGATTTTATTTCTAACTGTGGTATGGCAAGAGTGTTTGCGTATTTTATGGAAAGAAGAGTGGAAATGACGGATCAAGCTATTTTTGAAGACACTTCAAATACAATAAAAAAAGCGTTACAAAGAACGCATGCAAAAAGTGCGGCAAAGACTCAAATAAGCGAAACAGCTTTTGAAATTGCTTTGAAAGAGCTAGTATAAATATGTAAATACACAAAACTATGTTCAAATATTTTTTAGGGAATAGTCCTAAGTGGTTTAAAATGACCATGATTGGTTTTTTAATCTTTAATGTGTTTTCTTTTTTCGTTTTAGGAAAAACAATTACTGCATGGCTTTTTATAGGTGAGTTTATTTTCACGTTGGCTATGGCATTAAAGTGTTACCCATTACAGTCAGGAGGACTAATAGCTATTGAAGCGTTAATTCTGGGGCTTACAACACCCGAAAAAGCATACCATGAAGTAGATCAAAACTTAGAAGTAATATTACTTTTAGTATTTATGGTAGCAGGTATTTATTTTATGAAGCCTTTACTAATGTTTATTTTTAGTAAGGTGTTTACTAAAATAAAATCGAAGGTTGTGTTATCGTTGTTATTTGTATTCTTAGCAGCGATCTTATCAGCATTCTTAGATGCGTTAACGGTTACAGCTGTTTTAATTAGTGTAGCTGTAGGATTTTACGGAGTGTACCATAAAATTCATTCTAGCGCGTCGTCTGATTATGACAAAGATGGTGTTCTTGATAGAAAAGAGTTAAGTGGAGAAACCTTAGAGCAATTCCGTAGTTTTTTACGTAGTTTAATAATGCACGGGGTTGTAGGTACAGCGCTAGGAGGTGTTTGTACTTTAGTAGGGGAACCACAAAATTTATTAATAGGTGAGCGTTTAGGTTGGGATTTTATTGAGTTCTTTCAGCATATGGCGCCAATAACAATGCCAGTATTAGTAGCAGGTATGGCTACAACTGCAGTTCTTGAATTAACAGGATGGTTTGGTTTTGGAGCAAAATTACCAGATGTTGCAGCAAGAATTATAGAAAAATATACAGAAGAGGAAGATGCAAAACGTACAGAGAAAGAAAAGTACGGGTTAATCGTTCAAGGTACAGCAGCAGTGTTGTTAATTATCGGTTTAGCGCTTCACTTAGCTCCTGTAGGTTTTATAGGATTGGCTTTAATAATTGTACAAACTGCTTTTATGGGAATTACCGACGAGCATCAGTTAGGACATGCTTTTGAAGAAGCTTTACCATTTACAGGATTGTTAGTGGTTTTCTTTGTTATTGTAGCAATGATTCACGATCAACACTTATTTACTCCTATTATTAATTGGGCATTAGAGCAAGATCCAGCTTCTCAACCAGGACTTTTCTATATAGCAAATGGAGCATTATCTGCAATTAGTGACAATGTTTTTGTAGCTACAGTTTATATTGGAGAGGTGCAAGATGCATTTAAAAATGGAGCTATTTCAAAAGAGCATTTTGAAAATTTAGCTATTGCAATTAACACAGGTACTAATTTACCTAGTGTAGCAACTCCAAATGGGCAAGCAGCTTTCTTATTCTTACTAACATCATCATTAGCACCATTAATCAATTTGTCTTACGGAAAAATGGTAAAAATGGCATTACCTTATACTATTGTATTAGGTGGTTTAGGATATCTTATGGTGAAGATCGTATTAGGGTAGATAAATAAAAAATAGCATTTTTAAAATCCTGAATTTTTTAAAGTTCAGGATTTTTTTAAACAATTAAAAAGGAAGTCATTCGTTAATAATTAAACACGCAAAAATTACATTAATGTTAGCATATTTTCAAGAACAAACTGAGTTACTAGAAGAAATTCCACAAGAAAAAACATTATCAATCTATAATTTAATTATGGATGGAGGTGTTGGAGGACAAATTATCATTGCTTTATTATTTGTGTTGCTAGCAGTAGCCCTTTACATTTATTTTGAGCGTTTCTTTGCAATTAAAGCCGCCTCAAAAGTTGATGTGAATTTTATGGATCAAATTAGAGATCATGTAACGAATGGTAGAATTGATAGTGCTAAATCACTTTGTGATACAACCGGAAGTCCTACAGCAAGATTAATAGGTAAAGGAATTTCTCGAATTGGAAAACCTTTAGAAGATATTAATACAGCTATTGAAAACGCGGGAAAATTAGAAGTGTATCAATTAGAAAGAAATGTTTCAGTATTAGCAACGATAGCTGGAGCTGCACCCATGATTGGTTTCTTAGGTACAGTAATTGGAATGATTGTTGCCATACATGAGATAGCTAATTCAGGTGGGCAAATAGATATTAAAATGTTATCAGACGGATTGTATACAGCAATGACAACAACAGTAGCAGGTTTAATTGTAGGGATTATTGCTTATATTACTTACAATCACTTGGTGGTTCGTACTGATAAGGTAGTATATCAAATGGAAGCGAAGTCGGTTGAGTTTTTAGATTTATTAAACGAACCTGTATAATGAATTTAAGAGGAAGAAATAAAGTCAATCCAAATTTCAATATGTCGTCAATGACAGATATTGTTTTTTTGTTATTGATATTTTTTATGCTAACATCAACATTGGTTACGGTAAGTGCTATAGATGTGTTGTTGCCAAAAGCGGGAGGGAAAACTGAAAACCAAACTTCGGTAGCAGTAACGATAACAAATGATGCGTCATTTTATATAGACAAAACTAAGGTAAGTAATACAAATTTAGAAAAAGAATTACTAGCTAAAGTAGGAACAGATAAAAAGAAAACAGTGGTAATTCGTGGCGATCAAAACGTGCCGTATAAAAATGTAATGCAAGTAATAGATATTGCTAATAAAAATAAGCTGAAAATGATTTTAGCTGTAAAAGGCAAGTAAATGACAGTTTTGGACACCCAACATAAACGTAAATCTGCTGTAATTACAGTAATTATTCTGATACTGTTGTTAGTCGGAATATTCAACTACGGAATGAAGTATTTAGACCCGCCTATTGAATACGGATTGGCAATCAATTTCGGTAATTCTGATGTGGGAAGCGGTGAGCCTGTTGAAAAAACGAAGACTGAAGCAACTCCTCAGCAAGAAGAAGTGGTTGAAGAACGAGTAGAAGAAACGTCAGAAGAGCCTATCAAAGAAGAAGTCATTACAAATGACACTGCAGAAGAAGTTCCTGTAGTTGAAAAAAAAGAAGTAAAGAAAGAGGCTGTAAAAGAAACTCCAAAGGAAGTAACACCTAAAGAAAAACCAAAGCCCAAACCATCAAAAGAAACTACAGATGCATTAAATAGCTTGTTAAATGGGACTTTAAAAGATGGAGCAAATACTGGTGAAGGAGATGATAAGCAAGCTGGTGTAAAAGGAAATGAAAATGGTGACCCAAGTTCAGATAAATATTATGGAAATTCAGGAAGTGGTTCAGGAGGGAATTATAATCTGACAGGAAGAAAAGCACTATCTAAACCTATTGAAAAACCAAACTGCCAAGAAGAAGGAACTGTTGTAGTAAGCATAGAGGTAGATCAAAATGGGAAAGTAATAAAAGCTACACCAGGAGCTAGAGGAACTACAAACTCAGCTGGGTGCTTAGCAGATGCTGCAAAAAAAGCGGCATTAAGAACTAAATGGAATGCTGATGGAAATGCTCCATCAAAACAAAGAGGAACCATAATCTACAAGTTTTCTCTTTCAAAATAATTTATCTTTGCTAAATATTTATAACGTAAAGTTTTTCAATTAGGTTGTATATATACAAGAGACAATCATTGAAGAATTAATAAACACAAATACATGAAGTTAACTGTTATTGGAACAGGCTATGTAGGGTTGGTATCAGGGGCTTGTTTTTCAGAAATGGGAAATAAAGTAACCTGTGTAGATATCGATCAAGAAAAAATAAACAAACTGCACCAAGGAGTCATTCCTATCTACGAACCAGGATTAGAAAAAATGGTGTTGAAAAATGTAGAGAAACAAAACTTGTTTTTTACAACGAAACTAGAAGAAGCGATTGAAGAAACCGAAATCGTTTTTATTGCGGTTGGAACTCCAATGGGAGAAGATGGTTCTGCAGATTTACAGTATGTGTTAGCTGTAGCTAAAGAGATCGGTCAAAAGATGAATCACAGATTAATTGTGGTTGATAAATCTACCGTACCTGTAGGAACAGCCGATAAAGTAAAAGCTACGATTCAAGCAGAATTAGATAAAAGAAATGTAAAAATTGAGTACGATGTAGTTTCAAATCCTGAATTTTTAAAAGAAGGAGATGCAATTAACGATTTTATGAAGCCAGATAGAGTGGTAATTGGAGCAGAATCTGACTATGCGTTTGAAAAAATGCGTCAGTTATACACGCCATTCACCATGTCACACGAACGTTTTATAGGAATGGATGTTCGTTCTGCGGAAATGACGAAGTATGCAGCAAACGCGATGTTAGCAACTAAAATTTCGTTTATGAATGAAATGGCGAATATTTGCGAACGAGTAGGAGCGGATGTGAATAATGTTCGTGCAGGAATCGGTTCCGATTCAAGAATAGGTTACAGTTTTATTTATCCAGGAGCTGGTTATGGAGGTTCTTGTTTTCCGAAGGATGTGAAAGCATTGAAAAAAATTGCGGAAGAAAACGGTTATGAGGCACAATTGATAAGGTCAGTTGAAGAAGTAAACAACCGTCAGAAGTTTGTGGTTGCAGATAAAATTATCAAAAGATTTGGAGAAGATCTAACAGGAAAAACCTTTGGTTTGTGGGGATTGGCATTCAAGCCAGGAACCGATGATATGCGTGAGGCTCCAGCAATTTATGTGGTAAAAGAATTGGTGAAGAGAGGAGCAAAAGTGCAAGCCTATGATCCGAAGGCAATGGAAGAAGCGCAACATTTTTATTTAAGAGATGTTGAGAATGTAGCTTATAAAAATGCGAAGTATGAAGTTTTAGTTGATGCTGATGCATTGATATTATTGACAGAATGGAAAGAATTCCGTTCGCCAGATTTTTCTGAAATTGAAAAACAATTGAAAACTCCAGTTATTTTCGATGGAAGAAATCAGTACAATAGCTACAGTTTAGAAGAACGAGGATTTGAATATTATCAAATAGGAAAGAACTAATGAAAATTTTAGTAACGGGGGCAGCAGGCTTTATTGGATTTCATTTAAGTGAAAAATTATTAGCATTAGGGCATACAGTTGTAGGAATTGATAATATCAATGATTACTATGATGTCAATTTAAAATATGCTCGATTAAAAGAGTTGGGGGTTGATAGAGAGAATGCTGAGGTTTTTTATAAAGAAACGATTAGTTCAACAAATGAAAACTTCAAGTTTATCAGGTTGAACTTAGAGGATAAAGAAGAACTGCTTCAATTGTTTACTACTGATAAATTTGAAGTGGTTTGTAACCTTGCAGCACAAGCAGGAGTTCGTTATAGCATCGAAAATCCTGATGCGTATATTCAAAGTAACATTGTTGGTTTTCTGAATATTTTAGAATGTTGCAGACATCATCAGATTAAACATTTGGTGTATGCGAGTAGTTCAAGTGTATATGGAGCTAATAAAAAAGTGCCTTTTTCCGAAGAAGATAGTGTAGATAATCCAGTGAGTTTGTACGCAGCAACGAAAAAAAGCAACGAACTCATGGCGCATACCTACAGCTATTTGTATAAGATTCCGACAACAGGATTACGATTTTTTACCGTTTACGGACCATGGGGAAGACCCGATATGGCACCTATTTTATTTGCTGATGCTATTTCAAATGACCGTCTAATCAAAGTGTTTAACAACGGAGATATGGAGCGTGATTTTACCTATATAGATGATATTGTAGAAGGAGTAAAGCGAGTAATAGAAAAGTCAGTTGAAAATAGAGAGCTGTATAAAATCTATAACATAGGAAATAACGATTCTGTAAAACTGTTGGATTTTATCACCCAAATGGAAATGAGCTTAGGGAAAGAAGCAACCAAAGAAATGTTACCGATGCAGATGGGAGATGTAAAAAGAACTTGGGCAAATGTTGATGGTTTAATAAGTGATTACGAATACAAGCCTCAGATAAAGGTAGCAGAGGGAGTACGTCGTTTTGTACAATGGTATCAAAAATATCATAGTTAATTTGTAAAAGCTTCAGTTATAATATAATTGTTTAATGACTTATCAAGAAGTACTAGATTGGATGTTTGCTCAGTTGCCAATGTACCAACGCCAAGGACAAGCAGCATTTAAAAAAGATTTAACCAATATTTTCGCATTGTGTGAAGAGTTGGGTAATCCGCAAAAAAAGTTTAAAACGATTCATGTAGGAGGAACGAATGGAAAAGGATCCACTAGTCATATGCTTGCTTCTATACTACAAGAGGCGGGTTATAAGGTTGGATTGTATACGTCTCCGCATTTAAAAAACTTCACAGAGCGCATTCGAATCAACGGGGAAGAAATTTCGAGAGATGCGGTGATTGATTTTGTAGTAAACAATAAAGTTTTTTTAGAAAAGCAAGGGTTGTCTTTTTTTGAAATGACAGTTGGATTGGCCTTTGAAGAATTTGCGAATCAAAAAGTAGATATTGCAATTATTGAAGTAGGTTTAGGAGGAAGGTTAGATTCTACCAATATAATTATACCTGAAGTTTCGGTAATTACGAATATCGGATTGGATCACACACAGTTTTTAGGAGAAACCTTACCAGAAATAGCTTTTGAAAAAGCAGGAATCATCAAACAGAATATTCCTGTGGTTATTGGTGAACGTCAAAATGAAACGGAAAAAGTGTTTATCGCTAAAGCGGAAGAATGCAAAGCACCAATAGTTTTTGCTTCAGATAATCCAAAAAACTATGCGACGGATTTACTGGGAGACTATCAAAAGTATAATGTAACAACAGCCGTAACTGCAATTCAACAACTAAAAGAGTATAAAGTTTCTAAAGAAAATATTAAAAACGGATTATTGAATGTAGTAAAAAACACGAATTTAAAAGGTCGTTGGCAGGTGTTACAGGATAATCCGAAGATAATTTGTGATACAGCACATAACAAAGAAGGACTTTTTTATACCTTAGAACAATTAAAAAAGGAAAATTATAAGCAATTACATATTGTTTTAGGAGTAGTTTCAGATAAGAATTTGAGTGAAATTTTACCAATGTTTCCAAAAAATGCAATTTATTATTTCTGTAAACCAAATATTCCTCGTGGGTTGTTGGCAGACGAATTAGAAGCCCAAGCTAACGGGTTTGATCTGGTTGGAGAGGTGTTTGATTCTGTAAGTCAGGCATTTGAAAAAGCAAAAACAAATGCGTCTGAGGAGGGTGTAATCTATGTAGGTGGAAGCACATTTGTGGTGGCAGAAATTTTATAGAAAAAAAACGAAAAAAGTTATTGTCAATCTCTAAAACTGTTATATATTTGCATCCGCAATTAACAAGTAAGGGCGCGTAGCTCAGTTGGTTCAGAGCACTTGGTTTACACCCAAGGGGTCAGGGGTTCGAATCCCTTCGCGCCCACAACTCTTACAAAGATTTAATTGCAAACGGGCGCGTAGCTCAGTTGGTTCAGAGCACTTGGTTTACACCCAAGGGGTCAGGGGTTCGAATCCCTTCGCGCCCACTACAAAGTCTCATCATTTTTTGATGAGACTTTTTTTATTACCCGATATTTTGTTAAAGGTGTTTTTCTTAGTTTTGTAGATATGCATCCTACAAGTTAGTAATATTAAATAGAAATGGTTCAGGGTAGTTTAAAAATAAGAATACCTGTTTTAAATTATGTATATTATTTAGAGATATACATTGAGAAGAAAATCTATATTTTACAATTAAATAGGTTAGAAAAGAAATAGGAGCTTTTGTAGCTTTAAATGGAAAAATTCCAAGCTTAGAGTAGTAGTTGATCCAAAACCTAAAAGAAATCAATTTAAATATAATTAAGTTTTATAATGTTAAATTTAAATAAATTCATATCAAAATACATAACTAACAGAAATGAAAGTATGTTTCTTGATGATATTGAAAATAATAAAAAAATATTGTCAGAAAGAATTAAAGACAAAACAGTTCTAGTAATTGGAGGAGCAGGTACTATAGGGAGTTCTTTTATAAGAGCATTATTACCTTTTGAGCCCAAAAGCTTAGTTGTGGTTGATATTAATGAAAACGGATTAACTGAATTAACTAGAGATATAAGGAGTAACGGAGATTTTAAAGTTCCGTTAGATTATATTACCTATCCAATGGATTATGCACATTCTGTTTTTTATAAAATGTTTAAAAAAAGAGGAGGGTTTGATATTGTAGCTAATTTCTCTGCTCATAAACATGTTAGAAGTGAAAAAGACCTTTTCTCTGTTGAAGCGTTAATTAAGAACAATGTGATGAACGCAAAGAAATTGTTGGATATTTTAGAGTATTATCCACCAAAACATTTTTTCTGTGTGTCAACAGATAAGGCTGCAAATCCAGTTAATATAATGGGGGGAAGTAAAAAGATAATGGAAGATCTGATTATGACCTACTCATCAAAGTATCCAATAACAACAGCTAGGTTTGCGAATGTAGCATTTTCAAACGGATCTTTACCTCAAGGTTTTTTAGAGAGGATTTCAAAGAATCAACCTATATCTGCGCCAAATGATGTGACTCGATATTTTGTTTCGCCTGAAGAAAGTGGTCAAATTTGTTTATTGGCTTGTATTTTAGGTAATACAGGTGAAATTTACTTTCCAAAGTTAAGAGAAGAACAAGTAATGACTTTTTCAGATATGGCAGTAAAACTTCTAGAGGAAAATGGTTATGAAGTTGATTATTGTTCCTCAGATGAAGAAGCTGTAAGAAAGGCTTCGGAGGATTTTAATAATAAATACCCTGTCCATTTTTCTGGTAGTAATACTACAGGTGAAAAACCTTATGAAGAGTTTTATACAAATAAAGAGGAGGTTTCGTTAGATCGCTATAAATCGCTCGGGGTTGTGGTAAATTTAAAGCCAAGAGAAATGTCTGAGGTTAATGAATTGTTTAATTCACTTAACTTAGCTTTTAATAACGAAAAAACTACAAAAGAGGATATTGTAAATATAATGAAAGATTTTCTTGTTAATTTTGACCATAAAGAGTTAGGGAAGTCATTAGATTCAAAAATGTAATGTATAAACAATTAATAAATTTTATTAGAGATCAGTTTAAAACGGATGATTTTATTCCTTTGCATGCACCGACTTTTGTAGGGAAAGAGAAGGAGTATTTGAATGAGTGTATTGATTCGACATTTGTGTCTAGTGTGGGTAAATTTGTAGATTTATTTGAAAACAAGGTGGCGGAATATACCAAGTCTAAACATGCTATAGTTTGTGTAAATGGTACGAATGCTCTTCATTTGGCATTACTTGTAGCAGGGGTTAAACCAAGTGATGAGGTAATAACACAACCACTTACATTTATTGCTACAACGAATGCAATAGTTTATGCTAATGCTAATCCAGTATTTGTTGATGTTGATATTGATACTATGGGGCTATCTCCAAAAGCATTAAGAATATTTTTAGAGGAAAATTCAGAATTGAGAAATGGAGAGTGTTATAATAAATTTACAAATAATCGTATCAAAGCTTGTATGCCAATGCATACTTTTGGACATGCGTGTAGAATTGAAGAAATATTAAGTATTTGTGAAGAATATAAAATAGAATTGGTTGAAGATGCTGCAGAAGGTATGGGAAGCTTTTACAAAGGAAAGCACTTAGGTACATTTGGAAAGATAGCAGCCGTTTCGTTTAATGGTAATAAAATTATGACCACAGGTGGTGGTGGAATAATTTTAACAGATAACGATGAGTTGGCAGCTGAAGTTAAGCATCTTTCAACACAATCAAAAGTACCTCATAAATGGGAGTATGTTCATGATAATATTGGCTTTAATTACAGAATGCCAAATATTAATGCTGCGTTAGGCCTTGCACAATTGGAAAAATTAGATTTTTTTATAGAGAATAAAAGAGAGTTAGCTAATGTGTATTCATCCTTTTTTAAAGAGAAAGGAGTTTCTTTTTTTGAAGAAAGAGAAGATGAAAAATGTAACTTTTGGTTGAATGCAATCATTCTAAAAGACAAAAAAGAAAGAGATTCTTTTTTAGATGAGAGTAACACATCAGGAGTAATGACAAGACCAATATGGCAACTTATGAATAAGTTACCAATGTTTAAAGATAATGTAAAAGGGATGCTTACAAACTCAGAATGGTTAGAAGACAGAGTTGTAAATATTCCTAGTAGTGTTAGATTATAATTAAAAACGAATGACTAAACCAGAGCTAATACTTGTTGGAGGTGGGGGACATTGTATGTCTGTGATAGATGTTGTAGAATTAGAAGACAAATTCAAGATAAAAGGTATTCTTGAAATTAACAGTAATCAGCAAGAGGTTCTTGGGTACCCGGTTTTAGGGGGAGATGATTTGATAGAAGAGTTAGTGAATGAAAAAGTTTTTTTTCTAATAACTGTAGGGCAAATTAAAACATATAGAATAAGAGAGAAAATTTCAGAGAGGTTAACAAAAAATAAAGCACAATTAGCAACAGTAGTTTCTCCAAGAGCATATGTATCAAAACATTCGTTTATTGAAGAAGGAACTGTCGTAATGCACGATGTTGTGGTGAATTCTGGGGTTAGTATAGGGAAACATTGTATCATTAATACCAAAGCTAACATAGAGCATGGAGTTGGTATTGAAGATTTTTGTCATGTATCAACTTGTGCAGTTGTAAATGGTGATTCTATAATAAAAAGAGGGACATTTGTAGGAAGTAACGCAACGATTTCAAACGGAATAATTATTAAAGAAAACAGTATTGTTAGTGCTGGGGAATTTATTAAACGATGAGTAGGACACTTATTATAGCAGAAGCAGGTGTAAATCATAATGGTGATATTAGGCTAGCTAAAAAATTAATTGATGTAGCCGCAAAAGCAGGAGTTGATTATGTCAAGTTTCAAACGTTCAAAGCTAGCAAGCTTGTTACGAAAAAAGCAAAACGAGCAGAATACCAAGATACAAATACTAAGAATAACGACAGTCAATTCGAGATGTTAAAAAAACTTGAGTTATCTCAAGAGGACCATTTTCACTTAATAGAGTACTGTAAAAATAAGAATGTAGAATTCTTGTCTACAGGGTTTGATTTTGATAGTGTTGACTTTTTATATGAAATAGGTGTACGCTTAGCAAAAATCCCATCAGGAGAAATTACAAACTTGCCTTATCTAAGAAAAATAGCAGATCTGTTTCCAGAAGTAATACTATCAACAGGAATGGCAGATATTAAAGAGATTAAAGATGCTGTTGAGGTGCTTTTAAAAGGTGGAGTTGAAAGGGAGAAATTGACAGTTTTACATTGCAATACTGAATACCCAACACCAATGAGTGATGTTAATTTAAAAGCAATGCTTCATATAAAAAAAGAGTTAGGGGTAAATGTAGGGTATTCTGATCATACTTTAGGGGTTGAGGTACCTATAGCTGCAGTTGCTTTAGGAGCTAAAGTTATTGAAAAGCACTTTACTCTTGATAGAAATATGGAAGGACCAGATCATAAAGCTTCTTTAGAGCCAGATGAACTAAAATTAATGGTTAACTCAATACGAAACATTGAGAAGGCACTAGAAGGGTCAGGAATAAAAGAGCCTTCAAACTCAGAACTAAAAAATAAAGAGATAGCAAGAAAAAGTATCCATGTAAAATCAACTATTAAAAAGAATGAACTAATTACTGAAGATGCCATAACGGTATTGAGACCAGGTGATGGAATCTCTCCTATGGAATGGGATAAGGTAATTGGTAAAAAGGTGTCTAAAGACCTAGAACCATTTCATAAATTAACATGGGAAGACGTATTATGAGAATAGGAATATTAACTAGTTCTAGAGCTGATTTCGGGATTTATCAACCGCTGATTAATGAATTAGTTTTAGAAAAATATTTTTTTAATGTAGAAATCATTGCTTTTGGAACTCATTTGTCAAAATATCATGGTTTTACACTTTCTGATATTAAAAATAAATACAATATAAAAATCCATGAAGTGAGTTCTTTACTTGTTAATGATAGTCAGGCATCAGTAGCTACTTCTTATGGATTGACTACTCTTAAATTTGCTGATTTTTGGGATAACAACATTTTTGATCTTGTTTTTTGTCTAGGAGATAGGTTTGAAATGAATGCTGCTGTACAGACAGGAATTCCTTTCGGAGTTAAATTTGCACACATACACGGTGGTGAAACTACACTAGGAGCTATAGATAATATTTACAGACATCAGATTTCATTAGCTTCTCAGTTACATTTTACAAGTACAGAGAAATTTAAAGAGCGAGTAACCGAACTAATTCAGTCTGATAAAAATGTATACAACGTGGGAGCTTTAAGTCTTTCCGAAATAGATCAGTTTATTCCTTTACCAAAGCATAAATTATTATCAGCTTTTAATATTAAAGATGAATCTTACTGTTTGGTAACTTTTCATCCTGAAACGAATGCTTTTGATTCGAATGAAAAGTATGCTCTTGAAATGAAAAAAGCTTTAGCGAAGTTAACAGAACAGATTAATTTGGTAATTACGATGCCAAATGCTGACACGATGGGAAGTGTTTATAGAGAACAATTATTTTTATTAAAAGAAGAAAAGAATGAAAAAGTTTTTTTAGTAGAAAACTTTGGGAAAGAAAATTACTTTTCAGCAATGTATTATTCAGATTTTTTATTGGGAAATACATCTAGTGGAATTATAGAAGCAGCGTCTTTTAATAAATATGTGGTAAATGTAGGTGATAGACAAAAAGGAAGACTTCAGAGCGAAAATGTTATCAATGCAAAATTTGATTCAAAAGAGATATTGGCAAGCGCTAGCATTTGCTTAAAGCAAAAAGATTTTTCAGGAGAAAATAGATACTATAAAAAAGGTACTTCAAAAGAAATAGTAGAAAAAATAAAGAATTATGAGGAACTATAAAGAGCATTTAATTACTTCTGAAAGTACAATTAAAGAAGCTTTATTTAGGTTAGATCTTTTAGCTAAAGACGCCATACTTTTTATAATAAATAACGAAAATAAATTAGTAGGTTCTTTAACAGATGGAGATGTTAGAAGAGGGTTACTTAAAGGTTGTACAATTGATAATAAAGTTACGGATGTTATACAAGAGAATCCTAAATATATAGAGAAAGACAATTATGATATTAGTAAAATAATAGAATATAGGGAGAATAACTACAGAATATTACCAGTTATCTCTAAAGATAGAGAAGTAATAAATGTAATAAATTTTCGCTTACTAAGATCGTATTTGCCAGTTGATGCTGTGATAATGGCAGGAGGAAGAGGAAGTCGTTTGGAACCATTAACAAATACTACACCCAAGCCATTGCTAAAAGTTGGAGACAAGCCTATAATGGAACATAATGTTGATAGGTTGGCTTTATTTGGAATAGATGATTATTGGGTATCTGTTAAATACCTTGGAGAACAAATTGAAATGTTTTTTGGAAGTGGAGATTCAAAAAATTTAGACATAAGATATGTTTGGGAAGATAAACCATTAGGAACGATTGGGGCTGTATCTAAAATTAAAAAGTTTAAACATGATTATGTTTTAGTAACGAATTCAGATGTTTTAACAAATTTAGATTACGAAGATTTTTACTTAGATTTTATAGAAAAGGATGCTGATTTCTCAGTAGTTTCAATTCCTTATAATGTAAATATTCCTTACGCAGTTTTAGAAAACGAGAATGGTTATATAAAAAGTTTTAAAGAAAAACCAACGTATACATATTATTCAAATGGAGGGATATATTTGATGAAAAAGGAGGTGTTAGATTATGTTCCTAAAGAAGAGTTTTTTAATGCTACAGATTTGATGGAGTATCTAATTAAAAAAGGTAAAAAAATAATATCATATCCTTTAGTTGGTTATTGGCTTGATGTAGGTAAGCATGAAGATTATAAAAAAGCACAAGAGGATATTAAAAGAGTAAAGTTCTAGGTTCTTAGGAATTTAGAAGAAATTAATAAAACGTTATCATGTTAGCAATTATACCAGCTAGAGGAGGCTCTAAAGGGTTGCCTGGAAAGAATATTAAAGACTTAAAAGGAAAACCAATGATTGCGTATACAATAGAAGCTGCTTTAAAATCTGAAAAAATTTCCAGAGTAATAGTTAGTACTGATTCAAAAGAAATAGAAAAAGTAGTAAAATATTATGGAGCAGAAGTTCCTTGTTTAAGGCCTGCAAGTTTATCTGATGATAAAGCTTCTTCATTAGATGTGTATAGGTATGTAATAGATAAAATAGAACAAGAGGAAAAAAATAAGATAGAAGAGTTTATAGTTTTGCAGCCTACAAGTCCATTGAGAAATGAAATTCATATAGATGAAGCAATTAATTTATTTGAAAATAAGGAGGCAGATTCTGTTGTGAGTTACTGTAAAGAATCTCATTCAATTTTCTGGCATAAATATATTGATGGTGATGGAAGTTTTGTGGAGATTTTTAAGGATAACTTTCAAAAGAATAGACAAGAAATAAGAAATACATACTACCCTAACGGAGCAATATATATATTTAAAAGAAAAGTCTTAGAAACAGGTAAGTATTATTCAGAAAAATCGTATGCTTATTTGATGGATAGGAATGTTTCTGTAGATATTGACGATATTGACGATTTTCAATATGCAGAGTTTTTAATGTCAAAAAAGTAAAAACACTTAAAAACAACTAGGAGTTTTAATAGAGGAAGGCTTTGATTTTTTAACTAGACAAGTTGTTATAAACAATAATAGGTGTTAAAAAGTCTCATCATCAATGGATGATGACTTTTTTATTATATAACCTTTTGTTAATGATGTTTTTTGTAGTTTTGTGAGCTGATAAAAAGAGAAAAAGACATAAACAACTTCGAAAAAATGAATATAGATCTTTCCGGAAAAAAAATAGTAGTTACTGGAGGTGCTGGTTTTATAGGTTCCAATCTTTGTGAGGTTCTAGTAGAAAAGAATAACAAAGTAGTGTGTTTAGATAATTTCGCTACAGGGAAAAGAGAAAGTATAGCGCATCTTCATGAAAATCCAAATTTTAAATTAATAGAAGGTGATATAAGAAATTTAGAAGATTGTAAGAATGCTGTTGAAGGAGCAGATTTTGTACTGCATCAAGCCGCTTTAGGTTCGGTGCCTAGATCAATTAATGATCCTATTACCTCTAATGACGTAAATGTGGGAGGATTTCTAAATATGTTGGTGGCTTCAAGAGATGCAGGAGTAAAGCGTTTTGTATATGCTGCTAGTTCTTCAACTTATGGAGATTCAAAGGGGTTGCCGAAAGTAGAAGATGTGATAGGGAAACCATTATCACCCTATGCAATTACGAAATATGTAAATGAATTGTATGCTGATGTTTTTGCGAAAACCTATGGTTTAGAAACAATAGGACTCCGTTATTTCAATGTGTTTGGTAGAAAGCAAGACCCAAATGGAGCGTATGCAGCAGTAATTCCAAAATTCGTAGGGCAATTTATGAAAGGAGAATCTCCTACAATTAACGGAGATGGAAATTATTCAAGAGATTTCACCTACATAGACAATGTAATTCAAGCAAATTTATTGTCTTTGGTGGTTGATAAGCCTGAAGCGATAAATACAGTATACAACGTAGCGTACGGAGATAGAAATACGTTGAATGATTTGGTAGGGTATTTAAAAGACTACTTATCAGAGTTTGATGCTTCTATAAAAAATATAGAAGTAGAACACGGACCTAATAGAGTAGGAGATATCCCTCATTCTTTGGCAAGTGTAGAGAAAGCAAAAAACTTATTGAACTATAATCCACAATACTCACTTCAGCAAGGATTAAAAGAAGCGGTGAAGTGGTATTGGGAAAACTTATAAGAAAATGAAGCAACCAAAAATAGCAGTGATAGGATTAGGATATGTAGGGTTACCGTTAGCAAGATTATTTGCTACAAAATATCCAACAGTAGGTTTTGATATCAATAAAGAGCGTGTAGCAGAATTAATGTCTGGAACGGATACTACTTTAGAAGTAGAGGATGAGGTGTTACAATCTGTATTAGTTGAAAAACTATTAGATGCAAAAGGATTGTTTTGTTCCACTTCTTTAGAAGATATTAAAGAATGTAACTATTATATAGTAACAGTTCCAACTCCGGTTGATAAGAATAACCGCCCTGTGTTAACTCCTCTAGTAAAAGCTAGTGAAACGGTAGGAGCAGTATTGAAGCAAGGAGATATTGTGGTGTATGAGTCAACAGTATATCCAGGAGCAACTGAGGAAGAATGTATCCCTGTGTTGGAAAAAGTGTCTGGTTTGAAATTTAACGAGGGTTTTTACGCAGGCTATTCTCCAGAGCGTATCAATCCAGGAGATAAGGAACATACGGTTGAAAAGATTTTGAAAGTTACTTCAGGGTCTACACCTGAAATAGGAAAAAAAGTAGACGACCTGTATAAATCGGTGATTACTGCAGGTACACATTTGGCACCAACAATTAAAGTAGCGGAAGCAGCTAAAGTGATTGAAAATTCTCAAAGAGATATCAACATTGCTTTTGTAAATGAATTGGCGAAAATTTTTGGTTTGATGGATATCAATACACACGATGTGTTAGAAGCAGCAGGGACCAAATGGAATTTTTTACCATTCAAACCAGGTTTAGTAGGTGGTCATTGTATAGGGGTGGACCCTTATTATTTAGCGCAAAAAGCTCAAGAATACGGATACCATCCAGAGATTATTTTGGCAGGGCGTAGACTAAATGATAGTATGGGAGATTATGTGGCTTCTGAAGTGGTGAAGTTGATGATTAAAAAAGATATTCGCGTAAAAGATGCTAAAGTTTTAGTGTTAGGAGTAACCTTTAAAGAAAATTGCCCTGATGTACGAAATACCAAAGTAGTAGATGTGGTGGCAGCTTTAAAGGATTATGGAACAAGTATTACTATTTACGATCCTTGGGCAAACGAAGAGGAAGTGATGCATGAATACGGATTAACATCAACAAGAAAATTACCGAAAGAAACTTTTGATGCGATTGTATTAACAGTAGCGCATAAAGAGTTTGAAGATTTAGATTTTTCATCATTACGAAATGAAAAATCTGTGGTGTACGATGTAAAGAATGTGTTATCTTGCTCAATAAAAGATAAAGGGCTTTAGTGGATTGAAACTAAGACATAGACTAAAAAAAGTTGAGAGAAAGGAGAATGAGAGATTTTAGAAAATATGATATTTGGCAAGATGCTATTAGCTTAATTGATGTTGTTTATGATGTCGTTTCTAGGTTTCCTGAAACGGAAAAATTCAGCTTAAGCACACAAATTATTAGAGCAGCGGTCTCTATTCCTTCGAATATAGCTGAAGGAAGTTCTAGAGAGTCAGAAAAAGATTTTGCGAGGTTTTTGCAAATAGCCCTTGGCTCATGCTTTGAATTAGAAACACAAATTATCATTGCGATGAGAAGAAGTTATATGAACCAAGAGTCGGGAGATAACATTGTGATGAAGATTCAGAGTATACAGAAAAGGATTAATGGGTTAAAAAGAAAATTAAAGAAATGATTTATAAAAACGTTGTTTTTAAGGAGAATTATACACTAAGTCAATGTCAACGTCTAAGTCTAAGTCAACGTCAATGTCAACCATGAAAAACTTTGCACTCATAGGAGCCGCGGGATATATTGCTCCACGTCATTTAAAAGCAATTAAAGATACAAACAATGTCTTGTTGGCTGCATTGGATAAAAATGATAGTGTAGGCGTTATGGATAGCTATTTTCCAAAAGCTGATTTTTTTGTAGAGTTTGAACGTTTTGATCGTCATATTGAAAAGCTAAAACGCCAACAAAATATTCAGTTGGATTATGTAAGTATTTGTACTCCTAACTACCTACACGATTCTCATATTCGTATGGCATTACGCAGAGGAGCCGATGCGATTTGCGAAAAACCGTTAGTATTAAATCCATGGAATGTGGATGCTTTAGAGTCAATTGAAAGAGAAACTGGAAACAGCATCAATACGATATTACAATTACGATTGCATCCGAGTATTATTGCTTTAAAAAACAAAATTGAAAAAGAAAATAAGAATGAAAAGTACGAAGTAGACCTAACCTATATCACCTCAAGAGGAAATTGGTATGATATTTCTTGGAAAGGTGATGAGAGTAAGTCTGGAGGTATTGCAACCAATATTGGAATACATTTTTTTGATATGCTATCCTGGATTTTTGGAAATGTACAAGAAAATAAAGTGCATCTTAGAGAAAAACACAAGGCGTCAGGCTACTTAGAATTTGAAAAAGCCCGTGTTCGTTGGTTTTTATCAATTGATGAAACTACTTTGCCAAAAGAAATTCAAGAGAAAGGGCAAAGAACCTATCGTTCTATTACGGTAAATGGAGAAGAAATTGAATTTAGTGGAGGCTTTACGGATTTACATACTATTAGCTACCAAGAAATTTTACAAGGAAATGGCTTTGGTTTACAGGAAGCAAGACAATCCATTGAAATTGTGCATGATATTAGAAATAAAGATGTGTTTGTTTCAGATAATCATCATGCTTTTTTAAAGCTTTAACACTAGTTTTTAAAATAGTCAGAAATGAGTCAGTTAAAAAAAGGAGCTATTTTATCTTATGTTACAATTGTATTAACAAACATTGTAGGTTTAGTTTTAACTCCATTTATAATTGAAAAGTTAGGAGATGCTGAATATGGGTTGTATACTTTAATTGGAGCTTTTGTCGGTTATATTAGTGTTTTAGATTTTGGACTTAATAACACAATTGTAAGGTTTGTAGCTAAATATAGAGCGGAAAAAAATAAAGAGGCAGAGGAAAACTTTTTGGGAACTACAATACTTATTTATGGAATAATATCTTTAGTTATTCTTTTTTGTGGTGCACTACTCTATTTTAATTTAGACAGTATTTTTTCATCTTCATTAACCAATACCGAACTAGAAAAAGCTAAGGTAATGTTTGTTATTTTGATTTTTAATTTAGCAATAACATTACCCGGAGGAGCTTTTGCGGCTATATGCTCTGGTTATGAGCATTTTGTTTTTCCAAGAGCTGTTAATATAGGAAGGTATATATTTAGATCGTTAATGGTTGTAGGGCTGTTAATGTATGGAGGAGACGCAGTAGGTTTGGTGATTTTAGATACAATTATGAATGTGCTAGTTATCGTTTTAAATAGTGTTTATGTTTTTAAAAAGATTAAAGTTAGCTTTAGTTTTAAAGGAACAGAACTGGCTTTAGTAAAGAAGATTTTTTCTTATTCTGTATGGGTTTTTGTTTTTGCGCTAGTAAGTCAGTTTCAGTGGAAAGTTGGACAGGTTATTTTGGGAACATTAACAGATACCGTTACAGTTGCAATTTATGCTGTTGGTATAATGTTAGGAACTTATTATGGAGCTTTTTCTACAGCGGTATCAGGTGTTTTTTTGCCTAGAGCCACAAAAATGATAGTTGAAGAATCATCAAGTTTAGACTTAACACTAATGATGGTGAAAATTGGGAGAATTTCTTTTTTAGTTTTATTACTAATTTTAGGAGGCTTTTTATTATTTGGTAGACAGTTTGTTTTTTTATGGGTAGGTGTTCAATATGAGGATTCATGGTTTGTTGCTACTGTAATAATGGTTGCTTATACAGTAGCTCTTGTACAATCTTTTGCACATCAAATTCTTGAGGCGAAAAGTAAATTTGCTTTTAAAGCTGTAGTATACATAAGTTTTTTAAGTCTAGGTACTATACTAGGAGCTTATTTGGTAGGGAGTTATGGTATAAAAGGTATGGTAGTAGGAACTACGATAGGTTGGATTATTAGTCAAATAATAATGAACTACTATTATAATAATGTTATAAATTTAGATATTAAGTTGTTTTTTATAAAGTTGTTTTCAGGTACATTGCCAACTTTTATATTGATAATGTTATTGAGTTATTTCATTACATTTATTACTATTGATGGCTGGAGTGGGTTACTTATTAAAATAACATTTTTTTTCATAATCTATTCTTTTTTAATGTTTAATTTAGGAATGAATAAAAGCGAAAAAGATATTGTAAGAAGTTTTTTACCCCGTTTTTAAATAAAAGAAAATGTTCAAAGTTAATAATATAAGATTTACAGATTCAGGAAAGAGAATAGATTATGATTATACTTATGATAAGGCAATCTCTAGGTTCTTTGATAAAAAGGAAATATTTTATAGTAGTTACAATATAGATGTTTCTAATGTTCCAAATAGTATAGCTGTTATACCTTTATTAGTTAATATTATGCCAATTTCTTGGTTTGCCGGTTTTGATGTTTTTGTAGATGAGTTAGATAAAGAATTTTTACAGTCTTTGGAACAGATAAAAAAAGAGTTTGTAAAAAATCATCCTGAAATAAAACCTCAAGAAAGTAAGCTTATTGTAAATAATGAAATTAAAAATGTCTATGAAGTAAACCAAGTAGCTATGTTATTTAGTGGAGGGGTTGATGCATATACAACTTTTTTCAGGCACTATGATAAAAAGCCCCATTTAATAACTATACATGGAGCTGATGTTGAAATAGAAGATATTGAACAATGGCAAAGAGTTATTCAGATTAATAAAGAAGAACCAGTAATAAAGAATAATAAAAAACATTATGTAGAATCTAATATAAGGAGATTTTA
This sequence comes from Tenacibaculum aestuarii, assembly GCF_964510395.1. Lineage (NCBI taxonomy): Bacteria > Pseudomonadati > Bacteroidota > Flavobacteriia > Flavobacteriales > Flavobacteriaceae > Tenacibaculum > Tenacibaculum aestuarii. The sequence continues at coordinate 577,507 of NZ_CAZEFY010000001.1, forward strand.
CACGCATCAAGTAGATTTATTATTACCTAATTTAGGATGGTGGGGAAAGGTACAACATGGTTTGTCTTTAAATGGATTAGTAGCTCCTCTTTCTTATGTTGAAGGATATCAAGAAAACTATATAGCTTCATCTTATACAGATAATATTAAAATAGCGTGGGGGTCAACACCAGAGATTGATAATAGTATTAAATGGGGGAATACTAGGGTTATTCATGATGGATATGAATTAAAAAGACAAGATAAGATTGATTTTATAGTTGATTTTATTAGAGAATCAAAGGGCTTTGTAAATTTACGAGTATGTTATTCTCTTTTGAATAAAAGTGTAAATTGTGGAAAGTGTGAAAAATGTTTAAGAACTATTATTGCAATAATTCTGAATAATGAATCACCAAATAGGTTTGGTTTTGAAACGGATGAACGAGTTTATAATCAAATAATAAAAATTTTTGAAAAAGGAATAGAGTCCAAAGGAACCAAATATTTTTGGTGGGAAATTTCTGAAAAAATTAAAAATACATCTTCGATTTACATTTTCAAAGATGAAAAAAAAGAAAAGGAAAAACTTAGGGAATTAAATAGTATCATAACGCAAAAGTTAACTGAAGTTATTGGGGGCAAGAAAAGGGAATTTGTGTCTAGGTTAAAATTTCGTTTACGAAGAAAATTTCCAAAAACATTCAATTATTATTTAAAATTTAGACAAAGAAAAATATGAAGTTCGGTTTATTAAAATATGAAGAAAATAAAAAGTTTTTTAACGTAGGAGATAATATTCAAAGTTTAGCTGCAAAACAATTTTTACCTAAGGTTGATGAATATGTAAGTAGGGAAAAAATGGCAGATTATGGAGGAGATAAGATAAAAATGATTTTGAATGGGTGGTTTACACATAATGTGCATAATTGGGTGCCTTCTGAAAAGATTGAGCCCCTTTTTGTTTCCTTTCATATAAATAATACTGCAGCTCCTTATATGTTAAATGAAAAAGGAATAGCATACCTGAAAAAACATGAACCTATTGGATGTAGAGATCAGTTTACGGCTGAAACACTTCAGGAAAAAGGAATAGATGCTTATTTTACAGGTTGTTTAACTTTGACATTAGATAATTATAAGGTCGAGGATAGTCAAAGGACTGATGAAGTTTATATTGTTGATCCTTTATATGGTTACACCACTTATAAAAAGGTAACATATAATTTTAGAAGGTTTGCGAAAAGTATTCTTAATGGCACTATATTTCAGATAGGAAGAAGTAATAAACATTTGAAGAATATTATAGATAAATCTTTATTAGAAAAAGCAATTTATATAAATCAAGAACCAGCGGCTAATAAATATACTACAGAAGAAAAGTTTGAGATGGGAGAGGACCTATTAAAAAAATATGCTAAAGCAAAATTGGTGATAACTTCAAGAATTCATTGTGCTTTACCATGTTTAGCTTTAGGAACTCCTGTAATATTTATTAATGGTTTTGATAGTTTTGTTGATTCTTGTAGGTTTGAAGGTATATTAGATTTATTTAATAGAGTTGATGTAAATAGTAAAACAGGAGAGTTTACTACAAACTTTAATTTAGAAGGAAAAATAAACGAAAACACAAAAATTAAAAATTTAGAAAAGCATCATACTTTGGCTAATAATTTAAAACAAAAGTGTAAAGAGTTTATTTTATCATAAAGATAGAAATGATAATAAATAAGAAGGAGTTAAAGGAGCAGTTGATTTTTAATTTGAGTATTCAGAAGAATAACGAGAAAGAAGTGTCTTTAAAACAATTTTATCGGTTATTGAATTAATGAGAAAGCAAATAACAATTCAGCAATCCAATCATCTTAAAGCAATAGCAATTTTGATGATGTTGTGTCTTCATTTATTTAATAGAGATTATCAAGGTATATTTAATCCTTTAATATTTTTAGGTACACAACCATTATCGTATTATATTTCTTTGTTTTGTGATGCATGTGTGCCAATTTTTGCTTTTGTGAGTGGATACGGATTATTTTATAAGTATGAGCAAAATAAAAATGATTATTTAAAGGGGAACTACTTAAGATTAAAAAAACTATATATTAATTATTGGGTAGTCTTAGTATTGTTTGCTGTTTTTTTAGGTCTTTTTTTAAATAAAAGTGGCTATCCAGGTGATTTTTATAAAATTATATTGAATATAACAGGTTTAGAAACAAGTTATAATGGTGCATGGTGGTTTTTCACTATTTATGTTTTTTTTGCACTTACAAGTAAATTTTGGTTTAGTTTATTAAATAAATTAAATGCTTATTGGTATTTCTTTTTTTTAGTAACTATTTATGTTTTAGCTTTTTATTTTAGGATTTACAAAACAGATATCTTTGATAATCCTTATTTAAAATGGATGCATGTAAAAGCGGCATTGTATTTTTGTACATTACTTCAATTTATGCTAGGTGCTTATGCGTTTAAATTTAATTGGTATAGTAAAGTGGATAAACTTTTTAATAAATTAAATTACAAAGAAATAGTATCTATATTAGTGATTGTATCAATGGTTGTTCTACATGCATTAATACCTAACTTAATAATTGCACCTTTTACAGCTTTGGTATTTATATTTATGTTTTTGCAAATTAAACAACCCAAATTTAACTATAAAATCTTAGATTTTTTTACTCCTCACGCTACCAATTTATGGTTGATACATATGTTTTTTTATCAAATTTTTTTTGCAGAATTTATCTACAACTTTCAATATCCCATAATAATTTTTATAGTGTTAGTAACCGCTTGTTTAGTGAGCTCTTTTATTATTAATTATATTATTTCTAATATAAATAGAATTATATGAAAATTTTATATATCACAAACGGTATTAATGGCGCAGGAGGTTTAGAACGCGTACTTTCTGTTAAAGCCTCATATCTTGCAGATCATTATGATTATGATGTAAGCATACTATCTTTAAATGACAACCATTTAAACCCGTTTTATACATTTTCAGACAAGATAACAATGTTAAGCATTTCGGTGACAGGAAATCCGCTCCAATATATCAAGGCGTATAAAAAGGGTATAACTCAAATTGTGGATCAAATAAAACCAGATGCGATTTCGGTTTGCGATGATGGATTAAAGGCATATTTTATACCAAAAATAGTTTCTAAAAAGACTTCTTTAATCTATGAGCGACATGTTTCCAAAGAAATAGAAATGCGTGATGATTATAGTTTTTTTAAGAAAGTAATGATAAGGCTAAAATGGAAGTTAATGGAACGTTTGGCAAAATCTTATCAAAAATATATAGTGCTAACTTCAGGCAATCTAAACGAATGGAAAAGCTTGAAAAATTTAGAGGTAATAGCTAATCCATTATCTTTTTATCCTAAGGAAAAATCTAGTTTATTAAAGAAACAAGTAATATGTGTAGGGAAACAGAGTTATCAAAAAGGACAAGACTTGTTACTGGATGCTTGGAAGAAAGTAAATCATAAATATCCGGATTGGAACTTAGCAATGTATGGAAAAATTGAACCTTCATTAAGTCTTGAGAAAAAAGCGAAAGAATTAAATATTATAAACTCAGTATCTTTTTATAAACCAGAGAGAGATATCCAAGATAAATATCTGGAATCGTCTATATATGTTATGTCTTCAAGGTTCGAGGGGTTTGGCATGGTATTAACAGAAGCCATGGCTTGTGGTTTACCTGTTGTTAGTTTTGATTGTTCTCATGGTCCAGCCGATATTATTACTGAGGAAGAAGATGGATATTTGATTGAAAAAGAGAATGTTGATGCGCTTGCTGCTAAATTAATCAAATTAATAGAAAATCAAGATCTTAGAATACAAATGGGGGCAAAAGCCAAACAAAATGTTAAAAGGTATTTGGTTGAAGAAATCATGAAGGAATGGGATTCGTTGTTTAAAGAGTTAACCAAATGAGAATAGTTTATAATACAGACCAAATATACTTGCATGGTGGTATTGAAAAGGTAATGGCAACCAAGGTAAATTATCTGGCGAAAATAGAAGATATTGATGTTTATATTATAACGACTGAACAAAAGAAAAAGCAACCATGTTATCTGTTAAATTCTGCTGTAAAATTAGAAGATTTAGGAGTTAACTATCAAAGAGGTTTATCCTATTTTAGTTGGGTAAACCTAAAAAAAGCAGTCAAACATTTGATAAAGCAGCGAAGAAAATTCAAAGAATTACAGCCTGATGTAGTCATATCTCCCAATTATAATTTTGACCATTATTGGCTACCATTTATTGTACCCAATAAAACAAAATTAATTAAAGAATTACATAGCTCCAGATTTTATGAAGTAGAAAAACGAAAACAAAAAAGTTTTAAAAACAAGTTGGCATGGAAGTTACAAGACTGGATTGAAGCTAAATACGATTATGTAGTAGTGCTTAATGACGATGAAGTGAAATATAGACCGGGGAACAACGCTGTTGTAATTCCTAATCCTACTATAGTACCTATGTATCAAGCAGATGTTATGCAAAAAAATGTCATGGCTGCTGGTCGTATTTCGCCTATTAAAGGATTTGATAAATTAATTGAAGCCTGGCAATTAGTAAATAAAGATTTTCCAGATTGGCAGTTACACATTTATGGCGATAATTATGGCAATACTAAGAATGACTTACAAAAATTAATAAAAACTTTAGCGTTAGAGCAAAGTGTTACTTTTAAAGAAAGCGTGACCAATTTGCCCAAAGCAATGCTTAACTATGGGATTTACGTTATGAGTTCAGAGACAGAGTGTTTTCCTACGGTTCTCTTAGAAGCTTTGTCTGTTGGTTTACCAATTGTGTCGTTTGATTGCCCTAATGGACCAAGACATATAGTTACTCACCAAAAAGACGGTTTATTAGTTGAACATCAAAATGTTGAAGCATTAGCAGAAGGGGTAAGAATGTTAATAAACAATGATGTTTTAAGAAACGAATTTAGTAGTTTTGCCAAAACCAGCGTGCAAAGATTTGAAGTTAATCAGGTTATGAAACAATGGTTATTGCTGTTTAAGAAAGTTAGTTAGACTTATGAGTATTGATTTTATACCATTAGAGTACTATACACCAATTTTTTTTTATACTATATTGTTGGTTGTGTTATTTACTTTTTTAGAGCTATTAACCAAAGGCATTTTAAAAATAAAGTATGGTTTGTTGTTAGTTTTTGCCATAGTACTGTATATGGGGTTACGACCTATAAGTGGTTTTTATTTTGGAGATACATCAACCTATGCACAAATTTTTGAAAGGTATCAAAACGGGTTTGCTATAACCACAACTAAAGATGTGGTTTTTCATTATTTCACCATGTTTTGTTCAACGATAATGGGCGTACATTCTTTCTTTCTTATTTGTGCCTTTATATATGTGTTTCCATTGTATTTAGTAAGTAAAAAATGGTTTAAGCAATATTGGTTTTATGCGTTTTTATTGTTAGTAGCATCATTTTCGTTTTGGGCTGGAGGAGTAAATGGTGTAAGAAATTCAATGGCAGGCTCTTTGTTTTTATTGGGGATTTCTAGAGATAAGCGCTTGTTTCAGTTTCTTTGGATTCTTATGGCAATTAGTTTTCATAAATCAATGCTATTACCAACTATGGGTTTTGTATTGGCTCAGTTTTATAATAAGCCTAAACATATGATTATTTTTTGGTTGTTATGCATTCCTTTATCATTAATAGCAGGGGAGAGTTGGGAAGTCTTTTTTGCTAACTTAGGTTTTGAAGATGATAGATTGTCTTATTTAACGCAAGGTAATGTTAACGATGATAAATTTAGCAGCACAGGTTTTCGCTGGGATTTTTTATTATATAGCTCTTGTGCAGTATATGCAGGTTGGTATTTTATAGTTAAAAAGGGTTTTAATGATAAGATTTACAATTGGCTTTTTATTACTTATTTAGTTGCTAATGCTTTTTGGATCCTAGTTATTCGAGCTAATTTTTCTAATAGATTTGCATATTTGTCATGGTTCATGATGGCTTTGGTGATAGTCTATCCATTTTTAAAAGAACGTATAATCAAACAACAATCGATGAAACTCGGATTGATTATAGTGATTTATTTTGCGTTCACATTTTTTATGAACGTCATATTAAAATAATAGTTTTATGAAAACAATTACAGTATTTACCCCCACTTATAATCGCGCTTATTGTTTGAGTCAGTTATATGAAAGTCTTTGTAGACAAACAAGTGATGATTTTAAATGGTTAATAGTTGATGACGGATCAACTGATAGCACAGCAGAATTAATCGAGGAGTGGATAAAAGAGAAGAAAATATGTATAAATTACCATTATAAAGAAAATGGAGGGATGCATACAGGGCATAATATGGCATTAAAATTAATAACAACAGAACTTAATATGTGTGTTGATTCAGATGATTATGTTCCAAAAGACTCTATAGAAAAAATTGTTAGCTTTTGGAAAAATAATAAGAGTAATAATTACGCTGGTATTTTAGGGTTAGATAGGTATAAAAATGGTGATTTGGTTAGCACAAAAAAATTCCCTAAAAATATTAAATCAGGTAAATATTCCTTGTTAAAGAGAAAATTTGGAGTAGTTGGAGATGTTAAGTTTGTATATGTTACTGATATTATAAAAAAATATGATGATTACCCCGTTTTTACGAACGAAAAATTTGTGCCATTAGGATATAAATATAGTAAGATTGATATGGAATATGATATGCTTTTTTTTAATGAAACATTATGTATAGTGGATTACTTACCCGATGGGTCAACTAGAAATATGTTTAAACAATACTACAAGAACCCAAAAGGTTTTGCGTTTAGTAGAATAGAATCTTTAAAAGGGCTCTACTCATTAAATGAAAAATATATTATTTGTATTCATTTGGTAGCAGAGTCTTTACTTTCAGGCCAATCCCCCTTTTATAATAATTCGAATAAATTATTAACATTATTTTCCTTTCCGTTTGGAGTGCTGTTGTATTTCCTAATTCTATTGAAAAATATAAAGCAATAACAATGTCAGTAGGTTCACGTTTTCAAAAATACCAAGTAATTATAAACTTTCTTGTTTTTATAAATAAAGTTATACCAAAAAAAATAAACAAATTATTTTTAGTTTTGTTTAGAAATATACCAACGCCTTTAGGGGTTTTAATTAGGTATGTCTTGTTAAAGAATATTTGCTTAAGTGTTGGTAAAAACTTAGTTGTATATGAGGGGGTTGTGTTTGATTCTCCTGAAACTATGAGTTTCGGAGATAATGTTTCAATAAACCCATATTGTTATCTCGCTGGAGAAATAATTATTGGAGATAATGTGTCTATAGCTCATACAACTGCTTTTCATAGCTATAATCATACATGGAATAATCCTGATTTGACTATTAATAGAAACCCACTATATTCAAAGAAAATAATTGTTAAAAATGATGTTTGGTTTGGTTGTAATTGTATAATATTATCTGGTGTAAAAATTGATAATCGTACTGTAGTTGCTGCTGGTAGTGTAGTGAATAAGTCGTTGAAATCTAATTCTTTATTTGCGGGAAACCCTGCACGATTTATAAAGAGTATTTAAAAATTTATATTTAGCTATTATCAGGCTTAAAATTACTGTGTGAAATATATTTAAAAATTTTGTAAGAAAAAATAAAAAATGAAAGACTATAAGATAGTAAATATATCTTCTGAAACATTATCGTTATTTAAAAAGTGTTTTGATAAAAATGGATCATCTAAGGAAGAAGAAAAAGTAAAATGGCAATTTTTAGAATCACCAATAAATGAAAGATACGTAGATATAGCGTTAGACAAAGAGAATAACAATATAGCAGCAATTTATGCAGTTTTCCCTGTTACTTTTATTTTAGATTCAAAAAATGTTACTGGTTCTCAGTCTCTTGATACAATGACAGACATAGACTATAGAGGAAAAGGACTTTTTGTGAATTTAGCTAAAGATGTTTACGACAAAGCTAGTCAAAATAATATTCAATTGGTTTATGGTTTTCCTAATGGTAATTCTATACATGGTTTTATTAGAAAATTAGATTGGGTAAACTTAGACCCAGTACCCTTTTTAATAAAACCACTAAAAACTAAATACTTCACAAAAAGAATATCTTTTTTGTCTTGGTTACCAAATATTAATTTAAGTAAGGTAAAAAAGACGCCAATAATCAATAATATATCTATAATTGAGAATAAATTTTTTCCAAATGAAGTAAATAATATATGGTGTGAGTTTTCGAAATCATTCAAAATAGCAGTCAATAGAGACAAAGAATATTTAGAATGGAGATATTTAAAAAAGCCTTTAGAAGACTATAGAATTATACATGCTTATACTAGAGAAAAGGAGTATTTGGGGTTTGTAGTGTTTACTATAAAAGAAAAACATGGTGGTAAAATTGGCTATATTATGGAGTTGATATATGATACAGCGAATAAATCAGTTGGAGAGGTTTTAATTGATTATGCAGTAAATGAAATAAAAAAGTCGCAATGTGATTGTGTCTTAAGTTGGTGTTTTGATCATTCTCCAAATTATAATGCTTTTAAAAAGTCTAAATTTTATAAAATACCAGAAAAATTAAAACCAATTGAATTACATTTTGGAGCAAGATCTTTTAATTCAGATGTTTCTGAAATAATTAATAATAGAGAAAATTGGTATTTAAGTTATTCTGATTCTGATACGGTATAAGATGAAAAAAAAGGGAAAATTTGTAATTTCATTGGATTTTGAATTACGTTGGGGAGGGGTAGAGAAATGGTCAATTGATTGTAAATACTCTTATTTCTTAGAAACAAGAAAGTCTATACCTCAAGTGCTTTTGCTTTTTAAACAAAATGATATTAAAGCAACATGGGCTACTGTAGGTTTTTTGTTTGCTAAAGATAAAAAACAGTTATTAGATTATTCGCCAAGTATTCAACCTACATACTCAAATCAAAAACTTTCATCGTATAATTATTTCAACGAAATAGGTAATAATGAAAAAAATGATCCTTATCATTTTGCTTATAGTTTGATAACAAATATACTTGAAACACCAGGACAAGAGTTGGGAACGCATACTTTTTCTCACTATTATTGTAATGAACTAGGACAAACTATAGAGGAATTCGAAGCAGATTTACAATCTGCTCAGAATTTAGCAAGAGATAATTTTGGAATATCATTAAAGTCTTTAGTTTTTCCACGAAATCAATATAACCCTTATTACTTAAATGTAGTTGAGAAACAAGGGATCAAAGTTGTCAGATCAAACCCAGATGTTTGGTTTTGGAAAAGCACTAAGGGTAAGATGATGCCAGCTTTTAGAGCTATGGATACACTATTCTCAATAAGCCGTTCATTATCATTTGATAGTAATGATCTAAAAAATAATAATAAAATTATTGAATTACCTGCAAGTCGTTTCTTTAGACCATACAAAGATAAAGAAATGTTTATTCAACAACTGAAGATGAATCGAATAAAAGGAGAAATGACTTACGCTGCGAAGAACAATTTAGATTATCATCTTTGGTGGCATCCACATAACTTAGCAGAAAATGTTGATAAAAATCATAATCAGTTAATAGAAATTATTAATCATTTTAAACAATTAAGAGGTAAATATGGTTTTGAGTCTACAACGATGGGTGATTATGCCAAGATTTAATTTTAACAGCTTATTATTAATAAAAAAAAGACTAACATTAAATACTTTATAAACGAATGATACCATACAGTCTCCTTCGCATAACTACCGTACCGATATCATTAAAAGTTTTATTAAAAGGACAGCACCGTTTTATGTCGTCAAATGGTTTTAAGGTTCTTGGAGTTTCTAGTAAAGGTCCAGAGTTAGAGGATGTTCAGGATGAAGAGGGGATCCGTGTAGTTAGTGTCGAAATGACACGAACGATAGCTCCTTTAAAAGACTTAAAGTCATTAGGAGACTTTTACAAACTTTGCAAAAAAGAAAAACCTACGATGGTACATTCTCATACACCAAAAGCTGGAATAGTGGGAATGTTGGGAGCAAAATTGGCAGGTGTACCTATTCGTTTACATACTGTGGCGGGTTTGCCTTTAATGGAAGCTAAAGGAATAAAGAGAAAAATATTAGATTTTGTAGAAAAGTTAACCTATGCTTCAGCAACGAAAGTATACCCAAATTCAAAAGGCTTATACGATTTTATTTTACAGCATAAATTTGTAGATAAAGAGAAGCTAAAAATTATAGGGAATGGCTCTTCTAATGGTATAGACACTAGCTTTTTTTCTATTAAACAGATTTCAGAAGAAAAGCAAAATCAATTAAAAGAAGAATTGAACGTGTCCGACGATGATTTTGTATTTGTTTTTGTAGGTCGTTTAGTTGGAGATAAAGGAATAAATGAGTTAGTTAGTGCTTTCTCTAAACTATCTAAAGAAAAGAAAAATATAAAATTAGTATTAGTAGGATCATTTGAAAGTGATCTAGATCCTTTGAATCAAGAGGCTTTAGAAGAGATAAGAAAGAATGAAAATATAATAGCAGTTGGTTATCAAAAAGACGTACGTCCTTATTTTGCGATTGCAAATGTATTGACTTTCCCTAGTTATAGAGAAGGGTTTCCCAATGTAGTAATGCAAGCAGGAGCTATGGGCTTACCAAGTATTGTTTCTGATATAAATGGCTGTAATGAAATCATAGAGGAAGGAAAAAATGGAATAATTATTCCTGTCAAAGATAGTACTGTAATATATAGCGCTATGCAGAGAATGATGGACGATGAGGTTTTTTATAAGCAACTAAAAGCCAATGCTAGAGAGATGATAGTGGTACGTTATGAACAATCGTTGGTGTGGAATGCTTTATTAGAAGAATACAATACATTACTTAAAGAAAGAGGGTATGCTGTATAAAAAAATAATAAAACGTTTTTTAGATTTTATTGTAGCCTTTTTAGGGGTTGTCGTTTTATTGCCAATTTTTCTAATAGTTACAATTGGGTTATTTTTTGCAAACCAAGGGAAACCTTTTTTCTTTCAAAAACGCCCGGGTAAAGATGAACAAATTTTTAAGGTCATAAAGTTTAAAACCATGAACGATAAAAAAGATGTTCAAGGAAGTTTATTATCAGATGCTAACCGACTAACAACTATAGGTAAGTTTGTAAGAAAAACTTCTTTAGATGAAATTCCGCAGTTACTAAATGTACTAAAAGGAGATATGAGTTTGATTGGCCCTCGCCCTTTATTACCTGAATACCTACCATTGTATAATGAGGAACAAAAGAAACGACATAATGTTCGTCCAGGCATTACGGGATGGGCACAAGTAAATGGACGAAATGCGATTAGTTGGCAGCAGAAATTTGCATACGATGTGTGGTATGTAGAAAATTTAAGTTTTGTATTAGATGTAAAGATTTTCTTTTTAACTTTTTTAAAAGTATTTAAATCAGAAGGAATCTCAAAAGAAGGTGAGGTAACAACAACTAAATTTTTAGGAAATGAAAAATAAGGTTTGTTTATACGGAGCTAGTGGGCACGGTAAGGTTATTAAAGATATTGCTACAAATAATGGTATAGAAGTAATTGCATTTGTAGATGATACACCAAAATTTGAAACTCTTCATGGTGTTCAAATTATAAAATCTTCGAAGATAGAATCACTAGTGAAAGAAAACTTTATAATTTCAATAGGAAATAATGAAATAAGAAAGAGAGTTAGTGAGTCAATTAAAGTGAATTTTACTTCGTTGATTGATAAAACGGCTATAATTTCCAAGTTTAGCTCAATAAACGAAGGGACAGTTGTAATGCCTTCAGTAATAGTGAACTCTGATACAAATATAGGGAAACATTGTATTATAAATACAGGAGCTGTTGTAGAGCATGATTGTACTATTGAAGATTATGTACATATTTCACCTAATGTAACAGTAACAGGAGGTGTTAATATAGGAGAAGGTACACATGTGGGAGCAGGGGCGGTAATAATACCAGGGGTAAATATTGGAAAATGGGTTACTGTGGGGGCAGGTTCAGTTATTATAAAAGATATTCCTGACTATGCAACAGTAGTAGGTAGCCCAGGGAGAATTATAAAGTAAAAGAATGAAAGAAAAAATATGGCTTTCCTCACCACATATGGGAGGTGGAGAACAAAAATATGTTCAAGAAGCGTTTGATACCAATTGGGTAGCGCCTTTAGGACCTAATGTAAATGGTTTTGAACAAGATTTAGAGGAGTATGTTGGAGAAAACTCAAAAGTAGCTTGTTTAGCTTCGGGTACTTCGGCGTTACATTTAGCATTAATTTTAGCAGGGGTAGGCTATGTAGATGAAGTGTTGTGCCAGAGCATGACATTTTCCGCTTCTGCAAATCCAATAGTTTATCAAGGAGCAATACCTGTTTTTGTGGATAGTGAAAAAGATACATGGAATATGTGTCCGAGTGCTTTAGAAGAAGCAATTGTGGATAGAATTGCTAATGGAAAAAAGGCAAAAGCAATCATTGTAGTGCATTTATATGGAATGCCTGCAAAAATGGATGAAATTGTAGCGCTTTCGAAAAAATACGGTATAACCTTAATAGAAGATGCGGCGGAAGCACTAGGATCAACCTATAATGGACAAAAATGTGGTACGTTCGGTGATTTTGGAATTTTATCATTCAACGGAAACAAAATAATTACGACTTCTGGTGGAGGAGCTTTGGTTTGTCGTAATGAAGAAGATAAACAGAAAGCAATCTTTTTAGCAACCCAAGCACGTGATAATGCCCCTCATTACCAACACTCACATATAGGATACAACTATCGTATGAGTAATATTGTAGCGGGTATTGGTCGTGGTCAAATGGAGGTGCTAGATAAGCATATCGGTTTTAGAAGAGCTAATAATCAGTTTTATCAAGAAGTATTCAAAGGTATAGATGGAATAAGAGTTTTAACAGAACTAACATCAGAGTATTATTCAAATCATTGGCTAAGTGCTGTAGTTATAGAGGAAAGTAAAACAGGTTTTTCAAGAGAAGAGCTACGTTTAGCCTTAGAAAAAGAAAATATTGAGTCTCGTCCCTTATGGAAACCAATGCATTTACAACCTGTTTTTAAAGAGTGTAAATATTATGGAACAAACATCTCAGAAAAATTATTTGAAGACGGATTATGTTTACCTTCAGGTTCTAATTTAAGTGATGAAGATAGAGCACGAATAAAAGAGGTGATTTTGAAAATAATTAAGTAATGAAAAAGATATTAGTTACAGGAGGTTTAGGGTTTATCGGTTCACATGTAGTGGTAGAACTGCAAAACGGAGGTTTTGAAGTAGTAATTATTGATGATGTATCAAACTCGAAAATAGAAGTATTAGACCAAATTACTGAGATTACGAATGTTAAACCAGATTTTCACCAGATAGATTTACGAGATAGAGAGGATGTACATAACTTCTTTAATAAAAATTTGGTTGATGGAGTAATACATTTTGCGGCTTTTAAGGCAGTAGGAGAAAGTGTGCAAAAACCGTTGGATTATTACGAAAATAATATCAATGCTCTAGTGTATCTGTTACAAGAAATGAAAGATCGAAATATTGATCATTTTATCTTCAGTTCCTCATGTACTGTATATGGACAAGCAGATGAATTACCAATTACAGAAGAGGCACCTATCAAACCAGCAGAGTCCCCTTATGGGAATACCAAACAGATAGGAGAAGAAATTATAAAAGATAGTTGTAAGGCCTATAATATGAATGCTATAGCTTTACGATACTTTAATCCTATAGGAGCACATGAGTCGATTAAAATAGGAGAATTACCGTTAGGAGTTCCTCAAAATTTAATTCCATTTATAACTCAAACGGCAGCAGGAATTAGAGAAGAACTTGCGGTTTTTGGAGACGATTATCCAACTCCAGATGGTACTGCAATTCGTGATTATATCCATGTGGTTGATTTAGCAAAAGCGCATGTAAAAGCTTTGGAACGTTTGTTGAATAAAGAAAATGAAGAAAATTTCGAATTTTTTAATGTAGGAACAGGAAAAGGAAGCTCTGTAATGGAAATTATTAAATCCTTTGAAAAAGTAACGCGACAATTATTAAATTATAAAATAACGAGTAGAAGAGAAGGAGACATCACAGCTGCGTACGCAGATACTACAAAAGCCAATAAAGTATTAGGCTGGAAACCTCAAGAAACACTAGAAGAAGCGTTGCTATCAGCCTGGAAATGGCAACAAAAACAGTAATAATAAGAAACTTGTCATTTCGACCGCAGGGAGAAACCTTTAGGTTCAGTGTAGCTAAATATTAAAGTTGTGAGTTACTCCTCTTAATAAGATTTCTCACATTCGTTATCACTCAGTTCGAAATGACGTTTTGTTTGTTATTTCGAATGCAAGGAGAAAATTTCTTTTTCAAAGAATAGGATGCAAAAGCTTCGAGATTCAGGCGTGAAACGCCGCGAAGTTTTGCGTACGGTTCTGCGTAGCAGAAATTCCTATTGAAAAAGTGTCCTTTTTTGATTCGTTTTTTGGACAAGCAAAAAATGAATGGAGAGTAAAAATAAAAGCTTGTCATCGCGATTCCGATACTTCGGGAGAAGCAATCGTTATGTTAATAGTTTGAGATAAACAAATTACTTCGGTCGCATTCTCCTTCGTGATGACAAAAAAAAAGGACACGTCATTTCGACCGTAGGGAGAAACCTTTAGGTTCAGTGTAGTTAAATCTTAAAGTTGTGAGTTACTCCTCTTAATAAGATTTCTCACATTCGTTATCACTCAGTTCGAAATGACGTTTTGTTTTTCATTATAACAAAGAGAAATCGGAGGAATCTCAACCCCGACCTATTTTCATTTTAATAGAATTCAAGGTTATGGAGTATAAGAGAATCCAAAAAGTTTACGGTCTGGATTCGAATACGGAATACAACGTAGAATTCAAAAAAAGGAAACTAAGTCTAGATTTTTTTGGTTCGTTTTTTTATCAACGGAAAAAATGAACAGTAAAAAAGAAAATCACGTCATTTCGACCGTAGGGAGAAATCTTTGTGTTCAGCGTAGTTAAATCTTAAAGTTGTGAGTTACTCCTCTTAATAAGATTTCTCACATTCGTTATTACTCAGTTCGAAATGACGTTTTGTTTTTCATTATAGCAAAGAGAAATCGGAGGAATCTCAACCCCGACCTATTTTCATTTTAATAGAATTCAAGGTTATGGAGTATAAGAGAATCCAAAAGTTTACGGTCTGGATTCGAATACGGAATACAACGTAGAATTCAAAAAAAGGAAACTAAGTCTAGATTTTTTTGGTTCGTTTTTTTATCAACGGAAAAAATGAACAGTAAAAAAGAAAATCACGTCATTTCGACCGTAGGGAGAAATCTTTGTGTTCAGCGTAGTTAAATCTTTAGGTTATGAGTTACTCCTCTTAATAAGATTTCTCACATTCGTTACCACTCATATTCGAAATGACATTTTGTTTGTCATTTCGACTGTAAGGAGAAATCTTTAGGTTCAGCGTAGTTAAATCTTTAGGTTATGAGTTACTCCTCTTAATAAGATTTCTCACATTCGTTATTACTCAGTTCGAAATGACGTTTTGTTTGTCATTTCGACCATAAGGAGAAACCTTTAGGTTCAGCGTAGTTAAATCTTTAGGTTAATCGTAGCAAATTTTATATCGAACTAAAGATTTTTGAAATTCTTCACCACTTTGTTTGAATCACTCACTAAAAACTAAAAATTGAAAACTTCAAACCTCCCTAATAGTTTATTTTTTCTATAAATTAGCAAACGATTTAAAAGTTACTATATGAAAGGTATCATACTAGCAGGTGGGTCAGGTACACGCTTATACCCTATCACAAAAGGAGTATCTAAACAGTTACTTCCGATATATGATAAACCAATGATTTATTATCCATTATCGGTATTAATGTTGGCTGGAATTAAAGAAATTTTAATTATTTCTACTCCAAATGATTTGCCAAGTTTTCAAAAATTACTAGGAGATGGTACCGATATAGGAATTCAGTTGAGTTATGCCGAACAACCTTCACCAGATGGATTAGCACAAGCTTTTATAATAGGAGAAGAGTTTATAGGAAATGATAATGTTTGTTTGGTATTGGGAGATAATATCTTTTATGGTCATGGTTTAACAAAAATGTTGGAGAGTGCTAGACTAAATGTAGAGCAGGAAAATAAAGCAACGGTATTTGGATATTATGTAAATGATCCAGAACGTTATGGAGTGGTAGATTTTGATACTGAAGGAAATGCGATTTCGATTATAGAAAAACCAAACAATCCTCAGTCAAACTACGCAGTTGTTGGATTATATTTTTACCCCAATGATGTAATACAAGTGGCTAAAAATGTAAAACCATCGGGAAGAGGAGAATTAGAAATTACTTCTGTAAATCAGCATTATTTAGAGAAGGAGCAGCTAAAAGTAGAACTAATGGGTAGAGGTTTTGCTTGGTTAGATACAGGAACACATGATTCGTTAATGGAGGCAGGTCAGTTTATTGAAACAATAGAAAAGCGTCAAGGATTAAAGGTCGCTTGTTTAGAAGAAATAGCATTGCGTATGGGGTACATTGATGAAGAACAAATAAAAAGATTAGCAGAGCCATTAAAGAAAAATAATTACGGACAATATCTTTTAAATCTTATAAAATAAAAGAATGAATTTTATAAAAACAGATATTCCAGAGGTAGTCATCATTGAACCTAAAGTTTTTGGTGATCATAGAGGTTATTTTTTTGAAAGTTTCAATCAAAAAGAGTTTGAAGAAAATATTGGAGAGATAAACTTTATTCAAGATAATGAATCAAAATCTTCTTTTGGAGTGCTTAGAGGATTACATTTTCAAAAACCTCCCTATACGCAAGCAAAGTTAGTGAGGTGTATTAAAGGTAGAGTTTTAGATGTTGCAGTTGATATCAGAAAAAAATCACCTACATATGGAAAACATGTGATTGTAGAATTGTCAGAAGAGAATAAAAGACAATTGTTTGTTCCGAGAGGTTTTGCACATGGTTTTGTGGTGGTGTCAGAAGAAGCTATTTTCTCGTATAAAGTAGATAATTGGTATGCTCCTGAATATGATGCAGGAATTGCTTGGAACGACAGCATGTTAAATATCGATTGGAACATCAACAATAGCGAAGTTAAGTTATCAGAGAAAGACCAAAAGCTGCCAATGTTAGAAGAGCTAGAGAATCCTTTTATATAACAATAATGAATATATTAGTTACAGGAGCTAGTGGACAACTAGGTTCAGAAATCAAAGAATTGTCTTTAAATTATACTGGTTCTAAGTTCTTTTTTGAAGACTCAAAAGGCTTAGATATTACCAATGCTGCTTTTGTTGATGATTATATAGAAAAAAACAAGATTAATGGAGTTATCAATTGCGCAGGGTATACCGCTGTAGATAAAGCAGAAGAGGCTCTAGAAGAGGCTAAAAAGGTAAATATTTTTGGAGTTGAAAATTTAGTTAATTCAATAAAAAGTAGAGGAGGGAAATTAATTCATATTTCTACCGATTATGTATTTAATGGTGAAAGTTTTTTACCCTATAAAGAAGAAGATAATATAGCTCCTTTAGGAGTGTATGGTTCTACTAAGAGAAGAGGAGAAGAGATTGTGGAGTCTTCATCTATTGAGGCTATAGTCATTAGAACTTCATGGGTGTATTCAGCTTATGGAAATAATTTTGTGAAAACAATGATGAAGTTGGGAAATGAGAGGGAGTCTCTTGGGGTTATTTATGATCAAATAGGAACTCCAACCTATGCTAGAGATTTAGCGAAAGTTTGTTTACATATTATTTCTTTAGATAGAAAGATAGATAGAGACTCAAAAATATATCATTTTTCAAATGAAGGTGTTGCTTCGTGGTATGATTTTGCAAAAGCAATTATGGAGTTTGGAAACATATCATGTTCAGTTACCCCGATAGAGTCTAAAGACTACAAAACGTTAGCTAAACGACCTCATTATTCAGTTTTGAATAAGCAAAAAATTAAAAATGATTTTAATATCGAAGTTCCTTATTGGAGAGACTCTTTAAAAAAATGTATATTGAATATTAATAAAGAAAAATAATATGAAAAACATATTAGTTACAGGAGGAGCAGGCTTTATAGGGTCACATGTAGTTAGGCTATTTGTAAACAACTATCCTGATTATAATATCATCAACTTAGATTTTCTTACCTATGCAGGAAATCTTGAGAATTTAAAAGATATTGAAGGGAAACCGAATTATATGTTTGTTAAGGCTGATATTTGTGATTATGATACTGTGGTCGATATTTTTTCAAAATACAAGATAGATGGAGTAATTCACTTAGCAGCTGAATCGCATGTAGATCGTTCGATAAAGGATCCTTTGTCATTTGCAAGGACCAATGTAATGGGAACATTGAGCTTATTACAGGCAGCTAAAAACTATTGGGAAGGCAATTTTGAAAACAAGTTATTTTATCATGTATCTACAGATGAGGTGTATGGTTCTTTAGGTGATGAAGGTTTCTTTTTAGAGACCACAGCGTATGATCCACATTCTCCTTATTCAGCGTCAAAGGCTTCATCAGATCATTTTGTAAGAGCTTTTTACGATACCTACGGTTTGCCTGTAGTGATTTCTAATTGTTCAAATAATTATGGTTCATATCAGTTTCCAGAAAAGTTAATACCGTTATTTATCAATAATATTTGTAACAACAAGCCTTTACCTGTGTATGGAAAAGGAGATAATGTGAGAGATTGGCTGTTTGTAAATGACCATGCTAGAGCTATTGATGTTATTTTTCATAAAGGAAAATTAGGAGATACTTATAATATTGGAGGATTCAATGAATGGAAGAATATTGATTTAATTAGGGTATTAATAAAAACAGTAGATAAGCTTCTCGGAAGAGAAGAAGGTGCTTCTGAAAAGTTAATAACCTATGTAACAGATAGATCTGGACACGATTATCGTTACGCTATAGATTCTTCAAAATTAAAAAATGAGTTAGGATGGGAACCTTCTTTACAGTTTGAGGATGGAATTGAGAAAACGGTAAAATGGTATTTAGAAAATGAAGATTGGCTAAAAAATGTTACTAGCGGAGAGTATCAAAAGTACTACCAACAAATGTATGAGTAGTAACTAAACTATTGAAAAAAAACTTTTTGCCAAACTGAGCCTGTCGAAGGGTAATCAAAATAGGATACGTCATTTCGACTGTAAGGAGAAATATTTAGACTCATCGTAGCTAAATATTTGTGTTCAGCGTAGCTAAACCTTAAAGTTGTGAGTTACTCCTTTTAATAAGATTTCTCATATTCGTTACAACTCATATTCGAAATGACGTTTTGTTTGTCATTTCGACTGCAAGGAGAAATCTTTAGGTTCAACGGAATTAAATCTCAATCCCGACCTATTTTTATTTTAGTAGAATTCAAGGTTATGAAGTACAAGAGAATCCAAAGAGTTTACGGTCTGGATTCGAATACGGAATATAACGTAGAATTCAAAAAAAGGAAACTACGTCTAGATTTTTTTGGTTCGTTTTTTCATCAATGGAAAAAATGAACAGCATAAAAAAAGTACGTCATTGCGAACCCGACATATCAATAAGCAGAATTTAATAATAAAAACTCTCTTTTTCAAAGAATAGGACGCAAAAGCTTCGAGATTCAGGCTAGAAACGCCGCAAAGTTTTGCGTACGGTTCTGCGTAGCAGAAATTCCTATTGAAAAAGTGTCCTTTTTTGATTCGTTTTTTGGACAAGTAAAAAATGAATAAGGAATAAAAATAAAAGGCCGAAACTAACTTAGTTTCGGCTTTTTATTTACTGTATTTTAGGTTTATCTTAATCTGCTTAAGCTAAGGTCTTTATTGTATTTCACGACAAATAAACCATTATTGCTACTGCTTCCAAATACTTTTTTACGATAGTCGAATTTATTTTCTACACGTAAAGAAGCTCCCTTTTTAAAGGTAGTGTCAAGATCTTCACCAGAAGCTAAACGCATTAAGATATCGTAAGTAATATCAAACCCTTTAATAGCATAATCAGAAGGAATCGTATTATTAGCTTGTAAATATTTTTCCGTAAAAGTTTTAGTCTCTATAGCTTCTTCATCAGTATAAGTGTCCGAAACATAGGTAAAGTTAATGTTTGCTAGTTTATTGTTGTCAATTCTGTAATAAGCGCTTCCTTTGTTTGGAGAAAATACTTGAACATTAACTTCATCAGGTAAGCCAATCATACTATTTAAAGCGTCAGCAACGACAACATTTTCTTCAGAAGCAATGATTACCCAATTATGTCTTTTTGAAGACATTTTTTTTGAGAAACGTTCTCTCTTGATATATCCTTTTTCAGGCTTTAAAATATGAATGTTGTTGATACTGTCATGTTGTTTTAATTCAGAAACAACTTTTGAAACCAAACGATTAGATTCGCTTTTGTCATCACCAACAACAAAAATTTCTTGATCTTTATAACTGTCCTTTAAGTAAGAAGTTAAATAGTCTACATACCTGGTTTTTTCAGGAGCTGTTTTTACCAACTTAGAAGAAGAGAATTTTTCTTGATTATTAGAATAATGAGGGAAAATTACAGGAACATTCACTCCTTTAGCAACAACTTCAGCTTTGTCTGAGTAAAAAGGACCAATAACCACATCCGTATTTTCTAATTTATTTTCATTTAGAATAGCCTCGATGTTATTTCCTCTGTTACCAGTGTCAAAAACATTAACATGTACATTTACTCCTTGTTTTTTGATAGAATCAATAGCGATTTCTGCACCCATATAAAAATCGGTAACCATATTTGCTAATTGATTTTTTTCAAAAATATCTTTACTTGATTTTTCTACATACTCATCAGCTCTAAAAGGAAGTAAGATAGCTAAGTTGATAGAAGTATCTTCTTCGATAAAATCTTTGTAAAAAGTATAATTTTCAGCTTCGTTTACTTCTTCAATAGGTTTTATTTTTAATAATTGACCTATTGATAGTTTGTTATCTGCTAAATCAGGATATTCAGGATTTAAACGTAAAATATCTTCTTTTGAAACATTGTAAAAACGCGTTAAACTATACATGGTTTCTTTGCTTTTAACCGTGTGGGTTAAAAATTTTGCTAAAACCTCTTCTTTGTCAATAGTAATCGTTTTCTTAATTTCTTTGACTTTTAATACTTGACCAATACTCAAATTGTTACTTTCAATATTGGTGTATTCAGGATTGTATTTAAGTAAGTCATCTTTGGTAATCCCATACTGTTTGGTGATTCGGTATACGGTTTCACCTTTTTGTACCTCATGAGTTTCGTACTCAATAATGGTTTGTTGATAAACAGTATCATTTTCTTCAGGTTCAGAAATTGAATCTTCAATAGTTTCAATAGTGGTTGGTTCTTCTTCTGAAGAAGGAGTAGATGTAGAAGTACTGTTTTTAAGCTTAGGGTTTGGAATCACAATTACGGTATTTGCTTCTGGTCGTCTGCTAACATCAGGATTTAAACGTAATAAATCTTTTGTTTTCATGTCCAAACGATCAGCAATGTCGCGCATCGTTTCGCCTTCTTGAACTTTATACGATACATAACGTTTTTGCTGTCCGCAAGAAACGGTAAAAGTTAAAATACAAACTAATAGTAAAAACTGTAATTTCTTCATCTACTCTTTTTTTATTTTTAATTTAATTGAAGGTTATTCCCATTCAATTGTTGCTGGTGGTTTAGAACTGATGTCATACACAACTCTATTCACACCTTTTACATTATTTATTATTTTATTTGACGTTTTTTGTAAAAACTCATAAGGTAAATTAACCCAATCAGCTGTCATACCGTCGGTACTTTCAACTGCTCTTAAAGCAACTACCTTTTCGTACGTTCTTTCATCACCCATTACTCCAACAGAGTTTACTGGTAATAAAATAGCACCTGCTTGCCATACTTTATCGTACAGTCCGCTTTCTTTTAATCCGTTGATGAACACTGCATCGACTTCTTGCAAAATACGAACTTTTTCAGCCGTAATGTCACCTAAGATTCTGATAGCCAAACCAGGACCTGGGAAAGGGTGACGACCTAATAATTCTTTATCAATTCCCATAGAAGCACCTACACGACGTACTTCGTCTTTAAAAATCATACGTAAAGGCTCTACTACTTTCAATTTCATGAAATCTGGTAAACCACCTACGTTATGGTGACTCTTAATTGTTGCTGATGGTCCACCGTTTACAGAAACTGATTCAATTACATCTGGATAAATAGTTCCTTGTGCTAACCATTTTGCATCTTCTATTTGGTGAGCTTCATCATCAAAAACATCGATAAAAACTTTACCGATAGCTTTACGTTTTGCTTCTGGGTCACTTAATCCAGCTAACTCGCCCAAAAAGCGTGCCGAAGCATCTACTCCTTTAACGTTTAATCCCATACCTTCGTATTGTTTTAATACGTCGGTAAATTCATTTTTACGTAATAATCCGTTGTTTACGAAAATACAGTGTAAGTTGCTTCCAATTGCTTTGTTTAATAAAACAGCAGCTACGGTAGAATCTACTCCTCCAGATAATCCTAAAACAACTTTATCATTACCTATTTTAGCTTTTAACTCAGCAACTGTTTCATCTACAAATGAATCGGGTGTCCAAGTTTGAGCAACTCCAGCTATACTAACTAAAAAGTTTTGTAATAATTGTTTACCGTCAGTAGAATGATATACTTCTGGGTGGAATTGTATTGCATAGGTAGTTTCACCTTCAATCTTATAAGCTGCATTTTCAACATCGTGCGTGCTTGCTAATAAGGTTCCGCCAGTAGGTAATTCTTTAATCGTGTCTGAATGACTCATCCAAACTTGACTTCCTTGAGAAATTCCATTAAAGAATTCTTCACCTTCTTTAATGAAAGATAAGTTAGCTCTACCATACTCACGAGTGTTGGAAGGAGCTACCAATCCGCCAGAAAAATGCGCTAAGTACTGTGCTCCATAGCAAACTGCTAATAAAGGTTTTTTACCTCTGATTTCAGATAAATCTGGATGCGGTGCTTCTTCTGAACGAACCGATGAAGGACTTCCAGAAAGGATAACAGCTTTAAAATCGTTTAAATTTTGTGGTATTTTGTTGTAAGGGTGAATTTCACAATAGATATTCAATTCTCTTACGCGGCGCGCAATTAACTGCGTGTATTGCGATCCGAAATCTAATATAAGTACGTTGTGTTGTTGCATGCGCAAAAATAGTACTTACATTTTAGATTTGCGAGAATATTTAGTAAGAAATTCTTCCTATTTTGGAAACTTTAATACTTGTAAACAATTGCGTTAATATTCATGCCTGCTCCAACAGATGCAAGAATGATGACATCACCTTTTTTTACTTCTTGGTTTTCAATATTTCCTTTTAATACTAAATCAAGTAGAGTAGGTACGGTTGCTACGGAACTATTACCTAATTTATGAATACTCATAGGCATAACTCCTTCAGGAATTGGTTTCTTATACAGACGATAAAAACGTTTGATGATGGCTTCATCCATTTTTTCGTTTGCCTGATGAATAAAAACTTTTTTAACATCATCAATTGAAACGCCACTTTTATCTAAAGCAGTTTGCATGGCTTTAGGTACATTATTCAAAGCGAACTCATAAATTTTGCGTCCGTGCATTTTAATGTAACGAACATCTTTGTCTTTGCTTTTATCGTTTGAATTTCCGAAGAATAAATAATAAGCTTCATCTTTGGTGAAGGTTTGTGAAGCATGACTTAAAATTCCACTGTCATTTTCATCAGTAGCTTCAACAATACAAGCCCCAGCACCATCACTATAAATCATAGAGTCACGGTCATTAATATCAACTACTCTCGATAAGGTTTCACCGCCAATGACTAAACATTTTTTAGCGATACCAGCTTTGATAAAAGCTTGCGCTTGAATGACACCTTCCACCCAACCAGGGCAACCAAATAAAATGTCGTAAGCGACACAATTTGGGTTTTCAATTTGTAGTAAATACTTTACACGAGTAGCCAAACTTGGAAGAATATCACTTTGAATGGCGTCTTTTTTTACATCTCCAAAATTATGCGCAAAAATGATGTAATCTAATTCCTCTGGATTAATATTAGCATCTTCAATGGCTTTTTTAGCAGCAAAATAACCTAAATCAGAAGCTTTGTACTCATCTTTTGCATAACGACGTTCTTCAATACCCGTAATGGATTTGAATTTTTCAATAATTATAGAGTTAGGGTTATCAAATGAGGTTCCATCTGCATTTAAAAATACATGATTGTTAAAGTTAGCATTTTCCTTTTTGATAGATGGAATGAACGAACCTGTTCCTGTAATTACTGAGTGTTTCATTGAAATAAATGATTTTTTTAGGGTTGAGTAATTACAAATAAAGCATTTTTATTGACGATATCCTTTTTATTAAGAGGCTATTTTAAAGATTTGTTAGATTCTTAAAAAAAAGGGGGTATATTGTTTTTTTAGGAATTAGAAAACCTCTTTTTTGTGATTTTGATGTCTAGAAGTTTTATAAATAAGAGCTATCGAAAGAAAATGGTAATAATGAAAGTAATGATTCTGTTTTTACAATTTGTCCAACTTCTCCCATAAATAGGATTTCAATAGGTTGTTTTTGATTGATTTCGTATTCTGATAAGGTTTGACGACAAGCACCACAAGGTCCCACAGGTTTATCAACTGTAGAATTTTCAGAAGCAGCTGTAATGGCTATTTTTTGCACTTTCATATTCGGATATTCAGAACCTGCTTTCCAAATAGCAACACGTTCGGCACACATACCTGAAGGATACGCAGCACTTTCTTGATTGTTTCCTAAAATGATTTCTCCGTTGTCAAGTAGTAAAGCGGCTCCAACATTAAATTTTGAATAAGGCGCATAGGCTTTCTGTCTCGCTTCAACAGCTTTTTCTAATAAGAAAGCATCTTCTGTTGAGAGTTGAGATATATCATCAAACAATGTAGCAGAGGTGTTTATGGTAATTTTCTTCATAGTGAATAAATTAGTCAAAAAAAGCAGTCGTATAGACTGCTTTTGTATTGTGATACGAATTTATAAAAAAAATATGAGTTTTAATAAATTTCATAGAGTTCTCCTAAATCAAAAGAAAGAGAAAAGCGTAAGGTGCTTTCTAATGGGTTATTTACTTCTGCTGTATTAATTAAGTAGGATAAATCAATGTTAAAAGCTTTAGTAGCAAAACCAGCTCCTAAAGTAAAGTATTGACGTTGTCCTTTTTCTTGGCTTTCATGAAAATAACCTGTTCTTAAAGCAAAAGAATTATTGTATAAATATTCAGCACCTAAAGCCCAAGTGGTTTCTTGTAATTCTTCCTTAAAGCTTCTATCACCTAAAGAAGTAAACATTCCTTCAAACCACCCTCTATCCGAATTTGGATCAGAAGGAACTAATAGTTTTGTGAATTCTAAATTCAATCCGAAGATATTCATATCATCAAAAATAAAATCGAATCCACCACCAATTTTAGCGTTTGTAGGGATAAAATTTGGTACTCCAGGAGTATACTCTACTTTAGGTCCGATATTCGCAATGTTAAATCCTAATCGGTAACGACCATTAAAACTTCCGTAGTTAGCTTCTTCTGATTGATAATATCCAGAAACATCTACGGCAAAAGAGTTAATAGCATTTATATTAGGATCACTACTTCTAATTTTATAATTTGAATGTACATATTTAAGACCAATACCCATAGAGAAGGTTTCACTTAGTTTTAACGAGTAAATTCCTGTAATGGCTAATTCATTTGGGATTTCGGTTCCAATATCTACATTATCGTTGTTTCTAAGAGGAACATCACCAAGGTTAAAATATTTTAAGTCTATTCCCCAAGCCGATTTTTCGCTATATCTATTAACGTAAGAGCCTCCACCAACAAAAATATCATCAGTAAGGTTTCTAAGCCAAGGAGTGTAATTAACACCAATGCTAATTCTATTTTGATTAAAAGCAGTTTTTGCTGGGTTGTGAAAAATTGCAAAAGCATCGGAAGATGTTGCAACACCAATGTCTCCCATACCACCAGCTCTTGCGTCTGGTGTAATCAATAAAAACGGCATTGCCGTTGTGTTTATTGATGTTTCATTTTGGGCTTGTACTTTATTTTGAAGGGTAAAGCATACAAAAAATAATACGATCGATAATTTTTTCATGTAAAATTTGATTAATTGTTTAGCAAATATATAATTTTAATTGAAGGATTATCGGGGCTGTAATAGGAAACTTGCATATTTCAAATTACTTTAATCTGTAGTACATTAACGACAAGCTAAAGAATATATTATAAAAGATGTTTTAATTTGTCTTTTTTTTTAGAATGCGAGAAATAATGAAGGTAATCAACCGTTATTTTAATCTTTTTCTTAGATTCGTAATACTAAAGTTTTAAATACATCGTTTGTAATCTAGCGAGGCTAAGGTTACGAAAAGAGAATTTGTGACTAAATTAGTTGTAAGAAATTAGAAATATTGTAAATTGCGACACCCTTAAAAAAACAGTTTAAAATACATGAAAAGTACGTTAAAATTATTTAGTTTATTAGCGATCACAGGCTTGCTGATTACTTCTTGTAAGAGTAATGGAGGAAGCGGTTCAAGTAAGTCCTCTCTAACTGGTTGGAACTTTAACGATCCTAGTTATGGTGGTTATTTAAAAGGGAAGTACAAAGAAGGTAAAAATGTTCCCCCAGGAATGGTTCATATTGAAGGTGGTACCTTTACTATGGGATTAGTACAAGACGACGTAATGTTTGATTGGAATACGACGCCTCAAAAAATGCACGTACGTTCTTTTTATATGGATGAAGTAGAGGTAACCAATGCAGAGTATGGGTTATTTATGCAATATACCAAAGATGTATTCCCTCAAGAAGATCCTCAATTCAAAGATATTTATCCTTCAATCTTACCAGATACTTTAGTTTGGAGAAAAGGTTTAGGAAACACAAACTTATTATCAGAAAGTTATTTACGTCACCCGTCGTATGCAGAATATCCTGTGGTTGGGGTTAGCTGGATTCAAGCTAACAAATACTGTAAGTGGCGTACCAATGCATTAAACTTAAAGATTTTAATGGATAAAGGGGTGATTAAAAACATCTTTAAAGACGATTCATTAAGCTTCAAAGGACAAAATAATTTCGATACGGATACCTATTTAACTGATCCGTATGCAATTTTTGATGGTGACTCTACTATCTATAAGAAAGGTATTCCTGTACCAAGAGTAAAAGGAGAGCCAAAACCGGCGAAAGGATCATTTACAGGTAGACAAGTAACTTCTTCTGATGGTATTTTAGCTCAGAAATTTAGACTTCCTACTGAAGTTGAATGGGAATATGCTGCAAAAGCTATTTTTGAAAACCGTGAGTATAACAACATTAGAGGTAGAAAAAAATATGCTTGGAGTGGAAAATACACGCGTGATAGAGATAAGCGTAGAAGAGGAGATCAGTTAGCTAACTTTAAGCAAGGAAAAGGAGACTATAGTGGTATTGCTGGATGGAGTAGTGATGGTTCTGATATTCCTAACGCAGTAAGAAGCTATCCTCCAAACGCATTCGGTTTATACGATATGTCTGGTAACGTTGCTGAATGGGTAGAAGACGTATATAGACCAATAATTGACTCAGAAGCAAATGACTTCAACTACTTTAGAGGAAATATCTTCACCAAGAAATTAATCAACGAAGAAGGTAAAGTTGTAATCGTTGGTGATGGAGAAGTAGAGTATGATACCTTAGAGAATGGTAGAATCGTTGCTAAAGACTTACCAGGAAGTGTGAAGTATATTCCAATTACTAAGGAAGATACCTACATGAGAAGAAATTATAACTTAGCGAATAACTCTAGTTTAGGAGATGGAGATCAAGCTTCTTCTAAGTTCTACGGATTAGATAAAGATCAGTTAGATCGTTCTTCTAGAATGTATAACTCTCCTCAAAAACCAGAAGCTGAAGTAGATTCTTTAGGAAATGCTATTGAGAATTACAAATACGACGATAAGAGAAGAACTACATTAATTAGTGATAAATCTAGAGTGTATAAAGGAGGTTCTTGGGCTGATAGAGAATATTGGTTAGATCCTGCACAAAGAAGATATTTCCCAGAATATATGGCAACTAACTACATCGGGTTTAGATGTGCTACTGATAAAATGGGACCTATGGTATTAAACAAAAGAAAGACGGCAACACCAGATAAAGTAAAATAATTACAGTTTTAATTATAGAAAAAACCTCATTGAATCTCAATGAGGTTTTTTTATTTTTACAATATGAAGATAGAAGACTTATACCAGTTATATAGCATTCATGGGTTAGTTGATACTGATACCAGAAACATTAGACAAAACACGATTTTTTTTGCCTTGAAAGGAGAAAATTTCAATGGAAATAAATTTGCAGAAGAAGCTATTGAGAACGGAGCGATTTATGCTGTAATTGATGAAGTAGCATACAACACTTCTGAAAAAACTATTCTGGTAGATAATGTTTTAGAAACGCTTCAAAAGCTGGCGAATTACCATCGTAATCAATTAGGGTTACCTATTATTGCGTTGACAGGAAGTAACGGCAAAACGACAACCAAAGAACTAATCAATGCGGTACTTTCAACAAAGTATAAAACGACTGCTACGGTAGGAAATTTGAACAATCATATTGGTGTTCCATTGACTTTATTGTCAATGAATAAAGATACTGAAATTGGTATCGTAGAAATGGGAGCGAATCATCATAAAGAAATTGCTTTTCTATCAGAAATCGCAGCACCTGATTATGGGTATATAACTAATTTTGGAAGTGCACACTTAGAAGGGTTTGGTTCGCTTGAAGGCGTGGTAAAAGCAAAATCTGAGCTGTATGATTATCTTAGAAAACATAACAAAAAAGTAATCGTCAATCCTAATGATGCTAAACAGATGGAGCGGACCAAAGGTGTTGATAGTGTATGGTTTAGCGATGATATTAAATATTTAGATGCAGATCCATTAGTCCGATTTTCTTATCAAGATAAAACAATAACAAGCAATTTAATAGGAGCATATAATTTTGCGAATATTTCAGCAGCGATTACGATAGGTAACTATTTTGAGGTTACTTCGGAACAGATTAAAGAAGCAATTGAAAGTTATATTCCGTCAAATAACAGATCACAAGTTATAAAGACAGAGAGTAACACCTTAATTTTGGATGCTTATAATGCGAATCCAACCAGTATGAAAGCCGCTTTAGAGAGTTTTAAAGTACTCAAAGCTACGCATAAAACAATTATTATTGGTGATATGTTTGAATTAGGAGCGTATAGTTCAACAGAACATCAAAATATTGCAGATATAGCCAAGGAATTTAATTACAACAACGTATTCTTAGTTGGAGAAAACTTTCACAAAACCACTACTGACTTTAAAAAGTTCAAAACTTTTTCAGAGCTAGCAGAGTATTTGAAATTTAACCCTATAAATAAGAGTACAATTTTAGTAAAAGGGTCAAGAGGAATGGCCCTTGAAAGAGTAGTTGAGTTTTGTTAAAAGGTGTTGTTTCTATGAAATTCTACTAAATTGTCAATAGGGCGCTGGATAACATCAGTAATAACTAGGTTATTCTTTGCGGCCACTTTTTCTAAGATATCTCTAAAATAGTAGGCAATAGAACCAATAAAATAAATAGGGGTTTTTGAGTCTTTTTCAAAAGGAAGTATTCTGTAGTAAAAGAAGTCTTGAAGCCCTTTTTTTATCATTCTTCGGATGTATTTCTCTTCTTTATATTCAAACATAAATCGAGCGAATGAAGCCAAATACATATTAGCGTTTGGTTTTCTGTACAAGTTCATTTTTACAACATCTGTATCCAGTTCAAAGGAATTTTCAAATGCAGTAGCTATTTTTTCAGGCATTTTTTTGTAGTAATAACCACGAAGGAGTTGCTTTCCGAAGTAATTACCACTAGCTTCATCCATTAGTGTATAACCAAGCGAAGGAGCAGTAGTAATTATTTCTTTTCCGTCAAAATAACAACTATTAGAACCTGTTCCTAAAATACAAACTATACCAGGATTGTTTCCAGAACTAGAGTAAACCGCAGCGAGTGTATCTTCAGAAACAAAAACGGTAGCTTTATCAAAAACTGATTTTAAAACGTGCTGTAAATTTTCTGCAGCTTTCGGGCTACCACAACCGGCTCCGTAGAAATGAATTTGCTGCACTTCATTTTGTATTGAAAGTAATTCTTCTGTACTATTAATCGTACGAAGCATTTCTTCTTTTGTTAATACAGAAGGGTTCAAGCCTAAAGAAGTAGTTCTAAAAACTTCTTTTTTATCGTTGTTAAGCGCAATCCAATCAGCTTTTGTAGAGCCACCATCAGCAATTAAAATCATATTATTCGTCTGTTACAGTCCAAAGATATAGCATCATAATGAAATGACAGCGATTAATTTAATCTTGAACAAAAAAAGGAATGGATTTTGATACTGCACAATACATATTATTCGTTTATTTTTGTAGTTAAATAGATATTTCGCCTTATTATGTTTTTTTTAAAGAAAAAGGAACTTCCATTACATGAAGTTTTTCCGGATGGTTTTGTAGATATACACTCACATTTGTTGCCTGGAATTGATGATGGAGCCAAAGATTTGGAGCATTCAATTTCGTTAATTTCTAAGATGTATTCTTACGGAATTAAAAACTTTATAACTACACCTCATGTTTTAGGTGATGTGTATCCGAATTCTTCTGAAATAATAAAGAATAAGCTAGAGGAGGTAAGAATTGAGTTGAAAAAGCAAGGATTTGATGAAGTGAATATAAATGCAGCTGCTGAATATATGATGGATGAACGTTTTGTAGAAAGATTAAAAGCAGATGATATCCTGACATTAAAAGATAATTATATTTTAGTTGAAATGTCTTACTTCAATGCTCCATATAATTTATATGATATTTTATTCGAGATTCAGTTAAAAGGTTATAAACCTGTTTTAGCACACCCAGAACGATATAATTTTTATCATGGCGATTTTCAGAACTTTTATAAATTAAAAAAAGCAGGTTGTGTTTTTCAATTGAATTTATTGTCATTAACAGAACAATATGGAAAAGGGGTGCAAAAAACAGCTCAGAAGTTATTAAGTGAGAATATGTATGATTTTGTAGGAACAGACACGCATCATCATAATCATTTAAAACTTCTTCAAAAAATAGGGAATGTTAAAGTAAAAAAGCAAATAGAGCATTTGCTAAATAATAACAAACTGTTTATACAAAAAAAGGAAGCTATTTAGCTTCCTTTTTTTATTTAGTCATCAGAGATTAACTAAATATTTTTTTATACCAAGGTTTATTGTCTTCTTCGGTTGCACCATATCCGTAGCCGTAACCATATCCGTATCCATATCCATAACCGCGCTTTAAATCTGTATCGTTTAATACAATTGCTAGGTTAGGTAATTTTTTGTCTTTATATAAAGTTTGTGGAACAATTAACATTCGTTTATCTAAATAGTTAGCTCTAGCTACGTACATAACAAGATCTGCATATTTAGCAATTAAAAGAGTATCAGTAACTAAGCTTACTGGAGCAGTATCAATAATAACATAATCATATTGAGATTCTAACTGAGTAAACAACTGTTCTATTTTGTCAGTCATTAATAATTCAGCTGGGTTAGGAGGAATAGCTCCCGAAGAGATTATATCTAAGTTAGGAATTTCATTAATTGAAAACTTTAATGAATCTATTGTGATGCTGTCATCTGTAATATAGTTTGTAATACCTTTTCTTTCAGGAAGTTCAAGGTATTCAATAATTTTTGGAGCTCTTAAGTCTAAACCAGCGAGTACAACTTTTTTTCCAGATAAAGATAAAGAGGCAGCTAAGTTAATAGAGGTAAACGATTTTCCTTCTCCACTAGTAGTTGAAGTAATGAAAATAGTTTTAGCCTTGTTTTCTTCTTTTTTAGGGAGCATAAAATCAAGGTTGGTTCTAATCAGCCTGAAGGCCTCAGCTGTACCAGAGCGTGCACCAGAATTGATAACTATTTTTTCTTTTGTTTCAGAATGTGGAATATCTCCTAAGAAAGGTATTGAGGTCAAATCTGTAATATCTTTTCTTGTGTGAACTTTTGTGTCAAGTAAATCCTTTAAGTAAATGATAATGAAAGGGACTATTAAACCTAATAATAAAGCAGCTAAATAGATGATTTTTCTTTTAGGGCTTACAGGAATGTCTGAACCATAAGCTTTATCAATAATTTTGGCATTAGGAACTGCATTTGCTGCAAGAGAAATAGCAGTTTCTTCTTTTTTCTTCAACAAGTACGTGTACAAACCAGCAATAATTTCTTGTTGGCGTGCAATGTCTAAAAATTCTCTTTCTTTTGTTGGAATAGAAGAAATTTGTGAGCTAAATCTATTCGCTTCATGTTGTAAGCTATTTACTTTAATCTGTAAAGAACGAAGTGTATTTTCGAGGCTTCTTTTTAAGGAACTTCTTAAGCTAGTAAGGTTTTCTTGTATGTCAATAAGTACAGCGTTTTTAGCACCAGCACTTTTTTCTAAGCGTTTTTGTTGTGCTATTAATTGATTATACTCATTAATAGAAGTAGAAATATTTGTGTCTGATAAACCTAAATTTGCAGGTAAATAATCATTGTTGTCTAATTCTTTAGTTAAGGATTTAGCTAAGTTTAATTCAGTAGTAACTTCAATTAATTTTTTACGATTTTCAGTGTTCGTTTGTAAAACTAATTGGGCTTCAGATTCAATATCAGTTATGTTATTTTTATCTTTAAAAGTTTCAACATTATCATCTTGTTTGCTTAATTCTTTTGCAACATTATTTAAACGATTAGCAATAAACTCCTTTGTTTTCTCCGAAACTTCTTTTTTGTCGGTTATGGCATCCAAATTGTATTGACTTACTAATTCATCTAAAACATCTTCGGCTTTTTCTTTAATTGAAGACTGTAATGATAATCTTAAAACACTAGACTTTTTGCTTATAGGAGAAATACTAATGCTATTTTGGTAACCGCCAATAATATTACGGATTGGACTTATTAAGATTTTGATATTTTTGTTTATATACGAATCGTTAAAAAAATCAATATTTTTCTCTATTTTAAAGTTTCCTAAATTAGT
Organism: Tenacibaculum aestuarii; assembly: GCF_964510395.1. Classification (NCBI taxonomy): domain Bacteria; kingdom Pseudomonadati; phylum Bacteroidota; class Flavobacteriia; order Flavobacteriales; family Flavobacteriaceae; genus Tenacibaculum; species Tenacibaculum aestuarii. The sequence continues at coordinate 610,728 of NZ_CAZEFY010000001.1, forward strand.
GTCTTTTATTATTTGACTATATGAGTTTTCTGAAATGACCTTTTCATCTTTATCTTTTAAAAGAAACTTTTCATTAGATAAAATTTCAACATTAAGTATTGAACTATGGCTGTAAGAAGTTGAGTCAGTTTGAACAAAAAGGATAGGAGACTTTTTATAAACTTCAGTTTCTTTAAATCTTCCTTCCGTTATATAGGTAATATTTAAGTTTAATGATTCAATAACATCACCTATAAGTTTACGAGACTTCATAATCTCTATTTCGTTGTCTATATTTTTACTACTACTTCCAACAATACCTATGTCTTCAAAAGCGGCAAGTTCTTCAGAAACACTTCCTTGTTTATCATTTTTAATTAATATAGTAGTCGAAGCATTATATATTGGAGTACTATATCTTAAATATAAATAAGCACCAATAAGAGATATAAAAAGACTTAGAGCAAACCACTTCCAGTGAATTAAGTATTTTTCTACTTCAGCTCGAATATTTATAGTATCGTTGTTATCTAATTGCGGGGAATATTGTTCGTTATTCATAGCAATATTATCTTGTAAGAATTGTTATTAATGAAATAAGTATAGAACCGATTGATATAAAAAGACCAGTGTTTTTATTATATGCTGCGTCTTGTGAAGATGCTCTATTTGGCTCTACATATACGACATCATTCTGTTGTAAATAAAAGGCAGGAGAGTTGAAGATTTTATTAGAACGCAAATCCAATTTATAAGTTTTAATTTGATTGTCTTCTTCTCTTTTAACTTCAATAGTTCTGACCCCCGACATGTTTAAATCACCAGCTAAACCAATAGCTTCTATAACAGAAATACGTTCATTTGGAATCGTAAACCTACCAGGACTTTTTACATCACCAAGAACAGTTATTGAAAAGTTAGTAATTTTGATATTTACCGTAGGGTTTTTGATATAATCAGGCGATAGTTTGTTTTTAAGTAAATCAATAGCTTCACTTCTTGTTAAGTTTACCAATTTTATTTTTCCTAAAATAGGATAATCAATATAACCGTCGTTATTTATTAAATAAGAATGTTGTGTTGTTTCTGATGTATTTGTATTGGCTGTAGAACTAGAGTTTAAATTAAAAGGTTTTACAGCTTCTATATCTAGAGCAGAAATATTGATTTGTAGTAAATCACCTGATTTAAAAATTGTTTTATAATTGATTTTTGATTGATCAACTTCATCATTTTGAAAATAAATGATATCTTTTCTTGAAGCACAAGACGTAATTAATAGAATGATAATAGCTAAAACAATTTTTGAAACTCTTTGCATTGACTTGATTTTTGGCGAAATTACTAATTTAATTTTTAGAAGCAATATCTAATTTTTCATAGATAGAATTGTTAGATATATATTCAGGTACAATTTCTTTTATAAGTTGAACTGTTTTTTTGTTGTTATGGTTTAGGTTAGATAAACACAATTCTTTTATTTTAGAATTAACAAGTGTATAATTTATAGATTGGTTTTTAGCAATCATTATTTTTTCATGATAGGTAGGAGTAGTATTTTCACCATTAGCCAAGAGCTCTTCATACAATTTTTCACCAGGACGAAGACCAGTAATTTTTATATCAATATCATCAGGGTATTGTAATCCAGATAAATAAATCATTCTTTTAGCTATGTCATATATTTTAACTGATTTACCCATGTCAAAAATATAAATTTCACCACCATTTCCCATTGTTCCTGCTTCTAAGACTAATTGGCAAGCTTCAGGGATAGTCATGAAGTATCGAGTAATATCTTTATGAGTAACTGTTAAAGGACCCCCATTTTCAATTTGACGTTTAAAAAGTGGAATTACAGATCCATTAGATCCCAAAACATTACCAAAACGAGTAGTTGTAAATTTTGTTGTATGATTTTTAGAGTTGCTAAGGCAGCTTATATACATTTCAGCGACACGTTTTGTAGCACCCATCACGTTGGTTGGGTTTACAGCTTTATCAGTAGATACCATTACAAAACGATCAATATTGTGTTTTATTGATAAGTCAGCGATATTTTTTGTTCCTCCAATATTAATTTTTACAGCCTCATAAGGACTCATTTCCATTAAAGGAACATGTTTATAAGCCGCAGCATGAAAAACTTTTTGAGGTTTAAACTCTTCAAAAATTTCATTCATTCTAATTTCATCTCTAACATCAGCTACTATAGAGGTGAAATTTTTACAATCTTTTTGAATAAGTTCTTGTTGAAGGTCATATAAGGGAGATTCTGCATGATCTACTAAAACCAAGTGTTTATGGTTGTATACACTTAGTTGGCGTGAAATTTCAGAACCTATTGATCCAGCAGCACCTGTGACTAAAATTACCTTATTATTTACCTCTCTTTTAACAATTGGATTGTCGATAGAAATTGGTTTTCTATCTAATAAGTCTTCAATTTTAACCTGTTTAATTTGGTTGGCTTCTAAATCGCCATCAATCCATTTAGATAAAGGAGGTACAATCTTTACCTGAACACCTAGTTCTAGTAATTTATCAGTTAAGTATAAAAGTTTTTCAGATTTTATATTTTGAATAGAAATAATAATTTCATCAATCTGCTTGTCTTGTATGAAGTTCTTATTGATTACTTTCTTGCTGTATATTTTTATTCGATCTAACTTTTTACCAATTTTCTTCGGATCATCATCAACAAAACCAACAACCTCATATTTGTTTTTGGTATCCCTATTTAAAGCTCCATAAGTTATCAATCCAGAGTCACCAGCACCATAAATTAAAACATTGGTGATTGATTTTAATTCAGTAGAAATAATTTCATAAAAAGCTTTAAATACATATCTACTAATAACTAAAACAATAACAGAAATCAGATAATGAATAATAAGAATCGATTTTGGGATCGTAAAATCAGGAGCAATTTTTATAAGGTTGTTAATTAGTACAAGGCTAGTAGTGATGATAAAGATTAATGTCACTCCAATAAAAACATTGAAGGCATCCCTTGTTCCAGTATGACGAATAATTCCTTTGTAAGAACCAACAGTAAGGAAACTGATAAGAGAAATAAGAGCTATGAAAGGGATTTGAAAGAGTAGATTTTCGACTTCAAAATTTAAGCTAGCATTAAAACGTACTGTATAGGCTAAAATAAAGGAAATACAAACTAATGTAATATCTATAATTAAAACAACCCATCTAGAGGCATACCTATCAAAAGCTTTTAAAAACAAACTCTTAATCATTGTTGATTTTTGTTAGCAAATAAAGGTACAAAATATAAAATGAACAAATTAAAGAAGAATTAAATCTTCTTCATTTGTTGTTTCATCATTTGCATTTGCTCTTTAAGCATTCCGTGTTTATCAAGCTTTTTAGCTTCTGCCATTAGGGTAGTAGCTTCTCTTTTTCTACGTTTAGTCATTGCTATACCTGCTAATTGTAATTTAGCCATAGCCAAATCATGATCCATAGCTAAGCCTAACTTAACAGCTTTTTTTAAGTATTTTTCGGCAAGTGTAATATTAGTTTGAGATAACATAATACCGTGTAGGTAATTGTAATATCCTTCTTGTTTTTTGGTTAAAGCAGCAGAAGGGTTTTTAATATATCCTAACCATTTTTGAGCCCCAGCAAAGTTTTGCTTACGTAGTTGTAAAAAAGCTAAAAGAATAAATTCGTTTTTGAAATAAAATAAAATAAACAGTCCAGCTAATAAAAGTATTGATATTCCATTCATTATATGACCTTGCATAAATTCATACACAGACCATACAGTTACTAAAGCTGCTAAAACTAATTTTATATTTTTATTGAACATAATTGTCTTTTCTTTTTATCGGTTTGCAAAAATACATTTTTTAACAGAAAAACTGTCAACTTATTTTTTGTAATACTTTTTGTTCTTTATCCAAGCTAGTGTTCCTAAAAGAGCAACAAAAGCTATAGAATAATATACTGAAGTAGGTGTAATTACTTTATCGCCACTAGCGTAAGAGTGTAATCCAGATAAGTAGAAGTTTACTCCAAAATATGTCATCATAATTGATGCGAAAGCTAAGATTGACCATAAATTAAAAGTAAAACGTCCTCTTAAACCTGGAATCAAACGCATGTGTAACACAAAAGCATATATCATAATAGAAATTAATGCCCAAGTTTCTTTAGGATCCCAACCCCAGTAGCGACCCCAACTTTCATTAGCCCACATACCACCTAAAAAGTTACCAATGGTAAGCATTACCAAACCAACGGTTAAAGCCATTTCATTAATAACAGTTAACTCTTTAATATGTAAGGCCATTTTCTTTTTATTCTTTTCATTGGTGAAAATGATTAAGAATAAAGAGAAAATACCTAAAATCATTCCCATCGCGAATGGACCATAACTAGCAACAATTACAGATACATGAACATATAACCACCAAGAGTTTAGTACAGGTTGTAAGTTGGCAATTTCAGGGTCTAACCAGTTTTGATGTGCAAACATTAATATAACAGAAACTAAAAATGTTGTTGCAGCAATAGTTAAAGACGATTTCTTTCCAAGAATTAACCCAAATAACATGGTAGCTAAGCCAACAAAAATAATAGACTCATAAGCATTACTCCAAGGAGCATTTCCACTAATATACCAACGTGCTGTTAATCCTAATACATGAAAAACGAAAAGGAAGATAACAATTCCTACAAGTACTCTTACTACATTGTTAACCCATGGTTTGTTGTTGAAAATTTGTAAGAAAACAAATACAATTAAAAGTAAACTTACATATCCGTAATACTCCGAAAGTTTAACAAAGATGTTTAGCTTATTATAAGCTATTTCTAAATCGATTTTATCTTTTGCAGGAATAACATCTGCGCCAAATTTTCGTTGGAATTTCTTAATTCCGTCTAGAACTTTATTGGTTTCTGTATAATCCCCAGATTTTTTTGAAGCTTGTAATAATTGTAAGTATACAGGTAATGACTGACGTACAAATACCGAATCTGTTCCTTTAAAATTGGCCTGTAAGGTTTCTGGTTGCGAAACCCATTTATTGTTTTCGTCGTTTGGGATAGGATAGGTACGTAACATTCCTCCACCTAAGGCTTGTGATAATAACCAAACTCTACGTTCAATTTTTATAATGTCTTTTTCAAATTTATTTTGAATTTTTTTCTTCTCAGCTTCAACAACAAGTTTACTGATTTTAGAAGAGCCATCAGGATTGTAAAAATCAATAAAACGTGCATATTCAGCATCTTTGTCAACTCCTAAAAGTTCTCTAACTTGTGTATTCCCGTCCTCTAGATAAACAAAAGGAACATTAAGCCAAAGCATTGGGTTTTCTGTAATAGAAAGTAAAATTTGGCTAGGATCCATGTCTTTAAATTTATCCACATGTGCCACTTTTCTAACTAATTCCGAAGCAAAGGTATGAGCAGGTTTCATACGTCCGCCAGCATCTTGAATAACTAAAGAACTGAATAAATCAGCGTGTTTATTGTCTACTTTGTTAGCGATTAAAATAGAGTCAATTTGAGCTTCAGTAATTTGTTTAGGTTCATGTTGTTTGTGTTGACTAAAGCCCGCTAAAGAAATAAATAAAGCAATTACTGATAATTTGGCTTTTTTATTTCGAATTTTGACTAATGATTGTTTTAAATCATAAAAACGAGTGCCTTTTACAAACAAAGCAGCGGTTAAACCAAAGAATAATAAAAAGTAACCGATATAGGTAATCCAAGTTCCCCAAAAATCATGGTTTACAGATAGATGTGTTTGTTCATGCTCTCCTTCAATTTTATAACTTGATTGGAAAAATTTATATCCTTGATAATCTAAAATATGATTCATAAAAATCCTGTAGTCAAAAGTTTCATCAGGTGCTATTACAGTAACTTCACTAGCGTAAGCAGCAGCACTTTCCGAACCAGGGTATTTTTCTAATTGAAAGTCATTTAGTTTTATGCTAAAAGGAGCTTGCAGCAATTTTGAACCATACCAAGCTCTAAAGTTTAAGTCACCAATACTAAATTGTTGTTGGTTGCTAACATTAAATTTCCCACCATAAAACTCTACACGTTCTGTTTCTCCGTTGGAAGTAATGTCAAAAATTACGGTATCATATTTTTTGTCATCCTTTTCACCTCTCACAGTTTTTATTTCTCCTTTTTCAGGTGATTTTGGAACAACAAATTGTAATCCGTTTACATTATGAAGTGTTAAGAATTGAAAATGTTGTACACTATCCTTAACTATTAAACCTTTCTTTTGATCAGCCATTCTAAACCAATCTCCATCATTTTTAGAAATCATTTTTAAGCTACCGTCTTCGTAAAAGAAGTTAATTGAAGCAGCTTCTTTATTAGGAGCGTCAAAACCAACTAAAATATTATGAATATTTTCTATGGTTCCTTTTTTAATATAATGTTCATGTCTGCTTCCGTCAGAACTTTCTACAAAGAATAAATGTTCTGTACCGTTTTCGTCTAAAACCATTTTTGTTTCAGACCAAGGAATATAGTCTACTAAATTAAAAGTAACCTCATGGTTTTTACCTCCTTTTTCAGGTTGGAAATTTTCTTCAAAAGTTACTGAGTTTTTACCCCAAGCAGATAAAAGTAATTTGTTAGCAGTGGTTTTTTGAAATTCACTATTATCAATAATTACATTTAAATAAGTATGTTCTGAGTAGAATTGATTGGTTGTTTCTCCTTCATCAATAACCATTAAACCTTCATAGCTAATGTAACGAGTAATACCAGCACCAATTAAGATTAAAAGAAAGGATATGTGAAATAATAATACAGACCATTTTTCTTTTTTATACAACCTATACCTAAAAATATTTCCGAAAAAATTGATAACAAAAAACACCATTATTAACTCAAACCACCAAGTGTTGTAGACTAGTGCTTTAGAAGTTTGTGTTCCGTAATCGTTTTCAATAAAAGTGGCAACTCCCATGGCAATGGCAAAAGCAAAAAATAAAACAGCCATTAAACGGGTAGAGTAGAGGGTATCTAAGATTTTTTTCATCAGTAAATCTGCTAAGTATAAAACGACGCAAATTTACGGATTAAAGCTCTAATCACCTTATGAAATTAATCATTTTTAAAAGGTAAAATGTTAAATTTATGAAGGTTAATTTCCAATTCGTTCTCCCATTTTAACAAAGGTTTCCATCCTGTTTTTGGTGTTGGTTAAAATATCTTCATCAATAGTGATTTTAGAACTATTAACTAACAATACAATAGTTGAACCTCCAAAAGCAAAGTAACCCATTTCGTCGCCTTTTTTTACTTCAGTGTTTGGTGTGTAAGTTTCAATAATACTTCCAACCATGGTGGCACCTACTGGAGCAATAATAATATCTCCCTTATCGTGTGTTTTTAAAGTGCAGTATTCTCTCTTGTTTTCACAAAATACTTTAGTAAAGTTAGCAGCTAAAGCGTAAGGAGATACTGAAAAATAGCGTCCTTTAATTTTTGTTACTTCGGAAGGAGTTCCGTCGTATGGAAAATGATATCTATGATAATCGTTAGGGGCTAACCGAAGTATAATTAAAGAATCGTCTTTATGTTTTGTGGCTAGTTCTTTATTACCTAAAAATTCTTCTAAGGTGAATTTTCTTCCTTTAATAAAGAAGTTATGAATGTCAGAAATGTTTTTAAATGCTAACATTTTTCCGTCACCAGGAGAAACGAAGCCTTCTTCAATAGGGCGAGCATCTGACTTTAATTTTCGATAGAAAAAATCATTGAAAGAAATATAGTCCTCAGAAGGTCTTTCTGCCTCATTCATGTCAATTTGAAGCTCTCTAACAAAACTATTTATTTTATTAATAGAACTGGGTTTGTTCATGAGTTTACCGTACCAAGATGATAAAAATTTACGTTTAACTAACGGCAATAAAGCCATTTTACCAAACGGATTGTTGTATAGCAATTTTAAATATCCTTCTCCAGGAGGGGTTTCGGTAATTATTTTACCTGTTTTTCTATCAATGAATTTTATTTTCATAACCGTTATTCTTCGGTACTATCAATTAAAATGGTTAGCATATCAATAGCAGCTTGTGCAATTTTAGTTCCAGGGCCAAAAACACCTACAGCGCCTGCATCAAATAAGAATTGGTAATCCTGTGCAGGAATTACTCCTCCTACAATCACCATAATGTCTTCACGACCATATTTTTTAAGTTCGGCGATAACTTGAGGAACCAAGGTTTTGTGTCCCGCAGCTAATGAGGAAATTCCTAAAATATGTACGTCGTTTTCTATAGCTTGTTTGGTAGCTTCTTGTGGTGTTTGAAATAAAGGTCCTATATCTACATCAAAACCTAAGTCGGCATACCCTGTTGCCACCACTTTTGCGCCGCGATCGTGACCGTCTTGACCAAGTTTGGCAATCATAATACGAGGGCGACGACCTTCTAACTCTGCGAACTTGTCAGCTAGTTCGGTTGCTTTTTTAAATAATTCGTCGTCTTTTATTTCTTTACTATACACGCCTGAAATGGTTTTATGTACTGCTTTATGACGTCCGAAAACAGATTCAAGAGCGTCTGAAATTTCACCTAAAGAGGCTCTGTTTCGTGCAGCTTTTATAGCTAAATCTAATAAATTTCCGTCACCTGATTTAGCACACTCGGTTAAGTCGTTTAGAGCTTTGTCTACTTCAGTCTGATTTCTTTTAGATTTTAAGTCGTTTAATCGGTTGATTTGCGATTGACGAACTGCTTCGTTGTCTACTTCTAAAATATGTAGAGGATCTTCTTGCTCTAGTTGGTATTTATTAACCCCAACAATTACATCTTGACCGCTATCAATCTTCGCTTGCTTTTTTGCAGCAGCCTCTTCAATACGCATTTTTGGAATTCCTTTTTCAATAGCTTTGGTCATTCCTCCTAATTCTTCTACTTCCTGAATTAATTCCCAAGCTTTGTTAGCAATTTCTTCGGTAAGTTTTTCTACATGATAGCTACCTGCCCAAGGATCAACAGTTTTGGTAATATGAGTTTCCTCTTGTAAATAGATTTGTGTGTTACGAGCAATACGTGCCGAAAAATCGGTAGGTAAAGCAATTGCTTCATCTAAAGCATTGGTATGTAAACTCTGAGTTCCTCCAAAAGCAGCAGCCATTGCTTCGATTGTAGTTCTGGCTACATTATTAAAAGGATCTTGCTCTGTTAAGCTCCATCCACTAGTTTGACAGTGAGTTCTTAAGGCTAGTGATTTTGAGTTTTTTGGATTGAATTGTTTTACCATTTTCGCCCATAACATTCTTCCTGCTCGCATTTTAGCAATTTCCATAAAATGGTTCATTCCAATTGCCCAGAAAAAAGATAAACGAGGAGCGAAAGTATCAATATCCATTCCTGCTTCCAATCCTTTCTTAATGTATTCTAGTCCGTCAGCAAGTGTGTATGCTAGTTCAATTTCAGCAGTAGCACCAGCTTCTTGCATGTGGTATCCTGAAATTGAAATAGAATTGAATTTTGGCATATTTTCAGAAGTATATTCGAAAATATCTGCAATAATTTTCATTGATGGAGTAGGTGGGTAAATATAGGTGTTACGCACCATAAACTCTTTTAATATGTCATTTTGAATTGTTCCTGATAATAATTCAGGAGCGACACCTTGTTCTTCTGCAGCTACAATATAGAAAGCTAAAATAGGTAAAACGGCTCCGTTCATAGTCATAGAAACCGACATCTTATCTAGTGGAATTTGATCAAATAAGACTTTCATGTCTTCAATTGAATCAATAGCTACTCCTGCTTTTCCAACATCACCTTGAACGCGTTCATGATCAGAATCGTATCCTCTGTGAGTAGCTAAATCAAAAGCTACAGACAGCCCTTTTTGACCAGCAGCTAAATTTCTGCGATAAAAAGCATTACTTTCTTCAGCAGTTGAAAAACCTGCATATTGACGAATGGTCCAAGGTCTACGGACATACATAGTAGAGTAAGGGCCACGTAAATTAGGGGCAATACCCGCAACAAAACCTTCATGTTTAAAAGAGTTGTTTGCTTGTGCTTGGTTTTTAGGTAACTGTATGTTTGATATGTCTTTTCTACTCATCTTGTAAACGTTCTTGTTCTAGCTTTTCAGCTAGTCGTTTTTGAATAATTGGCTGAATCAAGGTCTTTTCTTTACGTGTTTCCAGAAAAGGAGAAACTTCTAAATCTTGTTTCATTTTATCATTCTCATTCTGGATTTTGTTAGTACCTAGTAAGACTAATTTTCCAGAGTTGAATAATTCTTGCTCCCTGTTAGCAGATTCTTTAATTTTTCGTTGGATAACGCCTTCTTTCAATTGTTTTAAAAAGCCACCACCTTGTTCTATTTGTTTAAAGATTTCTAGCGCTTTTTGTGCTAGTTGTTGTGTAATGGTTTCAATATAGTAAGCACCATTAGCAATATTTTGGGCTTCTGCTAATTCGCTTTCTTGTTGCAGAATCAATAATTGATTTCTTGAAATACGCTCACCAAACTCATTCGGTTGATGAAATATTTTATCATATGAACTATTAGCTATTGTATTTGCGCCTCCTAAAATGGCACTCATGCACTCAGAAGTTGTACGAAGCATGTTTACATTATAGTCGTATATGGTTTTGTTACGTCTGCTAGGTTCTGCAAAAATATGAGCGGTTGTATCAGTATTATATTCTTTCAATAAAGAATCCCATAAGATTCTAAAGGCTCTTAATTTGGCAATTTCAAAAAAGTAATTGCTTCCTACAGAGAAGTTAAAATGGATATTATTTGTAACTGTACTTCCGAAATGATTCAGATATTCATTTGCATGTGCTAAAGCATAGGCTAGTTGTTGTGTAATTGTTGCTCCTGCATTTTGATAAATTGAAGCATCGACACAAATAGTATTTTTAGTTGCTTTTACTATTTCATCTAGTTGAGTATGGTCATTTTTAAGATTTGAATACCAATTTCCAGAAATTGCTAAGTGACCAATAATATCTGTGTTAAAGTAGCATTTATCTGAGTTGACAAAACTAGATACATCTTTGGTAAATTCAGAAGATAGAAAATCTAACGAAAAATAGATTGTGATATTTTCTGTATCAATCCCCTTTAATAAAGCTTTGTAATCGAACTCTTTTTTTGCTAAAAAATGAATTGATGAAGCGCCTCTTTGAAGTGAGTCTATAGCAAAAGCATTGGTTTTTTTTTCATCGTCAATAAAAATTGACTGACAAATAGCAAAGCCTTTTTGTGGAGTGTTAACCTTTGTGTTTGTTCTATCTTCTTTGGTGTAAAAAGGTCTTACAGTAATTCCTTCTTCTGTTTTCCATAATAAGGTTTCGTTGTAGTCGGCTCCTTTAAGGTCTACTTGTATTTGTTGTTTCCATTCAGTGGAGCTAACACCGTTAAATTCGTCAAATAAATAATTACTCATCACTTTTTATGGTATCAAATTCAATAATATAAATATCTTCTCCTTCTTTCTTCATTAAGTATTTTTCTCTTGCGTAACGTTCTAATTGAAGAGAGTCTTGAAGTTGTTGTATCGTTTGTTTGTCTTTTTTAATTTTCTTTTCGTGATATTCAATCCAACTATTTAGTTCTTTAATTTCTGTATTGAACTCTCTATGTGTAAGGTATGAATTTTCATCAAAAAAAAGCATCCAAACTACAAATACAGTAAGTATAATCACGTAAATATTAGTAGCGATTTTAAAGGATGGTTTGTTTTTAATTGATTTGAAATTCATATTATAAACGATCGTTAATTACGGTTCTCACAATGTCAATAGCTACAGTATTATATCTGTCGTTAGGTATAATAATATCAGCGTAATTTTTTGTAGGTTCGATAAATTGTTGATGCATTGGTTTTAAGGTAGTTTGGTAACGGTTTAAAACTTCATCAACATCTCTACCGCGCTCTTTAATATCTCTTCGAACACGTCTTATTAGGCGTTCGTCAGCATCAGCATGTACAAAAACTTTAATATCACACAAGTTACGAAGATCTTCACTATTAAAAATTAAAATTCCTTCAATAATAATAACCTTTCTTGGGTGGGTTTTTATGGTGTCTTTAGTTCTGTTATGAGCTACAAACGAATATACAGGTTGTTCAATGATGTCTCCATTTTTTAACTCAGTTAAATGTTGAACCATTAAATCGAAATCAATAGCTCTTGGATGGTCGAAGTTTATTTTAGTGCGTTCTTCGTAGGTAAGATTATCTGTTTGTTTGTAGTAAGAATCTTGAGAGATAACACATACTTCATCCGCAGGAAGTTCATTAATAATTTGATTTACTACAGTGGTTTTTCCACTTCCTGTTCCTCCTGCAATACCAATAACAAATATGTTTTTCATTAAGTCTTTGTAAAAATAGAGTTATGACAAATTTAGTAAAATAAGCGCATAAAAAAAGCGCTAACTTTTGTTAGCGCTTTTGGCTTTTGAGCCGATGGAGGGACTCGAACCCACGACCTGCTGATTACAAATCAGCTGCTCTAGCCAGCTGAGCTACATCGGCGTTTTCCTTTAAAGCGTGGCAAATATATAACGTTTTTTGATACTGCAAAAACTTTTTTTGCTTTTTGGGTAACTTTTTTTTGGTGCTCTTTTTAAGTGGTTGAAAGTTAGTTTGTTTTGATGATTAAAAAAAGAAGTAAAAAATGAGAAGTCGGGATGAGTGGATTCGAACCACCGATCTCTGGTCCCCCAGACCAGCACTTTAACCGGACTAAGCTACATCCCGATGAGTACAAATATATTTAAAAAAGAAAAAGTTCTAAGTAAATTTAACTTAGAACTTTATCAAGAATAAATATTATAATGAGAGTAGTAGTTAATATAACTACGATTCTTATGTATATATATTGCTAACGCGTTAAAACACTGTTTATTGTTTAGGCAGTTAAAGGTTTTCCTTTTAAACGTTTTTCAATTCGTTGTTTTACAGCTGTTAAACGTTTCATGATGTCCATTAACGTAGTGTCTTTTGTTTTTTTGTATACCTCGTTAATCTCTAAAATTAGAGCTTTTGCTTCTCTAGCTGCTAGTATTCTATCGCTAGTGGTCACAAATTTGAATTTTCTGTTTTCAAACTCTTCTGCCTTATTGATTAATTCTGATTTCATAAAATCTACCAATTTTAATTTAAAATTTTCTTTTAGGTTTGTCTGGTAATTGATTTAGTTAAAAAATTAACCCCTAAAATAACTGGGGCGACAAATTTAGAGGAAACTTTATGTTTACTATAAGTAAATCTATCAATTTACCTTATGATGTTATAAGTTTTTCTTATTAAGTCGAAAAATCTTTAGATATCAATTATAGACATAATCTATAAAGATAAATATAGTAATTTTTAATTGTTATGTCAAATTATTAGCAGAATATTAACAATTTTTGAGGATTAATTTAATGATTTATTAAGGAATTGTAGTGTATTGATGAGAATACAGTATTTTTGTTTGTGTTAGAAAAATAATTACAAAATGAAAAAAATAATTTTAATAGTATTTACTTTCATGTTTTTGTCATGTAAGAGTCAAGGAAAAAGAGAAGTTTTAGGAGAGTCTGATTTTCAGATAGAAATGAATACTAAATTTAAAGATGCTTCAAAATCGCCTTTAACAAAAAAGGGATTAAAGGAATTTAAAGGGTTAAATTTTTTTCCGATTGATGATAGGTACACTGTAAATGCTAAAGTAGAGTTATTATCAGATGGGCCTGTTTTTGACTTTCCTACAACAACAGATAGAGTAGCGATGTATAGAAAATATGGTGTATTATCTTTTTCTATCGATGGAAAAGATTTTGAGTTGTCTATTTATCAGGATATTAACCCTAAGCCAGAGTATGCAAACCATTTGTTTTTACCTTTTTTAGATAACACGAATGGTAAAACTTCTTATAAAGGAGGGCGTTTTATAGATGTTTATACTACAGACATACAACCAAACGGAACAGTTACAATTGATTTTAATAAAGCATACAATCCGTATTGTGCGTATAGCGATCGTTATTCGTGCCCTATTACTCCTCGAGAAAATTCTTTAGACACAGAAATTAAAGCTGGAGTGATGGCTTATAAAAAACCTTAATAAAAGAATCCTGCAAGAGCAGGATTTTTTTATTTTGAAGGAGGAGTTAATCCTTCTTTACTATCCTGTTCTATAGCTTTAGCTAATGAATCTAAATAAGGCTTTCTAACCTTCAATTTTGTTTCTGTATGTGCTTTTTTGTTTAGTTTGGTAAACATTTCAGCAATTTTAAAAGCTGTAGGTAATAGGTGTTCTTGCGGAACAACTTTATCTAAAAAACCAGCAGTAACAGCTTTTTTCGGATTGTAAATTTCTGAACAACTTATGCTTCTCTCAAAATAAATAGGAGCAAGACGTGCTTTAGCAATTTCGATACCTGCATTATGCATGGTCATACCGATCATAACTTCGTTTAGTCCAATTTTAAAATCTCCTTCAATACCTAATCTGTAATCTACAGACAGCAATAAAAAAGCACCTTTAGCAACAGCATGCCCTGAACAAGCAGCAATTATAGGATAAGGAAAAGATAACATTCTGTGTGATAATTGCGATCCCTTGGTAACTAGTTCTAAAGCAGATTCGGTAGATTGGGTCATGCTTTTTAAATCGTAACCCGCAGAGAAAATTCCTGGTTGCCCAGTTAAGATTACTGGTTTTTCTTCTTTTTCAGCGTTATCAAAAGCGGTATTTAAAGCACTAATTACTTCGTGAGAAATTGCATTGGCTTTTCCGTTGGTAATCGTAATTAGTACATGATTGTCTGCTGAGGTATATTGTATAAGTTCGTTCATTTGTTATATAAGTTTTTCAAAATTTGAGATTGAAATATTTTTATCTGTTCTGAAATCAAATTATATATTCTGCGGATTATTCCAAAAGTAGTCTACTAAGAAAATTCCTGCAAAAACCGCTAAAAAACCAATAATGAAACTAGCGATAGTATAAAGGGCAAAACTGCTAAAATCACCTGATTTTAAAAAGACATGGTTTTCGTAAGCAAAGGTTGAAAAAGTAGTGAAACCACCACAAAAACCAGTAGCTAATAACAACGTATGGTTTTGTGTTAACGCTTGGTTTTTGGCTGCTAAACCTAAAATAATTCCGATAAACAAGCTTCCTAAAATGTTAGCAGTAAAAGTTCCGTATGGAATTCCTGTTTGTGAGCTGTTTAACGCTTTTCCGATAATGTATCGTAATACACTACCAATTCCGCCGCCGATAAAGACTAATAAAAATTGTTTCACAAAAATATTTCTAGATTAAAGCTTGATTTTAACTTGTTAGAGAAATTTTTAAAATATCTCTAATCAGCTTTCTGTATGTGCTAAAATAAGAAAACCTCACAAATTTGTGAGGTTTTGTAAGTGAATAATGTTTCGTCTTATTATTTTACAGGATAATAAATGTCTGTTTGAATTTCTTCTGGCTTTACTTTGGCAGGATCGTTTACATACAACTCCCAAATAGGCCATTTTTGTGTGAGGTTGTTTTCTTTTAAATAAGATGCAATTTCCATATGCGCTTCATAATCGCCATCACCATAATTTCCAAATTTAGAAATCATTACACTATTTCCTGCAGGAAGGTTGATGATTTCCATTCCTTCAGCAGGTTCTATAGATTTGTTTAGTAAAAGACCAATGTAAAACTCTGTTTCGTTACTAGCTTCGTCATACTTGGTATAAACAGCCCCAGGTGTAAAATCACCTTCTTTTAAGCCTTGGTTTTTAGCATATATTCCAGCTTTGGGTATGTCTTGCATAAATAATTTTGTCATTTCCTCATGGTCGATTTTTATTTTATGAGGATAACCAATAAAGGTTTTCTCAGTAAGTTCTTTGGATGAAATTTGACTTGTGGTAAACTTCGGAGCTTCTGGTATGGTTTCTAACACCACTTTTTCAAGATTATCAAGTCCTTTTTCTTCCATAGGACCAAACATGTTATCCCATCCCCCAGATATTGCTGCAAACATCTTGAAGATAAAAGGATTGTTATCTGCTTTCATACCCCAAGTAACTTTTGTACCGTCTGCTACTTCTTCAAAATTCCAATAAATATCTCCTGGATCGTAATCGCCAAATGATATTTTTTGATCGATTGATTTGTTAGGAACCAGAGCTACAGTTTCCATTTTTCCAGGACCTTCTTTGCTTGTCCAACTATCAGAAGCGCCAACACCTACTGTTACGTCACCATACGTAACTACAATAGTAGTATCTTCTTCGTGCCAAGGCCCCCATTTTTCCCAAGTTTTTAAATCGTTAACGGTATTAAAAACATGACTAACAGGAGCTTTGATTACTTTACTTCTGCTTACGTCATAACTGCTAGAAAAGGTAGCTACATAAATAAGAAATAGAACGATTAAAGTAACCAGCAGGAGTAAGAAATACTTTATAAATTTCATAATTTGTTTTTTTGATTGAGTTATAAAGTTACTGATTTTTTATATTACTATACAGTTGAGACTTAAATGCGCTGTATAAAAAAATAAAGAAGAGGTCTTAAGATTAAAATATTCTTAAATAAAAATACCTTAAGGAATTCCTTAAGGTATTTTTATTTATTATGATGTTATATCTTTTATAATTTTACGTCGTCAGCATCTGTCCAGTTCCACTTTCCAGCAATTATTCCATTTTTAACGGTTACAATTCCTGGATTAGCTCTGATAACAGTTTTTAAAGCGGTTTCATCACAGAATCCGAATGTGTACGGTAGTCCATATTTTTGTTGGGTAGCCGCTAAATCTTCAATATAAGAAGCAGTTAGCACATAAATTTCATAACCTTGTTCGCTAGCTTGTTTTGCTACTTCAGAAACTTTTGAAATTCCTTCTTCTTCAGTTTTATCAAAATTAGACATAACAATTAGCATTGCTTTTTCTTTAGCTAGCATTTCTTCTAATTTATCACCTTCGTCAGTTTCAATCATAAAATCATGAATAGGAGGAATGTCATCACTTCCTTCTTGGTATTTCATCCCTTCAGCAATATCAGTTCCTACTGAGTAGGCTCTAAAATCGATAATTGGTAAGTGTTGTAATACGTAATAGGTTACTAGAAGTGATACAAAAATTGAAGCAAAAGTTGTTATAGAAGCAATTTTGCTAGAAATAAAAGGTTTAATGTATTGAACTCCTAAAATTAAGATTACAATAAATACCATAAAAACCACATTTTTATAAAATGTTTCTTTTGGTGTAAGTTTTAAAGCGTCTCCAAAACAACCGCAATCGGTAACTTTGTTGTAAGTGTACGAGTACCAAGTTAAAAATAAGAAGATAAGGTTAATACCAAATAAACTCCAAACAGTAAATTTTGCTTTGTATCCTACTAAAAGCATAATACCTAAAACCAATTCAGTAACAATTAAAAGAATAGAAAAAGGTAAAGCAAATGGTATTAAGAACTCTAAGTTTAGTACACCTGCACTAAAATATTCTTCAAACTTGTACTGAGAACCAATAGGGTCTACCAATTTTACAAATCCAGAATAGATGAATAGCAATCCTACTAGTACTCTTGAAATATGAGTTAACAATTTTAAAATCATATTAGGGGTTGTTTTAGGTTAATTATCTGACTCAGAAAGGTGAATCATGGCAAAAATAGCATAATTAATCATATCTTGATAATTAGCATCAATTCCTTCAGAAACTAAAGTTTTACCTTGATTGTCTTCAATTTGTTTTACGCGAAGTAGTTTTTGTAGAATTAAATCGGTTAACGATGAAACTCTCATATCTCTCCACGCCTCACCATAGTCATGATTTTTATTTTCCATTAACTCTTTGGTGATTTTTATGTGTTTGTTGTATAATTCAGTGGCTTGTTCAGTAGTTAAATCAGGTTGTTCAACAACTCCCAATTCTATTTGAATTAATGCCATTACTGAATAATTGATAATACCAATAAACTCTGATTTTTCTCCTTCATCAACTTTTCGCTCAGTATTTTCTTGTAATTGACGAATGCGTTGTGCTTTGATAAATATTTGATCGGTTAGTGATGGGAGTCTTAAGATTCTCCAAGCACTACCATAATCGCTCATTTTCTTGGTAAATAAATTTTTACATTCTTCAACTACAGCATCATACTGTTTTGAGGTGTCTTGCATCTTTCTTATTTAAAAGTATTCGACCAAAAATAGTAAATATTACAAGCTTTTCGTTTATTTTTACTTGGAAATTTAGTGTAATGACGATTAATTGTAAAGGAACCTTAATAGATCTTACCACGCCTAAGGTTATGGGGATTTTAAATGTAACCCCTGATTCTTTTTTTGATGGAGGAAAATATAAAAACGAACATGATTTTTTAGCTCAAACAGAAAAGATGTTGAATGAAGGAGCTACTTTTATTGATATAGGAGCGTATTCTTCAAGACCAGGAGCGAAGCATATTTCTGAAGAAGAAGAGCTGCAAAGAATGCTTCCTGTAGTTGAGTTATTAGTGAAAAATTTTCCTGAAATTTTTATTTCAATCGATTCTTTTAGAAGTAGAGTAGTAGAGGAGTCTATCAACGCAGGTGCAGCCATCATCAATGATATTTCTGGAGGAAAGATGGATGTCAATATGTTTGAAACGGTAGCAAAATTGCAAGTGCCATATATTATGATGCACATGCAAGGAACTCCGCAAAACATGCAAAAAAATCCGGAATATGAAAATGTGGTTACTGAGGTAATTTCTTTTTTTGCAGAGCAGCTTTTTAAATTACGTCAGCTAAAAGTTAATGACGTGATTATCGATGTTGGTTTTGGCTTTGGAAAAACAGTCGATCAGAATTACGAGTTGCTTAAAAACTTATCATTGTTTAATAGCTTAGATGCTCCTATTTTAACAGGAGTTTCAAGAAAATCAATGCTGTATAAGTTATTGGGTACTTCGGCTCAAGAAGCCTTAAATGCAACTACAGTAGCTAACACTATCGCTTTATTAAACGGAACACATATTTTACGAGTGCATGATGTAAAAGAAGCAGTTGAAGCGGTTACGATTGTAAATCAGTTGTAATAAAATGCTTACATTTACTTGTTTAGATTATTTTAAATAGTAAAAAAACTTCAAGAAAATTAATGAACCTAGATTTTATCGACTTTTCGTTTTTGGATGTGCTGGATATTTTTTTAGTAGCAGTTTTATTATTTTACATCTATAAACTGTTAAAAGGAACGGTAGCAATAAATATTGTGATAGGAATTGCCTTTATCTTTTTAATCTGGAAGATTACTCAAGCTCTCAATATGGAAATGTTAAGCGGTATTTTGGGGTATTTACTTTCAGGTGGAGTTATCGCGTTGATTATTGTATTTCAACAAGAAATCAGGAAGTTTTTATTAATGATAGGAACCACCAATTTTTCAGCTAAAAGAGGATTTTTAAATCAGCTTAAGTTTTTGAAGTCGGAAATTCATTCAGAAATAGATATAGATACGATTTTAAAGGCTTGTAATAACTTGTCTAGAACCCAAACAGGAGCATTATTAGTAATAGAAAAAACAAATAATCTTGATTTTTTAGTGAATACTGGAGACAAAATGAATGCCTTGGTAAATGAAGCTATTATTGAAAGTATTTTTTACAAAAACAGTCCGTTACATGACGGAGCAACGATTATTAGAGACAACTATATAATAGCAACTCGTGTGGTTTTACCTGTTTCTGATAGTACAAAAATTCCTGCACGTTTTGGTTTACGACACCGTGCTGCAATTGGTGTTACCGAAAAAACAGATGCAATTTGTTTATTGGTTTCTGAAGAAACAGGAGAAATTTCATATATAAAAGACGGAGAGTTTGTATTGTATAAATCACTCGAAGAACTTCATAAAAAATTAGAAAAAGATGTAATGGCATAAATAAAAAAAGGCTCGCAATTTGCGAGCCTTTTTTTATTTATGCTATCAAAAAAATTATTGAGCAGGAGCCATTTTAGATTGAATAGCAGCCATAACGCTATTGAATTTTTCAGCAGCAGCTTCGTCTAAGTTAGCAACGATGTCTTTAGCTTGAGTAGCTAATTCAACACCTTTTTTAGCTAATTCAGTATTTTTAACAACATCTCCTTTAGCTTCGATGTAATCTTTAGCGTACTGAGAGTAAGTTTGTAAATACTCACCTACTTTAGGATCTTCAAACTGAGGAATTTCGATACCTTCGATTGCAGATTTTACTGATTCAACAGCTTCTTCTGTTGCTTCAGCAGCCTCACCAGCAGCTTCTTTAGTTTCTTCTACTGCTTTAGTAGCAGCGTCAGTAGCTTCTTCAGTAGCGTTTTCTACAGCTTCAACAGCATCAGTAGCAGCGTCTTTAGCATCTTCTTTAGTGTTTTTACAAGAGGTAGCTAATAAAGCACCAACTACAAATACTGATAAAATTACTTTTTTCATCGTTTATTGATTTTTAGTTTTTAGATTGAATAACAAATGTAATATTTTGATTGACGTAAACAAATTTATTTACATCACTGTTTCACTATTAAACTGTTTTTCGTACAAATTCTTATAATAACCCTCATGTTTTTTTAATAATTCTGTATGATTTCCTTTTTCAACTATACGACCTTTGTCCATAACTATAATAATATCAGCCTTTTTAATCGTTGCTAAACGGTGTGCAATTACTATTGAAGTTCTGTTTTTTGTAATCTCATCTGTGGCGTATTGAATCATTTGTTCCGAGTGAGTATCTACAGAAGAAGTAGCTTCATCTAAAATTAAGATACTAGGGTTACTAACATAAGCACGTAAAAAAGCAATTAATTGACGTTGACCAGATGAAAGCATGCCTCCGCGTTCTTTTACATTGTAATGATAGTTGTTAGGTAAGCTCATAATAAAGTCATGAATCCCTATTTGTTTGGCAGCTTTTTGTACCTGATCTAGCGAAATGTTTTCGTTTCGTAGCGTAATATTATTTAAAATAGTATCTGAAAACAAAAATACATCTTGTAATACTACAGCCACTTTTTGTCGTAAAGAAGAAATCTCATAATCTTGAACAGGAATGTTATCAATAGCAATAAGTCCACTATCAATTTCATAAAATCGACTAATAAGATTTATAATAGTTGATTTACCTGCACCTGTAGCGCCAACAATAGCTACGGTTTGCCCTTTTTCTACATTAAAACTTATTCCTTTTAAAATTTCTTCTCCTTTTATGTAGCTAAAATGTACATCCTTAAAACTGATGTTTCCTTCAATGTTTTCTGCTATAATAGTTCCGTTTTTGTCTATTGAACTATTTGTGTCAATTACGTTGAAAACACGTTCACCAGCAACAATTCCCATTTGTAATTGATTGAATTTGTCTGCTATTTGTCGTAACGGTCTAAAAAGCATTTGAGCCATTTTTATAAAACCGATAATAGCACCTAAACTAACAGCACTATCTTCAATAACTTGTAATCCACCATACCAAACAATTAATCCGATAGCGATTGAAGAAAGTATTTCTGCAATAGGGAAGAAGATAGAGTAGTACCAAACCGTTTTTATATGTGCTTTTTTGTGTTTGTTGTTAATGTCAATAAAGTTTTTATACTCAATTCGCTCTCTATTAAAAAGCTGAACGATTTTCATTCCTGTAACTCTTTCTTGTACAAAACTGTTAAGGTTTGCTACTTGATTACGTACATCTTGGAAAGTAGATTTTATAGCTATTTGAAATAGTTTTGTAGCATAAATTAGTACAGGTAGGGTGGCAAGTGCAATTAAAGCAAGCTGCCAGTTTTTATAAAACATTACAGCTATAACAATAAGCATTAATAAAATATCGCTTACTATCATAAAAACACCTTGAGTAAAAAAGTTTGAAATGGTTTCTATATCTGAAACTACACGGGTTACGAGTTTACCAACTGATGAGTTATCAAAATAACTCATTTTAAATTCTAGAATTTTTCTAAACGTTTTAGCTCTGATATCTCTGATAATATGTTGACCTACCCAGTTTGCATTATAAATAAAACTAAATTGAAATAGCACCTGAACTAATAAAACAACCACCATGGCTATTGTAAAGTACAATAGTGTTGTAGCATTTTTGGTTGTTGTAAAATCATCGATTGCAGTCATTAAAATTACAGGGGTAAGAACTGCAAAACCTGCTAATAAAATTGTAGAAGCCGCAGCAACGATAAAACGTAGGCGGTACTTTTTTGCAAAACTCATTAGTCTTGAAAAAATTTTAATATCGAATGCTTTTCCTGTTGCTTTACTCACTATATGTAGTCGTATGTTACTGCTGTTAAAAATAAACCTTTTGCTGGAACTGAAACTCCAGCGTTACTTCTGTTTTTACTTTCAATAATTTTTTTAAAATCATCAATCGTAATTTTTTCAAGACCAACATCAATTAGTGTACCTACTATGGCGCGAACCATGTTTCTTAAAAAACGATTGGCACTAATATGAAAAGTAAGTTCATTCCCTTTCATAATCCATTCAGCATTGGTTATTGTACAATTAAAAGTGTTAACGTCTGTTTTTACTTTTGAGAAACACTCAAAATCTTCATATTCATATAAAATAGCAGCAGCTTTATTCATCAACTCAATATTTAATTGTTGATGATGCAATTGCCAGCTAGTTTCTAGTAAAAACGGATTTCTACCTAACCATATTTTATATTCATAACTTCTACTATTAGCATCAAAACGAGCATGAGCATCGTTATGAACCAATGTCGTGTTAAATATCACCACATCATCGGGTAAAATAGCATTGAGTTTATAAGTAAAATTATCATTTAAGGGTGATTCTACATCAAAATGAGCAAACATTTGTGAAGCGTGTACACCTGCATCTGTTCTACCAGCACCAACGATATTAACTTCTTGTCGTAAAATTGTACTGATAGCTTTGTTTATTACCTCTTGAACCGAAATTGCGTGTGGTTGTACTTGCCAACCATGATAATTTTTCCCGTTGTATGCTAATTCGATAAAATACCTCAAAAATGTAAAAATTTTAAAGAGCTAAATTATGAAATTCTGACTTGAAAAGTTATAGACAGAAGATTAAATAATGTTTTTAGGTTTTATTAACATATGTTAACAGATTGTTTAGATACTTGTCTTATTTTTGTTGCCTTCGAAAATATAATAATGAAGTCCCTCATGAATTTCATTGTCTAAATAATAGTGAATTCCCCTTTCATTAATTACCCCTTATTCTAAAGAATCCATAATGTTTAATTATGGATTTTTTTTAGTTTATAAATCATTAGTTTTGTCTTGATGAAGAAAATTTTGCTCCTTTCAGATACACATAGCTTTATTGATGATCAAATTTTAAAGTTTGTAAAGCAAGCAGATGAAGTTTGGCATGCGGGTGATATTGGTGATTTACATGTTACTGATATGATAAAAGATGTTAAACCACTAAGGGCAGTTTATGGAAATATTGATGATAATAAAGCCAGGGCTGAGTTTCCGCTAGATAATAGGTTTTTAGTAGAAGGAGTGTCAGTTTGGATTACTCATATTGGAGGTTATCCGAATAAATACAATCAACGAGTTAGAGAAGAACTAAATAGAAATCCTCCTAAATTATTTATTTGTGGACATTCACATATTTTGAAAGTTCAGTACGATAAGAGATTGAACTTACTTCATTTAAACCCAGGAGCAGCAGGGAAACATGGTTTTCATAAGGTTAGAACTATGCTACGTTTTGAAATAGATAAAGGAGAAATAAAAAATATGGAAATAATTGAACTAGCTAACAGAAGTTAATTTAAAGTTTTTCTGTTGTTTTAAAATAGGGACAGAAATATAAATAGAAGTACCAATATTTTCTTTTGAATTAATAGTTAATTTCCCATTCATGATGTGAATTCTTGCCTCTATTTGATTTAAGCCAATACCATCTGAAAAAGAAGAAGACGAGGTAGAAAAACCTACCCCATCATCTTTAACGAGAACGGTTAGTTGATCCTCTTCCTCTTTCAATATTATTTCAGCATGTTGAGCTTTACTATGCTTTAAAATGTTATTAATAAGCTCTTGAATAACATTAAATATTTTTATTTCAAACTCTTGATTATATCGATTGATATTTTGAGCTGAAACTTCAAACTTAAGCTCGCTATTAGAATATTTCTTAGTAACGTCTTTAATAGCGTACTCCAATCCGAATTTTAATAAAATAGACGATACTAGGTTATGAGATAAGTCTCTTACTTTTTGAGAGGCCTCAGAAATAATAGCTTGAGTCTTATCTATTTCTTGAGGAGTATCTCCGTTAAATTGTTTTTTAGTTGCTGTTAAATGCATATTGGCAGAAGAAAGCAAAGCACTAACGTTATCATGTAGTATTTCTGCTATGAGTTTACGTTCGGTTTCCTTTCCGTCTATTGTGGCATTTAATATTTTTATTTGCGCTTCAGATTTTAATTTTTCAATGCTTTGTTGCTGAATGAGTTTACTTTCTGATAATTTAAGATGCAGGTTTTTTTGACGTAACTTATAGTTGTAAATTATTACTCCAGAAATTATTAAAACTAGGAAACTCAGAGCTCCAAAAAGTAACGAGGTTTTGGCCTGTTGTGCTTCCTCTAATTTTCGTTGTTCTTTAACTAAAGCTGTTTTTTCTTTTTCTAAATTTTCTTTATGTTGAGTGTAAATTTGCTCAACCATTCTTCTAATTTCTTTGTCTCTCAGGTTATCTTTAATATTGTAGGATTTTTCTTGATAATCGTAAGCAGTATAATCTTTAAGAAGGTATAAAGTATATGCTAGATTAAAATATAAATCCTCTTTAAATTTTGTAGCCTTTATACTATTACTCATTTCTAACAACTTTAGCCCACTAAAGTATACTTCTTTTGCTTTTTTGTAATTTTTTTCGTGTAAATAAATATTGGCTAAATTATTTAAAGCTGAAGCTTCGGATATTTTATTGTTGTTTTTCCTATGTATTTCTATGGCTTTGTTAGTGTATTCTTTAGCTAGAGTTAAATTGTCTTTTTTATAGATGCCAGATAAGTTGCTAAAAGCCATAGCTCTCATATCTTGGGTTTTTTTATTAAGAGAGTTTATGTTAATTACCTTTTTATAATATATCTTAGCACTGTCGGTTTTACCTATTAATTGATAATTACTTGCAAGACCAATTAAAGCTTTTGCATATGATTCAGGAGGAAGGGATGTAATTGTAGAGAATTCATTTCTTGATTTCAGTAAATTAATGATATCTAGTGACTTACGATAATAGTTTGTGCTTTTATTTCTCAAATTTAAATTATCAAAAATTTGGGCTAAAAGTAAGTTAGTAGAAAAATCTAATTCTCCATCGACTTTTGTTTCTTGTGCAAGAATCAAAGCTTTGTTTAGGGCTTCAGTATATTTTTCTCTTTTGTATAAGCTATAAATACTATCGTATTTTTTTTTAAGGGAAAGGGAATCACTACTATTGAACCTTTGTAAAGAAATACTTTCTTCTTTATTTATATTATCATTATCCTTTTCGGAAGTGTTTAAATAAATAGAGTATGAGTTACCAATGATAAGTATAGAAAGTAAATGTAAAAAAAATACGATTCTCATTTTATTTATTATCTCTTATGTTGGAGTATCTACAGATGTTCTAGGCTTTTCTTCAACCTCATACGAAGAAAGAATTTCTTCTGTTTTAGCACTAGCCTCTTGTTGTATTTTATAGTAATTAACAAAGTTAAGATTTAATTTTTCTCCTTGAGAAATATTTAGATTAATTGAATAAATGCTTTTTTCTTCTATATTACTGCTAAATCCAGTGCTAGTAAGAGGAGCTATATCTTCTGATAAATGAACTTCGTAAGTATCTTTTGTGTCATTGTAAACAAACATAGTCTTCACATTATCAGCTACAGCGAAATCTAAATCATATTTACCATCATTACTAACACTAATAGTATAAGAGATAAGGTATTGAGGGTTAGTGTCTGAGCCTTTTTTAGAAAGAGTAATATTGTCATCTTCGATGTAAACTTGCCTTTTTTTTCCAGTGTTAGCTTCTAAAAAACCAATTTTCAGTTGATCGTTTTCAATAGAGAAATCATTACTATGTTTAGTAGCTGTTTTTTGAGCGACTTCAGCTAAGATAATCTCTTTAGAATTATCAGTGTTAGTAACAGTAGTTACATCTGTGTTATTGGTTGTGTTAAAATCAATAGAATAAGCACCAGTAGCATCTCTTTTAAGAGTGTACGATTGTAATAAGTTTTCAGGAGTACCTTCAATCACATCAGTTTCGTTTGATGAACAAGATGCAAATAAAAAACTTAAACTTAAAGCAAGGAAATAAGGAGTGATTTTTTTCATGACTAAATTTATAAATTACACTATTTTATATTAATTTTTTATAAAATAGCGATGTACTTAGGATAGGTATTAAGAGACGGGGGATCATATCTCTTAGGGGATATAAAAGAAAACAAAATGAAGGGGTTTTCTATACTATGTTTAATAACGCGTACATCGCTATTGTTTTCATTTGTAGTAGTTGTTAAGCGATGTATAATAATGTATAGACTCGGGGGGCTTCTTCTTAATTTGGGGGACTAAAGAAAAATTGAAGGGTTGATAATATCTTTACACTATTTTGTTTCTCACAGCATACATCGCTAAACCTACTACGTTTTTTACTTTTAATTTTTTATATAAATTACTTCTATATGTTTCTACTGTTTTTAAGCTAACATTTAATTTTTCAGCAATTTCATAAGAGCTTTTTTCTTTCGCAATTAATTTTAATACAGCAATTTCCCGTTCTGTTAAATCTTCTTGTATAAATTTAGGCTCTTCGATTTCTTTTGCATCAGAAGTATATAAATCTAATAGTTTTACTTTTATGTCTTCACTAATGTATTGTATGCCGTTGTGAACAACTTTTATGGCATCAATAATTTGTTCATTAGCTCGACTTTTGTCTACAAAACCGTTAGCTCCTAATGCTATCATTTCTTGCACAAGTTTAGGGTCACTTAAACTAGAAAGTATAATGGTTTTAATTTGTGTATTACGTTTTTTAAACGTTTTTAAAACTTCTATACCGTCCATTTCTGGCATGTTAATGTCTAAAACTAATACATCAGCTGTATTGTTAGAGGACCAATTAACGACTTGCCTTCCTGTTAAAGAAAATCCTTCAACTTCAATGTCATCTTCAGTATTTAATAAAGCAATGACTCCATCTATTAATATCTTGTGGTCATCTGCTATGTGAACTTTTATCTTGTAATTCATGGTCGTTTACAGTTACAAATCTATAGTATAAAACAAGTGTGTACAATACACAGTATCCCTATTTGTTTCATTTATAGTATAGGGATAACCCTGAGTTTTCTTTAACATTTCTTTAACATTTTGGTTTAAAGGTCAAGTAAACACAGAGTTTTTCAAAAATAAAAAACCGAGATTTAAATCTCGGTTTTTTCGCACTAAATATACTAAGATGTTAGGCTTATCGTAATCTATCAACAGATTTTACAAGATCTTCATCCTTCTTAATGGCTCTATTTGCTAAAAATAAAAGCAAAATAACAATGACAGGAAAGAACATCCCAATACCTTTCTCAGAAACCGAAGCTTCTCCAGATAACGTTTGTGATAAATATATCAATATTCCTAATAAAAAAAGGTTTATCAATATGTTTAAGCGATTCATTACAAATTGAAGTTGACGATTTCTAAATAAAAAAACACTTGCTATTGATATGAATGCTGAGATAAAAAAAGATACAGGAACTAGCTTTTCTAGTATAGAATTACCCGTAAATAAATCTATAACATAGGTAGTTGGATTTGTTTGAGTAGTGTTCCAAAGGCTAAATAAAAAAGTCAACCCTCCAGAAATAACTCCAGCAACTAAAAGATATATAGATTGTATTCTTTGTATCATAATTTTTTATCGGGAAGCAAATGTAATACTTCTTTTTTTAAAAAGAAATATTAGAAGTTAAAATATTTGTATATATTTGCCTTGTATGTAACCGCACAAAATTATTATATAGCCCCTATATAATTAGCACTCAAAACAAAACTTAATACAAAACCAATTCTTTTTATACAGAGAATTTTAAGTAACTTAACTATTTAACGAATGTTCGAAATTTCGGAATTAAAAACTAAAAAATTAGCTGATTTACAGGTTATTGCCAAAACTATAGGATTAACTAAGTTTAGTCAGTTAAAGAAATTAGATTTAGTATATAAAATTTTAGATGCGCAAGCCGAAGCAAGTGCTAATGAAGCTAAGCCTAAGGCAGAAAAACCTAAAAGAAAAAGGATAGCTAAAGATGATACCCCTACCAATACTTCACAACAACAAGAAATTAAGCCTGTAAAAAAGGTAGAAGCTAAAGAAGAGGGAGAAAAGACTGAGGTTGCAGTTAATAAGCCTGTAAAAAAGGTTGAAGAAAAAAAACAGCATCCACAAAGTCAGTCTAATGAGGAAAAAAAGCAGCAGCAGCCTCAAAAACAACATACAAAAAACCAAAATAGAGGCAATAAGAACAATAAGAATCAGAACCAAAATCAAAATACTTCTAAACAACACCATAAAAGTGGAAACAAGTATCGTGATCCTGATTTTGAGTTTGACGGGATTATTGAAAGTGAAGGTGTTTTAGAAATGATGCCTGACGGATATGGTTTCTTACGTTCTTCTGATTATAACTACTTATCATCACCTGATGATATTTATGTATCACAATCACAAATTAAATTATTCGGTTTAAAAACAGGAGATACTGTTCGCGGTAATGTACGTCCGCCAAAAGAAGGAGAAAAATATTTTCCTTTAATTAGAGTATCAAAAATCAATGGATTGAATCCGAATATTGTTCGCGATCGTGTATCTTTTGAGCATTTGACTCCGCTTTTTGCTGAAGAAAAGTTCAACTTAGCAGAAAAAGGAAGCTCTCTTTCTACAAGAATTATCGATTTATTCTCACCAATAGGTAAAGGACAACGTGGTATGATTGTAGCACAACCAAAAACGGGTAAAACAATGTTGTTAAAGGATGTTGCGAATGCAATAGCAGCGAATCATCCAGAAGTATATCAAATTGTTTTATTAATTGATGAGCGCCCTGAAGAGGTTACCGATATGCAACGCAGTGTTCGTGGAGAAGTGGTTGCTTCTACATTTGACGAGCCAGCTGAAAAGCATGTACGTGTAGCAAACATTGTGTTAGAAAAAGCAAAACGTTTAGTTGAATGTGGACACGATGTTGTGATTTTATTAGACTCAATTACGCGTCTAGCAAGAGCTTATAACACAGTAGCTCCAGCATCTGGAAAAATTTTATCAGGTGGTATTGATGCGAATGCTTTACACAAACCAAAGCGTTTCTTTGGAGCGGCACGTAATATTGAAAATGGAGGTTCTTTAACCATTATTGCTACGGCACTAACCGAAACTGGTTCTAAAATGGATGAGGTAATTTTTGAAGAGTTCAAAGGAACTGGTAACATGGAATTACAATTAGAGCGTAATATTGCTAACCGTAGAATTTATCCTGCAATCGATTTAATCAAGTCTAGCACACGTCGTGATGATTTATTATTAGACGATAAAACGGTACAACGTATGTGGGTATTGCGTAAATACTTAGCAGATATGAACCCAATTGAGGCAATGGAATTTATTCAAGATAGAATTAAGAGATCATTAAACAATGAAGAGTTCTTAATTTCTATGAATGGATAATAACTAGTGTATAAAATAAAAAATCCCGCATTTAGCGGGATTTTTTATTTTGGATATATTACAAAATCTAACGGAACGTCAAATTCGTGCGTGTCTTCTATTTTTTTGATAGGAGGGAAGAAGTTAAGTCCGATGGTTTGAGTATCTTCTCTACACTCCGATAAAAATCGGTCATAAAAGCCTTTTCCGTAGCCAACTCGGTAGTGTTCTTCGTCAGAAATAAGCATAGGAACGAAAATCAAATCGATATTTTTTACAGTAACTTCTTCTGCATTAACAGGTTCAGGAACACCAAATTTATTGAGTTCTAATTTGGTGTCTTCATCAAAAAAGAAATGAGAAAGCGTATTGTCTTCAAAATTACAGCGACTTACAATAATTCTTTTTCCTTTTTCTCTAAAGAAATTGATAATTGGTAAAGTATCAATCTCGTTGAATTTTCGCATAGATAAAAACAAATGAACATTACTAATAGTATCTATTGATAACTCATAAATTTGCTGATAAATACTTTTTTGTAATTGTTCTTTTTCGGTTTCGGTTAGATTGTTTCTCTTCTGTTTATATAATTTTCTAAGTTCAGATTTTAGCATGTTAGTTAATTCTGTTTTGGTTCATTTTTCGTTGAATTAAATAAATAACTATAGCAGTAATTGCTGAAGTAGGAATAATCATTTGATTTAAACTAAGATTAAAATAATCAGCAGTAGATCCTATAATTATTAGCAGTAAAACTGTTAAAAGTATACCGTAACCAATATATTTAAATGTAGATTTTTTTGAGGATTTTACAAAAGCTTTATTTAGAGCATATAGGTTTTTTCGTTGCAAAAGGCTGTTTTTATAATTTATAATAAATTTATTCCAACAATCAATTTCTGTTTGAGATACAAATTGATTAGAAGGGTCTACAACTCCCTTTATAGTAACATAATTATCATCTAAGGTTATTTGAAAGTGGCTTTTCCATTTAAGAGGATTCAAAACAAGTCCGTTTTTTAGTTTAGATCCTTGTTTAAATTCTAATTGAAAAAAGTTTCCTTCAGTTTTAAAATTTCCATCATTAAAGTACTCTTCAGTTAGTCTGTAGTTTAAGTCAATTGAATTATGAGTTATAAATTCTAAGGAAAACTCTAAATTATCTTGTTCCATCATAAATTACGTAGTTCCTCTTGTAATTTTTTAGTTAATCCTTTTACGACAAGATCATAAGAATGATCAATCAGTTCAAAAGCGAAAGCATCAGAAACATCATGGTTTAAAGTAACCGTGTTCCAATGTACTTTACTCATGTGAAATCCTGGATTGATACTTTCATATTCTGCACGTAATTCTTCTGCCCATTCAGGATCACATTTTAAGTTGATTTTTGTATCGCCTTGTTCCCAACTATCTAGACCAACAAGAGCATACATTTTCCCCATCACCTTAAAAACCAAGGTAACTTCATCAAAAGGGAAGTGTTCTGTCACTCCTTTTTTTGTAATACAATAATTATGTAGTTGTTCTATGTTCATAGTTAAGGTAAAATTCGTTCCATAAGTTTTTCAGGATGCTCTAATTCTGTAAAACCAAAATGTTTGTATAAGCCATGAGCATCTTTGGTTTTTAACATCCACACTTTACAACTTTGAAGCTCGGGAGCTTGTGAAATTTCAGACATTAGTTTTTTTGAATAGCCATTACCACGATCTTCCGGTAAAATAAATACATCCATAAGATAGGCAAAAACCGTATAATCAGTAGCTATACGGGCAAAACCTATTTGACGGCCATTTTTATAAACACCAAAACATAAACAGTTTTTAATTGTTTTTTTAACTTCTTCTAACGTTCTGCCTTTCGCCCAATACGTATTGGTTAAAAAAGAATGTATAACATCTACTTGTAATTTAGTTGGATCAGTTGATATTGTAATCATTACGGTTGTAGTTTTTCTTTGTTTTTATAGAGTGTAAAAGCTAGGAAAATAATAGACATGATACTAAGTAGTAAGAAAAAGTATTTAATAAGATTTATTAGTATAAAAAAATAAAATCCACGGGTTTTTAAAGAATTGTCTAATTTTTCTTGAAGTAATTCTAAAGAATCATGATTGTCTATGTAATAATATAGAAAGAAAGAAAAAGCTGAAATTATCAATAGCTTAAATGTCTTATGAAGATTTTCCATTATTTCTCTTTATTCAATATGTTTTTGAGTTGTTTCAGGAATTTCTAAAGCAGTATAATCTAGCTTCCATCCAATGGTTTCGACTAAGTTTTGCATTAAAGTAACGGCTTCTAAAGCTTCTTTATTAGCGGTTTGCATGAGGTTACTTTCAGGAATTTTTTGAAGAATATGTTCTTTGGCCTCTTTGTTTACTTCGGTTAAATCTTCTGAACTAAATTTGTTAAGTAATCCGTTTTGAATATCGTAAAAACGTAAATTAGGTTCTATTGAAAACACTTCAGGCTGAGGAAATTCAGAAAGAATCAATACTTTTTTCTTCGTATCCGTATGCATTTTAATTTTTCTAAAATCAAAACCAATATGCACTTTTGCATTGATTAAAATGATTGCCTTTTTTTTGCTGGAGAAGAGTCCTAAAAATTTCTCTTTGGTGTTTTCGTGATGATAAATCTCAGCAAACTCTCCTTCAACAGTAATTAGTTTAGATACTTTTTTAATTTTATCTAATAATACGACCGATTGTTTTTCAGTTAAGTTTTTTCTTTTAACTGTTGTAAACTTATTAAAAATGTAATAGGATATAATAGCACCTCCTGCTAATCCTAAAAAAAGTAATTCCATAAACACGAATTTACGTAAAATAGCTAGAGAATAAAAAGTACTTGTTTATAAGAAGTTGTTATACCTGAGTATATTCAGGACAATCGATTCTAATTTCTTGATTCAAAAGTTCTTTTTCTAGTAAATTACAGTAATAAGAATTGCCATTTTTTTGAAAAAATGAACAACCAAAACAAGTGCGTTGTACTGAAAGAATTCCGGTTTTATTTAGCTTATAAATTAATTCACTTAGCGTTTTAAAAACACTATCTAATTCTGTTTGATTAAAACTTTCAATTTGATTTTTCAAAGGATTTGCAAAGTCGTTTGTTAGAGTAACAATTTCTTTACCCGCTAAAGATAAGTGAATGGTGTAGCTACGACTATCAGCTGAAGAATAATCTTTGATAATCATTTTTTTCTTTTCTAAAACCTTAACAGCATCACTTATTGTTGGTTTGGTTACATTAAACTCTTTGGCTAAGTGGCTTACATTACAAAGTTCAGGTTTATGGTAAGTGACAAAAATTAATAATTGAATTTGAATAGGACTCAATCCAACTTGTTTTGCCTTTTCCCAAAGTAAAACTTTAAACACTTCAGATATTCGTTCAAGACCTGCTACAATCTTGTACGAAATATTATTTTGTTGTTGATCTGGATTAAAAACACTACTCATAATAATAAGCCTGTCGAAATTAGTCGACAGGCAAAGTTAGTAATCCTAATCAAAAAATAGCTAATTCTATAATATTTAAAATTAGGATTCCTAACTATTTTAAATTGAAAAAATTAACCTTTAACATCCGCCATAGAAGCTCCAAAGTTAATGTGAAGTGTATTTCCGTTTGGTGTTACTAAGGCAGGAACTGATTTTACACCTGCTTTTTCGGCTTCAGCTATGCGAGTTCTATCTTCACCAATGTTAACTACTTCTACATTATTAGCGCCAATTAAACCTATAATGTCTTGTTCTGCACTTACACATACAGGGCATCCTGCGTGATAAAAAATTGATTTACTCATTTTGTTTATTTTAAAGTTATTGCAAAATTGCGACACAAATATAAGTAAGGAATCCTAACTAAAAAAGAAAAAGAATAAAAATCCCGCATTAAGCGGGATTTTCTTGGTAGAGTTGTGTTGTTTGTTACGGGTTTTGTTTTCCTGAAGAGAAAACAATATCTAATACATCAGTTTTCTTTAAAAATTTCTTAGCGTGTTTTTGAATATCTTTTGGAGTAATGTTATTTAAAATAGTCTCTAAATATTCAGGTTTTTGTTTGTCTTCGCCAGTTTCATAATATGTTTTTAAAGCTGACATCCAAAATTTATTACTTTCAGTTCTGTGTTCTGTATTCTTTTTAATATTTAAAATAACTTTATCAAGTTCTTCTTGAGTAACCTTTTTCTGAATAATTTCTAATTCTTTATAAACTAACGATTTTAAATGTTCTGCTTTTTCAGGATCACAGCTAAATTGAATATTTAACGTTTGTTCCATATTAGGAATTCGAGAAGAATTTGCTCTAACGCCCACTCCGTAAGTTCCACCTTCTTTTTCACGAATATTTTCGGTATAACGTAAATTAAGAATAGAACTTAAGATAGAATGGTATATTACATTTTCTCTAGAATACTTAGCGTCAGCTCTCATTTTTATAGCAACAGTTGCTTTAGGCTCATCCATAGGAAGTTGAATTTGATATTCATGTTTTCCATGTGGATAATAACTTTTATTGCTAACCCAATTTTCTTTTCTGGTTGTTTCTTTTATAGAACCAATATATTTTTCTACTAAAGGTTTAATTTTTTCTTCGCTAACATCTCCAACAATAAAGAATGTAAAATCGCTAGCACCATCAAAACGGTCAGTATATATTTCTTTGATTTTGTTAAAGTCGATTTGATTTAAATAATCAGTGTCAAATTTACTATACCTAGGATCATTGTTAAAAATGATGCTGTTTAAGGTATCTTTCATAACAGATTTAGCCGTTTTAACTTGATTTTTTAATGCCTCACGTCCTTTTTTAATGAAAATATCAAACTTTTCTTTATCAAATCTAGGTTCTTCAAAACGCATGTATACTAATTGCATCATGGTTTCTATATCTTTAGTTGTTGAAGCTCCTGAAACTGATTCAGAATAATTACCAATTCTAAAGGAGCTATTAGCAGACTTACCAGTCATTACTTTTTTATAAGTGCTAGGACTTAAGTCACCAATACCAAATGATTTTACATATTGCGCTGCACCACCATATGAAGGAAGGTCTTTAACCTCATAAACAGAAGCACCACCGTCACTAACAGCGCTTAAAGCAACGTTGTTTTTTTCATAATCAGCAAAACGATACACAACAGTCGCTCCGTTAGAAAGTTTCCATTCTACAGCATTAAAATCTGTTAACTTCTTTTCATTGATAATTTTACCACCTTTAGGTTCTTTACTTAGTAGTTTGGTAGAAATAGGAGTGTTGTCTACATAAGGAGCTATGTTTTCCTTTTGAACTTTAGTAATGATAGCTTCTAACTTTTCTAAATTAGGCAGTGTGCTTTCTCTTCCTTCAGGAGCATTAACTACAAAAATTCTATTATGATCAGTTAAAAATTTAGAAGCGTATGCTTGTACTTCTTCTAAAGTAATTGTAGGAATTATAGCCTTAGCAAAATTGTAGTTAAACTTGGCATCTGGTATAGAAGCTCCGCTTAAATAAGTTGCTTTAAGCGCTTTACCATAAGATTCAGAATTGATAGATTCTTTTTTTATGTACTTGTTTTCAGTAGCAAGTAGCATGTTTGTTTTTAAACGTTCTAACTCATTTTTCGTAAATCCGTGATTAATTACACGCTGTAATTCTCTATATGTAGCTTCAAAAGCGTTGCTTAGTTCTCCTTTTTTAGCTTGGGTACTTATGGTAAATACTTTATAACCTCTCATAAAATCACCATAATTAGCACTACCTCTTAAAAAAGGAGCATTTCCTTTAGATGTGATTTCTTTATACCTGTTGCTCATTAAAGCGTTAAAGAAACTGTTTACGAACTTTTCACGAAGACCACCTAAAGTATTGTCATAAGAAGTTCTGTTTCTTATCATAAGAGATACACTCTCATTTTTCAATTCTTTATCAGTACCAATAGTGTAAAGAGGTTCTGCATTATCAGCTATTTCTGCAAAAAACCTTTCTTTTGGATTTTCAATTGCAGGAATTGGAGAAAATAATTCTTTTATACGTTTTTCAACAGCATCCACATCAATATCACCTATAACAGCAATCGCTTGTAAATCGGTACGGTACCAATTGTGATAAAAATCGCGTAATTCTTTTGGATCAAATGTTTTTACAACATCCATATCTCCAATAACAGTACGTTTAGAGTAGATTGAGTTGTTGTATTTTACTGCGTCTACTTGTTCTGAAAGTCTTGTTCTTGCACTAATTCGAGATCGCCACTCTTCATTAATTACCCCTCTTTCAGCATCAATTTCTTCAACTTCTAAGGATAATTCGTCACACCAATCACGTAAAATAATTAAACAAGAATCCACCAAGTTTTTGTCAGCGGTAGGTACCCTACTAATGTTGTATACCGTTTCGTTGTGTGTAGTATAAGCGTTAATATCTCTACCAAATTTAATTCCGTTACTTTCTAGCATGTTTAACATGCTTTTTTTAGGAAATGTTTTGGTACCATTAAAAGCCATATGCTCTAAAAAGTGCGCTAAACCATCTTGTTTGTCGGTTTCTAAAACAGCACCTACATTTTGGTAAATATAGTAGCTAGCTCTTCCTTTTGGTTCTTCGTTGTGTTTAATGTAATAGGTTAATCCGTTAGGTAAAACTCCTTTTCTAAAGGTTTTATCAAAAGGTACTTCTTGAGATAAATCGGTAAACGATTGAGCGAACAAAGCTCCGTTAAATAATAAAACTCCCAAGCAGAGTACTAAAATTTTTCGCATATTTTCTTAGTGTTAAAAAAGAGCATTAATTGGGTTTTAGAATAGCTGTTTGTTGTTAAAAAACTACCAATTAATACTCTTACTATTATTTTGTTTTATAATGAAATTTTTTCTCCAGCTTTCATCAAGTCTAGATTTCGCTTGATTAAAGTGATGGTTTTTAATTTTTCTTTTTGGGCAGCTTTATAAGCTTCTTCTTTAACTTTTACAGCTTCTTCTTTTTTGCCAATAACATATAAAATATCAGCATAATCGTTCATAGATTCAGCAGAAGAAGGACGGATGTAATATGCTACAGTAATCCAATTCAACACTTCTTCAGTTTCTTTTTCTGTATTTACGAAAGGAGCGAAGCTTTTTGCTGATTGATAAATTCTGTTACTTTCACGTACAGAGAAAGGTCTTATTCTTAAAGCTTCAGGATCACCTGCTGCTGTGTCTTTTAACCACTTTAAATAGTTTTTACGTAAAAATTCTTTATCTAAAGAAGCAACAAAGGCGTTGATACCATCTTGTACCATTGGTTTATATTTTTCACCTTGCCCTGTTTTAAAATAGTAATAAGTGTAGGTTCTTTTTCTTTGTTCATCATCTACTCTAAGTCCTATATTTTCAGCGTTTTTTAAAGTTAGTTCTAAAATAGTTGTGTCTTGTTTTTGAATAGCATACTCGGTAGTAGTTTCTACCATTTTTTTAGGAAGCTTTTGATATACTTCTCTAATATCTTTACGTACATATTTTTTCCATTCATCTGTACGTATGTTGCTACTAATAATTCGATCAGCTTCACCGCCGTAAACAATTTGCTCGTAGTGTCTAGCTAATAATAAAACCATTTCTTTACTAGATTCTGGAACGTTTCTTTGAATAGTAAGATAGTTTTCTAAAACATCTATGTAGCTTTTAGCTTTTGCTTGACTTAATAAGTTGTCTAAATAGTTTCTAGCTAATTTTTCGTCATTTTTATCTTTAGTATAAAGTTCGTGTAAACGTCCTACACTATTAGGGTCTTTTGAATAGTCTACCGCTAATTGCGCTTCTTTTAAAAACTCATCAGTAGGCATAGCATGAGAGGTTCTGTACACTACTTTATCATCATTATCAATAAAAACATAACCAGGTAATCCTTCAATGGCGTATTTTTCTTTAAGTTGAGGTCCGTTACCTTTTTCAACATTCAATTTAAATGAAATGAAATGTTCGTTGAAAAAATCACCCACTTCTTTTTCTTTAAAAACTGTTTTATCCATTTTTTTACAAGGTTTACACCACACGGCATATCCATCAACAAATAACAGTTTGTTTTCTTTTTGGGCTTTTTGAAAAGCTTCTTCAAAGCTTCCGCTTTCGAAGTTAATTCCTTGTTGAGCATTGCTTAAAATAGGGAATAAGAGTAGCCCAAGAAATAATATTATTTTATTAGTCATAATTTTTTCTAGTTTTAAAGAGTTTCTCCTTTTTGCATTTTTTCTAATTCATATGCTTTTGATGGACGCGTTTTACTATCAATCCATTTTTCAACAGCTATCTTTTTTAACGCAATAGCTTGTTTAGTTTTTCCTTTTTTATAAAGCATGTCTGCTTTTAAATCGTTTATGTAAAAGCTATTAGGAACCAATTCATAACCATACTCAATCCAGCTTTCTAATACTTTATAATCCTTTTTCTTTTTGGTAAGTTTTAAATAGGTATGTCCTATTTTGGTAATGGTTTCAATATTTTCACCAGCTATTTTTCCATGGCTTTTTAATTTTTCCATGGTTTGCTCTCTATTGATGCTATAGTTGGTTTTATAGTTTTTTTGAAACGTTTCGAAGTATTCAGCATCTTCTTTTTGAATTTGAGCAATTGGCTTTGCATTGATTATACCAGAGATGTATTCTTGAGCAAGTTTTTTATATCCGTCATAATCTTCAAGAATCGCTAAATAGATTAATTCATATTCTGTAGGATTACCTCTTCGGTATCTGTTAGGAAGCTGTTTCCAAGTGTCAATAAAAGATCTCATTAATTCAGCATCTTTTGTTTTTATAGCAAAATCTCTGGTGTTTTTTATAAATTTAAGATGAAAGGTTTTTAACTCTCTTTCTTCTGCTCTAGTAGCAATATCCATGTATTCATCAAAGTTTGCTTTTAGAATTTGTTCAGCTTTACTGTTTAGTAAAAGATAGTTGTTGTGTTTCATAAGATATTCCATCATATCAACATCATCTTCCTTAATTTCAGTTTGAACAGTTAACCAAGCTTCGATACCATGAATAGGAGATTGTCCATATTCAATCATCTTTTCAACGTAAATCTTTAAGAAATGCTCGTCGTTTTGTTTGTTAGGGAATTCTTGTTGTAACTTTTCTAAGCTGAATTCACTACTTAATGAAGCAATTGCTTTTTTACCTAAATTAATAAAACTTTCTGCAGATTGAGATCCAGTATCTTTATAAACTAATTTTCCGCTACTGTTTATAAAAGCTAAAGTAGGGTAGCTTGATACATTGTATTTTTTAGCTGCTAATGCACCTTTTTTTTCAGCATCTAACTTAATACTTATAAAGTTTTTGTTGTAAGCTTCTCCAACTTCAGGAAGTGGAAATATTTTTTTACTCATTACCTTACAAGGAGCGCACCATACGGTGTAAAAATCAACAAAAACAAGTTTATCTTCAGATGCTGCTTTTGCTAGGGCTTCATCGAGTGATATATGTTCAAAATTAATTCCTTGAGCTTGTGTATTGTTAGTAGTAACAAACAATACGATTAAAAATGTAAAGACAATTTTTCTCATGAATGTTTTATTAAATTAGTATTGTATACTAGTAAGACGCAGTTTTTGGCAGAAGGAGTGACATGAAAATAAAAAAGCTGTTAGTTAACTAACAGCTTTTAAAATACTCAAGAAAGAGAAAGGGTAATTGGTATGTATATGTGTTTTTTAGAATTTGATTTATAAAATGAGCTGTTAATTTTTTAATCTATAGCTCCTTCATTTCTCCATATAACAGGATATATTACAAATTTTTCTTTTGAAATTTCTTCTATCAAATAAGTATGGAAAGCCGCATTTTTTGAACCTGAATAAGGTTTGTATTTTGAATTAGAATACTTTTTGTTTACCCAGTTTATTTCTTTTTCTCTAATTTCTTTTAAGTTTAAAAAGGTGTAGTTTTTTAGGTGTTTATTACATAAGGTATCTGTACTCAATTTTTTATCATAAAAAAAGAGCATATTTTTATTGTTCTCATCTTTTATATTAAATAAAATACCGTTTTTTTATTGTTACCGTACCCATAATCACTAAGCCATTTTTTATTTTGAACTTTATTTTCATATTTTACGTAAATGGTATCTTTAGGATATTTACTTTGTTGGGCGAAAGTTACGGTCGTAAAAAGTACAAAGGCGAGTAGCGCCAGAAAAGGTTTGAGAAGAAACATATTTATAGCATTTATTTTTACTAAAAATAAGGAGTTTATTACAATTAAAAAAGCTGTTAGTTAACTAACAGCTTTTTAATCAATTCAAATAAAAAACACGTCTTTGGTAATTTTAAAGGGTAAAACTATTTAGACTTGTTAAGTTTTATAATCAACAACAATCATTTGTGTGAGCTTGTCAAAATAGGATATTGTTGAATGTATATTAGTAAGACGTATTTTTTAAATGGAAGGGTGACATAAGAATAAAAAAAACTGTTATGTTGGTGTACATAACAGTTTGTTAATCAATAAAAAAATAAAAGATTTCTTTATTTTTTCATAGGCATATTTATAAGAATAAAGTGTTTGTTTGTGTTTATAATATTTTTCATGCTTCTTTTAATGTCTCGCTTAGAAATATCATCAATTTTTTTTTGAAATTCATCTAAGGTAAATAGCTTTCCGTAATTAAGTCCCCAATTA
The DNA here is from genome assembly GCF_964510395.1 of Tenacibaculum aestuarii. Lineage (NCBI taxonomy): Bacteria > Pseudomonadati > Bacteroidota > Flavobacteriia > Flavobacteriales > Flavobacteriaceae > Tenacibaculum > Tenacibaculum aestuarii. Next base: position 651,090 of record NZ_CAZEFY010000001.1, read on the forward strand.
AGATAATCGCCACTAACACGTTCTTCATCATAAAAGTTTAAAGCATAATTAGTTTTTAAAATGTTTTTCATTTTAAGAACATCGTCTTTAGTAATATTTCCTTTACTCATGGGTGTTATGATTTCATTAATCGCAGCTTCACGAGAACTATTCAAATTATCAGAATCAACAATATATCGAAGACTTACTGATGAGGTATTACTAGATATGGTAGTATAACCAGTGGTTCCCATTGAATATATAAATCCATGTTTTTTTCTAAGGATATTAAATATTTGAATGAATCCGTATTCCGATATAGCTTCTGTAATTAATTTATCTTTTAACGTAAGTTGTTTTGGTCTTTGTAAGTTGAACAAGTAATTAACCTTACTTAAAGATTTTTTACCCCAAGGAAATTCTTTTACCAATGTTTTTGCAATAGGTAAAGGATTATTGTTTCTAGTTTGAGGAATAGTAACCTCACCAGGGGTTATTGTAGCAATGTAGGTTGATATCATTTCATCTACATTTTTAGGAAGTGTGCCTCCAACATACACAAAAGAGTTTTTTAAATTACGTTTCAATATTGAATTGTAATTTAACAAACGAGCGGCTACTTCTTTGGATATGATAGTATCATTGTTGTTAGGAGTAGCGAGTGATTTACCTACAGCTTTATCAAAAAAGTTGTCAAGTTCATTTGAAGACTTTTTTCTTTTTTGTTGTATGCTGATGCTTCTTTGAAGATCCTCAACCTCAGGAAGATTTTCTTCGGTAACTAATAAATTAAAAACTTTTATTAATTGATCAAAGTTATCATCAGAACCTTTTAATTCGAATTCAAAATTAAAGTTAGAAAGATCAACACGTTTGTATATACCCAAATTACGTAATAATTTGTAAGCTTCTTTTTTTGAATATTTACCAAACGAATCGTTCAAGCTTTTAAGAGAGTTTGATAGTAATCCTCTGTCTTTTTCAGGAATTATATCTAAACCATGTTTTCCTACTATTTTTATTTTATTGGAAGTGTTTTGATTTTTGTTTACTACAACTGATACTCCATTAGCATATTTTAAAAGATATAAATTTTCTCCTAAAGTAATTTTTTCCTTGATTTCAGAAGGTGTCTTTATGTCGATTATAACTTCTTCAAGTACTTTCTTTTTTTGGCTAAAATCAAAACCTCCTTTAGGTTCTTTAAAAGTATAAGGTTCTGTTTTTATACGATCGTAATTTTTTAACGTATTTAAAATATACTCGTTCGTAAAATCTTGTTGAAATGCAGTTGAGGTATTATCAAATAAAATGGTTTTATGATAGTGAATGAAATCATTTAACATTACTTCAAAATCTTTTGGAATAAACTGATGTTTCATACTTTGAACCAATGCTAGTTTTTTCTTACCTGTAATAGGTGCATCACCCGTTAAAAAATGCTTTTTAACATCGTGATAAGAAATAAAGTCATCGTCACCGAATCTTTTATAGCTGTTTATCAGCCTGTTTAAAAAGAAATCAATTTCTTCTTGTAAAAAACCATGCGTATTCGCTTGATTAATTACGTAGGAAAAATCAGTAAGCATTTGTTTGTAAGAAACATTTTTATCTCCTTGTAACCTAACGTTGTATATTTTACTGCCTTTAACAGGACTTCCTAAATTAACACTCGAGTTACCAATTTGAGAGTTAGGTAATTGAAGTAGTCTGTTTTCTAAAATATTAGAGAAAAGAATTTGACCAATTTGTTGTTTAAAAGAACTATAGCTATTAATTGGCGTGTCAGGAAATTTAAAAGCAATAGTTAACAACGGATCTTTTTCTTTTTTACTGTTTTTGATAGTGCCGTTAATTACTGTTTTAGTAGTAATGTCAGGGTATTTCTGTGTGATTTTGTTAGGAGAAGCTTTAATACTTCCAAAAAGAGTTTCAATATAGTTTGATACTTTTTTTACATCAACATTACCATTAATAACTATAGAAAGTTGCTCGGGAGTATAGTATTTTTTATAAAAGTCTTTAACAGTTTTAGCGGTAACACTATTAATTTGTTCAATAGAACCTAAACCATCGTGTCCTTCTAAAATTGTACCTGTTAAAAGAGGAGAAGGGGTGTTAGAACGTTTGTTTATTTCTTCAATAACTACTTTTTGTTCTACTTTAAAAGAAGCATCGTCCATTTGTAAGTCACACATCCAATCTTTAAACAATAAAAGAACTTGATTCAAAGTAGCAGTGTTGTTTTCAGGAATGAAAACACGATATTCGGTTTTAGAGTCATCTACACTAGCATTGTATTGTTTACCAATTCGAAGTCCTAGTTTTTCAAGAGTTTCCATAGTTTGGTTTCCAGGATAATTTTTACTACCCTTAAATACCATATGTTCTAAAAAATGAGCTACTCCGCGTTCGTGAGGTTTTTCTACTTCAGAACCAGTATCAGATAATAAATACATACCTACCTTGCCAGGTTCACCGTTTGGAACTATGTAATAAGTAAATCCGTTATTTAATTTTTTGTAAGTAATACCCTTAGGTATATAAAAATTCTGCCCAAAAAATTGGGCAGAATTTAAAAACATAAAAAGAAAACTTACTATAAAAAATGTTTTTGAAAAATTTATGTTCATTATAAAAACTTCTTTTAATTCTTATTCGTAGAAGAAAGAGTAAATGGTTGTGTCTCCTTTATCATTAAAACCACCTCCTACATTTGTTCTTACTATTGTTGAAATATTTCCTTCTTCATCAGTTTCATAGGTAAATGCTGGTTCTAGTAAATAAGTACTACTGTAAGATGGGTCTGTAGGAACTGTTTTAGTCATTAAATACTTATTTACAAAAATATCTTGCATCATTTGGAATAAAACACTTGAGCCATTCTCAAAGAAAGGAGGTAAGCCTTCTGTATAGGTAGGTACTAGTACAGGATCGTAATCTTCTCTATGTTGTCTTCTAACCGTATTGCTAGAGATATAGCTGTCTCTTTGCCAAAAATCTCCGTAAACACTTTCACCTAAGTTAAAAGGATCACTATAATAAATGTTTTCTACAATAGAAGTTGTTGAAAAAGACAACACATTTCCACTTCCATCGTATATGAAGTTGTTAGCTAATGTTGTTGTTTCTTCTGTAGCAATATTTCCAAACTCATCGTAATCTATTTCATTCTGGTCGATACTAATAATTTGTTTAGTACCTTCTATATAGGTTATATTAGTTACATATTCTCTTGTGTATAAGCCTTCACTATCAATGTTTTTATAGGTTGTCTTAGTAACCATATCTAAATCATTATATTCGAAGTCTGTACGATAATTTCTACCTGTATTAGACCAAAGGAAATCGAAACCAGTTATTCGCTCTTTTTCGTCGTAATCAGGTACAATTTTAATAAGTATGTTAGAGCTATTTAACATGTTTATTAAAATAGGTTTTTTAACCGTTTCACTTTTGCGAACATTGATGGTAGTTGTAGATTCTTGCCCCTTATCATCGGTGATAACAATATCAATTGGATACTCAAGACTAGGATCTAAATTACCAAAAAAGATCAATGCTTTTAAAGGCATTTCGTGTAATGGGTTATCAGGACTAGCAGTAAAGCTATATTGTTCTTGTCCATCAAAAAGAACTTTTACTGTATTAATAGTGTTTAATCCTGTTGATATTAAACCCTTTACATTGTATGCAGGTGCTGCAACAGCAATGTTTTGTCCACCTACTAATTTGATTTCAGGAAAAGAGAAAGCCTTTACAGCTATTCTAATACCTTGGTTAAAACTACGTTTATCAGTATCAAGTACTTTTACAATATAGTTTAAAACGGTATCTTTAACAAAAGGAGTTAAATCTACACGATAATTAAAATCAAAGTTTTTATTGCCATTATATTCGTTAATTTCTTTAATTAAAGAATAGTCTGTAGCATCAATTAAGTCGATTCTTTGTACACCGTTAGGTACATTCATTTTCATTTTTATGTCATAAAAATCGGCAGTATCTCTACGAATTTCTATACGTTGATCTTCGATTTCAAAACCTGGATCTGGAAAACGCGGGTCATCTTGACATGACTGAAAAATCATTCCAGCAAAGACTACCGCAAATAATATATATATAATGTTTTTTTGCATGATTTTGGTTTTTATTAGTTAAGTACCGATAATTCTGGATTGATAGCGATTAAATCAACTCCTAAACCTGTTAAAAGGTCGTAAAGTGCTTTTAGGTTATCTTGAATTTTTTGTGGAAATGCTGAAATTTCATCAGCATCTCTAAACATTAACTCGTTTAAATAACTTCTTACATCTTGGTCCTTACCACTAATGAATTCATAAGAAGGACGAATAGCTTTAGTATGCCTTATTCTAGTGGGTAATCGGTTACCATCTTCGTCGTAATATTGATTGTAACTTCTTAATCCGCTAGAACCATTGTAGAAATATTGAGCATCAATAAATCCTTTAGAATAAAACCAGTTTTTATCTATTACATCTACTCTTTTTTCTTCACCAAGATTTTGTTCTTCTCTGTAAATAGGTTCCATTTCTTGATTATAGTACACATCTTTACCAGCAAAGAAAGAATTAGGTAATCTATCACCTAATTTATGTGTGCTTATAATTCTACTTAAAAAAATGTAGAAATTATCTTTAGTGTACTCGTCTTCATCGCCGTCAATTTCGTTAAGATTTAAACCAAATACGATTGAATGATCATTGTATATGGTTCTTTGACCATATTGAGCAGTAGATTTATAGCGTTCTTCAGAAGTTGTTAAAACGTCTCCAGTATTACCAACGATTAAGGATTCGCTAAATACTGACTCGCTAATAAGTACTTTAGGAGGCATTAGCGTAGCAATTTCTCCATTAGGATCAAAATAGCTAAATAGAGAAGTGTTTAAAAACTCAATAGCAGTATTTACATATTGTTTGTAACTCATACCTACTGAAACAGATGGATCGGCAAACAAGGTTTTTATTTGAGGAATTTCAACCCCACCCCATAGTTCAGCTTGGGTTGATGAGGAAGCTACATAGGCAAAATCTAAAACATTATCGTATTCATATAATACACCTACATTAAAATCTGCATATAATTTCTTAATGGTAGGATTTGATAAATCTAATTGAGATTCAACTCTGTCTTTGTCTGAGTTAGACGGTGATAAAGGAGCTTCTGAACTGTCGCACGATGCTACTGTAAGTCCCAGTAAAACCATGCATAATAAAATATATTTTTTCATGTTGATTAAATGTTTATTGCTTCATCTATTACAGGGATCTTTTCGTAACGCTCATTGTTTCTAATAAGCGGATTGTTTTGTCTTTCCTTGATAGGAATAGGAAGCGTATAGTTTAAATCATTTGGTAATAAGGTATAGGTTTCTGTACCCGTTTTTAAACCGTTGTTTTCAACTAATGTAAATACATGTTTAATTTCAGGTCTGTTTTCCATTCTTCGTAAATCGAACCATCTGTGGTGATCTTCAAAACAGAACTCTTTTCTACGTTCGTTTAAAACGAATGTTAAAACATCGTCTGCGGCTGATGGATATGTAACACCTGAAACATTCGAATAACGAGCATTGTGTAACTCTTTAATATCATTAATGGCATTTGCTACATCTGATTTTTGAGCATATGCTTCGGCTCTGTTCAAGTAAGCTTCAGACACTCTGAAGTTTGCAAAACCTAAATCAGTAAAAAGTCCTGGTTCGTGCTTTTTTGTTCTGTAGGTGTTTTTACCTGTTCCATCATCTACAGTAGCAAAAAATGCTTGTTTACGAATATCATTATCATCGTAAAGGTCTACTAACTCGTTGTTCACAATATATGGTGAGTCATCAAGAGTAGTTCCTGAAGTATAAAGACTAAAAACAGGATTTATCGTGTAGTAAGAATATAAAACTTCTTCGTTACCTTGTGTAATAAAAGGGCTAGCCGTAGACATTTTTGATAAACTTCCCGAATTGATAACTTCGTTAGAGTATTTAATTACATCATCCCATTTTTCTTGGTATAATTTTACTCTCGACATTAAAAGATTACAGGCGGCAATATTAGGGTGCCACTTACTCTTTGTCATATTACTAGCAGTTAAGTTTTCTAAGGCTAATAAAAGATCTTTTTCTATTAAAGCATATCCTTCTTCTACAGTATTTCTGTTATAAGTAGCTTCTACACCAATATCATCTCTTAAGGGAACTCCTAACTCAACATTTGCAGTTGAAGGATTAAAAGGTTGTCCGTATAGGTTAAGTAAGTTGAAGTAAGATAATGCTCTTATAAAATAAGCTTCACCTTTAATAAAGTTGATCTCTTCTTGTTCTCCAAGAGCTTCATCAATCAACTCAATAACATAGTTAGCAATAGCAATATCTTCATACATGTTTTCCCAAGCACCGTTTGTATTTATAGTTTTACCATTTTCATCAATTTCTATTTCACGTTGCCATGTATAAGTGGTTTTGTAATCAAACTTGGCTGAAGTATAGGCTTTAGGGTCTTCTACAACATCATCTGTCATATGATAAACAGATTTGAATAGAGGATATGCATAATTGAATTCGTGCAACATTAAAGCTGCATAATGATCTGTTTTTTCAGGAACTAATTTATCTTGATCTACTTCTTCAAGAAAATCGCTACATCCCAAAAAAGTGAATATCGATAGTATAAAAAGTATTTTTTTCATCTTGTAAGTTTTAGAATGACATGTTTAAACTCAAACTGTAAGTAGGCGAAGTTGGTAATCCAATTCCTGAAACTTGATCAGGGTCTTGTCCTTTCAGTTTTTTATCAAAGGCTACGAAACCAAGGTTGCTTCCTTGTACACTTAAGTTAAGGTTTTTAATGCCTGCGGCTTCTATAAACTCAGAAGGTACATTGTAAGATAGTGTTAACGATTGAAAACGGATGTGACTTGCATCAACAACTCTTTCATCACTATTATCGTACATCCACCAAGCACTAGCTCCTGTAGGAATTACTTTATCAACATTGGTAGCGTAAATTCTATCTACACCATTAGCAGAAGTACTAGAGGTATAAATTAATGTATGGTTAGAAAGCGCTGGGATGTTAGTAAAGTTTTCATCTCCTGGTTGTCTCCATCTGTCATTAAAGTCAGAGTGCATGTTTTCATAAGGTAAAGGTAAATTTTGATTACCGTTATATAGTCCTAATAACCTTGTTTTGTGTCCTAATTTATAAGTAAAGTTAGCTGAGAAGGTAAAGTTACCCGATTTAACTTGTGTTCCAAAGCCTCCATAGTATAAAGGTGTTCTACTTCCTTCATACACTAATGCCTTTTGTAATTGCTCTTCAGCAGACATTCCTTCTTCTACTAAGTGTTTAAAAGTAGGTAACCCTTCTTCTGATAAACCATCAAATTGATAAGAGAAGAAACCGCTTGTAGGGAATCCAGATCTGTAGATACTTCCTCTTAAGTAGTCGTAAATAGTTAAGTTATTTTGAGCACCGTCTTCAAACCCGCTTAATACTCTATCTCGATCAAAAGAGAAGTTAAAATGTGTACTCCAAGATACGTTATCGTTTTTTAGATTAATGGTTCTAACAGCGAATTCAAAACTGTTAACATCTTTACTACCTGAGTTATACATTTGTACAGCTGTACCATTAACTAACGATACAGGGCGACCTTGTAATAAATCGGTACTTTTTGAGTATGAATAATCTAAAGCACCACTAACACGTCCTTTAAAAAGGCTATAGTTTAACCCTAAGTTAAGAGTTTCAGTTTTTTCCCAGCGTAAATTTGCGTTAGGGAAAGTAGTTAATTGTGCTGTGTTTTCTGGATAATAAGTAGCATTGTTTTTACCATAGTTAGAAATAATTAAATACGGGCTTGCATTAGGCATTGTACCTCTTACACCATAAGAAGCTCTTAAAGCTAATTCATCAATACTATCAAGATTGTCCATGAATTTTTCATTGTGAACATTCCAACGAGTAGAAGCAGACCAAGTAGGTTTAAACTTGTATCGCTCGTATTGACCGAAAGTATTCGACCCGTCACTTCTAATATTAAAGTTAAGCACATAACGACTGTTGTATACATAGTTGAAGATTCCGAACCAAGAAAGACTGTTTTGAACGCGATCCGTAATTCTAGGATATACAGATAAATTACCATCAGACGTAAGCCAATTTATCATATTGTCATAATCGTAGTTTTCAAAATCTAAACCAGAATTACCTAAACCTCTTAAAGCTCCAATATCTGGAAGAGCAATAAAACCTCTTCCTTGATAGTGGTTGTAACCAGGAACTGTAAATCCAGTAGCTCCCCAGTAATTCGTAGAACGTGCTTCTTGTCCTAAGTTTATGTTTACAGAGTGTTTATTAGCAAATGTCTTATTGAAGTTTAATTGGTTTGTTATAGCATAGGTGTCTTGACTAACCATACCTCCGTTATAAACACCTCCGAAAGGAACCATTCCTTTTAAATCTACATGCTCTTGTACTAAATCTTCAAAAGCATCGTAGGTACGTAACTTAGCTGTGTAGTAAGAATCTTCTGTAATCCATTCTTCGGTAAGGTTGGTAGTGTTTCTATAACTTGCCTGACTTCTAAAACGGAAGTTGTCAAGGAAGTTCCAACGTAATGCTGCGGAAATAGAAAAATCTTTGTTGGTAATATTCTTTTCAGAATTGTCCATTTCATTCAATACATTGTATCTACCGTAGGTAATGTTTGAACCATCGGCATATACCTCCTTGTTTTGAAAGAAATATTCACCATTTTCATCATAAATAGGAACAGTTCTACTAGTGTAGTATGCTTCGTTAAATGTGTTTATAGAACCGTGGTTGTACTGTCCTTTTTGAACAGCTCCACTAAATTTAAGAGATAACAACACATTGTCTCTAATATCAAGATCAACGTTAGAGCGTGCAGTAATACGGTTTAATGATACGTTTTTTTCTGTACCTTTTTGGTCGTCATACCCTAAAGAAAAATAATAACGAGCATTTTCACCTCCACCAGAAGCGCTTACAGAGTGCTTTTGAGTAAAAGAGTTACGGTATAATTCTCCAAACCAATCACTATTTAAAGTTTCTAAGTAGTTAACCTGATTTTTAAATTGATTATAATTATAAGTACCATCCCATAAGTTCATTAAGGCACCTTCATACCCTAATCTGTCAACATTATCATAAAACCCTGTATACCCTAGGTTACGTTCGTACATTTCTCTAGAAACATCGATACGTTCTTTAGAGTTCATTAATTTAAAATCTTTGTAACGAGGGGCTTGAATAAAACTAAACCCGCTAGAGTAGTTTAAAACAGGTTTTCCTTGTTTTCCTCTTTTGGTTGTAATAACAATAACACCATTAGCAGCTCGAGTTCCGTAAATAGCAGTTGCCGAAGCATCTTTTAAAATATCAATTTTGGCAATATCAGTTGGATTAATACCAGTAAGGGCATTACCAATAACGTTGATGTTGTCAAAACTGTTAATTTCTTGAGCGCTTAAAGGAACAGGATCTTCATAAATAACCCCGTCAATAACCCAAAGTGGACTTTGGTTTCCTGTAAAAGTACTTCCTCCACGAATTCTAATTTTAGCAGCTGCTCCAGGAGTAGAACTTAAATTAGTAACTAATAACCCTGTAGACTTTCCTTCTAGCATTTTATCAACACTAATAGCACCAACAATATCAAGTTGTTCAGCTTCAACAGAAGCAATAGAGCTTGTTAGTTCTCTTTTGTCTACCTGTTGATAACCAGTAATAACTACTTCGCTTAATTCAAAGGCATCTGGATCTAATTTTACAATCAAATTAGAAGAACCTTGAAAGGTTACTTCTTTACTGGCAAACCCTAAGAAAGAAAAAACTAAAGTTCCTGTTTCTTTTGGAACTGAAAGTTTAAAGTTACCATCAAAGTCAGTAGCAGTCCCTAGGCGGCTATTTTTTAGCATTATACTAACTCCAGGAATAGGACTATTAGTCTCTGAATCGATTACTTTACCTGTAATTGTAGAACTTTTTTGCTTTTCGTCTACAATAACAATTACGCCATCTACCATGGTATACGACATTTTTGTGTTTTTTAAAACGTCGTTTAAAATTTCTTTAACTGTAGCACCTTGTTTGCGTATAGTTAAATTATCTAGTTTAGAAATTTTTTCTTCATTGAAGAAAAAACTATAATCTGTTTGTTTTCGAATTTCATTAAATAATTCGGTGAAACTAACATTGGTTAAGTTAAGATTCACACGTTTTGATTGTGAATAATTCGAGGCGCTGAGTGTAAGCACAGCACAGAAGAATAAAATAAAGGACAGCCTCATAAGTTAATCTTTGTTTTTAATCTTTTCAGTACGCTGAAAAGAGGTTAATAAAACATCATTTTCCATTTTCTTTAGCTTATCAATAATTTTTTGATAAATATTAAAGCCTGCGCAAGCTTTAAAGAGTAAGTAATTGTTTTTTTAATTACTTGGATACATGTATTATTTTGTTGTTTTCTATTTTAATTTTAACAGACATTTCGACTTCAATAACTTTTAAGATGTTGCTCATGTTATTGTAGCGAGGTAAGTCGCCTGTAAATCGAATATCTTTAATGCTTTCATTATCTATTATTACGGTAACATCATACCATCTAGCTATTTTTGTAAAGAAAGTTTCTAACGATTCATTTTTAAATGAAAAACGCCCTTCTTTCCAAGCGATATAAGGGTATGGGTCAACTGTTCGTTTTCTTGTTTTCTTAGAGTTTTTGTTTAAGGTCAACTGTTCATTAGGAAGTAAAAAGTTTTCCTTTACTACTTCATTATTATCTAAAGAAGTTGTTTTAACCTTACCTTCAACAAGTGTAGTAATAGTGTTAAGGTCGTCTGTATAAGCAGAGATGTTAAATTCTGTACCTAATACAGTAATATCTTGATTTTCTGTAGCAACCACAAAAGGCATTTCTTTGTTCGGAGTAACATCGAAATAAGCCTCACCTTTCAATAGAACTTTTCTTTCTTTACCAGTAAATGGAACAGAATACGTCAGTTCTGAATCAGAGTTTAACCATACTTTTGTGCCGTCTGATAAAACTAATTGATATTCAGCACCTCTAGGTACTCTTAGCGTATTAGTTTTAGATATTATTTCAGCTTGTTTTTCAGAATCATTATAAGCTAAGAGTCCGTTTTCGTTTTTAGCAGTAATTGTACCTTCTGAAATATTTGTATTAATAGAATCTTGTAGTTTAACCGTTTCACCAGTAGATAAAACAAGTTCAGCTTGTGGAGTACCAGGATTAATGTTTACTTCTTTTGCAGTTTGATATTTTTTACCATTAGAAGTGTTAAAAAATAAGTTTAAGCTAAAGCCTAAAATAAAGATGGCGGCTATAGAAGCAGACCACTTTAAAACCTTCATTTTAATAACTTTACTTTTATCAGCAGAAGTAGTTTTTGTATTTTTTAAAAAAAGCTCCCACTGCTCAGAAGTATCTAAACTTTGAACTTTAGCTTGCCATGTCTTAAAGGCTTCTGGGTTTAAAATATCTTCTTCTACTTTTTTGTTATAAGGATCAGATTCCCATTGCTGTAAATCACTTTTTTGTTCTTTAGTTAAAGAATCTAGCACTTTGCCAGCTAGTAGGTTAGAGTATTCAATTTGTTTCTTAATTTTCTTCACTATGCTCTTATTTATGTAAACAATAATGTTACTTTAAAAGTAAGACGCTAGTTTTGAGAGAGGGGGTGACAAAAATGTTAAAAAAAATGAAAAAAACTTGCAAATAAAGCTGAAACAAACTGATTTCCAAGCTTTTCTCTAAGTAGCTTGTAAGCTCTTTTTTTAACAGTTTTAACGGTGTTGATAGAAATATTAAGCTCTTCAGCTATGTCTTGATTTCTATATCCTTTAAGTGTTAGGTTAACTACTTGTTGTGATTGTGGAGAAAGTTCTTTGATAGCTTCGTGTAAAAGATTGTAAGTTTCTTCTCTTAAAACTTCATTTAAAAATTCTTTTTCAACTAAAATATAAGCTTCATCTAAAGTAGTACGACTTAACTTTTTTTCTTTTCTAAGTTGACTTATGCATGCATTTCTAACAAGCACGTATAGGTATGCCTTTAGGGAGTTTTCATCTGTAAAATCTTCTTTATCTTTTTCCCACAGTTTAACAAAAGCTTCTTGAGCAATATCTTTTCCTTTTCCATCACTTTTTAAAATATTAGAAGCTAAGATACACATAGAAGGAAACAGACGCTCAAATATAGCTTTGAACTCCTTACTGTTGTATTGAATGATTTTACCAGATACTTTCATCTATTTTCTTGTTAGCATCTTATACTGCGTATACTTTTTTAAAATAAAAGTACAAGATTTATAGAAAGAGATTAATGATATATTAATTACCCCTTAACATTAACATAAAATTACTGCAAGTTTAATAAAGTTATGTTTAATAACATATAAACTTGTTAAATTTATTTAGAGCTGTAACAAAAAACAAGAATTTGTTATAATTCTTTATTTATGTAATGATTGTCTATGATAAAGATAAGAGATAATTAAACATATAAAAAGAGTCTGGTGTTATATGTTTTTGATTTTTAAACTCTAAGGGAGAAAAGTCTAAAAGCACCTTAAAATTTAAGGTGCTTTTGAGTTGTATTATTTTTTGAAGTTGGTAATTCCTTCTTCAAGCCAGTTGAAATATTCATCTGCATCTGGCATGTATCCTACAGGATCTGATATGTTTGATTCATCGTGATTCATCAATACATAAAACGGTTGTGAGTTGGCTTTGTACTTAATGGTTTGTAGCTCACTCCACTTTTGTCCGATGTACTTTAATTTCTTTCCTGGATTCAATTTCGATTCTACGACTTCATCATCCTTTAACGGGCGCTTGTCATCTACATACAAAGAAATTAACACTACCTTGTTTTTAAGAACGTCTAACACCTTTGGTTTTACCCATACGTTTTGTTCCATTTTTCTACAGTTTACACAAGCGTGTCCTGTAAAATCTAACATAACCGGTTTGCCTACTTTTTTTGCATAAGCTAACCCTTTGTCATAATCATGAAATGATATGATATCGTGTGGAGGCATTAAATGCGCTCCTTCTGGTAAAGCTTCGTGATTGTCTTGTTGAACACTCGCTGTTCCCTTTTTTGTAAATCCTACTCCATAAGGTGATTCGCTATAATGTTGTGGTGGTGGGAAAGCACTAATTAAGTTTAGTGGTGCCCCCCAGAGTCCTGGAATCATATAAATAGTAAAGGATAAAACAATCAATCCTAAACTTAATCTTCCTACAGAAATATGACTAATTGGACTATCGTGTGGTAATTGTATTTTTCCGAAGAGATAAAAAGCCAATGCTCCGAAAATAGCTATCCAAATAGCGATAAACACTTCTCTTTCTAATAAATGTAATTGCAATACTAAATCAGCATTCGATAAAAATTTAAATGCTAAAGCTAATTCTAAGAATCCTAAAACTACTTTCACAGTATTTAACCAACCTCCTGATTTAGGTAATGAGTTTAACCATCCTGGGAAAGCTGCAAACAACGCAAATGGCAATGCAATTGCTGATGAGAATCCTAACATTCCTACAATAGGAGCAATTCCTCCTTTTGAGGCTGCTTCTACCAGTAAAGTTCCTACAATAGGCCCTGTACATGAAAACGATACAATTGCTAAGGCTAATGCCATAAAGAAGATTCCTATTAAACCTCCTCTGTCTGCTTGTGAGTCTACTTTGGTTGCCCATGAACTTGGTAAAGTAATTTCAAAAGCTCCTAAGAACGATACTGCAAAAATTACCAAGATTAAGAAAAACACTAGGTTAAACCATACATTGGTTGATAATGCATTTAATGCATCTGCTCCAAATACTGCAGTTACTACCGATCCTAATAATACGTAGATTCCGATAATTGATAATCCGTAGATAATCGCATTTCGAATCCCTTGTGATTTGCTTTTACTTTGTTTGGTAAAAAAGCTTACCGTCATTGGTATCATTGGGAATACACATGGAGTTAATAGTGCTGCAAATCCTGATAAAAAGGCGATGAAGAAAATTCCTAAAAGACCTTTCTTTTCTTCCTTTTTCGGTTCTTTTGAAGCTACTTCGCCTGTTGTTTTTGCTTCTTTTGCTGTATCAGCAGAAGCTGTTACTGCGGTAGCTTTCGTTAAATCGAAAGCTAAGTCTACTTCTTTTGGAGGCAAACACATTTCATCAGTACAAGCAATAAACTCAACAAACGCGTTAATTTGACTTACGCTAGTATCTACCAGTTCTATTTCTTGTTTAAAAACTGCTTTTTTAGCAAAGGATTTTATATTCATTCCTTCTTCACCAAAAAGTGTTGTAAACTTAATTTTTCCTTCAGGTTCTGAAGTGTTTCCTACAATTTTAATTTTTCCTCCCTCATCATCATAGGTAAAGGTCGTTGGAATTGGACCGCCTTTCGGAACTTCTTGTGCATACAAATGCCATTCGCCCTCAATCGTTGCCGTACTTACTAAATTATACGTTGTTTCTGAAACCTTTTCGACACTTGTTTTCCATTGAATTGGATCGTGGATTTGACCAAGAGCCGAAAATCCAACAGTAAAACAAAGCAAAAATGCTAGTATTTTTTTCATCATGTTAATGGGGTAAGAGGATTAATTTACGTTGAAAACTAATTCTACTTCTTTAGGAGGTAAGCAGTTTTCACCTGTACAAACCATATATTCAACAGCTCCTTTAACCGTGAACTTTTCTGCAGTTTTTAAACGAATTTTTTGAGTAAAAACAGCTTTGGTATCAAAGTATTTAATTTTCATTTCAAAAATAGGGTCGTCAATTACATGTCCTTCTGGTTCTGTTGTGTTTCCTTTTTTTAAGTAACGAGAATCTCCCTCAAAAGTAAATAAGGTAGGAATTGGTCCGCCTTTTGGAATTTCTTGCGAATACAAGTGCCAATCTTTTTGAATCGTAGCAACGGCAATTAATTCTGCTTCTTTATCGGAAATCTTTTTTACTGAAGTACTCCATTTTACAGGATCGTGTACCTGTGCGTAAGAAATACTACCGATGGCCAACAACAAGATAAAAAGTATTTTTTTCATAAAATGTATTTTAAATTAAGTGATTTACTTAGGTGATTACATTTATAAGACGTGCTTTTTTATAAAAAGGGTGACATTACCTATATAAAATGGTAGGTTTTTAGTAGAGTCATCTAAAAATGAAGAGGTGTTGAATATCTCTTGCAGGGTTATTTTGTATTTTTATACTGTTATTATTTACAGTTATTTTCGCTGTAACAAAATCTTACCAAAATAGATGAAAGTAT
The DNA here is from genome assembly GCF_964510395.1 of Tenacibaculum aestuarii. Classification (NCBI taxonomy): domain Bacteria; kingdom Pseudomonadati; phylum Bacteroidota; class Flavobacteriia; order Flavobacteriales; family Flavobacteriaceae; genus Tenacibaculum; species Tenacibaculum aestuarii. The sequence goes on from NZ_CAZEFY010000001.1 coordinate 666,417, forward strand.
CAAGTACTACCGAAGCAGAATTACAAGAGCGCATTAAAGAGCTAACATGCCTTTACAAGGTGACTTCTTTAATAATAAATGCAGATCTTGAGCAGATAGATGTTACTTTAAAAGCAATTGCCTATAGTTTAAAAAAGGCACTCCAATTTCCTAAATATACGGAAGTAGTTATTGAAATAGAAGGGAATATTATAGAAAAGAAATCGATAAAGGATAGTATTTGTATTATTTCGAGTGATATTCCTGTGTTTAATTTACCCAAAGGTAAAATTGAAGCACATATAAAGGGTAAAGAATTTAAAGAGAATTTATATTTAAAAGAAGAACAAGAATTATTTGATTCGGTAGCTATAAAAATTGGCGGACTTTTAGAACGAATAGAGATAAAGAAAAACGAGCTATCGATGAGGCGTAAGATGGAGCATGCAGATCGATTGTCTATTTTGGGAGAATTAACTGCAGGAATAGCTCATGAGTTGAATACTCCGTTAGCCAATATTTTAGGTTTTTCAGAATTATTAAAGGCAGATTTAAAAGAAAATAACAAGGCACTTCAAGATGTAGAAAAAATTATTCAAAGTGCGATTTTCTCAAGAGAGGTCGTTAAAAAGTTGATGTACTTTGCTTGTGAAATGCCTCATGAAATGAAACAAGTAAACATTGTTCCCAGTATAAAAGACGCCATAGATTTATTAGACGCTACATTTAGAAAACATGAGGTAAAATATATTGTAAAAGTTGAAGATGAAGAACTATTATTGAGGGCTGATACGGTGCAGTTAACACAAATAATTTTTAACCTGACGATTAATGCAATTTATTTTTCTCCTAAAAATGGGTTAGTTGTTATTGAAACTTTTCAAACAGATAAAGAAGTAGTTCTTAGAATTTCTGATGAAGGAAAAGGACTTACGCCAGAAGCTCTCGAAAAAGTATTTCAACCTTTTTTTACGACCAAACCAACAGGAGAAGGTACTGGTTTAGGGTTAAGTGTTGTACACGGAATTGTATCGAGTCATAAAGGAACGATAACAGCGAAAAATGGCAGCGAAAAAGGTGCTATCTTTGAAGTAAGGTTACCAAAATAGAAGAAATGCAACTAAAAAAAGAAAATATACTGATAGTAGATGATGACGTTCATATTTTAGAATTGTTGCACAGGCATTTACAATCCTGGAACTATCATACCTATAAAGCAGTTTCTGTAAAAGAAGCAGTAGCAATTTTAAGAGATACATCAATAGATTTATTGATTACCGATTTAAAAATGCCTGAGGTTGATGGTTTTGAACTTGTAAAGTTTGTTTCTGAACATTATCCGAAATTACCTAAACTTATTGTAACAGGATATCCTTCTGTACAAGATTCTCTTGAAGCGATTAAATCTGGAGTGGTAGCTTATTTAACTAAGCCTTTTACGAAAAGTGAGTTAAAAGAGGCGATGGATGATGCCTTGAAAAAGTCGAGAACTACACAAGATTCTACTACTCAAAAAAAGGAGCATAAAGAATTTTATGGAGACATGATAGGAGCTTCTGAAAAAATTAATGAAATATTTCAGATAATCGATCGTGTTAAAAATAACAAAGCAACAGTCTCTATCAAAGGAGAAAGTGGGACGGGAAAAGAATTGGTAGCAAGGGCAATACATTATGAAGGAAGGTTTTCAAAAGAACCCTATATCGCTGTAAACTGTGGTGCTATACCAGAAAACCTGTTAGAGTCTGAATTGTTCGGATATGTAAAAGGTGCTTTTACGGGAGCAGATAAAAATAGAGAAGGTTTTTTTCAGGCAGCGAATGGAGGAACTATTTTTTTAGATGAGATAGGAAATGCTTCGTTAAATGTACAAGCTAAATTGTTAAGAGCACTTCAAGAAAAAGAAGTAGTAAAAGTAGGAGCCCAAAAGGCAGAAAAAGTTGATGTTAGAATCATTGCAGCAACAAACAATAATTTAAAAGAAATGATTCAAGAAGGTTCTTTTAGAGAAGACTTATTTTACAGACTAACAGTAGTTGAAATAGAGGTACCTCCATTAAGAGAACGAAAAGAAGATATTTCAATGTTGGCTGAAAAGTTTCTTTTTAAATACGGAGTTGAGTATAAAGACAGGTTTGTAAAGATGAGTCCGAAAGCTTTAGATGTCTTATTGCGTTATGATTGGCCAGGAAATATTAGAGAGTTGGAAAATATTATACAACGTGCTGTGATAATGTGTGATAGGGTAGTAGAGGTAGAGCATTTACCAGAATCATTAAAATATAATGTCAACTTTTCAGAAGAAGGATTAATCTCTTTAAGAGAAATGGAAAAACGTCATATACAAAATGTTTTAAACGCTACTAATAATAATAAAACACAAGCCGCAAAAATTCTTCAAATAGATCGTAAAACCTTACGAGAAAAACTTAAAGAATAAGAATTTAATTTCTTGAGACTTTTTTACTCACCTGAGGAAAAATTACCCGCTTTAAATTTCACTATAAATTTTATTGAGTATTTCAAGCCCTTTAAAATAAAGGGATTTTTTCATTTTTGTGTTTTTTGGCACATTTAACGGCATATCATTTGCCATTAATGGAACAGAAATAAAACGTAACAATTTTATGAATGCAAATCCTTTCAATATTTGTCCTTCGTGTGAATATTTAAACACATGTGTATTGACTAAATCAAAAGAAAAAGTTTGGTCATGTAGTGAATATAATGAGGTAAAATGTAACGAAGAAGTTCAGAAGGAAGTAATAGCTGAAAAACAAGAGGTAGAATTTGTGTAAAAAACAAAATAATAAAGTTAAAGACTCAGTAACAGTTTTTACTTTTGCAGCCTCAAAAAACAGACTTACTAAATTATGGACGTATGTATAATACAAAAAGTGAAATTTCAGACAAAGAGTCGAACTCAAATACAAAAGAGATGACATTAACAAAAGAGTTAAAAGTACCAGCGAAGCCTAAGAATGCTAGAGGTATGGTTGATAATGTACTAGAGCAATTCAATAGTGCATCAGACCAAATAGGGTTACACCCAAATATCCGTAAAATATTAAGTATTACTAATAACGAAGTCATTGTTAACTTTCCTGTAAAAATGGATAACGGAGACGTTGAAATTTTTCAAGGATACCGTGTACAACACAACAATGCATTAGGGCCTTATAAAGGAGGTTTACGTTACCACCCAACTGTAGATATTGATGCAGCTAGAGCTTTAGCTATGTGGATGACTTGGAAAACTTCATTAGCAGGTTTACCATACGGTGGAGGTAAAGGAGGTATTCAATTAGATCCTTCTAAATATTCTAAAGATGAATTAGAGCGTATTACTAGACGTTTTACGTTTGCTTTAGGAGATAACATTGGGCCAGAACACGATATTCCTGCGCCAGATGTTAATACAAACGCGCAAACAATGGCGTGGATGGCAGATACGTACATGAGCACTAAAGCTCCTGCTGCGCGTTCAATGAACCAACACGTAGTTACAGGAAAACCAATTGGTAGTGGTGGTTTAGAAGGAAGAGATAGAGCTACTGGTTACGGTGTTTTCTTAACTATCAAATTTTGGATAGAAGAAAATAACGAAACTTTAGAAGGAAAAACGTTTATCGTTCAAGGATTTGGAAACGTAGGATACTGGGCAGCATATTTCTTAGAGCAAGAAGGAGCTAAAATGGTAGGGGTTCAAGATGCTTATGGAAGTATTAAGAATGCTAACGGAATTAAAGTAGAAGATTTTTTCAACTATACAAAAGCGAATAACGGAAGTTTAGTTGGTTACCCAGAGTCTGAAGCTGTGGAAAAAGAAGATTTCTTTGCGCTTGATAGTGATATCTGTATTCCAGCAGCTTTAGGAAACCAAATTACTGAAGACAATGCTCACTTAATTAAAGCTAAATTAATAGCTGAAGGAGCAAACGGTCCAATAAACGTTGAGGGTGAGAAAATCCTTTTAGAAAAAGGAGTAACAATTATTCCAGATATTTTATGTAATTCAGGAGGAGTTATTACAAGTTACTTTGAGTGGCTACAAAACCGTAACGGTGAATTATGGAACATGGAAGAAGTAATTGAAAGATTAGACAAAAAGTTAAAAGAGTCATATACAAAAGTTTCTGATTACGCTAAGTTAGAAGGAATTGATATGCGTAAAGCTGCATATTGTATAGCTATTCAACGAATAGAAAAGGCTTATGTTCAACGTGGAATTTTCCCATAAAGAATATCACAAATGAAGCACGGAAGTTTAATTTTAGAAAAAAAAGAGTACGTATATATTAAAAGTATGCTGAATGTTTCTGAGCATTCTGAAGGTCATCAAGTTCAAAAATCATTAATGAAATTTGCTGAAGAATTAAAAACAGCAATCATTTTAGATGAAGAAGATATGTTAGATGATGTAGTACGCTTAAATAGCACGGTTACTGTAGCTTCTGGTGATGTTTGGGAAAAGACGATACAAATTGTAAAACCAACAGAGAAAGACCTGAAAAATAATAAGGTTTCTATATTAACTCCAATAGGAATAGCCTTATTTGGATATGCATTAAACGATGTTGTTCATTGGGAGTTTCCTGGAGGAAATAAGGAAGTTAAAATTTTAAAGGTAACTCAAGAAGTAGTAGGAAGTGAAAATCTCAATTCCTTAATTTAAAATACTATAAAAGTTATGACACTTAATAATAGCGATATAGATGTAGTACACAAGTACAATCATGTAGAACTAAAAGGGTGGGTAGACCAATTACAGTATATAGAAAAAGAGATTGATAACCTTTTAGGTTTATATGCTAGCTCTTTAGGAGAAAAAACTATACCAATAGGAATACAAGAGCTTTTCTCTAAAAGGAAAAAATTAAACAAAGAGCTTTACGAAAAAGTCCTACCATATTCAAATGCATATACTAATGTTGCAGAATGTGATGACATTCAATGCGATATGGCATACTTAGGAGAGTATGATAGATTACGAGAAAGTTATAAAGATAATTTAGAGGCTTATCAACAACTAAAAGATAAGTTGTTTGAAGAGGCTCTAAGAAAAGAATAACATACTTGTGAAAACAAGTTTGTTAGATTAGTAGATTTAGTTGATAAACCTTGGGATGAGAATCTCAAGGTTTCTTTTTTGCAATGGACTTATTTTATTGATAAATACAGCAAGCTTAACTTATTTAATAATGATTCATATTTACTAAGTAGATAGAAATGTACTAAAAACAATTTAACTGTTTTTAGGGTAACAGCCTTTTTAAGGATGTTTTATTAAATATGGAGTTTATGGTTTTGAAAGGAAATTAATAATGTCGTAGTAAAAGTAAATAGCACTAATTTTAAATAAAAAAGCCTGTTAATCGAAAGATTAACAGGCTTTTTTTGTCGGGGTGGCAGGATTCGAACCTGCGACCTCCTGCTCCCAAAGCAGGCGCGATGACCGGGCTACGCTACACCCCGTGTTAATTGGGACTGCAAATGTAGAAAAAAAAAGTAAACTACAAATAAAAAAATGATTTTTTTGTCAAATAATCTGACCTTATAAAACGATAGTTAAAATATATTTAAAAGAAGATAATAGAAGTAAAAAAAAATTACATTTGTAACTTCAAAATTTTAAGATAATGGCAGAAAAAATTAAATGTTTGATTATTGGATCTGGTCCTGCAGGATATACAGCGGCAATTTATGCAGCAAGAGCAGATATGAAACCAGTTATGTACACAGGAATGCAAATGGGAGGTCAGTTAACAACAACTACTGAAGTTGATAATTTTCCAGGATATCCAAAAGGAACTGATGGTACTGCAATGATGGAAGATTTAAAAAGTCAAGCAGAACGTTTCGGAACAGATGTTCGTTTTGGAATGGTTACTAAAGTTGAGTTTTCTGAAGAAGAAGGAGGAGTTCACAAAGTAATCGTAGACGACACAACAGAGATCGAAGCGCAAACAGTAATTATCTCTACAGGAGCTACTGCTAAATATTTAGGATTAGAAAGTGAACAACGTTTAATAGGAGGTGGAGTTTCTGCTTGTGCTACTTGTGACGGATTCTTTTATAAAGGACAAGAAGTTGTAGTTGTAGGAGCAGGAGATACTGCTGCTGAGGAGGCAACGTATTTAGCAAACATTTGTAGTAAGGTTACTATGTTAGTTCGTAAAGATTATATGCGTGCATCTAAAGCAATGCAACACCGTGTGAATAAAACAGAAAACATTACAGTAATGTACAATACTGAAATAGATGAAGTTTTAGGAGAGAGTGTTGTTGAAGGAGTTCGTGCTGTAAACAATGAAACAGGAGATAAAACTGAGATTCCTGTAACAGGAGTGTTTGTTGCTATCGGACACAAACCTAACACAGAATTATTTAAAGGAGTGTTAGATATGGATGAAACAGGCTATTTAATCACTAAAGGGAAATCTACAAAAACTAATTTACCAGGAGTTTTTGCTGCAGGTGATGTACAAGATAAAGAGTACCGTCAAGCAGTAACAGCGGCAGGTACAGGATGTATGGCAGCGTTAGATGCAGAACGTTATTTAGGAGCGTTACATTAAAAAGCTTAAAATATAATATCAAAAAAGGTTACGTATTCACACGTAACCTTTTTTTGTTTTATAAAATCAGTTTTTTCTAACTCATATTTTTATCACTCTCTTTAATCATTTGTCGAATCCAATCGTTAGGAATCACATCTATGGTAAGATTTATACGTTCTTCATCTCCGTTATTTATGACTTTATGAGGGGAGGTAAGACGCATATACCAACATTCTCCAGATTCCATTAAAACAGGCGTGTTATTTAAGAAAAAAATTACATTTTTATTGTTAAGAATAGGGATGGTAAGACGAATTACTGATTTTTTAATCTCTAAACCTAAAGTAGGGTCGGTGTGTTCTTTAACAGTTGCATATGGTGCTAATCTAAGCAACCTGACAAGATTTACAGTTGTATGTTTCTTAAAAAAGTTAACAATACTAGTTAAGTATGGAGATTTCTCTAACGCAGCTGTGTCTAGCCAATCGGTCCAAGATCCATCAGCATAGTCTTCAGCAGGAGGAGGAAAAGGTAAAGATGTGTCTACTAAATGTGCAGGTGATCGTAGAGGAATTACATCATAGTATTCAAAATTATCTAATTGTAAGGCTTTAGCTTCTTCAAGCATTTTAGCAGCATCAAAATTAAATGATAATTTAATTCGATCAGTAGTAACGTTAGTAGTTTCCATAGAAATAGATTAATAAAAAAGATAAGGTTAGTTTTTAGTAATATTATACATCTCTATGTATTTTTCATAGAAATTGTAATTAGCTAAAGGTAGTTTTTTGCTTTAATTTATAAAAGTAGGTTTTGTTAGGTCTGTATTAGTTTTAAGTCAAGTTAAATTTTCTAATATTTTAACTTAAAAACTACAATAGCGACTTTTAAAGTACATCAAAGTCGCTATTGTATTTATGTATAAAGTTATAAGAAAGTTACGTTAACAGTTTAAAAACATCGGCTGTATTTTGTAAATAAACTATATTCTTGCTTTTTATACTAAAGGCTCAGCTTTAAAACCTTTACTTTTTACGATAGCAATTACTTCATCCGCAGTAATTCCTTTAGAACTTACGGTAAGAATTTTATCATCAAAATTAGTATCTACATTCCAATGGCAAATACCTTCAGCATTGTCTAAATCAGCTTGTACTTTTGATACACATCCTCCGCAGTTAAGGTTTGTTTTGAATTTTAACTCTTTATTATTTTCCATTATATTAAAAATTTATTTGTTATTGAATACTGCAAATTTCAGTACAACAGGGGTGTTTGTTGTTGTACAATTTTAAGATTGATTTGTGAGATTTACAGATTTACTTACTGAGTGAGATTTTACTTTTTCCATTTTAATCGTAAACTATTGCTAACCACACTAACACTACTCATAGCCATAGCTGCACCAGCAATCATAGGATTTAATAAGAAACCATTAAATGGATATAAAATACCAGCTGCAATAGGAATACCAATAAGGTTGTAAATAAATGCCCAAAACAGGTTTTGTTTAATGGTAGCTACCGTTTGTTTTGATAGTTTTATGGCTTGTGGTATTTTACTTAGGTCTGATGATATAATGGTCATTTTAGCAACATCCATCGCAATATCACTACCTTTTCCCATGGCAATACTAACATTGGCAGTAGCTAGGGCAGTACTGTCGTTAATACCATCACCCACCATAGCAACAGTTTTTCCTTGTTGCTGTAACTCTTTTACAAAATCAGCTTTGTGTTGTGGTAATACTTCAGCTTTATAATGTTGAATACCTGTTTCTTCAGCAATAGATTTTGCGGTAGCTTCGTTGTCACCAGTAAGCATGTATAGTTCAATGTCCATAGCTTGTAGTTCCTTAATAGCTTGTACTGAGGTTTCTTTTATTTTGTCTGAAATAGCAAGTACAGAAAGTGCTTCTTTACTATTAGCAAACCAAATAACAGTTTTAGCCTGTTTGCTCCATTCGTCTGCTTGTTTTAAAAGTTCGTCCGCTATGGTAACTTTATTTTCAGCCAACAACTTTTTATTACCCACAAAAAAGGTTTCGCCATTATAATCAGCCTTAGCACCTTTACCTGTAATACTGTCGAAATTTGTTAGTGGGGTAGTGGCAGTATCTCCTAAAAACTTTACAACTGCTTCTGCTAATGGATGTTCAGATTTTTTCTCAATACTTAAAAGAATGTTCTTAGCAGTATCGTTATTCTGTAACCAAGATATACCAGTTACCTCTGGTTTTCCCTCGGTAATAGTTCCTGTTTTATCTAAAATAATTGCGTTTACTTTTTTAGCCAATTCAAGACTTTCAGCATCTTTAATTAAAATACCTTTTTCGGCACCTTTACCAACACCCACCATAATAGCGGTAGGAGTAGCAAGCCCTAAAGCACAAGGACATGCAATAACCAATACGGTGATAGCAGCTAATAATCCTTGAACTACTCCGTTATCACCGCCTAAAACAAACCATATAATAAATGTAATCACAGCAATACTCATTACTACAGGTACGAAAATACCTGCAATTTTATCAACCAATTTCTGTACAGGAGCTTTACTACCTTGTGCATCTTGTACCATTTTAATAATTAGAGCCAACATAGTTTCTTTCCCAACCTTAACAGCTTTAAATTGGAAACTTCCTTTTTGATTGATGGTTCCTGCAAAAACCTTTTCATTTTCTTCTTTTAGTACCGGAACAGGTTCACCACTTAACATACTTTCATCTACATACGAACTCCCTGTAGTAACAATACCGTCTACCGCAATTTTTTCTCCTGGTTTAACAAGAATAGTATCATTTACGTTCACATTTTCAATAGGGGTTTGCTTTTCCGTTCCGTCAGGTTGTATCACAACAACAGTTTTAGGCTGTAGCCCCATCAATTTTTTAATGGCAGAAGAGGTGTTTCCTTTGGCTTTTTCTTCTAATAGTTTTCCTAACAGAATAAATGCGATAATAACCGCAGCTGCCTCAAAATATACATGTGCTTCTAATCCTCTAGATTCCCAAAATTTAGGGAATAACATATTGAATACACTAAATATATATGCTATACCTGTACTTAAAGCAACCAAAGTATCCATGTTTGCGGAACGATGTTTGGCTTGCTTCCATGCATTGATGAAAAAGTCTTTTCCAAACCATAATAATACGGGGGTAGAGAAGGCCCACATAATAAGGTTGGCGTAAGGTATGTTCATAAAAAACATACCAATAACAACTACAGGCAATGAAAGTATTACCGACCACATGGTTTTGGTCTTTAGTTGCTTGAACTTCTTTTCATGAATAGCTTCGAGGGTTTCTTGTTGTTTGGTTTCGTCTTCAATTAGCAAATCATACCCCGCACCTTGTACTGCTTTTTGCAGTTTTGTAGCATTGGTCATGTTTGGAAGGTATTCTACCGTTAAATTTCCACTAGCAAAATTTACCGAAGCATTTACTACACCTGGTTCGTAGCTAACAATACTTTCAGCACTTCCTGCACAAGAGGCACAAGTCATACCCAATACTGGAAATACTTTTTTAACAGTGGTTACACCGTAGCCCAAATCTTTTATAGCGGTAACGGCGTTTGCAAGAACTTCTTCGTTAGTAACCGTGATAGCAGCTCTTTGGTTGTTTAGTTCTACTTTGTGGGTTTCAATTCCCTCAACATGTGCTAATCCTTTTTCAACGATTAAAGCACAGTGTTCACTTTCCACACCTTCTAGAGGTAGGTAAATGATATCTTTATTGTTATTTGTTGCCATTTTTTTACTGTATTAATTTGTACAATACAAAGTTGGCATTAAGTTAGAGAAAATTTATTGTGGAATTTTGGAATTGATTTATAAGATTTACACTTCGTCTAATGGTTTTCTTCTGTCTTTACGGATTTTTTTAAAGTGACTTGGCGTTAATCCTGTAACTTTTTTAAACTGATTGCTCAAATAGGCTACGCTTGAATAGTGTAAACGGAAAGCAATTTCACTTAATGATAATTCATCGTAAACAAGTAACTCTTTTACCTTTTCTATTTTTTGAGCAATAAAATACTTTTCAATAGTAGTACCTTCTACTTCAGAAAAAAGATTGGATAAGTAATTATAATCGTGATGTAGTTCGTTGCTTAATAGTTCAGATAAGTTAACTTTTGTTTCACTGTCTTGATGGTGTACCAAATTGATGATTAAGTTTTTAATCTTTTCAATAATGCGACTTTTTTTATCATCAATAATCTCGAAGCCTAAATCAAGTAAAATCTCGTCTAGATGTTCTTTTTCATCTGAAGTAAGTTCTTTTTCGAGTATAACCTCACCCAATTTAATGCTTTTTACGCCAATACCTAATTTGTCTAATTCATTTTGAATGACTAGGATACAGCGGTTGCAAACCATGTTTTTGATAAAAAGAGTCATCTTATTTTTCTTACTTCTATTTTTTGTAAAGATACAGTTCTAATAGAAGACAATGGTTTTACTATTGCAGTTTTGTTGTTTTTAGCAATTTTATCTTTTCCTAGTATGTGGCCTTACATAAACTCTTTTTCCAGATTTAGTAGTTCTGTAATGCCCTTTTACTTTAACAGGTTTTGAATAATCAAGTGATTTTTTTCTTGAACTTGAAAACGATGATTTTCTGGAGTTATTTCTAACATATTTATATTCTAGTAATTTCAGAGATGAAGAATAATCAACTTTTAAATCTGATTCATCGACAATTCCAGTAGTTCCATTATATTCAACTTTATAAAATCCAATTTCCTTGTCAATTATTTTTATGATATCTCCTTCTTTTATTGTGTCTAATACTTCCCCGTATTTTTTGTCTTTTAGCTTTAACACAGAAAAGCTGTAACTTTTCTCGGCTTTTAAGTTATAACCATTCGTTAAAATTTCAGTTTGTATCTGTGATTTTAAGTCTTCTATTTTTTTATTCAGATTTACGATTTCAGTTTGTAAACTGTCAATTTTTGGATTTTCTTGAGAAAATCCAAAAAGGGTAAATAACATTAAAAATATTGTAATTTCTTTTTTCATATTGTTGTTAATAATAATTAGCTACAATGGTATTACTAGTTATGAGTTGTTACTTAGTTTAGCTCGACTTTTTTTACTACTGAAAAACCTTTGGTTTTGTTAAAGCTCATATTATGAACAAAATTTTGCATACTATCAGAAGGGTCAATAGTATCCAGATTCAAATTTTCAATTGTTTGAGGTGGAAATATCACAGATAAAATTGGTTGTTCTTCAAGATGCCCAGTCTTAGTATTTACAATTTTAGCCAAAGCATTAATTCGGGCATAATCAATTGGTAAATAAGCAAATACTTCTCTGGCTACACGAATTGAAGAACTGCAAATGTGGTCTTGATATAATTCATTAAATCTCGATTTAGGCATACTCTTTTTGGAAAGTTTTCCAGTTGATGTTTGTTTTAATTCATAGTCTGGAATTACATCTAGACTATTTACATGTAAATCGATATCAATATGATTTTGGTCAAAATTGAAATTAATTTTAGTTCCTAATTCTCCAATGTCAGAAAAAGGATCAAAATATTGAAGTGCTTTTTTATATGAATCAGATTCTCTTTTTTTAATTCCTGTTGTAATTTCTTGAAGTTCCTGCCAATTATTTAATTCGTCTAAATATTCTTTATATGCAATGTCAAATTCTTTTTTGTCTTTCTCTATTGCTTGATCCAATTGCTTTGAAAGCTTATTTATTTTCTTTTGAGTTGAACCAAATAGCTTATCGAAAAAAGAAGGCTTGAAATTGTCTAATTTATTTTTGGCTATAATTTCATATTTTGTAATAGGGGTCGGTTCATTTGGTCTTTCGGTATTCTCAATTTGTTGCCAATCTATTGGGGCAGTGCAATTTTTGTGGACAGATTGTATTGTTTCAACATAACTTTGCCAGTCAGAAACAGCTTGTTGAGCATTTTTAATTTCTTGTAACTTTTGCTGTTCTTTAAACCTTTTTGCAGCTTCACGAGCCTGTCGTTGTTGCTCTCTTTCCATTCTACGGACGGCAGCTCCATATGATCGTATTGCTCCTTTTAATGTAGTCATTTTAGTTTTATTAGGTTATAAAAGTATCTTTTATCTTCTTATACACCCTATGCTAGAAAGGTGTATATAGGTTATGTGTTTTCGAAATTATTATAAAAAGAGTAATAAAAATTGCGAGAAACCGTAACAAGAATAGGTGTTTTCCGTAGTTTTAGTAAATAAAGAGTGTTTGTGCTATAATTTATGGGATAACCACGTCGCTGTTGCTCCTCGTTATGACGTTATTTTATGATAAAAATAAAAACCTCACACCAACAAACCAAAAAAGGCTGTATAGCATGAGGTTTTCCCATAAGTTATTAATTCGTTTAAAGAGACAGTTATCGTGAATTATTCTTCAGTGGTTACTTTTTTAAAACGCATCATGGTTACATCGTCCATTAATAAGTTTAGTTTTCCGTCTTCATCAAAACTATACTTATTAATTTTTTTAATGGTTTTTAAAAACTCCTGTTCCCCTTGTCCGCAGTACATCATGGTTGTTGGTCCTGGTTCACCAAAAGAAATAGCGTCTCCTTCTAAAGTAAATTCAGCAGAATACCCATTACAACCATTATTCCCCATAACTTTTTGGGTTTCTTTGTCAAAGGTCAGTTGAGGTTTTTTCATGTGAAATAATCCATCAAAGGCAATTTTAGGTCCAGAGATGTATTCTAGTTCCCAAGTGGTTCCGTATAATTGTTCGCTATTGTCTTTTTTTGTACAAGACACTGTGATTAATAGAATTACTGCGAATACAAATGATAGTTTTTTCATAATATTTAAGTTTAGTTATTAGTGTTAAATTCAGTTGAGTTTTTTACTACAAATTTTCTTGATGCTTCTCCATCAACCAATTTGTAAGTAATTTGTCTGGTGCCACCTGTTGGGTTGGCATTGCTATCACGTTCTTTATAAATAGGAAAACGTTGTGCTAGGGTAGTTTCTACAATCGTGAATTCATCATGCCCCATATAACCATCACTTAACTCTTTGTTATCGGTAATAGGAGGGAAGTATATTTGACTCATCGATTTTTTATTGTTTACTGAAAATCCAACAACATTTCCATAGCTTCCACTTCCGTCAGATTTTGTGTAGATTAAAACTTCAGGAGAACCATCAGAGTTTAAATCTTCAATTTCTGCATCAACAACACTACCGTCAATAGTTTGAGTAACGGCTGAATTATCTATTTCTAATCCGTACGGAGTAACCGTTAATTCAGTTTCCATTCCATTTTTTTGAGTAGTGATATTAAAACCAATTCCCTGTAAGTTTAAATGCTTGTTAAAAATGGTTTTATCTATTTGTGCTTGATCTAAATCACCTTCAATTTTCTGATACGAACCTGCAAGACTACCTCCTCCTGAACAATAAAAATTTAAGATGTTGCTATCAGACTCGTTTTGAGTAGTGATGGAAATTTGATTGTCTTTAAAAGAAAATAGGATTGTTTTTCCTTCCGCAGTAGCTGTATAAGTACTGTCATTTACTTTTTTTGCAAGTGCGTCAAAAGTACAGGTAGGTTTCTTTTTGTCAGCACGCGAACGAACAGCAATTTTTAATTGCTCGTCTTTAGCAGTTTTTACAGCAACCGAAACCCAATCGTAACCTTCATCTTTTTTCTCGTATTCGGAAGAAACATAGTTTCCTGTAACACTAAGAGTCGTAGTTACAGCTTCTTGAGTAGTTTCTTGTGTGTCTGTTTTTTTTGTTTCGTTTTTACAGCTTACCAGGGCTAAAAAAGCCATTCCTAATAAAGCTGAAGTGTTTAGTTTTATCATGTTTTTCAATTTTTCAGAGGAATTTGTTTCAATAAATATACCATTAAAGATATGAAAAAAGGTTTTAAGAAAATATTAAGAGAGTTTGATTTTAGATGATTAGATAGTTGGATTCTTAGATAGTTGGATTGATTGATCATTAGATTTTAGAAAGAAATTTTATCAAAAAAAAGACCGCCAAAACCTAATTTGACGATCTTTTAAACAAACAACTAAATTCTAAAACCTATAATAGTTGAAGAAATTTTTTATTCAAGTTAGTTTGCTGATAGTGTGTACTAACTATGAATTATATCTAATCTTTCAGAGGGTTAGAAGCAGTATTTATTTTCTGCTTTTAATTTCTCTGCAATTGTATCACGTAACTCAACTACGTTAGGGTAGTTGGCATATTTTGTAAAACGCTTAAGTCCCATTAACATCATGCGTTGCTCATCACCTTCAGCGAAAGAAATAATTCCTTCTCTTGCGCTTTTAGTAATAATTTCAACAGCATTATATAAGTATAACTTCGCCATTGCAATTTGTTCTTTTTGAGCATCTTCACCAAAACGCTTCGCATTCTTTTCAGCTCTTAAAATTCCAGACTCTGCCATGTATATTTCAATTAAAATATTTGAAGCAGCCGTTAATAATTGTTGGTGTTGCTCTAATTCAGGACCAAACTTTTGTAAAGCAGCTCCTGCAACCATTAAGAATACTTTCTTAAGTTTAGCAAGAATTTCTTTTTCTTCTGAGAATAATTCAGAATAATCTGGAGTATCGAAAGAAGGAATTCCCATTAATTCGTTTTGAACTGCCATTGCCGGATTTAATAAATCTACATGACCTTTCATGGCTTTTTTAACTAACATTCCTACCGATAATAAACGGTTGATTTCGTTAGTTCCTTCGTAGATACGTGCAATACGAGCATCTCTCCAAGCAGACTCCATTGGGGTTTCTTCAGAGAATCCCATACCTCCGTAAATTTGGATTCCTTCGTCAGCACAGTTTTGTACGTCTTCAGAAACAGCTACTTTTAAGATAGAACATTCAATAGCATATTCTTCAACACCTTTTAATTCTGCTTCTTGATGCGTGTTTCCTTCTGATTCACGAATCGCAATTCTATCTTCAATATTTTTAGCAGCTCTGTACGATGCAGACTCACCAACATAAGCGTTAGTAGCCATTTCAGCTAATTTCATTTTGATAGCTCCAAACTCAGCAATAGGAGTTTTAAATTGCTTACGCTCGTTTGCGTAGTTTACAGCATGAGTTACAATTCTTCTTTGAGAATCTAAACAAGCAGCTGCTAATTTAATACGACCAACGTTTAAGGCGTTCATGGCAATTTTGAATCCACCACCACGTACAGATAACATATTTTCAACAGGAACTAATGTATCGTTGAAAAATACCTGACGTGTAGAAGAGGCGCGAATACCTAATTTGTGTTCTTCTTCTCCTAAAGTTACTCCGTTAGGATTGTTTTTATCATATTCTAAGATAAAACCAGTAATGTTTTTATCATCTTCAATACGAGCAAAAACGATGAAGATCTCAGCAAAACCTGCATTTGAAATCCACATTTTTTGTCCGTTAATTTTATAGTGCTTTCCGTCTTCAGTTAACTCAGCAGTAGTTTTACCTGAGTTCGCATCCGATCCTGCTCCTGGTTCTGTTAAACAGTAAGCTCCAAAACGCTCTCCCATTGCTAATGCAGGAACATATTTTTGCTTTTGCTCTTCTGTACCGTATAAAGTAATTGGCATAGTACCAATACCTGTGTGTGCACCAAAAGCTGTACTGAAAGATCCTGTTCCACTAGAAATGTAATCACATGTTAACATTGTAGAAACGAATCCCATTCCTAATCCACCATATGATTCAGGAACAGCCACACCTAAGAATCCTAATTCACCAGCTTTACGCATGGTTTCTTCAGTAAGAGCATAGTCTTTCTTTTCGAAACGTTCTTTATGAGGAATGATTTCACGGTCGTTAAATTCTTTAACCGCATCACGCATCATTGTTTGCTCTTCTGAAAAATCTTCAGGAGTAAATATATCTTCGCATTTTGTTTCTTTTACTAAGAACTGCCCTCCGCGTAAAAGATCTTTAGTTAATTCTGACATAATTTTTTTAGATTTTTAGTATTTGGTAGTGAGTATTGAGATACTAACTACTTTTATAATTCTTTTATTTATTTTAAAAAGAGCAGAGAAAATCTCTCAATACTCAATACCTATATCTTAGTTCTAGCTTAAGAACTCGAAAATACCTGCGGCACCTTGACCAGTACCAACACACATGGTAACCATTCCGTATTTGTTATTCATATTACGCTTACGCATTTCATCAAATAACTGAACAGATAACTTACCACCAGTACATCCTAATGGGTGACCTAAAGCAATTGCTCCACCATTTACGTTAATGATATCCGGATTTAAATCTAATTCGCGAATAACAGCTAATGATTGTGAAGCAAATGCCTCGTTTAATTCAATTAATTCAATATCACTTTGTTGTAACCCCGCTTGTTTTAAGGCTTTTGGAATAGCTGCTACAGGACCAATACCCATAATACGAGGTGGTACACCTGCTGCTGCATAACTAACCAAACGAGCTTCTGGCTGAATGCCTAACTCTTTTACCATATCTTCACTCATTACCATTACGAAAGCAGCTCCATCACTAGTTTGCGATGAATTACCAGCCGTAACAGAACCATTAGCAGCAAATACAGGACGTAATTTTGCCAAGGCTTCTACTGTTGTTCCACGGCGTGGACCTTCGTCTTTAGTAACTGTGTAATTTCTTGTAGCGCGTTTTCCGTTTCCATCAATGTAAGTTTCTTCTACATCAATTGGAGCTATTTGATCTTGGAAACGATCGCTATCTAATGCTTTTAAAGCTTTCATGTGCGATTCGTATGCAAATTGATCTTGATCTGCACGAGATACATTGTATTGTTGAGCTACTGCTTCTGCAGTATTACCCATTCCCCAATAGTAATCTTCGTGACCAGCATTTACGATATCGTAGTTTAATTCTGGTTTAAAACCTGTCATTGGTACAGAACTCATACTTTCTGCTCCACCAGCAATAATACACTCTGCCATTCCAGATTGAATTTTTGCTACTGCCATACCAATAGTTTCTAATCCTGATGAACAGAAACGGTTTACGGTAACTCCAGGAACATCTACAGAATCTAATCCGATTAACGAAATGATTCTTGCCATGTTTAATCCTTGAGAACCTTCAGGCATTGCGTTACCAACAATAACATCGTCGATACGCTTTACGTCGAATTCAGGCAGTTGAGTCATCATATATTTGATGGTCTCAGCAGCTAATTCATCAGCCCTTTTAAATCTGAACACACCTTTTTTAGATTTCCCTACGGCGGTTCTATATCCTTTTACTATATATGCTGTTTTCATTGTTTTAGTTTCTTAATGGTTTACCAGTTTTTAGCATGTGCTGAATACGCTCTAACGTTTTGCGTTCTGTAGTTAAACTTAAGAAAGCTTCACGTTCCAGGTCTAATAAATACTGCTCAGTAACTTTTGTTGGTTCTGATAAATCTCCTCCAGCCATAACATAGGCTAGTTTGTTTGCAATTTTCTGATCGTGTTCAGAAATATATTTAGAAGCTTCCATAGAGTCTGTTCCTACTAAGAACATACCTAAGGCTTGCTTACCTAATACTAAAACATCTTTACGTTTTACAGGTTGTGTATAACCAGCTTCAGCTAATAATACAGCGTGTTTTTTAGCTTCTGCTATTTGACGGTCTTTGTTTACAACAACAATGTCTTTTCCTTTTTGTAGTAGGTTTAAGTCGTATGCTTCATAAGCTGAAGTTGCCACTTTTGCCATACCAATAGTTAAGAAGTGCTCTTGTAATACGTTTAATTGAACATCGCCAGAGTGGAATAAGTCTTGTGCTCTTAAAGCCATTTCTTTTGATCCACCACCACCAGGAATAACTCCAACTCCAAACTCTACTAATCCAATGTAGGTTTCAGCAGCAGCAACTACTTTGTCTGCGTGTAATGATAATTCACATCCACCTCCTAAAGTCATTCCGTGAGGAGCAGCAATAGTAGGAATTGCAGAGTAACGCATACGCATCATGGTATCTTGAAAATACTTGATAGCCATATTTAACTCGTCGTACTCTTGCTCAACAGCCATCATAAAAATCATTCCGATGTTAGCACCAACAGAGAAATTCGCTCCTTGGTTACCAATAACTAATCCTTGGAAGTCTTTTTCAGCTAAATCAACTGCTTTGTTTAATCCTGCTAAAACATCACCACCAATAGTGTTCATTTTAGATTGGAATTCACAGTTTAAGATTCCGTCTCCTAAATCTTCAATCACCACACCAGAGTTTTTGAATACTTCGGTAGTTTTACGAATGTTGTCTAAGATGATAAATGAATCTTGTCCTGGCTTTTTAACTTGTGCTTTTGCTGGTACATCGTAGTAATATGTTGCACCGTCTTTAACTGTATAGAAAGATTTTTCTCCTTTAGCTACCATTTCAGTAACCCAAGCAGCTGGTTCTTTTCCTTCAGCTTTCATTAATTCGATACCTTTTTCAACTCCTACAGCATCCCAAATTTCGAAAGGACCATTCTCCCATCCGAAACCTGCTTTCATAGCATCGTCAATTCTGTATAACTCGTCAGAAATTTCTGGAATTCTATTTTGAACGTACGCAAACATTGCTGCGAAGTTCTTACGGTAGAATTCTCCCGCTTTATCTTTTCCGCCAACTAATACTTTAAATCGGTCAATTGGCTTATCGATTGTTTTTGTTAATTCTAACGTAGCAAATTTTGCTTTTTTAGACGGACGGTATTCCATCGTATCTAAATCCAACGCTAAAATTTCACGTTTTCCTTCTGCATTGGTTGTCTTTTTATAGAAACCTTGCTTAGTTTTATCTCCTAACCATTTGTTTTCCATCATCGTGTTGATGAAACTTGGTAACTTAAATAAGTCGTGAGCTTCGTCGTTTGGACAGTTTTCGTAAATTCCGTTAGCAACGTGTACTAACGTATCTAATCCAACTACATCAACAGTACGGAAAGTAGCTGATTTTGGACGTCCAATAACAGGACCTGTTAATTTATCAACTTCTTCAACTGTTAATCCTAATTCTTTTACTTGGTGAAATAACGATTGGATTCCGAAAATACCAATACGGTTACCAATAAAAGCAGGCGTATCTTTTGCTAATACTGAAGTTTTTCCTAAGAATTTAGAACCGTAATCCATTAAGAAGTCAGTAACTTCTTGTTTACAATCTGGTCCTGGAACAACTTCAAATAATTTTAAATAACGAGGAGGGTTAAAAAAGTGCGTTACCGCAAAGTGCTTACGGAAATCTTCACTACGTCCTTCGTTCATAAACTTAATAGGAATACCTGAAGTGTTGGTAGAAATAATAGTACCAGGAGTACGATATTTTTCAACTTGCTCAAAAACACTTTGTTTAATGTCTAAGCGCTCAACAACTACTTCCATAACCCAATCTACATCTTTAATTTTGTGTAAATCGTCTTCAAGGTTTCCAGTAGTAATTCTATCTGCAAATTTTGTATTGTAGATAGGTGATGGTTTTGACTTTAATGAAGCAGTCAAAGCATCATTTACCAAACGGTTACGAACTACTTTGTCTTCTAAGGTTAATCCTTTTGCTTTTTCTTGGTCGTTCAATTCTCTTGGAACAATGTCTAATAATAAGACTTCAACGCCAATGTTAGCAAAATGACATGCAATACCAGATCCCATGATACCAGAACCGATAATTGCTACTTTTTTAATTCTTCTTGCCATTTGTTTATTGGTTTGTTTTTATACAGCTTGATTGTCAATATCCTCTTCGTATATCAACTTATCTGTAATTAGTTTGTTAATTGTTGTTGTTACTTTAAAGAAGGTTTCTAATTCTTCTTCAGTAATATGCTCTCTTACTTTGTTGTTAAATTGGTAAACATGTCCCTTAGAAACTTCACGCATTTCCTTACCATATTCGGTAAGTTTTAAAATAACACTTCTCCCGTCATTAGGATTCTTTTCACGACATATAACTCCTTTGTCTTCCATGGTTTTTAACAAGCGAGAAAGACTTGTAGGCTCCATTCCCATTAAAGGACCTAAAGCTGTAGAAGGAGTACCATTTTCATAATCTATATTCAACAAAGCAAAAGCTGTAGCCATGGTGCTATCATGCTTAGCAGCTTGCTCATTATACATTTTTGCAACTGCTTGCCAAGTGGCTCTTAATTGGTGATCTATCGATTTATCTTTATCCATCGATGCCAAATATATAAAAATTTATTATGCATGCATAGTATTTAATAAAAAAATTATGCATGCATAATAAAATTAACATAAAATTAATCTTGTAACGTTTACAGCGAAGTAGATACTAATTGAGTATAAAAATATGTAAGTTTGTCACTGCTGTTTTTTAACAGGCAGCAATTAATCAACTATTGAGTCTATGAATAATTTATTAGAAATAAATAATGTGGTAAAACGTTACGGCGATTATACTGCATTAAATAATGTGTCTATGCACATACCTAAAGGAAGCGTTTTTGGCTTGTTGGGTCCTAACGGAGCTGGAAAAACTTCTTTAATTAGAATCATCAATCAAATTACAATGCCAGATAGTGGTGAGGTAATTTTAGATGGAGAAAAATTAGCACCACATCATATTGAATATATAGGATACTTGCCGGAAGAACGTGGTTTGTATAAAAGTATGAAGGTAGGAGAGCAGGCGTTGTATTTGGCACAGTTAAAAGGTTTAAGTAAAGCCGAAGCAAAAAAACGCCTTAAATATTGGTTTGATAAGTTTGATATTGGTGCATGGTGGAATAAAAAGATAGAAGAACTTTCTAAAGGGATGGCGCAAAAGGTACAGTTTATAGTAACGGTATTGCATCAGCCTAAATTATTAATTTTTGATGAGCCTTTTTCTGGGTTTGATCCTATTAATGCACAGTTAATAGCAAAAGAAATTTTGCAATTGCGTGATGAAGGTGCTACTATTATTTTTTCTACCCACAGAATGGAATCTGTTGAAGAAATGTGCGATTATATAGCGTTGATTAATAAATCAAACAAAATTTTAGACGGTAAGCTAGAGGATATTAAAAAAGAATTTAGAACAAATACTTTTCAAGTAGGGTTAACAACTTCAAATTCGAGAGAAGTTGAGAGTAAATTAAAACAAAACTTTGAAGTATTACCAGCAGATTTCAAATTATTGAATGATGGATTGAAATTAAACGTGAAGCTTTCTAACGGAAGTTCACCAAACGATTTGCTATCGTATTTAACTACTCAAGGACAAGTACAGCACTTTGTCGAGTTAGTACCAAGTGCCAATGATATTTTTATTCAAGCAATACATAAAAACAGTTAAGCTATGAAAAGATTACGATTAATTATAGAACGTGAATTTATTGCTAAGGTTAGAAATAAATCATTTATCGTCATGACTTTCCTAAGTCCTTTGTTAATGATTGGTATGGGGGCGTTGGTATTTTTCTTAATGAAAAAGAATGATGAGAAGGTTAAGAAGATAGTTTATGTTGATGAGTCAGGAAAGTTTTCTAAAGATGTATTTGTAGATTCTAAAACAGTAAAGTATCAAGATTTTACGGCGTTAGGTATTGAAGATTCTAAAAAGAAAGTTGAAGAAGGTGATTATTACGGAGCTTTATATATTCCGAAGCAAGATAGTTTAGAAGTATTGGCAAAATCGATTGAGTTCTTCTCGAAAGATTCACCAAGTATGTCTATTATGGAAAGTTTGGAGGATAAAATAGACAAAGTATTACGTCATGAAAAGCTAACCAGTTTTGGTATTGATTTAGCGCATATTGAAGAATCGAAAATAGCTTCAGAAATTAAAATGTTGAATTTCTCTGGTGAAAAATCATCAAAATTAATCAACGGATTGAAAATTGGAGTAGGTGCCATAGCAGGATACTTATTAATGATGTTTGTTATGATTTATGGTACTTCGGTAATGCGAAGTGTTATTGAAGAAAAAACAAGTAGAATTATCGAGGTAATTGTTTCTTCCGTAAAACCTTTCCAATTAATGTTGGGGAAGATTATCGGAAATGCTTCAGCTGGTTTATTACAATTCTTTATTTGGGGAATTTTGTTTTTAATATTTAGTTTTATAGCATCCTCTTTCTTTGGAGTTGATATGATGGATGTACAATCGGCTAAAGTTTCACCAGAACAAATGGAGGTAATTAAGCAAACAGCAACTGATAAGGGAGAAATGATTGTACAAGAAATTTTCAGATTGCCTTTAGTTAAAATGTTTTTCTTGTTCATTTTCTATTTTTTGGGAGGATATATGCTGTATAGTTCGCTATTCGCAGCTGTTGGTGCAGCGGTAGATAATGAAACAGATACTCAGCAATTTATGATGCCTATTATGTTGCCTTTGATTTTAGCTGTATATGTAGGGTTTGCAACGGTAATTAATGATCCTCACGGGCCTGTGTCAGTTGTATTTTCATACATTCCATTTACTTCTCCAATAGTTATGTTAATGCGTATTCCGTTTGGAGTAGCTTGGTGGGAAATAGCCATTTCTATGTTGTTATTAATTCTTACTTTTATGGTGATTGTATGGGTAGCTGCTAAGATTTATCGAGTAGGTATTTTAATGTATGGTAAAAAAGCAACCTATAAAGATTTATGGAAATGGATTCGTTATAAAGGATAATCATTTTTTATGAAATAAATTGTGCAGTCGTTAGTTTACTATAATTGAAAGAGTTTAATGTAGATTGTATTTAATTAATAAAACAATAAGAACTAGTAGATGAAAGAAATTATAAAGGAAATAACCGATTTTTTAAACTACAGAATCCCTGTGGGAGGAAAAGATGTTGAGTTCACGTTAAAAACAATTCTGTTTTTAATTGTAGGCTTACTTTTTGTCAAGTTTTTATTGAAGTATTTAAAAAAGCTAGCAAAAAGCAAGTTAGAACAAGAAGATAAAAATAAGTTTGATACTATTTTCTCCTTTACTAGTTGGTTGGCTTATGTAGTCGTTTTTTCAATAGGCTTAAGTTCGGCAGGAGTTAATTTAAGTGCAATTTTAGTAGCATCTTCTGCTTTATTAATTGGTATTGGTTTGGCTTTACAAACCTTCTTTCAAGACATCATCTCAGGAATTTTTATTATTGTTGATAAGAGTGTACATGTAGGGGATATTATAGAGTTAGATGATAAAGTAGGAAGAGTAGAAGAAATAAAATTAAGAACTACCCGAGCGGTAACTATTGATAATAAAGTATTGGTTATACCTAATCATAAGTATTTGTCAAATAGTTTATATAACTGGACGCAAAATGGAACGACAACTCGTGAAAATGTTACTGTTGGAGTGGCGTATGGTAGTGATGTAGCTTTGGTTAAGAAACTATTGTTACAAGCAGCTAATGAACATTTAAAGGTATATCAACATCCAGCTCCATTGGTGCTTTTTGAAAACTTTGGTGATAGTTCTTTAGATTTTAAGTTGATTTTTACATTGAATGATAGCTTTCAGGCAGCGGTACCAAAGAGTGATATTAGGTTTAGGATTGATGAATTATTTAGAGAGCATAATATAAGTATTCCATTTCCTCAAAGAGATATACATATTATTGAGAAGAATAAATAATGGCTCAATTGTTGCTTTTCTAGAAAGAATAAAAAGAAAATATGGCTAAAATATTAATAATAGAAGATGAAGCTGCAATCCGCAGAGTGTTAAAAAAAATCATTTCTGAAGAGAATGATTCCTATGAAGTAGAAGAAGCAGAAGATGGATTAGCAGGAATTGAAATGATAAAGAACACAGATTACGATTTAGTGCTGTGCGATATAAAAATGCCAAAAATGGATGGCGTTGAGGTATTAGAAAAGGCCAGAAAGATTAAGCCAGAAACACCAATGGTGATGATATCTGGTCACGGAGATCTTGACACAGCAGTTAATACAATGCGTTTAGGAGCCTTTGATTATATTTCGAAACCGCCAGATTTAAATCGTTTGTTAAATACAGTTCGAAATGCATTGGATAAAAAAGAACTAGTAGTTGAAAACAAACGTTTAAAAAAGAAGGTTAGCAAAAACTACGAAATGATTGGTGAAAGTGAGGCTATTACTCATATTAAAGATATAATAGAAAAAGTTTCAGCTACCGATGCTCGTGTGTTAATTACAGGACCTAACGGAACAGGAAAAGAGTTAGTAGCACATTGGTTGCATGAAAAGTCTGATCGTTCTAAAGCACCAATGATTGAGGTAAACTGTGCAGCTATTCCTTCAGAATTAATAGAAAGTGAACTATTCGGACATGTAAAAGGTAGTTTTACAGGGGCTAATAAAGATAGAGCAGGAAAGTTTGAGGCAGCAAATGGGGGAACTATTTTCTTAGATGAAATAGGGGATATGAGCTTATCTGCACAAGCAAAAGTATTACGTGCATTACAAGAAAATCGCATTCAACGTGTAGGTTCTGATAAGGACATTAAAGTGAACGTACGTGTCGTGGCTGCCACGAATAAAGATTTAAAAAAGGAAATTGAAGAAGGACGTTTTCGTGAAGATTTATATCATCGTTTAGCAGTGATTTTAATTAAAGTTCCTGCGCTTAATGAAAGAAGAGAAGATATACCGTTATTAGTAGATTTCTTTGCAAAGAAAATTTCTGAAGAGCAAGGTATGCCTATAAAAGGATTTTCTAATGATGCTATTAAGTTACTGCAAGAATATGATTGGACAGGAAATATTAGAGAGTTACGAAATGTAGTTGAACGATTACTTATTTTAGGAGAAAAAGAAGTCTCTAAAAATGATGTAAAACTATTTGCTAGTAAATAGCATAAATACTTTATAAAAAAAGAAGAGCAATTTTGCTCTTCTTTTTTATTGGTTATACTTGTTTTAATTTAAATCGTATCTGTCAGCATTCATTACTTTAGTCCAAGCAGCTACGAAATCTTTAACAAACTTTTCTTTGTTGTCGTCTTGTGCGTACACTTCAGCATAGGAACGTAAAATTGAATTTGAACCAAAAATTAAATCAGCTCTAGTTGCTGTCCATTTAGTATTTCCAGTCTTACGGTCAACAATGTTGTATAGATTTTCTCCTGCAGGTTTCCAAGAGTATTTCATATCAGTAAGGTTTACAAAGAAGTCGTTACTTAATACCCCCTCGTTTTCTGTAAATACACCATGTTTAGTTCCTCCGTGGTTGGTTCCTAATACACGCATTCCTCCAACTAAAACAGTCATTTCAGGAGCAGTTAGGCCCATAAGTTGTGTTCTGTCTAATAATAATTCTTCAGGTTTTACCACATAATCTTTCTTTTGCCAGTTTCTATATCCGTCATGTAAAGGCTCTAAAACATCAAAAGATTCAGCATCTGTCATTTCAGTGGTTGCATCACCTCTTCCAGGAGTAAAAGGAACTTTAATGTTGACACCACCTTCTTGAGCGGCTTTTTCAACAGCAGCACTACCTCCTAAAACAATCAAATCAGCAATACTTACTTTCTTGCTTAATCCTGATTGAATTTCAGCAAGTTTATCTAATACTTTCTTTAATCTTGTTGGTTCGTTTCCTTCCCAGTCTTTTTGAGGAGCTAAACGAATACGTGCCCCATTAGCACCACCTCTAAAGTCAGAATGTCTAAAAGTTCTAGCACTATCCCAAGCAGTATTGATTAATTCAGTACGAGTAAGTCCGCTATTTAATAGTTTTTCTTTTAGTTCTTCAATTTCAGTTTCGCTTAAAGTATAGTCAACAGTAGGAACAGGATCTTGCCAGATAAGAGTTTCTGTTGGAGCATCAGTGCCTAAATAACGTGTGTTAGGCCCTAAATCACGATGTGTTAACTTAAACCAAGCACGAGCAAAAGTGTCAGCGAAATAGGCTGGATCTTTGTAGAATTTTTCAGATATTTTTCTGTATTCAGGATCCATTTTCATCGCCATATCCGCATCAGTCATGATAGGATTTCTTTTGATATTCGGGTTATGAGCATCGGTAGGTTTGTCAGCATCATCCATGTTAACAGGTTCCCATTGCCAAGCACCAGCAGGACTCTTTTTTAATTCCCACTCATGATTTAATAATAAATGAAAATAGGTATGATTCCATCTGTCAGGGGTAGTTGTCCAAGCACCTTCCAAACCACTGGTAACAGTATCTGCTGCATTCCCGTTTCCTTTAGGGTTCATCCAACCAAAACCTTGATTGTGAATTTCAGCTCCTTCAGGACTTTGACCTAAAGCATCTGCATCACCATTACCATGAGCTTTTCCTACGGTGTGCCCACCAGCTGTCAACGCAACGGTTTCTTCATCGTTCATAGCCATACGCTTAAAAGTTACTCGAACATCATGTGCAGTTTTTAACGGGTCAGGTTTGCCATCAACACCTTCAGGGTTTACATAAATTAATCCCATCATAACAGCTGCTAAAGGATTTTCTAAATCTCGCTCACCAGAATAGCGCGTGCCTTTACTTCCCGTAGGAGCTAACCATTCTTTTTCTGATCCCCAATAAATATCTTTTTCAGGATGCCAAATATCTTCACGCCCTCCAGCAAAACCAAAAGTTTTGAATCCCATAGATTCGTAGGCCATATTTCCTGCTAAAATAATAAGGTCAGCCCACGATAGTTTATTCCCATATTTCTTTTTAATAGGCCATAATAAGCGTCGTGCTTTATCTAGGTTTCCGTTATCGGGCCAACTGTTTAAGGGAGCAAAACGTTGGTTTCCGGTGTTACTACCACCTCTTCCGTCTGCAACTCTATAAGTACCCGCAGCGTGCCACGCCATACGAATCATTAATCCACCATAAGTTCCCCAATCGGCAGGCCACCAATCTTGACTATCGTTCATAAATGTTTTTAAATCATTTTTTACAGCTTCAAGATCTAGTTTTTTAAATTCTTCAGCATAATTAAAATCTTCCCCTAGAGGATTCGTTTTAGTGTCATGCTGACTGAGAATGTCTAAATTCAAAGATTTAGGCCACCATTCCATAACGTTATCATGTATCTCTGTATTAGCGCCTTGTGAAAATGGACACTTTCCGTTTTTACCTGAAGAGTGAGTGTGTGCTTCTTTCATGTTATCAATTTTATAGGTTAGAATACCATCAAATTTACGACAAAACCTTGAATAATTTTTATCTATATTTTTTATTTCAATATAAAAATTTCTTATTGTTTTGTTTTTTTGGTATATAACTTTTTGATAATTAGGTTTGTATTTGTTTTGTTTATTTTGTTTTTTAAAATGTATTGATAATCTTTATAGTTGAATAAGAAAATATTTTTGCTTTTAGGCTGCAGATCGTAAGAAAGGAAATAAATTTGCCCCAGATAAAAAGAACATATTTATTATTAACCTTTAAAAAATATAAAATGGCTACAGTAGGAAAAAAATTTCCAAATTTAAGCGTAGATGCAATGAACGAAATGGGTGATACGTTTAAATTAAATGTATTAGAAGAAGCAGTAAAAAATAACAAAAAAGTATTATTGTTTTGGTATCCAAAAGATTTTACTTTTGTTTGTCCAACTGAATTACATGCTTTTCAAGCTGCGTTATCAGAATTTGAAAAAAGAAATACAATTGTAATTGGTGCGTCATGTGATACTCCTGAAGTACACTTTGCTTGGTTAAACCAATCTAAAGCTAACGGAGGAATCGAAGGTGTTACTTATCCATTATTAGCTGATAGTAACCGTAACTTATCATCTATCTTAGGAATTT
Organism: Tenacibaculum aestuarii; assembly: GCF_964510395.1. Lineage (NCBI taxonomy): Bacteria > Pseudomonadati > Bacteroidota > Flavobacteriia > Flavobacteriales > Flavobacteriaceae > Tenacibaculum > Tenacibaculum aestuarii. The sequence continues at coordinate 694,617 of NZ_CAZEFY010000001.1, forward strand.
TAGATATTACTAATGAAACTTATGATGAAGCTACAGGAACTGTACAAGTAGAAGGAGATAACGTAACATACAGAGCTACGTATTTAATTGATGAAGAAGGAACTGTATTCCACGAAGGAATCAACCATATGCCAGTAGGTCGTAACGTAAACGAGTACTTACGTTTAATCGATGCTTACACTCACGTGCAAGAAAAAGGTGAGGTTTGTCCTGCAAACTGGGAAGAAGGTAAAGAAGCTATGCAAGCAAACGCTAAAGCTACAGCAGAGTACTTAGCAGTAAACTAATATAACATTAAGAGAGGAAATAAGTTCGTGTGAGATAGGTGAAGGGGTCGAGCACGAGCTCCTTTCGAAATAAAATAATTTTTAAGACTATGGTACAAGAATTAAGTCAAGATAATTTATCAGAAGTTGTTGCAGGTAATAAAAAAGTAGTGGTACAATATTCTGCTACTTGGTGTGGTAACTGTCGTATTATGAAACCAAAATTTAAGAAGTTAGCTTCTGAAAATGAAGATGTGGTTTTCATTATTGCAGATGCAGAACAGTTTCCTGAAAGTAGAAAACTTGCTGATGTAAGCAACTTACCAACATTTGCAACATTTGTAGATGGTAAGTTTGTAAACCAAACGCAAACGAATAAGTTTGAAGTGTTAAAAGATTTAGTAAACGAAGTAGCTTAATTATGAAATTACCAGTAATTAAACATTTAACTTCTTTTATTGAAGAAAATGATCAAGATTACGTACTAGAAACTATTGAAACTCTAGAGGCTTTAACAGAAGTTCCTTCTTTAAAGGATGAAGAGTTAGATGTAATAGGAGAATTAATCTCTAACATGTACGGAGCAATTGAAGTTGATAAAATGATTAAAGACGGAACACCAAAAAAAGAAGCGTTGAATAATTTTATGAAACGTGTTTTAGGTTCGATTGACCAATAGTTTTACTACGAAAGAAAATAAAAATCCCGAGCAATTTGCTTGGGATTTTGTTTTATATAAATCGTTGATTGTACCTTTTACCTAAATTCGTAGCATATTCAATTACATTTTTAACAATCTTTCTATCATCATTTTTACGCCAATTAATAAATAATTCTGTTTTTTCAGGAAGCGTAATAAAGCGAACACTTGAGTTTAATGAAAATTGAAAAGAGTAAGGTAGTATCGAAATTCCTAAGTCTCTAGAAACTAAGTTTAATATCATGCTTCCAAAATCAGACTCAATATGTGTTTGTGGTTCAAAACCGTAAGTGTTAAAAATAGTACGAAGTAATGAAGAAAAGTAAGTAGTATGATGTAAGCCAGAAAGAATAAATTTTTCATCTTTTGCATCTCTTAAATCTACAAAATTTTCAGCGGTTAACCAGTGTTTTTTTGGAACTACAAGACAAACAGGTTCTGCATATAATCTTTCAGAGAGAATTGAAGTGTTTAAAACTTCATTTCTACTAAAAGCAACATCTATTTGGTAGCTTGTTAGTAAGTTTTCAAGGGTAATGTCGGTAGGCTCCATAAGTTCAACCTTTAAGTCAGGTTTTTCTTCAGAAAATATCCTAAGTAATTCGGGTAAATAGTTGTAGGAAATAGAACCAGGATAAGCAATACTAATAAGCCCAGAAGAACCTTCTTCAATTTTTTTTGCATGTTGAAGTGTGCGTTCAAACTCATCTAATAAATCTTCCCACTTTTTTTTAAGGAAAATACCTGCATCGGTTAACTTTACGTTTCTTTTATCGCGTTCAAATAAAGTGACGCCCAATTCTTCTTCTAACGATTGAATTTGTCTACTCAATGATGATTGTGAGACATATACCTTTTCCGCAGTTTTCCAAAAATGTAGTTCTTCAGCTAGTACTAAAAAATATCGAATTTGTTGTAAAGTCATTTTAATGCGGTTTTTGCATTAATCAATCAAAAATAAGTATTTTTTAATAAAAGGAACTGCCGTTGTTTTGCATAAAAAACATTGATATTCATTTTTTAAATTAAAGGAGATGGGAATTGAGAATTATATCGCATTTTTTACAGCAACTATTCTTTTTGTACTAACACCAGGAATGGAAACAATTTTTTTGCTTAACAAATCAATAAGTCAAGGAAGGAAATCTGGAATTTATACTAACTTAGGTTTAAATACAGGGTCTCTAGTGCATACGTTGTTTGGAGCATTAGGGTTGTCAATCATTGTAGCAAAATCAGCAATACTATTTGCGTTGATAAAATATTTAGGGGCCGCCTATTTAATTTATTTAGGGGTGACAAAAGTGTTTTCAAAAAAAGAATTAATACAAGAAGGTGTTGAAGTACAAAAGAAAAATTCAGCAAAAAAAGATTTTAAATCAGGATTTATAACAAATATATTAAATCCGAAAGTTGCATTATTCTTTATCGCATTTTTTCCACAGTTTATAAGCCCAGATAAAATAGAAAGCCCAATTCCTTTTATTTTTATGGGTGTTTCTTATACAATAATGAATACTGTTTGGTATTTGTTTTTAGTATCGTTTGCAGGAGTATTTTCGAGAAAAGTAAGAGAAAACCAAAAAATAGGTATTCGAATGAATAAAATATCAGGAGCAGTATTTGTTTTAATGGGATTGCAAATAGCGTTTATGTAAAAGTTAAAAACCGGTAAGATTTATAAATCCTTACCGGTTTAAATTTGGTTAATAAATTTATTTTTTGGGAGTGTAGCTAAGGTCTGGTCGCATTCTTCCTGAAATTTCAGAGTAGTTAGAAAGTAAACTGTATAGATGGTCAAATTTAAGTTTAAAATCGTTACCTAATAAGTTTCTGTTTTCTTCACTTTTTTGAGCATAATCCAATCCATCTTTTGCAGATATAACTACAACAAAACGGTCCCCTACTTGACCAAAACCACTTTCATAAACACGATAGTGCATTTTAGATTTTTTATCAACGAAAAGATCTTTAATCTCTTTCATTTTTTCTTTAAACTCACTTTTGTTTTTTGCAGATACATCCATAAAAAACCATTTTCGGTAATCTAACCCTTCTTGAGTAATGGTAAGACCATCTGGCATATAAGAAAGTTCATTGTTAAGAATAATTACATAACTACCATGATTATCATAACATTGATTGAATTTTTCAAAATAGCTTCCAAACTTTTCTTTTCCTACTTTTTTAGCTAAATCTTCCATTGGGTTTTTATCTAAATCAGCAAAGTTTTTAAGAGAAGTAATTATTAAGAATTTACCATCATTCATTTGAGCAACCTTCCAAGGTTCTGGAAAGTTGTTTTCTTTGCATAACGTTATAAATTCTTTAGAAACAGCTACATAATCACCTTGTTTAGATGGAAGTACTTGATCTTCATGAATTAAAAAAGTTTGATTTTGGGCTAAACTAGAGTTTGAAAATATAAACCCTAAGATAAAAAGTAGTAAAATTGAAGAAGAGGTGTGCTTTAAGTTGAAAATTGTTGTTTTCATAATAAGTGGTGTTTAGTTATTTAAGTTGATATTACTCAAAGCTAAGCTTGAAGTTTTTTGGAGGTGTTAGTAGTAACCTTATATAAAGATTGTTTAAATAAACTTATAGCCTTATGATATAAGTTCTAGATATACGCAGATGTTGAGAAGTATTAATTATGATTGCTCTTAAAAAAATAGAGAGCGAAACTGCGTTCAGGAGGGGAATCAATGTGTGATCACAGAGTGGGTTTTACACTAAAAAAAGTGTTGAACACAAAGGTAGTTTTTTAAATTTGGGAAAGCACTAAGGTTTTTTCTTGTTTATTCTTCGTTTTTTTCCTCGTTAGCCTTTTTAATAATTGCTTTTAAACGCTCTTTAGTGCGTTGTTTTTCTAGGCGAAGTTTATTCTCCTTTTGTTTCATTAAGCGCGTATGTTTCGCTTTGTTAACGGTGTTTTTAGCTTTTCCTTTTTTAGGCATTTTAAGGATTGATTTTCCAGATTTTATCTGCAGTTTTTAAATATTCAGACAAAGCAGCTGAACCATACCAGTTGTATAAATCTACTGCTAAATATTTTTCAGCAATAGCAGGATCTGTTTTTATTAGTTCTTGAGCTTCTTCTAAGGTTTTTACATTAAAAATAAAAAGACCTCGATAAGCGTTTTCATTCTTGCCAAAAGGTCCAGCAACAATAAGTTTATTTTCTTTAACTAACCTATTAATATTGTCTAAATGTCCCCTAAAAGCTTTACTTTTTAGTTCTTTATCAGTTGAGGTATTAGTGCCTGTTTTTAAGACAGCAAATACATAACTTTTCATTCCGTAGTCGTCTGCACCCAATTCTTTTGCAAGTTTTGCATCATAGTTAGGATTGTTTTTTTGAGCATGTATTGTGATAGACAATAAGGCTATTATGAGTATAAAAAAAGGCTTCATGTTGTGTAAGGTTTTTTGAATTATAAAATTACACGTTTTTTACGAATTGTTAATAAACCAAGGAAAGTTAAAGCTCCGTTTAAGATCAACACAAAGAAACCAAAGTCAAATCCCATTTTTTCTTTGCTGTAAAAACTAATTACATACGTTAAAACAGGAGCAATTAAACAAATAATTGGAACTAATTTGTCTTTTACATTTAGTTTGGTAAATAATCCGAAGGCATATAATCCTAATAGTGGACCATAGGTATAACCTGCAAATTGGAATATTTTAGCAATAACACTTTCATCAGCAATAAAATATTTAAAAATTAAAATGGTAGCCACTAAAATGAAGGAAAATAATACGTGGATTTTCTTTCGTGTTTTTTCTTGTTCTTGCTCATTATCTTTTTTGTCGATTTCTAAAATATCGATACTAAAAGAAGTAGTTAGTGAAGTTAAAGCACTATCGGCACTAGAGTATGCTGCGGCAATCAATCCTAATAAAAAGAATAGGGCTGTGGCTACTCCTAAATCACCACTCATGGCTATTGTTGGAAATAGTTCATCTTTATGTGCGTTTATTTCATTAGCAGTAGCATAATCGGTTAACAATACACCTAGAGCTAAGAAGAAAAAGTTTACAATTACCAATACGATAGTAAACCAAAACATGTTTTTCTGAGCATCTTTTAAGTTACGACAGGTTAAGTTTTTTTGCATCATATCTTGATCTAACCCCGTCATTACTATAGAAATGAAAGCTCCTGAAAAGAATTGCTTCCAAAAGTAATTTCCAGCTTTTACATCGTCAAAAAAGAAGGTTTTTGATAGATCATTATCAGCGACATAGGAAAATAGATTCTCGATTTGCATTTCATCTTTTATCATCACAATGCATACACCAACAGCAATCAGCATGAATAAAGTTTGTAAGGTGTCTGTCCATACAATAGTTTTTATTCCCCCTTTAAACGTATATAACCAAATTAATAAAATCGTAATGGTAACGGTAATCCAAAACGGAACTCCATAGGCATCAAACAAAATTAATTGTAACACGTTGGCAACTAAAAATAATCGGAAGGAAGCACCAATCGTTCTAGAAAGTAAGAAAAATGAAGCTCCTGTTTTATAAGAATATCTACCAAAACGACCTTCTAAATAAGTGTAAATTGAAGTTAGATTTAATTTGTAGTAAAGTGGGAGTAGTACTAAGCCAATCACGGCATATCCTAATACATACCCAAGTACCATTTGCATATAGCTCATTTTATCACCTTCAATCCATCCAGGAACAGAGATAAAAGTAACTCCCGAAAGCGAAGCGCCAATCATACCGAAGGCAACTAAATACCATGGTGATGAGTTGTTTGCTTTAAAAAATGTTTGATTATTTGCTGATTTTCCAGTGATGTATGAAATAAGGATTAATACACCAAAATAAGCTAAAATAAGGAGGAGTATATGTAGTGGTTGCATGTAGTTAAATTATGAATTACGAATGTACTAAAATTATCATTCGTAATTCATAATTTAGATTATCTAAGAAAGTTCAATAACCACTTCTTCGGTTTTTCTACGAACTTTTTTTAAGTCTTTCATATAATCGTCTTCAGCTCTAAAACCAACAGGTAAAACTAAAACCGAATTTAAGTTTAGCTTATTTAAACCTAAAATTTCATCATATTTTACTGGGTTAAAACCTTCCATAGGGCAACTGTCAATCTTTTCGTTTGCAGCTACGGTCATAAGATTTCCTAAAGCGATATAGGCTTGATTTTTCATCCAAGAGGTAAGAATTTCTTTGGGTTTGTTAGCAATGTCATTTACTAAAAATTCTTTAAACGGATTTAAAATTTCGTCTGGGGTGTTTCTTATGTCCTTTACTAATTTAAAGTAGCTTTCAACGTGTTCAGAAGTCAATTCTTTAGGGATACAAAGTACTAACAAATGCGAAGCTTGCACAACCTGAAGTTGGTTCCAAGAATGTGCTACTAATTGTTGCTGTAAATCTTTGTTTTTTACCACAACCATTTTTACAGGTTGTAATCCATATGAAGTTGCAGTTAAGTTAAAAGCTTCTTTTAAAATATTGATTTGCTCTTCAGAAAGAAATTTATGTTCGTCAAATTTTTTAACAGCATAACGCCATTGTAAATTTTCTATACTATTCATGTGGTTTAATTTTCTTATTAGGCAAAAATAGTTGAATAGGACATTGTTATAAAATACTTTGGATAATAAAAATTGATGATGCCATAAAAATATTTTGTAAATTCATGGAGAAAAAGGAAGCTTATGAAAGAAGAGTTTTTACACTTTCTGTGGAAATACAAGCTATTCAGCGCAACATATTTAAAATCGATTAAAGGAGAGCCTGTTGAGATTGTTAATTCAGGAGTTTATAATACCAATACCGGTCCTGATTTTTTAAATGCACAATTAAAAATTGATGGTCAGTTATGGATTGGAAATGTAGAAATTCATTTAAAATCATCTGATTGGTATGCGCATCATCATGAAAAAGATACAAATTATGATGCGATAATTTTACATGTGGTGTGGTGTTATGATGCTGATGTTTTTATGAAAAACAATCTTCCTTTGCCTACTTTAGAACTGGAAAAGTTTGTTCAAAAAGAAGTATTGGTAAATTATCAGAAATTATTTTCAAAAGAACAGTGTTGGATTCCCTGTGAAAAACAAATAGCAGAAGTAGATTCTTTTTTGTTGAATAATTGGTTAGAGCGTTTATATTTTGAACGATTAGAAAACAAAGCTGTTTTTATCAAAGAATTGTTGGCGAAATCAAATAATGATTATGAAGCTGTATTATTCAAACTACTCGCCAAAAACTTTGGATTAAAAGTTAATGGAGAAGCTTTTTTTGATATGTCTAATTCTTTTGACTTTTCTGTATTGCGAAAGGTTCGGTTTCAGGAAGAGCAACTGTCAGCTTTATTATTTGGGCAATCAGGATTTTTAGAAGGCGAGGTTGAAGATGGTTATTATACACAACTACAAAATGAGTATAAATACTTGCAGCATAAATATCAGTTACAGCCTTTAACAAAAAACCGATTTCAATTTTTTAGAATGCGACCGAACAACTTTCCAACGATTCGAATAGCTCAGTTGGTTGCTTTGTATTTCAGACACCAACATTTATTTTCTCAAATAGTAGAAGTCTCTCGCTTACAAGATTTTTATATGTTGTTCTCGGTGGAGGTAAATGATTTTTGGAAAATACATTATACGCTTGAAACCACTTCAAAAAAATCACCTAAAAGACTTACAAAGTCGTTTATTGATTTACTTGTCATCAATACGATAATACCTTTGAAGTTTGTGTATGAACAAGAAAGGAGAGCAGTAAATGAAGAGCAATTATTGCAATTAATGCAGCAATTAAAACCAGAGAAAAATTCTGTTATTAGTAAGTTTTCTGAATTAAAAATTGAAGCAAAAAATGCTTTTGAAACACAAGCTTTGTTAGAGTTAAAAAACAACTATTGCGCAAAGCAAAAGTGTTTACAATGCGCAATAGGAAACTATCTAATTAAATTTTAAATTATTGTATTTTTTGGCTCTTGAAGGGTATACCCTTGACCTTTAACAATAACTTCTTTATCCCCAATATTAGTTTCGAAAATTAAGGTATTCTCAAAATCTCCTAGTTGTAGAGGTTTAAATCCTAGAGAAAAAGTATAATCTTCATTAGGTTTAAGAGTAATATCCTCCTCCACACTCATAATGGAGTTTGAGTAAAAGTAGTTTTCTGATTTAAACTGAAAGCCAGAAATAATTAAATTACTGTTTCCAGTATTTTTAATTTTAAGTTCTTTAGCAACAGCATAGTTTTTAGCTGTTTTTCCAAAATCTAATGGGTTTTCACTTGCTTCAAAAACTGGTTTTTCAATAATTTCATTCTCGTCTTTATTACAAGAAATTGTTAAGATTGATACTAATACTAAGATGATGATTTTTCTCATTTTTTAAATTGTTTTTTAGCAAAAGTAACATGACAATTAAAATTGTAGTTCACCCTTTTTGGGTGATATTTTATAAAAAAAGCGCATTGAGGTTGTCAATGCGCTTTGGGCTATTATTATATGTGTTTTGTTTAGTACAAACTCTTAAATTTCACAGGATTTGCTTCGTGCATAATTTCGTATACCTTTTCAAAAATATCTTCAGCAGATGGTTTAGAGAAGTAATCTCCATCTGTACCATAAGCAGGTCTGTGTGCTTTTGCTGTCAACGTTTGAGGTTTGCTATCTAAATGTTTGTAACCATTTTGGTTTTCAACAATTTCTTGTAATAAATATGCTGAAGCTCCTCCAGGAACATCTTCGTCAACTACTAACAAACGATTTGTTTTAGCAACCGATTTTACCGTATCGTGATTGATATCAAAAGGTAATAAGCTTTGTGCATCTACAATTTCTACATCAATACCAACTTGAGCTAAATCTTTAGCAGCTTCTTCCACAATTCGTAAGGTAGAACCATAAGAAACAATGGTGATATCACTTCCTTCTTTGATGGTTTCCACAACCCCAATAGGAGTTTTAAAACCTCCTAAGTTGGTTGGTAATTCTTCTTTTAAACGATATCCGTTTAAACATTCTACTACTAAAGCAGGATCGTCACCTTCTAATAAGGTATTATAGAATCCAGCAGCTTTGGTCATGTTACGAGGAACCAATACGTGAATACCTCTTACGTTATTGATAATTCCTCCCATTGGAGAACCTGAGTGCCAAATTCCTTCTAAACGATGTCCGCGAGTACGAACGATTAAAGGTGCTTTTTGTTTACCAAACGTACGGTAACGAAGCGTAGCTAAATCGTCACTCATAATTTGTAAGGCGTACAATAAATAGTCTAAATATTGAATCTCAGCAATCGGACGTAATCCACGCATTGCCATACCAATACCTTGACCTAAGATAGTAGCTTCACGAATTCCGGTGTCAGAAACACGTAATTCACCAAATTTTTCTTGTAAACCTTCCAATCCTTGATTTACATCACCAATATAACCAGCATCCTCTCCAAAGATTAATACCTCAGGATGTTTTGCTAAAATTGCATCAAAATTATCACGCATAATAATACGTGCATCTACCATATTTGTTTCTGAAGCGTAGGTTGGTGCTTCAGCTGGAACATTTTCAGTTGCTAATTCGGTTTCACTTAATAAGTGCGCCGAATATTTTACAGAAGCTTTATCAATCGAAGCTTTGATAAAGTTTTTAAGAGCTGTTTTTTCAGCAAAATCTTCATCTCTTAAGTAACGTAACGTTTTACGTGCCGCTACTAAGATATCTTTTCGTATTGGTTCAGCAATTGCTGCTAAATCGTTTTTATATTTTGTAATAAAGGAACCATTGTTGCTTTTTTGAGCGACAGTATCTAGTAAAGTAACAGCTTCTACAACTTCGTTTTTTATTTCGTCGGTGTAAGCACTCCAAGCATCACGTTTCGCTTTGCTAACTTCTTTTTTAGCGTCTTTTTCAATATTGATTAAATCCTCTTCTGAATCAATAAATTTTAACGTTTCACCATCTTCATTTTCCAATTCAAACTCTAAAATCCACTTACGCATTTGGGCAATACAGTCAAACTCTTGCTCCCATTGTAAACGATCAGTCGACTTGTAACGTTCGTGTGAACCAGAAGTTGAGTGTCCTTGTGGTTGTGTTAATTCTTTTACATGAATTAATACAGGAATATGTTGCTCTCTTGCAATTTGAGAAGCTTTATTGTAGGTATCGACTAATTGAACATAATCCCATCCATTCACTACAAAGATTTCGTATCCGTTGCTTTCATTTTCGCGTTGGAAACCTTTTAAGATTTCTGAAATACTTTCTTTAGTTGTTTGATGACGCGCATGTACTGAAATTCCGTACTCATCATCCCAAACATTCATTATCATTGGAACTTGTAGAACACCAGCAGCATTTATTGTTTCAAAGAACAATCCTTCACTAGTACTAGCATTACCAATAGTACCCCAAGCAACTTCGTTACCATTTATTGAAAAATTAGTGTGTTTTTCTAAACCTTCAACATTTCTGTAAATTTTAGATGCTTGTGCTAATCCTAACAAACGAGGCATTTGACCTGCAGTAGGAGAGATGTCAGATGATGAATTTTTTTGAGCTGTTAAGTTTTTCCAATCTCCATTTTCATCTAAGGAATGGGTTGCAAAATGCCCTCCCATTTGACGACCTGCTGACATCGGCTCAACATCAATATCAGTATGAGCATATAAACCAGCAAAAAATTGTTGTGGAGTTAACTCTCCAATAGCCATCATAAAGGTTTGATCTCGGTAATAACCCGAACGAAAATCTCCATTTTGAAAGGCTTTAGCCATAGCTAATTGAGGTACTTCTTTACCATCACCGAAAATCCCAAATTTTGCTTTACCTGTTAAAACTTCTCTACGTCCTAGTAAACTACATTCTCGACTAATACGAGCTATTCTATAATCGTTTAAAACTTCGTTTTTAAAATCTTTAAAAGAAAGCTGTTGAGTATTAACTATTTCGGTATTTTGCGTCATAATCATCTAATTTAGGTATGGTTACAAAGATAGTTTTTTTAGTTGAAATTTAAAAATTTCTATTTTCATTGCATATTTTTCAAAAAAACAACGAAAATTAAAGAATTATTGAAGTATCTATAATACGCCTCTTCTAATAAAGTTATAAATCTGATCAATATCAGTCGTGATGATAAACCTAATTTTTGAAGGGTAGGCTTCTTTGGTAACTTCAAATCCTTCGTTTGTGTATACAGGAAGGTAGAATTCAAAAATATCAGGAAGGAAGTTTAAACGAATTCCGTTTTCATAAAAAAACTTTGGAGAAGTACTTTTGTTTTTTAACATGGCTACATCATTGTAAACTTCAGCCCATTTCCATATGCTTATGCTAGTGTTTAGAGAAGTAATGAGTTGGTTGGCGAAATAAGGTTGTTTAAAGTTAGATTTAAATCCACCTTGCCCAACTACAAACTGCTGACTAAAAATACCTTCATTTTCAGAACGTCCAAATAAATTTTGTTCAAACAAATAATCATTTCCTCGGTTTAACCCAAAGCTAAAATAATCTCCTTCGGTGTTATTTGATATAAAAAGTCCACCAAAAAATCGAATTTCATAACTTTCATCCGCAGTGAAAAATTTTCTGTAACGAATATCTGTTGATATTTTATTAAAACTTGAGTTTATCTCTGCATTAGCAGCAAAACGAATTCTTTTTATAGCATCAAATTTATTATTAATGTAGCGTACATTAAAGATATTGTATTTGTCTTGGTCACCTTGAGTTTGGTTTTGGGCAACTTCTTTATTTACACTAACCAGACGAACCATTAAAAATTCAGATCCAATATCGCGAAGTGTATTTCGTCTAAATTGAAAGTTGACAAAAGGGCTTAAGGTATTGTAGCCTAACTCAGGAGCGTAATGAAAGTTACTACCACCAATTCCGTAACGTATTTTATATAAGTCGGGGCTTTTAAGAAAATGATTGTAGGCAACAACGAATGAACCTGTTAAATTTTGACTCTTTGTACTGTAGTTTGGAGTGATGCTGAATTCAAAATTTCTATTAACAATTGATCTGTTATTAATATTAACCCCAAGTATTAATCCGTCATATAAATTGTATTTAAAATCGGGATAATAAAATAGTTGATTGTAATAAGGGTTTTCAAAATCTTTGAAAAAACGAAATTGAAGCGGTTTATTAATAAGGTTGTTATTTACATTTCTAAAATTATCTAATGAATTAAATTCAGGGTAGATGTTTTCATAGTTTAATGCAAGCTTTTTAAAATCACCTCTTTTAATTTTTACGGTTTTGGTTGAATCAACATCGGTTACCCAAGTTTTAAATTTAATGTTTTTCTTTTGAACTCCATACAAAGCCACAGGAGCGCTGAAATCACTTTTATTTTTGATAGTTACGTATAAAGAATCTTTGTTTTTAGAAAAAGCAACCTTATTTATTTTATAATCTATTTTTTTGTCAGTAGTAATATAATCTCCAAAGAACCACTGTAAATCTTTAGAGGTGTTTTTTTGAAGAATATTAGAGAAATCACTACTATTTGAAGGTTTAAGTTGATGTTTTATATAGAACTCTTTTACAGATTTTTTTAGAATACTGTCTCCAACAAAGTTTTGAAGATATTTAAACCCAAGTCCTGCTTTATATTTACTAACTACCTTTCTATTGAAGTTAGAAAGCGAATCGCTAGCAGTTGTTAGTGGTTGATCGTAAAATTTATGAGAGCTAAATTGATAAACAAGCGCATATTTATCATTTTGCTTTAATTGAGAAATATTATAAGATTTAATAGGCCAGTAGTTAGAGTATTTACCTAAAATAGTAATATCAGGATAATATTTCTTAACGTATTCCATCATCAAAAAGGTTTGTAATCCATCAGTTAACCAATAATCTTTTCGGGTGTTTTGAATAATAACATCATCAAAATATTTTTGAACTATAGCTTTGAAAAATCCTGTTTCCCATCTAAAGTTGTTAGGAAATGGTTTTAGCCATTTCGGAAGACCATAAATTTCATGTAAAGAGTTTTTACTTACTGTACGTCCATCAACAAGAATTTCAGGGTGAGGATGTTTTCCTATAAAGTTTTCAATAAATTGTATTTGTCTCTCTATAATTTTAGTAGTTTCCTTGTTGGAGATACTTTTTAAATAAGAATCAGTTTTTATTTCTTTACCCTTTATCTTGAAGGACTTGAATGTTTTAATAGAATCGATATGTAGTATGATGTCTTTCTTGTTGCCTCCAACTAAGTAATAATTGGTGGAATCTTTTTGTTCAGTTTTGTATTGATATAAGTTGCTTTCAACAAAGTAATTTTTAGGAACTACAATAGAAATATTGTAGTTCGAAAGATCTTCATATAAATCATCTAAGTTTATATTACTCATGAGGTGCCAGTCACCATCAAAAACAGCAGGAGTGATATACCAAAAGCGTAAATGATATCCAGTTTTTGTTTTTCCGTACCCTGTGTATTTAGCATTAGGGATTTTTATAAAATATGAAGTGTTTATAACTAAACTATCATTAGGGTGTAGTTCTTCATTAAGATTAACTTTAACAATATCATGATACTTCTTTTTCTCTTTGTAAGTAACTCGTTTATTGTTAATAGTTAAGTTTTTTATATAGCTAAAACCTTTGTCTTTATCTTTAGAGAAATAAAAATCATTTTTATAATCTTCAATAAAACGTTTAGCTAAAGGAGTTTTATTATTAAGAAAGCTATTTCCCCAGTTGTGTAAGTATAATTCAGATATCCTTGAAGCAGAAGTGTTAAAATAAACTGTTTTTTGTTGAATGTGAAGAAGGTCATTATCCACATCAAGAACAGCGTTAATATCAACTATGTTATTTTGTGCCGTTATATTGAAACAGCATAAAGATATTATACATACAAAAAGGAGTGTTTTTTTTTTCAAGATTAAATAAAAAAAGCTCGATGTGAATTCAACGAGCTTTAAAGATAATTATTTTTAGAAATTAGGTTTCAATTGATATTTAGCGTAGAATTTATTGAAGTGTTCTACGGCTTCGTCAGCAGTATCAACGACTCTAAATAGATTAAGGTCTTTTTCACTGATGTTACCTTCTTCTATTAAAGTATTTTTAATCCAGTCTAACAAGCCTCCCCAGAACTTCTTACCAACTAAAACAATAGGGAAACGACCGATTTTGTTGGTTTGAATCAATGTAATTGCTTCAAAAAGCTCATCCATGGTACCAAAACCACCTGGCATAACCACAAAACCTTGTGAGTATTTTACAAACATAACTTTACGAACAAAGAAGTAATCGAAATTTAGGTTTTTGTCTCGATCAATCCAAGGATTATCGTGTTGTTCGAAAGGAAGGTCTATGTTTAATCCAACTGAGGTTCCTTTACCTCGGTGAGCTCCTTTATTACCTGCTTCCATAATACCTGGTCCACCACCAGTAATAACACCAAAACCACTTTGTGTTAGTTTATAAGAAACTTCCTCAGCTAATTTATAGTAAGGGTCGTCAGTTTTTGTACGGGCGGAACCAAAAATAGATACACAAGGACCTATTTTACTTAGTTTTTCATAGCCATCAACAAACTCAGACATAATTTTAAAAATTGCCCAAGAATCGTTTGTTTTTATTTCGTTCCAAGTTTTTTGTTGTAGTTTTTCTCTAATTTTTCTGTCATCATTCGGAGTCATAATTCTTCTACTTTTATATTAAATAACAAATTGAACTGCTAAAATCTGATTTTTAGCAAGCCTGCTAATTTAGTGTTTTTTTTTAAAAAAGCCTCCTTAAAGGAGGCTTTGTAAAGCTATAAAGAATCAATTACAGATTTGTTAAGGACAAGTACATCTCCACTTATTAGTAAAGGCATCTAACCCCCAAAAACAACCCGCAGCATCGCATTCTTCTTTAGTTCTATATGAGCCACCATTTATTTCCTTTTGGTTAACTTTATTTAAAATTTTCCCTAAGTTTAAGATTGATTTTTTCATGATTAAAAATTAAAAACATTTAATAATCCTTGATCATTTAAAGACACTCAAGGTTTGTGTCTATTCTTCGCGAAAAGGTTAATTACTTAATAAGTTTTTCGTATTCAAGTAATAAAAAAACTGCCATGAAGACAGCTAAGCGTTTTTAAGAAGGTATTGTTCCTTCAAAGCAATCACTATGTATGAGTACACAATTGATAGCTCCAGGGTAATTTTGAATCTGATCACAGCTTAAACAACCAGGAACAGGACCGAAGCATAGATTGTGATCTCTGTAATAATCACATACGTTTCCACCATTAATTTGTTTTTGATTAGCTTTATCTAGGACTTTACCTAAGCTTAAAATTGATCTTTTCATATTTAAAAATTTAGAGGGTTATTAATTACAAGTTTAGTACCAAAAACATCCAAATCTATCACATCTGCCAGCATCGCAAAAAATACCCCAAGAAGTATTTTCACAACATTTACTTCCTTCTTGATAGCAAAAGCCATTTGAACCTCCGTTAATTTGTTTTTGGTTAGCTTTATTTAAAGCTTTACCTAAGTTTAAGATTGATTTTTTCATGATTAAAAAAATAAAATTAATTAATCCTTGAACAGTTTAAAGACACTCAAGGTTTGTGTCTATTCTTCGCGAGAGAATTTTTATTTGATTATATTTTTAAGTTGATAGAAAAAACGTTCTATCAAGCGTAAATCTTCAGTTACTATATCTGCAGCTCCTTTCATTTCTTGTCTAAAGGGAATTGTTTTATTATATGTAGTTTCTAAATTTTGAGGCAATTCTACATCTACAAGGTAGTTGCCTTTTTCATTAGGAATTAGAGAGATAGATTTTACTTTTCCGTTCAATTCACCAAATTCATCTGAAGGGTAGTTTAATAGTTTTATTTGAACTTTCTGACCTTTCTTAATTTTACCAGAGTTAGCGGCAGGTGCTTCTATTTTACCTATAAAAGAGTTCTCTTTGCGAGGAATAATGGTGAATATTAAATCTCCTGTATTTACAGTTTGGTTTTTGTTCCAAAAAGAGAGAAATGATACTTTTCCATCTATCGAAGAAGTAAGTGCATATTGTTTTTCCCAGTCTTTAATAGCTTTTTTTAAGTATAAGAAAGATTGAATAGCTTTCTTTTTTAATCGAGTATCTTGTTGTGTTTTTTTTATAGAAGTTCCCTCTAAATTTTTAGCAGAATTGTTGATTAATTCACGTATTTGTGAAATCGAAGATTCAAGGGTTTTGTATGATCGTTTGGCTTGTAAATATTCTATTTCTTTTTGGTCTTTTTCTTTAGCAGAAATAACTCCTTGACCAAACATTTTTCTACTGCGTTCTAAGTCTTTCTCTTTAAACTCTAGTTCTTTTAAGTTTAGTTCTTTTTGTGATAATAAAATTTGTAGTCTACCTTTTGCTTCTATAACAGACATTTGGTTTGCGAAATTTTCAGATTTAAATGGAGTTAACTTTTCATTTAAAACATATTCAGAGTAGTCGTTTTCAAATTGTGAGTAGCTAGATGTTATGTCGCCTAAAATTAGTGGAGGGACTTTGTCAACAGGGAAAAAGAATTTTTGTTGATTCATTTCAATAGTATCAACAATACTCTTTAATAGTAAAACATCTTTATAAGAAGCACTGTTTTCAATTATAGCTAAAACATCACCTTCAGAAACACTTTTACCTTCACTAGTTAAAAAAGTTTCAAATTGACCTGTTGATTTTGCATAAATTTTTTCAGGCGGAGTAGAGGTGGTAACCATTACTTCAGTTGAAATAACATCAGGGTATTTTACAAACCATGAAATGAATAATAGCATAATGATAAGTCCAAGAAGTAAAGTGTTACCCCAACGAATCATCCAGTTAGGTACATGAGTTAAAATTTCTTGAACTTCTTCGCTTCTAATTTCTATGTCTTGAGAACTGTTTGGCATTAATATTTTAGTTTTTAAAGGAGAGGGAGCATCCAATCCCTCTCCAGAGAATATGATATATCTTTCCTTTGTAATTAGGAGTTAATCACAAGGTCTTGAAGGGATACTAGTGTTTGTCACACATCTTCCTTCTTCATCCCAATAGCAGTTACATGTACATCCACCAACTTCCATAGGGCAAAGAACAATTTGTCCGCCATTAACTTGTTGCTGCTCCGTTTTATTTAGAGCTTTGCCTAAGGTTACAATTATTTTTTTCATTTTTTTAAATTTATTAAGTTTAATAAGAAGAAATTTCTATTTATTATAGTAATCTCTTTTAGAATTTATATTATGAATTATAGTGGCTCGCAAGGTTCAGAACAGATACCAGTACTATAATTGCATTCTCCACAACAAGGAAATCCATTTATCCAGCATTTTGCTCCACCATTAATTTGTTTTTGTTCCACTTTGTTTAAAGCTTTACCTAAATTCAAAATTGATTTTTTCATGATTAAAAATTTAATATTTATTAATCCTTGACCATTTAAAGACATTCAAGGTTTATGTCTATTCTTCGCGAAATGAATATTTTATTTACCTAAGTCTAGTTGATTTTTAACTAAATGGTAATAACTTCCTTTTAATTTAATTAGTTCTTGGTGGCTTCCTTTTTCAATAATTTTTCCTTTTTCAAGTACCACTATTTGATGTGCGTTTTTTACGGTGCTTAATCGGTGTGCAATTACCACCGCAGTTTTGTTAGCAAAGAACTCGTTAAGTTTTCCCATAATAACCTTTTCGTTGTTGGCATCTAATGCACTAGTAGCTTCATCAAAGAATAAGAATTTTGGGTTTTTATAAACAGATCGTGCAATTAATAATCGTTGTTTTTGACCAGTACTCAACCCGTTACCTTCACTACCAATTTTTGTGTTGTATCCTAAAGGTAGGCCTTCAATATAGTCTCCAATATTTGCTACATCGATTGCGTGAGCTAATTTTTCTTTATCAACATAATCTTCACCTACAGCTATATTTTTAGCTATAGAATCATTAAAAATGTATCCTTCTTGCATTACAACACCGCAGTTTCTTCTCCATTCTTTTTGAGAAATGTTTTTTAAATTGAAGTTGTTTATCATAATGTCTCCTTGGTCAACTTGGTAAAAACCAAGGAGTAATTTCATTAATGTGGTTTTTCCGCTTCCACTAACTCCAACTATTGCAGTTGTTTTATTTGCAGGAATTTCAAGAGATAAATCTTTTAAAACAGGTTCTAAACCACCTGTATATCTGAATGAAATATTGTTTAATTTTATAGATGCATTTTCAGGAATAACCGTTACTTTTTCATCACTAGGTTTTTCTTCATCTTCCATATTGTGAATTTCACCTAATCTGTCTAGAGAAATTTGAGCATCTTGTATGTCCCTCATAAAATTAATCAACTGAGTAATAGGGCCGTTTAATTGTCCAACGATATAGCTAATAGCCATCATCATACCTAGTGTGATTTGTCCATCTATTACTAGTTTAGCAGAAAGTATGGTAATGAACATATTTTTAAGTTCATTGATGAAATTTGAACCTACACTTTGTGTTTGTTCAAGGGCAAGACTTTTGGTAGCTACTTTAAATAAACGAGCTTGCACATATTCCCAGTTCCAGCGCATACGTCTTTCTGCATTGTGAAGCTTTATTTCTTGCATTCCATTGATAAGTTCAATAACTTTACTTTGTTCCTGGCTTACTTGAGAAAAACGTTTGTAGTCAAGTTCTTTTCTTTTCTTGAAAAAGAATAATACCCATCCAAAATATAGTACGCTTCCCAATACAAAAACTCCAAAAATTTGTAAGCTATAATACCCTAAAACTAAGCTGAAAATTATAAGGTTGAAAAATGAAAAAAGTACGGTTAAAGAAGAGGTGGTTAAAATTCGTTCAATACGTTTATGATCGTTGATTCTTTGTAATAAATCTCCTGTCATTCTTACATCGAAATAGGAGATAGGCAACTTCATTAACTTGATAAAAAAGTCTGAAATTAAAGATATATTGATTCGAGTACTAAGGTGTAGTAAAATCCAGCTACGAATAATTTCTAAAGAAGCTTTTCCAATAAAAAGAAATAGCTGTGCAAATAAGATTAGGTATACAAAGTTTAAGTCTTGGTTTTTAATACCTACATCAACTACACTTTGAGTTAAAAATGGTAAGATTAGTTGTAGTAAACTACCAGCAAGAAGCCCAATAATTAATTGAACTATAAATTTTTTGTATTTGATTAAGTATTTAAAGATGAATGAGAACCCAAATTTTTCATCTTCTTCAAATTCTTCTTGATAAAACTTAGGAGTAGGTTCTACCAACAAAGCAATTCCTTCTTCTGTGTTTTCATCAGCGTTATTTCCAATCCAATGCTGAATGAATTCTTCTTTTGTGAAGGTAATTAATCCATGTGCAGGGTCGGAAATATAAACAGTATCCTTTTTTATTTTATAAAGAACGACATAGTGGTTTTTGTTCCAGTGAACAATACAAGGAAATGGAGCTTCTTTAAGTTTGTTGAAAGCTAATTTTATACCTAAAGACTTAAACCCAATAGATTCAACAGCTTCACTAAGACCTAACAAGCTACTACCTTCACGTGTTGTTTCACTTAGGTTTCTTAATTGTTGAGTGTTAATTGTCTTACCATAGTGTTTAGCTATGATTTTTATACAAGTAGGTCCGCAATCTTTTGCTTCAGTTTGTTTGTAATTAGGGAATTTTTTCAAGTTCAGTTTAGATGTGAAATAAGTTAGAGAGTTAACTCTCTAACTTATTTGAATTTATTAATTATTACAGAATCTTCTATAGTCTTCTCCTTCCATACAAAGTCCAATGTAAGGCGGGTTTTTACAACACCCCATATGAGTTGGACAGTCAGAATTAGCATAACAGGCAATAGCAACTGAACCATTAATTAATTTTAGTTCAGTTTTATTTAGAATTTTACCTAGATTTAAAATTTGTTTTTTCATAAAAATTTTAATCTAAGGTTTATAGATAAGGTGCTGGGCACTCAGGAGTTCCATAACAACAGTTATATTGATCAGTCCAACAACATCTTTCAATAGGGTTCCAATAGTAGCCTTTATCAGTTCTACATCCTCCTGGGATTTCTTTTCCACCGTTTATTTGTTTTTGATTGTTTTTACTTAGCGCTTTACCTAAGTTTAAAATTTGTTTTTTCATTTTATTTAGTTTTTTAGATTAACATCCAGTACAGCTTATACCTCCATTAGGACAAAATTGCCATGGTCCTGTACAGTTATCACCACCTGTGTCACCATCGCCATTGCCTCCGCTGCCATTCATGTAGCAATAATCTCCTTTACAATACTGGCCAGAAGGACAGTTGCCATACACATCACAAAATCCAACAGCTCCGCCGCCATTAATTGTTTTTTGTTCTACTTTATTTAAAGCTTTACCTAAGTTTAAAATTGTTTTTTTCATTTTTAAAAAGTATTTAGTTGATTATAAAGGAATAATTCTACAATGAAGTTCGGCACAAAGAGGACCTTTCTTTTCACAAATACCATCACTATTATAATCACATTTTTCTCTTCCTCCATTAATTTGAGATTGTTCTACTTTATTTAAAGCTTTTCCTAAGTTTAAAATTGAATTTTTCATGATAAAAGAAGAGGTTAAATTAATTGACAATAAATTTCTGCACATTTCCATCCGTAATCTTCACATATGCGATCTCCATTGACATCACATTGCATTCTACCTCCGTTAACTTGAGATTGTTCCGCTTTATTTAAAGCTTTACCTAAATTTAGAATTTGGTTTTTCATAATTAAAATATTAAGGTTACTTTTGCGGCGAACATTTAAAGACACTCACCAATGTGTCTATTCTTCGCGAGAGAATTTTGTTCAAAACGCAAAGCCCTTAATTGGGCTTTGTTTTTGTATAAAGTGTATAACTTACACTACTGATAAAATTTTGGTAGTTTCTTCTAAATCTTCAATAAAGAAAATTAAGTCAGTTCTGTTGTATTCTTTTGGAAAAGATCTTCCATTGATTAAAATTTCAGG
Organism: Tenacibaculum aestuarii; assembly: GCF_964510395.1. Classification (NCBI taxonomy): domain Bacteria; kingdom Pseudomonadati; phylum Bacteroidota; class Flavobacteriia; order Flavobacteriales; family Flavobacteriaceae; genus Tenacibaculum; species Tenacibaculum aestuarii. Next base: position 715,583 of record NZ_CAZEFY010000001.1, read on the forward strand.
GGTAAAGTTGATGTTGTTGTCTTTACACCAATTATTTTCCCTTTCTAATTCAGATATATAAAGCTCTTTATGCTTACATTCTCCCCATTTTTTTAACCAAGTATTTGGTTTTTCGCCTCTATAAATGTCATCCATAGCAGATAAACATTCCTTTTCTCCTTTAGATTCATATATTTCTAAAAGTCTACTGGTTATTTTTACAACATCACTATTTTGATCACTTGGATTAATATTAAAGCGAATTTTAATCTTAACATTATTGTTGAATTTTTTTAAAATTTCATCAATATGAGTGTGAACAGGTCTACAGTGACCACAGAAAGGGTTAGTAACTATAGCTATTTCTAAAGAAGAATTAGGATTTCCAAATGTAATCTCTTTTGAATTATCTATTAGTGTGTTAAGTTGAGGTGACTTTTGAAGAAGACTTTCAAAAAGTGTAAAGTTTCTTTTGAATTTTACGCTTTCAACTTTTTCCTTTTTCAGTGTGTGTACATTCGTTATTAATGGTTTTAAGTAGCTCCATGTAATAAGAGAAGCGAAAGTGATTATACCTAAAGAAATAAAATCGTTAACAACAAAAGCTTCAATATAATTGTTAGTTAATACAGGGATAAGTGCTTGAACCCATAAAACACCAACAATACTTAAGCATAAAAGACACCATTTTTTTACAACTGCATATTGATAGTATAAAGAGTAAATCGTTACGGGTATTGCTAATAAGCTTATGGTATACGATAAAACAGGATTTGATATTTGAATAAAAGTAAGAATTGATAAGCCAGAGAAATAAAGAATACTAAAATCGCTTAGTTTATAACCTTTAATAATTTCTGCTCCTTTAGAAGTTAAAACGGCATCACAATCTTTTTTTTCATCTGTTCCAGAACAGAAAGCATCACCAATAGCAGATTTTAAACCAAGCTCTTGTTTCATTATAGCTACGCTAATAATAACACCTAAAATAGAAAGAGAGAAATATGCTATATTATATAATGAAGCAGAGCTTTTGTATAAAGAAAATAGTATTAAAGAGCCAAGAGTAACAAGACCGATAGTTTTGATGAAGTTTGAGTTTTCTTTTAGGTTTTCAGTGTTTTCAGTCTGTTCAACAGCTACAATAATTCCTGTAAACTTGTTAAGGAATTCATCTTCAGTGAGTTTGTTTTTTTTGTTTTCAGAGTTATATATAATATAGTCAAGTTGTTTCCTTTCAATAACAATTAATTCTTGACCATGGTCGCTGTTTATTTGAGCAATAAAACAATCTGGAAGTTGTAATAATGTTTCGGAATTTACAGGAACATCAGCTGCAACATTTTCTATGTTAAAGTGATCAAGAACTCCAGTTATAGCATGTAAGCTAGGGTAAGATGGGTGACTTTGAATTTGGAAGGAAAGTTCTTCCCTGTCAAAAGGAATTCTATTTTTTTTGAGTAACTTTTGTACTAAAGGTATTAATGTATCTTTCAAAATGAAGGGTTTTTAAGAATAGCTAATTTTTAGATTCTTCCAAATCTATCTTTTAATAATTGTGTTTTTTTAAAAAAACACATAAAAAAAGTAAGGGAAAACCTTATTTTTATAATTTTCTAGATGTAGCCTTTTTCTTTAGCTACCAAAATGAGTTCTCTATCGCCTTTATCTTTTACATTGAAAACCTTTTTTAAGTGTCTTTTACGCTTTTCAATACTAGCAGCAGATAAAGGTATGTAGTTAGGCATATCTTTCATTTTAGAACCAATAGATAGTTCATAGAGAATTTGTCTATCAATAGTATCAATTATAAAACTACTTGAAACTTCTTTTCTTAAAAGTTTTAAAACGGTTTTGCTGTAGTAAGGTATGTTGTTAACAACATTTTTAACTGCATTTTTAAATTCATCTGAAGTCAAATCACTTTTTGTTAAAAAACTTTCTGGGTTTAGACTTTTAATAACATTATGAATTCTGTAGTTATCATTACAATCTGTCGCTATGATAATTTTTGTGCTTGGGAGTAGTTTTCTGATTAAGAAACCTAAATCTTCGCCTGATAAAAGTTTTCTGTTTGTAGAAGGTTTAAGGTTTAAATCTAAAACAACAAAATCTAATTTAGTTTCTTTTTCAATTGTTCTTTTAATAATGTCGTAAGCACCATTACAGTTATATGTAATGTCAGTATTGAAACTGAAATTAGAAGTTTTTTTAGTGATTTTAGATATAATGTTCTTGTAGGTTTCACATACAAGGGGGCAGTTGTCCGCTATTAAAGCAGATTGTTTTTCTTTTCTCATATTTAAATAGTTTCGGGGGAAACAATAATGTACTGTTTTTTAAAAAAAACAGTTTTTAAATTTAGAAAAAAGGATTATAAAGACAAAATAAATATGTAAATAAAATATTTTTAACTATTTATTTAAAGCATTCTTATTAGTGTCTTTTTAAGAAAGAAGTTAGTTAGTATAGTGTTTTTAAAGCTTTATATACTGCAGGATGTAGTATAGTTGCATGATCTTCATCATAATCTGGTTTGTAAATACAGTTGATGTCACTTTTACTATTGAGTTTTTTTGCTAAAGAGTCAGCAATTTCATTCATTGCTGGGTGCTCTTTTCCAACAGATAAAAACACGTTTGGATTAGAAAACTGTTGATTAGTTAATAAGCTATCAATGTTTTTTAGCATTCTGTATTCGTTCCACCAAAGTGAAGGGCTAACAATAATATAATCGTTAAACATACTTGGTTTTTTTAGTAAAACTTCCGTAGCTAGTAATCCGCCTAACGATTGACCGATTAATGTTGTATGATTGTTGGTTTTATAGTTTTTGTTGATGTACGGTTGTGCTTCTTCTTTTAAAAAACGAATAAATTTCTCTGAGCCTCCATGGGTAGGAAAATCTTTAGTATCTAAACTATCTTTACTTGGGTGTGTAAAATCTCTATTTCTATCAATGTTTTCAATACCTACAACAATCGTGGGTTGCATTTGAGTTGATAATTGCATAAACTGAACCAGTCCAGCAATGTGTTTAAAATCCTCTTCTTTAGAGCCGTCTAACAGATAAATGGTGTTATAGGTTCTAGTCGAATCAGGATGATAACCATGAGGTAAATAAATGTTTAAATTTCTGTTTTCATTTAAAATAGAAGAGTGTAAGGTAGTTACTTCACCGATAGAAATTTGCTCTTTTTCATTTTCTATTTTAACCTCTTGTCTTTTAGTGTTACATGTAATTGAGGTAAAAAGTATTAGGATGTAAAAATAATTCTTCATCATAGCTAGGGTTTTTAGTTTAGTTCTTTTTTTAATAAGTTCCTATATAATGAGTATCTTCTGTTTGTTTTATCATATGAATTTATAATTTTAATTGTATCTCATCATATAAAAGTTGTCCACTATCACTCATTCCATTTATAAATAAAGTAATACTATTATGTTCTCCTTTGTGTATACTTATTTTATGTACTTTGTTAGGTAATAGATTAAGGTTAGGTATCCAATCTAGAGCCTCAAAAAATAATTTAGATTGAGTGTTTTTTTTAAAAATTAAAGGAGTAGATGTAAAACTTGATTTAGATTCAGTAAAACCAAAATCAATTTCACTTTCAAAAAAGTTTTTATTTGTAGTTGTGTTCGTTGTTTCATTTTTTCTTTTGAAATCAATTAAAACCACTCCTCCAGCACCTCGCATACCATATCCAGCACCAGAAGAATTAACTTTGATAGAGGCTATTTGACTTAAGGGAATGTGGGATAATGCATCAGCAGAAGAAGGAGTTCCATCGATAATAACCAATGCATTTCGACTATCTTCTCCAAAAAAAGTATTAGGGCCTCTTTGTATAGCTATTTTAGCTCCTAATGGGTATTCCGTTGCTTTTATACCTACTTGGTTGTTTATGAATTGTATAAGTGTCATGTTTAGTTTCTGATGTTCGTCGAATTTTAGTTTTCTAGTAAAACCATTTCCTAATTGATTAGGCATGTTTGGGTAAAGAGGAGTTACATCTTTTTCTCTAATTTTTCCATTGACCGTAACTTCATCTAGAACTTCATTATCTAAATCAAATTTTGATTCTGGTAGTAAGATATTATTATTAACATGCTTGTTGGTTTCTTTTAACATTTTTATTAAAATGTCGTTTTTTTTTGAGGGAGCTAATAGCAAATCGCTAGGGGTGTATTTAAGGTTACTTTTAGAAGCATATATACCGGCTTTTATAATAGCTCCTTTTTTATTTAAAACAGCCAGTTTGTAGTTTGAGGAGTTTTGCATAACTAGATTTTTAAATTCGAAAGAACTATCTTTATTTATGCTAGTTATTTTTAAAATGTTGTTAGCTTTGGAGCTTAGTAAAATTTTATAACCGGCCTTAATGGGAGTGTTTATAGAACCTTTTATTGAGATTCCTTCTTCAAAGGAGTAAAAAGGTTTAATTAAGTCAAAATTACTTTTCGATTTTTTAAGAGGTTTAGTTTGTAAAAGCAAATCTAAGTCTGAATTTGATAAATTTCTGATTAAAGGAATTCTATAATCTACGTAAGGGTTGAATAAAAAATCACTGAAAATGTTCGAATGGTTTTTGTTTAACAAAGTGTTTTTGGGTAAGACAGAAATACTTACGTTGGTTTTTTTATTGTAATTTTTTAATTTTATGTTTAATATAATAGAGTCTTTTGTTGTTTTTGTTGTTTTTATTTCAAAGTTTATGTTGTCTTTATTTCTAATAAAAAAATTACGTTTAGCAATGACTTGATTTTTATCATTAAATAAGGTTAATGTGTTTGTTCCATAAAACAAATCATTTTTGTTGAATTTTAAGAGATACTTATTAGCATTTTTTTTGACGTTAAAAGGGAGGGTATATAATAATTTATTATTTCTATGTATAAGAGCATAGATTTTTTTATTGTTGTACCTTAGTACTTCATTTTTACTCATTAGCACTAAAAAGGTTTGTGAGTCAATAGTTTCAAGCTTTGTTTGTTTTTTTATTATGATGGCAGAGTCTTTCCCTAAAAATATTCTAATTTTTCTTTTGTTTCCCCCCTCATTTATAATTGCTGAATATGTGTGTTGAGATTTGTAAAATAAAGAGAATTTACCAAGACCAAATTTATTCGTTTTAAAGTTTGTTATTTTCTTGTTGGTTGTGTCATCCATTATACTTACATATGTATTGGGTAAGAATTGGTTACCTTTTTTTAAATCGCAAAAAAAAGTATTTCTGAAGCCCTCTAGTACTCCACCACTTTCAGGGTAAAGGTTAATTCTAAGTTTTTTTTGGTTGGGAAAGGTGTCAATAAATGTATTGTTTTCTTTTAAGTTGATTATTGTTATTGGTAGTAAGTAAGGTTTATGAAAGTTTTTATTCCATTGAGTGTCAGGTTGTATGTAGTATGTTCCTGATGTCAATTTTTTAGAGGTGTTAATGGTACCGTGTGCTTTTCCTTCTTTGCAAAAAAAGAGGTTACTAGAGATTAACTTTTTTTTATTGTCATAGAAATTTAGATGTAAATTAGATGTGTTAGTTGTGGGGTTGTTATTAAAATCACTAACAATATATGCCTTCCACCAAACTTCTTCTCCAGCGAAGTAAATAGTTTTATTTGTGTGTATAAAAAACTTTTCTTGTTTTATGTTATTATAATGTAAGTTCCCAGTAAAGTTGATTGAATCGTTTTTGTTTTGAGAAAAGGAGCTTACTATTGGTATTAGAATAAATAATATTTTTTTCATAGCTTTTTATGTAAAAATATGAATTAATGTCAGTTTTTATTATGTTTGAATGGTTTTTATTTGTAAAACCTTGTTTTTTTTATAAAAAGAATAGTTCTTGGTATGAACAGGAAAGAGGGCTAAACTAACTTGATAAGTAGGTGTGGTTAGAGTAAATGTTTCTTTTACTTTTAAGAAGTTACTAGATTGAAATGTAAAAGAAAAACATACGTTAAAAGAAAAAAAAGGGATAGGTGATATTTTTACAATTAGTAGTAGATGTTCTTGTTTAAAATTACAAAGTAGAGTCAATCCATAAAAATGATTTTTACATTATTTAGATGATTTTAGTTTAGTTCTTTCTTTAAGAATTTAGCAGTATAACTTGTTTTATGTTTAGCAACTTCTTCTGGAGTACCTGAAGCTAATACTTTTCCACCTTTTTTACCGCCTTCCATACCAATGTCAATAATATAATCGGCAAGTTTAATCACGTCTAAATTATGTTCAATAATCAATACGGTATTTCCTTTGTTGGCTAATTTGTTTAGTACTTCCATTAAAACGCGAATATCTTCAAAGTGTAATCCAGTAGTTGGTTCATCTAAAATATAAAAGGTGTTTCCAGTATCTCTTTTTGATAATTCTGAAGCTAATTTAATACGTTGCGCTTCACCTCCAGAAAGTGTGGTAGATTGTTGCCCTAAAGTAATATACCCCAGTCCAACATCTTTAATGGTTTTTAATTTTCTGTGTATTTTAGGAATGTGTTCAAAAAATTCGGTAGCTTCATTAATAGTCATATCTAATATATCAGAAATTGACTTTCCTTTATAGCGGATTTCTAAGGTTTCTCTATTAAAACGCTTTCCTTGACAGGTTTCACATTCTACATGAACATCGGGTAAGAAATTCATTTCTATAACTCGAACACCTCCTCCTTGACAAGTTTCACAACGACCACCTTTAACATTGAAGCTGAATCTACCTGGTTTATAACCACGAATAGATGCTTCAGGAGTTTTAGCAAACAAACTTCTAATTTCGCTAAACACACCTGTGTAAGTTGCAGGGTTAGAACGAGGTGTTCTTCCAATAGGAGATTGATCGATATCAATTACCTTATCAATATGTTCTAAACCTTCAATTTTTTTGTAAGGCATCGGTTTTTTTACCGCTCTATAAATATGAGAATTTAAAATAGGGTAGAGGGTTTCGTTAATTAAAGTAGATTTTCCACTCCCCGAAACACCTGTTACACAAATCATTTTTCCTAAAGGAAATTCAACCGAAACATTTTTTAAATTGTTTCCAGAAGCGCCTGATAGTTTAATACTATTTCCGTTTCCTTCACGACGTTTTTTAGGAACCTTTATTTCTTTTCTTTTAGATAGGTAATCTGCTGTAAGTGTATCGTGACTTTTTAAATCTTCAAAAGTACCCTCACTTACAATCTCACCACCATGTCGTCCTGCACCTGGACCAATATCTAAGACAAAATCAGCATTTTTAATCATGTCTTCATCGTGTTCGACTACTAAAACAGAGTTTCCAACATCACGAAGTTTAATTAAAGAATCGATTAATTTCTGATTGTCACGTTGATGTAGACCAATACTTGGTTCATCTAAAATATAAAGTACCCCGACTAATTGAGAACCAATTTGTGTTGCCAATCGAATACGTTGTGCTTCACCACCAGAAAGTGACTTTGATGTTCTGTCCAAAGTCAAATAATCTAAGCCAACATCTAATAGAAATTGAATTCGTGTACGGATTTCTTTTAAAATTTCAGCGGCAATTGTTAGTTGTTTTTCTGAAAGTTTTTTATCAACTTTTTGAAACCAGCTAGCTAATTCCAGTACATCCATATGAGCTAAATCGCTGATGTTTTTATCAGTGATTTTAAAATGAAGGGCTTCTTTCTTTAAACGTTTTCCTTCACATACTGAACAGGTAACTTCATCCATAAAATCTTTAGCCCATCGTTTGATAGAAGTGCTTTCAGAATTGTTATATTGATTTTCAATAAAAGCGATGATGCCTTCAAAGTCGATCTCGTAGTTTCTAGTAACTCCTGCAGCTTTTGACTGAATTTCAAATTTTTCCTTTCCACCATGTAAAATAACTTCCATAGCTTCTTTTGGAATGCTTTTTATAGGATCGGTTAATTTGAAATTATAACGTTCAGCGATAGTTTGAAGCTGTTTAAAAATCCAGCTATTTTTTTGTTCTCCTAACGGAACAATTCCTCCGTTTTTAATGGAGATGTTATCATCGGGAATTACTTTTTGATTGTTTATTTCGTTGGTAATACCCAATCCGTTACAATGTGTACAAGCTCCTTTAGGAGAGTTGAAAGAAAAAGTATTGGGTTCAGGGTTTGGATAAGCAATTCCTGTAGTAGGACACATTAATTCTCGACTGAAATAACGTGGTTTTTCATCATCGACATCAATTACCATTAAAATATTATCACCTGTATATAAAGCTGTTTTAATAGTTTCTTCTAGGCGTTTTTCAGCAGTGTCATTTACAACCAAACGATCAATAACCACTTCAATATCGTGGGTTTTATAACGATCGAGTTTCATACCTTTTTCAATTTCTCTAATTTCTCCATCGACACGTACACGTACAAATCCTTGTTTAGAAATTTGCTCGAACAACTCACGATAATGCCCTTTTCTCGATTTGATTAAAGGTGCAAGAATTGCAATGCGTTTTCCATCAAAATCTTTTAAAATCAATTCTTTGATCTGCTCGTCAGAATAACTTACCATTTTCTCTCCTGTATTGTATGAGTAGGCATCTGCTGCACGAGAAAATAATAAACGTAGGAAATCGTAAATTTCGGTAATGGTACCTACGGTAGAACGCGGACTTTTATTTGTTGTCTTTTGTTCAATAGAAATTACGGGAGAAAGCCCGTCAATTTTATCTACATCAGGACGCTCTAATCCCCCTAAAAACTGACGTGCATAGGCAGAAAATGTTTCGATATATCGACGTTGACCTTCCGCATAAATAGTGTCAAAGGCTAGTGACGATTTTCCACTTCCGCTTAAGCCAGTAATCACAACCAGCTTTTCACGAGGGATTTTAATATCGATATTCTTTAAATTGTGAGCTCTTGCTCCGTAAACTTCTATATATTCTTGTTCTTTCAAAGTGAGGATTTTACCAAAAACAGCAAAGTTACCAAAACCAAATTTATTTTAAAGTAGTGATGTTTAACAAATGAGTTGAAATTGGTATCTTGCGTTAATTGATAATTATGAGTAATCTAAATATTCAAATACACGAAACTGCTTTTGTTACATCAACATTTAGATCTTTGAATGAAGATTTAAGTAGAGATATGTATGCGCAACTTTGGGATAATTCTCGAACAGCTATTTGGGTAGAGAAGTATCTTGATCAAGTTTGTTCAGAAGAAGTATCGGCGCATTGTTTAAGAAATCGGTTTTTTCTTGAAGAAATTGAAAGATTGAAACCTGAAGTACTTATTAATTTCGGAAGCGGTTTTAGCATGTATCCTTTTTTGTTGAATGATGATATGATTCATATTGAAATCGATAAAGAAGAAGTTGTGAGTTATAAGCAAGAGATGGTAAAAGAGTTTCAAAAGGAAGGAAAATTACCTGAAAGAAACATTCATTTTATAGGAGTCGATTTTAGCCAAGATTATGTTGATGCTTTGTTAGAAAAGCTAATTTTGCTCAAAGGAAATAAATCTTCGTTTGTTTTGATAGAAGGTGTATTATTCTTTTTATCAAGAAAAGATACAGAGAAGCTTTTTGAGTTTTTTTTTAGATTGCAAGAAAAAGGAGATTACATAGGGAGTGCTTCTTTTCAAAATGAGTTAAAGAGCTCAAAAGCTTTTGAAAAATTATTTGATTTTTGCAATAGAGAAATGGTAAAAACAGAAGCTTCTGATTGGCAAACGATAGAAGATGAGTTTTACAAAGAAAACACTAGTTACGACCTAATAAATCACCAAGATTATTTTAGTTTGTCAAAAAAGCATAATAATCTAATAAAACTAGAAAAAGAGTTAATTTTGAACGAGAATTTTTATATCTTGAAAAAAATAGTGTAATGAAATTTATCCATTCTGTACGACATTTTTTTGAACGACACGGGTTTAATGTGTCTTCCCGATTTGCAGATCGTTTAGGTATGCGAGCTACTAATGTTCGTTTATTCTTTATTTATATATCATTTGTTACTGTAGGTTTGTCATTCGGGTTGTACTTAACCATGGCGTTTTTATTGCGTTTAAAAGATATGATTTACACCAAAAGAACTTCTGTTTTTGATTTATGATAAACACCGTATTTCAGTCAAGATTATATAGAGCAATTACCTATTCTGTATTAATAGTGTCATTAGGGGTGCTAGGGTATATAGTGTTTTTTGGGTACTCCCTTATAGATGCGCTCTACATGACTGTAATAACCATTAGTACTATTGGTTTTGGTGAAGTACATCCGTTTGGTACTGGAGAAAAATTATTTACGATAGGTTTAATAATATCCAGTTTATTTATCTTCGGTTATGCAGTTTCATCTTTTTCAGAATATTTAATTAGTGGACAATTTTTCTATCAACTAAAAGTAAAAAAAGTGCAAAAACAAATAGAACAATTACAAGGGCATACTATTGTATGTGGCTATGGGAGAAATGGAAGACAAGCTATTTCAAAGTTAAAAAGCTATAAAAAACAAGTTGTAGTGGTAGAGAAGTTTGAAGGAATTGTAAAACAGTTAGATGAAAAAGGAGTACTGACTATTGAGGGAGATGCTACACTCGATGAAACATTGTTGAGGGCAGGTATAATGAATGCAAAGAATTTGATTACTGCATTGCCTTCTGACGCTGATAACTTATTTGTTGTACTAACAGCGAAACAGTTGAATAAAGATTGTAAGATTATAAGTAGGGCTTCGAAAGAAACGTCTTATAGTAAATTAAAAATAGCAGGAGCTGATAATGTAATTATGCCTGATAGGTTAGGAGGATCGCATATGGCATCTTTAGTGGTAACTCCAGATGTAATTGAGTTTGTAGATCGATTAACTATTGAAGGAGAAACTACAGCAAACTTAGAAGAAGTAGCAATTAATGATCTTCCTGAAAAATACTTAGATAAAACAATATTAGATTTAGATCTTCGAAAAAAAACAGGATGTACGGTTATTGGTTACCGAACACCAAATAAGGAGTATATTATAAATCCTGAAGCTGAAGTGAAGCTTGAAGCAGGAGGAAATCTTATTGTTTTAGGTCGCCCAGAGCAAATAAACACTTTAAGGAGGTTGTTTTAAAAATGAAATAATGAGGTAATTTGATGTGAAGGGTAATTTGTTTTTTTGAATTTTGATGATGATGTTTTTCTAATTGATAGCTGTAATAGTTGCTAAAAATTAAAATAAACTACTTTCTTTTTCAATTTTATAAAAAGTCTAGAAATTTTAATACTTAGTTTAAACAATAGTTTTCAAGGAGTTTAATAACTTAGAAATTTGAATAAAAACAGGTAGAGAAAGCTCTAAAACCTTTCTAATAATTCAAGTGAGATTTACAAAAAGTTAAAGAAAAACTAATCTTATATTCATATTTAACGATTAAAACTTGTCGTAAGTTCATTTTTTTATGATATTGCGGGCTACTAAATCAAAAAATCTAATACTTACATTATGAATAAAAGATTACTTGCATTGCTGTTTTTGATAACGCCGATGTTCACATTTGCACAAGAAAAAGGTTTGGATCAACAAATTGATGAAGCATTTAAACCTATATCAGATTTCTTTAGTAGTGTAATTTTCTTTCCAGTATTTGGAACTCCTTTTGTATTGATTTTGTTAGTGGCAAGTGCCGCTTTTTTTACGGTTTATTTTGGGTTTCCTAACATTCGCCACTTTTTTACAGCAATCAATGTTGTTAGAGGTAAATATGAAGATATAGAGAAGCATGGAGCGCAATTGTTGTATGGAGAAGATGGTATAGCTCAAGGAGTTGATATGAACAATGTAGATGATATTGAAGAGCATATAGAAAATATTGAAAGCATACATAGCGATTTAGAAATTGATGGAGATATAAAAGATACGATAAGAGATGAGAGTCATGAAGGAGAAGTATCGCATTTCCAAGCATTAGCTACTGCTGTTTCGGGTACAGTAGGTAATGGTAACATAGCAGGGGTTGCATTGGCAATTGCTTTAGGAGGTCCAGGAGCTACTTTCTGGATGATTATTTGTGGTTTATTAGGTATGTCGACAAAATTTGTTGAATGTACTTTAGGGGTTCACTATCGTGATGTAGGAGAAGATGGTACAGTATATGGAGGTCCTATGTATTATTTATCAAAAGGGTTAAAAGAAAAAGGTTTTGCAACTTTAGGTAAAATTGCAGCTGGTGCTTTTGCAGTGTTTTGTATTGGAGGATCTTTTGGTGGTGGTAATGCTGCTCAATCAAACCAAGCAACAATTGTAATTAAAGAGTTGTTAGGGTTGGAAAGTACAGCAGCAGGAGCTATTATAGGTCTTGTATTGGCAATTTTAGTAGGAATTATCATTATTGGAGGAATTAAAAGAATTGCTTCGGTTACTGAAAAAGTAGTTCCTTTTATGGCTTTATTATACTTATTAGCTTGTTTATATATTTTAGGAGTTAATTTCTCTTTAATTGATGATGCTATTTCTTTAATTCTTGCAGAAGCATTTAATCCAACAGCAATTGGAGTTGGTGGTGTTATTGGAGTGTTATTAGTAGGATTCAAAAGAGCGGCTTTCTCAAATGAAGCAGGAGCAGGTTCAGCGTCTATCGCACACTCGGCAGTGAAAACTAAATATTCTGCATCTGAAGGTTTAGTAGCATTGTTAGAGCCGTTTATTGATACTGTATTGATATGTACAATGACTGCTTTAGTAATTATCATTTTTAACTTCGGGGGAGCTTTTGAATATGGAGGAGATGGAACAGGATCTGTATTTATTGATGGAGTTGCTTATGAAGGAGCAGGAATTACATCAAGAGCATTTGCAGCGTATATTCCTTTTTCAAATGTGTTTTTAACAGTAGCGGTAGTGTTATTCGCTGTATCAACTATGATTTCATGGTCTTACTATGGATTGCAGTCTTGGAAGTTTTTATTCGGTAGAGGAAAAAAAGCGGATTTAACATATAAATTTTTATTCTTAACTTTCGTGGTAATTGGTGCTGCGGCTAGTATGAAATCTATTTGGGATTTCTCAGATGCAATGATTTTTGCAATGGTGTTCCCAAATATGGTAGGTTTATACTTGTTAATGCCAGTGGTTAAAAAGCAGTTAAAAAGGTATATGGATGCTATTAACCTAAAAAAGGAAGCAATTGAAGATTAAAAACTAAAAAAAATGAAAATATTAAAACCCCATTTCTGGTATAACAAACGCCAACGAAATGGGGTTTTCTTTTTGTTGGCGATAATTGTCGTTTTACAATTCATCTATGCTTTTGTTGATTTTTCTTCGGAAGATGAGCAAAATACTACAACAGGTGAATTAATCGCTTTTCAACACCAAATAGATAGTTTAAAGCAAATAGAGCTAGAAAACAGGAAGCCTAAGTTGTATCCATTTAATCCAAATTATATAACAGATTTCAAAGGATATCAATTAGGAATGACTACGGATGAAATTGATAGACTTCATACTTACAGAAAACAAAACAAGTTTGTAAACTCCGTATCCGAATTTCAACAAATAACCAAAGTGTCAGATAATTTGTTGGCTGCAATTTCCCCATATTTTAAATTCCCAGATTGGGTAGTGAAAAGAGAAAATCAAAAGAAAAATAAAACTATTGAAACGAGTTCTTCCGAAAAGCCTATATATAATAAGGTATATAAAATTTCTACCAACGATATTAATAAAGCTACACAACAAGATTTTGAAACTGTAAGTGGAGTAGGAGAAGTGCTTGCTACAAGAATTATAAAGTACAGAAATAAATTACAAGGATATTCGCTTCCGTCTCAATTGTATGAAGTTTGGGGGTTGAGCAAAGAAACTGCTAACGGGGTTCTAGAAACATTCATAATTAAAGATAAACCAATTATAGAAAAAGTAAATGTAAACACAGCTACTTTTAAGGAAGTACTGAAAAATCCATATATAGATTATGAACTATGTAAAAAGATTTTTGAGTATCGAGATGAGGTGGCTGAGCTTCAAAATATTTCAGAATTAAGAAATATTAAAGATTTTCCACTAGACAAATACGATAGAATAGTTATATATTTGGAAGCAAAATAACAAACAACAAACAATTAGAGAACGAATGAACAGTATGTATTTTACTGAAGAGCACGAGTCTTTTCGTCAAAGTTTTAAAGATTTTTTACAAAAAGAGGTTGTTCCGCATATAGATAAATGGGAAAAAGAAGGAACTGTTGAACGTTTTATCTGGAAGAAATTCGGTGAAATGGGATACTTTGGTTTAAATCAACCAGAAGAATATGGAGGATTAGGCTTAGACCTTTTTTATACAGTAATCTTTTTAGAAGAATTACAAAAAGTGAATTCAGGCGGATTCGCAGCTAACATGTGGGCGCATGCTTACTTAGCAATGACACACGTAAATAAAGAAGGAGACGATCGTATTAAAAAAGAATACTTAACACCAAGTATCGAAGGAGATAAAATAGGATGTTTATGTATTACTGAACCTTTTGGTGGAAGTGATGTAGCAGGAATGAGAACTACAGCAATTAAAAAGGGAGATACTTATGTAATTAATGGTTCAAAAACATTTATTACAAATGGAGTGTATTCTGATTATTTAGTAGTAGCTGCCAAAACAAATCCAGAAGATAAACATAGAGGAATGAGTATTTTTATGGTTGATAGAGATACCCCAGGAATCTCATCAACTAAATTAGATAAATTAGGTTGGAGGGCTTCTGATACCGCTGAAATCGCTTTTGATAATGTGGTAATTCCTTCGGAAAACTTAATGGGTGAAGAAGGAAAAGGATTTCCATATATCATGCAACACTTTGCTTTAGAAAGATTAATTATGGGAATCAACGCGCATGCACGCGCAGAATACGCTGTTGATTATGCTGTGCAATATATGAGTGAGCGTCAAGCGTTTGGTAAAACATTAGATAAATTCCAAGCCTTACGTCATAAAGTTGCTGAAATGGCAAGTAGAGTAGATATGTGTAAAGAATACAATTACTCTATCGCAAAAAGATTAAACGATGGTGTTTATGTAGTGAAAGAAGCAAGTATGAGTAAATTACTGTCAACTAAAATGGCAGATGAGGTAATTTATGATGCATTGCAATTGTTAGGAGGTTACGGTTATATGGAAGAATATCCTATGGCACGTTTACTTCGTGATAGCCGTTTAGGACCAATTGGTGGAGGAACTTCGGAGATTCTTAAAGAAATCATTGCAAAAATGGTAATTGATAAAAAAGAGTACAAGCCTGCAACATAACTTATTGAAAATATAGAAGTAAGAAATCCTGTTTTTGCTAACAGGATTTTTTTATGAAAAGAAGTTTAAAAATAGTTGGTTTTAAATCAATACTTTGTATCTTTGCCGTCCAAATAAATCAAAAACAATATAATCTTCTGATATACTGTGTTTTATCAAGAGATTTTAAAATATAGAAAACTACAATGAAAGGAGGTGCAAAAATATGTTAATCATTCCAGTTAAAGAAGGAGAGAATATCGATAGAGCGTTAAAACGTTATAAGCGTAAATTTGATCGTACAAAAACGATGAAGCAATTACGTAACAGAAAGCAATTTACAAAGCCATCTGTAGCTAAACGTGCTCAAATGATTAAAGCATCTTACGTTCAGAAGTTAAGAACTCAAGAAGAAGTAGGATAGTAATCGTCCTTTATAATGTATAAAAACCTGTGTTGATCTCAATACAGGTTTTTTTTGTACCTTCATTTTAATAAAAAGAAAGATATATGCTTATTGAAGCTTTTTTAGAATACTTAGCGTTTGAAAAAAACTATTCGAAACATACTGTACAAGCGTACAAAACAGATTTAATTGCATTTAAAGATTTTTGTGCGGTTGAATTTGATCAAGAAGATTTAGAAAATATTCATTACAATCAAATACGAACATGGATTGTTAGTTTGGTGAATGGTGGTGTATCTAATAGAAGTGTAAATAGAAAGGTAAGTTCACTGAAGACCTTTTATAAGTTTTTGCAAAAAATAGGGGAAGTAACAATGAATCCGTTAGTGAGTCATAAAGCTTTAAAAGTTCAAAAGAAAATTCAAACACCATTCGATCAAAATGAAGTAGAAGAGGTGTTGAAGTTGTTAAATGAAGCTTCCGATTTTGAATCGATAAGAGATCGATTAATTGTTGAATTATTGTATTCAACAGGAATGAGAAGAATTGAGTTAATAAATGTTAAAGAGAAAGATGTAGATCATTCTAAAAAAGCAATTAAAGTTTTAGGAAAAAGGAATAAAGAAAGATATGTAACGATCTTGCCTTCAGTGTATAAAACATTAGAGGAGTATTTATCTAAAAAAAAGGCATTCGAAATAGGGAATGAGGAAGCGCTTTTCATCACTAAAAAGGGAGTTAAAATTTATGAAACTCTTGTTTACCGAATAATAAATTTGTACTTTAGTAGGGTGTCGACAAAAGCAAAAAAAAGCCCTCATATTTTAAGGCATGCTTTTGCAACACATTTACTAAATAACGGTGCGTCGTTAAATTCGGTTAAAGAATTACTAGGGCATTCAAGTTTAGCCTCTACCCAAGTATATACGCATAATAGCTTGGAGCAGATAAAAAAAGTGTATAATAAGACTCATCCTAGAGGGTCAACCTAAAAGATCGAAGAATTATGAAGGTATTCACGCAATCAGTAAATTTCTCAGCAGACCAAAAATTAATAGATTACATTGAGAAAAAGGTGGGAGGATTAGAAAAGTTTCATGATAAGATCGTTGATGCAGAAGTATTTTTGAAAGTGCAAAAAACGAGCGAAAAAGAAAATAAAATTACAGAGGTAAAAATCAATATACCAGGAGATGAGCTAATGGTAAAAAAGCAATGCAAAACTTTTGAAGAGGGTGTTAGCGTGTCGGTAGAATCATTAAAAAGACAATTACAGAAGTCTAAGGAAAAAAAGAAAGATGCTCTAGTGTAAAAAAACAATAAAAAATAATTAAAAAAAGTTTTAAAAATCAAAAATTACTTTTTACATTTGCAGTCCGTTAGAAATAGCGGATTGTTTTTTTATAGCAAAAGCCGATGTAGCTCAGCTGGCTAGAGCAGCTGATTTGTAATCAGCAGGTCGTGGGTTCGAGTCCCTCCATCGGCTCTAAAAGAACAAAAGTTCATTAAAATTTTGATTTAAGATTTTTGGGGAGATTCCAGAGCGGCCAAATGGGACGGACTGTAACTCCGTTGTCTTACGACTTCGCAGGTTCGAATCCTGCTCTCCCCACAAAAATCTTAAGAAACAAAATTGCGGGAGTAGCTCAGTTGGTAGAGCGTCAGCCTTCCAAGCTGAATGTCGCCGGTTCGAACCCGGTCTCCCGCTCTAAATTCGTTGCCGACATAGCTCAGTTGGTAGAGCGCATCCTTGGTAGGGATGAGGTCACGGGTTCAAATCCCGTTGTTGGCTCTATTTTAGAGTTTATTTGACAAGAGTTTTAAAATAACACTAAATATATTTAACTAAGAATTAAAATTAATAATCATGGCAAAAGGAACTTATGATCGTTCGAAACCGCACTTAAACGTAGGTACTATTGGTCACGTAGATCACGGTAAAACTACTTTAACTGCTGCAATTACTAAAGTATTAGCAGATGCTGGATTTTCTGAGCAGAGAGCTTTTGATCAAATCGATAACGCTCCAGAAGAAAAAGAAAGAGGTATCACAATTAACTCTTCTCACGTAGAGTATGCAACAGCTAACCGTCACTACGCACACGTTGACTGTCCAGGTCACGCCGATTACGTAAAGAACATGGTAACAGGTGCTGCGCAAATGGATGGTGCTATCTTAGTAGTAGCTGCTACAGATGGTCCAATGCCACAAACTCGTGAGCACATCTTATTAGGTCGTCAGGTAGGTATTCCACGTATCGTTGTTTTCTTAAACAAAGTTGATATGGTTGATGACGAGGAGTTATTAGAGTTAGTAGAAATGGAAGTAAGAGATTTATTATCTTTCTATGAGTACGATGGAGATAACGGTCCTGTAATCGCTGGTTCTGCTTTAGGTGCATTAAACGGAGAGCAAAAATGGGTTGATACAGTATTAGAATTAATGGAAGCTGTTGATACTTGGATTGAAGAGCCACCAAGAGATACTGAAAAGCCATTCTTAATGCCAATCGAAGATGTATTCTCTATTACAGGTCGTGGTACTGTAGCAACAGGACGTATCGAAACTGGTATCATCAACACTGGAGATCCTGTAGAGATTATCGGTATGGGTGACGAGAAGTTAACTTCTACTGTAACTGGTATCGAAATGTTCCGTCAAATCTTAGATAGAGGAGAGGCTGGAGATAACGCAGGTATCTTATTAAGAGGTATTGCAAAAGAAGATATCAAGAGAGGTATGGTAATCTGTAAGCCAGGTTCTATTACTCCACATGCTAAATTCAAAGCTGAGGTATATATCTTAAAGAAAGAAGAAGGTGGACGTCACACTCCATTCCACAACAACTACCGTCCACAATTCTACGTACGTACAACAGACGTAACTGGTAACATCAACTTACCAGAAGGAGTAGAGATGGTAATGCCAGGTGATAACTTAACTATCACTGTAGACTTAATCCAACCAATCGCATTAAACGTTGGTTTACAGTTCGCTATCCGTGAAGGAGGTAGAACAGTAGGAGCTGGTCAGGTAACTGAAATTTTAGACTAATTATAGTTTAATTATAAAATTATAAGGAGTCTCCTTATTAGTGAGACTCCTTTATAAATACGGGTTTAGCTCAGTTGGTAGAGCACTGGTCTCCAAAACCAGGTGTCGGGAGTTCGAGTCTCTCAACCCGTGCAAAAATTAAAAACGAGTTGTGGTTTTACTGCAACTCGTTAAAAGGATAAAATATGAGTAACTTTGTACAATATATTAAAGATTCTTTTGAAGAATTAAATACCAACATGACTTGGGCATCTCGTGAAGAGGCTCAAAAGTCTACAGTGGTAGTAGCAGTATTCACTATTGTTTTTGCTTTAGCGGTAGCTGGAATAGATAAAGTTTTTCAAACAGGATTAGATAACTTCTTTAAAATGTTTTAATGATGGCTGATTCGGTGATGAAATGGTATGTTGTGAGAGCTATTGGTGGTCAAGAAAATAAGGTAAAATCTTATATCGAGACTGAAATAGCACGTCATGGGTTGTCTGATTATGTAAACCAAGTAATCGTTCCAACTGAAAAAGTTATTCAAGTACGAAACGGAAAGAAAATAAACAGAGAAAGAGTTTACTTTCCTGGTTATGTAATGGTAGAAGCTAATTTAGCAGGTGAGGTTCCTCACGTAATTAAATCAGTAACTGGAGTTATTGGTTTTTTAGGAGAAACAAAAGGAGGTGATCCAGTACCAATGCGTAAATCAGAAGTAAACAGAATGTTAGGTAAGGTTGATGAACTTTCTGTTAAAGATGAAAACGTTGCAATTCCTTATTCAGTTGGTGAAACTGTAAAAGTAATTGACGGACCTTTCAATGGATTCGATGGAACAGTTGAAAAGGTTAATGAAGAAAAACGTAAATTAGAGGTAATGGTAAAGATTTTCGGAAGAAAAACTCCATTAGAACTGAATTACATGCAAGTAGAGAAAATATAATTGTTACACCTATATTTTGGTGTGTTTAAGCTTCCAATTTAAGCACATCGTTAAATCTTAAACAATGGCAAAAGAAGTAAGTAAATTAGTAAAACTACAAGTAAGGGGAGGTGCAGCGAATCCGTCGCCACCAGTTGGACCCGCTTTAGGTGCTGCCGGTGTTAACATCATGGAGTTCTGTAAGCAGTTTAATGCTCGTACACAGGACAAACAAGGTAAAGTATTACCTGTTGTTATTACAGTTTATACAGACAAATCTTTCGAGTTTGTTGTAAAAACTCCACCAGCTGCGGTACAATTATTAGAAGCGGCCAAAATTAAGAAAGGTTCAGGTGAGCCTAATAGAAAGAAAGTAGCAAGCGTATCTTGGGATCAAATTCGTGGAATTGCAGAAGACAAAATGGCTGATATGAATGCCTTTGAAGTAGAGTCTGCAATGAGAATGATTGCCGGAACAGCTCGTTCTATGGGATTAACAGTAACAGGTGATGCTCCTGCATAAACTTAAAAGAGATTTAGAAAATGGCAAGATTGACTAAAAAACAAAAAGAGGCTCGTGCTAAAGTAGATAGCTCTAAAGTTTATAATTTAAGTGAAGCATCAGCTTTAGTTAAAGAAATTACAAACGTAAAATTTGATGCATCTGTAGATTTAGCAGTACGTTTAGGAGTAGATCCTCGTAAAGCTAATCAAATGGTACGTGGAGTTGTAACATTACCTCACGGAACAGGTAAGGATGTAAAAGTTTTAGCATTAGTTACTCCAGATAAAGAAGCAGAAGCTAAAGAAGCTGGTGCTGATTATGTTGGATTAGATGAGTACCTTCAAAAAATTAAAGGAGGTTGGACTGATGTTGACGTTATTATTACTATGCCTTCAGTAATGGGTAAATTAGGTCCTTTAGGACGTGTATTAGGTCCTCGTGGTTTAATGCCAAACCCAAAAACAGGTACAGTAACTATGGATGTTGCAAAAGCAGTACAAGAAGTAAAAGCTGGTAAAATCGACTTTAAAGTAGATAAAACTGGTATTGTACACGCTGCAATCGGAAAAGCATCTTTTGATGCTGCAAAGATTACAGAAAATGCAAACGAGTTAATTCAAACATTAATTAAATTAAAGCCAACAGCGGCTAAAGGAACTTATATTAAGAGTATCTTTATCTCTTCTACTATGAGCCCTAGTGTTGCTGTAGATGTTAAAACAGTATCGTAAGGCAGTTAAAACTTTTTAATTATGACTAGAGAGGAAAAATCACAAGTAATACAAGATTTAACAGCACAATTAGCAGATACTAGCACAATCTATTTAGCAGATATTTCTGGTTTAGATGCAGCTACTACATCTAACTTACGTAGAGCTTGTTTCAAAGCTAACGTGCAATTGGCTGTTGTTAAAAATACATTGCTTTCTAAAGCAATGGAAGCTTCTGATAAAGATTTCGGAGAGTTACCAGACGTATTAAAAGGTAATACTTCAATGTTAATTGCTGAGGCTGCAAACGCACCAGCAAAAGTTATCAAAGAGTTCAGAAAAAAATCAGACAAGCCTTTATTAAAAGGTGCGTATGTTGAAGAAGCAGTTTATGTTGGAGATGACCAATTAGACGCTCTTGTTAACATCAAGTCTAAAGAAGAACTTATTGGAGATATTATTACCTTATTACAATCTCCTGCTAAGAATGTTGTTTCAGCATTACAATCAGGTGGTGGTAAGTTATCAGGTATTTTAAAGACATTATCAGAAAAATAATTTCGCGCACTAATAAACTAAAATAATAAAATTTTTAAAAACAATTAAAATGGCAGATTTAAAAGATTTCGCAGAGCAATTAGTTAACTTAACAGTAAAAGAAGTTAATGAATTAGCTGATATTTTAAAAGAAGAGTATGGTATTGAGCCAGCAGCAGCAGCTGTAGCAGTAGCAGGTCCAGCAGCAGGTGGTGGAGATGCAGCTGAAGAAAAAACTGAGTTTGATGTAATCTTAAAAGCAGCAGGTGGTTCTAAATTAGCAGTTGTAAAGTTAGTTAAAGAATTAACTGGATTAGGATTAAAAGAAGCTAAAGAAATCGTTGATAGCGCACCAGCACCAGTAAAAGAAGGAATCTCTAAAGATGAGGCAGAAGGTCTTAAGAAGTCTTTAGAAGAAGCAGGAGCTGAGGTAGAGCTTAAGTAAGCTATACTCCCGATTTAAAACGGGGAAAAACAATTAAGGTTTAGGTACTAAAAACACATGTTTTTAGGCCTAAACCATTTTGTGTATATATTCGTTCTTTATTTTTCACAATAATTTACATTGTGATTTTACGATTATAAAGTGCTGATTTTTAATCAGTAAAAGCAATTAAAATTGCAGTATTGAAACGATTTAGTTTCAAAAATAATATTTTTAATTAAAAATAGCATCTCTTTTGGCAACGATAAACACTACTGAAAGAATTAACTTCGCGTCTTCGCAGTTAGGAACTGATTATCCGGATTTTTTAGATATTCAGGTAAAATCATTCCAAGATTTTTTCCAATTGCAAACTAAAGCAGAAGAACGAGGAGAAGAAGGTTTGTACAAAACCTTTATGGATAACTTTCCGATTACCGATACACGTAATCAATTTGTACTAGAATTTTTAGACTACTTTGTAGATCCACCAAGGTATAGCATTCAAGAATGTATCGAGCGTGGTTTAACTTACAGTGTACCTTTAAAAGCACGTTTAAAATTATATTGTACCGATCCTGAACACGAAGATTTCGAAACTATAGTTCAAGATGTATACTTAGGTACAATTCCTTATATGACTAACTCTGGAACATTCATTATTAATGGAGCAGAAAGAGTTGTAGTGTCGCAATTACACCGTTCACCAGGTGTATTCTTTGGGCAATCTTTCCACGCAAACGGAACTAAATTATACTCTGCAAGAGTAATTCCTTTTAAAGGTTCTTGGATAGAATTTGCTACCGATATCAATCAAGTAATGTATGCTTATATTGATAGAAAGAAGAAATTACCAGTAACAACATTATTCAGAGCCATTGGTTTTGAAAGAGATAAAGATATATTAGAAATTTTTGATTTAGCTGAAGAAGTAAAAGTTTCAAAAGCTGGATTAAAGAAGGTATTAGGACGCAAATTAGCGGCAAGAGTTTTAAAAACTTGGCACGAAGATTTCGTAGATGAAGATACAGGAGAAGTAGTATCGATTGAGCGTAACGAAATTATTTTTGATCGTGATACCATTATTGAAAAAGAACACATTGATGAAATTATAGATTCTGGAGCTAAGACTATCTTATTACATAAGGAGGATAATCAGCAAGCAGACTATGCAATCATCCACAATACATTACAAAAAGATCCTACAAACTCTGAAAAAGAGGCTGTAGAGCATATATATAGACAATTACGTAATGCTGAACCACCAGATGAGGAAACTGCAAGAGGAATTATTGAAAAATTATTCTTCTCAGAGCAACGTTATAGTTTAGGTGAAGTAGGACGTTTTAGAATGAATACTAAACTTGGTTTAGATGAAGATTTAGATCAAAAAGTATTAACGAAGAACGATATCATTACTATTATTAAGTATTTAATTGAGTTAATCAATTCAAAAGCTGAAGTAGATGATATCGATCACTTATCTAACCGTCGTGTTAGAACTGTTGGTGAGCAATTAGCAGGTCAATTTGGTGTAGGTTTAGCTCGTATGGCACGTACTATTCGTGAAAGAATGAATGTTCGTGACAACGAAGTA
Organism: Tenacibaculum aestuarii; assembly: GCF_964510395.1. Taxonomy (NCBI): domain Bacteria; kingdom Pseudomonadati; phylum Bacteroidota; class Flavobacteriia; order Flavobacteriales; family Flavobacteriaceae; genus Tenacibaculum; species Tenacibaculum aestuarii. The sequence goes on from NZ_CAZEFY010000001.1 coordinate 738,908, forward strand.
TTTACTCCAATCGACTTAATTAACGCTAAGACTTTATCTTCAGTAATTAACTCTTTCTTTGGTACCAACCAGTTATCTCAGTTTATGGATCAAACAAACCCATTAGCAGAGATTACTCACAAGCGTCGTTTATCGGCTTTAGGACCTGGAGGTTTATCACGTGAAAGAGCAGGTTTCGAGGTGCGTGACGTTCACTATACTCACTACGGTCGTTTATGTCCGATTGAAACACCTGAAGGACCAAACATTGGACTTATTTCTTCTTTAGCTGTATATGCTAAAGTTAACAATATGGGATTCATTGAAACTCCATATAAGAAAGTAGAAAACGGTTCAGTTTCTTCTGAAGAGCCTATTTATTTAAGTGCTGAGGAGGAAGAAGGAATGAAGATTGCCCAATCTAACTTACCTGTTGCAAATGATGGTAAGATAGAAGGAGATAGAGTAATTGCTCGTGAAGAAGGAGATTTCCCAGTAGAAAGTCCTGAAGCAATTAACTATATGGACGTTGCGCCTAACCAAATCGCTTCGATTTCAGCATCGTTAATTCCTTTCTTAGAGCATGATGATGCGAACCGTGCGTTAATGGGATCGAACATGATGCGTCAAGCAGTTCCATTATTACGTCCAGAATCTCCAATCGTTGGTACTGGTTTAGAACGTAGAGTTGCTAAAGATTCTCGTATCTTAATTAATGCTGAAGGAGCAGGAGTTGTTGAGTATGTAGATGCCAACAAGATTACAATTAAGTACGACAGAACGGAAGAAGAGCGTATGGTAAGCTTCGATTCTGATGAAGTATCATACGACTTAATTAAGTTTAGAAAAACCAACCAAGGTACTAACATTAACCTAAAACCAATCGTAAAAGTAGGTGATAGAGTTGAAGAAGGACAAGTACTTTGTGAAGGTTATGCAACACAAAAAGGAGAATTAGCTTTAGGTAGAAACATGAAAGTAGCCTTCATGCCTTGGAAAGGGTATAACTTCGAGGATGCGATTGTGATTTCTGAAAAAGTTGTTCGTGAAGATATCTTTACTTCTATCCACATTGATGAGTATTCATTAGATGTTCGTGATACGAAGTTAGGAGCAGAGGAGTTAACAAACGATATTCCTAACGTTTCTGAAGAGGCTACTAAAGACTTAGATGAAAACGGTATGATTCGTATCGGAGCAGAAGTAAATCCTGGTGACATCTTAATTGGTAAGATTACACCAAAAGGAGAATCTGATCCAACTCCAGAAGAAAAGTTATTACGTGCCATCTTTGGTGATAAAGCAGGTGATGTAAAAGATGCATCATTAAAAGCTTCTCCATCATTAAGAGGTGTTGTAATCAACAAAAAATTATTCAAGCGTGCAGTAAAAGATAAGAATAAGCGTGCTCGTGATAAAGAAGCTATCGCTGCTTTAGAAGCATCTTACGTATCTAAGTTTGAAGACTTAAAAGATGTATTAGTTGAAAAATTATTCAATTTAGTATCAGGTAAAACATCTCAAGGAGTTTATAACGACTTAGGAGAAGAAGTATTACCAAAAGGTAAAAAGTTCACGCAAAAAATGTTAAACTCTGTTGAAGACTTTACACATTTAAACGGAACTTGGACTACTGATAAGGAGTTAAACGATTTAGTTGTAGAATTAGTTCACAACTACAAGATTAAAGTAAATGATTTACAAGGGGTTTTACGTCGTGAGAAGTTTACTATTTCTGTAGGAGACGAATTACCAGCCGGAATCTTAAAACTTGCTAAAATTTATGTTGCTAAGAAACGTAAATTAAAAGTAGGAGATAAGATGGCAGGACGTCACGGAAATAAAGGTATTGTTGCACGTATCGTACGTCAAGAAGATATGCCTTTCTTAGAAGATGGAACACCAGTAGATATCGTATTAAACCCATTAGGGGTACCATCGCGTATGAACATTGGTCAAATTTATGAAACTGTTCTTGGATGGGCAGGTCAAAAATTAGGTCAAAAATATGCGACTCCTATTTTCGATGGGGCTTCTTTAGATGAAATTAATAAATTAACAGACGAAGCAGGAATTCCAAGATTCGGTCATACATACTTATATGACGGAGGTACAGGTAAGCGTTTCGATCAGCCAGCAACGGTAGGGGTAATTTATATGATTAAGTTAGGTCACATGATTGAAGATAAGATGCACGCGCGTTCTATCGGACCTTACTCATTAATTACTCAACAGCCATTAGGAGGTAAAGCTCAGTTTGGAGGTCAGCGTTTTGGAGAGATGGAAGTTTGGGCACTTGAAGCATATGGTGCATCAAGTATCTTACGTGAAATCTTAACTGTTAAGTCTGATGACGTATTAGGTAGAGCAAAAACTTACGAAAGTATTGTAAAAGGTGAGGCTATGCCAGAACCAGGCTTACCAGAATCATTTAACGTATTAATGCACGAACTTAAAGGTTTAGGATTAGACGTTAAATTAGAAGAATAATCACAGTGAAATGCCTCAGAGTCTAGGCTCTGAGGCAAATCATTTTTTCAATATCAGTCTTGTTATAAGACATTTATTTTTAATTCGAATCCATTATCATGGCAAGAAAAAACGAAAAATACACTGTTAAGAAGTTTAACAAAATTTCAATAGGTTTAGCATCACCTGAGTCTATTTTAGAGGCTTCAAAAGGTGAGGTGTTAAAACCAGAAACTATTAACTACCGTACACATAAACCAGAAAGAGATGGGTTATTTTGTGAGCGTATCTTTGGTCCTGTAAAAGATTACGAGTGTGCGTGTGGTAAATACAAAAGAATTCGATATAAAGGTATCGTTTGTGACCGTTGTGGGGTTGAAGTTACTGAGAAAAAAGTACGTAGAGATAGAGTAGGTCATATTAACTTAGTGGTACCTGTAGCACATATTTGGTATTTTAGATCATTACCTAACAAAATGGGATACCTTTTAGGGTTACCATCTAAAAAGTTAGATATGATCATTTACTACGAGCGTTACGTAGTAATTCAACCAGGTATTGCTAAAAATGCTGAAGGAGAACCATTACAAAAAATGGATTTCTTAACAGAAGAAGAGTATTTAGATATTTTAGATACACTTCCACAAGAAAACATGTACTTAGAAGATACTGATCCTAATAAGTTTATCGCTAAAATGGGAGCAGAGTGTTTAATCGATTTATTAGAAAGAATCGATTTAGACCAATTATCGTATGAGTTACGTCATAAAGCAAATACTGAAACTTCTAAGCAACGTAAAAACGAAGCATTAAAGCGTTTAAATGTTGTTGAAGCTTTTAGAGATTCTCAAAAGAACAGAGAAAATAATCCAGAATGGATGATTATGAAAGTAATTCCGGTTATTCCACCAGAATTACGTCCATTAGTTCCATTAGATGGAGGTCGTTTCGCTACTTCTGATTTAAATGATTTATACCGTCGTGTAATCATCCGTAACAATCGTTTAAAGCGATTAATGGAAATCAAAGCTCCAGAAGTAATTTTACGTAACGAAAAGCGTATGTTACAAGAATCAGTAGATTCATTATTTGATAACACGCGTAAATCATCTGCAGTAAAAACTGAGTCTAACAGACCATTAAAATCATTATCTGATAGTTTAAAAGGTAAACAAGGACGTTTCCGTCAAAACTTATTAGGTAAGCGTGTTGATTATTCTGCACGTTCGGTAATTGTTGTTGGACCAGAATTAAGATTATTTGAATGTGGATTGCCAAAAGATATGGCAGCAGAATTATACAAGCCTTTCGTTATTCGTAAGTTAATTGAAAGAGGTATTGTTAAAACTGTAAAATCTGCAAAGAAAATTATAGATCGCAAAGAACCAGTTGTTTGGGATATCTTAGAAAATGTAATTAAAGGACACCCGGTGTTATTAAACCGTGCCCCTACCTTACACCGTTTAGGTATTCAAGCATTCCAACCAAAATTAATAGAAGGTAAAGCAATTCGTTTACACCCATTAGCATGTTCGGCATTTAACGCGGATTTTGATGGGGATCAAATGGCGGTTCACTTACCATTAGGGCCAGAAGCTATTTTAGAGGCTCAACTATTAATGTTAGGTTCTCACAATATCTTAAACCCAGCAAATGGAGCTCCTATTACAGTACCATCTCAAGATATGGTATTAGGACTTTATTATATGACTAAAGAAAGAAAGTCAACTCCTGAAGTGCCAATTAAAGGTGAAGGATTAACTTTCTACTCTCCAGAAGAGGTAATTATTGCCTTAAATGAAGAAAAAGTAGATCTAAATGCAGGTATTAAGGTTCGTACTAATGATGTAGTTAATGGAGAGCACGTAGTTAGAATTATTGAAACTACTGTAGGTAGAGTTTTATTCAACGAAGTTGTACCAGAAGAAGCAGGGTTTATTAATGAAGTTTTAACTAAGAAATCATTAAGAGGTGTTATTAGTAGAATTTTAAAAGTTACTGATATACCAGCTGTTGGAAAATTCTTAGATGAAATTAAAAATATGGGATATAAATACGCCTTCGAAGGTGGTTTATCATTCTCATTAGGTGATATCATTATTCCAGAAGAGAAACACGCTATGATTGCTGAGGCAAACCAAGAAGTGGATGGTATTATCATGAACTATAACATGGGTATGTTAACGCAAAAAGAGCGTTATAACCAGGTAATTGATGTTTGGGGATCTACCAACAACCGATTAACTGAATTATCGATGAAGCGTTTACGTGAAGACCAACAAGGATTTAACTCGGTATTTATGATGTTAGATTCTGGAGCACGTGGATCAAAAGAGCAGATTCGTCAGTTAACAGGTATGCGTGGTCTGATGGCTAAACCTAAGAAATCTACAGCCAGTGGTGGAGAAATTATTGAAAACCCGATTTTATCTAACTTTAAAGAAGGTTTATCAATCTTAGAATACTTTATCTCTACGCACGGTGCTCGTAAAGGTCTTGCCGATACCGCATTAAAAACAGCCGATGCAGGTTATTTAACACGTCGTTTAGTAGATGTATCTCAGGATGTTATTATTAACGAGGTAGATTGTGGTACATTAAGAGGATTAGAAGTTTCTCCTTTAAAGAAAAACGATGAAATCGTTGAATCTTTAAGTGATAGAATTTCTGGTCGTACAGCATTACATGATGTATACCCACCAAACTCAGATGAGTTATTAATAGCAGCAGGAGAATTAATCACTCCATTATTAGCTGATAAAATAGAAGCTGCAGGTGTAGATACAGTTGAAGTTCGTTCTGCATTAACTTGTGAATCTGAAAAAGGAATTTGTGAGAAGTGTTACGGACAAAGTATGTCTACTGGTCAGAAAGTTCAAAGAGGTGAAGCAGTTGGTGTAATTGCAGCCCAATCGATTGGAGAACCAGGTACACAGTTAACATTACGTACGTTCCACGTTGGAGGGGTAGCAGGTAACATTTCAGAAGATAACAAGTTAATCGCTAAGTTTGATGGTGATGTAACTATTGACGATTTACGTACTGTAAAAGGTAAAGATGCAGCAGGAGAAGAAGTAGATATCGTTATTTCTCGTACTGCTGAAATTAAGATTACTGATAAAAAGAATGGTGTTGTATTAAGTACAAATATTATTCCTTACGGATCTATCATTTTTGATAAAGACAGAAAAACGATCAAAAAAGGAGATGCAGTATGTCAATGGGATCCATTTAATGGGGTTATCGTTTCAGAATTCGCTGGTAAAGTGAAGTTTGATAACTTAGAGCAAGGAATTAACTACTCTGTAGAAATCGATGAACAAACAGGTTTCCAAGAAAAAGTAATTACTGACTCTAAGAACAAGAAAATCATTCCTTCATTAATCATTGAAGATGCTGATGGTAATGCATTACGTTCATACAGTTTACCAGTAGGTGCTCACTTAATTGTTGATAATGGTGATAAAGTTGAGTCTGGTAAAACATTAGTAAAAATTCCTCGTAAGTCTGGTAAAGCAGGAGATATTACAGGAGGTTTACCACGTGTAACAGAATTATTTGAAGCACGTAACCCATCTAACCCAGCTGTAGTTGCTGAGATTGACGGAGTTGTATCTTTTGGTAAGATTAAACGTGGTAACCGTGAAATCATTATTGAATCTAAGACAGGTGATGTTAGAAAATACTTAATCAAGTTATCTAACCAAATCTTAGTTCAAGAAAATGACTTTATCAAAGCAGGTATGCCGTTATCTGACGGAGCAATTACTCCAACAGATATCTTAAATATCAAAGGACCTTCAGCTGTACAAGAGTACTTAGTAAACGAAATTCAAGAAGTATATCGTTTACAAGGGGTGAAGATTAATGACAAGCATTTCGAAGTAGTAGTACGTCAAATGATGCGTAAAGTTAGAATTATTGATTCAGGAGATACTTTATTCTTAGAAAATCAATTAGTTCATAAAACTGATTTCATCAAAGAAAACGATGCTATTTATGGAATGAAGGTTGTTGAAGACTCAGGAGATTCAGCAAACTTAAAACCAGGACAAATTGTTACTGCTCGTCAATTAAGAGATGAAAACTCTTTATTACGTAGAGAAGATAAAAACTTAGTAATTGCACGTGATGCTCAACCAGCTACTGCTGAACAAGTATTACAAGGTATTACAAGAGCTTCGTTACAAACGAAGTCGTTTATCTCAGCTGCGTCGTTCCAGGAAACTACTAAAGTATTAAACGAAGCCGCAGTAAACGGTAAAGTAGATACGTTAGAAGGATTAAAAGAAAATGTAATTGTAGGTAAGCGTATACCAGCAGGTACAGGAATGAGAAGTTATGACGATTTAATCGTTGGTCCTAAGGATGAGATTGAACAAAGTTTATAAAAACTTAAGTTTATAAATAATATCAAGGGTTTAGAGTTCTAAGAACTCTAAACCCTTGTTTTTTTTAATAAATAACATTAAAACTTAATTATGGAAGATAGTAAGAAAGAGCCGCAATTAAATATAGAGTTAGATCAAGAAATAGCAGAAGGAACTTATAGTAATTTAGCTATTATAAATCATTCTGTTTCAGAATTTATCGTTGATTTCATCAACATCATGCCAGGTGTACCTAAGGCAAAAGTAAAATCGAGAATTATATTAACACCACAACATGCGAAGCGTTTATCAAAAGCGTTGGCAGATAATGTTCGTAAGTTTGAACAAGTACATGGTGAGATTAAAGATTATGAACAACCTCCAATTCCAATGAATTTTGGTGGAACTACAGGAGAAGCTTAAAACAAAAAAATCGTCTAGATAGACGATTTTTTTGTTTTTATATTTAGAAACCTTCAGACAAGTCTTTTAAGGCTTTAACATCTAAAATAACGATTTCTTTCCCTTGTAAATCGATCATTTTCTTCTTTTTAAATTCAGAAAGTAATCGGATCGCACTTTCAGTGGCAGTTCCAATAATATTAGCAATATCTTCTCTAGATAAGTTAACCTTTATAGAGCCATTATCGTTTTTTTCAAACTTAGCCTCTAAAAACAAAAGAGTAGCTGCTAAACGTTGTTTTACGGTTTTTTGAGCCATATCAACAATAACATCATCCGCTTTTTTTAGTGAGTTTGCCATTTTTCTTAAAAGGTCTAAAGAAAAGTTAGGGTTGCTTTCTAAATCCCTAATAATTTCATCTTTAGGAATAAAACAAACTTCCATGTCATTCACAGCAATTGCTTTTAAATTAGAAGCTTCATTATTTATTAAACTACGTTCTCCTAAAATATCTCCTTTATGTATTAAGTGAATAATTTGATCTCTACCATTATCACTCATTTTAGAAACTTTACAAACACCATCTTTAATACAAAATACTCCGTTAATATATTCTCCTTCGTCAAATAAAACTTCTCCTTTTTTTACCGTTTTCGATGTTTTACACCCAGTGATTCTTATTAACTCATCTTTAGTTAAAGCTTTTAATGAATTGAATTCACGAATGATACACTGCTCGCACTTGCTCATATTTATGCCTTTTTTTCTACTCAAATATACAGAAAAGCTGACAATTATCATGTTTTAAAATAGAATCTTATCGGACATTTGTTGTAGGCAAAAGAGTAAATATGGAAAGCAAAATATGTTTTCATTGTGGTAACGAATGTGATACCGAAAAAATTACAGTTCAAGAAAAATTTTTCTGCTGTAATGGGTGTAAAACCGTTTATGAAATATTTTCAGAAAACGATTTAACGTGTTACTATGATTTTCAAAACAATCCAGGAGCAATTCCTGAAGAAATACAAGGAAAGTACGATTTCTTAGATAATCAACCGATTGTAGAAAAACTTCTTGAGTTTAACGATGGTAATATGCAGGTTATAAATTTGTATATCCCACATATTCACTGTAGTTCGTGTATTTGGGTTTTAGAAAACCTTCACAAACTGCAAAGTAATGTGTCGTCGGCACAAGTTAACTTCCCTAAAAAAACTGTACGAATTACGTATAATTCCGAAAAAACATCACTTAAAGAAATAATATTACTGTTAAGTTCTATTGGTTATGAACCTTATATAAGTCTTGAAGACTACGAGGTAGGGAAAAAGAAGGTAGACCGTAGTTTAATTTATAAGCTAGGAATAGCGGGTTTTGCTTTTGGAAATGTTATGTTTTTATCATTTCCAGAGTATTTTGAAGTATCTGAATATTGGTTAGAGCAATACAAAGGAATCTTCCGTTGGTTGATGTTTATATTTTCTCTTCCTGTAGTTTTTTATGCAGGACAAGACTATTTTATTTCTGCTTATAAAGGACTTCGTTCTAAAATTTTAAACATTGATGTTCCTATTGCTTTAGGAATCTTTGTGTTATTTGTACGTAGCACAGCAGAAATTGCGCTAGACTTAGGAACAGGCTTTTTTGATAGTTTAACAGGGTTAGTGTTCTTCTTACTACTAGGGAAGTTTTTTCAACAGAAAACCTATAATTTCTTGTCATTTGAACGCGATTACAAATCGTACTTTCCAATTGCTGTAACAAAAATAACTACAGATAAAAAAGAAGAAAACACGCAAATTTACGATGTTAAAAAAGGAGACAGACTATTAATTAGAAATCAAGAATTAATTCCTGTTGATGGAATTTTAATTAACGGAGGAGCAAAAATAGATTATAGCTTTGTTACAGGTGAAGCTGTTCCTGTAAATAAAAAGTCAGGAGATAAATTATTTGCAGGAGGAAAACAACTGTCAGGAAGTATAGAAATGGAAGTGTTAGCTTCGGTTTCACAAAGTTATTTAACGCAGTTGTGGAGTAACGATGTATTTCAAAAAGATAAAAATTCATCATTTAAAACGTTAACTGATAAAATCAGTAAGAACTTTACCATAATTGTATTGTCAATAGCATTTTTGTCTACAACCTTTTGGTTGTACTATGATTCAAGTGTAGCATTAAACGTATTTACATCAGTATTAATTATTGCATGCCCGTGTGCCATAGCATTAGCTGCACCTTTTACCTTAGGAAATATCTTACGAATTTTTGGAAGAAAGAAGTTCTATTTAAAAAATGCTACAGTGGTAGAACAGTTAGCAGCAGTAAATTCAGTTATTTTTGATAAAACAGGTACACTAACTACCAATAAAGAAAATACAATAACGTATGAAGGTGAAGATCTAAATAAAATTCAAAAGTCAATATTAAAAAGTTCTTTAAGGTCATCAAACCATCCATTAAGTAGAATGTTGTATGCTTCTTTAGAAGAAGAAATGTTACCAGTTGATAATTATCAAGAATATGTAGGAAAAGGAATTGAGACAAGTTATCAACAAACAAGATTAAAAATAGGATCGTCTTCTTTTGTGAAAAATGCAGAAGAACAAGCAAACTTTGATACTTCGGTTCATATTAGTGTTAACAATGAGTATAAAGGGAAATTTGTATTTAAGAATGCTTACAGAAAAGGAGTTAAAAACTTGTTTTCTAACTTAAATAAAAAGTATGATTTATCAGTTGTTTCTGGAGATAATGAAGGAGAAAAGAAGTTTTTAGAAGAGCTGTTACCTAAAGAAACAACATTTTTATTCAATCAAAAGCCGCAAGATAAACTACATTATGTAGAGGAACTACAAGAAAAAAACAAAAGTGTATTGATGATTGGTGACGGATTAAATGACGCAGGAGCATTAGCACAAAGTAATGTAGGCGTAGCACTATCAGAAAACATCAATGTATTTTCACCAGCTTGCGATGCTATTTTAGATGCCACAAAATTTAGTGAGATAGGAAGTTATATTAAAGCGTCACAAAAAGCGATAAAAATTATAAAGTATTGTTTTTTACTATCTTTAATGTACAATGTTGTAGGGCTTTATTTTGCGGTAACAGGGCAGTTAATGCCTGTAATAGCAGCTATTTTAATGCCGCTGAGTTCAATTAGTGTAGTAATATTTACAACTATAGCAACCAACATGTTAGGTAGAAAAACAAAATAAAAAATTATGCAAGTAGTCTCATTTTTAGAAGATATAAAATTTAATGAACTTAAACCAGCAGTGTCTTTATTATTAGATACAGATTTCTCAAAAGAAATACGAGTGGTATTTAAAAAAGGGCAAACTATGGAAGATCACCAAGCTCCATTTGCAATCATTGTTCAAATAGTAAAAGGATCTATAGATTTTGGAGTTGCAGGAGAAGTAAAACAAATGGTTACTGGAGATATAATTTCATTAAAACCACAAGTAGTACATAATCTAACAGCTACTGAAGAAAGTATCGTAAGGTTATCGTTATCAAAATTAGACACTTTAAAAAGAGTAAAAGAAGTATAATTATGAATATTAATAAATACATAGATCATACGTTACTAAAAGCCACAGCTACAAAAGCAGATATTGTTAAGTTATGTAATGAAGCTAAAGAATATAATTTTTATGCAGTTTGTGTAAATGGATGTTATGTAGAGTTAGCAGCTAAAGAATTACAAGACTCAGAAGTGAAAGTAGCAGCAGTAATAGGTTTTCCATTAGGAGCAATGACAACCAAGGCTAAAGTTTTTGAAGCTAAAGATTGCATAAAAAATGGAGCTTCAGAAATTGATATGGTTATCAATATTGGTAAGTTGTTAGATGGTGATGAGAATTATGTAGAAAAAGAAATTCGATTAATTAAAGAAGAAATAGGAGAAAACATATTAAAAGTGATTTTTGAAAACTGTTACTTATCTAAGAAACAAATAAAAATAGCAAGTCAATTAGCTGTAGAAGCAGGAGCTGACTTTGTAAAAACGTCTACAGGATTTGGTACTAGAGGAGCAACCTTTGAAGACGTTGCAATAATGGATAGTGTTGTAGATGGAAAAGCTCAAATTAAAGCAGCAGGAGGTGTTAGAGATATAGAAACCGCCAAGAAATATATAGAAATGGGCGTAACTCGTTTAGGAACTTCTTCAGGAGTTGATTTAGTAACGAGTGGTGTTTCAGATAAGAATCAGTATTAAAAATCGAGTTTTAAATAATTTAAAACCTAAAAGAACAAAGAATGAGCATACATATAGAAGCAAAAAAAGGAGAAATAGCAGAAACTGTTTTATTGCCAGGTGATCCTATGCGAGCAAAATGGATTGCAGAAACATTTTTAGAAAATCCAGTTTGTTATAATGATGTTCGTGGTATGTTAGGATTTACAGGAACATATAAAGGAAAACAAATTTCTGTACAAGGAACAGGAATGGGAATTCCTTCTGCGTTAATCTATGCACATGAATTAATTAATGAGTACGGAGTCAAAAATTTAATAAGAGTTGGTTCAGCAGGTTCTTATCAAAAAGAAGTAGAAATACGTGATATTGTTATAGCAATGGCAGCTTCTACTAATTCAGGGTTAAATACGATACGTTTTAATGGAGCCGATTATGCACCAACAGCAAGTTTTGAACTATTCCAAAAAGCTATTGAAGCAGCGAAGGAAAAAGGAATCCCATTAAAAGCAGGAAATATTTTAAGTTCAGACGAGTTTTATGCCGATGAATTTGAAAGCTATAAAAAATGGGCAGATTATGGAGTGCTTTGTGTTGAGATGGAAACAAACGGATTATATACAGTTGCAGCAAAACATAAAGTAAATGCGCTATCAATTTTAACCATATCAGATAGCTTAGTTACTGGAGAAAGAACAACTGCCGATGAAAGAGAACAAACCTTTAAAGAAATGATTGAAATCGCTTTAGAATTGGCTTAACCGCTATTTTGAGAGGTTTTGATGAAGAATGAAACAAAATAGTATTAAGAACATGAATTCACTTATTCAAAAATATAACATTCCAGGACCAAGATACACAAGTTATCCAACCGTTCCATATTGGGATAATGATACCTTTTCAAAAGAAAAATGGATAGCAACATTTAAGCAATCGTTTATCGAAAGTAATTCTACAGAAGGAATTAGCTTGTATATTCACTTACCATTTTGCGAGAGTTTATGTACGTTTTGTGCGTGTCATAAACATATAACAAAACGTCATGAAATGGAAGATCCTTATATAGAAACTGTTTTAAAAGAATGGCAGTTATATGTTAATTTGGTAGATGAAACACCTATAATAAAAGAAATTCACTTGGGAGGAGGGACTCCAACATTCTTTTCTGAAAAACAATTAAAAAGATTAATAGATGGAATCTTTATTAGTGCAAAGAAACATCCTGAGCATGAATTTAGTTTTGAAGGACATCCAAACAATACCACAAAAGAACATCTACAAACTCTATATGATTTAGGGTTTACAAGAGTAAGTTTTGGAGTGCAAGATTACAATCCAAAAGTACAAGAAGCAATCCACAGAATACAACCTTTTGAAAATGTAGAAAAAGTACATAATTGGGCAAAAGAAATAGGGTATACATCTATTAGTCACGATTTGGTATTTGGTCTTCCGTTTCAAACGAAAGAAAATGTAATTTATACTATCAATAAAACAAAAGAATTGCAACCTGATAGAATTTCGTTTTACAGTTATGCGCATGTACCGTGGGTAAAAGGAGTAGGGCAACGTGGATTTAATGAAAACGATTTACCTAAGAATGAAGAGAAACGAGAGTTATATGAAATAGGTAAGGAGTTATTTGCTGAAATGGGTTATATAGAAATAGGGATGGATCATTTTGCATTACCAACAGACAGTTTATACAAAGCGACCGAAGAGAAAACTTTACATCGCAATTTTATGGGATATACCGCTAATAAAACTCAGTTAATGATTGGGTTGGGAATGTCATCAATATCTGATTCATGGTACGGATTTGCACAAAACGTAAAAACGGTAAAAGAGTACGAAAGAATTGTAAACGAAGGAGAAATACCTGTGTTTAGGGGGCATATATTATCAGAAGAAGATTTAATAATTAGAAAACATATTTTAAATATCATGTGTCATTTCTCCACTTCGTGGGAAGAAGAGCAATTACAGATTGAAAATGTAGAAACACATATAGAAAAATTAGAAGAAATGATAGATGATGGTTTGGTCTCTATTAAAGGGAAAAAGTTAACAGTTCCAGAAAAGGCTAGACCATATGTACGTAATATCTGCATGGCATTTGATAAGAAGTTACACGAAAAACAACCAGAAACAAAGTTGTTTTCAATGACTATTTAACTTTTTGTTATTTAGTGGTTTATGATAAATATCATTGTGTTTCTACCTAAAAAATGATTAAATTTGAGTAAACCTAAAAACCGTACGTCATGAAAAACTTTGAAGTAAATTGGTCAAAAGAAGAGTTACAAACCTATCTTTTTATCTATTGTATAAACGCAGATTATAAAGAAACAAAAGAGGAACTCGAAGCTATTTCGTTAAAAACAAACCAAGAAACATATAAGAAAATGCACGATGAGTTTGAGAAAGACAATGACTATGCAAGTATTCAGAAAATTAATGAATCACTTAAAAAATTAAACTACGGTAAAGAAGAAATAAATAAACTATTTGAAGAAATAAAAGAGTTGTTTTTATCAGATGGTAGCTATGCTATTTTAGAGAAAAACCTTCTGCTAGGTCTGCAAAGACTACTTAAATAAAGAGAACGAAAAGTTCTCTTTATTTTTTTGAAAAAAAAGTTGAAACATGACAAAAGTCATATTTTAAGAAAACCTTCACAGTTACCTTTGAACTATAATTATCAGGCAAGATATGAGCGTTATTTACTTACTACTATCACTAAGTATTTTAGTGGCTATTATTTTCTTTATAGCATTTATTGTTTCAGTAAAAAAAGGGCAGTACGATGATTCGTATACGCCGTCAGTTCGCATGTTGTTTGATGATGAACTGGTAAAAGAAGAAACAAAGAACTAACAATTAACAATAGATATTAAATTCAAATAGATTATGGAAATGCAACAATTTTATTACGATAATAAGATCGTAAAAAAATTCATCTACGCAACCTTACTATGGGGAATAGTAGGTTTTTCAGTAGGATTGTTATTGGCTTTTATGTTTTTATTCCCAAATTTAACAGACGGAATTTCGTGGTTAAGTTTTGGACGTTTAAGACCATTACATACGAACGCAGTAATTTTTGCATTCGTAGGAAACGCCATTTTTGCAGGAGTTTATTACTCACTACAACGATTACTGAAAGCCCGTATGGCGAGTGATTTTTTAAGTAACTTTAACTTTTGGGGATGGCAGTTAATAATTGTTGCAGCAGCCATAACACTTCCGTTAGGGTACTCAACTTCAAAAGAATATGCCGAATTAGAATGGCCAATTGATATTGCCATAGCATTAGTTTGGGTAGCTTTTGGTGCTAACATGATTTGGACAATCTTACAAAGAAGACAACGTCACTTATATGTAGCCATTTGGTTCTATTTAGGAACTTTTGTAACCGTAGCAGTATTACATATTTTTAACAGTTTAGAATTACCTGTAAGCTTTATGAAAAGTTACTCAGTGTATGCAGGAGTTCAAGACGCATTAGTACAATGGTGGTACGGACATAATGCAGTAGCATTCTTCTTAACAACTCCGTTCTTAGGATTAATGTACTACTTTGTTCCTAAAGCGGCTAATCGTCCGGTATATTCATATAGATTATCTATTGTACACTTCTGGTCGTTAATTTTTATCTACATCTGGGCAGGACCTCACCACTTGTTATATACATCTTTACCAGATTGGGCACAAAACTTAGGAGTAGCATTCTCTGTAATGTTAATAGCACCATCTTGGGGAGGTATGATCAACGGATTATTAACACTTCGTGGAGCTTGGGATAAAGTAAGAGTAGACCCAGTATTAAAATTCATGGTAGTTGCAATTACAGGTTATGGTATGGCAACTTTTGAAGGACCAATGTTATCATTAAAGAACGTAAACGCAATTGCACACTTTAGTGATTGGATTATTGCTCACGTACACGTAGGTGCCTTAGCATGGAACGGATTCTTAACTTTCGGTATGTTATACTGGTTAGTACCAAGAATGTTCAAAACAAAATTATACTCTACAGCATTGGCTAACTTCCACTTCTGGATTGGAACTTTAGGTATCATCATGTATGCATTACCAATGTACGTGGCAGGATTTGTTCAAGCTTCAATGTGGAAACAATTTAATCCAGATGGAACGTTAACTTATGGTAACTTCTTAGAAACAGTTAACGAAATCATCCCAATGTACTGGATGCGTGCTATTGGAGGAAGTTTATTTATACTAGGAGCATTTGTAATGTTATACAACATTATTAAAACTGTAAAATCTGGTACTGGAGTTACTGATGAATTAGCTGAAGCACCAGCGTTAACTAAAGTTTCTAAGCACAGAACTTCAAATGAAGGATGGCACACTTGGTTAGAAAGAAGACCAGTGAAATTAACCATATATGCTACTGTAGCTATTTTAATTGGAGGAATTGTACAAATTATACCAACATTATTAGTAAAATCTAATATTCCAACAATAACAAGTGTACAACCATATACGCCGTTAGAATTAGAAGGTAGAGATATTTATATCCGTGAAGGATGTGTTGGATGTCACTCACAAATGGTACGTCCATTCAGATCAGAAGTAGAGCGTTACGGAGAGTTCGCTAAAGCAGGAGAGTTTGTATATGATCATCCATTCTTATGGGGTTCTAAACGTACAGGTCCAGATTTATTAAGAGTTGGAGGGAAGTATAACGATAGTTGGCACTTAAACCACATGTACGATCCACAAAGTACATCACCAGGATCTATCATGCCAGCATACCAATGGTTAGTAAGAGATGAGTTAGATAAGAGTGATACTGAAGGTAAAATGAAAGCAATGGTAAGTT
Source organism: Tenacibaculum aestuarii (assembly GCF_964510395.1). Taxonomy (NCBI): domain Bacteria; kingdom Pseudomonadati; phylum Bacteroidota; class Flavobacteriia; order Flavobacteriales; family Flavobacteriaceae; genus Tenacibaculum; species Tenacibaculum aestuarii. Next base: position 755,188 of record NZ_CAZEFY010000001.1, read on the forward strand.
TAGGAGTTCCATATACTGATGAAGATATTGCCAATGCACAAGCAAGTATGGATGCTCAAGGAGCAAAAATTCAAGAGAATTTATACGCAGATCCTGATTTCAAAGCAAACTATGAAGCTGATAAAAAGTACGCTCAAGAAAACGGACAAACTTTCATAGAAATGAAAGATAGAGAAATCGTAGCCTTAATTGCTTATTTACAACGATTAGGTACCGATATTAAAGTAAAAGATGTTGAAGATCAATTAAGCGCTAAAAACTAGAAATTATGTTAAAGTTTGTAAAAAACCATATGGAAACAATTGCAGGTATTGAAATATACCCAATTATTTCACTAACCATATTCTTTACATTTTTCGTAGTGTTATTTTGGTGGGTATTTACAGCCAAAAAAGAATATATAAGTAGAGTAAGTGAATTACCTTTAGATAATTAGTAAAATTAAACAAGATGAAAAAATATTTTCAATCTATAGTATATATCATTTTTGTTGCAGTAACCTTTTTTGCTATTGCTACTGCAATTAAATCATACCAAAATCCATTTAGTTTGTATGAACATCCATTAGTTTGGATAGCAATTGTAGGGCTTATAACTGTTGTAGTTTTAAAAGAAGCTTTAAACATTGTAGCGCAACAAAGAGCAGAGCAGCTTCAAATGGAAAAGGACGGAGTTAAACCAGAAGAAGTTGATAACTGGGCTTGGGCTAAAAAGCTTATTAGTAAGTGGACAGAGGCTAAAGCAATTGAGCAAGAAGATGAAATTATTCTTGATCATAACTATGATGGAATAAAAGAGTTAGATAATAACTTACCACCATGGTGGTTGTATATGTTCTATGCAACAATCATTTTTGCAGCGGTGTACTTAGTAAGATATCATGTATTAGGTGCAGATAACCAAGAGATGGAATATGCGCAAGCAGTTGCTGAAGCTAAAAGAGAATTAGCAGCGTTTAAATCGACTTCTACCGAAGCTGTTATTGATGCAGAAACGGCTACTGTTTTAACAGATGCGAGTGATTTAAGTAGAGGTAAAGCAGTATATAATCTAAACTGTGCAGCTTGTCACGTTGCTGATGGTGGAGGTGGTATCGGACCAAACTTAACCGATGAGTACTGGATTTTAGGAGGAGGTATTAAAAATATCTTCAATACAATTTCTAACGGAGGTAGAGATGGAAAAGGAATGGTAGCTTGGAATAAAACCTTAAAACCAGCTGATATTCAAAAAGTAGCGAGTTATATTATTTCTTTACAAGGAACGACTCCTGCAAAGCCAAAAGAACCACAAGGAGAATTATATAAAGAAGAAGGAGCAGCTCCTGCTGTAGCTGAACCTGATGAACAACCAAAAGACAGCATTCAATAAATAGTTACAAATTAGTTTTTAATAGTTGATTATGGAAACACCCAAAAACGAACAATTTAGAGATAGTATAGGCACTATAAATGAAGAAGGTAAAAGGGCTTGGGTGTTTCCAAAAAAACCTAGCGGTAGGTTTTATAAATATAGAAGTTACGTAAGTTATTTTTTATTAGCATTTTTACTATCAGCTCCTTTTATAAAAATCAACGGAAACCAATTTTTATTATTTAATGTTTTAGAACGTAAGTTTAATATTTTTGGTTTTCCTTTTTGGCCACAAGATTTCCATTTAATGGTAATTTCAATGATAATAGGAGTGGTGTTTATTATTCTGTTTACTGTTGTTTTTGGTCGAATTTTCTGTGGATGGATTTGTCCGCAGACCATTTTCTTAGAAATGGTTTTTAGGAAAATAGAATATTTAATTGAAGGAGACAGAGGTAAACAAATACGATTAGCTAAACAACCTTGGAATGCTGAAAAGATTAGAAAGAGAATATTAAAATGGGTTATATTTTTTATCATCTCTTTTATTATAGCAAACGTATTCTTAGCCTATTTAATAGGCAGTGATAAGTTAATAAGTTATATAACAGGCAATCCGTTAGATCATTTCAGCACGTTAATTTCTTTATTAATTTTTACTGGGGTATTCTATTTTATATTCGCTTGGTTTAGAGAGCAAGTATGTATTATAGCCTGTCCTTATGGTAGATTACAAGGAGTACTGTTAGATAATAAAACAATTAATGTTGCTTACGATCATGTAAGAGGAGAAGGAAAGACTGGAAGAGGAAAGTTCAATAAAAAAGAAGATAGAGCAGCATCAGGAAAAGGAGATTGTATCGATTGTTTTCAATGTGTACATGTATGTCCTACAGGAATTGACATTCGTAACGGAACACAATTAGAGTGTGTAAACTGTACAGCATGTATCGATGAGTGTGATCATATGATGGAAAAGGTAGGACTACCTAAAGGGTTAATCCGCTACGCAAGTGAAGAAAACATTGTAAAAAAAGCACCTTTTAAGTTTACCGCTAGAATGAAAGGATACTCAGCAGTATTATTCATTTTAATCGGAATTTTAGTTGGAATGCTGTTTTTAAGAAACGATGTTGAAGCTACAATTTTACGTTTACCAGGACAATTGTATCAACATAAAGAAAACGGAATAATCAGTAATATTTACACTTTTAAAGTTGTAAATAAAACAACAAAAGAAATTGATGATGTGAGTTATAAACTGTTATCTCATAAAGGAAAAATAGAAACGGTAACACATCAAAATTTTGAAGTTCCTAAACAAGGACTAGCAGAAGGTACGTTGTTTATAGAACTACATCAATCAGAAATGAAAGATGAAAAAGAAAAACTAAAAATTGGAGTATATAGTGGTGATAAACTTATTGAAACAACTACCACCAACTTTTTAGGACCAAGAAGTTATAGATAGATTGGTCGAAAGTAAATAGAATTAATGCTAAAAGCCAACAGCTAATAGCAAAAAGCAAAAAGCAAAATAAAATGAAACTAAACTGGGGCACGGGTATAGTAATAGCAATTGTAGGATTTATAGGGTTTATCATGTATTTCGTAGTAACGATGAGTACAGGTAAAAACTACAATCACGATTTAGTAACAGAAAAGTACTACCAGCAAGAACTAGAAGTTCAAAATCAAATTAATGCTACTAAAAACGCTAAAGAATTAAAAGAAAATATTAAAATAGAAAGAGTAACTGAAGGAATTAAAGTCCATTTTCCAACGGACTTTAATCCTAAAGATATAAAAGGAAAAGTGTTCCTATACAGACCATCTGATAAACAATTGGATTTCGAAATGCCTATTTCGCTTTCCGAAACATATTTGCTCGTGCCTGAGAACCGTTTGTTGGGTGGTCGTTGGAACATAACCGTTTCCTGGAACTACAAAAATAAAGATTATTTATTTCAGAAAGAATTGGTTTACTAATGTTTCTTTCAGCAATTATATTTGGTTTATTAGGAAGTTTTCACTGCATAGGCATGTGTGGTCCTATAGCTTTTATGTTGCCTGTAAATAGAACGAACAAAGTAAAACAGTTCTTTCAAATTACTAGCTATCATTTAGGGCGACTATTTACATACAGTTTAATAGGTTTGTTGTTTGGGTTATTAGGAAAAGGATTTTATTTTTTCGGATTTCAACAACAACTTTCAATCATAGTAGGTGTTTTAATGATTCTGGTAATTTTATTACCTAAAACTTTTCAGAAGTATAATTTTTCAACGCCTATTAATAAATTGGTAATGAAAGTAAAGTCTTCTTTAGGAAAAGAGCTAAAGAAAAAAGGAAATGATACTTTTTTTACCATAGGTTTTTTAAACGGTTTTCTTCCTTGCGGATTGGTGTATATGGCCGTTTTTGGAGCATTAACTACCAATAATATGTTATCAGGTAGCTTGTACATGTTTCTTTTTGGTTTAGGAACCGTACCTTTAATGACAGCGGTGGTGTATGTAGGTAATTTTGCAAATGGTTTGGTAAGAAAAAGAATTCAACAAGCCATACCTTACGTGGTTGTTTTCATAGGAGTTTTATTCGTATTAAGAGGGTTAGGGTTAGGAATTCCTTATGTATCTCCATTACCAGTTACTGAATTACATAATTCGGTAGAAGGTTGTCATTAAGAGCTTTAATGATAAATATCATAGTTTTAATGAGAAAGTTTAGGTAAATTTATAAAGTGTATTAAACTTTAAAACTAAATGAATCATGAAAAAAATAATTGTTCCTGTTGATTTCTCTGAATATTCTGAAAAAGCGTTACAAACTGCTGTGTTTTTTGCAAAAGAAACGAGTGCAGAAATCGTAGTTGTGCACATGTTAGAGCTTTCAAACGCTGTACTTAGTCAGTCAGAAAGTTACATCCAGCAAGAAATGTTATTTTATTTAGAGTTAACGGAGAAAAAGCTCGCTGAATTTTTAAAGAAAGACTATTTATCTGGTGTGAAAATAACACCGATTATCAAGCATTTTAAAATTTTTAGCGAAATAGATCTTTTAGCTAGAGAAGAAAAAGCAGATTTGATCATAATGGGATCTAAAGGAGTTAGCGGATTAAAAGAAATGTTTATAGGTTCTAACACCGAAAAAGTAATTCGTTATGCTCATATCCCTGTATTAGTAATTAAAGAAAAGCCAATAACCGAAAAGATAGAAAAGGTGCTGTTTGCTTGTGATTTTTCTGACGATGATATAAAGCCTTACATGCAGGCTAAAACTTTCTTTAATAGCCTTAATACAAGTGTAGAATTAATATATGTAAGTACTCCTACATCTAAGTTTAAAAGTACAAAAGAGCTAGAAGAAAGAATGGAGCGTTTTTTTAAACAAACCAACGAAAGTGCTGAGGAAGGAATGAAAAAAGTGAAAATTGTTTCAGATTATTCAGTAGAAAGAGGTGTGTTTTATTATGCTGATAAAATTGATGTTGATGTGTTAGTTGTAGCAACACATGGCAGAAAAGGAGTAGCTCATTTTTTTGAAGGAAGTATTTCTGAAGATATCGCAAATCACAGTAAATTACCAGTAATGTCTTTTAAGATATAAGTATATAATTAGAAATAAAAAAGCTCATTCAAATTTGAATGAGCTTTTTTATTTTATGATAAAGAAAGGATTATTTACCTTCTTTTTCTTTTATATCACTTACAAATTTTTGCAAACGTTTTCCATATTCAGAGCTTTTAACTCTATCAGTTAAACTATTGTTGATAGTATCTAAAAGTTGAATATTAGCATCGTATAATTCAGATAAAGCAATGTAAGGAGCGGCTTCGCTATCTGCATTAGCAATGGCAAAGTTTGTAGAAAATAAGAAACGACGACGGATCATTTTTTTGTAATCTTCCTCTACTTGCTGTATTTGAGTTTCATCTTGAGATTGACGAGCTTCTATCTCTTTTTTTACAAAATTTAAACGTTGCTCTAAAAACTTCTGATTTATCTTACGATATTCATCCATTACTTCTTGGTTTTTAGAACCTTTAATTTCAGGTTTAAAACCAAATTCTTCAATATTATCATTTATTGTAATTTCACCTTCTTCACCAAAGAACATAATATGTTTATCAGTTGTGTTTCCATCAAAAGTAAGGTAGTACATCACAGGAGACTCTACATTATCGGTTAAGATAAATTTGTCATCACCTAATAAAGCTAAAGAATCAACAGATACTAATAACGTATCGTTCATTTTTTGAAGATATAAAGTACCTTTTTTTAGTCCTTTGATTTGACCTTTAACTATCATGTTTCCCTCTTTTTTAGAGGAGCAGGCAAAAGCTACAAGTGCAATTGCGAAAAGAGCAATAATTTTCTTCATTGAATTCAAAATTTGTCTGTTGCAAATATGCAGATTTCTCTTAAACTTTTGAGGCAATTTCCATTAAAATTGTACAGAGAATTGCTCCTACAGTACCGATAGCGTATCCGAAAACAGCTAATAAAACACCTACAGTAGCTAATGATGGGTGAAAAGCTTGCGCTACAATAGGAGCAGAAGCAGCACCACCAACATTTGCTTGACTTCCTACAGCTAAGAAGAAATATGGAGCACGGATTAATTTAGCTACTAAGATTAATAGTCCTGCATGAATAGCCATCCAAACTAAACCAATAGCAATTAATCCTACATTGTCAAAAATTAAAGTTAGGTCCATTTTCATACCAATAGTTGCTACTAATACATAAATAAAAATACTACCAATTTTACTGGCTCCAGCACCTTCATAATTTTTAGCTTTTGTAAAAGATAAAAGTATCGCTACAATAGTTGAAATACTGATTAACCAGAAGAACCCTGACCCTAAAAAAGAAAAGATATTTCGCCAAGTTTGAGATTCCATACCAGCAGTAATAGCAGCAAAGATTTCGCTTAAATATCCTGCAGCAAAATGACCAAAACCAACAGTTCCAAAAGCAATAGCTAACATGATGATAAAATCAGTTAAAGTAGGATTTCTACGTACGCCTTGTGTAAAATTAGAAACACGTTCTTTTAAGTCTTCAATAGCAGAAGTATCAGCTTTTAACCATTTGTCAATTTTATCTTTTTTACCAATTCCAATTAAAATAATAGCCATCCAAATATTAGCTACAACGATATCAACAAATACCATTCCTCCATATTTAGCAGGGTTATATTTGTAAATTTCTAACATTGCAGTTTGGTTAGCTCCACCACCAATCCAGCTACCAGCAAGGGTAGATAAACCTCTCCATACAGCATCAAAATCTGCACCGCCAACAGTTTCAGGTGAAACAATAGAAATTAATAAAATAGCAATAGGACCTCCGATAATAATTCCGACAGTTCCCGTAAAAAACATAATTAGCGCTTTTGAACCTAAGTTAAAAATCGCTTTTAAATCAATGCTTAAAGTCATTAAAACTAAGGCCGCAGGTAATAAAAACCGACTAGATACGTAGTATAATTGCGATTTGTTTTTTACGATTTCACCAGCAGTATTTGTAGTTTCCCATTCAGGAGAAATAACGCCTAGAGTAGTAAAGATTGCTGGGATAAAATAGGCCATGAATAAACCTGGTACTATTTTATAAAATTTATGCCAAAATCCTGAGGTTTGTGATTCTGTATAAAAAACAAAACCTAAAGAAATCATTAAAATACCAAAAACGATTGCATCGTTTGTAAAAAGAGGTGCTTCCATCTAAAAAAATTTGCCGCTAAAGTATGAAATAATAGTTAGTTCTATTTTCTGTGATCTGTGGTAATTGCAATTCCTAGTTGAATTCTATTAAAATTGCCAACATCGTTAACATTGATTAATTGATATCCTGCTTGAAGCTTTATAATATCAGAAACTTTGTATTTAAAACCAGTTCCGAACCAGTTTTGGTTGTATGCTTCACCTTCAAAATCTAAAAAAGTTTCATTGTATATGTAAGTAGACCATTTTTCATCGATAGGATGACTCAAGGCTAATTGATATCTAAAGAAATTACCAGTAGTTGATTTAAAAAAACGTTGTTCACCTCTAAAGCGATGTGCTAAATTTAAACTAGCTATTTTATGGTTAACATTCAAATCTTCATAAATGCGATGTTCGCTAAAGTCACCAGCAGTAATGCTAAAAGTTTCATCAGTGTTTAAGAAAGCATACCCTATGGTAGCATTTATATTTTTATTGAATTTATAATTAGCTCCTAAACGTCCAATGAATTGCTGCATGTCATCACCAACTTCAAAGAAGCGAAAATGTGCCATAGATTTTAACCCGAACTTATCTGAGATTTGGTGAGATCCGTTGTACATGTACCATACACCTAATTCTTTGGTTGGGTCTGGTGTGGTTGCTTGTTGTGAAAAACTGTTGAATGAAAATAAGGTGATAATTAACAATAATAATTTTCGCATAATAGTAATTGTGGTTCTTTGTGATATTAAAAATCCCCCACATAAATAAATTTGCGGGAGATTTTGTATTATGCTGACAAAAATATAAACTCGATAATTTTTAGGAAAAGTTATACTGTTAAAGTTCTTTGAATTTGTTTATAAATCATCTTTTTTAATAGGAGCTTCTTTCTTTAAATAGGTGTCTAAGAACTGTAAGATTTTACTATTTGCTTCTATTTGATTTTCTTTTTTCACAAAACCATGACCTTCATCATCAAAAAGAACATACTCCACAGGAACACCATTTTTCTTAACGCCTGCTACAATTTCATCAGATTCTACTTGTAAAACCCTTGGGTCTTTAGCTCCTTGTAATACCATTAAAGGTTTGGTTACTTTATCGGTGTGAAATAAAGGAGAAATCCTTTTTAGTCTAACGGAATCAGCAGAATATGGGTTTCCTAATTCTTTGTATAAAGCTTCTCTAAAAGATTCCCACCAAGATGGAATACTTTTTAAAGTACGCATCCAGTTGGTTACTCCATAAATATTTACACCTACGGCAAATTCTTCAGGGGTGTAGGTTAATGCAGCCATGGTCATATAACCACCATAAGACCCTCCAATAATTCCGATTTTCTCAGCGTCAATTTCAGACTGATTTGCTAACCAGTTTTTTCCTTCTACACAATCTTGTAAATCTTTTTCACCGTGATTTAAGTCATCCATAGTAAAAAAGGTTTTACCATAACCACTACTTCCACGATTATTAACAGCTAATACAGCATATCCATGATTAACTAAATATTGAATTAGCGAACTAAAGTTTTGACGAGATTGCCCTCCTGGTCCTCCATGTACCCAAACTAAAGCAGGAACTTTATTGTCTTCTGAAGCTTGATGAGGTAGATAATAAATAGCAGGAATCGTCACTCCATCAAAAGAAGGGTAGCGAATTACTTTTGCTTCTACCAAATCGTTAGGATTAATTTCTTTGTTTAATACATCGGTTAGTTGTGTTTGTTTTTGAGTTGCTAAATCGTAAACGTATAAGTTAGATGGTGCATCAGAACCTCCAGCATAAAAACGCATCATGTTTTCATCTCTAGAAAAACCAACGCTAGTTATACTTTTTCCGTTAACATTAGGTAAGGTTATATTTTTACCTTCAGCAACATCAAAAACTTCAATTACATTTTTTGCATCCTCGTTAATATAGGTAACTCTATATTTTCCATTGTTGGTAAAATAGCTTCCAGAAATATCCCAATCTTTCGTTAACACTTTTTCTGTTTCATTAGTACTAATGGTATATTTCATTAAGGTAGCAAATTCACCTTCTGCATCAGTTGTGTAGTAAAAATCAGTATCATCAATAGAAAAGTCAGCGGCAGAATTACCACTCAACGTGAGGTTAATTTTTGTAATTACTTTAGTGCTTCTATCAAACAAAAACAAGTCGCTATCGTTAGTATTAACCGTTTTGCTTAGCGCTAGAATGTTTTTATTATTTGATATTGCTGCTACATTATAACCGTCTTTATTTTCATAAATCATGGTAGGTGTAAAAGTTTCAAGATCCATTTCATAAAGGTCCATAAAACGCTTGTCTCTTTTATTAGAAGTAAAAAAGAAGCTTTTCTCATCTTTTGCCCAGCCAAAAAATCCAGCTCTAGCACCTTTAGTAGGTGTTAAATCTTTAATGTTACCATCAAGTTCTCTTAAAAATATATGATAAATTTCATCACCATTATTATCCATCCTGAATAACATTCTTTCATCCTTTGGAAAATATGAGGTTGCAAAAACAGAAGAGCTGTCTGATTTTGTTATTGGTTCAAACTCTCCGTTAGTTGTAGAAACTGTGTACATGTTATAAATTCCCGAACTATTACTGGTTACAAGTAATTTTGAATTATCAGGTGAAAAACTTCCTCCAATAACACTCTCGTTATCCATCATTTGTTCGATAGAGTATTCTTTAAGTGTTTCAGCAACTTCTGTTGGCTTTTTTTGCTCTTTTTTACAAGCACTGGCTATAATAGTAATAGCGAGTAGTACGATTATTCTTTTCATTATGTAAGGTTTAGTTAATTCGAATTATTCTACAGAAAATTTTTCCGTTTCTTTAAATGGAGATAAATCTATTTTTTCTACCTCAACTTTATATTCTTTCCAGTCTTTATCGAAAAAAGCATTGGTTTTTTCAATAGCATCTTTAAAAGCTCCTTTAAATTGATTGATTAATTGTTTTTCAGTGGCGGTTTGTTCACCAAACCTACTATTTACGTACCAATTTGCTGTACCTAACCTTTGGGTAACTGTCGGATCTGGATTACGGATAATTCCTTGACGTTTATCAACTTTGCCAAAGTAAATATCAAGTAAGCTATCAATTTTTTTAATAGCTTCGGTTGAATTTTTTATTTGCTCTTTGTAGGCCTTTTTATCCTTTTTTGTGAGCTCGGTTTTGTAATTATTAGCGATGTCTTTGCTTTCAACTAATTGTTTAACTGCATCTGCAATAATATTTTGATACTTTTCGAGCTCTTTACCTGTATCGTATTTTTGATTGATAGCCGTTTGAGAAATAGTTAGTCTAGGATCGAATTTTACCGTGATGTTTTGTTCAGAAGTTTGATCTCCAAACGTAGTTTTAATTCTGTAAGTACCTGGTTTTACTCTTACACCACTAGGTTCACTTTTTTGTTTTCTAATGGTTCTTGAAGGTCTATAAACTCCTTTTTCATCCATAAACCAAACACCTTTGTGAATTCCATTTTCTTTGGGAGTTTTTCTTTTTAGTGTTCTTATCAATCGATTACCATCAAATATTTCAAATTTAATAGAATCCCATTTTACTTTATTTTCAGTTTTTTTAGAGTTTTCGATTGCGCTCGAACTGACACCATCGGTTTTTTTAGCACCTTCTTTTTTATCAGTTTTCTCTTTTGTTTTTGGTTTGTTGATGTAGAATTGTACTAAAGCACCGCGACTTCTGTTTTCACCATTATAAATAGCATCTGCACCAAATCGGCTGCCTGTTGGTTGCTGGTAAGCTGCTTGATAAGCAATAGGAGGCTCAAATAATTCGATACTTTTTGTAAGGATATTTTTGTTTGTAGCCAAAGCTCTTAATGGGCGAATATCATCCAATACCCAAGCTGATCTACCAAATGTACCTATAACCAAATCATATTCTCTTGGATGAATTACCAAATCTTTAACAGGAACAGTAGGGAAGCCTTCTGTCCATTTTGTCCATTTTTCACCTGCGTTTAAAGAAATATACAGTCCATCATCTGTCCCTAAAAAAAGTAAATTAGATTCGATAGGGTCTTCAATAATACTTAACGCAAAACTTTCTACATCGTTTTCATCTACTATACGTTGCCATGTTTTTCCGTAATCGGTAGTTCGATAGGCATACGGTTTGTAATTAAAACGACGATAATCGTTTGCTACTAATAAGGCTTCTCCTTTGTTTTTATTAGAAGCTTTTATTTGTGTAATCCAACTATTTTCTGGTAATCCTTTTAGGTTTTTAGCAACATTTGTCCAAGTTATACCACCATTTTGAGTGACATGTACCTGACCATCATCTGTAGCTGCCCATAACATGTCTTTTTCTATTGGAGAAGGTTCAATAACTAAAATAGTACAATGATTTTCTGCGCCTGTAGCATCCATAGTTAAACCTCCACTTTCATGTTGATTGAGTTTAGCTTTGTCGTTGGTGCTTAAGTCTGGAGAAATAACTTTCCAAGTCAATCCTTTATCGGTTGATTTATGCACGAATTGACTTCCGAAGTATAAAGTTGAATTGTCAAATGGATCAATATTAATAGCGGAGTTCCAGTTAAAACGTAGCTTTACATCAGGATCTGGATGTGTAGGACGAACCGTATAATTGTTTCCTGTTTCATAGTCATAACGAGACACGAAACCTTGTTGACTCATTGTCCAACCATAACGAGCATCATCTTTATCAGGTACTACGTCAAAACCATCACCAAAACTAATTTCTTGCCAATAAGAGTTTCTAATCCCTTGGTCTTTCCATACATATGCAGGTCCTCGCCAAGAACCGTTGTCTTGCATTCCTCCATATACATTATAAGGGAATTCATTGTCAACATTAATATGATAATACTGAGCAATAGGTAAGTTGGCAATAAAGCGCCATGTTTTACCACCATCTCTGGTTATATTTAATCCTCCGTCATTACCATCAATCATAAAGCTTCCATCTTTAGGGTGTATCCACCAAGCATGATGATCTGGGTGAATTCCGTTATCAACACCATAAGCAGGCATTAATTGCTTAAAATTTTTACCACCATCAATAGAAACATTTACGTAGGTAAAAACTGTATATAATTTATGTTCATTTTGGGGATCAACATAAATTTCAGAGTAGTAGAAAGGACGATTCCCGATACCTTTTTTATCATTTGTTTTTTTCCATGAAAATCCTCCGTCTTCACTTTTATACAGGGCATTCTTTTTTGCTTCTACTAAAGCATAAACAGTGTTTGGATTGGAAGGAGCAATTGCTACACCAATTCGACCTAACTCTCCTTTAGGGAAACCTTCTTTATCGGTAATTTTTTTCCAGTTGTCACCTCCATTATGTGTAATGTATAAACCACTTCCTTCACCACCTGACTTAAAAAACCAAGGATCACGTTTATGTTCCCACATAGCAGCGATTAGTTTATTTGGATTTGATGGATCCATAATTAAATCGGCAGCACCCGTTTTTATATTGTTGAATAAGATTTGTTTCCACGTTTTACCACCATCTGTAGTTTTGTATACACCACGTTCTTTATGTTCACCCCATGGAGAACCTATAGCACCTACATATACAATATCAGGATTATCAGGATGGATAATTACACGATGTATATGTCGTGTTTTTTCTAACCCCATTGATTTCCATGATTTTCCACCATCTAAGGATTTAAAAATTCCGTAACCACCATTTAAACTGTTACGAGGGTTACCTTCACCAGTTCCTACCCAAATAACGCTTGGATTTGATTGTTGAATAGCTAAGGCACCGATAGAGGCAGTTACCTCTTTATCGAAAATAGGTTGCCATTTAATACCACCCGAAGTAGATTTCCAAACTCCACCAGATGCCGTACCAACGTACATAATATCAGGATTTGATTCAACTACATCGATAGCAGTTACACGACCACTCATACCACCTGGACCGATGTTTCGTGGCTTCATGTTTTTAACTAAATCCATTGAGAATTCTTGTGAGAACAACATAGATACAGTGAAAAATAAAAGGAAAAAGAAAAGCTTATTCATAATTGTTAGTTGATTGTAATTTAGTGTAGTACAATGTACAAAATAGAAAACGCCTAATTAAAAATTAGGCGTTTTTTTAACAAGTTGTTAAGATTTTGAGGTTATTCTTCCTTCTTTTTGGGTTCTCTTTTTGCTTCTTTAAGTGCTTGCATAAGCATCCATTCGATCTGCCCATTGGTAGATCGAAATTCGTCAGAAGCCCATTTTTCAATAGCTTTTAACATGTCTTCGTTTATGCGGAGTGCAAATGCTTTCTTTTTTGCCATGTTTGTTATTATATGTAAGAAACTATTATATTATAGAGTTAAATTACGGGTCAAAAATACGACTTCCTCATATTTAGTCATATCAAAGGGATAATGAAACTAAAAACATATATGAAGATGAATAATATTATCCGTATCATAATTGTTGTACTTTATGTTCATAGGTTTCTAAAACACGTTTTGCTTCTTGTTCTTTTTTGGTTCCTATAAGCAATTTTTTACCATTTTTTAGTTTTAGTTGAATACCTATATCTCCTGAAATATTTAAAGCAGTTCCTCTTTTTTTATTCCATAGTAATCCGCCTTTTAAGCCCCATCCTCCATATTCACCAATGGGATCATAATTTCTGACATAGGCTTTTTCAATTTCAGACCAAGCTATTTTTCTTAAAGAAAGATGAAAAGGGAAGAATTGATAATGAATTCCATATTCGTCAATTCTTGTGGTTAATTTAAAAATAAAGATAAAAGCAAATGAAGCTAAAATTCCAAGAAGAGTAAGTGTTAACTCTATAGAGCTCATTGTAGAATTTTCTTGTATATATTCTTTAACAATAAGTATTACGGGCACAATTAAACTTACAGCTAATATTACTAATAACCAAAGTTGTGTAAATCGTTGCTCTTCTTTAAAAATTTTCATTTTATCGGTTTTTATCTCTTTCTAAAATAACTTCAATATTGCCATCACTTACTTGGTATGTACTAGTAACTCGCCAACCTTGTTTCGCATAATTGTTAATTTCATCTTCAAACTTTTGTTTTCCGTTAGACCAGCTAAATTTTCTATGTATAATTTTATATTCTTTCATTAGTAAGTAATAGTTTTTTAATGGTTTAAAGTTCCTGCATTTACAACTGGTGAAGCCTCTTTGTCTCCACATAAGATCACTAATAAATTACTCACCATTGCTGCTTTACGTTCTTCGTCTAACTGAACAATTTCTTTTTTGTTTAGTTCTTCCAAAGCCATGTCTACCATATCAACAGCGCCTTGTACAATTTTATGACGGGCAGCTACAATAGCTGTTGCTTGTTGACGCTTTAACATGGCACTTGCTATTTCTTGCGCATAGGCTAAATAACCAATACGAGCTTCCAATACCTCAATACCAGCAATAGCTAAACGTTCTTCCAGCTCTTTCTCTAAAGCTTCACTTACTTCATTAACACTAGAACGTAACGTAATATCTTCTTCATGGCCTTCATCAGCAAAATTATCATATGGATACATGCTTGCTAGTTTACGTACAGCTGCATCTGTTTGTACACGAACGAAATTTTCATAATTGTCTACATCAAAAGCAGCTTTATAAGTTTCGGTAACGCGCCACACCAAAATGGTGCTAATCATTACTGGGTTTCCAAGTTTATCATTCACTTTTAAACGCTCACTATCAAAATTACTCGCTCTTAAAGAAATAGTTTTCTTTTTGTATAAAGGGTTTGCCCAATACAATCCATTTTGTTTTACGGTACCAACATATTTTCCAAAGAATAATAAAACTTTAGAAGAGTTTGGGTTTACTAAGATAAAGCCCAAGGCTAAAATAAAGGCCAGTAAAGAAACTAAAAGATATACTGGATTTTCTGTTTTTATAGCTAATGTAATTCCGCTTAAAAAAAGTGCAAGAACAATAAAGAACATTAAATATCCATTAGCTGGTTTGATGATTTTTTCTGCTTTCATTTTTTGTTTTATTTAAAGTGATGTCAAAATGATATCATAAAGATATAATTTAATTTTTGTTAAATCCAAATTTTTGAGGAATTATTTTTATAATTTAGCTTCCGATTATAATTTAAACTATTCATGAAGACAAAATTTTTAATAGTATTCGCTGCGTTTTTGGTAAGTGTTTCGTCAATAGCTAATAATGAAGATGTATGGGGGCCAACTGGTCATAGAGCAACAGGAAAGATTGCAGAAAAACACTTGACTAAAAAAGCTAAAAAGAAAATAGAAAAGCTATTACAAGGAGAAAGTTTAGCGTTTGTATCTACTTATGCAGATGAAATAAAATCTGATAGAAAGAAATATGGTAAATTTTATACTTGGCATTATGTAAATATGCCATTAGATGCTCGTTATGAAGATACCGAAAAGAACCCAGAAGGAGATATGGTTACGGGTATTGAGGAATGTATGAAAGTACTAAAGGATGAAAATAGCTCTACAGAAGATAAACGCTTTTACTTAAAGATGTTAGTGCATTTAGTAGGAGATTTACATCAGCCAATGCACATAGGTCTAAAAGAGGATTTAGGAGGAAATAAGATACAAGTTCAGTGGCATGGTAAAGGATCAAATTTACATAGAGTATGGGATGAAGATTTACTTAATAAATGGGATATGAGTTATATTGAGTTAGCTAATAATACCAAGCAATTATCAAAAGAGCAAGTAAAAGTAATTCAACAAGGAACTGTGGTAGATTGGTTACACGATACACATAAAATAACCAAAGAGGTGTATAAATCTGTTGAGGTAGGAGAGAATTTACGCTACCGCTATTCATATGTTTATTTTCCTGTAGTGAGAGAACAATTACAAAAAGGAGGATTACGTTTAGCTAAATTATTGAATGAAATTTATAGCTAAAAAATAAAAGTATTACTGATAGTAAAAGCCCGAAAAAAGTATTTTTTCGGGCTTTTTTCTTGTTAATGTTTCGTTAATTCTGCTTTTTAACTAACACAATCAGTTAATTTTGAGAGGAAACAAATATCAAATGCATAAAATTCTAGTACTTTTTTTAGGGAGTTTCATGTTGTTTTCTTGTAAAGAAAAACCAAAAGAAACATATGAAGTTACAGAGTCTTCGATTAAAATAGTCACGCTAAACTATGAAGATTTAAAACCGCTGTTGCATAAAAATGATGATAAAACTTATGTTGTCAATTTTTGGGCAACTTGGTGTATGCCTTGTGTAAAAGAACTACCTGCTTTTGAAAAGTTAAACGCAGCGTATAAAGATAAAAATGTAGAGGTAGTTTTGGTGAGTTTAGATTTTCCTAAACAGAAGGAAAGTAACTTAATTCCATTTGTTAAAAATAGAAAATTAGAATCTAAAGTACTTCATTTTGATGATGCAAATGAACAGTTTTGGATACCAGACATTGCTGAAAATTGGTCGGGTTCTATACCAGCAACGTTAATTTACAATAAAGAAAAAAGAAAGTTTTACGAGCAATCATTTAGCTATGAAGAGTTACAACACGAATTACAAACCTTTTTAAACTAAATAATTATGAAAACATTTAAAATAACATTGTTATTGTTAGTGGTTGCAACTATATCTGCATTTACTATTAATCCATCAAAAGGATATAAGGTAGGAGATGAAGCTACAGATTTTTTACTAAAAAATATAGACGACACCATGGTTTCTTTAGCTGATTATTCAGAAGCAAAAGGATTTATTGTAGTGTTTACGTGTAATATGTGTCCGTATTCAGTAGCAAATGAAGACAGAATTATTGCGTTGGATAAAAAATACAAAAAGAAAGGATTTCCTGTAATTGCTATTAATCCAAATGATCCAGAGGTTTCAAAAGGAGATAGTTTTGAAGCGATGAAAGTACGTGCAAAAGAAAAAGGTTTTACTTTTCCTTATTTGTTTGACGAAGGTCAAGAGGTGTATCCAAAATACGGAGCAACTAAAACACCACATGTTTACATATTGAATAAAAAGAAAGGTAAATTAATTGTTGAATACATTGGCGCTATTGATGATAGCTCCCGTAACGAGAATAATGTAAAAGAACGTTTTGTTGAAAATGCGGTTGATGCTTTGTTGAAAGGAGAAAAGCCAACAAAAACTGATACTAGAGCAATAGGGTGTTCTATAAAAGATAAAAGAAACAGTTAATAAATACTAATAGGATATAAAAATCCCACTCTTATGTGGGATTTTTATTGTTTAAACAGAATTAATACACATTTTCAATCGTAGTTATAACAATCAACTTAAAATTAAATAATGAAGAAACTATTACTATCACTACTATTTGTTAGTGCAGCATTAACAGCACAAACAGTCGATTTAAATTATTACCTACCACAAGATGTTTCTTACAATCAAAATATACCAACACCAAAATCTATTTTAGGGCACGAAGTAGGAGAGTGGCATGTAACTCACGATAAATTGGTAGAGTACATGAAAGCATTAGCAATATCTTCAGATAGGGTAACGTTTGAAAATAGAGGAACAACTTATGAAGGAAGACCATTAGTGTTGTTAACAATTACTTCCCCAAAAAATCATCAAAATTTAGAAGCAATACGAGAAAAGCATATTAAAGCAACAAATGATGCTTTTGTAGATGTGTCTAATAATCCAATTGTGATATACCAAGGATTTTCAATTCATGGAAATGAGGCAAGTGGAACCAATGCAGCGTTAGCAGCCGCTTATTATTTAGCAGCGGGAGAAGGGCAAAAAATTGAAGAATTATTAGATAATTCGGTAATTCTTTTTGATCCAGCGATGAATCCAGATGGTTTACAACGTTTTGCGTATTGGGCAAATACAAATAAGGCAAATAATATAAATCCAGATCCAAATGATAGAGAATATCATGAGGTTTGGCCAGGTGGAAGAACGAATCATTATTGGTTTGATATGAATCGTGATTGGTTACCAGTTCAGTTGCCTGAGAGTAGAGCAAGAATTCAAACTTTTCACAAATGGTTGCCGAATATTTTAACCGATCATCATGAAATGGGAACAAATTCTACCTTCTTTTTTCAACCAGGAATTCCGAGTAGAACAAATCCGTTGACTCCAAAAATGAATCAGGAGTTGACCAAAGAAATTGCTACGTATCATGCAAAAGCATTCGATAAAATTGGTTCAACCTATTATTCAGAAGAAAGTTTTGATGATTTTTACTATGGAAAAGGATCAACTTTCCCAGATATTAATGGAAGTATCGGAATTTTATTTGAACAAGGAAGTTCTCGCGGGCATGCGCAAGAAAGTGAAAACGGAATATTAACGTTTCCATTTACAATTCGTAACCAGTTTACAGCAGCATTATCAACGTTAGAGGCTGCAAAAAGTATGCGAACTAAAATCTTACAATACCAACAAAACTTTTATAAAAACTCAAGAAGTTCAGAAAAGAACAATGCTATTGTGTTTGGAGATGAAAAAGATGCAGCGAAAACAAATCATTTAGCAGAAGTTTTACAACGTCATCAGGTAAAATTCCATGAGTTAAAAGAAGATTTTACATCCAACGGAAAAGATTTTAAGAAAGGATACAGCTACGTAATTCCGATGAATCAAAAAAATCATCGATTGGTAAAAGCGATGTTTGCTGTTCAAACGAAATTTAAAGATAGCTTGTTTTATGATGTATCTGCATGGACATTTAATCATGCTTTTGGGGTTGATTTTGCTGATAATGTTTCGTTGTCGAAAGCAGGAGCTGAGGTAACTAAATTACAACCAAAACAAGGGAGAATTCAACAAAAAAGTAGTGTAGGATATTTATTTCCATGGAATGAATACAATACACCAAAAGCGTTGAACACAATTTTAGAAAAAGGATTACGAGCTAAAGTAGCGATGAAAAAGTTTACAAATGATGGTAACTCGTATGATTACGGAACCATTTTTATCCCTGCTCAAAATCAAAAATTAAATGGAAGCGAGTTATTTAATTTCTTAGGTACAATAGCCAGTGAAAATCATATAGAAATAAAAGGAGTTTCTACAGGATTGAATGAGGGAATTGATTTAGGAAGTAGAAATTTAGAAACCGTAAAACAACAGAAAGTAGCGATGTTAGTAGGTAACGGGATTACAAGTTATGATGCAGGTGAAATTTGGCATTTGTTAGATCAGCGTTACGATATGAAATTAACGAAGTTAGATACTGATTATGCTGCGAGAGTAAACTTAGATAAGTACACAACGATTATTGTTCCTAATAGTCGTTCACTTGACAAGAACTTAGAAGAAAAATTGAAGGTTTGGGTACGTAATGGAGGTGTGTTAATTGGATACCGAAACGCAGTAAACTGGTTATCGAATAAAGGGTTTATTGATGTGAAATTTAATAAAACTAAAATAGACTCTCTGAAAGATGTGTCGTTTGAAAATCGTTCGTTACAATCAGGAGCACAAGTAATTGGAGGAGCTATTTTTGAAGCAAAGGTTGATCGCTCACACCCAATCAATTTTGGATATAAGAATGATAAGATAGCTTTGTTTAGAAACACCAAGCAATTCATTCAAGCGGATGCAAAAAGTTTTAACAATCCAATTCAGTACACAAGCAATCCGTTATTGAGTGGTTATATTTCAAAAGAGAACTTAAAGGAATTGAAAAACACTGTTCCGTTTAAAGTTCAGCGATTAGGGAGTGGTAGAGTGATTGTTTTTACAGATAACACCAACTTTAGAGCGTTTTGGTTTGGAACTAACAAATTATTGATGAACGCTATTTTCTTTGGAAAGTTGATGTAACAGAATTAGAGGTGTAACAAAATTCTAAATAACTCGTCTTTTAAGTACATTAATCAATAAAGAACTATGAGTTTATTAAGGGTTTTATTAGCAATTTTATTTCCACCTTTAGCAGTAATAGGAAAAGGATGCGGATCAATCATAATTGTATTTTTACTGACGCTTTGTGGATGGGTTCCAGGAGTTATAGCAGCACTTATCATATTAAACAATCCGAATTAAAAAGTGTAATAATTTGGGAAATGAATTAATTAAAAAAAAGCCATTTTGATAACATCAAAATGGCTTTTTTTATAGACTCTTTTTTCTTCTGGATTCTCTATTCAAGAACTTCTTCTATAATTTTTCCAGTAGATCCGTTTGGGAATTCAATTTGTAATAAATTAGAAATCGTTGGAGCAATATCTACAATTTCATATTTCTTTTTAGAAACTCCTTGTTTAATTCCGTTTCCGTAGAAAATCATAGGAATGTGAGTGTCATAAGAATATCCTGACCCATGTGAAGTTCCTTTTCTAGAACTACTAGCTAGTGTAGACGGATTTGGAACTAAAATCACATCACCCGAAAATTTTTGATTATAACCGTTTTGTAAAACATGTAAAATTCCGTTAGTAAACGTAGTAGTTTGCATGGTTCTAGCAGTTACAGCTTTGTAAATTCTCTTATGATTAATAGCTTCGTCAGCGATAGTTTGTGCTACCGTTTCATAATCTAATTTTAACTCTCTGATTTTATCTTTATTCAAGAAAACTTGAAAGTTTGAAACATTTTCAATGATTTCATCCGATTTAAAATGCTTTACAGTAATCTCATTTAAAAAGTTTTTAAAAGCTACAGGTTTTACATATCCTGCAGGTATTTTTAAAGATTCTAAGTATGATGGAACTTGTACCGCAGCATGATCGGCAGTTAAGAATAATGTATAGTTGTCTTTTCCAACTTGTGTGTCTAAAAACTTAAATAATTCTGCTAAATCTTGATCCAAACGTAAATACGTATCCTCAATTTCTTTAGAAGCTACTCCAAATTGATGCCCAACATAATCTGTAGAAGAATAACTGATAGCTATAAAATCAACAAATTCAGATTTTCCTAAGTTTTCACCTATAATAGTAGCTTTGGCAAAATCGGTAGTAATAGAATTACCAGCAGGAATTCCTTTTATAATACTGTAATTGTTATTACTTTTTCTTAGAGTAGGAATATCATGAGGGAATACAGGTCTATCTTGTCCTTTAAAAGTAACTTCAAAATCGTTGTCGTCTTCAATACTTTGAGTGTAGGTACTGATATCATATAAAGTTTCCCAAGGCTTACTTAAATATTTATCAGCTTTTCCAGAAGCGTTAAATTCTTTTACCCAAGTAGGTAATTCATTTAAGTAAAAAGAAGAAGAAATCCATTGTCCTTTATCACCACCATCAAACCAGTAAGCAGCATCAGCAGTATGACCTGCTGGTAAAATAGCTGAGCGATCTTTAATAGCAACTCCAATAGTTTTTCCTCTCATATTTTGAGCTAGTTTTAACTGGTCGGTAACGGTGGTCGTTAACATTCTATAAGGAGATTTTTTTCCTCCTTCACCTTCATTACCAACCGTATTGTAGTTGTCGTCATCAACACAATAAATAGTCTTCTTTAAGTATTTATCGTACCAATGGTTACTTATAATACCGTGATTTGTAGGTGTAGTTCCTGTATAAATAGAAGTATGCCCTACAGCAGTATAGGTAGGAATGTAGTTATAATGAGCATTTTCTAAAGAAAATCCTTCTCTTTGTAAACGTTTAAAACCATCATTTCCATATCGACTAGCGAAACGAGTAAGATAATCATATCGCATTTGGTCAATAACAACCCCTACAACGAGTTTAGGTTTTTGGGTACTTTTTTGAGGAGCGGTAGCACAACCTGTAATACATACAACGGCTAGTAAAAAAGCTATTTTTTTCATTTTATTCTTTAAAAATTAAAACTCAAAGGTACATAAAAAGAAAGCTAAAACTCTTAAATAAGGCGAGGAGTTAATGGTTTTTTAATACTTTAGCAGAAAGAAAAATAGATTTCGTTTAATGAATTACATTGAGCATATAGGCAAATACGTTGCAATGCTAAAGCAGGTTTTTACTAAGCCGCAAAGAGCAAGAGTGTTTCGTGAAGCTTTATTTAGAGAAATAGATGAACTAGGGCACAAGTCGATAGGAATTATAGCTTTTATATCCTTTTTTATTGGAGGAGTTATCGCCTTACAAACAGCATTGAATTTAGAAAGTCCGTTTATTCCAAAATCATTAATTGGTTTTGCGGCGAAACGATCAGTAATTTTAGAGTTTGCACCCACGTTTTGTTCTATTATTTTAGCAGGAAAAGTAGGTTCATATATAACTTCAAGTATAGGAACGATGCGTGTTACAGAGCAAATTGATGCGCTAGAAGTAATGGGAATTAATTCATTAAATTATTTAGTGTTACCTAAAATAATAGCCACAGTTTTCTTTTATCCTTTTTTAATAATCTTAGGAATGTTCTTAGGGATTTTTGGAGGATGGGTAGCAGGAGTTTTATCAGGATTGTTTTCTGGGGCAGATTACATAGCAGGAGTTCAAATGGATTTTGACCCATTTCTTATAACCTATGCATTAATTAAAACAGTGGTTTTTGCCTTTTTAATAGCTACAGTACCTTCTTATCACGGATATTATGTAAAAGGAGGGTCGTTAGAAGTTGGAAAAGCAAGTACACAGTCTGTAGTTTGGACTACAGTGCTTATTGTAATAGCGAACTATTTCTTAACCCAAATGTTATTAACCTAATGATAGAAGTAAATAATTTACATAAAGGATTTAATGGTGTTGAGATTTTAAAAGGTATATCAACATCTTTTAAACCAGGAGAAACAAGTTTAATCATTGGTCAAAGTGGTTCAGGTAAAACAGTATTTTTAAAATCATTAATTGGTTTGCATACACCTGAAGAAGGAACAATCGTGTATGACGGTTTAGCAAATATTGATATGACAATAGAGGATAAACGTCAATTTCGTCAAGAATTAGGAATGGTATTTCAGGGAAGTGCTTTGTTTGATTCACAAACAGTAGAAGAAAACGTTATGTTTCCTTTAAAGATGTTTACAAAGAAACCAGAAGATGAAATGTTAGATAGAGTAAACTTTGTACTGAATCGTGTAAACCTTGAAAATTCGAATAAAAAGTTTCCAGCTGAATTATCTGGAGGAATGCAAAAGCGTGTAGCAATTGCTCGTGCGATTGTAATGAATCCTAAATACTTGTTTTGTGATGAGCCTAATTCAGGTTTAGATCCGCAAACATCTATTGTAATAGACAACTTAATTCAAGAAATTACTGACGAATACCAAATTACTACGGTAATAAATACACACGACATGAATTCAGTGATGGAAATAGGAGATAAGATTGTTTTTCTTAAAAATGGAGTTAAAGCATGGGAAGGATCACACAAAGAAATCTTCAAAACAGATAACGAAGCAGTGGTAGATTTTGTGTATTCATCGAATTTATTTAAAAAAGTGAGAAAAGCATACTTAAATGATCTTTAGGTAACTTTCTGTTAATTAATAGGTAACAAAAAACATTAAAAATTTTTCAAAAAAACTTCTGAAAAATGTTTGTGGGAACAATAAAAGCTTCTATATTTGCACCCGCAAACGCAGAAAAGCAAAAGCAAAAAATGACCGGGTAGCTCAGTTGGTAGAGCATCTCCCTTTTAAGGAGAGGGTCCTGGGTTCGAGCCCCAGCCCGGTCACTAGTAAAGCTTCTCGATTTTACTGAGAAGCTTTTTTTAAAAGCTTTGGGGAGATTCCAGAGCGGCCAAATGGGACGGACTGTAACTCCGTTGTCTTACGACTTCGCAGGTTCGAATCCTGCTCTCCCCACGAAAACTCAATCATATCGATTGAGTTTTTTTGTTTGTATAATTATATTGTTTAGTGTTTTATGTTTTTTGTTAAACAAAATATGTATTTTTGTTTGGTCTTAAAATAATATGATATGAGAAAAGTGTTGATACTCTTAGTTTTACTTCAGTCTTTTGTTGGGGTATCTCAAAATAGTGGGGGAATATCAGGAAAGATTATTGATTCTAAAACAAGAGAAGTACTTCCTTTCGTTAATGTTTTAGTTTATGGAACAGGAATAGGGGCAGTTTCAAATGAAAAAGGGGAGTTTGTTTTGAATGATGTTCCTTTAGGCTATAATAAAATACAAGCTTCGTTTGTGGGCTATAAAACGTTAATTTCTGATGAGTATTTAGTAACAAAAGACAACTCACCTTATATAACCTTAGAGTTAATTGAAGATGCAACACAGCTAAAAGAAGTTCAAATACAAGCACCATTATTTAAAGAATCTGTAGATAGCCCATTATCTCTTCAAAGTTTGGGTATAGCAGAAATAGAAAAGAACCCTGGAGGAAACAGAGATGTGCTAAAAGTAATTCAGTCTTTTCCAGGAGTAGCATCAAATCCTGGATTTAGAAATGATATTATTATTAGAGGTGGAGCAACCTCTGAAAATAAATTTTATTTAGACGGTATTGAAGTTCCTGTAATTAACCATTTTCAAACACAAGGAGCTACAGGTGGACCTGTAGGAATTATGAATGCCGATTTAATCCGTAAAGTTGATTTTTATTCAAGTGCATTTCCTGCCAATAGAGGTAACTCTTTGAGTTCTGTTATAGAGTTTACTCAAAAAAGAGGTAATCCGACTTCGTTAAATACTAGAGCTACTATTGGAACCTCAGATGCAGGAATTACGTTAGACGGGCCTTTAGGAAAGAATACAACCTTTATGTTTTCTGCACGTCAATCGTATTTACAGTTTTTATTTAAGTTAATAAAACTACCTTTTTTACCAACCTATAGCGATTTTCAAGTAAATGTTAAATCGCAATTATCAAAAAACAGTGAATTATCAATAGTTGCTTTGGGAGCCATTGATGATTTTGAAATTAATAAAGAGGTAAACGATGGAGAAACAGATTTAGAAACGATAAAGAGGAATAAAGTTATTTTAAATTCTGTTCCCGTAAACAGCCAATGGAATTATACGGTAGGAGCAAGTTATAAGTACTTTGCTCCAAACTCAACACACTTGGTTGTGTTAAGTAGAAATGAGTGGAAAAACAAGGCGGTAAAATACTTTTTAAATGAAGAAATACCAGCAAACTTATTGTTAGATTATTCATCAAAGGAGATAGAAAACAAGTTGAGATATGAAAATAGCTTTAAGAGTGCTAACAAGATTGATTTTAACTTAGGTTTTAACCTAGAAACAGCAAGGTATACGAATAGTAACTATCAGAAAAATGCTAACTCAGATGGAGTTATTATTTACGATTTTAACTCAGCTATAGATTTTGTTAAATATGGGGTTTTTGGACAAGTGTCGAAAAGATATTTAGATGAAAAACTAGGAGTTTCTTTTGGGTTTAGAATGGACGGAATTGATTACAATTCAGAAATGAAAAAACCATTCAACCAGTTTTCACCAAGGTTGTCGTTAAGTTATAACTTGTCTGAAAAATTGACGATTAGTTCTTCAGTTGGGCGTTATTATCAATTACCATCCTATACTGTATTAGGATATAAAAATAATGTAGGTGAGTTTGAGAATAAAAATGGGTTGAAATATATACAATCAGATCATTTTGTAAGTGGATTGAGTTATAAGCCTGATACAAGTTCAAAAATAACTTTTGAAGGGTTTTATAAAGGATATAAAAACTATCCATTTTCAATAAGAAACCAGATAAGTCTAGCAAACTTAGGTGCTGATTTTGGTATTATAGGAAACGAAGCAGTAAGTTCAACATCTGAGGGTAGGGCATATGGTTTTGAGTTGTTAGCACAAAAAAAATCGTATAGTGGATTGTACGGAATAGCATCATATACTTTTGTAAGAAGTGAATTTAAAGGCGCGCAAGGAGAGTACATTCCTTCAACTTGGGATAATAAACACTTACTAACAATTACAGCAGGGAAAAAATTAAATAGAAACTGGGAAATAGGAACGAAATTTCGATTAGTTGGAGGAAAACCTTATACACCATATGATTTACAAGCTTCTTCTTTAAAAGATAATTATGATGTGCAAAACGGAGGAATTTTAGATTACTCTAGACTCAATACAAAAAGATTAGATACATATACACAGTTAGATATACGTGTAGATAAAACATGGTTCTTAAAAAAAGCAGCTATTAACTTGTATTTAGATGTTCAAAATATATATGCTAGTAGTTCTAAACAACAACCTTTTTTATTACCACTTGAAGACGAAAACGGAAGAGTAACCGATCCTAATGATAGTTCTAGATATTTGTTAGAAGAAATAGAAAGTACAACAGGAAGAGCTTTACCTCGTATAGGTGTTATTGTAGATTTTTAACAGTTTGGAAGTTTAATAATCTTTTAAAAAGAGTAAATTGCTTGCTTAAATTATCATAAGATTTTTAAATATGAAAAAAATTCTATTAGGAGCAGCATTCACTTTTTTAAGTATAACTTCAACTTCAGCGCAAAAATATCAATTCTCAACAGTAAAAGATATTGAAGATACAGAAGTAAAAAGCCAAGGAAGAACAGGAACGTGTTGGAGTTTTTCTACAACCTCTTTTTTAGAATCAGAAATTATCAGATTAACAGGTAAAAACATCGATTTATCTGAAATGTATACGGTTCGTAATACGTATTCTGATAAAGCAAATAATTACTTATACCGCCAAGGAAAAGCACAATTTAGCGAAGGTGGGTTAGCGCACGATGTAATTAATTCTGTAGAAAAATATGGGTTAGTGCCTGAGCAGGTTTTTACAGGTTTAGATCTTGGACAAGATAGACATAATCATGCAGAAATGATTGCGGTCTTAAAATCGATGTTGGATGCTTATATCAAAAATCCAGCAGGAGAATTAAGTCCAAAGTGGAAGCAATCAGTAGAAAGTGTTTTGGATGTATACTTAGGGAAAAATAAAGAAGAATTTACTTTTGAAGGAAAAAAATATACTCCTAAGTCTTTTGCAGAGTATGTAAATATTGATCCTTCAAATTATGTATCGATTAGCTCTTTTGAACATGCAAAAAAATACGACCAATTCATTTTAAACATTCCAGATAATTTTTCAAACGGGGCATTTTATAATGTTTCTTTAGATGAATTAGTAGCAGTAACAGAAGACGCAATTAAAAAAGGATATACAGTAGAGTTAGATTGTGATGTTTCAGAAAAAACATTTTCATCAAAAAACGGAGTAGCAGTAATTCCCGCTAGTAGTACAGAAAACAAAAAAGCATTGACTGAAATAGTAGAAGAAAGAACTATTACACCAAGTTTACGTCAAAGTGAGTTTGAAAACTTTAATACAACAGACGACCACTTAATGCATATTGTAGGTTTGGTAAAAGACCAAAAAGGAAACACCTATTTTAAAGTAAAAAATTCTTGGGGTAAAAATCAGGGAAACCAAGGTTATGTATATATGTCAGTTCCTTACTTTAAATTAAAAACAATATCTGTTTTATTACATAAAGATGCAATTGCACCAAAGTTGAAAAACAAATTAGATATTAAATAAGAATAAACTCTTTAAGGGTATGTAAAACGCTTGGAGACTTAGAATCTTCAAGCGTTTTTTATATCTTTTCTAATTTGGGAATTTCGTATCTTTCCAAAGTTAACAAAAATCAAAATTTATGGAAGAAAATAAGCAAGAGGAAGCTGTAGAGCAATCATCAAAGCAAGCAATACAGCAAGATGCAAAAGGCTTATGGGAAAAGATAAAGAAGTTTATATTAGAACTTCTAGATTTTAGAGATGATACCGATCAAGAAGCTACAATTGAAGCGATAAAAAGCGATATTTCTTTTAAAGGAGCAACTGCATGGATTTTAATTTGCTCAATCTTTGTCGCATCTATAGGGTTGAATGCAAACTCAACAGCTGTGGTAATTGGTGCCATGTTAATTTCTCCACTAATGGGACCAATCTTAGGAGTGGGAATGTCGATTGCAATCAATGATATTGATACATTACGAAAGTCGTTAACCAACTTAGCAACAATGATTGTGTTGAGTTTGTTAACCGCTTTTTTATTCTTCTTTTTATTTCCACTTCGTGAAGAAACTTCAGAGTTGTTAGGTAGAGTTCGTCCAGATATTCGAGATGTATTAATTGCCTTTTTTGGTGGTTTAGCTTTGATTATTGCTCGAACTAAAAAAGGAACTATTGCTTCAGTAATTTTTGGAGTAGCAATTGCAACCGCTTTAATGCCTCCATTGTGTACAGCAGGGTATGGTTTAGCAATAGGGAATTTTGATTATTTCTTAGGGGCAATGTATTTATTTACCATTAATACAATCTTTATTGCGTTAGCAACTTTCTTAGTGCTAAAGTTGTTAGGGTTTACTATGATTCGTTATGTAAACTCAGCAAAACGTAAAAGAATAGCTCAAATAGCATCTTTCATTGCTTTTTTAGTAATGGTTCCAGCTTTGTTTACTTTTGTAGGAGTATATAACGAAAGTGTAATTGATGCTAGTTATAAAAGGTTTTTAAAAGCAAAAGTGTATGATAATCCTAACTTATGGTTGCAGCGTGAAAAGCTAGAGGTTAAAGAGAAAACCATAAAATTATTTTTTAACGGAGACGTAAGCGATGCAACGGAATCTTTTTTAAGAAATGAATTAAAAACTTTCCCTAAAATAGATGCTTATTCTTTAGTTATTAATGAAAATAAAGCTAAAAGTGTTGATAGGGTAGTAGATGCTTATGATAGAGCTGTAAAAGAATTGGATGAAAAAGATAATGTGATAAAAGGTTTACACATGGAAATTGATGACTTGAAAAGAACAATTTCTAATTTAAACCAAAGAATAGAACAGGATGCTTTGTATAGAGATAAAAACTCAATTCCTTTTAGTAAAATTAGTACAGAGGCAAAAATAAGGTTTAATGATATAAAAGAAATGAGTTTAGCAAAGGTACTATCATCGAGTGATTTTATTAAAGTAGATACAACCACTGTAGTTTCTGTAAAGTGGAATAAAAAATTGAAAGACTCTGTAATTGTTAAAAATGAAAAAGAGTTAAGAACTTGGATACAAAAAGAGTTGAAAACTGATAAAATTCAAATAACAAGAAAGTAGTAGTAAAAAGATAAATTTATAATAAATAAAAAACCTCGCAATAGCGAGGTTTTTGTTTTTGATTTTTTGTTAGAGTATATCCATAAATAAGAAATTACTCTAACTATATGACACTATAATTCTGTGAAAGTCACAAAACAACGTTTAAAGCTTGTTGAAGTATAGACTTTTAATGATTCCGTCTGAAAGTCCAATTTTAGGAACATAAATTTTCCTAGCGCCGCTCCACTTCATCGCAGATAGGTATATTTTTGTTGCAGGAACAATTACATCGGCTCTATCAGGGTTTAAACCTAATTCAGAAATACGCTCTTGGTAGCTCATTTTTTTTAAGAATTGGTATTGAGCATTCAAGTAAATGTATGAGATAGGTTTGCCAATATCTCTTCCAGACATTTTAAAGAGTTTGTTGATGTTTCCTCCTGATCCAATTAAAGAAATTCGTCTGTAATCACGGGTGTTTTCTTCAATCCAGTTTTGCACTTTACTAAAAATGATCTTGTTTTCAGATTTCTTATTGTTTAGTAAACGTACGGTACCTATCTTAAAAGATTTAGAACGGATAATTTTTCCTTTTGAAAATAAAGTGAATTCAGTACTACCACCACCTACATCTACATACAAGTAGGTAGAGTCAGACTCTATTAATTGGTTTAAATCGGTAGAGGATATAATGGCTGCTTCTTTCTTACCGTCGATAATATCAATTTTAACTTCAGTATTTTTTAAAATTGAATTAACAACTTCTTCACCATTTTCTGCTTCTCTCATTGCTGAGGTAGCACAAGCTTTATAGCGTTCAACTCCATGAATTTTCATGATGAGTTTAAAGGCCTGCATTGCATCAATCATACGTTGCGTGTTTGCTTCTGAAATTCGTCCAGAAACAAAAGCATCAGCTCCTAAACGAATAGGTACACGAACTAACGATGATTTTTTAAATTGGGGTTCTCTATCTCTTTCTTCAATAACGTTAGCTACTAATAACCTTACTGCATTAGATCCAATATCAATAGCGCCGTACTTCTTTATTTTCAAAATATATAGATTTATCTATGGTTCTTAGGAAACTCTATCAATATAGTGCTTCCTTTCTTAATATCTTTCCAGTGTTTAGTATCAAACTGAATTCCTACAACACCACAAGTAGTTACATGGGCAATAGGTTTGTTACCAAATTTGTTCACAAAACTATTAATACCGTGGTCATGACTAAATACAATGGCACTATCAAAACTATCATCAAGTGCTTTTACTGTTTTTACTAAATAACCATCACTAAAATTATATAACTGACGTTTTATTTTAAGGTTTGACAATGGATATCCAAAGTTTTCACAAAAAATAACCGCTGTATGCAGTGCTCTATTGGCACTACTAGAAAGAAAAACATCAGGTTTGTTAATTTTCTTAGCTAGGTATTTTGACAAAAGATGGGCATCATTAATACCACGTTCTTTTAAAGGTCTATCAATATCTTTAACGCTATCATACTCCCATGATGATTTAGCGTGACGAACGATATATAGTGTTTTCATTCAAATATAAATACTATGTAAATATAAAACTAAGGAGCTAAACGTTCAAGTTTCCAAGAAAAATCTTTTTGTAACGTGTATCGAATGCGATCGTGCATACGATTTGGGCGTCCTTGCCAAAACTCAATAGAAACAGGTTTTACTAAAAAGCCCCCCCAGTGTTTAGGTCTTGGAATTTCTTGATTTTCAAATTGTTTTTCAAAAGAAACTAACCTTTGGTCTAGTTCTTCACGTGATGTAACTACGTTACTTTGTTCAGAAGCCCAAGCTCCTAATTTGCTTCCATCAGGTCTCGATTCAAAATAGCCATCAGATAGGTTTTTTGCCAGTTTTTCAGCAGTACCTTTAATAATGATTTGTTGTTCTAAGCCAGACCAAAAGAAAGATAAACACACGTGGTTGTTATTTAAAATAGCTTTTCCTTTTTCTGAATTGTAATTGGTGTAAAAAATAAACCCTTCCCAAGTATATTTTTTTAACAAAACAACTCTACTTTTCGGAAAACCATCCAACCCTATAGATGCTATAGTCATAGCATTGGCTTCATCTACCAACTCAGATTCGTCGGCAACAAAAAACCAATCTCTAAATAACTCAATTGGATTTTCAGGACAGTTGCTTTCTAACAACTCTTTTTTCTCATAAGATTTTCTGTAGTCACTTAAATCGTGTGCCATTACTGTTAATTTATACTATGTAAAAGTACAATTTTTCAAATGTATAGATGTTTTTATGCACTAAAATTTAGCAAGATTTGTATAATCAAAAGTAAGAAAGGCGTAGGGTGAAAAGTATCTGCTATCAGTTTAGATGTTTAAAACAGTTCGTCTTTAAAATTATACGATTGGGTAGTTCTTTTTATGTAAAGGTTTTAAAAGAAGACAGTTTTGTACCATCAAAAAATCAAAATAATGAAACACTTTTTAGGTATTGTATGTCTTTTTATTCAGGTTTTAGCTGTTGCACAAACCACTATTTCAGGAAAAATAACAGATAATCAAGGAAATCCAATTACAGGAGCAAATGTATATTTAGAAGGTACTTATGACGGAACTTCATCTGATGAAAAAGGAAATTTTTCGTTTACTACTTCTGAAACAGGAAAGCAAACGTTAGTTGTGTCTTTTATTTCTTTTGAAAACTATACAAAAACGGCAGATGTTACTGAATTTAAAAATATATCAATAGCGCTTCGTGAAGATGTAATCACTTTAGATGCTGTAACCATTAACGCAGGAACTTTCGAAGCTGGTGATAATGCTAAGGTAACTGCCTTAAAACCGTTAGATGTAGTAACTACCGCAAGTGCTTTGGGAGATTTTGTTGGAGCTTTACAAACCTTGCCAGGAACTTCTTCGGTAAGTGAAGACGGACGATTGTTTGTACGTGGTGGTGAAGCTGATGAAACACAAATTTTTATTGATGGAATTCGAGTATTTACACCTTATACACCTACCGCACGTAATATTCCAACACGTGGACGCTTTTCTCCTTTTTTGTTTAAAGGAATTAGGTTTTCAACAGGAGGGTATTCAGCAGAGTATGGTCAAGCATTATCAAGTGTTTTATTGTTAAATACGAATGATGAAACAGTAAAAGAAAAAACAGATATATCATTAATGACAGTTGGTTTAGGTGTAGGTAATACACAGGTGTTTGGTAAAAATTCATTAAGTGTAAATGCATCGTATATCAATTTAGCACCTTATCAAGAGTTGTTTCCAGATAGAAATATATGGAATAAACCAGTACAATCATTAAACGGTGAAGCGGTTTACCGATTTAAGTTTGATAATGAATCGCTGTTAAAGTTGTACGGAGCTTATAGTTATGCAGATTTTGATATGATTCAAGATAACATTAATTATGAAAACGGATTTCACTTTGCTTTACAAAATAGAAACCTGTATTTCAACGGATCGTACAAACAACATTTAGCTAATAATTGGACGATTTCTGGAGGAGCTTCATTTACTAATGATCATTCAAAAATTGGGATTATAGATGATAAGGTGGTTGATAATGAGAATTCAGCTCATTTTAAAACGGTGCTAAAAAAACGATTTTCCAATCGATTTAAACTCAATTTCGGAGCAGAATATTTCGTAACCAATTTTACTGAAGATTATCAAAGCGAAACCAATGGAAATACTACTTACCAATTCAACAATAATATTTTAGGAAGTTTTGCCGAAGCGGATATTTTCTTCTCTAAAAAACTAGGGTCAAAAGTTGGGGTTCGTGGTGAGTATTCAGAATTATTGGGAGAATTTACACTGTCTCCAAGAGCATCAATAGCATATAAATCTGGAGATAATGCTCAATTTTCACTAGCGTATGGACGCTTTTATCAAAACCCGAAGAATGATTATTTAAAATTCAATACGGAATTTAAGGCAGAGAATACTTCACACTTTATAGCTAATTATCAATATGTAAAAGACAATCAGATTTTAAGAATAGAAGGATACTATAAAAAGTATCAAGATTTGGTAAAGTACGATACAGATTTTGCTCAACCCAATTCAAATTATTCAAATTTAGGCGAAGGTTTTTCTAAAGGAATAGATGTTTTTTGGAGAGATAATAAGAATATAAAAAATACAGATTATTGGGTGTCGTATTCATTATTAGATACCAAAAGAGATTATAAAAATTACACAACAAAAGCGACGCCTAATTTTGCTTCAAAACACAATGTGTCAGTAGTAGCAAAGCATTGGATTGCCGATTGGAAAAGTCAAGTAGGAATGAGTTATAGTTTCGCATCTGGAAGAAGTTATACCGATCCTAATACTAGTGGGTTTTTAAATCAAAAAACTAAAAACTACAACTCTGTAAGTGTGAATTGGGCGTATTTAATCAGTCAACAAAAAATCTTGTATTTCTCAGTAAACAATGTGTTAGGTAGCCAAAATGTATTTGGGTATAATTACAAGGATACTCCGAATTCAACAGGTGTTTATGATCGACAAGCAATTGTGCCGTCAGCTGATCGATTCTTTTTTGTAGGGTTCTTTTGGACTATTAGTGATGATAAAAAAGATAACCAACTAAACAATTTATAGTTTTTTAAGTAAGAGAATACATTTAGTTAGATTTCTTATCACTCGTTCTTTCGAAATGACTAATATTTATATAGTTCGTCATTTCGAACAAAGTGAGAAATCTAAAAAAGATAACAACTCAGTCATAAAAAAATAACAGCTCAGTGCTCTTTATTATGAGAGCAATAGCAATCACAAGATATTTGAAGTATTAATTAAAACTAATCAGAAAAATGAAAAAAATCATCACACTTTTAGCCATTGTATTTGCTGTAAATGTATCAGCACAAAGTCAATATGAAAAAGGAATGACCAAAGCGTTTGAGTTATGGAAAACAAATAAAACTACAGAAGCAGCTCAGTTGTTTGAAAGAATTTCAAAAGCAGAAAAAGACAACTGGTTGCCATCTTATTATGCTGCGACTATTGAAATTGTAGAGAGTTTTCAAATTAAAGACGAGACAACTTTAACTGCTAAACTAACCAAAGCACAAGGTTTTTTAGATGTTGCTAAATCGATTTCACCAGAAAATCCAGAAATTTTAATAACGCAAGCTTTGTTGAATATTTCTTATATGGTTTTTGATGGACAAAAGTATGGAATGACCATGTCGATGAAAAACGCAGATTTGTATGCAAAAGCGTTAAAAATAGCTCCTAACAACCCAAGGGTTATTTTAAGTAAGGCAGAGTCTGATATGGGAGCAGCTCGTTTTTTCGGTCAATCTACTGAGCCTTTTTGCAACAACGTAAAAAAAGCTATAGCGCTAGGGAAAGAAGAAAAAATGACCGAAAAGTTTTATCCAAGATTTAATATACAAAGAGCAGAAGAGGTCTTAAAAAAATGTAGGAAGCCTTAAGTTGTATCTTTTGTGCAGTAATTCCGAGTGGATTGGAAGGTAATCGAATCCATTCGGAATTATAGTTATTTATCGTTTTTTTATATCGTATCTAAAATTCAGTACTTTCAATCCGTAAAATGTCAATTCTTGGTTTGCTGTTATTTTGTTGTTCTCTGAAGATACCGTCAAACTATCTTTAAAGGATTTTATAAACTTAGTCCATAAATTTCCTTTTTTATCTTTTAATAAAAAGTAAAATCCGCTATCTCCAATTTTTCTTCCAGCTGACTTTAAAATTAGTTCCCCATTTTCACCAACAATTGGTTGTAAAATTACTGTTGCATTTCCGTTTGGTAATGGAAAAATAGCTTTTATGCAAACTTTTCCATTTGGGATTTTACAAGTTTCATAAACACCTGAATAGACTACTTGAAAAGTTTGTTTAAATGTTCTTAACCAAATTATTCGTTTTACTTTCTCTGTTGCTTTATCAGTTAGTTGAACAATCTCACTATTCATTTCTTTTGAGTTTTTATTACTACTCAAAGGAATATTTAGTTGTTGAAGTCTATTACTAAAAAGTAATTTTAGTAAATGTCCGAAAAGGAGAAAAAAAGGATTCCATTTTGTTGTCAAGTCAAATTCATAGTTGCTTGTATTTTCATAAAAATCAATGACGTCTTTTGAAAGTTTATTTAGGTCAGAAGAAGGTAGATTTAACTGTTCAATCGATTTTAAAAGACCTTTGGGTTCATTGGATTTACAGATTGATAAATTTTCATTTTTTGCTAATTGTTCAATAAATTTTGATCCAATACCATTTATTTCACCAAATGGACCTAAAAGCCATTTGTGTTTTGATTGATCGATTTGTTTACCAAAAAGAATAACCCATTGTTGGGTAATCCAATCTTGTATGCTTTGGTTTTTACTAGCTATGCTCATTATGCTTGATATCTATTAAGCAAAAGGAATAAAGTTTGATTGATTTTTCCATTTTCCAAATTCGCTTAAAGGTTTAAATCTAAGAGTAGTAAATTCAAAATGAAAATCTTTCCTTTCCCTTTCTTTCATTGAGTTCGAATGTCTTTTAGGGTTTTCTATTACACTATGACCATGAACCATATTGGTCATTTCTCTTTCAGTTTTCCAAATTGAAAATGTTGAAACTGTATTAGGAAACTTTACTGAAGCTAATGCAAGTGTTGTTCCTGGATGATCTCTTACAAGTTTTTCAACTGGTCTTCCCCAATGAATAAATCTAGGTACTTCAAAAGGTTTCATTCTAGCTATAGTTACAGCAACTACTGGAGAATTTGGGTTTTCTAATTTGTCTTTATCTAGAGGTATCTTGAAACCACTGAATTTACCCCATTCTCTAATAAAAGATAATCGTACGTGCCACCCTTTTGAAAGAATTTTCCCAAAAGTGTCTTGTTCCAAGTAATTTTCAAGCGAAATTTCATTTTCCCACTGCATAAAAACAGCTACTTGTTTTATTAAGATTCTAGATGTAGAAAGGATTGGGGAGCCTAGAGTCATTGCTGTCATATATTCTGAATGAATTAGTCCTTTCGTGTTTTTGGAGATAGGATTCGAGAATATTCTTTTTACCGATTCAAATAAAGGAAGTTCGATTAAATGATAAGAGAATATATTCATCTTGATTGAATAATTAGTTTTTAAGTGTTTTAAAATTACAGGAAGAGATTTGTATGTGTTTAATTTCTTTTTTTAAGTATCCAATTTAGTAAATTAAAACCTATATGAAAATCCGCGAGGATTTTTAGAAGTAGGCGAGAAAAAGCAATTACTTATAGCCATTGTTGTACACAGTTATTTTTTAATTCAACATCTTTCCTTTCTCATCAAACAATTTAAAACTTTTATAAGAAGTCGATAAGAATGATTTTTTTTCTTTAGTCACCAATTCCTCAAACTTATAGTCTAACAATTCAAAACCCTTTGGAATTCCTAACATCAATAAGTTTCCATTATTTAATAAAACAAAGCGTACATACTTTCTTTTCGGAAATGACACATATAGAGAAATTGCATTTTTAAAGTCCAATTCGTCTACTAATTCCTTTGGCATATCTTCGGTCACTCTGTTTCTGTGATTAACAAATGACTTGTCGGTTGTGAATTTTATGTAAACCCTATTTTCTTTATTATCATTGATAATTTTCTGTAAGAATGAATGTTTCTCAACACTAGATTTCAAATTGCTTTTTTTGTCAATAAAATTTTGAAGTGGCGTTATTTCCTCTCCGATTGCCATTGTTAAGTCGTAAATAATTTTTCCATCAGAGTTTTTGTCAATAAGTTCCGCTTGCCAACAGTCTCCGCCGAAACTGTAAGAATAAATATTTGCGATTATTGAGGATTTGATTTCAAAGCTATCCAACGTTTGCTTTTCACGATAAAGCAAATCGTATAATTGTTTGTTGGGGTTTTCAATTCTTGATTTTATTTCTTTAGGAAGAAATGGAATTAGATTTTCAATGTCTTTCTCTAACTGAGTTTTTTCAATACTATCTTTAACAAAATATTGATAGTTTTTTAGAGTATTATAAAAATGAAGCTTATTAAAAGCATCAATTTCTTTGTCTTTAATTATTTCAAAAACTGTATTCTTGAAATATTCTTGTTTGTCCGAATTTAAGTTAGCATATGCTTTTGCGATTTTGCTACCATTTGAAAAATAATGGGTTCGGGTTGTATCATTAATTCTTATGTTAGAACCTAATAAGATTTTATCAATATATATATCCAATTTCGCAAGTTCTTCTATATACGTTTTTCTTGCATTTGAAGCAATATTACTATTTGCATTTCTGGAAACATTATCATTCATTATGTTTAAGAACGACTTTATAAAAACAATCCAATTTTGAGTTTTGGAAGCCAAATTAGCAATCCTTTTTTGTTGGATTATTGGTCCGTTGTCAAAACTACAAGTTCCAACTTGTCTATTTTGTCTCATTAATTCCAAAGCTCTTTTCTCCGAAATAAGTTGAGCAGTAAAATCCTCTAAATCTCCGTTTGAGACTTTGTTTTTTTCTGCGTAATCTAAAGCTTCTAATAAAAGGTTTTTAAAATTACTATCATTGGTATAAAGGCTGTCAGCAAATTTCTCTTTTTTAGATTGCCATTCATTTAATTCGTTTCTACGAGTGATATAATCTTGTTCTTTTCTATAAGGAGGTTTTTCGGTTTTTAGTTCATAGTAATTTACTAATGAGTCAATAATGGTTCTTTTATATGGTTTAAATTCATTTGACTTGTCGTCATTATCATAAAAAATAGATGTTTCTGGCTTTACTATTAAGTCTGTATAGTTTATCCAATCTGAAAGTCTTTTTGGAATGCTGATTGATTTGAATTCATTATTCAAATAAAAGCCACGAATCGTAGTTATGCTATCCCTTTTACTTGTATAACTAGAGTGAAAATGTTTTAAGTTTTTATGGTTTAGGGAATCATTAAATGATAACTTAATGCCATGGTTTTGATTGTTTGCAATTTCAAAAGATTTTATTTCTAATTTCTTTTTATTTTTATAGTCAGAATAGATGTTTCTTATTACCAATAAATCATTGTCAACTTGTAATCCTTTGAATTTATTTTGTAGTTGTTCTAGGTTCTCTGACTTCTTTAATTCAGTGAGGAAACTTTTTGGGTCTTTTGTAATGATTTCGAAATAACTGCCTGACGTCTGTGGAAGTGAGTAAAAATTAGGCGTTTTACTTTGACTGTAATTCACTTCCAAGCCATTTATAATGGAATCAAGTTTTGGAATATCACTTTCATTAATTATTGAATTTTGACAGAAAATATTTCCCGAAATCAATAATGTTAGCAGTATGTAAAATGATTTTTTCATAATTGTTTACGGCGGTTTGTATAAGAATAGTAAAGGGTTAAAATGCACT
The DNA here is from genome assembly GCF_964510395.1 of Tenacibaculum aestuarii. Taxonomy (NCBI): domain Bacteria; kingdom Pseudomonadati; phylum Bacteroidota; class Flavobacteriia; order Flavobacteriales; family Flavobacteriaceae; genus Tenacibaculum; species Tenacibaculum aestuarii. Next base: position 793,587 of record NZ_CAZEFY010000001.1, read on the forward strand.
TACTTTTCAAACTAGCGGACTTTATTAATATGCACCAACTTTGGGTTTGGCACTTAACCCTTATTATTTTTATACTTTGTTGTAAGTAGTTATTTTCCCTTGTAATGGCATTCTCCTAAGGTTTTTCCACTTCCGCAAGGACAAGGGTCATTTCTAGACATAAAACTCTCTTTTACGACAAAATCAGGTTCACCTTTAAATTCCCCTTTTTTACCTGTTTCGACTATTTTTAATATTTCTTCAAATTCTTTTTTTGCTCTAGCTTTATCTTTGTCTGTTGGTTTTAATTTAGCAGATAATTCTAAGTCAAAAAGATTATCCCAAATTTCAAATGTTTCAGTTTCTTTATCAGGCGGAACTTCAGACCAGTTTTCACTTGTGTTTAATGCTTGAAACTTCGCTAAATCATCTTTCAAAGATTTTAAGGAGATAAAGCGGACATTTTTTGGCTTGATTACATTGAAAAGAGAAATTAAAAATTTATCATTTGTACTAAATACGTTTGAAAATGGTGCGTAAAATAAATATTCTAAATCTAATAAATTGGTTAATCTATCTCCGAAAAGGTTATTATTCATACCAATGAAAAACATTGAAACAATCGAATAACAATAATATGCGTATTCTGCAAACTCTTCTAATTGATAAACACTTCCATTATTATATCTGTTTAAAATCTCTTTCTTTTTATCTTCTTCTATCTGAAAATATTCAAGCATTAGGATAAGAGTATCCTCTTCTTCCATTTCAATATTTATTCGCTCAAAAAATCGCTCTTTTAATTCCTCAAATTTTTCAGGATTTGTAGCCTTTGTGTTTGTGACTTTTATATTTTCTAAATGTTCAAATTTATTTTTAAAATTATTTATTACATTTTCATCTTTAGATTCATTTCTCCATAAAGTCGAAGTTATTTCATCAATTGATTCGAAGTTTCCCACTTTCCAACGTTTAATAGATTCTTCTTCTTCAGTTTCCTTAAAGGTCAATCCGTTTTTATCTTCTGTTGTTATGGATTCGTTCGCAATTAAAAATGGGCGATTTTCGCTATCAGTAAACTTTCCAAGAAATGAATATTCTATAATTAATTTACAAGGCATATTAACATAAGAATTATATGGAAATAATTTTTTGGATAAATTTATTACCTCCTCCTTTGGTGGTTTTCTTCCAGCCTTTTCTTCTTTTGATAAATCCCCTAAAATTTCTGAAACCAAAAGGGGTGTTATATTGACTCTATAGTATCTGTGTAATTCAATAATATCTCTGTAATTTAGACCTTGAAAAGTAGATTTATCTAATACAATTGGTACTGACATTATTGGTTGTTTTAATTACTTACAACGGTTGGGCTATGGTTTCGTTGCGGAAAAATCCGCAGGATTCTTTCCGCCGTAGCCGAAAGATAGTAAAAAAGCGTGGAATTTTCGGCAGAAAATTCCGCCGCAATGAACTATAGCCGGTGTTGGGTTTTAGTGCTTTTTTGTCCGTTTATAATTCTGTTCCGAAATTTTGGTTTTCCGTTGATTTATTTTTCCGAGTTTGAGTGGGTTCCGTCATTTTTCAATTCCGCAAACCTGTTCAAATTCCGATTGTGTTTTTGTTCGGCAGAGTGGAAGTCAGACATTTTTTTGCGTTCTGTTCTGTTTTCCGTTTTTCCGCATTTTTGTCAAATTCCGCACAGCAATTCAGTCAGCGTTCGAGTGAGCAATTCCGCTGTTGCTTTTCATTCCACGTTTGAGTAGTGATTCCATAAAATTTTGAAATTCGGCACGATAGTTTTTCTGAACTATCTACCTTAAAATTCTGAAAAAATCCGAAAATAAAACCAGGCTTTTTTCAGTTGCGCAAACTTGCTCCAGCATTAAACCCAACTAGTTTATATACAGAATAATTTTACCATTATACTCCTTTTTTGGCAGGATAAGCAGAAGTTTTTAGCAATTTTATTCTTTTTCATTTTACGAACTAAATATAGTGAAAAAAGAAACATAGCTTCTTGTCAAAAAAAAAGCCCTCTAAAAAGAGGGCTTGAAATATATTGTAGAAAAAATATTAAGCGAATAAACTATCAATCTTTTCTTTTTCTTCTTGTGCTAAAGCGGCATCAACTAAGATACGTCCACTGTGCTCATCAATTGTAATTTTCTTACGGTTAGCAATTTCTAACTGCACCTGTGGTGGAATGGTAAAGAAAGAACCTCCAGCGGCACCACGCTCAATAGCTACAACAGCTAATCCGTTACGTACTTTAGTTCTAATTCTTTTATAAGCAGATAATAAGTGATCGTCGATAGATTGAGAGAACTCTTCTGATTTTTCTTTTAATAACTGCTCTTCTTTTTCAGTTTCTTTTAAGATAGCATCTAATTCGCCTTTTTTGTGAGTTAAATGGTTTTCTTGTTGTGCTAATTTCTCTTTAGTATTCTCGATAACCTCATTCTTTTGAGCGATTTTAGCTTTGAATTCTTTAATTCTTTTTTCTGATAATTGAATTTCTAATTCTTGATATTCAACTTCTTTTGTTAAAGAATCAAACTCACGGTTATTACGAACGTTTTTTTGTTGTTCTTCGTACTTCTTAATTAATGTTTTAGACTCATCAATAGCTAATTTTTTATTGCTAATATCAGTTTCTAAATTTTTAACATCTTCAGCTAAATTAGAAAGTCTCTTGTTTAATCCGGCAACTTCATCTTCTAAATCTTCAACTTCTAAAGGTAATTCACCGCGAACGTTTCTAATTTCGTCAATTCTAGAATCGATTAACTGTAAATCATATAACGCTCTTAATTTTTCTTCTACCGTTACTTCTTTTTTTGCCATCTGTTAAATATAGTATATTGGATTTGTACTCTTTTCGCTTAAAATAATTGCAAAAGTACTAAAATTTTTGTTAAGATAATCAACTAAAAGATTTTTTGTAAATTGTTCGCTTTCATAATGTCCAACATCGGTAAGTAAGATGTTTTTTTCTGCTTTAAAAAACTCATGGTACTTAAAATCAGCACTAATGTAAGCATCGGCGCCAGCTCGTAAGGCATTTTTAATAGCAAAACTCCCTGAGCCTCCTAGTACAGCTACTTTTTTAATAGGTTTGTCAAGTAGTTCTGAGTGTCGAACACAACCAGTTTTAAAGGTTTCTTTTACAAATAACAAGAAGTCTTTTTCATTCATTGGTGAAGAAAGTTCTCCAATCATTCCCATACCTATATGTTGGTTTTGGTTATCTAAGGTAATAACTTCGTAAGCAACTTCTTCATACGGGTGATTTTTAAAGAGAGCTGAAAGTATTTTTCCTTCTAAATAAGAATCAAATGTTACTGTAATACAGGTTTCTTCTTCAAACATCAATTTACCTTTTTTCCCTACTGTAGGATTTGAATTTTCGTTTCCTCTGTAGCTTCCTTTTCCTTCTACATTAAAAGAACAGTTATCATAATTCCCAATACTTCCTGCGCCGGCTTCAAATAATTTTTCACGTAAATTAGTAGCTTCGGCAAACGGAACATAAGTTGTTAGTTTTTTGATGATTCCTTTTTTAGGAATCAAAGTTTTCATGTTTTCTAACCCCAAAACTTCTCCCATTTTAGCTGAAACTCCATTGTTAACATTATCTAAAGCTGTATGTGTAGCATAAATAGCAATGTTGTGTTGAATAGCTTTTAATACGACGCGTTCTACATAATTGTTACCGTTAATCTTTTTCAATCCGCTAAACACAATAGGATGAAAACTCACAATAAGATTACAGTTATTAGCAATTGCTTCATCTACAGTTTCTTCAAGGGTATCTAATGTGACTAAAACTCCAGTAACTTTAGTAGTATAGTTTCCTATTAGTAAGCCAACATTATCAAAATCTTCAGCATATGAAAGTGGAGCTAATTGTTCAATGTAATTGGTAACGTCTTTTATTTGCATTTTTTTGAGTTTGAAAGTTGTAAAGTTACAAAGTTTAAAAGTTTTTGTGTTGTAAGTGTAAAAACTAATTTAGTACTTTTGAAGTAATGAAACTACTTCGATTTTTATTATTTCCGTTTGCTGTTTTGTATGATGTAATTACGAGGATTCGTAATTGGTTTTTTAATTTGGGGATTTTAAAATCTACTTCTTTTGATATTCCTGTAATTGCTGTTGGTAATTTAAGTGTAGGAGGAACAGGAAAATCTCCACAGATTGAATATTTGATACGATTATTGAAAGATGATTATAATATTGCTGTTTTAAGTCGTGGATATAAACGTAAAACAGAGGGGTTTCAAGTAGTAAATGATACCCATACTGCAGAAGATGTAGGAGATGAACCTTTACAGTTTTATAAGAAGTTTAAAAAAGATGTTACCATAGCTGTGGATGCTGATAGAACGAATGGAATTCAACAGTTGTTACAGCGCAATAATCCGCCAGAAATTGTATTGTTAGATGATGCTTATCAGCATAGAAAAGTAACGGCGAGTAGTTATATTTTACTCACAAAGTATAACGATTTATTTGTAGATGATTTTTTATTACCTACAGGAAATTTACGAGAAAGTAGGAGAGGGGCTAAACGAGCAAAGATGATTGTGGTTACGAAATGTCCTGAAAATTTATCTGAAGTAGCGCAAGAAAAAATAGTGAGAAAACTCAATCCAAAGCCATATCAAAAAGTATTCTTTACAACAATAGCTTACGATGAGAATTTAAAAGGAACAAATGAGTTAACAATTGATGATTTGCAGGATAAAGAAGTGTTGTTAGTGACGGGAATTGCGAATCCGACTCCTTTATTGAATTTTTTGAAAGAAAAGAAAGTAAGTTTCAAGCATCTAAACTTTCCTGACCACCATAATTTTACGAATCAAGATATTGAGAATATCAAGAAATCATATGAAACATTAACTTCTCAGCAAAAAATCATACTAACTACCGAAAAGGATTATATGCGTTTAGAAGGAAAGGTTGATTCTCTTAATTATATCTCTATAAAAAGTCACTTTATAAGTGAAGAGAAAGTTTTTAACTCTTTGGTGTTGAGTGAAGTAAAAAAGATAAACTAAATAACTCGTTCGTCAGCTTTATAAGCACCTCGTCGATGTAAAATCCATTGAGCTTCGTCTAATGGATTCACTCCTTTAAAAGGTCTTGACTCTCCTTCTCCTTCAGGACACACGTCATAACCATGAAAAACCATTCGTAAACGTATACGACCACTACAAATAGTATTTAATTTAATACTTAAATCTAAAGAAGTAGCAACAGGAATCGTTCCTGTAAGATGCATCATTTCATTTTGAAAAGTAGGAGAGTTAATAGTAGCTCTTCTCGTAGTAAGTTCTGAAATAATTTTACTTAAAAACTCTTCATTTGTTTTTATTTCAAAGCGAACTAAAGGTTCCAGCAAATGTGTTCCACCAGCTTGTAAACCTTTCATGATTCCCATAGGAGTAGCTAAGTTAAAATCACCAGGTCTTGAATGTACATTATGATCTTCTCCTTTAATCAATGTTATTTTTACATCGGTTACTTCCCAGCCAAGTAAACCTTGTTCTAAAGCTTTAGGAATCGTTCTGGCTATTTCGTTTTGATATTTGTTATGAATGTCGTTTTTAGAAACAATAGATTGGTAACTAACACCAGAATTTAAAGGAGCTGGTTCAATTAAAAAAGTCATGATTGCCCAACAAGGTTTAGGCATCCAATAACGAACATAACCTTCTGCGGCTTTGCTTATGGTTTCTTTATAAACAATTTGAGGCTCTGTAAAAGTAGCTGGTATTGAAAATCGCTCTAATAAAACATGTGTAAGCACTTCAATTTGCATATCTCCCATTAGTAACAATAATAATTCTTTTTCGGGTTTATGCCATTTGAACTGTAGCGTTGGATCTTCTCTGTCTATGATTTGTAAAGCCTGCGCTAAAGCATTGTAATCTTTATCATTATCAGGTATTACTTGTACACTCAAAACAGGCGTGTTTAATTCTGGTAGTTTTGGAATTCCTTCGGGGTTGCCAAGAATGTCTCCTGTTTTTGTATCAACAACACCTGTAATAATTCCGATATCACCAGTTTTAATAGTAGTGTCAATATGTTTGGTATGATGAAAAACTTTTGATTGGTTTATTTTAGTTTCTACAGCTTGTGTGTGATTATAAATAACCGACTTAGAGGATAACTCACCCGAAAAAACTTTTACATGTGCCATAACACCATGAGTTTTATGATGTTCCAACTTGTATACATAAGCAGAAGTTTCTTGTGTGGCAGTATTTTTATCTGGTTTGATGAAACTTGTTAATCCATCTAATAATTCCTTTACACCAATGTTGTTTTTAGCAATTCCAACAAATACAGGAGAAATTAAAGCTTTGGAAGTGTTTTTTACAATAGATTTTATATAGGTCTCATCAGTAATGGTGTGACCGTTTAAGTATTGTTCTAGTAAACTTTCATCGGTTTCAATTAACTCTTCTAAAATGGCTTCTTTTTGTTCTTTGGTAATTAAATCATCATGAAAAATAGGACTAATACAAGCAGCATCTAATCCTTCATGATGACTGGTATAGATAGACACAGTTTTAATTTGAAGCTCATCTTTTATCTGTTCTAAAACATTCTCTGTATCTGCTCCTTGTCGGTCAATTTTATTAATGAAAATTATTGTAGGGATTTTTAGTTTTTGCAAAGCATCCGCAATAGTTAAGGTATGAGCTTGTACACCTTCAACAGCCGAAACAACTAAAACAACAGCATCTACCACACATAATGTTCTTGCAACTTCACTAGAAAAATCTACGTGTCCAGGAGTATCTATAAGATTAACTTTAGTATTGTTCCAAATAAAAGAAGTGGTTGCTGCTTTTATGGAAATTCCACGTTCTTTTTCCAGTGCTAAACTGTCAGTAACAGTAGAACCTTTATCTACACTTCCGATATTTCTTATAGCTCCTGTATGGTATAATAAATGTTCGGTTAAAGTAGTTTTACCAGCATCTACATGCGCTAAAATTCCTATGTTAAGAATGTTAGAATATTCCATTAATCAATAATATCTTATAAAGAGAGAGATAGTTTGTTAAAATTTCTCTTTTGCTTCAGTTCGTAGTTGCTTAATGTCTTGTTCGTCTTTACGTGGACAAATTACCAAAACATCATCTTTTTCTACAATAATAAAATCTTGTAACCCTTGGACCACTACTTTTTTACCGTTTTTAGTGCTGACCATATTTCCGTTGGCGTCTTTAAATATAGTTGTGGCTCCAACTGTTGCGTTTTGATGAGTGTCTTTACCTAGTTTGTTATATAAAGAACCCCAAGTTCCCAAGTCATCCCAACCAAAATCTACAGGGAGTACATGTACTTTTTCAGAGCGTTCCATGATTCCGAAATCGATAGAAATGTTTTCACATTTTTCATAGTTACGTTTAATAAAATCATCTTCAAAATTGGTGTTGTACACGTTGTCTTCGGTTTCTAAAATGTTTACCATTTCAGGAAGATGTTTTTTAAAGGAATCTAAAATGCTAGAAACAGACCAAACAAAAATACCAGCATTCCATAAATAGTCGCCACTCGCTAAAAACTGAGTAGCTTTTTCTAGGTTCGGTTTTTCGGTAAAGGTTTTTACTTTTTTTATATCGGAAGAATTTTCTTCAAACTGAATATAACCATAACCTGTATTTGGATGACTCGGTTGTATTCCTAGAGTCATTAATATATCTTCTTGAGAACAAGCGTTAAAAGAAGTTTCTATATTCTTAATAAATTCTGTTTCATTTTCTATCCAATGATCCGATGGCGCTACCAACATCACAGCATTTTCATTTTGCTGACGGATTTTTAACGCAGCATATAAAATACAAGGAGCAGTATTACGCATTGTAGGTTCAAGTAATAGCTGTTTGGCGCTAATTTTAGGAAGCTGCTCTAATACTAATTCTTCATAACGTTTATTAGTGGCAATTAAAATATTTTCAGAAGGAATTAATTGATTAATTCTACTAAAAGTTCTTTGCAGTAAAGATTCACCACTTCCTAATAGGTCGTGAAATTGTTTTGGGTACTTTTCAGTACTTACTGGCCAAAGACGAGAACCTACACCTCCCGCCATAATTACTGCGTAATAATTAGTGTTCATACTATTTTGTTTATTTAGAAACGACTAGCTTCACTTCTGCATTTTGGTTGAATAGATACACGCGTTTGTTTTCTAAATTTAAACATTCATAGCGTGTTCTACGTTTATTTCCTCTTTTGTAAAGTGTTTCTTTAAACTGAAAAACACTTCCGTTAGGAATTTCAAAGATAAAATTCTTTCCATCTTCTGATTTTCCTTCTCGTAGTGCTAATGATAAATTTACATCGGCATCTGTACTGGCTTTTGGGTTTTTTAAATAGTTAGCTAAATAAGGTAGAATATTTTTTGGATAAATATCAGGCTGTAAAAAAGGTAGCATTAAATGTTGGAAAACTGTTTTCCATTCTTTACCATGAGGTTGTACTCTTCCAAATTTTTGATAGGTAACATGATGTGCAATTTCATGAACTAAAGTCAACAAAAACTGATATGGGTTTAAGTTGTTATTCACCGTAATTTGCATGTGACCATTTGGTAAGCGACGAAAATCACCATGTTTGGTTTGGCGTTCACTCACTATTTTTAAATTGATTTTATGCTCAATAATTAAATATTCAACTAACGGAATAGCTTCTTCAGGGATGTATTTAATCAATATTTTTTTCAAATGTAGTACTTGAATTTAAGGAGTAGAACTTGAAACTTGTAATACTTTTCCGTTGTAGTATTTGTTACCTGTTAAAGCAAAATCAAAAATATAAGTAGCCATTTCTTTAGCTGATAATGGAGCGATATAACCAGGGAAAGCCTCTTCTAACATTTCTGTTTGTACAGCCCCTAAGGCTAATACATTAAAAGCTATTTGTTGTTCTTTATATTCTTCAGCTAATAATTCTGATAAGGTTATTACAGCACCTTTGGCAGAGCTATAAGCGGCTAGTCCAGGAAATTTCATGCTTCCTTGTATTCCGCCCATACTACTCACTGTTACTACATGACTCCCTTGTTGCATAAAAGGCAGTAGGTTTTTAGTCAATTCAGCAACTGCAAAAACATTCACTTTATAAACTTCTTCAAAATCTTGAGTAGTTAATTGTTGAAAAGGTTTATTAATCAATTTTCCTGCATTATTGATAAGAATATCTACCTTTTTCCATTCAGTTGAAACAAAATCAACCGCTTTTTTTATATCCTTTTCGTCAGATAAATCGACAGAGATGGTTGTGATGTTTGGGTGATTTACTTGTTCTAAAGGTTTTGTATTTCTTGATAGAGCTAAGACTTGATGTCCTTGATTAGCAAACTGCTGCGCTAATTCAAAACCAATACCTCTACTAGTTCCAGTAATAACAATGTTCTTCATGTAATTGTCAAAATTTAAAAAGGCAAGCTACATAAAAATCACTACATTTATTGCTTAATCATTCTTAAATTATCATGAAAAAAAGACTTTTTTTAGCGCTATTCTTAACAATGTCAATTACTACATTTGCTCAAAACACCTATATATTTTGTGGAAAATTAATTGATACAGAAAAAGGTAAAATAAAAGAACAACAAACCGTAATTGTAAAGGATAATAAGATTGTTGATGTGTTAAAAGGCTATGTGAATCCTGAAAACACTGATGATATAACGATAGATTTAAAAGATAAGGTGGTAATGCCTGGATTGATTGATATGCATGTGCATATTGAAAGTGAACACAGTCCAAAGTCGAGATTAGAAAAATATATATTGAATGAAGCTGATAGAGCGTATAATTCAGTAAAATTTGCAGAAACTACTTTGTTAAACGGTTTTACCACAGTAAGAGATTTAGGAGGAACTGGAGTTAATATTTCTTTAGCCAAAGCAATTAAAGCAGGTAAAATTACAGGTCCTAGAGTATTTACAGCAGGAAAATCTTTAGCAACTACGGGTGGGCATGCGGACCCAACGAATGGAAGTAGTAGAGAGTTGATTGGGAATCCTGGTCCAAAAGAAGGAGTCGTAAACTCTGTTGAAGATGCAAAAAAAGCAGTTCGTCAACGTTATAAAAATGGAGCAGATTGTATAAAAATTACAGCTACGGGAGGAGTGTTAAGTGTGGCTAAAAGTGGAGACAATCCGCAATTTAATATTGATGAAATAAAAGCAATTTGTGAAACTGCAAAAGATTATGGAATGCATGTAGCGGCTCATGCTCATGGAGATGAAGGAATGCAACGTGCTATTATTGGAGGTGTAAAAACTATAGAGCACGGAACGTATATGAGTGATGAAACAATGGAGTTGATGAAAAAGCATGATGCATACTTGGTGCCAACTATTACAGCAGGAAAAGAAGTTGAAGAGAAGGCCAAAGTAAAAGGTTTTTATCCAGAGATTGTAGTACCTAAAGCATTAGCAGTTGGTCCACAAATACAAGGAACTTTTAGTAGAGCTTACAAAAGAGGGGTAAAAATAGCTTTTGGTACAGATGCTGGAGTATTTAAACACGGTAAGAATGGTAAAGAATTTGGGTATATGGTAGAAGCTGGAATGCCTGCTATGGAGACTATACAGTCTGCTACAGTAACTAATGCAGCATTATTAGATATGAAAAATGAGCTAGGACAAGTTAAAAAAGGATTTCTAGCAGATATTATTGCAGTAGATGAAGATCCTACTCAAAACATCCATACGATGGAAAACGTAGTTTTTGTAATGAAAAATGGAGTAGTTTATAAAAAATAAGGATGAATAAAAAAATCTGTTTCTTAATTATTTAGGAAACGGATTTTTTTCTTTTTAATGAAGAGATTATTGTTTGATCAACTCAATTTCAAACAATTTTCCCCAATGTTTTCCGGTAACAAACAAACGATTATTTTCAGCATCGTAAGCAATTCCGTTTAAAACCTCGTCTTGATCTAAAGTTTGTTCTTTTAAAACAGTATCACGTAAATCATCTAAACCAATTAAACCTTCAACCGCACCACTGTTAGGATCTATGATGGCAATGGTAGCTTTACCTTTTCCGTCAGTTTTCCAGTAATTAGAAAAGATTTTACCGTCTATATACTCTATTTCATTTAGTTTGTCTAATGCTCTATCGTGAGTGTACACTTGAATACTTCTTTTTTCTTGTAGATTTTCAGGGTTTAAAAACCAAATTCTATTAGTTCCGTCAGTTTTTATTAATTCAGAATTGTTGTGTGTTAATCCCCAACCTTCATTACTGTTGTTATAATCGAAAGAACCAAGTTGTTTAAAAGTTTCTAAATCATAGATGAAACCTTTACGAGATTGCCATGTTAACCAATAAATTTTATTGTTAAAAATGGTCATTCCTTCTCCGAAGTATTTCGCATCTAAATCAATTTTTTGTAAAACTTTTCCAGTTTTAATCTCCACTTTACGTAAAGTAGATTGCCCTCTACGTCCTGTACTTTCATATAAATATCCGTTTTTATACTCTAATCCTTGAGTATAAGCTTCTTTGTCATGCGGATAGGTGTTAAGAAGTTTATAAGAATATACTACAGGAGCTTTTTTCGCTAAAACTTCAATAGAATTGTTTAGTTTTTTAGATTTATTCGGATAAAAAGCTAAGGCAGTAACAGCATGTTTTCCTACCCCAAAATCGGCTGTATTTATAATTACACTAGCTTCATTTTTGTTAACACGTTTGTTGTTTACATATAACTGAACAGAGTCTATTTGATCGCCCTTCAATTGTTCAAATTTTATAGCTGCTTTTTCACCTAAAGTAGTTTTCTTTGTTGTGTCAAGTTTGAATTTGTAATTGGTTTCACTACAAGAAGTTATCAATAAAGTAGCTAGTCCTAAAGTTAAAAATGTATAAAAACGCATATAATAAAGAGTTGTTTTCTGTGATTTAAAATCTTGTTCTACAAATTAAAGCAAATTATTTGTTTGCAAATTAAAAAAAAGGGTTAAATTTGCACCCTCAAATAGCCATTGCAGGTTTTTGAATTATGAAATGATTATAAAGATTTACCAACTTTATATTTTTCAACAAAAATAAAAGATTTAAATTTACAAGAGATGAAAAAAGGTATACATCCAGAAAATTATAGAATGGTAGCGTTTAAAGATATGTCTAACGGAGATGTTTTCTTAACGCGTTCAACTGCTAATACAAAAGAAACTTTAGAAGTAGATGGTGTTGAATATCCATTAATCAAATTAGAAATTTCAAGAACTTCACATCCTTTCTACACTGGTAAGTCTAAGTTAGTAGATACTGCAGGACGTATTGATAAGTTCAAAAACAAATACGCGAAATTCAAAAAGTAATTTTACGTATTTAATAATATACGAGAAGCTCTGGCTATGTGTCAGGGCTTTTTTTATAGTTAAAATTGTATTTTTGTTCTCAAAAAAATAGAAATGAGAGATACTATCTTATCTGTAGTTTTAGCCATTAATATTCTGTGTGGAGTATTAGTATACTTTATGCCAGATATGGGAAATGTAATATTGTTAACAATAGCAACAGCTATTACTTCATTAGCAATATACGATGCTTTTATTCAAAAGAAACACTCACTTATGAGGGCGTTTCCTGTCATTGCTCGTTTGCGATGGGTTTTTGAAGAAGAGCGTGAAAAAATTCAACAATACTTTATTGAAGATGATTTAAACGGAAAACCAATAAACCGTGAAAAGAGGAGTATTGTTTATCAGCGTTCAAAAAAAGAGATAGAAACTGTTCCTTTTGGTACGCAGCATAACGTATATGCAAAAGGGTATGAGTTTGTAAAACATTCATTATTTCCTAAAGATCATCATCATATTGGTGGAGATAGGGTTATAATAGGGTCAGATAAGTGTTCGCAAAAATACGATGCTTCAATAGTTAACATTTCTGCTATGTCTTTTGGTTCATTAAGTAAGAACGCTATTATGGCGTTGAACCAAGGAGCTAAAATGGGGAATTTTGCACATAATACAGGTGAAGGAGGGATATCTCCTTACCATTTACAAGGTGGAGATTTAATCTTTCAGGTAGGAACAGGCTATTTTGGAGCAGGAAAAAGTGTAGGTGGTAAACGTGTTTTCGATCCAGAGGTTTTTGGGAAAAATGCAGTAAGACCAGAAGTGAAAATGGTTGAAATAAAACTTTCTCAAGGAGCCAAACCTGGTCATGGGGGAATATTACCTGCAAAGAAGAATACAAAAGAAATTGCAGAAATTCGTTCTGTAGAACCTTTTACACGCGTTGATTCGCCACCTGGACACGATGCCTTTTCTAATTTTGAAGAAATGATTGAGTTTATTCAACAAGTTAGAGATTTATCAGGAGGAAAACCGGTAGGAATTAAGTTTTGTGTTGGTGATAATGATGAAATTGAAGCGATGATTAAAGCATTTGCAGATGCGAATAATTATCCTGATTATATAGCTGTTGATGGTGGAGAAGGAGGTACTGGTTCAGCACCTTTAGAATTTTCAAATTACATAGGAACTCCGTTGCTAGAAGGGCTTTCTTTTGTAAATAAAACATTGAAAAAATACGGATTAAAAGGGCAAATAAAGATTATCGCAAGCGGAAAAGCTATTGATGCTTTTGATATCATAAAATACATGGCCTTAGGGGCTGACGCTATTGGAATGGCACGTAGTTTTATGTTAAGTTTAGGATGTATTCAAGCACGTGAGTGTAACTTAGATACATGTCCGGTAGGGGTGGCAACCCAAGAGAAAGATTTGGTAAAAGCCTTGGTTGTTGAGTATAAAAATGTACGTGTAAAGAATTACCACAATAAAACTATTAGTGCGGTTAAAGAAATGACTGCGGCAATGGGAAAAGGGTCTATCACAGAAATTGAATCAAAGCACATTTTTAGGAGAGATAGAGGAGGAGAGATTACTTCGTTAGATAAAATTTATTATCCAGAAGAAGAAGTGTTAATGTATTAAAAACAGTTTGTTGGAGTTTAATTCTCAAACATATCAATTAGAGCGTTATCCAAAAACGTTCGATAAAAGTTTGCGAGCTTGGAGTAATGCCGAACTGTTAGTGCTGGATACTATTGCTGATAGAAACATAGAAACGGTACATGTTTTTAATGATCGTTTCGGGGTGTGGAATTGTGCTTTGCACGATAAAAAAGTCACTACAGTTTGGACGTATGCAAGTCAACAGAAAGCAATTCGTCAAAATTTAGAACTGAATAAATTAGCTGTTGAAGTTGACTATAAAACTCCTTTAGAAGATTTACAGAGTGTTGAGCTGGCACTGATTAAAATTCCGAAGTCGATAGAGTTGTTTGAGTTGTTCTTACAACAAATTCATAAAGCTTCACATGAAAATACTGAAGTAGTTTGTGGATTTATGACTAAATATTTTTCAACTTCTTTTATAAAAGTTGCTGAACAATATTTTGAAGAGGTAAATCAATCAAAGGCCTGGAAAAAAGCACGATTATTAGTGTTGAAATCGCCTAAAAAATCACTTCCGAAGAAAGAATTTATCAATACAATTTCATGGAAAGACAAAACTCTTCAACAATATTACGGAGTATTTTCTTCAGGAAGTATTGATATTGGTACCCAATTTTTTTTAGAGAATTTAGAGTTAAAATCTGACGAGTTAAAAGTGTTGGATGTTGCTTCAGGAAATGGTATTATCGCTTATGAAGTGACGAACCAAAATCCTGATATAGAAGTAACTTTAATAGATGATTTTAACTTAGCTATTGAGTCGTCAAAAATAAACTTAGAAGGAAAAAAAGTACAGTTTGTATGTGATGATACTTTAGAAAAATTAGATAAAAACTCGTTCGATTTAGTAGTGTCAAACCCACCTTTTCATTTTGAACATGAAAATAACATAGAAGTAGCACTCAATCTTTTTAGAGGTGTAGAAAATTGTTTAAAAGCAAACGGAAGATTTTTACTAGTTGCTAATTCGCATCTAAATTATAGTACACATCTAAATCAATTGTTTGCTTCAGTGAGTATATTAAAACAGAATAAAAAGTTTCAAATTATAGAATGTATAAAAAAACGCTAAGAAATTTTCTTAGCGTTTTTTGTTTGATAGAATAATAATTTGATTTTTACCAGTAATACGATAAACCGAACATTAAATCAGTTGAGTTTATATTAAACTGAAATGTGTCAGATTCTCTGTCTGGAAAATTATTTTCATTAAGGTCTGTCTTGGAATATCCTAAGCTACCTATATTAGCTTCTAAGGCAATATTTTTGTTTAAGAAGTAAGTCATTCCTGGTCTAATTCCTATAAAATATTGGTTAGAGTTTCTCTCATTTGGATTAGGTAAGCTATTATCTGAAAATTCAGAGTAATTATAGCTAAATTCTCCTTGTAGCGAAATAGTTAATTTCTTTCCAAGTGGAAAATGTTTTTTGATATAAGGAAAGATTTGGTACGAGTTACCTTTTCCTATTCCATTCCCTGATTCACTTTTTGAATATCCGTAACCTACACCTAAACCTATAATTAAGTTGTCGTTAATGGTGTATCCGACTTTAGGAGAGAAGTTAAAACTAAAGTACTTAGAAGTTTCAGGAGAACCTTCAAACTCATTACTACTTTTTCCAATTGAAAAATTTCCAGCAGTATACCACGTGCCTTTTTCAATAGTTAATTTTTCATTGTCCTTTTTTTCTTGTGCATTAGCAAGCGAAAAAGCAAAAAGCATTGTACACAGTAATAATTTTTTCATAATTAATTTTTCTTTTAAAGCAGCCGAAAGTACTGTTTATAATTTAACCGAATGTTAGCTTAATGAAAAATCATACGAAAATTCCTCTTCAATAATTTGTTCGGTGCAATTTTTTAAATCGCTTACAAATTCATCAATTTGTGCTTTGGTTACATTGGGCATACAAATTACATGAGAAATATCTCCTTCGGTTGCTAATTGCCATTTGTCTTTTATACTTTTCGGAGTTTTTGGTAATACCACAGTAATCGCATTAGGGTTTCTCCAAGCATTTACTCCAATTTTTTGTAATTCAGCTTCGCAATATTCAGCAACAGCTAAACTATGCTTGTAACGTTGCTGTAAACCTTCAATTCCTAATTGCTTTAAGGCATACCATAAAAATAACGGTGAATGCCCATTACGAGAACCTGTAATGGTAGTATCGAACGAACCGATATAAGAAATTCCCTTGGCAATTCTATCTCTGTTAGATCGTTTAGCCATCAGTACTCCAGTAGGAATAGGAGAGCCTATGAATTTATGCCCACTAATAGAAATACTATCTGCACCGTCCATAAAGTCAAAAGGTAAACGAGGTTGCATAAACGGACCAAATGATCCAGCCAAAGCAGCATCACAGTGAATATAATGGTCTTGAATAGCTAGGTTGCTTAATATTCCTTTAATTCTACCTATGTCATCTTTTGCCTCTTTCATGGTTGTGCCAAAAGTAGCCAATACGATTACTGGCTTATGACGATTCATACGAACAGTATTTTCAAAATCTTCATAATCCATTTCACCATTTTCTTGCGATTTAATTACAATACTTGGGATGTTTAATAAATGGATATTCTTTCGAACACTGTAATGTGTAGATTCAGAATAGTATACCATGGCTTTAGGAAACAACTCGCGAGCGATATACAATCCGTATAAATTACTTTCAGAACCACCGTTGGTTACATAGCCCCAAAAATCTTTCGGATTTGCTCTGAATAACTTAGCGAAAAAGGCGATAACCTCACGTTCCATTTCATGAGTTTGTACGCGGTAAGTACCTTGCTCAAAAGGATCACCAAGGTTGTTAATTGGATATTGAAAGAATTTATTTAGTTCAGAATAGTCAAAATCTTTTGATACAGGATACCCTAAAAAAGTATCACGAGCAGTACTTAGTGCTTGCTCTAGTTTATGTAGTTTTTCTTGATTTTCTACTGATAATTTTTGCTCGTTTGCCATGAGTGAAATTTTAAGCGCGCAAAAGTATATTAAACAATAGTATTTGTCATTTAAAAGATTAAAAGTTAGATTATTTTTCTGATAAAAATATTTTAACCGTTAAATAATCTGTTTTGAGTTCTTGAGACTAGTTTTTAATGAAGGATTTTAATCTGAGTTAATAGTTAAGCATAAAAAAAGCTCATCAATTTGATGAGCTTTATAACTTGTAATTTAAATTTGGATAGACCTTAGTTTGCAGCTTTATCAACAACAACACGATTTTCACGATTAGCAACTTCCCAAGCAGTATGGAAAACTAAACGAGCTCTGTTTTCTAACATTTCGTAGTTAATTTTGTCAGGTGTATCGGTTGGTCTATGATAATCAGCATGTGTTCCATTAAAATAAAAAATAATAGGAATGTTATGCTTTGCAAAATTATAGTGGTCTGAACGATAGTAAAAACGATTAGGGTCATTATCATCGTTGTACTTGTAATCTAAGTCGATATTTGTGTATTTCTTGTTCATTGCTTCTGAAATGTTGTGTAACTCAGTACTCAATTTATCAGAACCAATTAAATATACATAGTTTGGGTTTCCTTTATGACGGTCATCAACTCTACCAATCATGTCAATATTTAGGTTGGTAACCGTATTTGCTAATAGGAAAATTGGGTTTTCGGTGTAATACTTAGAACCTAATAATCCTTTTTCTTCACCTGTAACGTGTAAAAATAAAATAGAACGTTTAGGACCTTTACCAGCATCAGCAGCTTGTTTAAAAGCCTCAGCAATTTCTAAAATAGCTACTGTTCCAGAACCGTCGTCGTCAGCACCGTTGTATATTTCACCATTTTTAATACCTTCATGGTCTAAGTGAGCTGAAATAACAATTATTTCGTCTGGTTTTTCAGTTCCTTTGATGAAAGCAAGAACGTTTTCAGAATCTTTTAAAGTCATTCCTCTACGATTACTGCTTAAATATTCAGATGGTACTTCTTGAAAATAATCATCACCACCTAGCGGAGAAGCAATTCCTTGACTTACGTAGAAATCCTTTAAATATTTTACTGCTTTTTTTTGTCCAGGTTCACCAGTATTTCTTCCTTCAAATTCATCGGAAGCATAAATAAATAAGTGCTTACCTAAGTCTTTAGCAGTAATGGTTTTGGCATATTTAGCAGAATAATCAGTGGTAGTATCATTATCGGCACTAGCAGTGTCTTTGCTAGAACCACATGCTACCAATGCAATTGCACCTGCCATGTAAAGTAATTTTTTCATCAATAATTAAGGTTTGTTTAGTTTGATTAGTTTCCAAATGTAACAAAATGTTACAGGGATTCAAATTTAATTTTTCTTAATAACGAATTGTTCTAACGTTTTGTTAAAACTTATAAGTTCTTTCGGAAAAAGTTCTTCAAAAGCATTTTGCTCAATCAATTCCTGAGAAGTTCCAGTGTATAATTGATTTTCTGAAAGTAAGATGAACTCATCTGCTAATTGAATAGCTAGGTTTACTTCGTGTGTAGAAATGATGATAGTTTTACCAGTGTTTTTTACTAGTTTTTTTAGTAATGAAAATACTTTAAAAGTATGGTGTATGTCTAGGTGAGCTGTAGGTTCGTCTAAGATAATAATTTCGGTGTCTTGAGCTAAAGCTCGAGCAATTAATACACGTTGTAGTTGACCGTCACTTAACTCATAAAATCGTTTGTCTTTTATATGGGTGATTTCAGTTTGTTCAATAGCCCAAAGTATTTTTTTTAGGTGCTCTTGAGTAAGTTTGTCAATCCAGTTAGTATAAGGTTGTCGCCCCAATGCAACTAATTCAAAAACGGTAAGTTGACTTAAAGGTAAACGCTCGGTAAGTACTAAGCTTAAACAAGTTGAAAGTTCTTGATTCGAATAAGAAGAAAGTTCTTTTTGGTTAATTTTTACGAGACCTTTCAGTGGTTTTTGAACTTTAGAAAGTGTGCGTAGTAAAGTAGATTTTCCAATCCCGTTTTTACCCAATAATGCAACAAATTTTCCTTTTTCAATTGCAATATTTATGTCTGAAGCAATAACTGTTTGTTGCTTTTTTGACTGATAACCAATGATTAATTGTTCAGTTTGTAGTACGGTATGTTTTTCAGTATTTATCAAAACGACTTATACGTATATTTTCTTTTTTCGAACGAGTAACCAAATTACAATAGGAGCTCCAAACAATGAGGTTATGGCATTAATAGGTAAAGTGTATTCACTCGTTGGTAACTGTGCTATACAGTCGCAAATTAGCAAAACAATTGCTCCAATCAAAGCAGCGGAAGGGAGTAATATTTTGTGGTTTGAGGTTGAAAATAACATTTTAGCTATATGTGGAACTGCTAAACCAACAAAGGCTATAGGGCCAGAAAAAGCGGTGATAACCCCAGTAAGAATACTTGTAATTAGTAAAATGATGTTTCTACTTCTTTTAATGTTTATTCCCAGACTTTGTGCGTAGTTTTCACCTAAAAGAAAACTGTTTAAAGGTTTTATAACCGAAAAAGTTCCGAGTATACCTACAAGATAAATAAGGCCAAAAATAGAAAGTTCTTCCCAAGTTAGGTTCCCTAAACTTCCAAAGCTCCAAAACAAGTATTGTTGTATTTGTTCTGCTTGACTAAAAAAGGCCAGTACACTAATTACTGCCGATGTTAAAGAGCCAAACATTAATCCAATAATAAGTATAGACATGGTGTTTCGAACTCTATTAGCAGCAATAATCACCGCAGACAGTACAAAAAATGACCCAATACTAGCAGCAATTGCCAAAGCCCAATTAGAAAACATAGATGTTAAAAAGAAACCTCCAAAAACGCTAGCTCCTAAAATAAGTAATGCAACACCTAAACTAGCACCAGAAGAAATACCTAAAACAAAAGGGCCTGCTAGCGGGTTTCTAAATAAAGTTTGCATTAACAAACCACTTATAGATAAGCCGGATCCTACTAAAATTGCAGTAATAGCTTTTGGCAAGCGATAGCTTATGATAATGGTTTCCCAACTACTTTTTGATGCAACACCTCCTGATAATAAGTTGAAAATTTCTTTTATCGGGATAGAAACAGAACCTAAACTAATATTGGTAATAAATAAAATAACCAGTAGTACAAACAGGAGTGTAAAATGTGTTGTGTATGTTTTTGATACGTTCAATTAGTTCATTGATTTTAGAAATGAAACTAATTGCTGAATAGCTAATCCTCTATGGCTAATTTTGTTTTTCTCTTCTGCGGTCATTTCAGCAAAAGACTTCTTATAACCTTCGGGTTGAAAAACAGGATCGTAGCCAAAACCTTGCTCACCTTGTTTTTTAGATAAAATTTGTCCCTTACACACGCCGTCAAATAAAAATTGTTCTCCGTTTAAGTTTAAACAAATCGAGGTTCTAAACTGAGCATCTCTATTAGTTTGGTTGTGTAATTCGTTTAAGAGTTTTTGCATGTTGTTTTCTGCATTGGTAGGTTCACCTGCATATCGTGCAGAATACACTCCAGGAGCCCCGTTTAAAGCAGAAACTTCTAAACCTGTGTCATCAGCAAAACAGTTGTAACCGTATTTTTCGCTAATGTGATTGGCTTTAATTTGAGCATTTCCTTCTAAGGTTGTTGCTGTTTCTTCTATATCATCAAAACAATTAATATCCTTTAAAGAAAGTAACTCGATAGTAGTAGGAAGCATTTTTTGTACTTCAGCAAGCTTATTTAGGTTGTTAGTAGCAAAAACTAATTTCATGTATTGGTAATTAACTAAAGCAAATGTATTCAATTTTTATCATCTTTACTGTTGTTTTTCTTATTTGTAGAAGGAATACAGTTGCATAAAGAGTTCACATAGAAAAATAAAAAAGAGGCTTTAAAGCCTCTTTTTTTTATCCTTTAATTTTTGATAATTCAAGTTTTTTAGCGTCTATTTCGTTTTCTATTTTAAGTAAACGAGTTTCGATTTGGCTGATGATAGCTTCTTTTCGTTCGATACTTTCTTTAGAAGTAGAAGCGTCTTTTTTAGCTTCTTCTAGTTTAGATTTCATTTTTGCTAAACCTTCTTTTCCGCTAATTAAAATCTCTTCATTAATGCTAATATCATCTTCAAGATCACTTATTAACGTGTTTTTCTCTTTACTAATGTTTTGCTCCTTAGCTTTAATTTGATTGCTTAATTGTTTTAATTTCTCTTCTTCTAAACGTAAAGCTTCTTGTTCTTTTAAGTAAGCAAGCTCTCTAGCTTTTCTTTCTTCGTCTAATTTTTTACGAGCATCTTCTAATTGTTGTTTCTGTAAAAGAATTTCTTTTTGCTCACTACTAATGTTATCGTCATATACAACCTCAGTATTTTGAGTTGTAGTTTCAACTTTTTCTACAGGTTGCTCTTTTTTTAGTTTTCTAGCTAATTTTCTTTCAAGAGTAGCTAAATCTTTTTTATGTAAATCTATTTGAGAATTTAACTTAGTAAGTCTTTGTTGCATGTTTGCAACGATTTTTTCTTTTCTTTCTACCTCTTGTTTGGTAGCTTTTTTACTCTTTTTAAAACGCTCTAAATTTCCTTTTACACGTTTTAAAGCGGTAACACCACTCATTAAAATTTCTTCATTAGCACTAATTTGGTCTTGTTTGCTCTTAACCTGAGTTTTTAAGGTGTTTATTTCGTCTTGTGCAGAAATTTGTTGTGTGCTAACAAGGGCGATAAAAAAGATTGAAGCTAATAATCTTAATGTTTTCATTTTAATAAGTTTTATTTTTTTTGGGCGCAAAAATACAGCTTCTTACTAAAAGAACATTGTTTTATATGGCTTTTTTGAAAAAGGAAATAATTTACTCGTGATGATACGGTTCGTTACGAAGAATGGTAAATCCACGGTAAATTTGCTCCACAATAAATAGGCGAATCATTTGATGAGAAAAGGTCATTTTTGATAACGATAACTTTCCTTGCGCTTTACTATATACAGCCTCAGAAAAACCATAAGGACCTCCAATAACCAATACCAGTTGTTTAATACCAGAGTTCATTTTCTTTTGTAAGTATTCTGAAAACTCCATTGAAGTATGTTGCTTTCCTTTGTCATCCAATAAAATTAGCTGATCGGTAGCTTGTAGTTTAGACAGAATTAATTCGCCTTCTTTTTCTTTTTGTTGTGCTTCGCTTAGGTTTTTAACGTTTTTAATATCTGGTATTACTTCCAACTCAAACTTTACGTAGTGTTTTAATCGGTTTTGGTATTCGTCAATTAATTGCTGTAACTGTTTATTGTCAGTTTTGCCTATGGCGAGTAGTTTTATTTTCATACGGCAAAATTACGAATGTTTGACAAATTTTAAAGAGATAGCTTTTAGGTTAAAAAACTTGCTTAATAGAGGTGTGTAATAAGCTGCTAAAACAGGTTTACCGTATAATATGAACTATAAAAATACTTTGATATAAAATTTACTTGTTTTTATCTCAGCTCTTTATAGAGCTTAGTTTTTCTCTAATATTTCAATTTTTGGTTTCTCAATTGATATTATATCAATTATGTCGCTTTCAGTCCACAATCTATAATGTTTTCCTTCTTTATCAACCACATCTTTATACCAACCATGACTTTTTTCCACGTATGATAAATAGTCAGATTTTAATATAATTTGAAGAAATCCATTAGTGTCACTTATTTCATTTTTATCAAACATTGTATAAGATTCATCAATTACTTGAAAGTTAATTATGTCATCAAAGTCAAATTCAATTTTAAATTTTTTACTATTTTCTGTAATCACGATCGGTTTTACATTATCAATAGTTCCTTCTCCAATTTTTATTGATTGATTCTCATTTAAAAGAATTCCTTCAGATACGATGAGTTGTAAGCTTTCATTATAATGAAGCTCATCTAAAAATAATGTTTTGCAGTTATCAAGTATTGTTTTCATTTAATTAAGCTCAACGGTTTGTGTAAGGATAGTTGCGTGTGTAAGCAACTAACTTACTAAAAATGGACGAACCAGAGGAAAATCCATAGGATTTTCCGAGTAGGCTAGAACCAAGCAATTATTTTTACACGGTGTTGGCATTAGTTTTTATTCTTTTTCCATTCCGATATAAACTCTTTTGTGTTCTCTATGTATGAAAATAAAATTGTGTCAAATAGACCAAGGTTGTCTTGTTGATTTGTTTTAGATATTTCGGCAATCATCTTTAAACCAACTGGAAAAGTATGTATTGATTTATCTCTAATTCTTTCTTTTAATAGCTTGTATAAATTCACTGAATATAAATCATAATGTTTTTCTAAGTCCAAATATTCGTTTTGAACAACTTTAAAATTCACTTCAATGACCTTTAAAATACTAGCGTTTTTATTGTTAGGGTAGTTAATGGATGATTTGTGTTTTGGGGATGTGTTTAATAGGACATTTTTTAGTTCTTTTTGAGTGATGTTATCTATTGTTAGAGTTTCCTGATCAGTTTGGTAATTCAACTCTTTCAAAATCTGATTTAGGCAATTTTCAATAACGTTTATTTGTGTGTCGAGATTTTCAAGTAGTTTTTTACGTCTTTTTCTTTGTGGTAGGTAGTTTACTACTAAATAAAATATAAAAGCTGCTATATAGCTTAAACAGAGTTTGTTTACTATCTGTCCAACTTCATATGCTTTAAAAAAACATTCTGGCTCATTGGAAAACCAATAAATATGCAAGGTAATGTATGTGATACAAGCAATAAATAATATGGTAAGCAGTAAGGTGTGGTGTTTCTTCATTTTTTAAATTAATGCCAACTCGTTATATGCTAAGTTTAACTTTTGTTATCCCGACAATAGCAAGGGATATCACAAATAAAGGATAGCAATTTTATAGGTTATCAAATATAGCAAAACCAGTATTTTATCAAAAGTAAAGTTATTAACGAGTGTTAATTAATTGTGCAATTCCTGCGAACCTAATACAATGTGTGTATACATTCTTACGGGATTCCATAAATCCTTTTAATAATCTATCTATACGGAGGTCCTGCAATCCAACCCACAATAGATTTACGAACCCCTTTGGTAATAGGAGTTACGCGATGCATCATAAAAGAAGGAAAAACAATGATGGTACCTTTCTCTCTAGGAGCACTTACAATTTTTTGATTCAGCATAAACTGTAAATCACCACCTTCATATTCATCAGGGTCAGATAATTGCATGGAAATACTTAGTTTTCTATCAGAAATTTCACCTGCACCAAAATCCAAATGCCAATCAAAAAAGTCACCCTCAGTATAGCTAGCCAATTGTAAATTATTGTGAAAACCTAACAAATCAAACCAATATCGTTCGTTATTACACTGAATAGCCAAACCCGCCAATCGGTTGTATATCCATTCAGTTTCAGGCGTGTTTTCAATAAACATTACATCGCTTTTTCTAAGCTCATCATCGTAGGTGTCTGCTCCGCTAAGCGTAGCCTTAATTTTTTGATTTTCATTCCATAAATTCAAAATTCTATCAGTTTCATGCGGAAGAAATAAACCGTTGTAATGCACAAATTCAGCAAAATTATGTTTTAACGGAAGACCAAAAGGATAGTTTATAGCCATGATATAAGAGTAGTTATAAGTTGAAAGAAAATTTGTTTTTCTTTATAACAATTAGGTTTTAAAGATAGCAAACTATAAAAAAGTAAAGAAGAAAATTAAAAGATGGTCGTGAAAGCAAGTATTTTAATCAAGAGTGTCAAATTGTTTGTAAAGAAGTGGTGAAAATTACCAGAATAATAAGCTGCGAACCCAAAACAGAGAACTAAAAATAATTGTATTTTTACGTCAATAATTCAATACTATGATTTCACAAGAACAATTTAATAAAGAGTTAGATTTAATTATAGCAAATGCTATTAGAGAAGATATAGGCGATGGCGATCACACATCATTATCATGCATACCTGCTGATGCAACAGGAAAAGCAAAATTATTAGTAAAAGACGAAGGTATAATAGCCGGAGTAGAATTTGCTAAAATGGTGTTTGCTTATGTGGATCCTGAGTTAGAAGTTGAAACATTAATAAATGATGGTGAAAAAGTGAAGTATGGAGATATTGTTTTTTATGTATCAGGAAAATCGCAGTCTATTTTAATGGCAGAACGTTTGGTGCTAAACGCAATGCAACGTATGAGTGCTATTGCAACCAAAACTAAGTTTTTTGCTAATTTGTTAGAAGGAACCAAAACCAAGGTGTTAGATACCCGTAAAACCACACCAGGAATTCGTGCTTTAGAAAAATGGGCGGTAAAAATAGGTGGTGGTGAAAACCATCGATTCGCTTTATACGATATGGTAATGATTAAAGACAATCACATCGATTTTGCAGGCGGAATTACACAAGCAATAACTAAGACTAAGAAATACCTAGCGGAAAAAGGACTAGATATTAAAATTATTGTAGAAGCACGTAGCCTAGAAGAAATTGAAGAGATTATACAAAACGAAGGTGTGTACAGAATTTTGATAGACAACTTTAATTATGAAGATACCCGTAAGGCGGTAGCTATGATAGGAGAGCAATGTTTAACAGAATCTTCTGGAGGAATCAACGAAAAAACCATTAGAGAATATGCAGAGTGTGGGGTTGATTTTATCTCATCAGGAGCCTTAACACATTCGGTTTACAATATGGATTTAAGCTTAAAAGCTGTTGATTAATATAACTTAATACATCATGAAAAAACAACTATTCCTCATAGCAACACTAGTAGTGGCTATGTCGTGTAAAACAGAGCAAACTAAAAAAGAAACCACTTCAAACATGGTAGAAAATCCATTATTAGTAAAAAGTTCTTTAGATTTTGGAGCACCAGATTTTACTAAAATAAAGAACGAACACTTTATGCCTGCAATTTTAAAAGGTATGGAAGTTCAAAATGAAGAGATTGCTAAAATTGTAGCAAACACTGAAGCTCCAACTTTTGAAAATACAATTGTAGCGTTAGAGGAAAGTAGCAAAACATTAGACAATGCTACGGCTGTTTTTTATGCATTAGCAGGAGCTCATACGAACGATACGATTAAAGACAATCAAAAAGAATTAGCGCCTAAGTTTTCTAAACACAACGATGAAATTTTATTAAACACTAAGTTGTTTGAAAAAATTAAAGCGGTACACGATAATGTAGAAAATTTAGAGTTGGATGCTGAGTCTAAACACTTGGTAAAAGAGTATTACAAAAACTTTGTAAAAGCAGGAGCTAACTTATCTGAAGAAAAGAAAAACGAGTTAAAAGAAATCAATGCAGAATTAGCAAGTTTATCTAACGACTTCGGAAAGAAGTTATTAGACGCGAGTAAAAAAGGAGGGTTAACAGTTACCGATAAAGAACAGTTAAAAGGACTTTCAGAAGAAACAATTAAAGGTTTAGAAAAAGACGGGAAGTATGAAATCCAATTAATCAACACTACACAACAACCGTTATTACAAACGTTAGAAAATAGAGAAGTTCGTAAAGAATTGTTTGAAAAATCAATTCACAGAACTGATGCGGGTGATTATAACACAAGCGACTTGGTAAAGAAAATGGCTTTGTTACGTGCTAAAAAAGCGCAAATCTTAGGTTTTGACAACTTTGCAAGCTGGAGTTTACAAGGAACAATGGCATCTACACCAGATAAAGTTTTTGAAATGTTCAACGGATTAATTCCAGGTTCATTAGCAAAAGTAGCTGCTGAAACGAAAGAAATTCAAGCAGAAATCAATAAAGAAGGAAACGATTTTACCTTAGCACCATACGATTGGAATCATTTTGCTGAAAAAGTACGTAAGTCTAAATACAACTTAAATGAAGACGAGGTAAAACCATACTTTGAGTTAACCAACGTATTAGAAAAAGGAGTGTTTTACGCTGCTACAAAATTATACGGAATCACCTTTAAAAAGCGTACCGACATTCCTACCTATCATCCAGATGTAGTAGTGTATGAAATCTTTGAAGAAGACGGAAGCAAGCTAGGATTATTCTACGGAGATTTCTTTGCAAGAGACAGTAAGCGCGGTGGTGCGTGGATGGGAGCTTTTGTAAAGCAATCGAAATTAAGAGGACAAAAACCAGTAATTTACAATGTTTGTAATTACCCAAAACCAGCAGAAGGAGAACCAGCATTAATCAGTTTTGATAATGTAGAAACTACGTTCCATGAGTTCGGACACGCGTTACATGGTTTATTCGGAAATCAAAAATATGCATCAATTTCAGGAACAAGTACTGCAAGAGACTTTGTAGAGTTTCCATCGCAGTTCAATGAAAACTGGTCAACACATCCAGAGGTGTTAAATAACTACGCTTTACATTATAAAACAGGAGAAGTGATTCCAGATGCGTTATTACAAAAAATTAAGAATGCAGGAACGTTCAATCAAGGGTATTCAATTATTGAAAACTTAGCATCTTCTAATTTAGATATGCAATGGCACACCATATCAGCAGATACGAACATTGAAGATGTAGCTAAATTTGAAGAAGAAGCGTTAGCTAAAATGAAGTTAAAGATTGATGAGGTACCACCAAGATACCGTTCAACATATTTCGCACATATTTTTAACGGAGGATACGGTGCAGGGTACTACTCGTATTTATGGACAGAAATGTTAAGTCATGATGCCTACGACTGGTTTAAAAACAACGGATTGTTAACCAGAGAAAACGGTCAGAAGTTTAGAGAACAAATCTTATCGAAAGGAAATACGATGGACTATGCAGAAATGTATAAAGTTTTTGCAGGAAGAGATCCGCAAGCTGAACCAATGTTAAAAGCGAGAGGATTACAATAAATGAATGATTTCTTTGACAACGAAACATTTACAAAAGTTGATTTTACACTAACAAAAATCAACAAAGGAGAATATGACAGCTGTACGTTTGAGAATTGCAATTTCGAGAACGTACATGCTTCAAATATCGAATTTTTAGAGTGTGAGTTTATCAACTGTAATTTTAGTAATACAGTGGTAAACCACACTTTTTTTAAAGATTGCACTTTTGAAAACTGTAAAATGGTTGGGGTAAAGTTTAATGAATGCAACAACTTTTTGCTAGAAATGAGCTTTCATAATTGCCAGCTAAACTTATCTTCGTTTTACCAATTAAAAATTCCCGCTACAAAATTTGTAAATTGTAATCTGCAAGAAGTAGATTTTACGGAAGCTGATGTAAACAAAAGCCTTTTTGAAGAGTGTGATTTAAAAGGAGCAATTTTTGATCAGACGAATTTAGAAAAAGCAGATCTTATAACTGCCACTAATTTTGCGATCGATCCTGAAAATAATAGCATTAAAAAAGCTAAATTTTCCAATGAAAACATTGTAGGATTATTGTATAAGTATGATATTGTGGTGGAGTAAAGTTTGAAAGTAAAAAAGTAGCAGAGTAACAAAGTGAAAAAGTAAAAATAAATGACAAAACCTATAGAAGATAACCTTGAAAAGATTCCAGTAATAAACTGGTTGGTAGCCTTCGGGAAAAAGATTAAAATTCCAGGGTTAGAAGGAATGTCTTTGTATGATGTACTTGAAATGTATGTTATTGGTATTGTAAAAGGAGCATTAACAACAAGGGCAGGAGGTATTGCTTTTAGTTTCTTTATGGCAATCTTTCCATTTTTATTATTCATTTTAACACTTATCCCATATATCCCAATTGAAGGTTTTCAAGAAGGGCTACTTTCATTAATGCAAGAAGCATTACCGCCTAAAACCTTTGAAGCGGTAGATCTTGTTATAAAAGATATTATTAACAATCAATATGGCGGATTGTTATCGTTTGGTTTCTTTGCTTCTATTTTTTTAATGACGAATGGTGTAAATGCCATTTTTGGCGGATTTGAATATTCGTACCATGTCAAAGAAATGAGAAGTGTTTTTAAAGCCTATATTATTTCTTTAGGAGTATCGTTACTCATGTCTTTTTTCTTAATTGTAACGGTAACTTTGATTATTTTTTATCAAATAGCGTTGACAAGAATCCATAAGTTTGGATGGTTAAATACAGGAGATTTAGATTTGTTTTACTACGGAAGAGGTTTCTTGTTTCTTGTTATGATTTTTACCATTGTATCGCTACTTTTTAGATACGGAACCAAACAAGGTAAAGATGTAAAATTCTTTTCTCCGGGCGCTATTTTAACCACTGTTGTTTCAATGTTTACATTCTACTTATTCGGAATTTACGTGGTAAAATTTGCTCAGTATAACCAATTATATGGTTCAATAGGAACCTTATTAATTTTGATGCTTTTCGTATGGTTAAACGCAATTATTCTACTCTTAGGTTTTGAGTTAAATGCTACGATTTACCGTTTAAAGCGTAAAAATAAAGCGAGAGCTAAATAATATTTTTCTTCATATTTTTTCGGATATTTGCAGGCTAAAACGCAAATCAAATTAGGAATTAACAATTACAAATTGTCAATTAATTCATAATTATAAATATACTTTAGTACTTAGTGTAACTAACGACTAAGAGCTAACGACTAAAAACTAATAAAATGAAACCAGGAATCCCAAAAGGAACAAGAGATTTTTCATCAACAGAAGTAGCAAAAAGAAATTACATTTTTAATACGATTAAACATTCGTTTGAAAATTTCGGATTTCAACCTATTGAAACGCCAAGTTTTGAAAATTCTGAAACTTTAATGGGAAAATATGGTGAAGAGGGAGATCGTTTGATTTTTAAAATCTTGAATTCAGGGGACTATTTGAAAGATGTAAGAAGAAATGTTATAGAAGCAGTAACTATTTCAAGTGTTTTTAATTCATTATTAGATTTGCTTATAGAGGCACAAAAGAGAGAAGAAGGAAACATAGACCCCTTTTTTGATAATCTTGATTTAGTTTTTAGTCAGATTAAGAATATAAAAGAAGACCAAAAAACTTTTTTTAAAACTTTTTTTACAGATAATAAGGAAGATGTGAAGAGTTCATTGGAATTGTTTTTTAGTGAAGAAGTTTTTGAAAAAGATTTAATCTTTGAGTTGATTCCATTTAGAGAAAGACTTTACAAAAAACTTTTTTCAAAACATATTGATGAAATAAAAGTTTTAGACTCAAAAAAAAATACATCTTTAATTTCTGAAAAAGCATTACGTTACGATTTAACGGTGCCGTTTGCACGTTACGTAGTACAACACCAAAACGAAATTACATTCCCGTTTAAACGTTACCAAATTCAACCAGTTTGGAGAGCGGATAGACCTCAAAAAGGACGTTTCCGTGAGTTTTATCAATGTGATGCCGATGTAGTAGGAAGTACTTCATTATGGCAAGAAGTTGAGTTTGTTCAATTATATGATACCGTTTTTAGTAAGTTAGGCTTAAATGGTACGACTATCAAAATCAATAACCGAAAAATCTTATCTGGAATTGCTGAGGTAATCGGAGCATCAGACAAGTTGATTGATTTTACAGTGGCTTTAGATAAGTTAGATAAAATAGGAAAAGACGGTGTGGTTAAGGAGATGTTGGAGAAAGGAATTTCTGCTGAAGCTATTGAAAAAGTACAACCGTTATTCAATTTCTCTGGAAGCAATCAAGATAAGTTAGCTTCTTTAGAGGCTATGTTACAAGGATCGGAAGAAGGATTACAAGGAGTGGCTGATTTAAAAACTGTGGTTGATAGTGTTGAAAGCATTGGATTAGATTCTGCAAGTTTAGAGTTAGATGTAACCTTAGCTCGCGGATTGAACTATTACACAGGTGCTATTTACGAAGTAGCAGCGCCAGAAGGTGTAAAGATGGGATCTATCGGAGGTGGTGGTCGTTATGATGACTTAACAGGAATCTTCGGGTTAAAAGACGTTTCTGGAGTAGGAATTTCTTTCGGATTAGACAGGATCTATTTGGTAATGGAAGAATTAGGCCTTTTTGAAGCGGTAGAATTACCAAAACCAAAAGTATTGTTTTTAAATTTTGATGAAAACGAGAGTTTAGAAAAGGTAAAAATTATAAAAACATTACGTAGTAATGACATAAAGGCAGAGATGTATCCTGATGTTGCAACTAGTAATAATCAACAAAAAAAGCAGTGGAAATACGCTATAAATAGAGAAATTGAGTTTGTAGTAACTACTATTGAAAACGGTACACTTGTTGTTAAAGATATGGTGGTTGGAGAGCAAACTACTTGTTCTTTAGACGAATTGATAAATAAAGTGCAGTAAATTACCAACAATGTTGTAAATTTGCGCCCTACTAATTTTTAGATAGAAATGTTTGAAGTGAACAGCAACAAAATGAATGACGATAGAATAGACGAAATAGGAGAGAACCACATCGGTACGTCGGCAAAAACACCTTTACGTGCAGATGCTTTCGATATTTCTGACAAAGAAAAAATTGAGAAAATTCAAGAGAGTGTTAGAGAAATTCTTGAAACTTTAGGAATGGATTTAACAGACGACAGTATGAAAGGTACTCCTAAAAGAGTAGCTAAAGCTTTCGTGAATGAGTTGTTTATGGGATTAAATCCTGAAAACAAACCAGAGCCTTCTACATTTGACAATACCTATAAGTATGGTGAAATGTTAGTTGAAAAAAATATCATCGTGTACTCAACTTGTGAGCATCACTTATTACCAATTATTGGTAGAGCTCATGTGGCGTACATTTCAAATGGTAAAGTAATCGGTTTATCTAAAATGAATCGTATTGTAGAGTATTATGCTAAGCGTCCGCAGGTACAAGAGCGTTTAACGATGCAAGTAGTACAAGCAATGCAAGAAGCATTAGGAACGCAAGATGTTGCTTGTGTTATTGACGCTAAACATTTATGTGTTAACTCACGTGGTATTAAAGATATTGAAAGTAGTACAGTAACTGCTGAGTTTGGCGGAGCATTTAAAAACAAAGAAACCAAGCGTGAATTCTTAGATTACATAAAATTAAACACTGATTTTCAATAGAAAATAAGTTGTGAATAAATAAAAAAGCTCATTCGAAAGAATGAGCTTTTTTATTTTATGCTTTTGCTTTAAATCTCTTATATCCAGTAAAAAAGAAGAATAAACTAAAGATAATTTTTATACCTAAATAAAAATATTTATCAGTTGTAGTCCAAGAGAAAAGCAACTTGTATATCTCTTTGTTTTCTAAAAATTGAGCAACACCATCAAATAGTATAACTAAACCAAATATAAGATAAAAATAGGGCATTACTTTATTCATTATTGAACAGGGATTTTAATTTCGTATAATTTTCTACTCTTATTATTTAATTTGTTTTCTCTTAACCAAGAGTTGTGTAGTTTTAAATCTTTATAGGTAGTACCAAACTTTTTAGCAAACAAAGCAATGTTGGTAATCGCTGTATCTACTTTTACAGTGTAAGTTTCAGGTAACGTGTATAAATCTTCTTTATCGAATGTAAAACCGTATTTTTCTGGATTTGTGATAATTTCTTTTAAGGCTAAAATTCTGAATACATATCGTTCAGTTTCGTCAGGTAATAAAGCATCGTAATAACTTGTTACTCCTTGCTCATCTAATCTTTTAGAAACACCGTAGTTTCCTGCATTATAAGCTGCAGCAGCAAGTGTCCAAGAACCAAAACGTTCTTTTGATTTTTTTAAATATTCAGCAGCTACTTCTGTAGACTTTTCAATATGATAACGTTCGTCTACATTGTTGTTAATTTCTAACCCATATTCTCTACCTGTTTGCTTCATAAAGTGCCACATACCTGCAGCTCCTACATTAGAAGTTTCATCGATAAAACCACTTTCAGCTAAGGCTAAAAACTTAAAGTCATCAGGTAACCCATGTTTTTTTAATAATGGTTCTAAGATAGGGAAGTACTTGTTGGCACGTTTTATTAGTAGCAATCCGTTAGACTGCCAATAGGTGTTTACTAATAATTCACGATCCATTCGTTCTTTAATGTCTGGTTTCTCTAACGGAACACGTTCTCCTGCTAAATTTAAATCGTTAGGTAGTTTTAAAGCTTTGACTTCATAGGTTTCAGCTACATTTTTAATAGTTGGTTCGTTAGTTTTACTAATAGTATTGGTAAATAAAATTCCTACGAATACTATAGCTATAATTGATAAAAAGCGGATTGATTTATTCATTTTTTCTTTAGTTTTTGTTGAAATTGGGGTCTGGTATTTAATCCATCAAAAAACATTCCTTTTCCAATATTTTAGAAATAGTTTTTGCTTTGTTCAGTATCATCACATGCGTGCCATTCTCAATTTCAATAGAGTTTTTAATATATTTAATAGGAAAAACTTCGTCTTTTTTTCCATGAATATGAGTTATATCTTTTAGTGGTTCTTTTTGCTGCCAATGTAACACGTTGTATATAGCCCATTGCAAATAATCTTTATCTCTTATTGATAAATATATTTTATAAAGTTCTGCTCTTTTTTTTAAATAATCATTGAAAAAATAGTGTTCATAATTTTCAATGTTTGCAATAACTTTTGAAGGGAAAAGTTTATAGGCTTTTGTTAGTTGAGCTAGTCTTAAACGTTTTGGAAGTTCTTTATTACTTTTAATACTAGAAATAATAATTACCTTTTTGCAATCAATAATTTTACTCATCTCCTGTACCATAATACCTCCAAAAGAAACCCCAATTAATATAGAGTTTTTATGTTGGATTTTAGCACACAAACGTTGCGCATATTCTTGAATAGTTTCATTGATAGAAGTAGGTATAAGCCAATCTAAAAAATGTAATTCAAAATGTTCTTCTGGTAAAGAAATGCGCTCAAATATTTTGGTATTGGCAGCTAAACCAGGAACAAAATATAAGTGAGTTTTTGGCATTATTCAAAAAACTTTTTTTCTAATAAAATACCGTCTATATACTCATGGACATCAATAAGTTCATCAGGAATATCTTTCCATAAACGAATTAAGACTTGTTTTCCGTCATGTACAATATAGGTACTAGATAAATCAGGGATTTTAGGGTTGCTATAAACATCTTTAAAACTAGCAAAATCCTTTTTAGTAAGCTTATCATTCAACTCTTGCAGTTGTTCTTTTGACAGTGTAAATTTTTGTATCCCTTTTACCAGTACATATTCCATTCCGTTGTAAACAACATTTCCTTCTTTATCAATAGAAACAGAATATACAGGGCAATCACCAAAGCAAGGAGTTTTGATAATTCTTAAAAGATTATTTTTTTCTTCGGAAATGATGTTAGTTAATTTTTCTTCTGTGTTAGCATCAATCAATCTAAATTCACCACTTTCCTGTAGTTTATTAATCCAAAATTCACGCTTTCCCTCAGGAACTTCAATAATACTTATTTTTGAAGCATCTGTTTCATAAGCCATTTTGCTCCAAGTTAAACCGCTGTTTTTTATAAGTGATTTTACATCATCAATACTTTTAGCGTTTTTAAGAACAACAATTAGCTCGTTTTGAGAAATTGTAGGCTTTGTAACTTCTTCTTCAATAGTGATCTCTTTTTCAGTTGGCTCAGCTAGTTTAGTTTCAGAACTTTTTTTAGGGATACTACAAGAAATTCCTAAAACTAAGAAGGAATATAAAAGATATTTCATAGGTGAATTTTATTGATTTTGTGAACTAGGCAACAAGTTAAGCAATAACTTCTGTATCCACAAAATCAAAACGCACTAAACCATCTTCATCAATTTTAGTCAAGGTAACTTTATGTAGGGTGTTTACCAAGTCCGGATTCCAAGGAGCTTTTACTTTAACGTAATTTTCGGTAAATCCGTGAATGTATCCTTCTTTATTTTCACCTTCAAATAAAACAGTAAGAGTATTTCCTAATTGATTTTCGTAAAAAGCTCTACGTTTTTTAACAGACAATCCGCGTAACATCTTACTACGTTTTGTACGTACATTTTTAGGTACGATACCATCCATTTCAACCGCTTCTGTATTCGGTCTTTCAGAATAAGTGAAAACGTGTAAATAAGAAATATCCATTTCACTTAGGTAGTTGTAAGTTTCTAAGAAAAGTTCATCTGTTTCACCAGGGAAACCAACAATAACATCAACACCTATACAAACGTTAGGCATCACCTCTTTAATTTTTGATACTCTATCGGTATAGACTTTACGTAAATAACGACGCTTCATTTTCTTTAAAAGCGTGTCGCTTCCTGATTGTAACGGAATATGAAAATGCGGAACAAAGGTGTCTGAGTTAGAAACAAAATCAATCGTTTCATCTTTTAACAAGTTAGGTTCTATTGAGGAGATTCGTAAACGGTGAATTCCATCAACTTTATCTAATGCTTGTACCAATTCTAAAAAGGTGTGTTCGTGTTTTTTATTTCCAAATTCACCTTTTCCGTAGTCACCAATATTAACTCCAGTTAATACAATTTCTTTGATTCCTTTTTCCGAAATTTCTTTGGCATTTTTTAGTACATTTTCCAACGTATCACTACGAGAGATTCCGCGAGCTAGAGGAATAGTACAATACGTACATTTGTAATCGCAACCATCTTGTACTTTTAAAAAGGCACGAGTACGATCGCCAATAGAATATGAACCTACATAAAAATCAGCTTCTTCAATTTCACATGAATGCACTTCACCAATTTCATTTTTGGTTAAGTCGTTAATGTAACTAGTTACATTAAATTTTTCAGTAGCTCCTAATACTAAATCAACACCATCAACAGCAGCTAGCTCTTCTGGTTTCAATTGTGCATAACATCCAACGCCAATTACAAAAGCGTTTTCGTTTTGTTTTAAGGCAGACTTTACAATAGATTTAAAACGTTTATCAGCATTGTCAGTTACTGAGCACGTATTAATCACATATACATCTGCTTTTTCTTCAAACTCAACACGTTCAAAACCTTCGTTAACAAAGTTTCTAGCAATAGTTGAGGTTTCTGAAAAGTTTAATTTACAACCTAACGTATAAAAAGCTACTTTTTTATCTGCATTCATCTTTTCTCTATCCTAAATAAAAAATAAAAGTCTTGTACAAGTCTTCAATTTTTTAGAAGTTCGTATAGTTTATTTAATCTGCTACTGTTTTTAACAGTTTAAGGTTTGCAAAAGTACGATAATATTCATGATTTTTGAAACTAAAAGACTATTAGTTAGAAAACTAAAACATTCTGATTTAGAGGCGTTTTATGAGTTGGAAAGCAATCCGAAAGTATTGCAATACGCTACAGGTGAGCCTAAAAATTTTGAAGAAAGTAAGGAAGATTTAGAGCAGTTGATAAAAAGATATGGCAACTTAACTAATGATTTTTGGATTTATGCAATAGAAAGAAAAACAGATAATGAATTTGTAGGTACTGTTGCTTTGGTAAAAGATGAAGAAGGAAATGATGAAATAGGATATCGATTTATAGAAAGATACTGGGGAAATGGTTTTGCAACTGAACTTTGTGAAGGATTGATACAATATTGTAAATCCATAGGAATGAAGAAATTGATTGGATGCGTTGTAGATGAAAATGTAGCTTCCGCTAAAATATTAGAACGATTCAATTTTGTTGCTATAGAGAAATTTATAAGTGACGATATTGGTTTACCAGAAACTAAATATGAACTAAATTTATGATAGTAGATAATTTAAAGCCTCCGTATTACGCAGTGGTTTTCACCACAACTCTTTCTGAGGATACAGAGGGATATTATGAAATGGCTGAAAAAATGGACAATTTAGCTAAAGAACAGGAAGGGTATTTAGGTGTTGAATCGACAAGAAGTGATGTAGGGATTACGGTTTCTTATTGGGAAAGTTTGGATGCTATCTTAAAATGGAAAAATAACATAGAGCATACTGAAGCTAGAAATATAGGGAGAGAAAGATGGTATAAAAAATATCAACTACGTATATGTAAAGTAGAACGAGAGTATGGGTTTGAAAAAGGGTAATAAATAAGGTAGTAAATTCATGTACGCAGTACTAAATAAATTTTTAAGTAAGTTTTTTAAGAAAAGCACCATATTTAAGTATGGGTTTAACTTATCTCCAATGTACAAAAGGTCTACAGGAAAAATAATATATGTATCTGATGACTTATTGAACGTGAAAGTGAAAATTCCTGTTAGTTATAAAAACAAGAATTATGTAGGATCCATATTTGGTGGAAGTTTATTTTCGGCAACAGATCCAATTTATATGATTCAATTAATTAATATTTTAGGAAATGATTATGTTGTTTGGGATAAAAGTTCATCTATTAAATTTATAAAACCTGTTTATGAAGATGGTTTTATAGATTTTGTTTTTTCTGCTGATGAAATTGAAGAAATAAAGAAGAGAGTAGAAGTAGAGAAAAAAATAGATTTGATTAAAGAGCTAGAAATAGTAAGTAAAGATAAATCTACTGTTTTTACAAAAATTGATAAAACCATTTACATTGCAGATAAAACGTACTATAAAAATAGACGAAAGAATAAATAATTTTTTATTAGTTCTTATAGCTTTATTAGTAATAACTTCTTGTAAAAAAGAGAAAAGTAACTTTACAGATAAACAAGTTTTTCGCTATAATGAGCATTCAAATATTACCTCATTAGATCCTGCTTTTACAAAAGATCAACGAAATATTTGGGCTGTAAATCAGCTGTATAATGGATTGGTAGAGCTGGATGATAGTTTACAAGTACAACCTTCAATAGCAAAAAAATGGACAATTTCTGAAGATGGGAGAACCTATCAGTTTCATTTAAGGAATGATGTATTATTTCACAAGCATGAATTATTTGGAAGAGACTCTACAAGAAAAGTTATAGCAAAAGATTTTGAATATTCTTTTAATCGATTACTTGATAAAAATGTGGCGTCTCCAGGTGGTTGGGTATTGCAAAATGTTGCTAATTTTAAAGCAGAGAGTGATTCAGTTTTTACAATTAATTTAAAGCAACCTTTTCCACCTTTTTTAGGATTGCTGGCTATGAAATATTGCTCTGTAGTTCCAAAGGAAGCTGTTGATTATTTTGGGAATGAGTTTAGAGCAAATCCGATTGGAACAGGACCTTTCCATTTTAAACTTTGGGTT
This sequence comes from Tenacibaculum aestuarii, assembly GCF_964510395.1. NCBI lineage: Bacteria > Pseudomonadati > Bacteroidota > Flavobacteriia > Flavobacteriales > Flavobacteriaceae > Tenacibaculum > Tenacibaculum aestuarii. The sequence goes on from NZ_CAZEFY010000001.1 coordinate 831,534, forward strand.
GAAAATACAAAGCTGGTATTGAGAAAAAATCCACTCTATTTTGAAAAGGATGAAAAAGGAAATCAACTTCCGTATTTAGAAGCAGTAGCTGTAACTTTTTTACCAGACAAACAAAGCGAGTTTTTACAGTTTATTCAAGGAAATATAGATTTTATGAAGAGTTTAGATGCCTCATATAAAGATGATATTCTAAATACTGATGGAACCTTAAAAGATAAATATGTTTCTAAAATCAATATGCAAACAGGAGCGTATTTAAATACAGAATATTTAGGAATATATTTAGATGGAGAAGAGGAGCATCCAACAAAATCTAAATTGATACGACAAGCTATAAATTATGGTTTTGACAGAGAGAAGATGATTAAGTTTTTGCGGAACGGAATCGGGAGTCCTGCTACAAGTGGATTCATCCCCAAAGGATTGCCTTCATTCAATAATCAACAAGGGTATTCATACAAACCTGAAGAAGCGAAGAGGTTAGTAGCACAGTACAAAGAAGAGACAGGAGATGAGAATCCACAAATAGCCATTACAACGAACAGCAATTATTTAGATTTGTGCGAGTTTATTCAACGTGAATTGCAAAAAATAGGAATAGCTACCAAAGTAGATGTGATTCCGCCTTCAACATTGCGCCAAGGAAAAGCAAATGGTAAGCTGCCTATTTTTAGAGCAAGTTGGATTGCTGATTACCCTGATGCGGAAAACTATGTGTCGTTATTTTACAGTAAAAATTTTACTCCTAATGGACCTAACTACACGCATTTTAAAAATGAACTTTTTGATACTTTGTACGAACAATCTATTAAAGAAGTATCTGTAAAAAAGCGTCATAGATTATACCAAAAAATGGATAGCATTGTAATTACTGAAGCACCAATTGTACCGTTATATTACGATGAGGTAATTCGTTTTACACAGAAAAATGTTACAGGTTTAGGAATTAATCCTATTGATTTGTTAAACTTAAAAAGAGTACAGAAAAACTAAGCGTTATTTTTTGTTTCGTTCCAGTAATAGCTGTCAGGGTATATTCGTTCTCCAAATATAGCTGTTCCAACTCGTACAATAGTAGCACCTTCTTCAATAGCAATTTCTAAATCACCACTCATTCCCATTGAAAGCTCTTCCATAGCAACATTAGGAATTTGAAGTGCTTTAATTTCTTCTTGAAGTTGTTTTAAAAGTTGAAAGCATTTTCGAACTTCATCTGATTCTGAGCTTAGTAGACCAATAGTCATTAATCCTTTTATATGGATGTTTGTAAACTTTGAAATTTCTTTTACAAGCTCAATAGTTTCCTCTGGATTAGCACCAAATTTGCTTTCTTCAAAAGAGGTGTTTACTTGTATGTATACATCTATTTCTTTTTCCTCTAAAGTTAATCGTTGATGCAATTTTTGAGCAACAGATAAGCGATCAATAGATTCAATACAACTAGCCCACTTTATAACTTCTTTAATCTTGTTACTTTGTAAATGACCTATAAAATGCACTTCAGGTTGCAAGTGTTTTATTGCATTACATTTTTGTTTTAGCTCTTGTACTTTGTTTTCACCAACAAGAGATTCACCTTGCTCTAAAGCAAAATTTATTTTGTCTGTATTTACCGTTTTTGTAGCTAATAATAAACGAACATCTTTTGGGTTTCTATTAGCTTTTTTACAAGAAAATTGTATTCTTTGATGAATAATGTTGAGGTTGTTTTGAATATTATCCATTTACTAATTGACTATTAAGTTCTTCTTTTTCAATAATTTTATTTTTTACAGCTCTAAAAGTAATGTCTTTTGCTTCTGCATAAGATATCCCATAGATACGATTCACTTCTCTAAATTCTTCGGGAAACTGTTGTAGTAAAGCTTCATAATAACTATCTAAATCTGATTCATTAGGAGCTTCGAATTTAAGCTTCAGTTGAAAACGTCTTAAAAGAGCAGTGTCAATAACACTAGAGTGATTCGTAGCAGCAATTAATAAAACGTCATTTGGAAGTTGATCTACAAGTTGAATAACTGTATTAACCAATCGTTTCATCTCACTAGAATCTTTACTATCATAATCTCGAGCTTTACCGATGTAATCAAACTCATCTAAAAATAAGACAGCGCTTTCTCTAGTGGCTTTTTTAAAAACCTCAGATATGTTTTTAGCTGTTTCTCCTAATTTTGAAGAGACGATACTTCCTAAATTAAGTGTGATGATTTTTTTATCGAGCTTTTTAGCAATAGCCTTTGCAGTGGTAGTTTTACCACAGCCAGTATGTCCAAACAATAAAATTTTATTATCAACAGGCAGTTTGTATTTATCTAAAACAGCAACGTGTTTAAATTCTTTTAATAGTTGTAGTAATGTGTTTTTGTTTTTATCACTTAGATGAACTTCGTGTAGTTCAATAGTTGTTTCTTTCGACTGAAGAATCAAGTTATGTATAGCCATTTTATAATTTTTTGTCAAAAATAAAAGGTTGTACGTAATAAATTAAACCTTTTAACATACCGTTAAGAAGTAGGGTTGATGCTTTAAAATATTAACTCTTAAATTCATGTTCAGGACAATCAATTCTTAACTCTTTAGAGGCTAGTTTAGATTGTAAAAGTTTACAAAAATGCTCATTGTTTTCATTTTGATAATAAGAACAAGTAAAACACATTCGTTGTATGGTTATTACTCCTGTTTGATTTAACTGGTATATTACTTTCAAAAGTCCAGTTAAAATATCTTTTTTCTGCTTTTCAGGCAATGAACTTAAAGGTTTCTCAATATTGAAAGTAAAATTAGCGGATTTCTCTGCTATTTGTTTTCCTTGTTCAGTTAGACCAATAATATAACTTCTAGTATCGCTAGGGTTATGAAACTTTTGAACTAATTCTTTTTTTAATAAAACCCTAATACTATCACTAATAGTAGCTTTAGTCATGTTAAACTCTTCAGCTAAATAACTCACTTTACATTTTTCTTCTGAATGAAACAGTAAAAAAATCAGAAGTTGAATTTGAATAGGGCTTAAAGAGTTCTCCTTGCTTTCATTCCAAAGAAGTACCCTAAAAGCTTCAGAAATTCGTTCTAAAGCCACAACTATTTTGCTTTCAATTTTATTGTTTTGCTGATCTAAGTCAAAAGGAGATTTCATTAATTACAGTTTTCCATTTCGTATATAAAATACCCTTTTTTATGTATAGAATCTTCCCATTCAGGTTTGAGTATTTCAATATGGCAAAATACACATTCTTTTGAAGATAGTTCAAGGTTTTCTAGGCCTTTAGTTTTTAAATATTCCGTACCATAATTAAAAATTATGTTAGTGTCTTTATTGTTTGAAGGAACAATAATATCAAAATGCATTATTGTATTATCTTTCTTTGTTACATATGTATCCCAAACAGCTACTTTCATTTTATTTAGTTTATAATATTGAAAAGCTCTATAAAATTAGGAGTCCTAACTTTATAGAGCAAAAAAATTATCCTTTTACTTCGTCCATTGAAGCTCCAAAATTAATGTGAAGTACATTTCCTGTTGGAGTAACTAGAGCAGGTACAGATTTTACACCGGCATTTTCGGCTTCTAAAATTCGACTTTTGTCTTCTCCAAAATGAACAACTTCAACATTATCAGAACCAATTAAGTTAATAATGTCTTGTTCTGCGCTTACACAAACAGGACAACCTGCGTGATAAAAAATAGATTTACTCATAATTATATTGATTTTAAATTTTGATACAAATATAGTTAGGTTTCCTAACTATAAAAAATATTTTTTATTTTTTTATAAAAACTGTTACTGTTTTGGAGATGGGTTGTGTATAATAAAGTTGTTAATAGTTAATTAAGAAATAAAAATGTTATGTAATTTTAGCGGTTCTTATTGTTTATAGAAAAGATTTAATAATTGGGATGAGAATAGGTTACTTAAAAAAAGAAATGAGATTATTATTTGTAAAGCAAGCTATAATCACAGTTCTTTTGTTTTTTGCTTTAAAAGGGATGTCGCAGTCGGGAGGAGTGCAAGGATTTAAGGCCTTTGGTGTAAACCCTACAATACCTAATGATTCTCTTTTTTCAAAAATAAATAAGGCAAAAAACTTCAAAGCTAAATATGATGCCACATTTGATCTTATAGAGTTTCATAGAGAAAAAGGAAATTTAGATTCCATTATATACTATGGAAATAAACTGTATACGGAAACAACTAAGAATAAATTGATAGATAAAGAAAATCATTTATCAAAGGTTTCTAGTATAGTAGCTGAAGGAAAGTTAGAAAAAGGACTTTTTGATGAAGCTTTGAAGTGGTTTTTTAAAGGAATAGAGCACTCAAACAGTAAACCAAATGATGAATTGTTTATTAAAAATAGAATAGGGCTTGGGGTTGTAAAGTATGTTAGAGGAAAAGAAGAAGAAGGAAAAGCAATCATAGAAAAGTGTGTTGAAGATGCTCCAAACGAAAAACTAAAACACGATGCTCTTTTTGAGCTTGGTTTCATTTATTATACAAGAAAAGAGTTTGAAAAAGCAAAAGAAAATTATGAGAAAGCAAAACTATTTTATGTATCAGATGACTTTGTAAAAGAGGCATTAAAAATTGACTTATGGCTTGGTAGAATATTACAAAAAGAAGGTAAAATAGATGAGGCATTAGATCTTTGTTACAATGTTTTTAACGAATCGTTATCCAGAGGCTTCTATACCTTATATGCTAAGGCAGGAAATGTAATAGGTAATTTTTATTTAAAAGAGAAAGACTATGAAAACGCCAAAACTATATTATCTACAGTATATATAAACTCTATTCAGTGGAGAAATTTAGAAATAGAAAGAAGAGCTATTTTAGGTCTTCAAAATGCTTATGCTGAAACTGGAGATTATAAAAATGCACATGCTTTAATGACACAATTAAATCGTGTAAATAATGAAATTTTAGTAAGTCAAAATAAACAGCAAGTCAATGAGCTAGAAGTACAGTATAAAACTCTAGAGCAAAAGCAAGAGATAGAGCGACAAAAAACAGTGAAGGCATACATACTAATAGCCTTTCTTATTGTATTAATACCTGTACTAGCTTTGTTGTATATGTACTATCAAAAATTACAAACACAAAGTAAACTTAATAAGACTTTAGAAGAAGTAAATCAACAAAAAATAACTACGTTACTTAAAGACCAAGAGTTAAAGTTGGTAAAAGCTTCACTAGAAGGGCAAAATAACGAAAGAAAACGTATTGCCAGAGAGTTACACGATAGTATTGGAGGAAACTTAGCAACGATAAAATTACAATTATCAAATAAGAGCAAGTTAGAACAAGAAAGCCTCATTAAACAAGTAGATGAAACGTATAATCAGGTAAGAGAGTTGTCTCATAACTTAATGCCTAAAAAGTTTAAAGATTCTGCTTTTACAACAATTATAACAGAGTATATAAATAATGTTAAGGCATTATCTAAAGAACAAATAACGTTACAAATTCATCCAGCAGAAGAGGTGAATCAAATTGATGAGAACTTAAAAGTAGAGCTCTATAAAATAATTCAAGAATTATTGACCAATGCATTAAAACATGCCAAGGCAACACAAATAGATATTCAACTTTCTGTATTTAATAATACCATACAACTACTTTTTGAAGATGATGGTGTTGGGTTTGATCAAGAAAAAGTAAAATACGGATTAGGGTTTCAAAATTTAAAAGATAGATTAAAAACAATTAGGGGAAATATTTTAATTAACTCTTTCCCTAGCAGAGGAACAGTGATAGATATTGATGTACCTTTAAATTAATATATGATGACTTATAATATTATTTTAGTTGATGACCATAAGATGTTTTTAGATGGATTGTTGAACATTTTTAACAATGAAGATGTTTACAATATCTTATTAACGGCAAACAGTGGTGAAAATGTAATAAAATACATAAAAACAAATCCAGATCAACATATAGATATTGTTATTAGTGATATTTCTATGCCAGATATAGATGGTATTACATTGAACGATTATATAAAAAGAGAACGCTCAGATATTAAAACATTAATAGTAAGTATGCATACTGATACAGGGATGATAGATGCATTAATAAAGAATAATGTTGACGGATATCTGTCTAAAAATGCAACACAATCTGAATTGCTACAAGCTGTACAAACCATTCTTAAAGGTGAAAAGTATTTCTCACAATCTGTACGAGAAGCTTATATGGAAAATGTTTTTAATAAAAGAAAAGAAACCTCTGTAATGCTAACAGCAAGAGAAAAAGATGTACTTAAACTAATTGCAGAAGAATATACTACACAAGAAATAGCAGATAAACTCTTTTTAAGTAAACATACTATTGAAAGTTATAGAAAGAATTTAATATCTAAACTTAACGTAAAAAACTTAGCAGGTTTAACTAAATACGCAATAAAACTGGGCTTAGTAGAGTAGTTTTTGCGTCTACCCCCTGAAAACAGGGTATTAACTTTCGCTAGTTTCAGTCTATTTTAAGAAACACTTCCAACGCATCTTTGTACCGTAATTATTAAGCAATAAAGTTATGGTCATTTTTGGGTGGCGTGAAGCTAAAATAAACATACAGCCAGTAAACAATCACAGTTGTAGTTATTGTAATACATCAGAGCGTTTATTTATTCAGGTGAATAGATTGTATGTGCATATATTTTGGATTCCCGTTTTCCCATTATTCAAAAAAACATATAGCATTTGCGGACATTGTAAATTAGAGATGAGTAAAAGTCAAATGCCTCCAGATTTACAACGAAAAGCCAAAGAATATAAGCAAACCAGTAAAACTCCTTGGTGGATGTTTTCAGGGCTTATCATCGTAACTTTTTTAATGCTGTTTATGTTTTCTTCAGCACTTTTTAATTCATAAATAATAAAAATCAATATACAAACCATTTAAATTTTAATTAAACATGATTTACGGAATCTCATTAGTGTTTTTAAGTATTGTGGCAGTGCCATCTTTAATTTTATCAAAAAAACCAAACGCTAAAGAATTGCTAGAAAAAATAGAGCCTTACCAAGGATGGATTGGTCTTATCTTCTGTATTTGGGGTATTTGGGGAATTATTTCAGCAGTTTTAAACATAGGCTGGTTAACTACTGCGCCAATTTGGTGGGTAACTTTCTTAGCAGGTAGCTTAGTTGAGGCTGTCTTAGGATTTATGTTAGGATACGGAATGATAAATAAATTATTCTTATCAAAAAATGCTGAAGCTAAAGAAAAAGCAGAACAGTTGAGAGGGAAGATTGCACCAAAACAAGGAAAGTTTGGAATATTAGGTATTATAGTAGGAATTTGGATGATTGTTGCTTCATTCTTATTCATATAACCTAATAAAGAAAGAAAAAGAAAAATATTTATAGCATTGCAAACTGAGGTAAAATATAGGTAGGGGTGTGGGGTTTCTATCAAAAAATCAAAAGCCTTGTTTGCAATGTTTTTTTATAAGAAAAGGAAGTTTACTTTTATAATCCGATAAAAAATTGTCGAAAATGAAAAAGATAAAAAATGTTTTAACAATCATGGTAGCGTTTGTATTCTTAGTAAGCTGTCAGAAAGAAACTCCGCAAAAAGTTGTTGAAAAAACAGTATTAAAAGCCAATTTGTTAACGGCTAATTATGGTATTGGATATTTTGAGCAACTTAAAGAATTACAAAAGAATGAATATCTAAAGTATTATGATAATGATGGAGAAGAATATGCAGCAACATTCTCTCAATATCTTCATAAGGTAACAATTCCAGATTTAGAAAAAAGTTTAAAAGATGTTCAAAAGTTAGAAGTAAACGAAGACTCAAAAGAGTTAATTAGCACTTCTATAGAGTTGTTTGAGTATAGCATAGACTTATATAAAAAAGACTATGCAGAAATAGCATATATGTATGACGAGGGAAAAACTCAACAAGAAATTAATCAATTGATTAAAGAGTTTAAAGCAAAAAGTTTAGAGGAGTTTAAAGAGAAAAACCTTAAACTAGATGAGGCGGCTAAAATTTATGCTGAGAAAAAAGGAGTAAAGTTAAAGTTTGTTTAAATAATTTTTATTTCAAGCTTGGGTTCAGAGCCAATTACATATTGAGACTCGATAGTTAAGGGCTCTTTTTTGTTGTTAGAAATATCTTCAATGTATTTAGGAGCGGTTAAGCCACTTTCATTTATAAGAAGTTTCTCATTTTTATAAATTGTAATTTCTGTCATCACTACAATTTCTTTAGCTCTAGAAAGTTCTTCAATTTTTAAAATAGTCTGTTTTTTAGCAAAATTCAACTGGGTAGTAGTTTTATCAAATAACCAGTTTTCCGAGTTCATGGCTTCTTTACTAACTTCAAAAACCTTGTGATGTTTACGATGGTATTTTTGTAGAGTATCAGGTTTCTGAATTTCATAAGCGCTTGAGCCAATAGATAATGTTATTTTCTCTGGAATAAAAATAGTATCAGAATTAGCTTGCTTCATTAAATTATAAAAGATAGAAACTTGTTGCTCACTATCTAGAGCACGTTGCATGGTTTCGCTTACAATAATATCAGGAGAAAAGCTTTTTGAAATGTTATATTTTGTAGCATCTTCATTTATAAAATTGATGGCATGTGTTTCTAAACCTAATTTTTTAATTGTGTTTTTTAAAGCCTCAAAACTGAGAGGGTTTATTTCTAAAAGCGTATATGTTATATTAAAATCGGCATATTTTAATATAAAAGGAAGTATAAGTGAAGCAAAAGGACCTGTACCTGCGTAAAGAATATGTAATGAGCCTTTTTGATGAATTTTCTCTTGAATTGCAATATCAATGCCTTTGATAAACTTATGAGTTCTTATTAAATCATCAAGACAATTGGCAGCCCATAAAGTACCTATTGCAATACCATTTTTACGTTGAATATTGTTTAGATATACTTCATTGTTTATATCTTCATTTGAAACACTAAGTAGGAATTGTTTATATTCATTTATAGCTGAAGAATAATCAGGTATTTCCTCAAAGAATTGAGATGTAATACGTAGTAACTCTTTTTTAAGATTCATTATAGGTTATTGATAGAGTTGTTATTTTTTTGATGTAAGTTTTAATAACTTCTGCTCCATTTTATGAATAAGCTGTTTAGAAGCAGGTTCATTATGGTGTTTTAACTCGTTTAAAATAAGACGTATTGTTTCAGGAGAGTCAATCTCTTTTTGTATAGGTTGAAAGCTTTCTTTTGGAGCGAGCGAAAAAAATAAAGCATCAGACCATTCGTTCCTTTCAGCATCTATAACTAAATGAATACGATCTTCATTTCCTTTATTAGTAACTGAATGTATATAATTTACATTCGTATACCAACATTCACCAGATAACATCTTCAATTGTTCATCATTTAAAATAAATTGAACCTTGTTATTCGTAACAATAGGAATATGTAAACGAAAATGTCCATCTTCATAACCTAGCTCGTAATCACGATGAGGTTTTATCTCTGCACCAACACCTAAACGTAATAAGCGAGCAGACAAAATAGGACATTTAAAAGAACTAATTACTTCTTTAAAATACTTACAATTACTCATAATAGGAGTTTCTAGAATAGTATTGTTATCGTTTTGAAAAGCAAAAATATTAGAAGCATCACCATTGCTAGTATATAAAGGAATTGCTTTCCATTCTCCCTCATATCCCGATGTATTAAAGTGAGGAATCCAATGTTGGTTTACAACTAAAGAGTAGTCATATAAAAGCTTATTAATATCAAAAAGAAAAGGAAGTTTTAAAGACGAAGTAGTTTTAATTTCTTTCACTTGTAAGTAAAGATTAATGTTATAATAGTTCTACAGCAAGTTACTAGAAAAATTGTAGATTAAATATTTTTTTAGAATAAGCGCCGATTTTTTAAGTATGAATGGAAGAATATTCAAAATAAAAAAGCAACCCTTTTGAGGCTGCTTTTCATTTTTAAGAAACTAAATCTTTAATTCGTTTCGTAATTGTTTTTTTAATGTCTTTAGGATAACTTCTATCTCCGTGAAAAACATCAGCCATAGCTTCGCTAAATTGTTGACCATATTTTTTTAATACAATATTTCGAATACTTTTTTGTTCGTAAAACCATTTAGAAAGCCATAAACCAGTTTTTATTTCAGGAAGTAAGTTTTCAGATATTTTTTCTAAATATAATTTTTCAGCTAATTCAGGTTCTTTTTTACTTTCAATTATAGCTTCAGCAGCTAATTTACCACTGTAAATAGCGTTAGAAATTCCTTCAGCTGTAATAGGATCAGCAAAGCCAGCGGCATCACCAATTAAAAACACATTATTTTTAACAAAACCATCTGTACGAGGAGAAACAGGTATTTGAAAACCATGTTGAGATTCACTAACAATATTCGTAATATTTAGAGTTTTTAAATATTGTTGATAGTGTTCTTTTAAGTTAATTTTAGTTCTTCTAGCGGAAGCAACACCAATAGATAAATGTTTTTTCTTCGGAAAATTCCAAGCATAACCATAAGGAATAGCATCAATGTCAAAACGAACTTCTTTTGATAAACGTTCAAAATCTTCATCAGAAACTTCTACTTCATATTCTAGAGCAGGAATTAATTTACGAGTATCTTCTTTCCATCCTGCCATTTTAGCTGTTGGACTCAACGCACCATCTGCAGCGATAACAAAACTAGCAGTAAAATTACTTTGAGAAGTTTCTAGAGTAATAATATCATCAGAAAAAGTTAATCCTTTTAATTTGTGGTTTTCTAGTAAAGTAGCTCCAAACTCTTTTGCTTTTTGAGTAATAAGATTGTCAAAAGAATCACGCATAATCATAGAAATAGTTGGCTCTTCTCTATGTGTTTTAAAGTGAAGTTTCTCTCCCAAATAAATATCAACAGTATGGAACTCTTTTTCAACTACTTCTTTAATATCAAAAGGTAAGTTTTTACGACCTCTAAAAACAAAACCTCCACCACATGTTTTATAGCGGGGTAAAGTTTCTTTTTCAATAATAACTGTTGAAATTCCTTTTTGAGCTAAGTAAAAAGCTGTTGAAGCTCCTGATGGTCCGCTGCCAATAACAGCAACATCGTAGTGTTGTTTCATAGGTGTGTTTTTAAATCGGTTAAAAATACACTTTTATACCGAATTAAAAATAAATTTACCAATGTAAACGAGCCATAACAGGGTAGTGGTCAGAAAGTTTGATGTCTCCGTAAGTTTTAAATTGATTAATAGTGGCCTTTTTATCTGTTAAAATAAAGTCGATTCGCATAGGGTAGATATAGCGAAAAGATTTACCCATACCCATGCCAGCTTCAATAAAAGCATCTTTTTTATCGGTAGCTAGTTGGTTGTATGCCCATGAATAGGCAGTGTTGTTAAAATCTCCGCAAATTACTTTTTTACCTTTCCAAGTGGCTTCGTGTTGAGTTATCAAATCAACTTGGTCAACTTGTTTCACAAAACCATTTTCTAAGCGTTTAAACAAGCGTTCAGAACTTTTTTCGCCAAAATTCTCTTTTTTCGGATTAAGTTTTAACGATTCTAAATGTACATTGTATACACGAATGGTGTCTTTCTTTACAACAATATCGACAAAAATAGTGTTGTTGGCACTGCTTTTAAAATTAAGAGAACCAGAGTTAATGATAGGATATTTTGAGTAAATCGCTAACCCAAACTTATTTGTTTTAGTCTTAGTTTTTATGTACTTGTAAGGAAGTTTTATGTCTAAAAGTTTTGAGTTGTAAAACTCTTGAAAAGCAACTACATCGGGAGTTTTGTCATTAATGAACTTGTATATTTTTTGTTCGGTAGTTGCATCATTTTCATGTTTGTAATGATTAAACAAACGAACATTATAACTCATGATTTTTAAATCATTATTAAGTATAATTTCCTTGTTCGTAAACTTAATTAGGGGAGTAGAAATAAACCACCCTATAATTAAAACAAGAAGAGACAAAAAAGCATTTTTATGAATTTTAATAAGCCAATAAATAAAAAAGCAAATGTTAGTAACAACTAGTAATGGAACAGTTAAACTAAAAACTGAAAGAAAAGGAATTGTTTTAGGAGAAATATATGGAAGTGTATACGAAAGCAATAAAACAGTTGCAAAAACTGAATTAATGAAAAATAAAAATTTATGAGCTATCGAATACTTTCTCATTTAGTTTTTTCCTTGTTTGAATAAAAATTCTTTTTCACTTTTACTAAGTGTATCGTAACCAGACTTGCTAATTTTATCTAAAATAGCATCAATATCTTGTTGATTTTGTGTTTTCTTATCTCTGTTTTTTGGTGTTTTGTTCCCCGATTTATATACTGTTTTAAGCTTTGGTTCTTTTTTAGCAAAGAATTTTTTAATTGATTTAAAAATATCTAAGTCTTTATTGCTGGCACTACGAACGTAGAAAAAACCAAACAAAGCACCGCCAATGTGTGCTAAGTGTCCACCCGCATTTCCGGCAGGAATTTGAATAATATCAATAGCTACCCAAATACATGCCAATACCCACAATTTTACAAAACCAATTAAAGGGAACTTTAATTCATAATTGGGTATATAGGTAGCAATACCTATAAAAATAGCTGAGATACCAGCCGAAGCTCCTAGCAAAACACTATTATGAGCAACATTTTGTAAAGCAGGGAAAAAGTTATAGCTAGCTATAAAAATAATTCCTCCAAATACAGTTCCTAATAGATAGAAACTAAGTAGTTGTTTGGGTGTAAAGTACTGTTGAAATAAATACCCAACATAAAACAAAGCGATTAGATTTAATAAAATGTGTAAAAAACTAGTGTGTAAAAAACCATAGGTAATAAGAGTCCATGGTCTAGTGATAAAATCGTTAAAATTGGCAGGCAAAGCAAACCATTCAACAATAAAATTAGTTTTTGATTGGAATAAAAAACCAAAGGTATTGGTGATAAAAACCAATAAAAATACAGCAAGGTTTACATAAATAAGTTTTTCAACTACACCTGCGTGTTTAAATCTATATTTTAAGTTATCTAGTATATTCATTATATATAGCTCCTTTTTATAAATATACTAAATTAGTGAAATCTGAATTGATTTTTCTTCCAGTACCATGCTATAATAAAACCAATAATAGCTCCACCAACGTGGGCAAAATGCGCAATATTACCAATCGAATAACTCGTCATTCCGAAGAATAAATCACTCAAAATAATTAACGGAATAAAGTATTTTGCTGCTATTGGAACAGGGAAGAAGATCAAAGCTAGTTTAGCGTTAGGATAGGTTAATCCGAAAGCTACTAAGACACCGTAAACAGCACCTGAGGCACCAACAGCTGGAGAGTTAAAAAGATTGTTAATTTCTATTAAGTTGTCTCCAAGTCCTTGATATGGAGTCAAAGTTGAGTTGTTAGATAATATTATATTACATTGATTTATAAATTCTTTTGTAGAATAAGTTGAGATATCTAATATTTTAGATACTTCATCACTTGTAATTCCAGATGAAATTAATTGCTCGTAAATTCCGTTAAACTGATAGTAATTAGCAAGTGTATAAATTAATCCAGCTCCAATTCCTGCAGAAAAATAAAAAAATAAAAACTTATTTCTACCCCACATTTGTTCTAACGGAGTACCAAAAGCCCATAAACCATACATGTTAAAAAGTAAATGTGCAGGACCTCCATGCATAAACATATGAGTAATATATTGCCAAAAACCAAAATGCTCATTTGCAGGATAGTGCAAAGCAAACAGATTGGTTAAATCCATATTTAATAACTGCGGAGCAAAAAATAGAATCACGTTAATGATTATTAAATGCTTTATGGCTTGTGTTAATCTAGGCATAGAATTTTTTATTTATTGAAAATGGCATCAATTTCATTTAAAGACAAGGTTTTAAAAGTTGGTTTGCCAAAAGGTGAAATAGTCGGTTCTTTACAAGAAAATAGATTGTTAACTAAATTTTCTTGCTCTTTCATATTTAAAGAAGTACCAGTTTTTATAGCTAATGATTTAGCAAAAGATTTTGCCATTACATCAAAGTGGCTAAAACTTGTGTCGGGGACTTCGAGTTTTATATCGTCTAATAACTGTTCTAAAATTAGCGTTATTTGACTTTCAGTTATTGAAGTTGGAATCCCCGCAATAACCACACTTTCTTTTGTGAATTCATCAAACATAAAACCAGCACTTTCTAAATCAGATTTTATACTGTAAATCATTTCAATATCTGATGAAGAAAACGAAATATTTACAGGAAATAGTAATTGCTGACTGCTAGCTTCTTTAACGGTAATATTCTCTAAAAATTCTTCATATAAAACACGTTGATGTGCTAAGGATTGATGAATTAATACCACTCCTGATTTTATAGAACTCAACAAATATTTCTTTTGAATTTGAAAAGTTTTTCCTGTCTCAGTTTCTTGTTGAGTTTCAAAAAGTTGTTCTTGTTGAATAGGCTCAATGGTCTCAGTATTTGTATATAGAGCTTCCCAACTTCCAGTATCTTTTTTAAAATTAGACTGATAACTGTGTGTTGTGCTACTTTTAGGTGAGCTACTTGTATTAGTTGGCTCTTTGTAATTAGTTTCCGTTTTAAACGGGTTAAAAGTAGGATCTACTGTTATCGGTGGAATAGAAGAACCGCTTTTTTTACTATAATCATATGGAGTATCCAAAGTAGCATCTCTATCGAAATCCAATACAGGAGCAACGTTGTATTGCCCTAAACTATGTTTTACCGTAGCACGTAAAATAGCGTATAATGCTTTTTCATTATCAAACTTTATTTCCGTTTTTGTCGGATGAATATTAATGTCAATCGTATTTGGTGGTACTTCTAGATATAAGAAATACGAGGGATGCGATCCGCCTTCCAACAAACCTTCAAACGCATTCACAACCGCATGATTTAAATACGAGCTTTTGATAAAACGATTGTTGACAAAAAAGAATTGTTCTCCTCTTTTTTTCTTAGCAAACTCAGGTTTAGCTACAAATCCGTTTACGGTAATAATATCGGTTTGCTCGTTAATAGGAACTAACTTTTCATTCATTTTAGTTCCAAAAATAGCTACGATACGTTTACGAAGATTACTCTTTTTTAAATGGTAAACTTCGTTATTGTTATGATGTAGTAAAAAAGTAATATTCGGATGTGCTAAAGCAACACGTTGAAATTCATCAATAATATGACGTGTTTCAATAGTGTCTGATTTTAAAAAATTTCGACGAGCAGGAATGTTAAAAAATAAATTTTTAACTGCAATACTTGTTCCTTTTGCTGTCGAAACTACTTCTTGAGAAACGATTTCACTACCTTCAATTTTTATTTGTGTACCTAATTCATCATCTTCTTGTTTGGTTTTTAGCTCAACATGTGCAATAGCTGCTATTGAGGCTAAAGCTTCACCACGGAACCCTTTAGTGTTTAGGTTGAATAAATCTTGTGCGTCTTTAATTTTAGAAGTTGCGTGACGTTCAAAACTCAAACGGGCATCAGTAGGACTCATTCCTTTACCATCATCAATTACCTGAATTAAAGTTTTACCGGCATCTTTTAACAATAAAGTGATTGAAGTAGCACCTGCATCAATAGCGTTTTCAATCAATTCTTTTACTACAGAAGCGGGGCGTTGTACCACTTCACCAGCAGCAATTTGATTGGCAACATGATCAGGAAGTAACTGTATGATATCTGACATTTAGTTATTTTTTAGGGAAAAAGATTGAAAGATCAAAATCGATAATGAACAAGAAAATAAGCGTTAAAATTAATGCGATAATTACGATTGTTTTATTAAATCGATACCCTGACTCTTTAAGGTCGTCTAAAGCAGCATTGAATTTTCCTTTTAAATTCTTCTTCTTTCCAATAGTAGTTCTGTACTGATCAAACTTTTGTTTTATCTCATAAGGATTCCCTTCTCCTTGATAATAACGAGGTTTATAATCGAACTTTTTATTTTCTCTTTTGATAAATCCCATAAAAATGTTGCTTCATTAATAGCTTATGTGTAACAAAAATCACACCAAATAAGTCCAAGTTCAAAGTTACTGAATTATAGAGAGGTGGTCAAAAATTGTGGATAAATTAAAGTTAAAAAAGAAGCGAGAAACCTTTTTAAGATTTCTCGCTTCTTTATGCTGTTCTTTTTTTAAGAAATTAAAATCCTAATGAGTTAGATGTACGCTCTTGGTTTTTAATAGCAGCCATTTTAATAGCGGCTACAGCGCATTCAATTCCTTTGTTTCCTAATTTTCCGCCAGAACGATCAAGTGATTGTTGCTTGGTGTTGTCAGTCAGCACACAGAAAATTACAGGAACATCGTATTTGATGTTTAAGTCCACAATTCCTTGTGTTACGCCTTCGCATACAAAATCAAAATGCTTTGTTTCACCTTGAATAACATTTCCAATTGCGATGATAGCATCTAATTTTTGAGTTTCAATCATTTTTTTGCATCCGTACACCAATTCAAAACTACCAGGAACGTCCCAAGAAATAATATTTTCTTGTTCAGTACCACAGTCTACTAAAGTTTCAATAGCACCTTTATGAAGGTTTTGAGTGATTTCAGGATTCCATTCTGAAACAACAATCCCAAATCGAAAAGGTTTCGCATTTGGGATTGAAGCTTTATCGTAATAAGATAAATTTGTTGTTGCCATTACTGAGCGTATTTTGCGCTGTTGATATATTTTTCAATATCTCTTCCTTGGTCAGAATCAGCGTATTTTTCTTTAATGGTTGTGTATAATTTTTCAGCTTTACTGTACTCTTTTAAATCCATAGCAATTTGAGCTGCTTTAAATAAGAATAAAGGAGTAGTAAATTGATTGTCTTTTTTGTTTGCTGCTTGTTCGTAATAATTTAAAGCATCTTTTGGTTGGTTGATGTCTGCAAAAGCATCACCAATAGCACCTAAAGCAGTAGGGCCTAATAATTCGTCATCAGACTTAAAGCTACTTAAATACTCAATAGCTTCTTCATACTTTTTCATTTTTAAGTAAGAAATACCAGCATAATAGTTTGCTAAGTTTCCTGCTTTTGTACCACCAAATTGATCAGCAATATCAATAAAACCGTATTTACCATCAACTCCTCCTATTAAAGCTAAGTTGTAGATAGAATCTGCTTTAGTACCAGCAAAAGTAGCAGCTTCATCAAATAAAGCTCTTGGGTAAGCTAATTCATTTGAAGCTTCTTGTTGCTTAGGTTCAGCAATAAACTTGCTATAAGCTAAGTACACTAAAATTAAAGCTGCAATAGCTACCAATCCGTAAAATAATGGTTTGCTGTTTTTCTCAATCCATTCCTCTGATTTGTTTGCAGTTTCGTCTAAAGTATTAAATACTTCAGCGGTAGTACTTTGCGTTTCATCAAATGTTTCTTCTACTTCTTGTGTAACCTTTTCTTTCTTAGGTTTATAACCTCTTTTCTTGTATGTAGCCATAGTTGCTTAAAAAATTAGTGGCGACAAAAATAGTTTTTTTAATTGGATTTTAAAAGTCGTTTTTTCGTAAATTTTCGATAATTTGCGCATTCTTTTTTGAAACAACGCTTATTCATGTATTTGAAAAAAATATCATTGGTTAACTTTAAGAATATCGAATCGCAAACTTTTGATTTTCAAAAGAAAATAAATTGTTTTGTTGGGAATAACGGTATTGGTAAAACCAATATATTGGATGCAATTTATTACTTGTCTTTTGCTAAAAGTTACTTCAATTCGATAGCTGGACAGAATATTCGTCATGGTCAAGAATTTTTTATGATTGAAGGCGATTATTTACTGCATGATAGACAAGAAAAGATTATTTGTTCTTTAAAAAGAGGGCAAAAAAAGGTGTTAAAGCGTAACGGTAAAGCCTACGAAAAGTTTTCTGAACACATTGGGCAATTACCACTTGTAATTATTTCTCCTGCTGATAGAGATTTAATTGTTGAAGGAAGCGAAACACGTCGTAAGTTTATTGATGGCGTCATTTCGCAACAAGACAAACAGTATTTACAAGCTTTAATCTCGTACACAAAGATTGTAAGTCAACGAAATGCCTTGTTGAAATACTTTGCTGCAAACAGAACGTTTGATGCATTGAACCTTAAGGTGTACGATGAACAGTTGATTGAATATGGAAAGATTATTTATAATAAACGAAAAGTGTTTTTAGAAGCATTTGTTCCTATTTTTAATGCAAAGCATCAAATTATTTCAGGGGCTAAAGAGGAGGTGAATTTGCGTTATAAAAGTCAGTTAAACGAAATGCCTTTGGAAAGGTTATTGCAACAAAATTTAGAGAAAGATAAAATTTTGCAGTATACATCGGCAGGAATTCATAAAGATGATTTAAGTTTTGAAATAGGAGAGCATCCAATAAAAAAGTTTGGATCGCAAGGACAGCAAAAATCGTATTTAATAGCACTAAAATTAGCACAATTTGAGTTTATCAAACAGCAATCTAACGTAACGCCAATTTTGTTGTTAGATGATATTTTTGATAAGCTAGATGAAAATCGCGTAGCTCAAATTGTAGACTTGGTAAATAGTGATGAGTTTGGTCAGATTTTCATTACTGACACGCATGCAGAACGCACAGAGGATGTGATTAAACAGAGTAATCAAGAGTATCAGATTTTTAAATTATAATGGCGTTACTAGGAGCAGGGTAAAAAGTAGAATAAATGGCTAAAAGAGAAAATGATAGTTTTTCGTTAAAAGACTTAATGGGAAGTTTTATTGAAGAAAATAATTTAAAAAAAGGATTTCAAAAAATTCAAATAGACGAGGCTTGGGGAAGGTTAATGGGTGCAGGTATAGCTTCATATACAAGTGAGGTAAAGCTACAAAACGGAACCTTAATTGTTCGTTTATCTTCTTCTGTATTACGTGAAGAGTTAAGTTACGGAAAAGACAAGATTGTCCGTATGATTAACGAAGAAATGGGGGAAGAGCTTGTTAAAAAGTTAATGTTGGTATAAGTTTGTTGTCCTAATGTTTTTATAATCAGTTTACTATATTTTTTATGGTAAGTTTATTTAACTCTTTGAAATATAATACCATCTTTATCATTAAATTCTGTAGGGCGTTTTCCATTGAAACCAAATTGGAGTTTAATAGCATTTTCCTTAATTTTTTCGGCAATACATAATAATCTGCTTATTTCGCCACTCTTTTTCGTTCTAACGACCAAGTCAATTTCTATTGGAGTTTTGGTATAATCTACTTCATATGACATAGTTGCTTTCTCACCATCTATAACAAATTTCTTTCCTCCTAAAGTTTGTCCCTGAGATTTAAAATAAGCATATCCGTTTTCTTTAAACACAATATAACCGACTTCTTTTTTATCTTCTCCTTTCCACTTTCCAACAATACTGAAGTCAGTTTTGAAATTTTTATCAAAAGATGTTAAAGTAAAGGTTATAATTAATAAAACTATTATTTTTTTCATAGGTTTAATTTTTATAAATGTAATAAATGATTGAGATATTTGTTTGGTAAGTTTTTAGTTAATAGTTCGTTTGTTTATATACTTTACTGTTTAAAAGATTTTTTCCACTAGAAGAGGTTTTTCCCTTTTTTTGATCGACTTTCTTACCATTTCGCCAATTACCAGCGTAAATGATTTTACCATTTTTCTTTTGGATACCATATCCATGTGGTTGACCTTTTAGATTAAAACTACCTTTATATTGAACATTGTTGCTGTAATACCGAGTGCCTTCTTTGTAAGTAATTTCGTTATAAACATTTTTTTGAACAGTACCTGAGAATTCGAGTTTACCATTTTTGTATATTTTTCCTCCTACAAATTCATTGTTTTTAAAATACCCATCAGTAATATTACCATCGCTGTATTCAGCGATACCTCTACCATTATATTTACCATCTTTAAACTCACCTTTGTAAATTCCATTGCTTAGTTTTAATACGCTATATTTATCATGACAGTTTCCTTCAAGACAATTTCCTCTTCTTCTGGCTTTATAGATTCCATCTTGAGTGTCTTCTTCAACAGCTTTTTCAAAAGTTATGTCTATCCCATTTTTATAATGTCTAGTGATATATTTACCGTTTTTGTTGATGGTCCATTTCCCTTCTTTTTTGTTGTTTTTATAAGGTCCAGAAGCTGTGAATTTGCCTCCGTTTTCAGGATAAAAAGATCCACTTATTTTTATGGGTAGTTCTGAAGTTTCCTTATACTGTGCTATTTCTTTTTTATTGCCATTGTTGTAATATTTTGTTAGTTGAGAATAACCGGTTGTTCTATATTCTTTTACGGCTATAATCTTACCAGATTCATAAGCTGTAGCTTTTGTTGGGTTTCCATTTTTATCGTATTCATACCAATTTTTTATTTTAGTTTTACCTATACCCATGCCGGTTTCTTTTATTGCTCCAGTATAATGGTAATAGGTGTATGTAATAATATTATTATTGTCTCTAATCCAAGACTCAGCTAAAAACCTTTTATTGGGTTTATAGTATTCTTTATGAAGTATTTTATTGTACGAATCGTATCGGCGGTATTCTATTTTAAGACCATCAGTGTATCTTTCATAGAAAGCAAGTACATCTGGTTCAAAATAGGATTTTTGTTCTCCATGAAATTCCCCATCTTTAAAATTTTGAATGTATTCTAGGGTGCCATCAGAATAAAAACTCTTTTGTTCTCCATGACGTTTTCCATTCTTGTAGTTTTCAATATCACTAATTTTACCATTGGTCTTGAGTAGCTTGTATTCTCCATGCTTTAAGCCGTTTGTGTAGGTGTGTTTACCCCAAGGTTCTCCGGTTTTATGAAATGTTTCTGAATGTAGCTTTAGGCCTTTGGAATAAGCTGCTTTTTCTCTAAGGTTTCTGTTGTTGTAAAAATAAATCCAATTTCCTTCTCTTAATCCATTTTTATATGTTCCTTCTCCATAAAAACTATAATATTGGGTGTTGTAAGTTTCTTTATACTGGCCATTTTTTAATGCTCCTGTTTTAGAGTCATAGGAAGGAGTAGAGCTAGAGTTATTTCTAAATTGAGCGTTGCAAGGAGATGTAGTAAGAATTATGATAAAAAATATACTTGATTGAGCGAGTATAAAAGAAAGTTTGGTAAGGTTGGACATTTGTTTTTTGATTTGTATTCTTTTAAAGAGTTTTATTTACTTTTTTGTCGTTATTAAGGAAAGCGAAATTATAGGTAATAATATACTTTCCTAAAAAAAGGATGTATAAATATAAGAGATTATTTTTTAGTGTGTTATGTGCTTTTTTAGGGTTTGTTAAAATTGTGTACTTTTAGTTTGTAGAATAGATTTATTAAAAATTAAATACATGCAAACACGTTCTTACGATTGTTATATTGAAGTTGCAGAAATTAAAGGGTATAGGCAGGTGAATGAAGATTTTACAGCGGTTATACTTGAACAAGAGACTAATTGTTATACCAATATGTATGTTGATAATATGGCAGTTAGCTTTTTGCATTCAATGGAAGAAGAACAGTTAAATGCGATTCATTTTTTTGAGGATAATCAACAAGCTATCATTGATATTATTACAGCTCATCTTTCAAAAACCTTCAAGGATCCTAAAAAAGAATTGGGATTAGATTGTATAAATATTTTAAATGAACAAGAAGATGGAGTTTGTTATGTGACGTATCGATTTATAGATGCTTCAGGAAAAAAGTATTTAATTAAGCTTCATAAAGATAAGGTTGTAGAAGATAAATTTTTTGTGATTTTAGAGGAGATTAAGTCAAGAGTATGGTGGTTATGTAGATTCCTAATCCATAAATTGCGTGAGTAACTAAACTTTTAAAACGTGCAATGTTTGCGTTAGGTAACTTAGAAGCAGCTATTCCAAATCCAAATGAAGGTTGCATTATAAAAAACGGAGCAACTATTGTGGTTATGCCGATAACCAATGCAGGTAATATAGTTGGTGCTTGAAACCAATTTTTTCCGTAGATAAAAAATAAAAGAAAGGTAAAAGAAATGCCAATAAGGTAATGTGTGAACCATCCAATAATTAACTCATTTGGGTGTGGTTCTGTATTAAATATCTTATCGTGTTTAAATTTACCTTTTGTAAGATGTCCTAACCATCTGCCTACAAAGCGATAATCCAATGATTTTATATTAAAGAGGCTTAATAAGTATGCCCAAATGTCCATAATAAGCGTAGCTCCAATTCCTATAATTATAATTTTAAGTGTTATATTCATGCTATTGTTTTTTTTGGTAAAGATAAACTTTTAAATTAATATTGCGACATTATCGCGTTAAATAAAAAATGAAGAGAAGAAATACAATACATACAAATGAAATTTATTCCTTATTAAAAAGTTCAAAATTAGCGTTGAGTCATGAGATGATTCATGAGAAAATGGTGAGTAAATCGGATCGAGCTACAATTTATAGAGTGTTAAATAGATTATGCGAAGATCGTGTAGTTCATAAGGTAATAGGAGATGATGGAAAGCAGTATTTTGCTTTTTGTGTAGCGTGTGAAGAGAAGAAGCATAAACACAATCATTTTCATTTTAGATGTGTTGCTTGCGGTAAGGTTGAATGTTTAGAAGGAGAGATAAAGGTAAGGCTGCCAGAAAAATATGTGTTGGAAAATTTTAATGGAGTAGTATCTGGAACTTGTTCAAATTGCAATTAGTAAATAAAAAGCAATAAAAAACTCGCTACAGAAATGTAGCGAGTTTTTTTATTTGTTAGTTTTTCTAGGGTAGAAATTAAAACATTTCTCTTCCTGAAAAATGGAAAGCACCTTCGATAGCTGCATTCTCATCAGAATCAGAACCGTGTACTGCATTTTCACCGATAGAAGTAGCGTATAATTGACGGATAGTTCCTTCAGCAGCTTCCGCTGGATTAGTAGCACCGATTAAAGTTCTAAAATCTTCAACAGCGTTATCTTTTTCTAAAATAGCAGCGATGATTGGTCCACGAGTCATAAACTCAACTAATTCACCAAAGAAAGGACGCTCGCTGTGTACTCCGTAAAAAGTTTCAGCATCACGCTTAGTCATTTGAGTTTTCTTCATAGCTACGATTCTAAATCCTGCAGCATTAATTTTTTCTAAAATTGCACCAGTGTGTCCGTTTTCAACAGCATCTGGTTTAATCATTGTAAAAGTTCTATTTGTTGCCATTATTAAATGTAATAATTATCAATAAAATGATAAATTCCTTAATTGTTGTTGTTTATACAAACTTTGTATAAATCGGCGCAAAAATACACTTTTTAATGTTATCTACAAGTTAAGGGTATATTTCGTTGATTTCTTGTAGGATAGCTCCATCTTTACCACGTATTTGTAAAGTAGCTTTTTTAGTTTTTAAGTCTAAAAGCAACGTTCCATAGCTTAAAGAGTTTACAACTTTTCCAATTCGGTAGTCATTTTTTTCAGAAGTAAAAGAAGAATACGCGTGTGTTAACCCGCTTGAAGTGAAATCAATAACTGGGTATTTTAATCCTTCAATATTTGTTTTAGAGAATTCTGAAATATGTCTATCTCCTGAAAGAAGGATTACGTTCGTGTTTTTAGCCTCTTTAATTAAGTCGAATAACTTATCTACTTCATGAGGGAAGTTACCCCATTTTTCAAAACCATGTTCTTTTGATAATATTTGAATACTGCTTACAACTACAGTGAAAGTAGCGGTAGAGTTGGTAAGCTCGTCTGTAAGCCATTTCCATTGTGTGTCCCCTAAAACAGTACCTTCGTTATAGTTGTTTGGTTGAAAACGTTGTCCGTTAGTTCCCTTAGTTAAAGCGGTTCTGAAATAGCGTGTATCAAGTACAATTACTTTTACATCTCCATTTTTGGTATTAAATGTTTTTGAGTGGTACACACCTTTTTGTTTTCTTCTTGGAGAGTCATTCGGTACATCTAAAAAATCTAAAAATAACTGCTGACTTTCATCTTTCATCACAAATTCTACTCCAGCATCGTTTTTACCATAATCATGATCATCCCAAGTAGCAAGTATAGGAGTTGTAGAACTTAATTCTTTGTAACCTTTTATCTTTTTTTGAGTTTTATACATGCGTTTCATTTTACGCATATTGTTGGTGTCGGCATAAATATTGTCACCTCCCCAAATCCATACATTAGGTTGTAACGAAACGATATCTTGCCAAAAAGGATTGTCAAGTTTTTGGTTGTTACATGATCCAAAAGCAATGGTGAAATTTTCTTGTCCAAATGAGGAGATAGAAAAAGTAACTAAGAGTACAAATGAAATTACAGATTTCATAAATGTCATGATGATTTAATTTTTATGCGAAGAAACAAAAAGAAAAGCTTAAAAAGGTTAGTAAAACATTAATTTGTATCTTCGCCACTTATGATTTTAAAGCACTTTACAGAACTAAAGCAATTTTTATCACAAGCTAGAAATATTGTGATTATAGGACATAGAAATCCTGATGGAGATGCAATAGGCTCAACCTTAGGGTTAAAACATTATTTAGATAAAAAAGGGCATACAACTCAAGTGTTGATGCCTAATGAATATCCTGAGTTTTTACATTGGGTTCCGGGTTCAGAAACAGTAAAGCGTTTTGATAGGCAAAACAAACAATCCGTTAAAGCTTTAGCAAAATCAGATATCGTTTTTTTATTAGATTTTAATGCTTTGCATAGGGTTGGAGATGATATGCAAAATACCTTAGAGCAATATGAGAATGAATTTGCTTTGATAGATCATCATCAACAACCAGATGAATTTATGTACATGTATTCAGATACTTCAATGTCTTCTACTTGTCAAATGGTCTATAATTTTGTAGAAATGATGGGAGATGTTGAGTTGATAGATAAAAATATTGCTACTTGTTTATATACGGGTATTATGACGGATACAGGTTCTTTCCGTTTTCGTTCTACAACGAGTACAACTCACAGAATCATAGCTGACTTAATAGATAAAGGAGCTGAAAATGATAGAATTCATAGTAATGTACACGATTCGAACTCTTACAGTAGGTTGTTGTTGTTAGGACAAGCTTTGAGTAATATGAAGGTATTACCAGAATATAAAACGGCATTTATAACACTTACGGAGGAAGAAAAGAGAAGATTTAATTACGAAAAAGGAGATACTGAAGGAGTTGTTAATTATGCACTATCTTTGAAAGGAATTGTATTTGCAGCTATTTTTATAGAAGATGAAGAGCAAGGAATTATAAAAATATCTTTTAGGTCTAAAGGGAATTTTTCAGTAAATCAGTTTGCTCGTAATTACTTTAATGGAGGAGGGCATGACAATGCTGCAGGTGGAAGAAGTGATGAAAGTATGGAAGATACGATAGCAAGATTTAAAACGTTATTAACTTCGTATCAACAAGAATTACAAAATTCGTATGAAGCATAAAACAATACTTTTTATTCTTATAACTTTAGTGATGGTGGTTGCGTGTGAAAAACCTGAGGCAAGAAGACCCAAGCAACACGGTACAACAAATTTTTATGATGAAGTTCTTAAAGAGAATAAAAAATTAAACGCTTTAGAAAAAAAGCGTTTAGAAAAATGGATTTCTCAAGATACAATTACAGAATATAAAACATCGTCTCATGGTTTTTGGTATACTTATGTTACAAAAGATACCTTAGGTTTAAGTAGCCCTAAGCCAGAAGATGTAGTTTTATTATCATATAGTATTTCAGATATGAGTAACGGACTTATTTATGAAAGAAGAGAAAAAACTTATAAAGTAGATAAAGAAGATTTTATTCCTGCATTACAAGAAGGAGTAAAGTTGATGAAAAAAGGAGAAACTATTACATTTGTAATTCCATCATATAGAGCTTTTGGAGTTACAGGTGATGGAAATAAAATCGCTGTTAATCAGCCAATACAGAGTACAGTAACACTAATCGATATTAAATCAAAAAAAGACAATGAAATTAACTAATATTTTAGCAGCTACGGTAGTAGGTTTATCAGTAGTATCTTGTAGTAATGGTCAGTTCCAACAAAAAAGTTCTTTAGCAACAGAGGTAGATTCTGTAAGTTATGCTTTAGGGTTAGATATGGCAAATAAAATTAAAGAAAACTTTGATGATATGGATCAAGGTTTATTCGTTCAAGGTTTTAAAAACGGAATGGATTCTACGAACTTGTTAATAGAGTCAAAAGATATTAACGTTATCTTAAGAGTTTTTTTTCAAAAGAAGCAACAAGAAAGAATGAAAGAAATGCAAGAAGAGCAAGCAAAAAAAGCAGAAGTTGAGTTTGGAGATAACAAAAAAGCAGGAGAAGAGTTTTTAGCGGAAAATAAAACCAAAGATGGAGTACAAACTACTGAAAGTGGTTTACAGTATATCGTTTTAAAAGAAGGTGAAGGAGAAGCTCCTACAGTAAATTCTAGAGTTAAGGTTCACTATCACGGTACTTTAACTGATGGAACAGTGTTTGATAGTTCGGTAGAGAAAGGAAAACCAGCTGAATTTGGAGTAGGGCAAGTAATTAAAGGATGGACAGAAGGTTTACAGTTAATGAAACCAGGAGCAAAATACAAGTTTTTTATTCCTCAAGAGTTAGCTTACGGAGCACAACAAAGAGGACAGCATATTAAACCTTTTTCAGCTTTAGTTTTTGAAGTTGAGTTATTAGAGGTGAAATAAAATTAAACTCAAAAGGTTGATAATTAATTAGGTTAGCACTCGTTGTTAACCTAATTAATTGTTTATAAAAGTAATTTTTTTAAAAAATAAATTAATGAAACTATTTAAAATTCTACTATTAGCGTCAGTCCTGTTTGCGTCATGTAAAACAACAAAATATTCTGATTTAGAAAATGGATTGTATGCCGATATTCAAACCAATCAAGGTGATATTTTGGTAAAATTGTTTGATAAAGATGTACCTATGACAGTGGCTAATTTTGTAGCTTTAAGTGAGGGAACACATCCTAAAATGACCGATTCTTTAAAAGGAACTCCTTTTTATGATGGGGTAAAATTCCACAGGGTGATTAAAGATTTTATGATACAAGGTGGTGATAGAACTGGGAAAGGAAGCGGAGATGCAGGTTATACATTTCCTGATGAGTTTCCTACGAACGAAGAAGGTGAATTATTACATAAGCACGATGGACCAGGTGTTTTATCTATGGCTAATTACTCAAGACCAGTAACAAACTCTAGTCAGTTTTTTATTACGCATAAAGCAACTCCTTGGTTAGATAATGGACATTCTGTTTTCGGGCGTGTTTTAAAAGGTCAAATGGTGGTAGATACTATTCAAAAAGGAGATGTTATTAATAAAGTAGAGATTCTAAGAATAGGAGAGAATGCAAAAAAATTTGATGCGCCATTAGTGTTTGAGCAAGAGCTAGTAAATGCAGAGAAGATGGAGGTAGAGCGTAAACAAAAATTAGAAGAGTTTAAAAAGAAGTACCAAGAAGAGCAAGGAATTAACGATGCAGTTACAACTAATTCAGGATTAAAAATTTTATCGTTACAAAAAGGAAATGGGAAAAAAGTAAATCCGGCTTTACCTACCACAGCACATTATACATTATATTTAACAGACGGAAGAAAAATAGATTCTAGTTTAGATAAAGGTGAAGCTTTTGTTTTTACAGTTAATGATGAGAATTTTCCGTTAATAGCTGGTTGGAAAGAAGGAGT
Source organism: Tenacibaculum aestuarii (assembly GCF_964510395.1). Classification (NCBI taxonomy): domain Bacteria; kingdom Pseudomonadati; phylum Bacteroidota; class Flavobacteriia; order Flavobacteriales; family Flavobacteriaceae; genus Tenacibaculum; species Tenacibaculum aestuarii. Next base: position 859,168 of record NZ_CAZEFY010000001.1, read on the forward strand.
AAAAACGATGAGAGAAGGAGATAAGATGCGTTTATTTATTCCTCATTATTTAGGGTATGGAGACCAAAGAATGGGGTCAATTCCGCCTAAATCAGATTTAATTTTTGAAATAGAAGTTTTAAAAGTAGGAAAGTAGTTTTGATAGAAAATATTATACAAAAAGATAAAGAGCTTTTAATTTATCTTAATAGTTTAGGTAGTGAGCATTGGGATGGTTTTTGGTTAACAATAACCAACCAGTTTTCATGGATTCCACTGTTTGCTTTAATTTTATACTTAGTATTTAAACACTATGGATGGAAGAAAGGATTGTTTACAGTTGTTTTTTTAGCTCTATTGGTTACTTTTTCTGATCAATTTACAAATTTTATAAGAGGAGTTTTTGAGAGGTTGCGTCCTAATAATGATCCTGAAATAAAAGATGTATTGAGGACTTTAATTAGACCCCAAAGTTATAGTTTTGTTTCTGGGCATGCTACTACTTCTACTGTTGTAACAGTATTTATGATTTTATTGCTTAAAAAGCATGTTAAATATATAAAGTTTTTAGTATTGTTTCCTTTAGTTTTTGCTTACAGTAGATTGTATTTGGGAGTGCATTTTCCTATAGATATATTGGCTGGTTTTATTAACGGAACTATTATCGGGTTTTTAGCTTATAAATTATATGATTTTCTAGAAAGGAGAATGAATTTATAATTACTTTTTATTATTATAGTATAAGTACTTGGTACTATGATATACGGCATTTAATAAACTATCTAATTTTCTATGTAAAATTGGATGGTTTTTTTTTATATCGGTTTTATATTCTTTAGCCTTCATGTTGTACAAGTGGCTATAGTTGCTACTAACAGTTTTGGTAAATAATAAAGAATCCTTTAAAATAGTTAAAGCAGGTTCTCCTTTTATTTTAGAATATAAAAAGGCATAATCTGAAGTGTTTTTAGCTAAAGCGTCTGTACCTAGAGTATAATTAGTGTAATCAATATTTGCTAAACCAGCAGCAGTAGGTATTACATCAATTAAGTTACAGAATTTTCTAACCTCTTTAGGTTGTACTAGTTTAGGAGCATGAATAAAGAAAGGTACATTATGAACGTTTAAATTTAAATTAAATAACTTGTCATACTGATTTACATAACTCATAGAGGTGTTATGATCCCCAAAGAAAAAGAATATAGTATTGTCATAATATCCAGATTCTTGAGCTCTTTTCAAGAATTTTGCTACATTAAAATCTAGGTAGCGTAAAGCATTTAACCTATCTATTCCATCAAAACCAGCTTTTTTTAATTCCTCTTTACTAATGGTGTCTTCAGTTAAAGGTTGGTAGCTTTCTTTCTTTTCAGGGACAGTGAAAGGCATATGGTTTGTAGCTGTTTGAATATAAGCTATAAATGGTTTTTTATCATTATACAGCTTTTCAAGTTCAGTGTTAGCTTCCTTAAATAAATCATAGTCATCAATTCCCCAAACATCAGCTCTGTTTTCTTCTTCAAAACTACCTTCTTCATATATTTTTAGGTTTTGAATATTTGATTGAAAAATTCCTCTAATATTAGCCCAGTTAGCACTTCCTCCTAAAAAATAAAGTTTATCATAACCATTAAATTGATCAAAAATAATCCGTTGGTCGATAACTCTTGGATTTCTAGAAGCTGTTCTAATTCCATCAACATCAGGTAAACCAGTTATACTGGAAAAGACGCTTGCAGCAGTACCTGCTTTGTGCACATAAAAATTAGAGAAATTAACACTTTTTTTAATAATGCTATCCATTTTAGGAGTAGAATTCAAAGGATTTCCATAATAACTCATAGGTACCGTTCCTAAAGATTCTAACATTACAATTACAATATTAGGAGAGTTTTTTAATGAATCGTTTTTGTGATAAACTCTTTTAAAATAAATAGAGTCTTTAGGTAATTGTAACTCTTTAGCGATAGCAGGGTAGTATTGTTTGGTTTTCTCAAGATTAAAACCTTCATTTCTGAATTTAAAACTATCAAAAAAATATAGAACAGGGTTCAAGGCAAATTGATTTACAGCGTTGTTTTTTGAAAAGAAAGCTTCACTCCATCGTAAGGGATAATGTGTGAAACTATTATAAACACCCAAGGCAAACAATAAAAAAGGGACTACAATAAAAAATGCTTTTTTCTTTTTTGAAATATGTTCCTCAGAAGTGTTAAAAATATTGTAAATCCAACTTGAAAATTTGTATAGAAAGAATATTAAAATGATAAAAGCGAAAATACCTTTATAAACAGGATAGCTTTCAAAAAGAACCTGTGTTGAGATACCAATATTACTTAAGAATCGTAAAGAAGAAGAATCTAAACGAATATTTAAGTAATCATAATAACCAAAATCAAAAATATGGAATAGAGTGATTATTATATATGTAAGAATGATATAGATAGTACTAAGTTTCTTGAAAAAAGGCTTAGAAAAAAAGCGATAATTAATAATGAAAATTAAAATAGCAAGAGGTAAAAAACTAATAACAGCTAATTTAATGTCAAAACGAATACCTAAGGTGAAAGCTTTTGATATTTCAGAAGTAGATTCATTTTCTATTCCAGAAAAAAAGTAATAAAAAATAATTCTGAAAATAGATATATATATAAATAAGAATAAAGTATTACTAAAGAGGTACTTAATATAGTTAGGGGTTCTCTTAAACATTCTGTGTTATTTAAAGATACAAATATATTTATTTTAAGAAGGTGTTATATTAATATTAACATAAAATCAAAAAAAGCTTACGTAATTGTAAGCTTTTTTTTCTTTAATCCCCTAAAAAAAAGTCCGAAGCTTTTGCTTCGGACTTGCGGAGAAAGAGGGATTCGAACCCCCGGACCTGTTACAGTCAACGGTTTTCAAGACCGCCGCATTCGACCACTCTGCCATTTCTCCTGAGCGTCTCATCAGATATTCCCTGATTGCGGGTGCAAATATATGACCTTTTTTCAATTCTAAAAAAGTTTTCGCCTACTTTTTTTAAGTTTTTTTTCAATCAAAAAGTAATGGTAATTATAACACTTTTGCAATCAGTTAGTTTGCTTTAACTTGAAGAAGAAAAAAAATACGTTTTTTTATTGAATCTAATGATGGGCTAGGTAAAACAGTAGCTTTGTAAGGAAATAATAGACTTTTAAATGTAGATTTTTTATAAAATAATTCTACCTTCGTTCTTAAATTTATTAAGTATGTTTAATTCGTTTGGAAATATTTTAAAAGTGACTACTTACGGAGAATCTCACGGAGTGGCAATAGGAGGTGTTATTGATGGATTCCCTGCAGGAATGAAAGTAGATTTTGAAGCAATTCAGTATGAATTAGACCGCCGTAAGCCAGGTCAATCAAAAATTGTAACTCAACGTAAAGAACCAGATACAGTTGAGTTTTTATCGGGAATTTTTGAAGGTGTTACTACAGGAGCTTCTATTGGTTTTGTAATTAAGAATACGAATCAGAAAAGTAAAGATTACAATCATAACACCGACGTGTACCGCCCTTCACATGCTGATTATACCTACGACAAAAAATATGGTATTAGAGATCATAGAGGTGGAGGAAGAACCTCTGCGCGTGAAACTGCAAACTGGGTAGTAGCTGGAGCGTTAGCAAAACAGTTAATCAATCATATAAATATTAATGCATTTACCTCGTCTGTAGGTGATGTATTTATGATGAAACCATACCAAGATTTAGATTTTTCAAAGACAGAAAGTAATATAGTTCGTTGTCCTGATGAACAATCTGCTGAAATCATGATTGATAAAATCAATGAAATACGTAAAGCTGGTGATACTATTGGAGGAACTATTACTTGTGTGGCACAAAATGTACCTGTAGGTTTAGGAGAACCTATTTTTCATAAACTCCATGCTGAGTTAGGAAAGGCAATGTTATCTATTAATGCAGTAAAAGGATTTGAGTTAGGAAGTGGTTTTTGCGGAGCGAAAATGCAAGGTTCTGAACATAACGATATTTTTAATCCAGACGGAACTACACAATCTAATTTGTCAGGAGGTATTCAAGGAGGAATTTCTAACGGAATGGATATTTACTTCCGTGTAGCGTTTAAACCGGTGGCTACGATTATGCAAAATCAAGCAACAATTAATTCAAAAGGAGAAGCTACCGATATTCATGGAAAAGGGCGTCACGATCCTTGTGTGGTGCCCAGAGCAGTGCCCATTGTAGAAGCGTTAACAGCTTTGGTGCTAGCAGATTTTTGGCTGTTAGACAGAACTAGAAGAGCCTAAAATACAAATGTCATTCTTTATTGAAATGGCATTTTTTGTTTATAAAATCTTTTTTATTTAACAGTTGTCGAGCGTTTTGTGATGTAACTTTAAGGTGGGTTTTAAATCATTCATCTTTTTTATTGTGGATATCATTAAAGGACGTGGCGCACAACACAACACTCATAATAAGTTTTTGCAGCATCAGCATACGATGTTGGATGACTTCTTGAATTATTGTGAAACTGAAAGTGAATCGGCAGACAATAATAAAACGTCCTATTTAGAAATTTATCCTAAAACAATTCTAAACAAAGTAACGAGTCCAGATATAGGATTTTCATATTCTATGAATCCTTATCAGGGATGTGAACATGGTTGTATTTATTGTTATGCGCGCAATACGCATGAATATTGGGGATATTCCGCAGGTTTGGATTTTGAGCGTAAAATTTTATATAAAGTCAATGCACCTAAATTGTTGGAGAAAAAATTACGAAGCAAAAGCTGGCAGCCACAAGATATTATGTTTTCAGGGAATACAGATTGTTATCAGCCGATTGAAAAGAAACTAGAGATTACTCGAAAAATGTTACAAGTACTGCTGAAGTTGAAGCATCCAGTAAGTATGATAACCAAAAACTCGTTAATTCTTCGTGATTTGGATATTTTGAAAGAAATGGCTGAAATGAATTTGGTTCGGGTAAGTATTTCTATAACCTCATTGTCTGAAGAAACGAGAAGAGTAGTAGAACCGAGAACAGCATCCATCAAAAAAAGACTTGAAACTGTTCAGGTTCTTTCAGAAAATGGAATTCCTGTTAATGTAATGATGGCGCCAATAATACCATCCATAAACAGTCATGAAATACTGCCTTTAGTAAAAAAAGTAAGTGAATTAGGAGCAACATCAATAGGGTATACAATTGTCCGTTTGAATGGAGCTATCGGAGAAATTTTTACCAATTGGTTGCGTAAAACCTATCTAGATAGGGCAGATAAAATTTTACATCAAATAGAAGATTGTCATGGAGGATCGTTAAATGATTCTCGCTATGGAAATAGAATGCGAGGAGAAGGTAAAATAGCGGAACAAATTAATATGCAATTTAAGCTTGCGAGAAAATTGTATTTAAAAGATAAGAACTTCCCTCTGTTAGATTTTTCTAAATTTGACAAACACCAAACCAATCAAATTTCATTATTTTAATTAAAGTGTTTTAAAATATAGCCATAGAAAGTCCAAAATTATAACATTGGACTTTTTTTAAAGCGAGAAAAAGGTGTTTGAAACAAGAAGATTTGTACATTGAATTTTGTTTTTTAATCTTTACGTTTCAGAAAAAGCAAAAATGAGTTTAGACAACGCGATTTTATTTTTTATTTGCTCTTTGGGGGTATTTAATGGTCTTTTGGTGAGTATTTATTTTTTATTGATAGATAAAACAAAAAGAGTTCCTAATTTTTTGTTTGGATTGCTAACCTTTTTCTTAACAGTGAGAATAGGAAAGTCTGTTTACACAATATTTACTCCTAGAGAAGAAAGAAATTTATGGATTATCCAAATAGGATTGTCGGCTTGTTTTTTAATAGGAATCTCGCTGTATTACTATTTAAAGTCTTCTGTAACTAAGACGAAGAGCATTCCGTTAAAGTGGAAAACCCATTTTTCAATATTATTTCTAATTATACTTATTGTAGGAATTATAAAACCCTATGCAATAGATGCTCTTTTTTGGAATACCTATTTTGTTAAGTTTATTTATTTGATATGGGGTATTTATGTTGTGTTGTCAGGTTTTGTTTTAAAAGATGTTTTAAAAAAACTATTTTCAAAGAAAGAAACTTGTACTACTTCAGAAGTATGGTTGGTAGCCGTTTATATGAGTAATTTGCTAATTTATTTGGCATACATTATTGGGTATTTTTATTTCTATTTTGTAGGAACCGTTACTTTCTCTATTGTTTTTTATGGCTTGGTATTGTTGTTTCTTTCTAAGAAAAATAGAGAGTCTATTTTTAAAGATTTACCAGAAAAATACTCAACTAAAAAAATTGAAAATGAAGAAGCGGATTCTTTAAAGTTACAATTAGACACTTTAATGAAAGAAGAAGAATTGTATAAAGATACGGCTATAAAACTGTCTGATATTTCAGTTAAAATAGGAGTCTCTTCTCATAAATTATCACAATTTTTAAATGACAATCTTGGAAAAAGCTTTGCAACCTTCTTGAATGAATACAGAATTGAAAAAGCGAAGAAACTATTAAAAGAAAATCATAAAATTACTTTAGAAAGCATAGGTTTTGAAGCAGGGTTTTCTTCAAAATCAAACTTTTATGCTACGTTTAAAAAGGTGGTTGGACAAACTCCAGCTCAATATCAAAAGCAGTTTTTATAAGGTTTTTAGTGCAGAATTATAATTTAGGACACCTAAATTATAGCCCATCATCAAAAAGGAAAATTGTTTTAAGAGGTTTGAATTCAAATTAAAAATCTTTTAAAATGAAATTTATATGTACAGTAGTAGTGTTTTTCTTTTTTCTAACTAGTTTTTCACAAGGAAAACAGGAAAAAGAAGATACTAAAGAAAGTCTTTTGGTTAATGTTTATGGAAGTAAAGAACTCAAGGAGTTTCATTCGACTTCTTCCGATAAAGAATTGATCGAACAAACCCTTAATAATTATATAGAAGGAAGTTCTTTTAATAAAATGAATACTCTAAAAAGTTCTTTTTACAAAGACGCAACACTTTATTTAACAGGAAAAGACGGCTTTAAACAATTTACTACTGAAGAGTATTCAAATTTTTTTCCATCTAATAAGAAAGGAGAATTTAATGGTAGAATAGGAGAGATCATTTCTATTGATATAACGAATGACATTGCTACGGCAAAAGTAGAAATCTTAATACCTAACCGTAAATGGAGGTTTGTAGACCTTTTTTTACTGAAGAAGTTTGCAAATAACTGGAAGATTATAAGTAAAACAGCGACTAGAGAATCGTCAATTGAAACAGGAAATAAAATTTTGTTTGTAGTTTCGAATACAGACTATTATGTAGGAACAAACATTCCTACAGGAAATAGTTTCGATGAAATAGTGTTGGCTTATAAAATGTTTACTGATGCCGGTTTTAATGTGGATATTATAAGTCCAAAAGGTGGTGCTATTCCATTAAAATATTTGAACACATCTGAAAATATAAAGAAAGAGTATTTATACAATAGTGATTTTATGTACGCACTAAAAAACACCAAGAAGCCTACACAAGTCCGTTCATCTGAGTATAAAGCTATTTATTATGTTGGAGGTGGTAGTGCTATGTTTAATGTGCCTAAGAACAAAGAAATACAAAAAATAGCTATGGATATTTATGAAAAGCAAGAAGGTGTTATCAGTGCCGTTTGTCATGGTACAGCAGGAATCGTTTTTTTGAAAAAGGTTGATGGAGAGTACGTGGTAAAAAACAAACGTGTAAATGGTTTTCCTGAAGATCATGAAAAAAAAGAAAGAGAATACTTTAAAAGCTTTCCGTTTTTAATAAGAAAGACTGTCGAAAACCATGGAGGAAAATTCTTTTATTCAGATGCACTAGATGAACATGTTGAAGTGGATGGACGATTGGTTACAGGGCAAAACCCAGCCTCGGTTCCTAAGTTGGTAAGAGAGGTAATTAAAATTATTAACTCAAAATAAAAATAACTTCACTCATAAAAAAAGCTCACCATTGGTGAGCTTTTTAATTATAATTTTATTGAAAACTATGCTAACATTGTAACTGGGTTTTCAATATACGTTTTTAATGTTTGTAAAAACTGAGCACCAACAGCACCGTCAACCGTTCTATGGTCACATGCTAAGGTTAATTTCATTGTATTACCTACAACGATTTCTCCGTTCTTAACTACTGGTTTTTGTACAATTGCACCTACTGATAAAATAGCAGAGTTAGGTTGGTTAATAATTGAAGTAAAACTTTCAATACCGAACATTCCTAAGTTAGAAACGGTAAAAGTACTTCCTTGCATTTCTGCAGGAGTAATTTTCTTAGTTCTAGCTTTACCAGCTAAATCACGTACAGCAGCACCAATTTGTGTTAAACTTAAAGCATCAGTATGCTTAATTACTGGTACAACTAAACCTTCATCTACAGCAACAGCAACACCTACGTTAATATGACTATGGAATAAAGTATCATTATCTGTCCAGCTAGTATTTACTTGTGGATGTTTTTTCAATGCCATTGCACATGCCTTTACTACCATATCGTTAAAAGATATTTTAGTATCAGGAATTGCATTAATGGTTTTACGAGAAGCCATTGCATTGTCCATATCTACTTCAATATTTAAGTAGAAGTGAGGAGCAGAGAATTTAGAGTTACTTAATGCCTTAGCAATCGCTTTACGCATTTGAGAATTCTTAACTTCTGAAGTATTTTCTTCTCCAGCAATTGCAAAATTAGTTACAGCTGATGGAGTAGAAGCAGTACTTGTAGCTATAGGAGCTTCAACTTTAGATGCTGGCGTGTAATTTTCTACATCTTTTTTAACGATACGACCGTTTTCTCCAGAACCTTTGACATCTGCTAAATTGATTCCTTTGTCTTTTGCTATTTTCTTAGCTAAAGGAGATGCAAAAATTCTTCCTCCACTAGTATTTGATACAGTTGCTACTGGAGCAGCTGTAGTTTCTGTTTTGTTTTCTGCTACTGTTTTAGGAGCTTCTTCTTGTGTTTCAGTAGATGGAGCACTTGTTAAAGTACCTGCTTTATGTGCTTCTACTAATGAAGAAACATCAGTTCCAGCTTCACCAATAATAGCTAATAAACTATCTACAGGAGCACTTTCACCTTCTTGAACTCCGATATGTAATAAAGTTCCTTCGTTGAAAGATTCGAACTCCATGGTAGCTTTGTCAGTTTCGATTTCAGCTAAAATATCACCTTCTTCAACTTTATCTCCAACACTTTTTAACCAAGAAGCAACAGTACCTTCAGTCATAGTGTCACTTAAACGAGGCATCGTAACAACTTTTACTCCTTCTGGAATAGTAGTGTTTGAGCTTGCTGCTTTAGGCTCTTCAGTTTTAGGAGCTTCTTCTGTTTTAGTTTCTGCAGGAGCCGAAGCATTTCCATCTAATAAACCAGAAATATCTTCGCCTTCTTCACCAATAATAGCTAATAGGCTATCAACAGGAGCAGTTTCACCTTCTTGAACTCCGATATGCAATAAGGTACCTTCGTGAAAAGATTCAAATTCCATCGTAGCTTTATCAGTTTCGATTTCAGCTAAAATATCACCTTCTTCAACTTTATCACCTACTTTTTTCAACCAAGAAGCTACCACTCCTTCTTCCATCGTATCGCTTAAGCGAGGCATGTTTATAATTGTAGCCATAGTTTACTTAGATTTTATGAATGGATAATCTTCTTGTTCGTACACCATATCGTATAATTGATTTAATTCTGGATATGGAGATTCTTCAGCGAATTTTTCACATTCCTTTACTAAATCTTTTACTTCTTTATCAATCGCTTTGATTTCATCTTCAGTCGCATAATTGTTTTCTTTGATGATATCTAAAACTTGAGTGATAGGATCTATTTTTTTGTACTCTTCAACTTCTTCTTTAGTACGGTAATGTTGCGCATCAGACATAGAGTGACCTCGATAACGATACGTTTTCATTTCTAAGAAAGTTGGTCCATCACCACGACGAGCTCTTTGAATAGCTTCGTCAACTGCTTCAGCAACTTTAATAGGATTCATTCCGTCAACAGGTCCACAAGGCATTTCGTATCCTAAACCTAATTTCCAAATATCTGTGTGGTTTGCAGTTCTTTCAACTGAAGTACCCATAGCATATCCGTTGTTTTCAACAATAAATATTACAGGTAATTTCCAGTTCATTGCCATGTTAAAAGTTTCATGTAAAGAACCTTGACGTGCAGCTCCATCACCAAAATAACATAAAGTAACAGCATCGCTACCTTTGTACTTGTCTCCAAAAGCAATACCAGCACCTAAAGGAATTTGTCCACCTACAATTCCGTGACCACCATAAAAACGGTATTCTTTAGAGAAAATATGCATTGAACCACCCATACCATGTGAAGTACCAGTTGCTTTACCATATAATTCTGCCATAACACGTTTTGGGTCTTCACCCATACCAATTGGTTGTACGTGGTTACGGTATGCAGTAATCATTTTATCCTTAGTCAAATCCATTGCATGTAATGAACCTGCTAAAACAGCCTCTTGACCGTTATATAAGTGTAAAAAACCTCTTACTTTTTGTTGAATGTAAACAGCTGCTAGTTTATCTTCAAACTTTCTCCAAAATAGCATATCTCTATACCAGTTGATATAGGTTTCTTTGGTGATTTTCTTCATTATATATTAGTTGTTTATTTTAAAGTTTGTTTATTAAAAAACGTAGCTACAAAAGTAAGTAGTTTTTAGTAATTTAAAAAAGGGTTATTCATAAAAGTTGTAAGAATTAATAAAGACTTAAATGAGTTGCGATTTTACTCTCCTTCTTCCTCTCTGATAACCATAGCGATTACTTTTGCTCCTTTAGCTAATTGCCATAAATCAGATACGACAACTTCATTGAAATCATCATAAACGGTAAAAGCACCTGTATTAGGCCTTAAGCTTCCTTCATCAACTGCTAAAATTTCAATTTTATTAAAACCAACTTTTAGAGGAATTGAGAACTTTTTAGCACTATGTTTTAAGTAGTAATTTTTAATGATTGGTTCTCCATTGTTAAGAATAGTAACTATATCACCATCAATTTGACCAAAATCAACAGCATCAATGTTTATATTTTTAGATTTTGTGCGGAAAGTCCCCATATCTTTATCAATAAGAGGGATTTTTAAATTATACTTTTCAGCTTTCTTTTGAAGAGTTATTTTTCTTTGTAGTTCAGGAGTGATAACACCTTTATTTTCAAATTCTCTTTCAGCTCGTTGTTTTTCAAGTTCTTTTTGTTGTTCTTGATGAGCTGATTTAAAACCACTATCACTATTAAAATCTAAGTTCTTAGGTTTAGTAACTTCTTTTGCAGGAGCAGTAATAATTCCGAAGGAAGTATTTCCTTTTTCTTTACCGCCTATTGTACCATCCATTTGAGCAACAACATTAGATGTTATGCTGAATAAAAAAATGATAGCGAGTGTTGGTATAATTTTCATCATTGCAAAAAAACTAAACAAATATAATGCCGATTTTTAAGAGATTCTTTTAATAAAGAGTTAAAACTAATTATTTTACAGGGAAATCAAAAAAAGTTTTAGGGAAAGGTTCACCTCTAAGAGTAAAATGCCACCATTCTTTACTGTAAGATCTGAATCCATGCTTATTCATAATTTTTTGTAGTAATTGCCTATTCTTTTTTTGTTGATCAGAAAGACTATCATAAGCGATATGAGATGAAATTCCAAAGAAATCATACGGACTTCCCATGTCTAATTCTTCACCAGTTTCTAAATTGATGATGGTAAGGTCAATAGTACTACCTCTTGAATGTCCAGATTTAGAAGAAATATATCCTTTTTTAAACAGATGACGTTTGTTAACTTCAGGATAGTATTGTTGTTTCATTAAAGTATCATTAATGACTCGAGCCCATTTTACAAAATGATTAACAGCTGTTTGTGGGCGATAGGCATCGTAAATTTTTAGTCCTAGTTTTTGTAAAGCTAACTCATCTTGTACTTTTTTCAAAGCTTTAGCAGCAGGAGTAGTTGCTATAAGGATATTTTCTTCATATCCGTTAACAGGAGTTCCCATGAAATTGTTGTTATAGCAATATCTTAATTCACTTTGTATGGTTGGAGAAATATCGTTTATGTATGAAAAACCTTTAGGTAGGTTTTGTGATTGAATTCCTAAAGAAGATAGTAGTAAAAAAGTTAAAATCCATTTCATAGGGTAAAAGTAATGAAATGGATTTTAACAATATTTTTTAATAAAAAGATTAACGTTTATTTATCTAAAAAATCTTGATAAGCATTCTGACTAATAGCTCTACCTAAAGAATCTAAAGGGTGGTAGTTTCCTTCTTTGATTACAGGTTTGTTGCTTACATAATCAAACACAAAGGTTCCGTTTTTAGAAATAGTACCAAAACCTTTGTTAAATACATAATGCGCATATTGATTTTCAGAAGCATTGAAAATATTTTTTCCAAATTGAAATTGTTTTGGATTTCCTCCTAGCATATCTGTTAAAGTATATGCAAGATCGCTTTGAGCACTGAAGTTGTCTATAGTAATTCCTGTTTTGTTAAGGGCTCCTCCTAACCAAACCATAGGAATTTGGAACCTTATGGGAGAATTAAAGTATCCTTTATGTTTAGGAAGTGGATGTCCGTGGTCAGATAAAATAATTACCAAAGTATTGCTCCACCAAGGTTGTTTTTTAGCTTCGTCAATAAACTTTCCTATAGCTTTATCTGTATATGCTTGAGCACTTCTGTATAAGTTTTCTACAGAGTTTTTTCCGAATTTATACTCACCGGGAAATTCATAAGGTTCATGACTAGTAAGGGTTAATGCTATTTCAAAAAAAGGTTCTTTAAGATCAGGGTTAGATAAGTCTTTTATAAATCGATCTAAAAAAATATGATCGTGTGCTCCCCATTTCGAATTCCAATTTTCTTTGTCAAATTCAGTACCATCTATAATTTTATCTATTTGACCATTTCTTAAATAAGTAATCATATTCCCAAAGTTGCTATCGCCACCATAATAAAAGCTAGTGTTGTATCCTAGTTTTTTCATTTCTTTGGTTAGCATTGGTAGTTTTCTAGCTTTATAAGGGATTTTCATAATGCTATTAGTTGGTTGAGGGTAATAACCGCTTAAAATAGCAGGAATCCCTTTGTCTGTTCTATCTCCATTACCATAAAAGTTAGAGAATAAAATACCTTCTTTGGCAAATCTATTTAAGTTACTCGTAACATCAGATTCACCACCTAAAACACCCACCGCTTTAGCAGAAAGGCTTTCCCAAATAATTAAAATTACATTAGGTTTTCGTGTGTTTAAAATAGAATCTGTATTAGCTGTTAAAAGTTGATTTTTAGTTTTGTTTATGGTGTTTTGAGCAATGTCAGCTTTGTAGTGTATGTAAGGATTCTTACTGTCAGTTTTGTGACTAATAGTGTTAGCGAAATTCCAAATGAAGTTAACTGCTGAGTGATTAGCAAACATGTTAGTTGAGAAATATACGTTACTTTGGTTTATTGGAATATTAGCAAAACCACCACGTATAGGAATGATCAAACTGCCAATCAATATAAGAAACACTGGTGCTTCAACAAAATGCCCGTTAACAACTTTGCTAAAAGCTTTGTTTAATGCTTTGTTGAATAAATATATGGTAGCAATAGAAAGTAATAGCCAGGTGATTATTCCGCTTACTAATTGTAATGTGCTTACTGATGCTAACATTGCTTTAGGAGTATTGATGTAATTAAGTACAGTCACATCAATACGAACTCCCCAAAATTTGTACAGGGCAATATCGGTTAGCATAAATAAATTAACAATCAGGATGATAGGAAATGTGTATCCTTTTAATAAGTAACAGATTATTTTTTTAGGAATCCAAATGGAAAAAAGAATAATTAAAAAAGGAATAGCTGCTAAATAAGCGGCAAAAGAAAGGTCTAATTTAATACCGTATACAAATGTTTTTAAAGTAGTAAGAAAGCTTAGCTCGGAAGTTTTTTCATAATAATAAGCTAGAAACAAAAATCGAGCAAATAAGAAGTAAACGACCCATAAAAAATAATAGGTGATACTAAGAAGAAGTCTACTTTTAAATTTATCCATTGTTTAATTTATAAAGGGTTATTCAGTAACTTTTAAACGTGCTTGAGCCGTTACAGAAATGTCAGAATAATCATTGTTTAAGTATTTTAAATATCCAGCAATAGCAATCATAGCTGCATTATCTGTGGTGTATTCGAATTTAGGGATATAGGTTGTCCATCCCCAGTGCTTTTGAGCTGTAGTTAGCCGTTTTCTAATTTCAGAATTAGCAGAAACCCCACCAGCTATTGCTATGTGTTTTATACCTGTTTGTTTTACAGTATTTTTTAGTTTATCCATTAAAATTTCAATAATGGTATATTGAATAGCTGCACAAATATCGTGTAGATTCTCTTTAATGAAATCAGGATTTTCTTTTGTGTTTTTTTGAATGAAGTATAATATTCCTGTTTTCAATCCACTAAAACTAAATTCTAAATCCCCAACTTTTGGTTTGGTAAATTTGAAAGCTTTAGGGTTTCCTAATTGTGCATATTTATCAATTAAAGGACCACCAGGGTAAGGTAAGCCTAATATTTTAGCAGACTTATCAAAAGCTTCACCAACAGCATCATCAATCGTTTCTCCTAAAATTTCCATTTCAAAATGATTGGTGATTTTTACGATTTGAGTGTGGCCACCGCTAATAGTTAAGCAAACAAAAGGAAAAGGAGGAATTTGACTACCTTCTTCTTCAATAAAATGCGCTAAAATATGCGCTTGCATGTGGTTTACATCTATTAAAGGAATGTTTAGCCCTAGGGCTAGAGACTTAGCAAAAGAAGTTCCAACAAGTAATGACCCCATAAGTCCAGGTCCACGAGTAAAAGCGATAGCATTCAAGTCATGTTTTGTAATACCTGCTTGCTCGATAGCTTGTTGAACAACAGGAACGATATTTTGTTGATGTGCTCTTGAAGCTAATTCTGGAACTACACCGCCATATTTAGCATGTACTTCTTGGTTAGCAACAACATTACTTAGCACTTTTCCGTTGCAAATTACTGAGGCACTTGTATCGTCACAAGAGCTTTCAATTCCTAAAATATAAACAGTTTTGTTACTCAAATCATTTCGGATTTAGGTTACAAAAATATTGATATTACGTTAGATTTTCGTTAAAATCAATATTTCTTTAAAATAAGGCAACATTTTTGCAGTTTGCTGATTACTTTTGTTTATTAAGATTGTAAAAAGGGAAATCATTAAAAGAGTAGGTAACATAATAGGTAGAATACTAAAGTACACGCTGCTTTTTTTACTCTTGCTTTTTATTTTGTTATCACTTCCTTTTGTGCAAAGCAGGATAGCTAAGCAAGCTACAAATTGGGTAAACAAAGAATTTAACACCAATATTGTAGTAAAACGAATAGATTTGTCTTGGTTAGGTAAGGTTCAGTTAAAAGAAATTGAAATTAGAGACCATCATAAGGATACCCTCATTTTTGTTGATAAACTAAGTACTTCTCTGTCGAATGTAAAGCGGATATTAGATAATAAAGTAGATTTAGGTGAAGCTTCTTTAACAGGAATTCATTTTTATATGAAAACCTATAAAGGAGAAAAAAATGATAACATGTCTATTTTTGTTGAAAGCTTTGAAGATGGTAAGCCGAGAGATAGTTTAGCAACTCCTTTTATTCTTAAAAGTGAAAAAATCGCTTTGGAAGATTTGACTTTTAAACTGCTGGATGAGAATAAAAGTGAATTACTTCAATTTGCAGCGTATGATGGAGGGGGAGAACTACAAGATTTTTCTATTATAGGACCAGATGTTTCTGCAAAAATTAGAAATCTACATTTTACAGAGAATAGAGGAATAAATATATCTAATCTATCCACGGATTTTACGTACACAAAATCATCAATGGATTTTGCTGAAACAGTGCTTGAAACAGATAATGAAACTAAGTTACAAGCAGGGATAAAATTTACCTATGACAGAAAAGACTTCGTGAACTTTAATGACAAGGTAAAAATTAAAGCGAAGTTTCAAGAAAGTACGATATCGGTTAAAGACTTGAATAAACTCTATAATGAAATTGGAGGGAATGATTTTCTGTATCTGAGTGGAAGTATTAATGGGGTTCTTAATAATTTCAGTGCACATAATGTTCGAATACACTCCAAAGGAGGTATGCGAATTATTGGAGATATGGGGTTTGTTAATGCGTTTAATACAGGTAGAGGTTTCGTTTTTGATGCAGATTTAGAAAACCTTACGGCAAATTATTATCAGTTAAGAAATGTGCTTCCGAATTTACTAGGAAAGACATTGCCAACAGAGTTTCAGCGATTAGGGAATTTTACGATGAATGGTTTGGTAAAAGTAACTCCAGATCAAATGGATGCTACTTTATCGGTAAAATCTGAAATAGGAACTGCTATATCAGATCTTCAATTAACTAATGTTGATAATATAGACGAAGCTGAATACACAGGAGAAGTTGAGTTTAAGAACTTTGATCTAGGAGTTTTTGCAAACGATCCTGTACTAGGAACGGTATCATTAAAAGCTGATGTAAATGGAAGTGGATTTAATGTAGAGAATGTAAATACTATTATCATAGGAAAAGTAACTAGTTTGTATTTTAATAACTATGAATACAAGAATTTATTAGTCAATGGACAGTTTCAAAATAAAAAATTTGATGGATTATTAAATGCCGAAGATGATAACTTTAAATTGAAGTTTGAAGGGCTAGCAGATTTTTCATCGGAAATAAATAAGTTTGATTTTATAGCGAATGTCGATAGGGTTGATTTGAAAAAAACAAATCTGTTTACTAGAGATAGTATTGCTGTGTTAAAAGGAAATATCAATTTGAATATTTCAGGAAACACTTTTGATGATATTGTAGGTAAGGCAACGTTTAAAAACTTGGTGTATACAAACCAAAAACAGAGTTATCCTTTTAAGAGTTTTGAAGTAAATTCATCGGTAAAAGATAGTATTAAAACGATAGAAGTAAATTCTGAAGATATTGTAAAAGGAGAGTTAAGAGGTAAGTTTTCTTTTGAAGAATTATTACCGATAACTCAAAATGCATTGGGTAGTGTGTATACGAACTATCGCCCACACGAAGTAGCTCCAAATCAATTTTTAGATTTTGATTTTACTATTTACAATCAAATTATCGATATCTTTTTACCTAGCATTTCAATAGGTAGCAATACGCGATTAAAAGGACGAATCAATTCTGATAAAAACTCCTTGAAACTTACGTTTGAGTCGCCTGAAATTAATGTTTACAAAAATATAATTGAAGGGGTTGTTTTAAGGTTAGACAATAAAAACCCATTATATAATACCCACCTAACAGCCAGTAAGATTAATACAAAGTATTATAATATTGAAAAACTCAACCTGTTAAACCGTACTCAAAATGATACACTGTTTTTTAAATCGGTTTTTAAAGGAGGTAAAGATTACGCTGAGAGTTTTAATTTAGATTTCTTTTATACAATTAATGAACTTCAAAAATCGGTTGTAGGAATTCAAAAATCAACCTTACACTACAAAGGGTTTGATTGGATTGTGAATCCAAACGATGATAAAAATAACAAAGTGGCTTTTGATTTACGAAAAGACGATTTTAACATTAGTCCATTTGTATTTAAATCAGGAGAACAGCGAATAGGTTTTAAAGGAATTGTAAAGGACAGTACTTATAAAGATTTACATGCCAACTTTGATAAAGTAAAATTAGGTAGTTTTTTACAACCTATAGATAGTTTGAAGTTAGATGGAAAGTTAAACGGAAAACTAGAGTACAAACAAGATCAAGAAACGATAGCACCTAAAGGAAATCTATATATAGAAGACTTTTTTATTAATGATTACTCCCAAGGAAATCTAGCTTTAAATGTTACAGGAAACAACTCGTATGAAAAATATAATGTTGATCTTACTTTAGAAAATGACAATGCTAAAAGTATTTCAGCAACAGGAGGAGTAGATTTTTCAGGAGAAAGACCAACGATAGATTTAGAAATATACTTAAAAGAATACGATATAGCAGCTTTTAGCCCTTTAGGAGAAGATGTTTTGTCTAAGTTAAGAGGAAAGGTAACAGGAGATTTTACAGCAAGGGGTTATTTAGGGAGTCCAGATTTAGAAGGAGAACTTAATTTTGAAAATGCAGGATTGGCGTTTCCTTATTTAAACGTAGATTTTGACTTAAAAGGAAACTCTAATGTTGTGTTAGAAGGACAAGAATTTATTTTTAAAGATATTATTCTTGAAGATACTAAATATCTAACACAAGGAGATTTATCTGGAAGTATAGCACATCAAAATTTTAAAGATTGGTATTTGAATTTTGACATCAATACCAGAAATTTATTAGTGCTAGACACACAAGAAAAAGAAGAATCTCAATATTATGGGACAGGTTTTTTAAATGGGGAAGCTAAAATTAGAGGACTTACAAGTAATTTGGATATTGATGTAAATGGTAGAACTAACAAAGGAACTTTATTTGTAATACCTTTAAGTGATGTTAAAACGATAGATAATTATAAGTTAATTCGATTTAAAACAGGAGAAGAGGGAGAAGGAACTAAAGGTAGAGTAGTTAAAGATATTAAAGGATTAGATTTAAAGTTAAATTTAACTGTAACTAAGGAGGCTGTAGCACAAGTAGTGATAGATAAAGTTTCTGGAAGTGAGCTTAAAGGTAGTGGAGAAGGGAATTTATTTATAGATATAGATACCAGAGGTAAGTTTAATATGTTTGGAGACTTCACTGTAGATAATGGTTTTTATAACTTTAAGTATGCAGGAATTACCAAACCCTTTATAGTACAAAAAGGAGGGACTATTTCATGGAATGGAGACCCTTATGATGCAGAATTAGATATTACTGCAGTATATCGAACTAAGGCGAATCCAGCACAGTTGTTAGATAATATCAATTCCAATCGTAAAATACCTATCGATTTATATACAAAAATAACTGGAGGTTTATTTAGTTCAACACAAGAGTTCGATATTAAAATACCTAATGCGAATTCAACGGTAACTTCAGAGTTAGAGTTTATTCTAAACGAAAATGATTTAAATACCAAAATGCAGCATTTCTCATTCTTACTAGCTTTTGGAACTTTTTACAATGCTGATGCAATTGGTAATAGCGCTAGTTCAGGAATAGCAGGCACAGCATCAGGAATTGCCTCGAGTATATTAACAAATATGCTAAATAGTGATGGAAACAAGTTCCAATTAGGAGTAGGGTATACACAAGGAGATAGAAGTGAGGTGGATAATCTTAATTCAGATGACCAAGTAGATGTTTCCGTTTCAACGCAGTTAAGCGATAGGGTGTTAGTAAATGGTAAGGTTGGGGTGCCAGTAGGAACAAATACACAAACAAGTGTTGTAGGTGAGGTAAAAGTAGAGGTGTTGTTAAATGAAGAAGGAAATTTAAGAGGTACCGTTTTTAACCGTCAAAATGAAGTGCAATATTCTACCGAAGAAGAAGGATATACGCAAGGGGTGGGTATTTCTTATCAAGTTAATTTTAATAACTTGCGCCAGTTAGGAAGAAAACTAGGATTGAACAAAAAAAGAGAAAAGAAAGACACTTTAAAAGACAGTATTCACCCAAAAAAGAAAAAAGGATTGATCAACTTTAAGCCTAAAGAAGAAAAATAACCAAACAATTTTATGAGTAGAACAGTAAAGGATTACATGGTAATCATGTTGAAAGGAATTGCCATGGGAGCTGCTGATGTTGTTCCTGGAGTTTCAGGAGGTACAATTGCATTTATTTCGGGAATTTATGAAGAGTTGTTAGGGTCTATTAGTAATATAAACTTAAAATTATTAAAAACCCTAAAAAGAGAAGGAATAAAAGCAGCATGGAAACAAGCTAATGGTAATTTTTTAGCATCTCTTTTAGTGGGTATTTTTGTCAGTATTGTTTCATTAGCAAAAATAATATCTTGGTTATTAACGAACCATCCAATTTTAGTGTGGTCTTTTTTCTTTGGATTGGTATTAGCTAGTGTTATTTATATTGCAAAACAAGTTACACAATGGAACGTTTTATCCGGGTTTTTACTAGTTATAGGAGCAATTTTGGCTTATTATATCACTACATTAAATCCATTAGTTTCTGAACATTCCTCTATGCCGTTTATGTTCTTAGCAGGAGCAATAGCAATTTGTGCGATGATTTTACCAGGTATTTCAGGATCCTTTATTTTGGTGCTTTTAGGAGCGTATAAACCTGTTTTAGCGGCTGTAAATAATCGAGATTTAACAACGATAGCAGTTGTAGGGGTTGGAGCAATTGTTGGATTATTATCTTTTTCAAGGGTGTTAAAATATTTATTTGCTAATTATAAAAACTACACGTTGGTCGTATTGACAGGCTTTATTATTGGTTCATTAAATAAGATTTGGCCATGGAAAAAAGTGTTGACCTATCGTACCAATTCGCACGGGGAACAAGTTCCGTTTAATGAATTGTCAATTTCACCTTTATCATACGATGGAAACCCTCAGTTAATGTATTCAGTAGTATTAGCATTCATAGGGTTTGGACTAATTTTAATGTTGGAGAAATTAGCAGTAAAAAAGCAATAGAAAATAATTAACTTAGTGTTCTAATCAAACAATATGTATAAAGAGCGCACGCTACCACAAAAAATACACCTTTTTTTAAAAGGCCTAATTATGGGAGGTGCCAATAAAGTGCCAGGGGTTTCTGGTGGTATGGTAGCCTTTGTTATGGGGTTTTATGAAGAGCTTATTTATACATTTCAGAGAATAAATGGTAAAGCTTTTAAACTGCTTTTTAATGGTAGGTTTAAAAGTTTTTCAGATTATACAAACCTACAGTTTTTGGTGTGGGTAATGGCAGGAAGTATGTTTAGTTACTTTAGCGTTTCTTTGGTGTTAGATTATTTTCTGAAGAATTACGAGTTATATGTTTGGTCATGGTTCTTCGGAATGATTATAGGCTCTATTTATTACATTTCAAAAGACTTTGGTGATTGGAAACCTAAAACAGTAATTGGTTTACTCGTTGGTGCTACAGTAGGTGTTTCTATTAGCTTTATGACGCCAGCAACTGAAAATGACAACTTATGGTTTGTGTTTGTATGCGGAATTATTGGTGTTTCAGGAATGACATTACCAGGCTTGTCAGGATCCTTTATTCTGATACTACTAGGGAATTATGTGTTGTTGCTGGTGGATAGTGTAAACGTTTTAGGAAACGTGATTACGAACTTAGTTTCGGGTAATTTTGAAGTGTTACAAGATGAGGTTAAAGTAAGATATCTAAAAATAATAGCAGTTTTTACTGCGGGTTCAGCATTTGGATTGGTTTCCATTTCACATATGTTAGGGTATGTGCTAAAAAGATGGCACCAGATTGTAACAGCAATTATTATCGGATTTATAACAGGGTCTCTAGGGGTTGTTTGGCCTTGGAAAAAAACAATATATAAAACCGAAGGGACTTCTTTTTTATTAGATCAGAACGGAAATAAGATCATCGAAAACTACCAAAGATTTATTCCTAATTTTAACAATCAAGAAACATGGATTTCAATAGGATTCATTATTATTGGAATCTCATTAATCTTAATTATTGATTTTTATGACAGAAAAAGAAAATAAGCATTTGTATGCTTTAGTAGGAAGAAATATTTCCTACTCATTTTCTCGTGGATATTTTACAGAAAAATTTGAAAAATTAGACTTAGAAGATCATAAGTATATCAATTTTGATATTCAATCAATACATGAACTTCCTCAAAAGATAGAAGAAAATAAGAAGAGGTTAAAAGGAATGAATGTTACAATTCCTTATAAGCTAGAAGTCTTTAATTTTTTAGATAGGATTGATAAAAAAGCATTGAAGGTTGGAGCAGTAAACACTATAAAAATCTCCAAAAATGGAAGGTTAAAAGGATTTAATACTGATGTATACGGATTTAAAAAATCACTAAAACCTTTGCTGAAAAAAAATCATAAAAAAGCATTGATTCTAGGAACTGGAGGAGCAGCTAAAGCTGTTGCCTTTGTACTTGAAATGTTAGAAATTAAATACAAACAAGTTTCTAGAGCTCCAGAAGGTAAAAAGCAAATTTCTTATAGTGATATTACTGAAGAAATGATGAACTCATATCATTTAATTGTAAACTGTACACCATTAGGAACACATCCGAATGTAGAAAATTGCCCTGATATTCCTTACGAGTTTATTTCAGATAAGCATTTGCTATACGATTTAATATACAATCCGGCAGAAACTGCCTTTTTGAAGAAAGGAAAAGAAAAAGGAGCAATCATAAAAAACGGATTAGAAATGCTAGAGCTTCAAGCTGAAAAAGCTTGGAAAATATGGAATGAAGACTAATTCTTTAAAACCGTAAATAAAATTTGCTATTATATTAGAATCCGTATCTTTATAATCTAAATCAAAGGAACTTAAACATTGTAGATATGTTAGAAAATAACGAAGAGAAAGTAGAAAACCCAGTAACAGAAGAACAAATCAACGCAAGTAAGGAAACTGAAAACGCAGTTAATGAAGTAGAAAATGAAGTGGCTAATGAATCTGAAAAGGCAGATGAAAAGCACGAAATTCCAATGCTTGATTATGATTCGATGGAATTAGAAAAATTGGTTGATGAACTAAAAAAGTTGTTAAAAGATCATCCTGTTCAACAATTAAAATCAAATGTAGATGCTTTAAAAACAGCATTCAACTCAAAGTTTGGAGCTTTACTTGCTAATAAAAAAGAAGCTTTTTTAGCAGAAGGGGGTAATTCTATTGATTTTCAGTTTTCTAGTCCTGTTAAAACAGAGTACAACAAATTACTTGGTGAATATAAAACCAAAAGAGATGCGTATTATTCTCAATTAGAAAAGCAACTAAAAGAGAATTTAGAAAGAAGAAATAATTTAATTGAAGAGTTAAAGAATTTAATCGAAAACGCTGATCCTAAAACGATGTATAACGATTTTCAAGAAATTCAAAATCGTTGGAAGAGTATTGGTCCAGTTCCTAAAACAAAGTATAATGATACTTGGAGAACCTATCACCATCACGTAGAGCGTTTTTACGATTTATTACACCTAAATAAAGATTTTAGAGAGCTTGACTTTAAACATAATTTAGAAGAAAAGCTACGATTAATTGAAAGAGCAGAGGCTTTAAATGATATTGAGGATGTAAATGTAGCTTTTAAAGAGTTGCAAGAATTACACCGTTTATGGAAGGAAGAAGTAGGACCTGTTGCAAAAGAAAATAGAGAAGAAGTTTGGGGTAAGTTTAGTGAAGCTACCAAGAAAATACACGATAAGCGTCATCAGTATTTTAGAGAGTTGAAATCAAAATATCAAGAAATGATTGATATTAAATTGGCGGTAGCAGCTGAAATTAAAGCTTACGATACTTCTAAAAATAAAACGCATAACGATTGGCAAAAGAGTATAGTAGAAATAGAAAAACTACGTAAGAAATACTTCGATATAGGAAAACTTCCTTATAGTAAAAGTGAAGCTGTTTGGCAAGAGTTTAAAGCTGCAACTAAAAAGTTTAATACTGCGAAAAATGCTTTTTATAAAAATGAAAAAAGTGCGCAGAATGATAACTTAAAAAGAAAAATGGAATTGGTTGAGCTTGCTGAAA
The DNA here is from genome assembly GCF_964510395.1 of Tenacibaculum aestuarii. Classification (NCBI taxonomy): domain Bacteria; kingdom Pseudomonadati; phylum Bacteroidota; class Flavobacteriia; order Flavobacteriales; family Flavobacteriaceae; genus Tenacibaculum; species Tenacibaculum aestuarii. Next base: position 882,913 of record NZ_CAZEFY010000001.1, read on the forward strand.
GTTTAAAAGATAGTGAAGACTGGAGTGAAACAACCAATACCATGAAGCGTATTCAATCAGACTGGAAAAAGATAGGACACGTGCCTAGAAAATTTTCTGATGATATTTGGAAACGTTTTAAAAATGCTTGTAATCACTATTTTGATAGGTTACACGCTTTAAAAAATGAGCAAAACAAAGAACAATTAGCTACTGTAGAAGCTAAGAAAGATTATATTGAGCAAGTAAAATCTCAAGACATTAAAACAGAAGAAGATGTTGAAAGAGTGTTAGGAGAGTGGAGGGATTTAGGAGCTTTACCTAGAAATGCTCGTCATTTAGACGAGAAATTCAACAAGGCAATGGATGCGCATTTAGAAAAATTGGATCTGAATAGAGTAGATGTTGAAATGATGAAGTTTAAGAATGTAGTAGATTCATATTTATCACAAGAAGATTACAGAAAGCTAGATAGCGAGCAATTCTTTATTCGTAAGAAGATTGATGAAACTGTAAGAGAAATGCAGCAATTAGAGAATAACTTAAGCTTTATTTCTAACGCTACAGAAGATAATCCTTTAGTTCAAAATGTACGTAAAGGAATCCAAGATTTCAAAGACCAATTAGACCTTTGGCAAGAAAAGCTAGATTACTTAAAAAGATTAGATTACTAATCTGATGTAATTTTACAAAAAAAATAAACTCGAATCAAATTGATTCGAGTTTTTTATTTTATATAACTGTTGTTAAACAGATTTGGAATACACATAAAAGTTTTCGTCAATTTCAATAGAATTTCCTTTCATCGGTTTTGTTTGCCAGTCTTCTGTCGGATTTAATAATTCAGACTTTCCGTTAACAGTTATTCGTAAAGGCATATTAAATCCCTCAACAACATTAGTCCAACGATATTTTATTTTATTGTTTTCAATATGGTATTCAAACTCAGGAATATCAACCGTACGTAAGTATTGGTCAAAAATTTTGCTTAAATCAATTCCTGATTTTTCAATCATATATTTTTCAATTTCTTGAGTGGTAACTGTTTGATGATAGAAGTTTGAGTTTAATCCGCGTAAAATTTGTCGCCATTTTCCATCGTCATTTATTAGTTGACGAATGGTGTGCAACATGTTAGCTCCTTTGTAATACATGTCGCCAGAACCTTCGTTATTAACATCATAATGACCTATAATTGGTTTGTCATTTTGAATAGCATCACGAGTTCCTATAACATATTCCGAAGCAGCTTTTTTTCCGTAGTAATAATCTAAAAATAAGTTTTCAGAATAGGCAGTAAAACTCTCATGAATCCACATGTCAGCAATATCTACATTAGTAATGTTGTTGGCAAACCATTCATGACCTGCTTCATGGATGATGATAAAGTCAAACTTTAATCCCCAACCAGTTCCTGATAAATCTCTACCTAAATACCCATTTTTGTATTGGTTTCCGTAAGTTACAGAACTTTGATGTTCCATTCCTAAATATGGAACTTCTACAAGCTTAAATCCATCTTCATAAAAAGGGTATTTACCAAACCAATGTTCAAAAGCTTTCATCATTTTAGGAGCATCTTTAAATTGCTCTTTTGCTTTTTCTAAATTATCTCGAAGTACATAATAGTTCATGTCTAATTCACCATCTTCTCCTTGGTATTTCTCAGAAAAGTGAACATAATCTCCAATGTTTACATTTACTCCGTAGTTGTTAATAGGGTTGTCTACAAACCAGTGGTACGTAGTTGTGTTGTCATTGTGTTGTTCAATATTGCGTAAGCGACCGTTAGAAACATCCATTAAGTTTTTAGGTATGCGAACACTAATTGCCATACTATCTACTTCATCGTACATGTGGTCTTTGTTAGGCCACCAAACACTGGCACCTAAACCTTGGCAAGAAGTAGCAACAAAATGGTTTCCGTTATTGTCTTTTTTCCAAGAAAAACCTCCGTCCCAAGGAGCTCTAATTGCTTCTTTAGGGTTTCCTTCGTAATAAACATCAATTGATTGAATTTCTCCTGTTTTTTGAGAATCTTGTAACTGAATGAAATGCGCATTTCCTTCAGAAACAACTTTTAATTCTTTATTGTTTTGGGTAACTTTAGTAATCTTTAAAGGAGATTGTAAGTCAATCTGTAAAACTTGATGAGGTTTTAAAACTTTGTATTGCACTGTGTTTTTTCCTTCAATGAATTTTTTATCAGGATTAACAGTAACATTCAAATGATAGTAGGTTAAGTCCCACCAAGATCTTTCTGGTGTAATAGATCCTCGTAAAGAATCTTGACGTGTAAATGTTTCACTTTTTGAAAATAATGAAGTGCTTTTTTGAGCGGTTGTAGAAGAGCATCCAGCAATTAAAAAAGCCAAAGATGTCATAAAAACAGATAAGGAAAATGTTTTTTTATACATAGTGTTTGTTCTTGAGAGATAAAACGCTAAGATAAGTTTTAAAGTTTTTTTATTGGAACTAACTTTAAGATATTTGCTTAAAATTACAAGCATGTCAAAAACAGTTTTCATTACAGGAGCTTCTTCAGGAATAGGGAAATCTATCGCTTTATATCTGCATGACAAAGGATATACGGTGTTTGGAACAAGCAGAAACCCCGATAAGGTTAATGTGCCATTTCAAATGGTAGCTTTAGATGTTACAAATGAAGAGTCAATTAAAAATGCGGTATTAGAAGTAGTAATGAAAGCAGGAAAAATTGATGTGTTGATTAATAATGCAGGAAAAGGAATTACTGGCCCTATTGAAGATACACCGACAGAAGAGATGAAAGAGAATTTTAATACGAATTTCTTCGGGGTTATTGATGTGATTAAAGCAGTGTTGCCTTATATGCGCGAGCAGAAATCTGGAATGATTATTAATACTACATCGATTGCTGGTTATATGGGATTACCTTTTAGAGGAATTTACTCTTCGAGTAAAGGAGCTTTAGAATTGGTTACAGAAGCATTGAGTATGGAGGTAAAAAGCTTCGGAATTAAAGTAGTAAATGTGGCTCCTGGTGATTTTGCTACGAATATTGCGGCAGGAAGATACCATACGCCGGTTTTTGAAAACTCTGCTTACAAAGAAAAATATGCTGAAAACTTAGCGTTGATGGATGCCCATGTTGATTCTGGTGCAGATCCAATACTAATGGCGAAAGCAATTCATCAAATTATAGAAAATAAAAATCCAAAGATTCATTATAAAGTGGGTGGATTTATGGAAAAATTCTCGATAGTTTTAAAAAGAGTATTGCCTGATAAAGTTTACGAAAAACTCTTAATGAATCATTATAAGTTGTAAATTCGCAAAGGATTAAAGTAGGGGGTAAATAGTATTTGTAAAGATATTTTTAACTCTTGTTTCATAAAGGTTTAAGACCTTTAAATATAAAATTTGAACACAACTAGATAAATATATATAAGATGAAATTTTTTATTGACACGGCTAACTTAGACCAAATTAGAGAAGCTCAAGCTTTAGGTATTTTAGACGGAGTAACAACCAATCCTTCATTAATGGCAAAAGAAGGAATTACAGGTGAAGAAAACATTATTAACCACTACAAAGCTATTTGCGAAATTGTTGATGGAGATGTTTCTGCTGAAGTAATTTCTACTGATTTTGATGGAATGATAAAGGAAGGAGAAGCGTTAGCTGCATTACATCCACAAATTGTGGTAAAATTACCAATGATTGCAGATGGTGTTAAAGCATGTAAATATTTCTCTGATAAAGGAATTAAAACCAATGTAACTTTAGTGTTTTCTGCTGGTCAAGCATTATTAGCAGCAAAAGCAGGAGCAACTTATGTGTCTCCATTTATTGGTCGTTTAGATGATATTTCTACTGATGGATTGAATTTAATTTCAGAAATCCGTCAAATTTATGATAACTATTTATTTGATACGCAAATCTTAGCGGCGTCTGTACGTCACACAATGCACATTATCGATTGTGCTAAATTAGGAGCCGATGTTATGACAGGTCCTTTAAGTGCAATTGAAGGATTATTAAAACATCCATTAACTGATATTGGTTTAGCTAAGTTTTTAGAAGATTATAAAAAAGGAAACTAACCAACAAAGTTGGTTTTAGTATTTTGTCATTCCCGCGAAAGCGGGAATCTCATTTTTTAAAAGATATGTACCCAAAAAAGGAACTCGCACAACTTGTTATTACTGCATGTCATGAATTTGATGTTGATACTGTAGTTATTTCTCCAGGTTCTCGTAACGCACCACTTACTGTCGGATTTTCAAATCATCCAAAAATAAATGCATTAAGTGTTGTAGATGAGCGTTGTGCTGCTTTTTTTGCGTTAGGAATAGCGCAACAAACTCAGAAACCTGTGGTAATCACATGTTCTTCAGGTTCGGCTTTATTAAACTATTATCCAGCAATTGCTGAGGCATATTATAGTCAGATTCCGTTGATAGTAATTTCTGCGGATAGACCAAAACATTTAATTGATATCGGTGATGGACAAACCATTCGCCAAGAGAATGTGTTTGAAAATCATATTTTGTTCTCAGCGAATTTGATTGAAGAAGATGAGCAGTTAAAAAATAACGCTGACTTATTGTCAAAAGCGATGCAAACTGCTATCACTCAAAAAGGTCCAGTACATATCAATGTTCCGTTTGATGAGCCTTTATATGAAACAGTTGAGGAACTAAAGCCTTTTGATTTTTTTGATGTCATTTCTAGCGCAGTCGAGAAATCTTTTGATTTAGAAAAATTAGCTTCAATTTGGAATGCTTCAACTAGAAAAATGATTTTAGTAGGAAGTAGTTTTCCAGATGTTGAATTACAAAAGGTTTTATCGAGGTATGCAGAAGATGATTCCGTAATAATTTTAACTGAAACGACTTCTAATGTTTATCATCTGAAGTTTATCAATAGTATTGATAAGGTAATTTTTCCTCTGTCTTCTGAAGAGTTTGAGGAATTTAAACCTGAAATATTGGTAACTTTAGGAGGAATGGTGATTTCAAAGAAGGTTAAACAGCTGTTACGAAAATCACCTCCAAAACATCATTGGCATATTGATGAGCTTGGAGCAATGGATACTTATCATTGTTTGTCAGAATTTGTACAAACTAATTCTGCTGAATTTTTAACAAGCTTGTTTGAAACGAACGAAAATGTAGAAAGTAATTATCAGCAAAAATGGTTAGAAGAAAAGAGCAGAAGGGCCGATAAACACGGAGCTTACATGCAAAACTGTGAGTATTCAGATTTAAAAGTCTTTGAAGCAATTTTAGAAAAACTTCCTAACGAATCACAGTTGCAAATTAGTAACAGTTCAACGATTCGATATTCTCAATTATTTGATGTGAATTCAACTTTAAGAGTATTTTGTAATAGAGGAACAAGTGGTATAGATGGTAGCACAAGTACTGCTGTTGGTGCAGCATTTGCCGATGAGAAACCAACGACGTTTATTACAGGAGATTTAAGCTTTTTTTATGATAGTAATGCTTTGTGGAACAGCAATATTCCGAAGAATTTTAGAATCATAATATTAAACAATGCAGGAGGTGGTATTTTTAGGTTTATTCCTGGGCCATTGAAGACGAATGCTGCAGATTATTTTGAAACTCCTCATAACTTAACGGCAGAACATTTGGCAAAAATGTATGGCTTTGAATATGTTCAGGTAGCAGATTTAAAAGAGTTGAATGAAGAATTAAATGAGTTTTATACAGAAACTGAACAACCAAAAATAATGGAGATATTTACTCCAAAAGAAATAAATGATGTAGTTTTAAAGAACTATTTTAAAAACTTATAAAAGATGGAATTAAAAGAAGGGGATAAGGTAGATTTAGTTATTGGAGTTCAAACAGCTTTAGGTTATACGGTTTTAATTAATGAATCGTATGAAGGGTTGTTGTATAATAATGAGGTTTTTAGCGATGTAGAAGAAGGAATGTGTACCGTAGGTTACGTAAAAAAGATACGTGAAGATGAAAAGATAGATGTATCATTACGTCCACAAGGTTTTAAGAATGTCATTGATTCTGATGTAGATAAAGTGTTACGAAAGTTAGAAGAAAAAGGCTTTTTATTATTGACAGATAAAAGCTCTCCCGAATCAATTAAATTTCACTTACAAATGAGTAAAAAAGCATTCAAGAGAGCTATTGGCAGTTTGTATAAAGACAAAAAGATAGAATTAGAAGAGGATAGAATAGTGTTAAAATAACCTATTCTTGACCATCTTCTTGTTCTATATTTTCATTTTCGTTTATTTCTTCAGTAGGGTTTTCTTTCTTTTCCGTTTTCATTAAATCGTTTACACGTTTAATGTTTTCATAAAAAGCATCAGCATTAGGGTTTGAAGGATCCATTTTTCCGTAAGCAGCTTTATAGTAAAAATCTGCTTTTTCATATTCTTTTCCTAACTCATAATACTTACCAATGTAAAAATCCCCCATGTGTGAGTCTGGATATTTTATCATAACAAAGTCACCTAAAACTCTAAGATAATCACCATCTTGTCTATCAATAACGATATCTTCAATAACAAAAATATCATCCAAACGAACATTTAAATTAGATCCATATAAATATTGAATATCTAAGTATTTTTTCTCAACATATTTAATAGCATCTAGCGGAGCTAAGTCTTTAACGTTTGCTTCAAATTCCTCTTTAGTGATTTTTGAATATAAGGCAAACATTTGATTAAATGCCCTAGGGATTGTTTCGGCAATAACCGCTAGGTGGTTAGGAGCATTAGGGAATTCATCAAAATTAACGTGTAAGTTTTTAGCTTCGTAAGAAGTTACTAATGTTTTGATTTCACTGAACAAATTGTATTGCTTAGAGTCTATATATTTCTTGTTATTACTAGTGTATAAAAAGTAAGTGTTATCTATAGAACCTAATCTGTTTAAAGAATAAGATTCTATAATAGCAGGAGCAAATTGAGGAAACTCTGGGGTAATGCAAATAAGTGAGTTAAAAACAGGTTGCTCATCTTTTAAGTAATGAGTTATAAAGTTAGCAGCTTTACCTTCACCAACAATTGTCATAAAAGGAGAGGTTCTAAAGTTACCTTCCATGAAAGGAATTAATTCGTGTTTTATAAAGTTGAAAAAATGTGCCCCGGAAGTTGTTAAAGCATTGTTAGCAGGTATTATTGAAACATCTTTTCCGTACGTATCTTTCATGTCAATTCCAACAACAATTTGTCTAGGAGCTTTATCTACATTAGCATACAGTTTTGCGTTTCCTACATATAAATCAAAAAGGTACTCGTCTCCTAATACGATTGCTAACGGGTAATTAGTGGTTTTATCTATATCATAACCTTGAGGAATATAAATTTTAACATTTCTACTTCCACTTAATTCTTCAGAGTTAACTTTTTGAGAAATTATTTTTTGAGAAAAAAGGTTAGTGCTAATTAATACGGCGAATAATAAATATAGTTGTTTCATACTAGGGGTAAATTATATCGTTCAAATATAGAAAAGAAAAATAAAGTTATTATGTTATTTTTGTACATCTAAATAACGACAATATTTTAAAATTATGATACAACCAGATTGGAAAGTTGCCAAAGAATACGAAGATATTACCTATAAAAAATCTCATAATGTTGCAAGAATAGCATTTAACAGACCTAATGTGCGTAATGCATTTCGTCCTAAAACTACATCTGAGTTGTTAGATGCTTTTCATGATGCGCATGAAGATACCAATATTGGAGTTGTATTATTATCAGCAGAAGGACCATCAACCAAAGACGGGGTTTGGAGCTTTTGTTCTGGAGGAGATCAAAATGCACGTGGACACCAAGGGTATGTAGGAGAAGATGGTTACCACCGATTAAATATCTTAGAAGTACAACGTTTAATCCGTTTTATGCCAAAGGCAGTAATTTGTGTAGTTCCTGGTTGGGCAGTAGGTGGCGGACATAGTTTACACGTAACTTGTGATTTAACCTTGGCAAGTAAAGAGCATGCGATTTTTAAACAAACCGATGCCGATGTTACTTCGTTTGATGCAGGTTATGGTTCAGCATATTTAGCTAAAATGGTGGGGCAAAAGAAAGCTCGTGAAATCTTTTTCTTAGGGAGAAATTACTCGGCGCAAGAAGCGTATGAAATGGGAATGGTAAATGCTGTAATTCCTCATGATGAGTTAGAGCAAACAGCTTTTGGTTGGGCACAAGAAATCTTAGCAAAGTCACCAACTTCAATAAAAATGTTAAAGTTTGCAATGAACCTAACAGATGATGGAATGGTTGGTCAACAAGTATTTGCAGGAGAAGTAACACGTTTAGCTTATATGACAGATGAAGCTAAAGAAGGACGTGATGCGTTTTTAGAAAAACGTAAGCCAAACTTCCCAAAAACTTGGATACCTTAAGGTTTAAATAATGAGTTACTCTGAGTTAAAAATAATAAGACCTTTATATTCATTATCTAAGAAAATCTCTGATAAAAATCTAAAGATAGGAGATAGGTTTATTTATAAAGAGAATTACTCTTTGCTTTTTAAGATTGATTTAGCTCCAAAAGGAGATAATTATCCATGTTCTGATGAAATGGGAAAGATTACATGGATAAAAGGAGATGAAAGAGTAATTAAAATTAATGGAGTTGCTGGAAGTTTAAAAGGAATTTCCGCAGAGTTTAAGAATGAATATCTTTATAAGGTTAAAAATAATTCATAATTAAAAAATGAAAATAATTTGTATTGGTCGCAATTATGCAAAACATATAGAAGAATTAGCGAATGAAAGGCCAGAGAACCCTGTGGTTTTCTTAAAACCAGATTCGGCTATTCTTCCGAAGAAAATGCCATTTTTTATTCCGCCATTTTCAAATGATGTGCATTATGAGGTAGAAGTATTGGTAAAAATAAATAAAGTGGGAAAACATATTTCTCCAAAATTTGCTCATAAATACTATGACACAGTCGGATTGGGAATTGATTTTACTGCACGAGATGTACAAGCTGAGTGTAAAGAAAAAGGATTGCCATGGGAAAAGGCCAAAGCTTTTGATGGCAGTGCCATTGTTGGCGAGTTTTATCCGAAAGAAGAGTTTGATTTAGAAAATATTTCTTTTCAATTGTTAAAGAATGATGAAGTGGTTCAAGATGGAAACACGTCTAATATGTTATGGAAGATTGATGAGCTGGTAAGCTATGTGTCGCAGTATTTCACCTTAAAAAAAGGAGATATTATTTTTACAGGTACCCCAGCAGGTGTTGGTAAAGTAGTAGAAAACGACATATTAACAGGAGCTATTGAAGGAAAACAAGCTTTTCAAATTAAAGTAAAATAAAATATCCCGCTTCGGCGGGATTCTTTTTTAGAGATAACTAAATGAATGCAGAAATTATAACGATAGGAGATGAGATTCTTATCGGACAAATAGTGGATACCAATTCACAATGGATTGGGCAGGAACTCAATAAAATTGGAGTTTCAGTTTATCAAATATCTTCTATCCAAGATGAAAAACAACATATACTCAATGCATTGAAAGAAGCAGAAGGCAGAGCAGATATAGTCATTATTACTGGAGGATTAGGCCCTACTAAAGATGACATCACTAAAAAAACAATTGCTGAATATTTTCAAGATGAAAAGGTTGTTGAATATCCAGAGGTAATCAACCATATTAAACATTTATTCAAGAAAGTAAATCATCCGTTTAATGAAATTCAGCAGTATCAAGCACAACTTCCTTCTAAAGCAACTTTATTAATGAATCGTTTGGGAACTGCACCTGGAATGTGGTTTTATGAAAATAATACGGTTTTTGTATCGCTACCAGGAGTTCCGTATGAAATGAAAGGATTGATGAAAGATGAAGTATTACCAAGACTTCAATCAACTTTTAAGTTGCCTTTTATTTTACATAGAACCATTATGACGGTAGGTACAGGTGAAACCATCATTGCTGAAAGAATTTCAGAATGGGAGGATAATTTACCTGATTTTATCAAGCTAGCCTATTTGCCATCTTTTGGAAGTGTTCGTTTGCGTTTGTCAGCTAAAGGAAATGATAAAGAATTGCTAGCACAAGAGATGGAGAAGCAAGTAGCAACATTATATACTCTAATTCCAGAGATTATAGTTGGGGATGATAATGAAACTTCACTAGAAAAAGAAGTAGGGAAGTTGTTACAACAACATGGAAAAACAGTTTCAACTGCTGAAAGTTTGACAGGAGGAAAAATTGCATCCACTATTGTTTCCGTTTCAGGGGCTTCCAATTATTTCATGGGAGGGTTTGTAACGTATACAGCAGCATTAAAACAACAATTATTAGGAGTTTCAAAAGAAATAATTAATGAGTTTACTGTAGTAAGTAAAGAGGTTGCTGAAGCAATGGCAAAAGGATGTTTAGATAAATTACAAACGGATTATGCTATAGCGGTTACAGGAAATGCAGGGCCAACTACCGATCATAATGATAAAAGTATAGGCTTGGTGTATATTGCTATTGCTAGTAAAAACGGAGTAGAAGTACAGGAGTTTAACTTTGGGCAACCTAGAGAAAAAGTAATCAATAGAACGGTAACTAAATCTTTAGAACTTTTACAGTCAATCATATTAAAATAATTAGTATTTTTGCGCCCGTTACGCTTCCAAATAGGTTAGATGCTGAACCTAAGTTTTGAATGGATTAAAATAATTTAAAATTTAATCGAGAATATTTTTGTGCAATAAATTAAATTGCATAAATTTGCACCTCGTTTAGAAATAACACTAAAAACTGTCAAGAAGATGTCTAGAGTTTGTGAATTAACAGGAAAAAAAGCGATGGTAGGTAATAATGTATCTCACGCTTTAAATAGAACTAAAAGAAGATTTAACGCTAATTTAATGACTAAGCGTTTTTATATTCCAGAAGAAGATAAATGGATTACTTTAAAAGTATCTGCTTCTGCATTAAAAAATATTAATAAAAAAGGAATCTCTGCGGTTATTAAAGAAGCAAGAGCTAACGGTTTCTTAACTAAATAATTCCTTACTAGATAAAATTTTAGAGAGATGGCAAAAAAAGGAAACAGAGTTCAAGTAATTTTAGAGTGTACTGAGCACAAAGCTTCTGGACAACCAGGAACTTCTCGTTATATTACAACAAAGAACAAAAAGAATACTCCTGATAGAATGGAATTAAAGAAATTTAATCCAATCTTAAAGAAGATGACAGTTCATAAAGAAATTAAATAATTAGCTACGGCGTAAACTTTAATTAAAATGGCAAAGAAATCAGTAGCAACGTTACAAACAGGTTCGAAAAGATTAACCAAAGCTATCAAAATGGTGAAGTCTCCAAAATCAGGAGCTTACACTTTTGTTGAAGCTATTATGGATCCAACACAAGTAAACGACTTTTTTGCAAAAAAGTAATTCTTGTATACAGTTTAAAAAAAAGCTACTTTCATTAGAGAGTAGCTTTTTTTATATTTGACAGTCTCAAATCTCCTTAGCATAGCTTAAGGTTTTATCAGAAAGACAACGATGTAATGACAATTTGACCGTATAAATTAAATGGTATAGTTTTTAACCTATAATAGCGATTATAAAATTTAACAATGAGTTTTTTTAAGAAAATCTTCTCAAAAGAGAAAAAAGAAACCTTAGACAAAGGATTAGAAAAAACCAAATCAAGTTTTTTCTCTAAATTATCAAAAGCAGTTGCAGGAAAAGCAAAGGTAGATGATGATGTGTTAGATAATTTAGAAGAAGTACTCGTGTCGTCTGATGTAGGAGTAGAAACAACCTTAAAAATTATTGATAGAATTGAGGAACGTGTATCTCGTGATAAGTATTTGGGAACTGATGAGTTAAATCAAATTCTACGTGAAGAAATTGCAGGTTTATTATCAGAAACCAATACTGGTGATGAAACTGATTTCACGATTCCAGCAAACACGAAACCGTATGTGTTAATGGTGGTTGGAGTAAACGGAGTAGGTAAAACAACTACGATTGGTAAGTTAGCTTCACAATTTAAAAAGAAAGGTTTAAAAGTGGTTTTAGGAGCTGCTGATACTTTTAGAGCAGCTGCGATTGATCAATTACAAGTTTGGGCAGATAGAACAGATGTGCCAATTGTACGTCAAGAAATGGGCTCTGATCCAGCTTCTGTAGCTTTCGATACGGTACAGTCTGGAGTTAATCAAGATGCAGATGTAATTATTATTGACACCGCAGGTCGTTTACATAATAAGGTTAATTTAATGAATGAGCTGACAAAGATTAAACGAGTAATGCAAAAAGTAGTACCTGATGCACCACATGATGTATTGTTAGTGTTAGATGGTTCTACCGGTCAAAATGCCTTTGAACAGGCGAAACAATTTACCAAAGCAACGGAAGTAACTTCATTAGCAGTAACCAAATTAGATGGTACTGCCAAAGGAGGAGTGGTTATTGGTATTTCAGATCAATTTCAAATTCCTGTGAAATATATCGGAGTAGGAGAAGGTATCGACGATTTACAAGTGTTTAACAAACACGAATTTGTAGATTCGTTTTTTAAATAGTAGGTGTAATTCCTACGTAGGTAGGAATCTTAGTATAAAATATAACTCCCTAATTGGGAGTTTTTTTTATGTTTGTTATTACAAGGTGGGTGTTGTAGAGTATAGTTTTTATTTAAACTCAGGAGGGTTTTTAATGGCTTCTTTTATAACTAAAGCTACAGAATCTTTAGTAATTCCTTTGTTTTTACAATAATCACTATTCAGCCAATCTTCTAATAATTTAGCTCCTTTACTTGCATTACAAGACATACAGCAGAGGGCAATATTGTTAGCTTTGTTTATTCTTATATCGTTTACTATATGTTCCCAAGATTGTTTTGTTTTTCTTGAGTTGTCGTTGTTAGAAAATGTTACTCCACAATAAACACAAGACTTATCTCTTGATAGTACTAAATTTTCTACTTCAATTGGAATTCCCCATTTATTCCCCATGTCAATTTTTTATAAAATTTGTTTATTAACCTTCTGCATTTAATTAGTTTCATTGCCCTATTAAGCACAATGTTTAAGATAGCTGTCACTTCAAATAATTAAATTATATAATAACGAAGTTCAATAAAAATATGTTAAGAATCAAACTAATTTTAAGGGTTTAAACTACCTAAAAACCTGAATTAAAGCGTATATTTGCACTCCGAATTTTTTTACAATATGCGTACTAAAACAACAAAACAAAACAAAATCAACGTAGTTACTTTAGGTTGCTCTAAAAACGTTTACGATAGTGAAGTGTTAATGGGCCAGTTAAAGGCCAATGGTAAAGAGGTGGTTCATGAAGATGAAAATGACGAAGGAAATATTGTAGTAATCAATACGTGTGGTTTTATTGGTAAAGCTAAAGAAGAAAGTGTAGAGACTATTTTACACTACGCACAAAAGAAAGAAGAAGGTGAAGTTGATAAAGTATTTGTTACTGGTTGTTTAAGTGAGCGTTACAAACCAGATTTAGAAGCTGAAATCACGAATGTAGATCAGTATTTTGGCACACACGATTTACCAAACTTGTTAAAAGTTTTAGAAGCAGATTATAAGCATGAGTTAATAGGAGAACGTTTAACAACAACTCCAGATCATTATGCGTATTTAAAAATAGCTGAAGGTTGCGATCGACCATGTTCGTTTTGTGCCATTCCATTAATGCGTGGTAAACATGTTTCTACTCCAATTGAAGATTTGGTTACAGAAGCGACGAAGTTAGCCGAAAAAGGTATCAAAGAAATCATGCTAATAGCGCAAGATTTAACCTATTATGGGTTAGATATCTATAAAAAACGTGCTTTAGCAGATTTGCTTAAAGAATTGGTAAAAGTTGACGGAATTGAGTGGATTCGTTTGCATTATGCTTTCCCAACAGGTTTCCCAATGGATGTGTTAGAAGTGATGAAGAACGAACCAAAGGTTTGTAATTATTTAGACATTCCGTTACAGCATATCAATACTGAGATTTTAAAATCGATGAAGCGTGGTACGACACATGAGAAAACGACTGCGTTGATTCACAAATTCCGTGAGGCTGTGCCAAATATGGCCATTCGTACAACGTTGATTGTTGGATATCCAGGAGAAACTGAAGAGCAATTCCAAGAGTTGAAAGATTGGGTAGAAGAGATGCGTTTTGAACGTTTAGGAGCTTTTGAATACTCTCATGAAGAAAATACGGGAGCGTATGTTTTAGAAGATGATGTACCTGCAGATGTTAAGTTCAGACGAGTAAATGAAATCATGGAAGTGCAATCGCAAATTTCTTGGGAATTGAATCAAGAAAAAATAGGAAAGACATTCAAATGTTTGTTTGATAGAAAAGATGGAGAGTACTATTACGGACGTACTGAATTTGACTCACCAGATGTAGATAACGATGTCATTGTAGATGCTCGTGAGTATTACATCAAGTTAGGAGAGTTTATTGATATAGAAATTTTCGATGCTGGAGATTTTGACTTATATGGAAAGCCTGTGGTAAAACAAGAAAGACCAGTTCTTTTAAATCAGAAGAGAAAATAAAAGAACTTTATATAAAACCAAAAACTGCTTTTTAGCAGTTTTTTTTGTTTTTAATGTATTGTTAACTAAATCTGTATATGTTTTTTATTGTGCATATTAATTGAAAATAGATAAGTTCTAAAATTATATTATGTTTACATACCCAAAAAAAATATAAAATGAAAACCTCTTGTAAAATTTTCTTTGTGATGTTTTTACTATCACAAGTAACATTTTCCCAATCCTCAAATTTTAAAAATAAGCTAGAAGAATTAGTATCAATCATTAAAGATTTAGAAACAGGTAAATCTACTTTTAAATTAGCAATAACTTCAGATGAACCAGGTGTTGCAGCTTTTAAAGTCAATGAAATAACTAAGAAAGGAAAATCAAGCGAAACACTTTACGAGTTTAATTTTGCTGATATTGATGTAAATACGGTTAGGTATGAAACGAAAGGAGACGTGTTGCAGGTACAACTCATTGTAAAGCAAAATCAACGAATGATTAAAGTAACTCAAGATGCTGAAAAAGTGAGTTATGATAAAGAATTGATGATGATTGCTCAAGATGTAGAAAACGCCAGAGCTATAGTTGATAAGGTAAAAGAATTGATTCCTATTTCAAATAAGATTACAGAAAATCGTTTGTCGTTAAATTCTTATAACGGTCGTTTAAATTGGTTAGTGAAAAATGTTTTTTCAGTAGAAGGCTCAAAGGAAAAATACGAGCAAAGTTTAGAAATTTCTAATAGTTATCCTGGTGATTTAGTGTTAAACACAATGGAAATTAGTAGTAAATCATCAAAAGAGAAAGAATATAGATTTAATTTATCAAATATTAATCCTTACGGAATTCAATTTAAAAATAAAGGAAGTGACTTTGTTTTAAGTGTGGAAACCAAAAGGAAATTAAAAGCGATTAAGGTAATTGAAGATGGTGATAATGACTACACAAACACTTTAGAAATCGTTTGTCAAAGTGTTGAAAACGCTAGAGATCTTCAAAAAGTATTAAAGGATATTATTCCGTTAAGTGAAGAAAAATTTACAGCAAGTTTACCTAAAGTTACTTCGTTACAAGAAGGAATTAATTTATTAAATCAAAAAGTTAGCACTATAACTACCAATAAAATAAAAATAGAACAGAAGCTAGAAGGAGCTTGTATTTTAAATTTTCATCAAGTAAAAGAATCTGACAAAAAGAAAGAAAATCACGAATATGAGTTGAATTTAATAGATGTCAATAGTCAGGATATTGAGATAAATGTAAAGGGAAAAGAGGTAGTTGTTGAAATAAATACCATAGCTAAAAATAAATTCATAAAGCATTTAGAAGATAAAGAGTTACAAAATTATACAAACAAGCTAGCTATCATATTCAATTCTTTTGAAGAGGCGCTGGTAGGTGAAAAAGTTATAAAAGATTTAGTTAAGTTATGTGAAGCTAAAAAAAGAGTAGTATCTGGATCAGTAGATGCATTTATAACCCAAATAGAAGAGGTTTCATTAGGAAAAACTAAGTATGAGCAAAAAGTAGAAACGTTATCTAGCTCTGATGTGAAATATACTTCTATGAAAGTTTCAGATAAAAAATCTGAAGAAAGTATTTATGAGTTTAAGCTGGAAGATATTGATTCTAAATCTGTAGAAATGAAAGTTTCAGGAAAAGAAATTTCAGTTGAGTTTGTCACAAATTATGAGGAAAAAATAATTAAGGCATACAAAAACGGAGAAATCAAAAACTATGTTAATACTGTAAAAATATACTGTACTTCTATAGAGAATGCTAGAAAAATGACAGAAACATTAAAAGAAATTACAGGAAATAAAAATTAAAACTTCTGATTTCAATGAAATAATAGGAAACCTGCTAAAAGCAGGTTTTTTTATGCATATTTGCTACATGAAAAAAGCCTATTTTAACTGGAGTTCAGGAAAAGACTCATCATTAGCATTGTATAAAATAGTACAACAAAATGAATACGATGTGCAAAAGTTGATTACGAATGTGAATCAAGATTATCAACGTGTTTCAATGCATGGTTTGCATGAGGATTTATTAGATGCACAAGCAGAGAGTATTGGGATTCCTTTAGAAAAAATATATTTTCCTGCAGAAGTTACCATGGATTTGTACAATCAAAAGATGAAGGAGAAAACTGCGGAGTTAAATGAAGCTGGACTTGTAAATGGTATTTTTGGTGATATTTTTTTAGAGGATTTAAGAGCTTATCGTGATTCAAAATTACAAGAGGTTGGAATTACTGGTGTTTATCCGTTATGGAAACAAGACACTAAAGAGTTGCTTAGAGAGTTTTTAGCTTTAGGATTTAAAACGATTACTGTTTGCGTGAATGCTAAATTATTAGGTGAAGAGTTTGTAGGAAGAGTTATTGATGAAGATTTTATTAATGAGCTACCTGATGGAGTTGATGTTTGTGGAGAGAATGGAGAGTTTCATACGTTTTGCTATGATGGACCTATTTTTAAGAAACCAGTAGAATTTGAAATAGGAGAAAAAGTGTTGAAATCGTACACTTTACATACAAATGATGATGATAACTGTTATCAAGATTCAAAGAAAACTAAGAAGTCAGAAGAAACTACTATTAAAAACTATGATAGAAGTTTTTGGTATTGTGATTTACAGTTAAAAAAATAAACTACTTACTGTTTTTAGTAATTCTTTAGCAGGTGCATTTTCTAAGCAAGAATTACATACATTGTACATAAACAAGCAATCGATAAAATCGGTTAACATATGTAGTAGAAGTCCTAAACCAATAATATTATAGGGTCTTTTAAAAAAGAGTAAAATAATATAGAAGCCAATTGCGTAGTAGGAGTGGAGTATATGAAAGCCAAAACTACATCGATTGGGATCAAATATAGGGCTTGCTAATAAGTGATCTAAATCTACCAGCATAGTTGCTAGTAGTATTATAGCAACTTTTATCCAATCTTTTCTAAAAAAGAAGAAAGCGATTAAAACAGGAAATCCGAAATGTAAAAAGTAGTGAATAAATGTCTGCATTTACTTAACTTATAGGATTAAACTACTTCTTTTTCTAAGGCTAAAAAGTGAGTAATCTTTAAATTATTATTGTGTAGAGGTATAATATGTAATTCACACTTATAAGTAGATTGGTCTTTTCTGTAATTGATGATTACATCTTTAAAAGGTTTACCTTGTGAAAGTTTTGTTTGTATTCTTTTTCTAGTATTTTCTGTAGTTTTTTCGCCTTGTAAAAAACGTGGAGTTTTGTTTAAAGCAAATTCTTTTTTATACCCTGTCATTTTAGTAAAACCATTACTTACCCAAAGTATTTTTTTCTCAATATTAGTAAGAACTAAAGACTCATAATAGTTCTCTTTTATAACTGTTGAAACATTGTCTTTCCAGTTAAAGTTCTCAGAGAAGGTCTTTATGGTGTCAAGATCATTGAATAGTTCTTTTTCAAAAAACAAGTCTTGAATTCCCCAGCTCAGAAGGTTTACACTTTTTTTAGAAGAAGGTTGAAGATCAGCGTTAATTTCTGAATACTTTTCTTCTTCTAAATTAGATGCATAAATGTCTAAAGCCATCATTTTGGTTAGGTCATTTTTCATGTCAACTAAATAAATACTTTTTTAGGAAAAATTAAAACTTTTCAAAAACTCCTAATCCAAATAAAGCAAAATCATATTTAACGGGGTCTTTAGCGTCAAAATCTCTTAAAGTTAAGTCTAGTTCTTGAATTGCTTTCCAATCATTTTGTTTTCGAGTAAGAATTCCAAGTTTTCGAGCAATATTTCCTGTATGAACATCTAAGGGACAATGTAAATGAGCTGCTGAGTGGGTATGCCAAATACCTAAGTCGACACCAGTTGTATTGTCTCGAACCATCCAACGTAAAAACATATTTATTCGTTTTGAAGCTGATCCTTTTAACGGGTCAGAAACATGTTTTAAGGTTCTTGGTTGATGAGGAATTTCAAAAAACACTTGTTTGAAATGATGTATAGCGTGTTGGTAATTATCAGCATTGTTTTTTGGTTGCAAAACAGTTTCTAATCCACCATGATTTTGATAGATGTTTTTTAACGATTGAACAAAAAACTTAAAATCATCGGCATTAAACGTTCTGTGTACGAATCCGTCAAAATTAGCAAGGTCTTCTTCAGAATGATTCATGATAAAATCGTACGGAGAATTCCCCATTAAATCCATCATTTTATGGGAGTTGTTAATAATCATTTTACGATTTCCCCAAGCAATGGTTGCTGCTAAAAAACCAGCAATTTCAATATCTTCTTTTACTGAAAATTGATGCGGTATTTGAATAGGGTCACTATCAATAAAATCAGGATTATTATATTGTATAACCTTTTCGTCTAAAAAATCTTTCAGTTCTTTTTTGTTCATCTTACATTAAATCTCCTAAAAAAGTAGCTCCTACAAAAATCCCATTATAAACAGCATGCAGTGCCATTGCCCAAAGTAAGCCAAAGCGAACACGAATAAAACCTAAATAGAATCCTAATAAGGTTTGAGGCAATACTAAAATAGGAGATAGTAATAATACATTTGTAGAAATTTGGTAATTAGTAATATGTACAAACCCAAATAAAATAGCAAAGAGATAAAAAGCTATCCTAAATTGTTTTCCTTTTTTAAAAGCTGTAAGAGGGGCTCTAAAAAAAGTTTCTTCGAGTAAAGGAGCAAGAATAACAGCTAAGAAAAAAACTACAATTTTAGGAAGTGACTTAAATAGTTCTTCAGCTTTATGATCTTCAGCTAAATTAACTAATCCAAGTTTATCAACAAGACCTATTAAAGCTAAACTAACCATTGCAGTTAATATACTTATTATTAAAAGATGTAAGAATTTTTGAAATCGATACAAAGTATCTTGATTGTCATCTTTTTCTAAAATAGGATTTTTTAAATAGTTGATAAGCTCGTGAAAAGTTTCTTGCATAGTTTTAGGTGTATTTTATACTACATAGGTATATAGAAACTTAAAAACGTTACATTATTCAATAATAATTCCGTCTTTCATGGTAAGTGTTCTATCGGCCATTAGTGCTAAGTCTTTGTTGTGTGTAACTAACACAAAGGTTTGTCCAAACTCATCACGAAGTTTAAAAAATAATTCGTGTAAGTTTTTTGCTGAAGTAGAATCAAGATTACCTGATGGTTCATCAGCAAAAATAACAGAAGGCTCATTTATTAATGCTCTTGCAACAGCTACACGTTGTTGTTCACCACCAGAAAGTTCATTAGGTTTGTGGTTTTCTCTGTGAGATAATCCTAAAAAAGCTAATAATTCTTTCGCCCTTTTTTCGGTTGAAGCTTTTGCTTTTCCTCCAATAAAAGCTGGGATGCAAACATTTTCTAAGGCTGTAAATTCAGGTAGTAACTGATGAAATTGAAAAATAAACCCGATGTGTTTATTTCTGAAAGATGAAACTTCTTTGTCGTTTAAACTTTTGATTGAAACTCCATTAACAAGTAATTCATAGTTTTTATCTTTTAAAGGTTTATCTAAGGTGCCTAAAATTTGAAGCAAGGTAGTTTTTCCAGCTCCTGACGGACCAACAATAGCAACAATTTCTCCTTTTTTTATATGAAGATTTACTCCTTTTAAGATTTCAACATCTCCGTAGTGTCTATGAATATTTTTAGCAACAATCATGAGGTAATTTTCAAAGTAACGAATGTATAAAAAAGAAATCAGATAGACTTTAAAAGCCTATCTGATTTCAAACAATAAATAATTCCCCTTTTAAAATATGTTTTTAATGTTGTTGTAATCGATAAAATACACCAATCGAACAGAAAAAGTATGTTGATGTTTCTCATCAAAAAGTCGATCTAAATTTTTAAAGAAACTGTGTTTTGCATGACTGTTTGAACCAAAGATAGAGTTTCTATAAAAAGCAATTAATTGACTACCAGGAGCAAATTGCCATTGGTAGTTCAGGTCTAAATTCCAGCTATTAAAGTTTTTGTCATGATCTCCTTGATAGCTACTTTGAATTAGCTCTCCGTTAGTTTGGTCTAAACTGTAAAATTGATTTTGATATGGAACTTTACTCCAGTTGTGTCTAAACGATAATGATACTGCCGATTTTGTGCTAAATGTGTATTTACCAGTTAAAGAGTTGTTGTATGAAGTCCAATCTCGTTGTCCGAAATAAATAGCAGTGTCATCGTTATTTACATACCCAAATTGATTTTCATACTTATTATAGTTTAAACCATAAATTAAAGAAAATTGATTATTGAATCGGTATCTAGGTCTTATTCCAAAACCATAACTCATTTGGTTAATATCATTTACGGTTTCTCTATGAAAGGTGTACCAGAAATCATAATCAAGAGCAAGTTTTTTTCTGTAGTCACTAGATCCCCAGTGGTTTATGTTTAATTGTTCAGGTCTTTTAAAATAAATTCCGCTAGTACTTCCTTCTCTAGGTTCAAAGAAATCCTTTCGTTCGGTGCGATAGTTTAAATTTCCTCCAAAGCTAAATCTATTTTTAGTGTCTGCCCAAAAAGATAATCCTCCATTTGTGCCTGTATAGGTTCCCGGATTGTGTAAATAGTTGATATTGTAATATAAGTTAACACCATAATTATTGAAAATTCCCTTTGGTTTTAACAAACGATAACCAACAAATCCATAAATGGTTTGTTCATTATTGCTAAAAAGAATCCCCATATCATTAGGGTTGTAGTCTTTGTTTTCGAAGTTATATCCAATTTCTCCACGCCAATTTCCTGATTGTTTTCCTATACTGGTATCAAAAGTATATCCCGTATTAGGATTTTTTTCATCATCAGAAATAGTACTCATTTTAAAACTCCCGTCTATATTGTATCTACTTTTCTTGTCTTCTACATGCCATAATAATCCAGTAACATTGGCATCTCTAAATCGACCATCACGAGTTACGTTGGTGTTAATTAAGGTTACCGATGAGTTTTGATTAAACTGCTGATCTAAAACCATTATATTATAGTTGGAAAACGGGTTTACTGTAGTTTTATAAGTACTAACATTACTAATAGTATCTAATCCGTTAATTGTTTGCTCGGTTCTTTCAACAGTGGCTTCTGTTTTTTCAGTAATAGCATTAAAAAAACCAACACCTAATCCGCCTTTGGTTCTACCAGATATTTTAATGGCATTAAGCATTTGAACTTTTTCAGGAACATCTACTACTTTATCATTAATCTTTTTACCATCAACAAATTCATCATCATTTTTACGCTCATTAGCAAATTGATCGATAGGTCGAGAACCTATTCTTCTTGAATAGAATAAATTTCCTTTACTGAACAGTTCGGTTCCTTCAGTAAAAAACTGACGCTGTTCTGTAAATTGTTGTTCAAAAGGCCCCAAGTTTAAGGTTACATTGTCAAAACCTACTTGACCAAAATCAGGAATTAAGGTTGCATCAAGAGTAAAGTTTTCAGTAATACCATATTTTACGTCCATACCAACACTCCAATCAAAGTCAGTGTTACCATCTGAAGTAGTAACAGTTGTTGATGCATATGGATAAAAATTTAATCGGGTAGGAGGTTTTATGTTGGAGAAGTTTTCATACAAACCATCATATTGAGTCCAGTTTCCTTGTTGGTTATCAATATGATTCCAAGTAAATTGAGCGTTTAAGTTTAGTACTTTTCTGTGGAAGTTAATTCCCCAAGATTGCACAGGAACATTAGCAAATCGCAAAGCTCTGTATGGAATTTTCATCTCAACAACCCAAGAATCATCATTCATGCTAATATCGCTTTCCCAAACAGCACTCCAATTAAAATCTTCGTTTCCGTTCGATACTTTCGAGTCTGCTTGCGCACCAGAACTAGTAACTAAGAACTCAAAAGGGTTTTGTCCGTCATCATTAGGGTTAATAGTTATTAAAAAGAAATCACTATTACCTATATTATCTCTGTTAGTAAACTCAGCCGGTATTTTTGATGGCTCAGGATCGTACATTTTAGCACTGATGTAAATAGCATCATCATTGTACACTAGTTTAACTTCTGTCTTATGCGTATCGGGTTCTGGTTTGCCATTATCAGGGCGCATCATCACAAAATTGTTTGCTACAGGAACATTTTTCCATGCATCATCATCCAGTTTTCCATCAATTTTTGGAGGTGATTCTACACGTATTACATCTAGTTTCTTTCTGTTTTGGTTTACGGTTTGAGCGGCAGTTGTTTCTATGAAAAAGAAAAAAA
Organism: Tenacibaculum aestuarii; assembly: GCF_964510395.1. Lineage (NCBI taxonomy): Bacteria > Pseudomonadati > Bacteroidota > Flavobacteriia > Flavobacteriales > Flavobacteriaceae > Tenacibaculum > Tenacibaculum aestuarii. The sequence continues at coordinate 905,650 of NZ_CAZEFY010000001.1, forward strand.
CAGCAATTAATGCTAAAATTTTACGCATAGTTGATTTGAGATAGAATTAGTTGTTTAGCTAAATTATTATGATTTAAATTGTAAAATCACAAAATCATGTTAATTACTATAAAGACCTGTTAAAAAAATGAACGTTACATTGTAAGTGTTAAAAAAATGTGAAAAAGAAAATTGATATTAATCATAAATTAAAGTACAAATTATAAGGTATTATAAATTGAATTTGTATTTTTGTTCGACTTTAAAAATTCATATCTAATGAACTTACACGAATATCAAGGTAAAGAAATATTAAACAGTTTTGGCGTTCGTATTCAACGTGGAATTGTTGCAAATACTCCAGAAGAAGCTGTTGAAGCAGCGAAGAAATTAACAGAAGAAACAGGTACTGGTTGGCACGTAATTAAGGCTCAAGTACACGCAGGTGGTCGTGGAAAAGGTGGAGGTGTTAAGTTAGCTAAAAATTTAGATGAGGTAAAAAGTATCGCTGATGACATTTTAGGAATGATGTTAGTAACTCCTCAAACTTCAGCAGAAGGTAAGTTAGTTAACCAAGTGTTAATTGCTGAGGATGTATATTATCCAGGTGATAGTGAGCCAGATGAATTTTATATGTCAGTTTTATTAAACCGTGCTACAGGTAGAAACATGATCATGTACTCTACTGAAGGAGGTATGGATATTGAAACTGTGGCAGAAGAAACTCCACACTTAATTTTTACTGAAGAAGTAGATCCAGCAACAGGTTTATTACCTTTCCAAGCTCGTAAAATTGCGTTTAACTTAGGGTTAAGCGGTGCAGCTTTTAAAGAAATGACAAAATTTGTTACTGCTTTATATACAGCATACGTAAAATCTGATTCATCTTTATTTGAAATTAACCCAGTATTAAAAACATCTGATGATAAAATCATGGCTGTTGATGCTAAGGTTACTTTAGATGATAACGCTTTATACCGTCACAAAGATTATGCAGAAATGCGTGATTTACGTGAAGAGAATCCAATTGAAGTTGAAGCAAATGCTGCAGGATTAAACTATGTAGATTTAGATGGTAACGTTGGATGTATGGTAAACGGAGCTGGTTTAGCAATGGGAACTATGGATTTAATTAAGCAAGCAGGTGGTGAGCCAGCTAACTTCTTAGATGTTGGTGGTACTGCAGATGCACAACGTGTTGAAACTGCTTTCGGAATCATTTTAAAAGATCCTAACGTAAAAGCTATCTTAGTAAACATTTTTGGAGGTATCGTTCGTTGTGACCGTGTGGCACAAGGTATTGTTGATGCTTATAAAAATATGGGTGACAAAATTAATGTGCCTATTATTGCTCGTTTACAAGGAACAAACGCTAAAGAAGCAAAAGAATTAATCGATAACAGCGGAATGGAAATTATCTCAGCAACTGAGTTCCAAGAAGCAGCTGATAAAGTACAAGAAGTTTTAAGCGCTTAAAACTTTTTAATTAATTCTTAGTAATATATTAAAAAACCTCACTGAAAAGTGAGGTTTTTTGTTGATGCTTTTATGAGTGTTTCGCTATCCGATAAAGTGTTTAATATTGAATGATAGCTTACTTATCATTATAATTTTATTTAACAAAATTTATAATCAAATAAGCTCCAAGTATAATAATGAAAATTACCCATTGCCACAGGACACCTCTCTTTCGAATGTCATTAATAGTATTACTAGTTGCTGGTACTGTTTTGTAATCAATAGGTTTCTTTTCAATCATTTTTAAATAACCTTTGATACCAATAATGAAAAGGATAATTCCAATTATTATAGGGTAATCAGAAATAATTATTTTTAGTCCATCTAAAAAATATTCAAAGTATTCAGTTAATATGTTTAAACTTTTATTTTTCATTAAAGCTATTTTTAGATATTCGTTGTTTTAATGAACTGATATCGTTTGATAGCGAAGTTAACAGTTAAAAAATTAAGAATCAAACCAGATTCACTTACAAATTTTCTTTCAAAACCTCAATCTCATCACGTAATTGCGCTGCAACTAAAAAATCTAAAGCTTTAGCAGCTTCTTCCATTTGTTTACGTTTGTCGCGTATACGTTTTTCTATTTCTTGTTTTGGTAGGTATTCTAACTCTTGTTCAGCAGCTTTTTGCGTAGCATTGTCGTAATGATACGAAGTAATCGCGTTTTTAGATAACGTATTGTCTATCTTTTTATTGATTTGCTTTGGAGTGATCCCATGAGCTGTGTTATAATTGATTTGTTTTTCACGTCTACGGGTGGTTTCGTCAATGGTAAGTTGCATGCTATTCGTAATTTTGTCAGCATACATAATTGCTTTACCATTTACGTTACGTGCAGCACGTCCTACAGTTTGTGTTAACGAACGGTGCGAACGTAAAAAACCTTCTTTATCGGCATCTAAAATAGCGACTAAGGAAACTTCTGGTAAATCTAATCCTTCACGAAGTAGATTTACTCCAATTAGCACATCAAATAAACCTTTACGAAGATCTTGCATGATTTCTACACGTTCTAAGGTGTCAACATCAGAATGAATATAACGACAACGCACTTGAATACGGGTTAAATACTTTGCCAATTCTTCTGCCATACGTTTGGTAAGTGTGGTTACCAAAGTACGTTCGTCTTTTTCGATACGAATTTGAATTTCTTCAATTAAATCATCAATTTGATTCAAACTTGGTCGAACTTCAATTTCTGGATCTAACAATCCTGTAGGGCGAATCACTTGCTCTACAAATAAACCCTCGGTTTTTTGTAACTCATAATCGGCCGGAGTTGCCGAAACATAAATCACTTGATTTTGCAGCGCTTCAAATTCTTCAAACTTTAACGGACGGTTATCCATTGCCGCTGGTAAACGGAATCCGTATTCCACCAAGTTTTCTTTTCTGCTTCTGTCTCCACCGTACATAGCGTGAACTTGCGGTACAGTTACGTGGCTTTCATCAATCACCATTAAATAATCATCAGGAAAGTAATCTAATAAACAGAAAGGTCGTGTACCTGCTTCTCGTCCGTCTAAATAGCGAGAATAGTTCTCAATTCCTGAACAATAGCCTAATTCACGAATCATTTCTAAGTCGAATTCGGTACGTTCTTGCAAACGTTTCGCTTCTAAATGTTTCCCGATTTCTTTGAAGTAATCTACCTGTTTTACCATATCATCTTGAATTTGATGAATGGCATTTTGAAGCACATCAGGAGAGGTTACGAATAAGTTAGCAGGATAAATATTCAGTTTGTCTAACCGCGTAATAACTTCATTAGTTTCAATATCGAAGGTTTCAATTTCTTCAATCTCATCCCCAAAAAAGTGAATTTTATATCCATTATCACCGTAAGAAGGGTAAATAGTAACCACATCACCTTTCACTTTGAAGGTTCCGCTTTTTATTTCAACTTCGGTACGTGCATATAAACTGGTTACTAAGCGATGTAAAAACTTTGTGCGTGATATTTGTTGGTCAACTTCAATGGTAATAACATTCTTTTTAAACTCTGTAGGGTTACCTATACCGTAGAGACAAGAAACGGATGCTACTACTAACACATCTCGACGCCCAGAAAGTAGGGAAGAAGAGGTGCTAATTCGTAAACGTTCTATCTCATCATTGATGGATAAATCTTTCTCAATATAAGTTCCTGTAACAGGAATATAGGCTTCGGGTTGATAGTAATCATAATACGAAACAAAATATTCCACAGCATTGTTTGGAAAGAACTGTTTGAACTCTGAATATAACTGAGCAGCTAAGGTTTTGTTATGAGCCAAAACTAATGTTGGACGTTGTACTTCAGCGACAACATTAGCCACAGAAAATGTTTTACCAGAACCTGTAACACCTAAAAGTGTTTGGTACTTTTCATCGGCTAAAATTCCGTTAGCTAACTGTTTAATTGCTTGTGGTTGATCACCAGTAGGTTTAAATTCAGAGTTTAATTCAAAGTTCATTCAACAAAAATACGGATAGTTTTACTGAAAATCTATCCGTATTAATTGTAATTTATTTAAGAGTTTTTACTTTCTAAGTAAAGAAAAATGACCTGTCTTTTTTCTAATTTTACCTTTTTTATCTATCAATTCTGCATTGTACCAATAATCATTTGTAGGTAGGGTAGTACCATTGTATACTCCATCCCAGCCAGAGTGATTTTTATCAGTAATTTCACTAATCAATTTTCCATAACGATTAAAAATTTGAACTTTTAAAATATCGTAGTAATCGTTATTAACACCTAATACTTTCCATGTGTCAAAATGCCCATCTCCATTTGGGGTAAAATGACGTTGGAAGTATATGGTTGAAATTTGATTAGAAGATACAATGCCACAACCATTTCGATCTCTAACAGAAATAAAATTCAATCCAGGAGGAATATTGGTAAAGGTATATGTTAGGTTTTCATCTCCTTTGATAAAATCACCAAAATTAGTACTGTTGAGAGCATATTCGTAATCTCCAACTCCATCCACCGTAATTTCTATTTTATTACTATCTGGATTGTCTTGATCGTCTACAGATTTAATATTAACAATTAATGCTTGATTGGATTCTTTGACAAAAAAAGTGTTATATCCCATGGATGGAGTATTTATCTTAGGATACTTTCTGTATGCTTCAACTTTATATTCACCTGCTGAATTAGCATTATAAATAGCTGAGGTTTCGTTTAGAATTAAATTACCATTTAAATACCATTTGTAGGTGTCTGTTGTATTTCCAGTATCAGCATTTAAGGCTATACTGTGTGGCTGTGGTGTTCGTCTTGGGTTGTCTACGCATAAAATTTCTCCATTTAGATTTCCTTGTGGAATAGGTAATTTTTTTACAAGTATTTTAAAATTTCCAACAGTTTCACAAGATGTTGCTCCTTTGTTAGAAATCCTTACATAGACATCAGAATTATTGGTAAATAAATCATCTTCATAAGGAGGGAGAATTTGATTTATTTGTAAGGAGGCGTCTTCTGCAGTTCTGTAATATTGAAAATCATGAGTTGTTTGAGATAAGGCTCCTCCAGAACTATTGATTATTTGTTGAGTTTTAACAGAGAAATCAAAAAAGCCATTACCTGTACCTATACTAAATTTAGCATCTGTATTTGATGCATTTTGATCTAATTCACTAATATGTTCATCAGAGTAAAAATTTAATCCTGTAGGATTTACCTGTAAATCGATAACCTGAGTTTGGTAACAGTTTGTAGTATTGTTTGTTACTTTTACTGTAATAGAATGATTTGTAGCTACTGAATTAGTATAGTTGTTTTTGTTAAGAGGTCTTGAAAAGTTACTGTCAGAAGTTTCAAAAAAATCTATTGAAATATTAGAAGAATCATAAACTAAAGAAGTCTCCAAAAGTTCAAGGTTAAAGGTAGCAAATCCGTCATAAGGATTACTATCAAAGTCACATTGAATATAGGGTTGAATTGTATTAATAGTAGGTTTAGGTTCGAAAGTAACTTGAACTTTACCTGTATATGTTTTTTTACAATATGAATTAGACTCTATTTTAACTTCGTATAAACCGCTTCCAAAATTAGCGTTATCCACAGTTAGTGTTCTTGTGCTAGCTATTACTGTTCCGTCTTTTGACCATGTATAACTATCGCTTGGATTATTAATTTCAGGAACTATTTCATAGCTATCTCCTATACAAAATACTTGATTTGTGTTGCTTAATACAGCATTAGAGTCAGCATTCAATAACTTAACAGGAGCAAAAAAAGATTGGATAAAAGGAGGTAAGCCCTGATTGGTTCTTCCTCTTCCTAAATCAATAGCTACTGGTTTGTACGTAATGTTTTTTGCGCTTTCATCAGGGTTTTCAATAGCACCTAAATACGATTTATCAGGAATAGAACTGTATATTTTACCATCTGAAGCTAGTTGTAAAGCGCCTCTATATCCAGATCCTCTCCATATTAGAGCTTTTGTTTGCGTTACATCTCTATCAAGTAAGTCGAATTGGAAAATACTAAAGGTAGATGGAGGAATAAATAATGAAGCATAAAGTTTAGATGATTGGGGAGAGAATTCAACACCGTATGGTACTCCATCAATAGAAGGAGTAGTTAATATTTCTCCTGATGAAGTAATTTTTCCAGTGACATTATCAAAATCATACAATACCAAACGACCGTTTCCTGTATTTTGACCAGCTGTAAAGTCGGCCAAAGCTACTTTTGTTCCATCAGGCGATACTTTTAAATATCCTCTTTTATCTTGTAAGATATAAGAAGATTTAGAAATAACAGGATTCAAATGGTCTACACCGTTTTGATCAATTTTATAAGCATAAAAAGAGTCTTCTACAATAGATAAAACCCAAATTTCAGTACAGTCTTTTCCTTGTACAGCTGTAACTTTTTCAGACCATTCCCAATTTCTGTTATTAGAAAGGCTCATAGGTCCCGCTATAATTTCACCTCCATTTCCTTGAGAAACATCAATAGTATAAAAGTTAAAACCAGGATTTCTTGGGTATCCAGAATTATTAGGGATATAATCGGTTCCTACAGTGAAAATATAGTATATGTTTTTATTTTCTGGAGCAGGTACAATTAAACCAGATTGAGAGCTTGATGGATTTCCTTGTAAATTATTAGCAAGTTGCCCATTAGAATATCTCATTAATTCGTGGTTTTTTGTCCATACTTTAATTCCATCAGAATAAAATAAAAGATTTCCGTCTTCATCTGAAATAGTAGAACAACCTTCTTCGGTATTTAATGCGCCATTTGTTAAAGTGATTGGAGTTCCATTAAAATCAATTCCAGCATTGTTTCCAAAATACCAAACATTGGCTTCTTTTTGACTATAAATAGAGAGTGAGGTTATACACAGAAATACAAAGAGTAGTTGTTTTACCATTTAAATAAATTTTTATACAGATAAAACAACTAAATTACATAAAACCCTCTATAAATCTCGTTTTTTTAACAAAGCATATGATGAATAAATAAAAATAGCTGTCCAAATTAACACAATTATTATGTTGAATAAGCTAACAGAGTAGTCTTTGGTAAAGTTTTCACCTATTTGACTCGCAACCGATTTCACAGCTCCTAATCTAGTAAAAGGTTCTTTAATTAAGTTAGCCATCGATTCTAAAGGAAAAAATTGCATGACACTGTTTACTGCTTCATCAGTTCCTGTTTTTACATCTCTAAAAGTCCAATACAAGTAGCCTTTAATTAAACTTTCAACAATTAACCAAACAATCATAGCTGCTACAGCAAATGCTGATCGTTTAATTAAAATTCCTAAGAATAAACCAAAAGAGAAAAAGCCTAATAATTTTATGAAAAAAGCAAATAAGTAACCTAAATCTGAAAAGATGATAGACATTTCATTAAAATCTGAATAAATAGCACCAAGAATCAATGAAACAATAAATACAAATACGGTAGAAATAAAAGCAAAAGCAATAACAGTGTAGAATTTAGAAAGAACAAACTCTTTTTTACTTAAACCATCGATTAAGTTTTGTTTTAACGTTTTATAGCTATACTCATTAGCCATCATAGAAACAATAACTAAAAGTAAGAAAAATTTAAATATTGCAGCTATATAGGTATTAAAGTGCCAGATGTAAGGAAAGTTAAAAATACCTTGTTCTGCTAAGTGAAATTTAATCGGACCTATATCAAATTTTATTGCAGCAATTAAAGCAATTGATGTTAATAGGGCGAAATAAATAATTGAAAGAACTTTACTAGCTCTGTTATATTTTAATTTATGTAATTCTATGTTTAAAAGTCGTAGCATGATGTAAGTTTATTGGTTGTTGGTAAGGTCTAAGAATTGTTGCTCTAAACTAGGTTTACGTTTTACTAAATGCGAAAGAGAAATTCCGTTGTCAAATAGAAATTTATTAATTTCTGAGGCAGACAATTCAGAAGATAAATTCGCAATTAAAACTCCATTTTCACTGTTAATAGTTCCTATTGAAGAATGATTTTCTAAAAGTTGTTTAAGCTTGTTTTGATCTTCGGCTTGTAGCTCGAAAAATCCATTTGAAGCTGTCATTTCATCAACTCTACCACTGTATAGTTTTACACCATTTCTTATTACTACTACATGAGAACATACTTTTTCCACTTCATCAAGTAAGTGTGAGGCAAGTAAAATAGTCGTGCCGTTTTGAGCAATTTCTTTTATAATTTGACGAATTTCATGTATCCCCTGTGGATCTAGTCCGTTAGTAGGTTCGTCTAAGATTAATATTTCAGGATCGTTCAATAGGGCAGAAGCAATTGCTAAGCGTTGTTTCATTCCTAAAGAGTAAGTTCTGAACTTGCTGTTTCTACGCTCGTAAAGGTTTACAATTTTTAATTTTTCTTCTATTTTATCGTACGAAACCCCCTTTATTTTACAGATAAGCTGTAAGTTTTGAACTGCCGACATGTATGGATAAAAATTAGGACGCTCAATAATAGCGCCTACTTTTTTTAAAGCTTCATGAGTAGATAGTTTACCATCAAACCAGCTAAAACTTCCTGAGGTTTTGTTAACTACATTTAAAATAATACCTAAAGTGGTTGATTTTCCACTTCCATTAGGTCCTAATATTCCGTAAACATTTCCTTTTTGAATGTCAAAAGAGAGGTTATTTACCGCATGAACTTTTCCGTATTTTTTATCGAGGTTTTGTATAGATAAAATTGTTTCCAAGCTTTTTTGATTTTGTTGATTATATGTATTTGACGACTCATTCAAATTATTGTTACAATGTATAAAAAAAGTAACAGAAAATAGTTTAAAAGGAAAACACGACTTTTTAGAAAGAAATAAGACCTATTCAGAAGTAAATTTAACTAGATGGTTTAAAACCAAGGTAGTTTTGCATGTCAAATTATATTATTATGAAAAAAATAAACTACTTATTAGCGATTATTTTAACAACTGTTTTTTATGTAAGCTGTTCATCTGATGATGTTCAAGAAACACCAAATCAATTTATAATTGAAGGAAAAAATTATCCGATTGAATCAATTTTCGTAGAAAAATTCATTAAAGAAAGTGGAACTTCTGTATTGTTACATTTATTAAATATTACTGAACAAGATATAGAAGCTGCTCGAAACTCAGGTGTAGCTTTAACTGAGGTAGATTTCTTTTCAATTGCTGTTCGTGATGAAAGTTTAACTTCAAAAACTTATACAACGAACAGTTTATGGTATGAGTTTATGACTGATGGAGAATTTTTAGGAGAATACGATAATGAACAATTACTAATGGAGTATGAAAATGGAGATGAAGTTACTTTAACTATAAATTCAATTAATGAAACTAACATTTCATTAGACTTTAAAGTGAAAAGAGTTAACGGAAGTGTAGCAACAGGAAGTTATAAAGGAAAGTACAGTACTATTGAAGAATCATCAGGGCAGAGATAGAAAAATAAATAGATTAGATAAGAAAAAAGCTTAGGTAAATCCTAAGCTTTTTTCTTTAAAATAATATTATTTGTTGTCAATCAATCTAAATCCTTCACCATGAATGTTTAAGATTTCTACATTTTCATCATTCTTCAAATACTTACGAAGCTTTGCAATGTATACATCCATACTACGAGAAGTAAAATAGTTGTCATCTCTCCAAATTTTCGTCAACGCTAATTCACGTGGCATTAAGTCATTTTTATGGATAGCTAACATACGTAATAACTTACTTTCTTTTGGTGATAATTTTTGAGGTTCACCACCTTTGTAAGTTAAGTGACGTAACTTAGAGTTAAAGTCAAATCCACCAATTTTGAATTCGAACTCGTCACTGTCGTTTGTTTTTTCAGTTTCTTTACGTTGTAAAATAGCTTTGATTTTATGTAATAAAACTTCAGAATCGAAAGGTTTATTTAAATAATCATCAGCTCCAACTTGATATCCTTTTAAAACATCTTCTTTTAATGTTTTAGCAGTTAAAAATATAATTGGAATTTCTTTGTTTGTAGAACGAATGTCTTCAGCTAAAGAAAAACCATCTTTACGAGGCATCATAACATCTAGAATACATAAATCGTATTCTGCATTTTTAAACATGATTAAACCATCGATTCCATCTTTAGCATGTGTAACATTGTAATCGTTAAGTGCTAGATAATCTTTAAGAACTGTTCCAAAATTAGGATCGTCTTCTACTAATAATATTTTTTTACTCCCCATTCCTTAATCTTTTATATTAATGGTAATTTAACTGTAAACGTGCTTCCTTTGCTTTTTTCACTCTCAACGTAAACGGTACCCTGGTGACTATCTATGATTTCTTTTACATAGGCTAGTCCTAAACCATGACCTTTTACATTGTGTATGTTCCCTTTGTGTTCTCTATAGAATTTATCGAACACATATTTTTGAGCATTTTTACTCATTCCTATACCTTCATCTTTTATCTTAAAGATAAAGTATTTATTTGTGTTTTCAGTAAATACATCAATTTTAGGTGCATTTTCTGAGTATTTTAATGCGTTTTCTAACATATTAACAACAACATTGGTTAGGTGGAATTGGTTTCCTAAAACCTCTGTTGAAATAGCTTGAAAATGTGTAGTAACACTTCCTTTTTTATCATCAGTCAATAATTGAATATGCTCAATAGCTTCTTCAATAATATCGTGCATGTCAACTGCATCTTTACTAATTTCAAGTTGATTTTTTTCTAGTCTTGAAATTCGTAATACATTTTCTACCTGCCCGTGCATACGCTTGTTTTCATCGCGAATCATTTGCACATAACGTTTTACTTTTTCTTCGTCAGATATGATCTTTGGGTTTTTAATCGCATCTAAAGCAAGGTTAATGGTTGCAATAGGTGTTTTAAACTCATGTGTCATATTGTTGATGAAATCTGTTTTAATTTCAGAAATCTTCTTTTGACGTATTAGTTGGTATAACGATGTTGAAAAAGCAGCAATTATAATCCCTATAAAAAATAAGGAAAGAATTAATACTTTGATCATTCCAGATAACAAGTTTTTACGCTTGTCAGGAAATTTTACGTATAATTTATATTTACTGTTTCCTTCTTCATCTTCAAGCAGAGGATAATTAATATCTTCTGGCTGTATGTTAAAATACCCTGATTTTAATTGTGTTGCTAATCCGTCTTCATAAACAATATATTTAAAATCTTGAGTAATGTTCATTTTGGCAAACTCTTCTTTTAATCGGCTGTTTAATTCTTTATTACTTATTCGTTGATGAATAGGAATAAAAATATTTTTACTTTGACGAAAAGCGTATGCTATTTCTTTGTCATTCCAACTAGGATAGTTTCTAAAAACAGAATAACGGCTTTCGTTTAAATAGGGTTTAAAATCTTTGTTTTCTGATTTTATTACCTGAGAAAAGAAGATGTCTTCTTTACCAGAGTAACGTTTGATAATAATAGAATCATTATCGACAAATTCTCCTGGTATTTTAGTGCTTTCTTCTAAAATTGTACTACCAAAAGAAAATTTCTTTTTACTAACAGTATCTACCTGTTGAAAAAGAAAAGTTTTTATTTCGGCATCAGTTCTAAATTTGTTACTGTCGAAATAATCTTTATAGTTTTGCTCAAACTCTAAATATTCTCTTTCTTTGATGTTTTCAGAGGTGCGAGCTAAAGCAATAGTTACATTGTTTTTAAATTGTTGTTGTTTGTTTTTAATAGCATCTTTTATCCAATACACTTGAATAGAGATAATTCCTATTAAAGAAATACTCATTAAAACAACAATGAGAATAAAAATTTTCTTACCCATTATTCAAAAATAAATTAATAAAAGTTAGAGATATAATGTTTTAACTTAGATTAACAAAGTTGTTATAAAATTAAGGAAATTTTAACACTTAAAGTTAGCAAAGCGTAAATTATACTACGCTTTTTGTTAAAGAATTATGGATTTTTAATACTTGTTCTTTGGAGTGGTTAAGTGTTTTATTATCAATAATGTAGTTTGATTGTAGTGTTTTTCTGATATCACTCCATTGATTTTTTATTCTATTTTTCACTTCTTCAACAGTAGTGTTGTCTCTTTTTACAACTCGGTTAATTCTGACTTCTTCTGGAGCAGTAACAGTAATAATTTTATCGCAAAAAGCATCACTTCCGTTTTCAAAAAGTATCGCATTTTCATATAAAATGTAAGCTTTGTCAGAATTTTGTTTGATAAAAGCTTGCAAATGCTCATTAACAACAGGGTGAACAATAGAGTTTAATAAGGCTAATTTTTCTTTGTTTTTAAAAACGATAGAAGCTAAATATGGTCTGTTTAATTCGTTGTTGATATAGGTTTCTTTGCCAAATTCAGTAATTAAACGAGATTTAATTACTGGTGAAGTATGCATGAGTTTTTTAGCTTCATCATCGGCCATGTAAATAGCAATGTTTTTAAACTCAGAAAACATTTTTAAAATGGTAGATTTTCCACTACCGATTCCGCCTGTTAAACCTACTACCATGTTATTCGTAAATTAAAAAGTCAATTTTATCGGGTACTATTCTTAGTACCGTAGCTAAATTAGGAGTACTCTTAAGTTTAGGGGTGAGATAGTTCAGCTCGTTACTTTCAGCTTCTAAATAATCACATTCTATTTTAAATAAATCGGGTGTGATTTCATTAAAATTTTTCAACCCTACTTTATAAATCACTTTTACTTTTTTAGGGAAAATATTTATTCCTTTTGGGGCATTTTTAACTAATACAGGCACTTCAATTTCCCCTTCTGTAAATTTGTCTACCAACAATTCAATATTTACTGATTTATGGCTTGCTTTGAGCTGAATATTTTCAGGAAATAGAATAGAAGAGGTGATATTTGTATTTTTAGAAATGTTCTCTAAAGTAGCGCTATCAAGATTTAGAAACTCTATTTTGTTAACATCAGTTTCATCACCAGAAATTAAAATGCTATCAGGTGTGAGACTTAAAGGTTTTGAAAGACCGTATCCTAACTGAAAAGAGATGTTTATATTAGGTTTTAACGGAACTTTTTTAGAACTCAATAATCCTATTTTTACAGGAATAGTATCTTGCGTGATGCTGTTTAATTCAATATTATATTTTAATTGATGTTGTATTTCAGGGTGCAAGTTTTTTGATAAAAAATAATAGTTATTTCCCTTCTTTTTAACAGCTTTATCTAATTGTAGAGTGATTGGTTTGTGGTTAATGCTGGACATTAATAAATTATAACCACTACTTTTTACATCTAGGGTTAGTTTGTTAAAAGGAGCGTCAATTAATGTTTTTTGTTGAGGTAATTGAGTGTATTCAATGTCGTATTCTACCTCTGCATTGTATTCTTTTGAGAGGTTTGTAAGTAACCAAAAAAATATTGAGGCAATTAAAAAGCCAAAAAAGGTTTTAGGTATGTTGAATTTTTGTTTCAAGTAAATAAATATTGATGCAATCTACATAAAAAACAAAAAAGTGAGCTAATTAGCTCACTTTTTTTATATAAGTGTATTACTGTTAGTTTTTACTTTCAGTACTGTATTTTTTGCTTAATTCCATTGAAATTGCAGAACGTTCAAATTTAATTTTACCAGCACCTGTTTCGATAGAAATAGTGTTGTCAGTATCATTAATTTCAACTATTTTTCCGTGAATACCACTTGTGGTAACAATTTTAGCTCCTTTTTTAATTTCTGTTTGAAACTGTTTTTCTTTTTTTTGGCGACGCATTTGAGGGCGAATAATTAAAAAGTAAAAAACAGCAATCATTGCTACAAAAGGAAGCATATTCATTAAACTTTCTTGAGAACTAGCTTGTAAAAAAATGGTTGTAAACATTATACGTCTTTATTTTTAGGGGTTACCATACCAGAAATCTTGATAATTTCTCTACCTTTCTCAGTATTGGTAGTTAATGTAACAGATTTTGATTGTTTGTTAGTTCTTCCACTTGTATTAAAGCTAACTTTAATATCACCTGTTTCACCTGGTGCAATTGGGTCTTTTGTCCACTCAGGAACCGTACAACCACAAGATGCTTGGGCGTGTGTTATTACTAAATCACTTTTACCTGTATTGGTTACAACGAAAGTAGTTTCAACAACTTCACCTTCTTTAACTGTACCGAAATCAAATTCTTCTTTGTCAAAAGAGATCTCTGGAGCACCTTGGCTAATAGTATTATCTCTTTTTTCAGCGTTCTCAACGTTTTCTTTTTTTACTTTTGATGAGGCATTACCTTGTCCACAAGAAACTAACATTCCTGCTGAAACAACAAATGCTAATGCTACTGCTATTTTCTTCATTGTAAAATATTTTTGTTTGTTGTAAAAATACTAATTTTTATAATAATCCTCTACCTATTTTTACCATCTTGTTAGAACTAAGATAGTCTTTCGCTAATTTATCTAAAACACCATTGATAAAGTAACCACTTTTATTGGTAGAATAGTCTTTAGCTAACTCAATATATTCATTAATAGAAACTCTACTTGGAATAGAAGGGAAGTGTAAAAACTCTGTAATAGCCATTTTGATAATAATCATATCAATATCAGCAATTCTATCAGCTTCCCAGTTAGGTGTTTTTTCTTTGATATCCTCTTCGTATTTATGCTGATTTAACATGGTTTTGTTAAATAAGTTGGATACAAAAGCTTGGTCTTCGCTATCTTTATATAAACTACCTAAAATAAAAGGCTTGTTGGCTTTTTGTTTGTTAAGAGTTTTTAATACCCAAGTGTTTACAAAAGGAATATCATCAACCCAAGAAATCATTTTGTCCTCAAAATAATCCGCTATTTTTTCGTTAGGAGCTACAATTTCTCTAAAAAAGTCAATAACAAAAGCACGGTCTACATTAAAAGAATCTTCAACGGTGTCCATGTACTTTTTGTAGATGTCACTTTTTTGTAATTCATCGAACAAAATTTTTACGTACTCATCGTCAAGATCCCAATAATTTAATTTATTAAGCTCAACATACCCTTCTAAGCTTACGCTTTCGTTAAGTTGGTTTAAAACCTTATTGTCAATAAACTTTGTATTTGGATTAAGTTCTTCTTTAGTAGCAAGAATTTTCTTTTTTGAAAGCTCTATTCTCTTTCGAGCTAATTTTTGAACTTCAACTAATAATTGAAGATTTAAAACGTACAAGTCGTACATTTTTTGAATGCTGTGTTTTAAGAATTTTTCTTCCTTAACTAAATCATCGCTGTGCGATTGTTGCATCGCATATACCGACTGCATTACTTTAACACGAATATGTCTTCTGTTAATCATTCTAAAGAACTTTAAAAAAAAGAGCGATAGAAACTATTTCTAACGCTCTGCAAAAGTAAAACTTTTTTATTTTTTATCTAGCTATTTTGCTCTTTTTTGCGAGCATCAATTCTTGCTTGTGCAATATTGAAAGCAGCTTGATGTGTAGTGATGTTTTCTTTTTCTGATAAATTGAAAATTTCTAATGTAGTGTTGTAGATGTTTTCAGTTCTTTTTAAGCTTTCAGCTTTATCGTAACCTTCAACTTCTGCATATACATTAATAATACCACCAGCGTTGATTAAGAAATCAGGAGCATACGCAATACCTCTTTCTTTTAACATCGTACCGTGCTTTAATTCGTTTGCTAATTGGTTGTTAGCAGCACCAGCAACTACTTGAGCTTTTAATTGAGCAATGCTTTCATCGTTAAGAGTAGCACCTAAAGCACAAGGAGCATAGATATCAAGGTCTAAACCAAAAATATCATTTCCTAATACTACTTTAGTACCGTATTTTTTGCTTAATTCTTCTAAACGAGCTTCGTTAATATCGTTTAAGATAACTTGAGCACCTTCATCAGTAATGTGCTTTACTAAAGTTTCACCTACGTGACCAACACCTTGTACTAATACTTTTTTACCTTCTAAGTTGTCAGTTCCGAATTTATATTTAGCAGCAGCTTTCATACCCATGTACACTCCGTAAGCAGTTACAGGAGAAGGGTTTCCAGATCCACCTATTGCTTCAGAAACACCTGTTACGTGTGGAGTTACTTCACGAATAACATCCATATCACGAGTTTCCATCCCAACATCTTCCGCAGTAATATATTTTCCGCTTAAAGAGTTTACAAACTCACCAAATTTGCGCATTAAGGCGTCATTTTTTTGAGTTTTTGCATCACCAATAATAACTGCTTTACCACCACCAAGGTTTAAACCAGTAACAGCAGACTTATAAGTCATACCACGAGACAAACGTAAAACATCGTTTAAAGCTTCCCATTCACTTTTATATTGCCACATTCTAGTACCTCCTAAAGCAGGTCCTAAAGTTGTGTTGTGAATACCAATAATTGCTTTTAAACCTGTATCTTCGTCGTTGCAAAAAACGATCTGCTCGTGATTGTCAAAAGATAATTGACCAAACACAGGGTCGTTCTTAAGATCTTTAGTATCAATGATTTCTGATGTCATTTGTTTTAGTTTTTTAATTTGAGATAATTTAAGCAATCTCAAAAATTCGAGCACAAAAGTAAGAAATCGTTAAAACAAAAGCAAAAAAAGAGAGCTCAATTATGGTATCTTTAACAAGAGCCCTTTTTAAAGTTAAATTTTTATAAAAAAGTAAGATTGAAAGCATTACAGCATTTAAATAAGTATTTCATAAAGTATAAGTGGAGGTTATTGTTAGGGGTTTTTATAACTGTTCTAGCAAAAATATTTACACTAAGAATCCCCGATTTTGTTGGTGATTCATTAAATGTAGTAGAAGACTATCAGTTAGGAAAAATAACAGAGCTATCTGAAGTAAAAAGCATTTTATTAAATAATATTTTACTTATTATCGGAGTAACTTTATTAGGTGGTTTTTTCACTTTTTTGATGCGTCAAACTATAATAGTGATGTCTCGAATGATTGAATTTGATTTAAAAAACGAGATTTACCAACAATATCAGCGATTATCACTTAATTTTTACAAGCAAAATAGGACAGGTGATTTAATGAACCGTATTAGTGAAGATGTGTCTAAGGTGCGTATGTATGTTGGTCCGTCTATCATGTATTCTTTAAACATGCTAGTGTCTTTTGTAATTGGTTTTACTCAGATGTATGCAATTTCTCCAAAACTAACTTTATATACTATGATACCATTTCCAGTTTTATCGGTATCGATTTTTGTGTTGAGTAAGCAGATAAATAAGAGAAGCACCATTGTTCAACAATATTTATCGAAGTTAACAACTTTTAATCAAGAGTTTTTCTCGGGTATTAATGTAGTGAAGTCATATGCTATTGAAGATGCAGTAATCAAAAATTTTGATGATTTAGCTGATGCCAATAAAGAAAAGAATATTGACCTATATAAAGTACAAGCACTGTTTTTCCCTCTAATGATACTATTAATAGGAATCAGTAATATTATTGTGTTGTACGTTGGAGGAACATTATATATTAATGGAGAGATTCAAGTTGGAGCAATCGGTGCTTTTGTTATGTATGTAAATATTTTAACATGGCCTGTTGCTGTTGTAGGTTGGGTTACTTCTATGATTCAGCAAGCAGAAGCTTCTCAAGAAAGAATTAATGAGTTTTTACAGCATGTTCCTGAAATACAAAATAGGAATGAAGGTACAACAGAAGTAGAAGGAGAGATTGAATTTAAACATGTTTCCCTTACGTATGAAGATACCGATATAACAGCATTAAAAGATGTTAGTTTTAAAGTTGATAAAGGAGAAACTTTAGCAATTTTGGGTAAAACAGGTAGTGGAAAGTCAACTATTATCAATCTTATATCGCGATTGTATGATACTACTGAAGGAACAGTGTTTATAGATGGACAAGATATTACAACGTGTAACTTATATGACGTAAGAAATCAAATAGGATTTGTACCGCAAGAACCATTCTTATTTTCTGATACAATTGAAAATAACATCAAGTTTGGTAAAGAAGATGCTACAGAAGAAGAAATTATTGAAGCTGCAAAAAATGCTGTAATTCATGAGAATATAATTGATTTTAAACAAGGCTATAAAACTATTTTAGGAGAAAGAGGTGTTACACTTTCAGGTGGTCAAAAGCAACGAACCTCTATTGCAAGGGCGATCATTAAAGATCCGAAAATCTTAATCTTTGATGATTGTTTATCAGCGGTAGATACCGAAACAGAAGAGCGAATTTTATCTAATTTAGAGCGAGTTTCTAGCGATAAAACCACAATAATTATTAGTCACAGGGTATCTTCAGCAAAAAATGCAGATAAAATTATTGTATTAGATGATGGAAAGATAATTCAACAAGGTGTTCATAATCAATTAATAAAGGAAAAAGGATACTATAAAGACCTGTATGAACAACAACTTTTAGAAAAAGAAATATAGCAATTCGTATTGCCAAGTCAAATATTTTGTTAGATTTGTTGAGAAATTTTAAGTAAACAACTATTATTTAAAGCGAATTATGAGCGAGAGAGTAGAACAAGAAGAAATCTTTTCACAGGTTTTAAGAGCAGGAAGAAGAACGTATTTTTTTGACGTTAGATCTACAAAGGCAGATGATTATTATTTAACAGTAACAGAAAGTAAAAAATTCACTCACGATGATGGATCTTTCCATTATCAGAAACATAAAATTTACTTATACAAAGAAGACTTTACTGATTTTGCAGAAATGTTGAATAAAGCAACAGACTTTATTGTAAACGAAAAAGGTTCTGAAGTAATTA
Source organism: Tenacibaculum aestuarii (assembly GCF_964510395.1). Classification (NCBI taxonomy): domain Bacteria; kingdom Pseudomonadati; phylum Bacteroidota; class Flavobacteriia; order Flavobacteriales; family Flavobacteriaceae; genus Tenacibaculum; species Tenacibaculum aestuarii. Next base: position 924,311 of record NZ_CAZEFY010000001.1, read on the forward strand.
GTGAGCGTCACCAAAAAGACTATAAGAGAGAAGAAGGCATAGCTACAGAAGCTACCTCTACAGAAAGTTTTACTGATGTTTCTTTTGATGATATTTAAAACAGAAGATAACTGTTTTGTATAAACCCTAAACACAAATTGTAATTTGTGTTTAGAGCTTGGTTTGTGCATAAAAAATCAATTCAAATTCAATTTACACTTAAAAACTGCCAATTGTGCACAAGCAATTGGTGGTTTTTGCTTTTAAACAAGAGTTTTTATTTTGTTTGGTAGTTTTGATGCGAATTCAACCAGCTGCTTATACGTTAAAGTTCTACCAACTCTACTATTAAGTTTATCTTCACGCTGGTTAATCCTAAGTAATTTTTGTTTCATAGGAAAGCGAGTTTTAAGTTTACCTAAATATAGTAAAAAAAGCTGTATTTCAGAGGGTTAATATTTCTGTTAGGTGAGAAGTTTTATAAAATAGGGGATTTTCCTATAAAACCTTTTTCATTGTAGTGGTCTTAGCTACGGTTTCTTGCCACTCTTTTATAGGGTTGCTATCTCGTGTAATACCGCCGCCTACATAAATATTTACCGTGTTATTTTCAACTTCCATACAACGTAAATTCACAAACAAATTACTTTTTTTAGAGTTGATGTTTAATTCTCCTAAAAAACCAGTGTAAAAGTTTCTGTGATAGTTTTCAGTATTTAAAATAAATTCTCTTGAAGCTTCTAAAGGCAATCCACAAACTGCAGGAGTAGGGTGTAAGCTGTTTATTAAAGTAGCATTATCTGTTTTTAATGCTCCATTAATAATAGTTCTTAAATGAAGTAAATTCCCAGCTCTGATAGTTTCGGTATCAGAAGTTGTAATTTCTGAACAGTAATTTGAAAGTTTGTCTGTAATATAATCAGTAACAAACTGCTGTTCTTCTATTTCTTTAGGTTGCCAAGAAACATTGGTAGTGCCATTATAAACTTGTGTTCCAGCCAAAGACATAGTAGTAAAGGTGGTACCTTGAATACTCACTAATGTTTCAGGAGTAGCGCCCAACCACAAACCAACTTTTGGATGATACCAAATATATACAAAAGCTGTAGGGTAACTATTCAAAAGTTTTTGAAAAGTCTCAATAAGGTTGAATTCTGGTAATTCAACTTTTTCCTTTCTTGAAAGAACTACTTTTTTAAATTGATTATTCTCAATGGCTTGTATTCCTTTTTCAACAAGTTGAATATGGTTTTTTTCGGAAGAAGTGTCAGGTGTGTGTTTAGTGTTGTTATTAGAAAGAATAGAATCAATACTGATTTCTTCTTCAAAATAAGTAGATTGATTTTCAGGAATTAGAATAGCTTTTTCTCTACTATCAAACGGAGCAAAAATAAATCCACTTTCGCTATAGTTTTCAGAAGTAATTAACGTAGCATTTTGCTGAAACCAACCTTTAAGTAAAGATGTATTTGGTTTTCTGTAAGCAACAAAGGGTAATTGTTGTTTTAAAGCTTCTTTTATATTTGAAAAAATACTCAATCTAGTTCTTGTATTAAATGTTGTTTAATTGTGTCAAATTTACTCCAAATAAACCCATGACCTGCATCAGAAATGTTAATTAACTTAAACTGATTTTTAGGAAAGAGTTGTTCTAAAAATGTTGAGTTTTCATGAGGAACAATCCAATCATTTGTGCCATGAATACTTACTATTTGGTTTGGGGTTGATTTCCAATTGTTTTCAAACTTTTGTAAATCTTGTTTATGCGATAATTTTTCTCTGCTGGCTTCTTGCCATACGGGTGGAACAAGCCATCTGGTAAATTTCCATTTATAAAAATTCAAGGTCCAAGGCATTGGTTCAACTTCACTGTATACAGCAGGAGCCAATAATAGTACTTTATGAATTTTTTTCTGAAGAGCTAAAGCAATGGGACCTCCATAAGAATATCCAACAACAATTGTTTTTTTAGGATTTATGCCTTGCAAAATGTCTTGAAGCATATCACGTTCAAAATTAATACTTTCTTGAACCGGATTTTTGTCTTGATAATTGTAACCAATCCTATCGTACGAAATCATATTAGCTTTACTAAGTAGCAAACTGTCTTTCATGTATTTTACAAAATCGGTGGAGGAACCTATGGTTCCATGAATAAAAACTAGCGTAGGTAAGGTGGTATCTTTTATAATAGAAAGTTTTCTGTATTCAAATCCTTTAAAATTTTCGTGAGAAAGTGTAGGAGCAATAGTACTTTGACTAAACCTTTCAATCACTTGTTGATCAGATTTTGGAGCAGAAAATTTCCAGAATAAGAAGTATAAAACAAGTAGAATTACAAAAAGAGTAATTCCTGTAAATTTCAAGATTTTTTTCAATAATTTCACATGAATAAATTTTGAATTAAAATATTGATTTTTAAGTTTTAGATCTATTTGTTGGTTGCTAAGCGTAGTCGAAGCATAAAGCTTCCGAGGTCTTTTTTATTCATGTCCTTATTGTTTAAGTGATATCTAGGTGTGCTTAATCCCTCTATGAGGGTTCATGCTACTGTTTGTCTAAAACAATATTGGTTATCTTACAAAGCGAAATCAAATTGTTGTCTTCATCTACAATCTTTACTTCCCATAAATGTGTAGTTCTACCTTTATGAATCGCTTTAGCAGTAGCAAAAACATGTCCTTCCTTTTTACTTTTGATATGGTTAATGCTTAGCTCAATTCCTTTTATAATTTTATTAGAATCTCTTAAAAAAAAAGCCGAAGCACAACTTCCAACCGATTCTGCTAAGGCAGCTGTGGCTCCACCATGCAATATTCCGTAGGGTTGATGCACTTTTGAGGTTACAGGCATTTTGGCAGTAATAAAATCATCTCCTAAATCAATAAACTCAATTTCTAAAGTTTCCATTAGGGTATTTTTATTGTAGCTGTTTAAGACTGTAAGAGATTCTTGCTTGTTCATTTTACTAAAAATTATCATTCAAAAATACGTATTTTTGTACTGACAAAAAATGATAGAATGTATAAAGTACGTGTAATTTTAGATACAAAAGAAGATGTAATTAGAACCCTAATGGTAAGTGAAAATAATTCGTTAGAAAATTTGCATTTTGATATAGCAAAATCATTTGGTTTTAACGGACAAGAAATGGCTTCTTTTTACCGTACCGACGAAGACTGGAATCAAGGAGAAGAAATTCCGTTATTTAATATGGCAGAAGCAGGTGAAGGGGTGTCAATGGCAACTTGTATATTGAATGAAACTTTGCCTAATATGCACGATAAGTTAATTTACGTGTATGATTTCTTACAAATGTGGACCTTTTATGTAGAGGTAATAGAACAGTCTGACGAAGCTGTTACCGAAACAAAAATGATATTATCAATCGGACAAATTCCAGAAGAAGCTCCAGAAAAGGAGTTTAAAGCAGAAGATCTTTCTACAGATTTAGAAGAGGAGTTTGACGATGAGTTTAATGATTTTGAAAGTTTAGACGATTTTGATTTTGACAATTACTAAACCATGGCACAATTTATAAAGTTGTATAACGACAACCCGAACCCTAAAGAGATAGAGAAAATTGTAAAAGTTTTACAAAATGGAGGGGTAATAATTTATCCAACCGATACGGTTTACGGGTTGGGTTGCGATATTACAAATGCTAAAGCTTTAGCTAAAGTTGCAAAAATTAAAGGAATAAAGCCTGAAAAGGCAGATTTTTCCTTTGTGTGTAATGACTTAAGCCATTTGTCAGATTATGTAAAGCAAATTGATACAGCTACGTATAAAATTTTAAAGAGAGCTTTACCCGGGCCGTATACTTTTGTGTTACCTGGTAGCAATACGTTACCGAAAGCCTATAAAAAGCGTAAAACGGTAGGTATACGTGTGCCTGATAATAATATTGCAAGGGCAATTGTGGCAGCTTTAGGAAACCCAATAGTGTCTACTTCTATTTATGATGAAGACGAAGTATTAGAGTATACTACAGATCCTGAATTAATCTTCGAAAAGTGGCAAAACATTGTAGATGTTGTTGTTGATGGAGGCTATGGAGATAACCATGCATCTACCGTAATCGATTTAACAACCGATGAGCCAGAAGTGATTCGTGAAGGAAAAGGAAGTTTAGATATTTTGTAATGCCTAGAATTGAGCTAATCACTTATATAAATTCATCTAAAAAAAATCGTTTTTGACTTATCTCGTAGTGTGGAATTACACAAAATATCAACTCAAAAGACAAAAGAAGAAGTCGTTGCTGGTAAAATGACGGGCTTAATAGGATTGGATGAAAGTGTTACTTGGAGGGCCAAACACTTGGGGTTTTATCAAGAATTAACTTCAAAAATTACAGAATATAAGTATCCAGAATATTTTGTAGATGAAATGCAAAAAGGAGCTTTTAAAAGTTTTCGACACGAACATTATTTTATTGAAGAATTTGAGAATAAAGTAAAGATGGTTGATGTGTTTGAATATATTTCTCCTTTTGGTTTTCTAGGAAGATTAATAGATAAAATATTCTTAAAAAAATATATGATAACGTTATTAGTAGAGAGAAATAAGGTTATCAAAGAGTTTGCTGAAACAGATGCATGGCGTGTTGTTTTATAAAAACTTTAATTTTTAATTAAAACATTAATCCTTATCTTGTTACATAATAGAAAAGGATATATGTTTTTACTGGAAAGATTTCCTAACGACAGCGGACCAATATATCAAGAAACCATCGCAGGTAGGTTACCTGTTGAACCTTTCAATACCTTTAGCAATCTTATTTTTATAGTGTTATTGATTTACTTTGGAAAGAGAGTTTATCAAAGCCCTAGGCAATATCCTTTTTTTCTGTTTGCCATTCCTGTAATATTTATTAGTTGGGTAGGGGGTACCATGTTTCACGGAACCCGAAGCCATGAGTTTTGGTTGTTGTTAGATTGGGTACCTATTATGCTTGTATGCTTAGGAGCAATTATTTATTTCATCGGAAAAATAAAAAGAAATTGGTGGCAACGAATAGGAATATTACTAGCAATACTTTTAGTGTCTATTTTACCTCGTTTTTTACCAATACCAGTAGGGTACAGAACATCGTTCGGATATGCAGTAACAGCCTTAGCAGTATCAACTCCTTTAATTTGGTACGCTTATAAAACACATTGGAAAAATGTAAAATACATAGCCTACGGAGTATTTGTGTTCGGAATGGCGCTTTTGTTTAGAACTCTGGATAATAAAATTGAGTTATTCCCCATGGGAACTCATTGGTTATGGCATACCTTTGGTGGCGTAGCGGTTTTCTTTTTACTCTACTATATTTATAAAGATGAAAAAGAATTAACGTAAATCCTCAAACTTTTTTCTCCCTCTAGCATAATATTGCCAAACAACAGAAGTATGTAATGCGTAGTTTGATTTCTTCGGAAGTTTTTTCCTCTTTTTTAAAAATGTTGGAAGGTGTGCGTAAAAACTAAAATGAGCTTTTAAAATGGCAAAAAGATGTTTTGGTTTTCCTTCTAATAAAAATTTAACTCCGGCTAAGCCATCTAACACTAAACGAAAGAAAATAATCGGAAGTAATTTAAATAGAGGTAAATTTTTAACTAGGTTAAGTAAACTATTCCTGAAATTTAAAAACGTTTTTCTAGGATTTAAAGAATCTAATGTTGCTCCACCTACATGGTATACTGTTGATGTTCCTGCATATTTTATGATGTGTCCACTATTTTTAGCACGCCAGCATAAATCAATTTCTTCTTGGTGTGCAAAAAAGTCTTCGTCAAAACCATTGAGTTGATGAAACACTTTTGAGCGGATAAAAAAACAAGCTCCTGAAGCCCAAAATATTTCGGTAGTATCGTTGAATTGTCCGTTATCTGTTTCTAAGTAGCTAAACAAACGACCACGACAATACGGGTAGCCGAAAGCATCAATAAAACCACCACCAGCGCCAGCATATTCAAACTTTGTTTTGTCTTTAAAGTCTAAAATTTTAGGTTGAATAATTGCCGTATTTGGTTCCTTTTCAAAAGTATCAATAATGGGAGTTAACCAGTTGCTAGTAACCTCAATATCTGAATTTACCAAACAATATACATCGGCATCAATATGTTGTAAGGCGTCGTTGTAACCTTTGGCATACCCACCATTTTCTGAGTTTTGTACAATCTTTACAGTAGGGAAATGCTGCTTAATTAATGCAATAGAATCATCTGTAGAAGCATTGTCTGCTACATATACTTCCGCTTCTTCAGAACTAAAATTTACGACAGAAGGTAAAAACTGCTTAAGCAATTTTTTCCCATTCCAGTTTAATATGACGATTGCTGTTTTCAAGACGGCAAATTTACAGTTTCTAAATGAAATGCTGTTAAAAAAGCAAGAATCATTCTAGGTCTCGTTATCCCGTACGAGGTACGAGGAGGAATCTCATAAGGTGAGCAATTCTTATGTTTAGGGTTTTTCCTTCCGTTAGGCTCCAGTTCGAAATAATAATTGCGCTTGGTCATTGCGAGAGGAACGAAGCAATCTCTTAGTTGAAAGAGGTAGACATGTCTTTACTCCTCCTCGCTATGACGTTTTGCATTCCCGTCATTCCGACTGTAGGGGAGAAACAGTAAGGTTCAACAAAGTTAAACTCCAGTAAACTACGGAACTCCTATTCTGATTTTTCAGGTTCATATATTGCATTTTCCAAGCTAAAACAAAAGGGTTGAGAACCACCACCAGTCATTACAATATCAGCACTAATGACTCTCAATAAACTTATTTCTGTATTTATTTCCGAAATAATAGCTGAATTAAGAATTTCTCCTTCTTCAATGTTAGAAGCAACACCTATATAAAGTTTAGGATTGAATTTAAAAACAGCTTTTTGACCTGGTGCAAGATTAGTTTTTATAGCTAATAGCTTACTATCTTTATAACAATTAGCATCAATAGCGCTTCGTGTTAGGTTGTTTCGTATTTCTACTTCGTCATCCATTACTGCGGAAATTGAAGAGAGTTGTAAAACATTTCCAGAAGCATTTTCAACCATTTCAAAAGCACTTCCATCATAAGCGCTTAACTTAGGTGTGTAGTTTCCGTAAGAATCAACAGCAGCAACTTGAAAGTTAGTAGAATAATTAATAGGGTGGCTTTCCTCGTGACTTGGATTTTTAATTACTTTCCATGCAGTAGGACGTTCATCAAAACTGCTTGCAACGTTCTTTTGAAAAATCACAACATCACTGTTGTTAGCATCATTAGACCTGTTTATAAAGTTTAGTTTAATAGTATTGATCATAAATTAATTTTTAAAGTTTAGTGTAAAGTTGTTTTTATTATGTGAATTTAAGAAATAGAGCGTAAAAAAGATAAATAAAGGTTATAAGCGGATAATTTTTGTGTTGAAATATATGTTGAGAGTCATTAAAGAAATTAGCGTCATTGAGAGTGTAAGAGAGGGAGTTAATGAGGAGAATAACTTACTTGTTTAAGGTTTCTCAGTTGTAACCTCTTTCGAAATGAGGTACAGTTTTGTCATTCCGAACGGTAAAGGAGGAGGAGTTTCATGAGGCGAGTACTCTTTACTCTTCAACAACCAACTTCTCCCAAGTGTCTTTCCATCCTTTGTTTACAATTCTGTTTCGATAGGTTATCAAATCAAAATTAGGAGTAGGTCGTACAACAAGGTTAAATAAATCGTTTAAACCATACGGAGCAATATATTCAATTTGATTGTCAGAGTTTAATTGAATAGCAATCGCAGTGGCTGTTTCAGGCCAGTAAGAAATAGCTTCGTAACAATTTTTATAAGGTGAATTACCATTACGAATATGCATTCTTGCTTGATTCTTTACCGACCAATTCACTGAAGGATTCATAGTTTTTAGCTGTTCCTCAAGTATTAATTCACGAGTTTTAGAAGTATCGCTTTCATCAAAGTAAATAACATCAACATCGTTTAATGAGGTTCTTTTATTATTGTGTTTGTGATCCCAAATTTTATTTCTAACAAAACCAGCGCCAATCCAACAATCGGGTAGGTGTAAGCTACGAACGGCTTCAAGAATGTTAAACATCCAAGTGTCAGTTTTAATAATACTTATGAATTCAGTGGTAAAATCTGTTTTCATATAGGTTTATCTGTATTCAGGAATATCTCTTAAAAACACATAGGTTTCGTTCTCTTTATCGAGCATACAAAAAAAGTGTTGCAGTCCGTTGGTTACAATGAGGTAATTTGCATCGAGTTTTAAGTTATAACGCGCAATTTGATCAAAAGTATCTTGAGTAATTGGTATGTGTGGAGCTTTACATTCTACAATAATATTCGGATGTCCGTCCGAAGCAAAAATCACAATATCAGTACGCTTTTTTAGGTTGTTGATAATCAATTGTTTTTCAATAGCAATTAAAGAAATAGGATAGTTTTTTTCTTGAATTAGTAATTGAACAAAATGTTGGCGTACCCATTCTTCAGGAGTTAAAACCACATATTTTTTTCTCAAATTATCAAAAATAAGCGTCTTATTTTCGTTACTTTTGAGCTTGAATGTATAGCTAGGAAGGTTGAGCTTTTGCATAAACCAAAAGTAAGAAAATTATAAGTTATTTCTAACAGAGAATAAGGAGAAGCCGTCATTTCGACCAGAGGGAGAAATCTCATTCAACGGAGTAACTCCCATGTTTAAGATTTCTCAGTCGTAATCTCCTTCGAAATGACATTAGCGAAACATTTTAAATATGAACACCAAAAGAAGGTAGAAGAAAGGCTTTATGAACGAAATTAAATCTATCATATCCGATATAAAAGGAGGTAACATCAAACCCATTTATTTTTTAATGGGAGAAGAACCATATTACATCGATAAAATTTCAGATTATATTGAAGACAACGTGCTTGATGAGTCTGAAAAAGGATTCAACCAAGTGGTAATGTACGGTCGTGATGTATCGATAGAGGAAATAGTGTCTTCGGCTAAGCGTTTTCCAATGATGGCAGAAAAACAGGTGATTATTGTTAAGGAAGCACAAGATTTAAGTCGTTCTATTGAAAAGATTGAAAGCTATGCAGAGAACCCTCAACCGAGTACGGTGTTGGTGTTTAATTACAAATACAAAAAGCTCGATAAACGTAAAAAGGCGTACAAAGCCATTGCCAAAAGTGGACTTATTTACGAGAGTAAAAAACTATACGATAATCAAGTAGCCGATTGGATTCGTCAGGTTTTGGGAGGAAAGAAGTTTAATATCGAGCCAAAAGCTGCTCAAATGTTGGTAGAGTTTTTAGGAACTGACCTTAGTAAGATTAATAACGAACTTGATAAATTGACTTCAGTATTACCTGCAGAAACTATTATTAGCGATAAGCACATTGAAGAAAATATCGGTATTTCTAAAGATTTTAACAATTTTGAGTTGCGTAAAGCAGTAGGACAGCGAGATGTGGTAAAAGCGAACCGGATTATCAATTATTTTGCTCAAAACCCTAAGAATAATCCGTTAGTAATGACAATTTCGTTACTAAATAGTTTTTTTACACAGTTATTGATGTACCACGGATTAAAAGATAAATCGAAAGCTTCGGTTGCAAAAAACTTGGGGGTGAATCCATATTTTGTGGATGATTATGTAAACGCAGCACGTAACTACCCAATGAGAAAAGTATCACAAATTATAGCCTTATTGCGTGATGCCGATGTAAAAAGCAAAGGGGTTGGTGCTAACCAAACCCATGCTGATATTTTAAAAGAATTGTTGTTTAAGATTTTACATTAAATTTTTCTCGTAATCTTTAGTTAAGGGTTTATAATTGAGGTTTATATGTTGTTGGATTTAGTGTTTTTATATATGTTCAAACAATAATTCAAGTGGTTTCCTGACTTTTTCTAAATATTGCGTTTCATCTTCATTGCTTCTGTAGCCTATTGTAGCAAGTATAGATGCGTTTAAACCTTTTTCTGTAAGTCCTAAAATTTCATTGTATTGCTCGGCTTCAAAACCTTCCATTGGACAAGCATCTATTTTAAGAGAGGCACATACAGCAAGTAAATTTGTTAAGGCAATGTAAGTTTGATTTTTTGTCCAATTAAACTGATCGTTTTGTGATTTTTTGGCAATTTTCATTTTCATAAAATCACGATAACCATCTAATTTTTCAATGTCAACACCTCTTGTTTTTGCTGTTAGTTCTATGTGTTTATCTATAGCTTGAGGTATTCCTTTAGTGTAATTACAAAAAACAATTAAATGAGAAGCATCTGTTATTTGACTTTGGTTCCAAGAAGCCGGTTGTAGTTGTTTTCGAATATTTATATCTTCAATAATAAGTATTTTATACAACTGCAATCCGTAAGAGGAAACAGACAATTGTACTGTACGTTTAATAAGGTTTAAATTATTTTCAGATACTTTTTTGTCTGGATTGAATTTTTTTGTGGCATATCTCCATTCCTGATTTTTAATGTAATTCATGATTTATTGTTTTAGGGTGTAATTTTCCATTAAAAAGTTAGTTGTAAATCCCATTTTTAAGTACATGTTTTTAGCCATTTCTGATGCTTGTAATGTAGCTAGGTTGCAATTAAGATCAATTGCTTTGTTCAAAATATGGTGCATTATACTTAAGGCGTACCCTTTTTTTCTTTGAGATTGTATAACTCCCAAGCTATGTATTCCTGCAGTGTTGTTTGTAACTAATAAAATAACTGTTCCAACGATGTTTTTGTTATCGTAAACAAGAAAATATTGTATTTCATTACAGGTTTTTACAACCGTATTTGCTGTTATTCTATATCCAAAAGCATCAAAAAAAGCATTACTCCACAAAGAAGCTTTTACTTCATTATTAACTTGTATGAATTCAATTTTTCTTTTGGTTTTAATTTTTTTATTGAGAGGTAAGCTCATACCATATTGAAGTGACTTAAGTTTGAAATGATTTAAAGTAGTAAAATTGTCATTTTCTTGATGTTGTTTGAAATAAGAGAAAGTCAATTCAGTATGATTTTTCATTTTTAAGCTTACCTCTTCTAAAGATGTTACAGAAGGGGGAGATTCAATCCAAATTCTATTGGGCCATTCAGCTTTATCTATTATAGAAAGACTATATTCTGAATTTTTAGAATACCCTTGAAAAGTTTGTCCAGCGATTTTCCATAAATGGGTTAAGTTGTCTATGTTTTGTTTTATATAATTCATTTCGAGTTGATTAAAATTATTCCAATTATCATTGCAAAAGCTCCTATAATTCGTTTGGTTGTTAAAGGTTCAACAGGTAAGTTTAACCAGCCTAGTTTTCCTGCTATTAAAGAGAAAATAAGCTGTCCACATAAGCCTAGTGCAATCATTTTAGAAATTCCAAGTTTAGGAATGGTATAAAAATAAAGCGAAATACCAGCCATACTAAACAAACCTCCTATAAACCATAAATACCATGGTACTTGTTCAAAAATATATGGTTGTATAGTTCCTTTATTAAAAATTAATAAAGTAATTACACCAAAAATAGCACTGACGACAGATGTTGATATAACAGCTAAAACAGGTTGTTTTAAAATAGCACCTAACTGTGTATTGAATCCTGCTTGAATAGCAAGAAAAACTCCGCCAGTAAACGCAAGTGTGAAAAGTAGTATTGATTTCATACTACAAAGGTGGAAAAGAATAATTTTTATATTCTTTACATATGTTGATTAGGAGTATTCTTTTTTATTTTTTTTTCGGATCCTACTTAATTGGGTAGGTGTTATACCTAAGTGTGAAGCTATATAATGTAAAGGAACTTGTTGTTCTATATTAGGGTGAATAGTGATGAAATCGAGGTATCTTTCACTAGCGTCTTTTAATACAATATCTATTTCCCTTTTTTCTTTATCAATAACCCAATTTTTTTCGAGGTAAGCGATATAAAAGTTTTTGAGTTCGTCATTCTTTTCCATGAGTTGACGGTATTTCTTATAATCAAAACTGATAAGAGTAGATTTTTCAATTGCTTCAAGAGAAAAATTTGAAGGCTCATTTGTTAAGGCAGAAACTGTTGAGCCTACAAAATCACCTTTTAAAAAGATGTTTTTATGATATAAATTCCCATCACTACTTATGTATGAGGAAACAATGGCTCCTTGATACAAGATGTGTTTTTGTTTAGAAATTTTTCCAATTTCTAGTAATGTTTGTCCTTTTTCCAAATGTTTTATTTCAGAAATTGAAGCTATCAAAGAAACAGAAGCATCACTTACAAGACAGTATTTATTTAGAACTTTTTTTATGAAGGGGGTATATTTTTCTGTGTTATTCATTATAATTCTTAAGGTGACTTATTAAGCTTAAAAGGATATGACAAGTTGTGTAATTTAGCTAAGCTATATTTACCTGCTCCTCGTTTTTTATTTACTTAATTTTAATATTCTATATGCTCCTTGAATTACCAAAACAAAAACAATAGTCCCAATAATTAAATCTGGTTTACTAGAGTTTAACCAATTCACTAAAAGTCCAGCAACTATAACTCCTAAATTAATAATAATATCATTTGAAGTGAAGATCATACTAGCTTTCATATGAGCTTCTTCTTTATTTTTAGACTTTTGAATGATGTAAAGACAAATTCCGTTTGCGATAAGTGCAAAAATTGAAATGATAATCATCGTTGAAAAATCTGGTAGTTTTTCTGTTCCTAAAAACCTCCTTAAAACTTCTAAAAATCCAATAATAGCAAGAGTAATTTGAAAAAATCCAGCAAGTTTGGCAATCCTTTTTTTTCTTTTTAAAGTTCCTCCAACTGCAAACAAACTAATACTATAAACAAAACTGTCGGCTAGCATATCTAAACTGTCGGCAACTAATCCCATTGATTTAGAAATTATTCCTGTAGTTATTTCAATTAAGAAAAAAGCGAAGTTTATTCCAAGAATTGTCCAAAGTATTCTTTTTTGGTTAGAACTATCATTAAACTCTGTTTGGTCAGTTTGTACAGTTGAAATTTTTTTTCCTCCTAAATTCAATTCAAGAATTGATTTTTCTATTTGGTCGACTTCTCCGCTGTGAAAAATCGTCAACTTCCGGTTCGGGATATCAAAGTTTAGATTAGCTATACTTGAAATTTCATCCAATTTCATTCTGATTAGGTTTTCCTCAGAAGGACAATCCATTTTGGTGATTTCAAATATAGTTTTGTTCATTTAGTTTCTCGGTTTTTTCGATATTAACCACAACGGTATCGGCTATGAGTGGTTGCGTGGGTTAGCACTTAACTTTACAAGTACACACCAAACTGAAAATCCGCGAGGATTTTCAGAAGTAGGCGAGAACAAGCAATTACTTATAGCCATTGTTGTAAACAGTGCTTTTAATAATTTTCTATTTCGTATTTGTAATTTTCTAAACTGTAAAAATTATATTCTATTTTTTTCTTATTCGCCATTTTTTGTAAATCCGTTAATTTAAATTTCAAAATGGTATCTCTCGCCGTTCCAATTAATTGTTGAGTATATTCGTTTTCATAATACTTAAATATTTCTATCCAAGGTTTTTCTATTTTAGCATTATAATGTAGGCTTTTAATTTTTCTTCCTTTATCGTCTAAATACGTGGTGTCTGTTAGAATCATTGCATTTTCAATCTTTGGGTTTTTGGTTGGGAACATTTCCCAAGAATGAACTTTTGTTATTCTAATGTTCTTTAGATTTTTTATTTCTCTAATAAATCTTATGCTCGAATCAGGTTCAAAAAGAGTCTGTTTTTCGATTCCAGTATTTTTGTCAAATTCAAATTTTGAAAAGGAACGAATTACACAAGTATCTTGTTTTTTAAAATAATCACACGATTTTTCAAATACCTTTCTATTATTTCTGAATTCACTTGTTATAATTCTGTTGCTTCTCAAATTTCCAATTCCTTTACTCAAAATTTTATTCCCATTTTTATCAAATTCAGTATACCTTTTGGGTGTAAATTCATCTCCTTTTTTTTGATATTCAAGAATTGATTTAATTTTTGGTGAACAACTAAAAAGAAGTCCAAAAGTTGTTAATATGATTATCGTTTTTCGCATTGTTTACAACTTGTTATATGTCAAACTTTAGTTCTTTTATCCGGAGAATAACATTGGATATAATAAAGTTTAAGCAATTTTTTATTCTCTCAAATATAACAAAATCAATAAACTATCTAAGTGAAAGTTTTTACAAACTTATTCACAGTTTTTGCTAATTTCGCCGCTTAAAATTATTTGTATGATTACGGTAGATCAATTAACGGTTGAGTTTAGTGGTAACACCTTGTTTAGCGACGTGTCGTTTGTAATTAACGAGAACGATAAAATTGCTTTAATGGGTAAAAATGGGGCAGGAAAATCCACCATGATGAAAATTATAGCAGGAGTTTCTAATCCTACCAAAGGAGGGGTTCGCAGTCCGAAAGATACCGTAATCGCTTATTTACCGCAGCATTTGTTGATGGAAGACAATTGCACGGTAAAAGAAGAGGCATCTAAAGCTTTTGAATCGGTTTTTGCGATGAAAGCCGAAATGGAAGACCTTAACAAACAGCTAGAAACCCGTACCGATTACGAATCGGATGATTATATGAAAATCATCGAGCGTGTATCGGATTTAGGTGAAAAATATTATGCGTTAGAAGAAGTAAACTACGAAGCAGAAGTAGAAAAAGCTTTAAAAGGGTTAGGATTTAAGCAAGAAGATTTTGAAAGAGCAACTTCTGAGTTTAGTGGAGGTTGGCGTATGCGTATTGAGTTGGCGAAAATCTTACTACAAAAACCCGATTTAATTTTGTTAGATGAGCCTACCAACCACGTAGATATCGAATCGGTAATTTGGTTAGAAAATTTCTTGTTAAACAAAGCCAAAGCGGTAGTGGTAATTTCACACGACAAAGCCTTTATCGATAATATTACCAACCGAACCATTGAGGTAACGATGGGAACCATTCACGATTACAAAGCAAACTATTCGCACTATTTAGAGTTGCGTAAAGAGCGTCGTGCACATCAGTTAAAAGCGTATCAAGAACAACAAAAGTTTATTGCTGACACCAAAGCATTTATAGAGCGTTTTAAAGGAACTTATTCAAAAACAAACCAAGTAGCTTCGCGTGAGCGTATGTTAGAAAAATTGGTTCCTGTAGAAATTGATGAGGTAGATACTTCAGCGTTGAAACTGCGTTTTCCGCCTTCACCACGTTCGGGAGATTATCCTGTAAAAGTAGAAGGATTGACCAAAAAGTATGATGATTTAACCGTGTTTAAAGACGCAAGCTTTTCAATAGCTCGTGGCGAAAAAGTGTCGTTTGTAGGAAGAAACGGAGAAGGAAAATCGACCATGATCAAAGCAATTATGGGAGAAATTGATTTTGAAGGAACATGTGGTTTAGGGCATAATGCTAAAGTGGGCTACTTTGCTCAAAATCAGGCTTCGTTGTTAGATCCTGAATTGACGATCTTCCAAACGGTAGATGAGGTTGCCGAAGGAGACATTAGAACACAAATCAAAAATATCTTAGGACGTTTTATGTTCTCGGGAGATGATTTAGAAAAGAAAGTAAAAGTACTTTCTGGAGGAGAGAAAACACGTTTGGCAATGGTAAAGTTGTTGTTGGAACCTGTAAACGTGTTGATATTAGATGAGCCTACAAACCACTTAGATTTAAAATCAAAAGAAGTGATTAAAGAAGCCTTATTACACTTCGATGGAACGTTGATTTTAGTATCGCACGACCGTGATTTCTTACAAGGGTTATCTCAAAAAGTATTTGAATTTAAAGATCAACGTGTCATCGAACACTTTGAAACGATTGATGCGTTTTTAGAGCGTAACAACATCAAAGCGTTAAAGGAAATAGACTTGTAGTCATCCCGACTGAAAAGAGGGATCTCATTAAAGTGAGTAACTCCTGAGGTTAAGATTTCTCCCTTTGGTCGAAATGACGTTTCAGTTGTAGTCATTGCGAACGATAGTGAGGTAATGTCACCATCGTTCGTGTTGACTCTTTATTGTTTTATCATAGGTTTATAAGCATCGCAGTTTTCATAAATAACCCAAAGGTTGATAGCAAATAATACTAAAGCTATAGGAAGACCAGAGGGAGCTTGAAAAATGTGAGTAATCATAATTCCAATCATTATAGGAAAAATAACCACAGCTCCTAAAGCTCGTGTTTTAGGAATTATAAATAATATTCCTCCTAAAATTTCTGCAATCCCTACCAAAGGCATTAGCCATCCTATTTCCATCATAGCGGTCATAGCACTCATCATTTTTTCAGGAAGATTTTCAGGCATAGGCATATAGTTTAAAAACTTGTTAAGTCCAGAGTTGATAAACATTAATCCGAATAATAAGCTTAGTACGAATAAATTTTTTTGTTTCATAGTGTTAGTTGGTTTGGGGTTAGTTATTTGTTTTTCAGTTTTTTAAATATATGGAAAATAAAAGTATAATGAAAAGAGTATTGAGAATAATATAGCCACGTCATTCCGAACGTATGTGAGGAATCCCATAAGATGAGTAACTCCTATTGTTGAGATTTCTCAGTCGTACCTCCTTCGAAATGACGGGTAGAGAAGAAGGTCTAGTTTACCCCACAACACTTCTTATATTTTGAACCACTATCACAAGGACAAGGATCATTTCTAGAAATATCAATACGTTTTAAATTTAGATTCATGTCATCCATATCTTGTTTGAAGATTTGTTCTAACAAATGATATAATTCTGGATGTTTTTTTACCAATAGTTTTGGGCGTTCAAAAAAATATTCGCTAGCAACCGAGAAGAATTCTGCTTTGTTGGTTCCTCCATAAGGGTTAATATCGGAAGTATTGTTGTAGATTTCTTCAATTTTTTTATTGATTAATTCTATCCATGGAATACTGTATTGTTTTTCTAGTAAAACTTGTGGTATTCCATCTATAGAACCATCCATTTTATCAATCAAATGCACAAATTCGTGAATGGCAGTATTCTTTTTGTCTGTTTCATTAGTAAAACCTAAATGTAATGCAGGTTTAGATAAAATCATTTTACCTTCTAAATATCCGTTACCTACCATTCCTAATATTCTTCTATTATCTCCTTCTGTTTCGAAATGCTCGTTGAACATTGCTGGATATAAAATAATTTCTTTAATATTTGGATACCTCCATTCGGGAAAATTAAAAATAGGAATTACAGCACTTGAGGCAATTAGCAGTTTATCAGTAATGGTAACTGTAACGTCAACTCCTATAACTTCATGATTTAATATAAACTCAAAAACTTTGAATTCAAATAATTCTTTTTCATTAGAGTTCAAAGCGTTGTAAAAAGCTACATTTTTAGTTAGAATAACTCTCCATTTGTTAGGGAATGGAGTCGTGGGTTTTTTCCATTTAGAGATTGAGGTACTTTTATTGAATATAAAAAAAATACCTGCGAGTATAATTACAGAAAAATAGATCATTAAAAATTGAGGTTATGGGCACATAGAAATTTGTTTTCAAATATATAAAATTAAGAATGGGAGCAGCTCTTATATTATAGGAGTTAATTGGTTTTTTATTGTTTATGATAGTGTTTTATTGTTAACTTTCTTGTTGTTAAGGTGTTTTTGTGTGTTAAAGTTAAAATTTATAATAATTAGTTAAATTATTTGTAATTGAGTTTTTAAATAGATACATTGGGCAACGAGATTTATGCTTTGTGTTATAAATCCTACGTTAATTAAGTAGTAATCTTTAATTCCCCTAACTATGTTAACAAACTTAAGTTTTCAAACTGTAGCTAAAGAACAAATTAAATTCTTAAAATTTCCAAAAGAAGAAGTATTGTGTAAAAACCAACAAGCAAAAGTAAATCGTTGTGTTGATTTACAAAGAGCAATGTCTTTAGGAAACTTGGAAAGAGAAAAGGTAAAAATATTTTTTATAGATGAAGATGGTTTAAAGAAAGTAGAAACCACTGTTTGGGGTATTACAGATACTTCGGTAATCTTAAAAGAATCTACAATTATTCCACTCGAAAGAATTGTAAAAGTAGCATAAAAAAAGCCCTCGAAATTTCGAGGGCTTTTTTTGTTGTTTATAATTAAGCTTCCGCTTCCATATAATCTTCAATAGGATTACAAGAACAAATTAAGTTACGGTCACCAAATGCATCGTCAACACGACGTACAGAAGGCCAGAACTTATTGTCTGCAATATACTCTAACGGGAAAGCTGCTTGCTTACGAGAATATGGCAAATCCCATTCATCAGCAGTTAACATTTCTTGTGTATGAGGTGCATTTTTAAGCGGGTTATTAGGGTTTTCCTTACTCGCCTCAGCAATCTCTTTTCTAATAGAGATTAACGCATCACAAAAACGATCTAATTCTGCTACACTTTCAGATTCTGTCGGCTCTACCATAATTGTTCCAGCTACAGGGAACGATACAGTAGGCGCGTGGAATCCGTAGTCCATTAAACGCTTTGCGATATCTGTTACTTCAATTCCGTTTTGTTTAAAGTCACGGCAATCTAAAATCATTTCGTGAGCTGCACGGTTCATTTCACCAGTATATAAAGTACTAAAATGTCCGTTTAAACGCTCTTTAATATAGTTTGCGTTTAAAATAGCATTCTTAGTAGAATTTGTTAATCCGTCAGCACCCAACATCGTGATGTATCCGTAAGAAATTAAACATACTAAAGCAGAACCCCAAGGGGCAGCTGAAATAGCTGTAATTGCATTATCACCACCAGTAGTAACTACAGGGTTAGTAGGTAAAAACGGAACTAATTGTGGCGCCACACAAATTGGTCCAACACCTGGTCCACCACCACCGTGAGGAATCGCAAATGTTTTGTGTAAGTTTAAGTGACAAACATCAGCACCAATAGTTGCAGGATTCGTTAATCCTACCTGTGCGTTCATGTTAGCACCATCCATATATACTTGTCCGCCGTTATCGTGGATAATTTGCGTAATTTCTTTAATGGCTTTTTCGTATACTCCGTGAGTAGATGGATACGTTACCATTAAAGCAGCTAAATTATCTTTGTATTTTTCAGCTTTAGCACGTAAATCTTCTACGTCGATGTTTCCTTTTTCATCAGTTTTGGTAACTACTACCTTCATACCTGCCATTACAGCAGACGCAGGGTTAGTTCCGTGAGCAGATGCAGGAATTAAACAGATGTTTCTGTGAGTATCTCCGTTAGCTTCATGATAAGCTCTAATAACCATTAAACCAGCAAATTCTCCTTGTGCACCTG
This sequence comes from Tenacibaculum aestuarii, assembly GCF_964510395.1. Taxonomy (NCBI): domain Bacteria; kingdom Pseudomonadati; phylum Bacteroidota; class Flavobacteriia; order Flavobacteriales; family Flavobacteriaceae; genus Tenacibaculum; species Tenacibaculum aestuarii. The sequence goes on from NZ_CAZEFY010000001.1 coordinate 943,530, forward strand.
AGTTAGGTTGTAAAGAAGTACCTGCAAATCCAGTAACCACGTTTAATTGGTTTTCAAGATTGTTAAGCATAACTTGGTATCCTTCTGCTTGATTTAAAGGTACGAATGGGTGGATATTTCCCCATTGTGGATTGCTTAACGGTAACATTTCAGAAGCAGCGTTTAGTTTCATAGTACATGACCCTAAAGAAATCATTGAGTGATTTAACGCTAAATCTTTACGCTCTAATTTTTTAATATAACGCATCATTTCAGTTTCTGATTGATACGTGTTGAATACTTCGTTATCTAAGAATGAAGTTGCTCTTTTTACATCCGCAGGAATTACCTCTGCTGTAGTAAATTCAGTAACTAAAATATCTTTGATATTGAACGCTTGTTCGAAACAATCAACAATAGCATTGATTTCTTTTAAACCAACAGTTTCGTTTACAGAGATAGAAATATGGTTTTCGTCAATGTAGTTAAAGTTAATTCCGTTTGCTTCAGCTACAGGACGCAATTTATCAGTTTCAACTTCAACTAAAATAGTATCGAAGTATGAAGTGTTTTGTTGTTTGAAACCTAAATCGGTTAAAGCTTTTGCTAGGGTTGTAGTACTTGTGTGAACACGGTCAGCGATATATTGTAATCCATCTTTTCCGTGGTACACAGCATACATGCCCGCCATAACAGCTAACAATACTTGTGCAGTACAAATGTTAGAAGTCGCTTTTTCACGTTTAATGTGTTGCTCACGTGTTTGTAATGCCATACGTAAGGCACGACCACCGTCAACATCTTTTGTAACACCGATAATACGACCAGGCATACTACGTTTGTATTCTTCTTTAGTAGCAAAGAATCCTGCGTGAGGACCTCCATAACCTAAAGGAATACCAAAACGTTGCGTAGTACCTACTACCACGTCAGCACCAAATTGTGCAGGCGCTTTTAATTTTACTAATGATAAAATATCAGCAGCAACCGCTACCTTGATGTGTTTAGCATTACAGTTTGCTACAAATTCTGTATAGTCATAAACTTGACCATGTTTTCCTGGATATTGTACAATTGCTCCGAAGAATTCTTCAGAGAAATCAAATTTTTGGTGATTACCAACTACTAATTCAATTCCGATAGGAATTGCGCGTGTTTGTAATACTGATAAAGTTTGTGGTAAAATTTCTTCAGAAACGAAGAACTTATTTACATCAGCTTTCTTTTGTGCTCTATCACGAACATCAAATAATAAAGCCATAGCTTCTGCAGCTGCTGTTCCTTCATCTAATAAAGAAGCGTTTGCTAACTCCATTCCTGTTAAATCACAAATCATTGTTTGGTAATTTAACAATGCTTCTAAACGTCCTTGTGCAATTTCAGCTTGATAAGGCGTGTAGGCAGTATACCATCCTGGGTTTTCTAAAATATTACGTTGAATTACACTTGGTATAATTGCTTCGTGATATCCTAAACCGATATAACTCTTAAAAACTTTGTTTTTTGCACCTAACTCATTAATGTGAGTTAAGTACTCATATTCACTCATTGCAGGAGCTAAATCTAACTCTTTTTGTAAACGAATATCGTCAGGAATAGTCTCATAAATCAATTGGTCTAAACTCTCTACGCCAATCGTTTTAAGCATTTGGTCTTGGTCTTTAATACGAGGACCAATATGTCTTAATTGAAATGAATTTGTGTTCATTATTGTGTTGTTGTTTTAAGTGGCTCAAAAATAGTGAAATTGGTTGACTTGTGAGTACATATTTTTTTGTTAAAAAATGATATTTTATTAACCAATACTAAGGGTTATAAACATAAAAACTATTTTTGTTAGATGAAGTTTTTTAAAACAGTAATCGATTTTTATATCAATGCTAGTATTCATGTGGCACTAGCAGTTTATGCTTTGTTACGAATAACGGAGATTTATTTTGAAATTCCGCATAATGAATCGTTGGATTGTTTTGTCTTTTTTGCAACAATAACTGGGTATAATTTTGTGAAGTATGCTGGAGTAGCGAAGCTGCACCACAGGAGCTTGACTAAAAATTTACAAGTTATTCAAGTATTTTCACTGATTTGCTTTTTATTGATGTGTTATTTCGCGTGGTTACTTCCTTTAAAAACTTTACTGTTTTTTGTACCTTTTGGGTTGTTAACTTTTTTATATGCGGTTCCTTTTTTAAGCGGATTTCAGAAAAATTTACGAAGTATCGGCTATTTAAAAATTATAGTAGTAGCCGTAGTTTGGGCAGGAACCACTGTTTTACTGCCAACTTATGCCAATGAGTCTTCTTTTACAGGAGTGGTATATTTAATGATAGTTCAGCGCTTTTTATTGGTGATTATACTAATTCTTCCTTTTGATATTCGTGATGTGCAATACGATGCTATTTCTTTACAGACCATTCCTAAAAAGATAGGGGTAGAAAACACTAAAAAATTTGGGTATGTTTTGCTGCTTTTATGTTTGGTCTTGGAATTTATGATAAGCCCTAATTCTCATTTTAGAACAGCTTTTCTAGGTGTGTTTTTTCTGCTTCTTTTCTTATTGATGAGAGCCGAGACGAATCAATCTAAATATTATAGTTCTTTTTGGGTAGAAGCAGTTCCTATTTTATGGTTATTCTTACTGTTTTTACTTTAAAAGCGAAATTTTTTAGTGTTGAAAGTTGTTAAAATGTAATTGAAGAAATAGTAAAAACAATATCAGTTTAAAAATTGAAACTTAACTAGCTTGTTATGAAAGTTTTTACGAAAAGCTTTGTACATTCGTTGGCTTAACAACACAACAAGAAAAATACAACAAAGTAACATGAATTTAGCAAAACGAAATTTCGTTTTTGATTTCGATAGCACGTTAACACGTGTAGAAGCATTAGATGTTTTGGCAGAAATCACGCTGGCGGGAAATCCGAAGAAAGAAGAGATTGTTCAAGAAATAGTCCATATAACCAATCAAGGAATTGATGGCGATATTTCTTTTACGGAGTCTTTAGAAAAGCGTATTCAATTATTAAAAGCAACAAAGGCAGACTTGCCTTTGTTAATTGAGGAGTTAAAACAAAAAGTATCTCCATCAATAGAGAGAAACAAAGAGTTTTTTGAAAAATTCTCTGATGATATTTATGTGATTTCCGCAGGATTTAAAGAGTTTATCGATCCTATTGTGGCTGCATATAACATTCCTTCAGAAAGAGTATTTGCAAACACATTTGAGTTTGATAAAGCAGGAATTATTGTAGGGTTTGATACTGAAAACCCATTATCTAAACATAATGGTAAAATAGATTGTTTAAAATCCTTAAATTTAGAAGGTGAAGTACAAGTGATTGGTGATGGCTATAGCGATGCAGTGACCAAAGAAGCAGGAGTAGCAGACAAGTTTTTTGCGTATACAGAAAATGTATTACGAGATAAAACAATTGCCAATGCCGATCATATCACACCAAATTTAGATGAATTTTTATACGTTAACAAATTGCCTAGAAACTTATCATACCCAAAGAACAGAATCAAAATTTTATTATTAGAAAACGTACATCCTGACGCTTTTACAAAATTATCAGGTGATGGATTTTCTGTAGAAACTGTTTCAAGAAGTTTGTCGGAAGATGAATTGATTGAAAAATTAAAAGATGTTCATGTGTTAGGAATCCGTTCTAAAACACAAGTAACTCGTAAAGTGATTGAAGCTGCTGAAAAACTAATGGTAGTTTCTGCTTTTTGTATTGGAACCAAGCAAATCGATTTAGAAGCATGTAAAGAAAACGGAGTAGTAGTTTTTAATGCACCTTATAGCAATACGCGTTCGGTAGTTGAATTAGCGATTGGAGAAATCATTATGTTGATGCGTAGTGTATTTCAAAGAAGTACAGAAATTCATAACGGTGAGTGGAACAAAACAGCTCAGGGATCGAGAGAGGTTCGTGGTAAAAAGCTAGGAATTGTAGGGTACGGAAACATAGGAAAGCAATTGTCAGTGCTAGCTGAAGCACTTGGAATGGATGTGTATTATTACGATGTAGAAGACAAATTAGCTTTAGGAAATGCTACCAGAATGAACACTTTAAAAGAGTTGTTGAATATTTCTGATGTAGTTACGTTGCATGTGGATGATAATTCTGCTAACAAAAACTTTATAGGAAGAGAAGAAATAGCTGAAATGAAAGATGGAGTTCATTTAGTAAACCTTTCTCGTGGATTTGTAGTAGATATTGAAGCTTTGGTTGAAGGATTGAAGTCTGGTAAAATTGCTGGAGCAGCTGTAGATGTGTATCCTGAAGAACCAAGAAAAAATGGAGAGTTTTATACTGAATTAAAAGGGTTGGATAACGTGATTTTAACTCCGCACGTGGGAGGTAGTACAGAAGAAGCTCAAAAAGATATTGCTGATTTTGTTCCTAATAAGATTATGGCGTATATCAATTCAGGAAATACAGTAGATGCGGTTAATTTCCCAAATATTCGTTTACCTAAGCATAAAAATGCACACCGTTTTTTACATATTCATAAAAACGTACCTGGAGTAATGGCGAAGATCAATAAGGTGTTAGCGAAATACGAGTTGAACATTACAGGACAATACCTGTCTACAGATGAAAAGGTAGGATACGTAATTACCGATGTAGATAAAGAGTATAACCAAGAAGTAATTGCAAAACTGAAAAAAGTAGATGGTACTATTAAATTTAGAGTACTGTATTAAGAAATATAAAATCCCGCTTAAGCGGGATTTTTCTTTTATAAACGATCAAAGTCACTTAAATTTTGCTCTATAATATTGGCTCCTTTTTGTAAAATCTGAATGTAACTAGATACATTTTCCATTTTAAATCTACTAGAAGGTCCAGACGCACTGATTCCTGCAATAACTTTACCTTTTTTATTATAAATAGGAATGGCAATACAAACTAAACCCAATTCTGATTCCTCAATATCTAACGCAAATTTTTGCTGTTGAATTTGTAATAATTCCTTTTTGAATTTTGAAACAGATGAAATCGTGTTTTTGGTAAACGATTCTAAAGAAATCGAGTTGAAAAAAGTTTCTTGAGTTTCTATTGAAGAAAAAGCTAAGAGTAGTTTTCCAATCGCGCTTCCATTGACAGGTGCATAAGAGCCAATGGAGGTGCTTATTTTAAGTCCTTGTAAACTATCAGCTTTATTAATATGAAATACCTGCTGTTCTTTTAAAATACCCAATAAAACAGTTTCTTGAATTTCTAAGGCTACCTTTTGTATTGGTTCATTGGTTAAGTCTCTGAGTGATCTATATATAGAAACACGATTGCCTAATTCAAACAGCTTACTTCCTAGTTGATATTTTTCGTTGTCGTTTTGTTGCACAGCATTCAACGAAACTAAAGTACTTAGTAATCGGTATACGGTACTCTTGTTATAGCCAGTTTTATTAGCTAATTCTCTAACGCCCCATTCTTTTTTATCATTGGTGAAAGCATCTAAAACAGCAAACGCTTTGATGATAGATTGGTTTAAATTTTTAGAATCTGTATTCATTTTCTCAAAAAATTATTGACTAATATAATAAAAATATGTAAATTTATAAAACACCGTTTTATTATGTGAAACACTTTAGGTTTTATTTTGAGGTAAAAATGAAGTATCTTTAGTGTTTTAGAAATGGTTTTTAGAAATATAATAAGTATGTATAAACCAACACTTGATTACGCACAACAACTAGATAAAGAAGATAACTTAGCGCATTTAAGAGCGCAGTTTCATATTCCAAAAGATGCAAAAGGAAATGACTGGTTGTATTTTACAGGAAACTCACTTGGATTGCAACCTAAACAAACGCAACAATACATTCAACAAGAATTAGATGATTGGGCGAAATATGGAGTAGAAGGGCATTTTGAAGCTCGAAACCCATGGATGCCGTATCACGAGTTTTTGACAAATTCGATGGCGAAAATAGTGGGAGCTAAACCATTAGAAGTGGTAGTGATGAACACGCTAACGACCAACTTACATTTGTTAATGGTGTCGTTTTACCAACCGACTAAAACAAAGTATAAAATTGTTATAGAAAGTGATGCTTTTCCTTCGGATAGATATGCGGTACAATCGCAATTAAAATTTCATGGGTTTGATACAGAAGAAGGATTGATAGAGTGGAAACCTCGTGAAGGAGAAGAATTATTACGTATTGAAGATCTTGAGAAAATAGTAGACGAGCAAGGTGATGAAATAGCTTTGTTGTTGATAGGGGGAGTGAATTATTATACAGGACAGTATTTAGATATCAAACGTATTGCAGAAATAGGACATGCTAAAAACTGTATCGTAGGTATAGATTTAGCGCACGGTGCAGGAAATATTTCACCTGAATTGCATGATAGCGGAGTAGATTTTGCAGCTTGGTGTACCTATAAGTATTTGAATTCGGGCCCTGGAAGTTTAGCAGGGTTGTTTGTACATGAAAAGCATGCACGTAATAAAGAGTTACCGCGTTTTGCAGGTTGGTGGAACCATAATAAAGAAACTCGTTTCAACATGCGTCAACCATTTGATGTGATGCCGGGAGCAGAAGGTTGGCAGTTATCAAATCCACCTATTTTATCAATGGCAGCAATTAGAGCTTCGTTAGATATGTTTGAAGAAGTAGGAATGGAAGCGTTAAGAGCCAAATCAGAAAAATTAACGGGTTATTTTGAATATTTAATCAACCAGATTGATACGGATAGAATTAAAATAATTACGCCATCGAATCCGAAAGAAAGAGGATGCCAATTATCTATTCAAGTGAAGAATGCAGATAAAAGTTTACACAAAAAACTAACCGAAAATAATATTATAACCGACTGGAGAGAACCTGATGTAATTCGTTGCGCACCAGTGCCAATGTATAACAGTTTTGAAGATGTATACAGGATGGTTGAAATTTTAAAAACATTGTTATAAAACAAATGATCAAACAAGAAAACATAGTAATTATAGGTGCTGGTTTATGCGGAAGTTTATTAGCACTTCGTTTAGCACAAAGAGGCTATAAGGTAGCAATGTATGAAAGCCGTCCAGATTTACGAATTACCGATATTTCGGCAGGACGTTCTATTAACTTAGCATTATCGGATCGCGGTTTTAAAGCTTTACGCTTATGTGGTGTAGAAGAAAAAGCGCGTGAAATTTGTATTCCGATGTATGGACGTTTAATGCACGATAGAGAAGGGAATACGTTTGCATCGAACTATTCAGGTAGAGAAGGAGAGTATATCAATTCTATTTCAAGAGGAGATTTAAACGGAATCTTATTAAATGAAGCGGAAAAACATGAAAATGTAACCATACATTTTAATACCGAATGTACTTCGGTAGATATAGAAAATACAGTAGCACACTTTAAAAATTACAATACCAAGGAAGAGTTTTCAGTAGATGGAGATGTGATTTTTGGAACAGATGGTGCTGGCTCTGCATTGAGAAAGAGTTACTATTTAGAAAGAAAATTCTTGTTTAGCTATTCACAGAATTTCTTAACGCACGGATATAAAGAATTAGAAATTCCTGCAGACAAGTTAGGAAACCATCAAATAAGTAAAGATCATTTGCATATTTGGCCTCGTGGAGAGTATATGTTAATCGCGTTACCGAATTTAGATGGAAGTTTTACGGTAACCTTATTTTTGAGTTACGATGAAGGAGAATACAGTTTCAATAACTTAACTTCCGAAGAAAAGATAACCGAGTTTTTTGAAAAAGAATTTTCAGATGCGTTGGCTTTAATACCAAGTATAAAAGACGAATTCTTAAACAACCCAACAGGGGCTTTAGGAACGGTAAAGTGTTCACCTTGGCATTATCAAAACAAGACCTTGTTAATGGGAGATGCGGCACACGCGATTGTTCCTTTTTATGGACAAGGAATGAATGCTTCGTTTGAAGATGTAACTGTATTTGATACGATTTTAGATACACACGAAGGAGATTGGCAAGCGACTTTTAAAGCGTATGAAAAAGCACGTAAAGAAGATACCGATGCGATTGCTGATTTAGCCATTGACAATTTTTATGAAATGCGAGATCATGTAGCGAATCCATTATTTAAGCAAAAGAGAAAGTTAGAAATGGATTTAGAAAAGACATTCCCTGAAGAGTATTTCTCGAAATACTCAATGGTAACCTTTAATGAAGAGATTCCGTATGCAGAAGCGATGAAAAAAGGACGTGCGCAAGATAAAGCCTTGTTAAATATGGTAGCTCATCACGATTTAGATACCATCACCGATTTGAATGAGGTGTTAAAAAAGGTGCAAGAAGAAACCAACGAGATTTTAGAAGAAGATAAAATAGCAGGATTATAAATGAATAGATATATAATATTACTAAGAGGGATTAATGTCTCGGGAAAAAACAAGCTTCCGATGGCTGAATTACGAGAAATGTTGAATGAATTAGGGTTTCAAAATGTACAAACCTACATTCAAAGTGGTAATATTATTTTAGATTCTGAAGAAACAAAAGAGATCGTTTGTCAGAAAATTAAAGAAGTGATTGCTGCTAAATTTGGATATGATATGCCTGTACTGGCTAGAACACCAGAGGAATGGAAAAGTACACTAGAGAACTATCCGTTTTCACAAGAAAATGAAAAAATAGTAGCTTTTACTTTTTTAGATAGAATAACTAAAGAATCAGTTATCGAAGTTAATGGAATTAACGAAGACAAATATGAAATAGTTGATGATGTGGTGTATTTGTATTGTCCGTCTAATTTTGGAAGTACTAAATTAACAAACAGTGTAATTGAAAAGAAGTTGAAAGTAACAGCAACTACACGCAATTTAAAAACAACGATAAAACTATTAGAATTAGCAATTTCATAAACGTCATTTCGACCAAAGGGAGAAATCTCATGTAAAATACGTTTGGAAGCAAAAAATATAAAACATGGACAGTAAAGTAATCAAAGGAAAAGCGATACCAAGAGGGAAATTTCCACATGTAAAACAAGTAGGAGATTTTATTTATGTATCAGGAACAAGTTCTCGAAGACCTGACAATTCTTTTGAAGGAGTTGAGGTAGATGAATTTGGAACGACCAACTTAGATATTAAAAAGCAAACCAGAGCGGTAATAGAAAATATTCGTGATATCTTACAAGAAGTTGGCGCTGATTTATCTGATATTATAGATGTAACTTCATTCTTGGTAAATATGAATGATTTTGGAGGCTATAATGAAGTATATGCTGAATACTTTGACTATAACGGACCAACTAGAACAACAGTTGCTGTGCATCAATTACCACACCCACATTTATTGATTGAAATTAAAGTGGTGGCGTATAAGCCAAAAGCTAAAAGCTAAAAGCCTTATGCAGAACATTAAAAACTACATAAACGGAGAATTCGTTAATCCAATTAAGGGAGGGTTTATAGATAACTACAATCCTTCTATTGGAGAGGTGTACGGTCAAATTCCAAATTCTACTACAGAAGATGTAGAAAAAGCATATCAAAGTGCTAAATCTGCTTTTAAGCAGTGGTCGAATACTACCTTAAACGAACGTAGAGATATTCTTTCTAAAATAGCACAGTTAATTCAACTGAGATTACCTGAATTGGCAAAAGCTGAAGCTAAAGATAATGGAAAACCATTAAGTTTGGCTAAAGCGATAGATATTCCGAGAGCCTCATCCAATTTTCAATATTTTGCAGATGCGATTACACAATTTTCATCTGAAGCTCATGAAAGTATTGGCTTAGGAGCGATGAATTTTACGTTACGTCAACCTATTGGTGTAGTGGGATGTATTTCTCCGTGGAATTTACCACTTTATTTATTCACGTGGAAGATTGCTCCAGCAATAGCCGCAGGAAACTGTGTGGTAGCAAAACCAAGTGAAGTAACACCCATGACAGCCTATTTATTAGGTGAGATTTGTAATGAAGCAGGTTTACCCAAAGGGGTGTTGAACATAGTTCACGGATTAGGAACTACCACAGGACAAGCTATTATAGAACATCCAGATATTAAAGCGATTTCATTTACAGGAGGAACTGCTACAGGGGCACACATAGCTCGTACAGCAGCACCTATGTTTAAGAAGTTATCGTTGGAGTTAGGGGGTAAAAATCCAAACATCATTTTCGCGGATTGTGATTATGAGAATATGTTAGCGACTACAGTTCGTTCTTCATTTGCGAATCAAGGTCAGATATGCTTATGTGGAAGCAGAATTTTTGTAGAAGAAAGTATCTATGAGCAATTCAAAAAAGATTTTGTTCAGAAAGTATCAGAACTAAAAATAGGAAATCCTTTTGATGAAGATACAAATATTGGAGCCTTGGTGTCAAAGCCACATTTAGAAAAGGTAAAATCATATATAGATATTGCGGAACAAGAAGGAGGTAAGATTCTATATGGAGGAAATACAGTAACGGTAGAAGGTAGTGAGAATGGATATTATTTAGAACCTACTATTATAGAGGTTTCTAGTAATCAATGTAGATTAAATCAAGAAGAAATTTTTGGACCAGTAGTAACCTTAATGTCTTTTAAAACGGAAGAAGAGGCTTTACAATTAGCTAATGATGTGGTATATGGATTGTCATCAACATTATGGACAAACAATTTGACGAGAACCATGCGATTGTCTAAAGAATTACATGCAGGGATTGTTTGGGTAAATACTTGGTTGTTGCGTGATTTGAGAACTCCTTTTGGAGGTCAAAAAGCGAGTGGAGTAGGGCGTGAAGGAGGTTTTGAAGCATTACGCTTTTTTACAGAACCCAAAAATGTATGTATAAAATATGAATAAGGAAATAAAAGAAAAAATAATTGATGTTTGTAAAGAGAAAATTGCTAAAAAAGGAGAAAACGTAGGGCTTTCGTTTTATGCATTTTTCAAAAATAAAAATGACAATCCGAAAGTACTGATGGAAGTGGCTACTTGGTGGATTCAGACACATCAATTAGATCATTTTGAGAAAGCGGTTAAGATTAAACAAATGATTCAGAATAACGAATAAAATGAATTTAGATATACAACATAAAAACGCCTTGGTATGTGGTAGTACACAGGGAATAGGAAAAGCATCGGCAATACTATTGGCTCAAGAAGGAGCAAATGTAACGTTAGTAGCTCGTAGCGAGGAAAAACTAAAAGCGGTGTTAGCTGAGTTACCAAATGACAATCAAAATCACGGTTATTTAGTTGCTGATTTTACCAATCCTGCAGACTTAAAAGAGAAGTTAGAGGCAACAAATTTACAGTTTCATATTTTGGTAAATAATACAGGAGGTCCAGCAGGAGGTCCAGTATTCAACGCTAAATTAGAAGAGTTTGAACGTGCTTTTACGATGCATTTAAAATGTAATCATGTGTTAGTACAGGCGGTGGTTCCATTTATGAAAGAAGAAAATTATGGTAGAATTATTAATGTAATTTCTACTTCTGTAAAACAGCCGTTGGATGGTTTAGGAGTTTCGAATACGATTCGTGGTGCAGTTGCTAACTGGAGTAAAACCTTAGCGAATGAATTAGGTCAATTCGGAATCACGGTAAATAACGTATTACCTGGGGCAACTGCTACAGAACGTTTGACAGAAATTATCAATAATAAAGCAGCAAAAACAGGTAAAACAGTTGAGGAAGTTGCCGAAATGATGAAAAATGCATCGCCTGCAAAACGTTTTGCTAAACCTGAAGAAGTAGCTAATGCTATTGTGTTTTTAGCAAGCGAAAGAGCAAGCTTTATCAATGGAATTAATGTTCCTGTAGATGGAGGAAGAACAAAAAGTTTGTAAGCTTATAGAATCAATACAAATTTAAGTAACTTTATAAAATTTCCGTCATTATGAGGAAGTATGACGAAATAATCTCAAGAATAAAATAACGGATTGCTACAGCAAATTGAAATTTGTTTCGCAATGACAAAATCTAAATAAAATGAGCAAGTTAGTACAACCTTTGAATTTCAAAAAGTGGATTGATGAAAATCGTCATTTATTAAAACCACCAGTAGGAAATAAACAAGTTTGGGATAATGGTGAATATATCGTAATGGTTGTTGGAGGACCTAACAACCGTAAGGATTACCATTACAACGAAACACCTGAGTTTTTCTATCAATTAGAAGGAGATATGGTGCTGAAAATTATTGATGATAAAGGTGAAATGATTGATGTTGAAATTAATGAAGGAGATATTTATTTGTTGCCAGGAAAGGTACCACATTCACCACAACGTAAAGCAAATACCGTAGGGTTGGTTATCGAATATCCACGTGATAAAGGAATGATGGATGCTTTAGAATGGTACTGCGAAAATTGCGGACATCAATTATATAGAGAAGAATTTGCTTTAGACAATATTGAAACGGATATGCCGATAATTTTTGATAAGTACTATTCTGACAAAGAGAAGTGTACTTGTGATAATTGTGGTACTGTAATGGAAGCTCCTAATAAAGCATAAATTTTGCAATTGAAAAATAACATGGAAAAACGCAAATTAAGAATAAACGGACATTCACACTTGTTACCTTACCCAGAACAGATTCCGCAGTTTATGAAAGACAAAGGAATTTTTTGGGTAGATAAGGACCGAAAGTTCATGTTACAAAAAGATTGGAGTCGACCAGTAACTGACTCTAGTTTCTTTTTAGATGAAAAACTAGCATGGATGGAGCATTTTAAAATTGATCATGCTGTGGTATTAAATCTGTCTCAATTATACGGAAATGGTTTGCGCTTAGAAGAGATGAAACAGGCCTTACGTTTTCAAAACGATTTTAATGCGCGTGTACAACATGAAAACCCATCTAAATTTACAACTGGTTTCGTGGTGCACCCAGGATTTGTTCGTGGTGCTTTATGGGAAATAGAACGTTGTGTTGAGGTATTGGGAATGCGTTTGTTGTGTTTGCCAACACACTATATGGATACTATTGGTACTTGGCGTTGCATTTTTGATGAAGAAAACGAACCTATTTTTGAATTAGCTAATAAATACAATTTAGCTGTTGAAATTCATCCATATGATGGAGAGAAGTTTATCAAACTACAAAATACAAGTTGGCGTTTTCACTTAATTTGGATGTTAGCGCAATGTGCGGACGCATATCACTTTTTAACCTTAAATGGATATTATGAAAAATATCCTAATATGCGAATTTGCTTTGCTCATGGTGGACAGTTAGCGCAAATGAACTTAGGACGTCGTATACAAGGTTTTGATGGAAGACCAGATTTGTTTGAAGGTAAAACTCACCCTAGAAAAGCGGTGGGGCACAAAAACATTTTCTTTGACACATTAGTCCATGACACCGGTTCGTTAGATTTACTGATTAAAAATCAAGGTTCCAAGCAAGTGTTAATAGGATTAGATGATCCATATCCATTAGGAGAGATGGAGAGTGAAATTCAATCGTCATATCCAGGGAAAATTTTAGATTTAGCAATTGATAGAAATATTATCACAGAAACAGAACGTGATGAGATGTGGGAGGATAATGTATTACAGTGGTTATTCGGAGATGATGAAAAAGCAAAAAAAGATTTAGTATCTAAAATTCTTAAATAGAAGAAGTAGATATAAATAAACAAAAAACCGAAGCTAATACTTCGGTTTTTTGTTTTATAAACTATTTAATTTACCTAATAGTTTTACAAGCTTTCCTTTTGTCTTAGCGTATTCATACTCATTTTTAATTTCTTTCAATTTACTCTCAATTAATTTTACTTCTCTATAATTAATTAGAAAAATAGAGCTCTCTCCCAAAGAAAATTTACGCTCTTCACTTTTTACAATTGTATTATAATCGTTTACAAGGTTTTTTAAAATATCATTTTGTTTTTTGTATGATGTAATTTCTTGCTCGGTAGCCGTTATTTTGTTTTGTAAAGAGACTTTAGTTGATGCAATTTCAAAGTTGATATCTTGTAGTTTTAGCTTAGCAAGTTTTAAATCTCCTCTAGATTTACGAAGAAAAAGAGGAATGCTAACTTGAAGAGAATTTTTATAGTTAGCAGTACTAAAAGCATCAAAATTATCCACTTTTGAAGCAAGGAAGTTATACTGAAAATCTACTTTAGGTAATAGATTGTTTACTTTTAGTAGCTTATTTATTTCTAGGTTTCTTTTCTTTAATTCTAGCAACTTTAACTTAGGGTGGTTTTCAAACTCATTATCAAATAAGGTGGTTACTGAAGTATTTAGAATAATATCAATATTAGAAAAAGTAGTAACGTCAGGAATTATTTCTTCTTTTATTTCCATAGGAATATTGTTACCAATCCATAAGTAATTAGAAAGTTCGAGTTTAGATTTAATGTATTTAATATTCGCTTTTTCTAGGTCTAAATTTCTGTTTTTTAAATTTATGTTAGCTTCTAAAGTGTCGATAGCTGGTTTATCACCAGTTTTAAAGCTTTTCTTTATATTTTTTAGTCTGGTACCAGCATTAGTATAATAATCTTTATAAACATTATAGTTCTGGTAGTATTGTAACCAATTTAAGTATGTGTTGATAGCTTCAAATAAAATATCATTAACTAATAGCTGTTGTTCTAATTTACCTTGTTGAGTATAGAGTTTAGCTTGTTTTAAAGTAGCCATTCTTTTGTTAATAAATAAGTTTTTAGCCAGAGAAATTGATATACCAACGTTATATAAGCCATTTTCTGGAGTATTATGCTCTGGGTTTAAATACTGACCAGAATTATTTTCATAACTACCTTTTAATTCTATTCCATACCAGGTTGGAATTTTAAAGGTTGAATTTAACTTTTTGTAATAATCTTTGCCTTTAAATTCTTTTCTGTCATAGTCTACTTCTATTTTAGGATCAAAACCACCTCTAGCTTTTAATAATTTAGCCTCATTAGTACTAGTAATAAGTTCGGCTTGTTTTATAACAGGATGATATTTTTTTACATACCCTAAATATTCTTCTAAACTAAGTTGAGTACTAAAATTATTCTGTGCTGTAGCTATAAAGCTTAGTAATAAAAAAAAGATATTTAACCTTTTCATCTATTTGTTTTTTATTGTTTACAAAGAGTTTTAGCCTTCTTTTTTTGACTTTTTACCACTTTCTTTATTATTTGGTTGATAGAAGTTAGGAGGGAAGCTGTTAATCTGTCTCCATAACTCAAACCATATAGGTACATTTTCCAATAAGGCAATGGTTTTTGCTCCAGAGCCTACTCTAATAGCTTTTGGCCAAGGTTCTTGCTCGTTATTAGGAACAATTAAAACACGATACTTCCCGTTACTACTAATAAAATTTTCGATAGCTACAATTTTAGCACCGTAAGTTCCGTATGATACATTAGGCCAACCACTAAATACCATGGCGGGCCAACCGTCAAACTGAACACGAACTTCCTCACCAATGTGTATCAATGGTAAATCTATGGGTTGTATGTACATTTCAACTGCTAAGTCGTAGTCAGCAGGCATAATATTTACTAATTGTTCACCTTCTTTAAAAGTTTCACCAATACCAGACTTTATAGCTTTATTAATGTATCCATCTTGTGGAGCAGTAATGAATAATAAAGAGCTTCGTTTGCTATAATTAGCTAAGCTAGTTTCTAGTTTTGAAACTTGAACTTCGGCGTCATAAGCACCAGATTGAGCACTATATAAACTGCTTTCTGTTTTAGAAAGTTTATCAGCATAAGAAGCTTGTGTACTACTAATAGCTAATTGAGCATTGATGATATTATTTTTAGAAGTAAAGAATTTATTTTCTTGAGAAATCAATTTAGCAGATAACTCTTGAAGTTTCGCTCTTTTTTCTTCAACATCTTTTACAGCTTTTAAACCTTCTTTTTCTAAAGTGACAGTTCTGTCAAACTGAGTTTGTGCTATTTTTTGTTTTATTTTAATAGCTTCAAAATCAATACTATCACTTTTAGTCTTTAAATAAGCTTGCTTTAATTTATTTTTTGCCTGTTCTAGTTTTAGTTTACGCTCTTTTTTAATCGCGATAATCTGATTTTGTAAAGCATTGATTTTATTGTTGTATGCTTTTGCGGATAGTGTTTTAGAGTTTAACTGTTTACCAGTTCTTTCAGCAAGTTTAGTGTCAAAATATCCACTTTTTATTTCTGAAATCCTTAAAATAGTATCTCCTTTCTTTACAAAATCTCCTTCTTGTACAAACCATTCTTCAATACGTCCTGGAATTTGAGATTGGAGTGTTTGTGGACGTTGATTAGGTTTAAGGGTAGTAACCTGCCCTTCGCTGGATACATTTTGAGTCCAAGGTAAAAACAAGATAATTAGTAAAATTACAGAAAAAACGAGTAGAAATTTTTTAAATAGTTTATGATATTCTTTTGTAAAGATATCTTTTCCAGATTTGAACTTTGTAATATCTATGTGATCTGAAACTGTATTTTTTGATATGTTTAACATGATTACCTAGGCTTTAAAGTTAGTTATACTACCTTTTTCAAGGGTAATTTGTTTGTTGCATTTCTCTTTCCAATATTCATTACGGCTCACAATAATTAAACTCCATGGTTGAGAAGTGTCAGTAATAAAGTCTATTATTTTTATAGCTTCGTTTTTTTCAAACTGATCAAGAGGATCTTCTAATATGAGTAATTTTGGTTTTTTGATTATTGCTCTGGAAAGAATAATTTTCTTAGCTACAGTATAAGCAATAAGTTTTCCTTCAGGTTTTAAATAGGTATCTAAACCTTTAGGTTGTTGTTTTAAGAATTCTGTTAGTCCTGTAATTTTAAAAATACTATATATTTCTTCGTCAGTTATGGAAGAGTCTCCAAATGTTATATTTTCTCTGATTGTTCCTTTAAAAGGGGTTTCTTCAGAAAGTGATAAACCTAAATTAGCTCTATAATTATTGATGAAAATACTTTTTAGAGATAAATCGTTGACAAAAATATGTCCATGAGTTGGTTCAATTAAACCAGAAATGAGTTGAATTAAACTAGATTTTCCCGAATTACTACTTCCTTGAAGTAAAACTCTATCACTAGAGTTTATTTCAAAAGAAACATTATCAATTACTGGTTTTGGTCTGTTGTTAACAACATATGAAACATCTTGAAGCTCAATTTTAAATGGTTTATCTCTATTAATATAACTACCTTCTTGTGATTCTATTGGTTTGTCGATGACTTCTCCGAGCTTTTCTAAAGATGTAAGTACATCGTAAAAAGATTCGAGTCCTAATATTAATTTTTCAACAGAATTCATAATTAGGATGATAATAATTTCAGCTGCAACAAATTGCCCAATATTCATTTGTTGTGTGAGTACTAAAAAACCACCTATAAGCAATAGACCTGCAGTGATAATTACTTTAAAGCTAATCATTTGTATATACTGCATAATGAGTACTTTAAAGTGACTCTCTCTAGATTTTAAATAATCATCTACCAGAATATCACTTTTTTCTAGCGCTAAATTTGTTTTTCCAGACAGTTTGAAACTTATAATAGTTCTTGCAATTTCTTGTAACCAATGCGCTACTTTATATTTGTTTTTTGACTCTTTTAAACTTGTTTCTAATCCCTTTTCTGCTGTATACTTAAAAACAACAAAGATTAACAGTAATACTAACAATCCAAAAATGATAAAAAATGGATGGTAAAATGAAAGGAGTAGTAAGGCAAAAATGATTTGTAACAAGGCAGAAGGAGCATCAATTAAAATTTTTGAAATACCTTTCTGAATAGTTAATGTATCAAAAAAACGATTGGCAAGTTCGGGCGGGTAATAATTTCTTAGTTCTATCATCTTAATTTTTGGAAAACGATAACTAAGCTCTATAGATGCTCTAGTAAAAATTCTTTGCTGAATAGTTTCAATAATTCTAAACTGCATCAGTTTTAAAATTCCACTAAAAGCAACACCAGCAGTTACTAATAAGACTAATACAATCCAAGAAGCAGAAATTTGAGCAGCTTGCAATAAGTTAATAATAGCCTGCACCCCTAGAGGAAGAGAGAGAGCTACAATACCTTCAAAAATAGCGTAATAAGCGATTTGGGTTGTGTCTTTTTTTTCTAGTTTAATCAGCCCTAAAAATCGTTGCCACGGAGTTAGTTTACTTTTTTCCTTCATTAGAAAGTACGTTTAAAGTTAATTCTGTAAAAAAGGATGTGGTAGTAGCATTTTCATCACAATTAGTAAGTGATTTAAAATGCAGCTTTATGAATTGTTGATGTAAAATCCCTTCAATTATAGTACTTGCTAATGTTAAAGGATGTTTGTACGAATTGTCATAATTACTAATAATTTCTGCAAAACGTTTTATTACTTCTTTATACAGTTTAAAAAACCCGTCTTTATTTTCAGTATCTACCTCTTTTGTAGAGTATGATTTTGAATTTTCATTGATTATGATTAAGTTAAGTAAGGCTTCATTTATATGAGAAAAGTTATTGTCTTGTTTGGCTTTTCTAGTTAAAACTTCAATAGCTTTAATCAATTTTTCTTTTGGGTTGTTAATACTATAAGTTTCTATTACTAAAGAATACTGAATCCATCCCCAATACCAAGAAGTTAAGTAGATTAAAAGTCTATGCTTACTTTCAAAATAACGATAAATAGAACTTTCGTTCGAGCCTATTACTTTGCCTAATCTCTTGAAATTAAAGTTTTCAAAACCAATTTCTTCAATTAGTATAATACTGTTTTCTATTATTCTTTTACCTAAATCAGATGTTTCAGGATCTTTAATATAAATACCAGAAGGAATCTCTATTTTTAAATTTGATAGTAAATTTTTCATAATTAAAAATTAACTGCGCAAATATAATAGTAAAACTATTAATTATGAAAATAAAAGTATTAATAAGGTGTTAATTTTAATTACATAAAATACTTATGAAGACTTTTTAGAATATGACTAACTTTATAGAATAGTGTTAAATTAAGATTTATTTGGGGTAAAAATGAATGTTTGAAGTACATTAAAAATAAAAAGCCTCAGAGTAATTTCTGAGGCTTTAAAATATATTTTAATTTGTTTTTTATTTAAACACAGAAGTGATGTTTAATGCTACATCATCCCAAGTTTTAGAAACTCCGTCAGCACCTTTATGCAAATCATTACAAGCTGTATTTAAGGAATCTAAAGCATTTTGAGCTTGCCAATCAGATATGTTCATTGTAGCGCTTAAGCTAAATTCTTTTCCGTTTAAAGTGTATTTAAAAGGAAGTTTTTTAGTAACGCTGTTCATAGTTAAATCAGCATAACCAATAGAATCATTTTCTAAAACTAATTTACCTGAAAGTAATTCTGTTTTATCCATAATTCCGAAGAAAAATTTTCTAATTTTAAAATCTCTACTACTGTCTTGAGTGAAAATGCTACTTACTGGAATTGAAAACTCTGCATCATTGATTGCTTCTTTTGCAGTATCTCCTTCACCACCAGTAGTAATGTTTACTTTTTGAAATTGACCTTTTACAGGCACTTTATCGGTAGTTTTATAAGCTACCCAGTTAATAGTATTGGTTGCGTCTTGTAAAACAAATGCTTTTTTAGTTACTTTAACTTCTTCTTTTGTTGTCTCAGTTTCTTTTTTAGCTTCAGATTTACAAGAAACAATTTGAGCAATTGTAAGACAGATAACTAATGAATAAACGATTTTTTTCATGAGGATTATTTTATGATTGAATTTACTAATTTAATATATTCTTCTTTAGCTTCATCTTCTCCCATGCCTCTAAGCTGCATCCATGCGTTGAACTTAAAAGCATTTCGTAGGTCGCTATTATCGTTAAATGTAAACCTGTCACCTTTTACGGCTTGTTTATAGTAAGCATATAAACGTAGCATAACATCAGGAGGAAGCTTTTCCTCTAGTTCAGATGCTATTTTATAAGCTTCTTTAAACCTTAAATCTAAATCATTTTCCATGGGTTTGGATAATTAAATGTGTAGACAGTTTACATTATATAATGTATATACAAATATACGAATGGCGCAAGGAAAAACAAGCTGTCAAGTCTATCTAATAATCCACCATGACCTGGCATAATTGTACCACTATCTTTTATATTCGCTTGTCTTTTAAATTTAGATTCTACCAAATCACCTAAAGAACCAAAAACAGCAACGATAACAGCAACGATTATCCAGTTAAGTATAGTGAAAATTCCTGAATACTGTCCTATAATAAATCCTAATACCATAGAAAAAACTACACCACCTATAAAACCTTCAATAGTTTTCTTAGGAGATACCTTTTCGAATAACTTATGTTTTCCGAAGTTTTTACCAACTAAAAAAGCAAAGCTATCATTCGTCCAAATAAGGAGAATAATATAAATTATTATGTGTGGGTTATAAATACTATTAATAAACGGAAGATTTATTAAAAAGTAAAAAGGAAAGATTAAGTATATAGCTTGTAAAAATACTTTTTGACTAGAAGCTTCTGTTTTAATTGGTTTTGTACTTATAAGTAGATATAATAAGATAGATAAACCTAATAGGGTAATTGCTAGTAAAAAATCATTGTAATTAATACTTGCTTTTACAGAAGAGAAAACAACGTAAGCCAAAAGTAGATATGGAATAAAACTTTTTGACTTTAAAATTTTAGAAAATTCCCAAATACAAACAGTAGCAAATATAGCTAGTAAACCTATATATGTTTCTGCAGAATATAAAATAGCAGAAATGAATAGGATAGCGTAAACAAGTGCAGAAAGTGATCTTGTTAAAAGATTAGACATAGGTTAAAGGTCTTCAAAGAGCAGCAAATATAAATCTTTTGTATTATTGTTGCCATAATTTAAGAAATTATCATCTTCTACTTCAAATTTATAATTTCTTATAGAGCTAATATTGGTCGGAATATTACCACTAAAGTGTGTTTTAATTCCCATTAAACCCTCTCCTGTATTTTTTACTAATTGACTAGTTGTAGCATACACAATAAAATGCTTAGAGTGTGTAGCTAATTTTTGGCTACCTAATTGATTAGAAGAGAATAATATCTCTCCTTTGTCTGCAATTAAGTGTTCGCAAGAGGTGAAAAACGGAACTGATTCTGATGAATGTTGTTGAACGTTTACATCAATTTTTTCAGTAATTTTTAATAAGTCATAATCTGTACAAGTAACTTTTCGCCAATTATTTTCTTGTAAGATATTTTTTAAATTATTAGTTACTTCATCTATCGAAGTACAGTATAAAAATTTACCTCCTTTATTGATAAAATGATGAACAAAAGAATCATCTAAAGATAAATGAACTACTTGCTCATTGATAATCTTCTCTTTAGATGATTCTTTAAAGGTTTTAAATAATTTATTGAAAAAATTCATTCAAATAAAAAACTATTCTTCAGTTGTTGTTTCAGTTTTTTCTTCTTCCTTTCCAAACGGTCTGTCTCCAAAGATTTTTACTAAATCGTCTTTGAAAATTACCTCTTTTTCAAGTAATAATTCAGCTAACTCAGTTAGTTTATCTCTGTTTTGATCTAGTATATCAATAGCTCTTTTGTATTGATTTTCGATAATTTCTGAAATTTCTTCATCAATTTTTTGAGCTGTAGCATCACTATACGGCTTTACAAAAGCATCATTTCCAGATGAATCGTAATAGGTAATGTTACCTACCTTATCATTTAAACCGTAAACAGTAACCATAGCACGAGCTTGTTTTGTAACTTTTTCTAAGTCGCTTAATGCTCCTGTAGAGATTTTGTCAAACATTAACTTTTCAGCAGCTCTACCACCCATGGTAGCACACATTTCATCAAGCATTTGTTCTGTTTGAACAATTTTTCTTTCTTCAGGAAGATACCAAGCAGCTCCTAATGATTGACCACGAGGAACGATAGTAACTTTTACCAAAGGAGCAGCATGCTCTAACATCCAACTTACTGTTGCATGACCTGCTTCGTGGAAAGCAATAACTTTCTTTTCTTTCGGAGTAATTACTTTGTTTTTCTTTTCTAAACCACCTACAATTCTATCAACAGCATCTAAGAAATCTTGATGCTCTATTGCATTTTTACCTTTTCTAGCAGCAATTAAAGCAGCTTCGTTACAAAGGTTGGCAATATCAGCTCCAGAGAAACCAGGAGTTTGTTGTGCTAAGAACTCTAAGTTTACGTTTTCCGCTAACTTTAGAGGTTTGATGTGTACATTAAAAATTTCTCTACGTTCGTGTAAGTCTGGTAAGTCAACATAAATTTGACGATCAAAACGACCTGCACGCATTAAAGCTTTATCTAATACATCAGCACGGTTGGTAGCAGCTAATACAATTACGTTAGTATCGGTACCAAAACCATCCATTTCTGTTAATAATTGGTTTAAGGTGTTTTCACGTTCGTCATTACCACCTGTCATATTGTTTTTACCTCTAGCACGTCCAATAGCATCAATCTCATCAATAAAAATGATTGAAGGCGATTTTTGTTGCGCCTGCTTAAATAAGTCACGTACACGAGATGCACCAACTCCTACAAACATTTCAACAAAATCAGAACCAGATAAAGAGAAGAAAGGTACACCAGCTTCACCAGCAACAGCTTTAGCTAATAAAGTTTTACCAGTACCAGGAGGTCCTACTAATAATGCTCCTTTAGGAATTTTACCTCCTAGTTTAGTATATTTTTCAGGGCTCTTTAAGAAGTCAACAATTTCTTGAACCTCTTCTTTAGCACCTTCTAAACCAGCTACATTTTTAAAAGTAGTCTTAACTTTAGTATTCTCGTCAAAAAGTTTAGCTTTTGATTTTCCGATGTTGAAAATTTGACCTCCAGCACCACCGCCTCCAGCAGCTCCTGACATCCTTCTCATAAAGAACAACCAAATCGCAATTAATAAAATAAATGGAAGGAAGCTGATAAGGGTATCCATCATGCTTGTTCTTTCAATATTTACTTTATCAAAATCAAGGTTGTTTTCTTTCTTTTCTTTTTCAATCTCGTTTTCAAAATTTTGTAAATCACCAAAATTGTAGCTGTACAACGGAGAACCTTTTCTAAAGAAAGGAGATTCAACTAATTTTTTATGCTCTTCTTTTTTTTCTGCTTCAGGCTTTAAGAAAATTTGAGCAACATTGTTGTTTTCAACAACTATTTTTTGAATATCGTTGGCTTCTAAAATTTTAGTGAACTCGTTTTTAGAAATATTACGAGATCCTAAATTACCAGAGTTAAAAAAACTTAACCCTAATAATATAATTAGTATTGGTATGTACAGCCAAAACGAGCTAAACGTAAATTTTGGCGTGTTTTTTTTATTATCACTCATAAATAGGTGTATAAAATGTTAGCAATTAAGCAGGGTTGATTTCTGTAATTTTTGCATCTCCCCAAAGACTTTCAATGTCGTAAAACTCACGAACTTGTTTTTGAAAGATATGTACAACAACATTTACGTAATCCATAAGAACCCATTCAGCGTTACCAAGACCTTCAACGTGCCAAGGTTTGTCTTTAAGTTCTTTGCTTACTACTTTTTGTACAGAGCCCGAAATGGCATTAACTTGTGTGTTCGAGTTGGCAGAACAAACTACAAAATAATCACAAACAGTGTTTTCTATCTCCCTTAAATCTAGTAACTGGATGTCTTCTCCCTTTACATCATCTATCCCTTTAATAATCACAGCTAAAAGATCGTCTGTGTTTGTTTGTTTTATTGTCATTAAATAAAATTAAGTTTTAGCAAAGTTATTGTTTTTTTGTGAGTAATTTATGTAATATTGATACTTGTTTCACTCACTAAATTTACATGAAAATAATCAAACTTAATGCCATCGATTCAACCAACACTTTTTTGAAAGATATGGTGTCAAAAATGTCAATTGATGATTTTACAGTAGTGGTTGCTAAAACTCAAACAAAGGGTAGGGGACAAATGAATTCAGAATGGGTAGTTGAAGAAGGTAAAAACTTGACTTTTAGTGTGTTTTGTAGGTTTGAAGCTTTGAGTGTTGAAAATCATAAGTATTTAAATTTCTGTGTTTCGTTAAGTGTTTTGGAAGCGTTGAAAAACATAGAAATACCAAATTTGGCGGTGAAATGGCCTAACGACATTCTGTCAGGAAATAAAAAAATAGTAGGAATTTTAATAGAGAGCTCTTTAAAAGGTAGTAATATAAGTTCTTCTGTAATAGGAATAGGGATTAACGTAAACCAAGATACTTTTTCTGAAAAATTACCTAATGCTTCTTCAATCAAAATAATCTTAAATAAAGAAACAGATTTAGATACTTTATTAGAAACCGTACTTTTTAAACTTAAAGAAAATTTAGAGCTTTTAGAAAAAAATGAATATCAGTTATTAGAAGAGAATTATTTAACAGTGTTGTATAAAAAAAATGTTCCGACGATGTTTAAAAACAATCAGAACATTTTATTTATGGGTAAAATCATTGGAGTTTCAGAAAATGGAAATCTCCAAATTGAATTAGAAGACGAAACGATTCAAGAATTTGGGTTGAAAGAAGTTTCGTTTGCTAATTTATAATTTTGCTAAGTTTTCAGTTAAAGTACCAATAAACTTTGTTAACGGAGCTTTCACCATCATTGCCATCATAGCATTGAACTCACCGTCAAACTTTAAAGTTACCTCACTTTCGTTTTCAGAAACCTCATTAATGTCAGCAGCTAATGTAAAAGGTAACTTACTGCTTGCAGCACCTAAAGTAACATTAGAATATTCGGTTTTATCTTTCATAACCAATCTAATTTCAGGCATGCCTTTTAAACCAAAAATAAAGCTATCACCATCTACTTCAAATTTTTGAGTATTCTCAGGCATTAATTGTTCAAAGTTTTCAAGTTTGGTTAAAAAATCGAATAAATCTTTAGATGACTTTTTTACAGTTACTGTATTTCCTTCTATATTCATTGTGCTGTTATTTTTCGTTTTGTTTCCATTTACTAGGTTCAATTCTCCAGTCTTCTAAAGTACGGAGCTCTTCGCTAGTTATATATTTACTGTCTAAAGCTTGTTCTAATAAGTATTCATAGTTACTTAATGTAGTTAGTTCTACACCGTCTGCTTTAAAATTTTCAGAAGCAATACTAAATCCGTAAGAAAAAATAGCTACCATACCTTTAACATTAGCATGTGCTTCTTTTAAAGCTTTTACTGCATTTAAACTACTTTTACCTGTACTAATTAAATCTTCAATAACTACTACATTCTGACCGCTTTCTATATGTCCTTCAATTTGGTTTTGTCTACCATGTTTTTTAGGCTCTGGTCTTACATATACAAAAGGCACTCCTAGTTCTTGAGCAACTAATATACCAATAGCAATAGCTCCGGTTGCTACACCTGCAATCACATCAGGTTTACCATGTTTTTCTTCAACCAGTTTAGCAATTTCTTGTTTCAGAAAATTCCTAACAGGAGGGTATGATAATGTAATTCTGTTATCGCAATAAATTGGAGATTTCCATCCAGAAGCCCATGTAAAAGGCTCTTTCGGACTCAATTTTATCGCTTTAATTTGCAAAAGAAGCTCGGCAGTTTTTTTTGCTGTATCTTTGTTAAAATCCATGTCGCAAATGTATAAAGTTTTTGTTAATGATAAACCAATAATCTTTACAACTTCAATTAAAAATGAAGCGGATTTTCCTGTTTATATTTACAAAAATACAATTATTGAAGAACTTATTTACAAGTTAAAAGTAGGTAAGATTGAAGGTGTTTACTTGTATTCGAATAACTTAGCTGAAGTTTGGTTAGAGTTTAAAGAAAAATTTAAGGTAATTGTTGCTGGGGGTGGATTGGTTTTAAATGACAACAACGAAGTGTTGTTTATATATAGAGGTAGCAAATGGGATTTACCCAAAGGAAGAATTGAAGAAGGGGAAGGAATAGAAGAAACAGCTATTAGAGAAGTAGAAGAAGAATGTGGTATTGAAAACCTAACAATACAAAGAAAACTTATTGATACTTACCATTTATTTGTAATGGATAATGAATACCGTTTAAAAGAGACTCATTGGTATTTAATGCATTCTGATTATGACGGGGAGTTAATTCCACAATTAGAAGAAGGAATTACAGAAGTGGCTTTTAAAGATGAGAAAGCAACCCAAGAAGCCTTAAAGAATAGCTACGCTAACATACAACTTGTCTACAATTCCTACGCAAACGGATAAGTTTGTGACACTCTGTCATAAAAAATAATTACTTTTTGCTCTTTTTCTGCCAAAATAAAAGATGAACTCTGTTGGCATACACTTTGACTAATACTACTCGTAAATTTGAATTAAAAACTTAAAAAGATAAATAAAGATTATGAGTAAAATTATAGGTATAGATTTAGGTACTACGAACTCATGTGTGTCTGTAATGGAAGGAAATGAGCCAGTAGTTATTCCAAATGCTGAAGGAAAAAGAACTACACCATCTATTGTAGCATTCGTAGAAGGTGGTGAGCGTAAAGTAGGAGATCCTGCAAAGCGTCAAGCAGTAACAAACCCAACAAAAACAGTTTATTCTATTAAACGTTTTATGGGGAACAAGTATTCTGAGTCTCAAAAAGAGGCAGATAGAGTACCTTATGAAGTAGTAAAAGGAGATAACGATACACCAAGAGTAAAAATTGATGATCGTTTATATACACCGCAAGAAATTTCTGCAATGATCTTACAGAAAATGAAGAAAACTGCTGAAGACTATTTAGGTCAAGGTGTTACAGAAGCGGTAATTACAGTACCAGCATATTTTAACGATGCACAACGTCAAGCTACTAAAGAAGCAGGTGAAATTGCAGGATTAACAGTTCGTCGTATTATCAACGAGCCAACTGCAGCAGCATTAGCTTACGGATTAGATAAAGCAAATGATGATAAGAAAATTGTAGTATTCGACTTTGGTGGTGGTACGCATGACGTTTCTATCTTAGAATTAGGAGATGGAGTATTTGAAGTATTAGCTACTGATGGAGATACACACTTAGGTGGTGATGATGTAGATGAAAAAATTATTAACTGGTTAGCAGAAGAATTTAAGACTGAGGAAGATATGGATTTACGCAAAGATCCTATGGCTTTACAACGTTTAAAGGAAGCTGCTGAAAAAGCTAAGATTGAATTATCAAGCACAACTTCAACAGAAATTAACTTACCATATATCACAGCTACAGCTAGTGGACCAAAACACTTGGTAAGAACATTAACAAGAGCAAAGTTTGAGCAATTAATCCACGATTTAATTGATAGAACAATTGAGCCATGTAGAACAGCATTAAAAAATGCTGATTTATCTACATCTGATATTGATGAAGTAATTTTAGTAGGAGGTTCAACTCGTATTCCTGCAATTCAAGAAGCTGTTGAAAAATTCTTCGGAAAAGCACCAAGTAAAGGTGTAAATCCAGATGAAGTTGTATCGTTAGGAGCAGCAATTCAAGGAGGAGTGTTAACAGGTGATGTTAAAGACGTATTATTATTAGACGTTACACCATTATCATTAGGAATTGAAACAATGGGGAATGTATTTACAAAGTTAATCGAAGCAAATACAACCATTCCAACTAAGAAATCGCAAGTGTTCTCTACAGCAGTAGATAACCAACCATCAGTTGATATTCACGTATTACAAGGTGAAAGAGCGATGGCAGCAGATAACAAAACAATTGGTCGTTTCCAATTAACAGATATTCCACCAGCACAAAGAGGAGTGCCTCAAATTGAAGTAACTTTTGATATTGATGCAAACGGAATTATTAAAGTATCTGCAGTAGATAAAGCAACTGGTAAGTCACAAGATATTCGTATCGAGGCTTCTTCAGGATTATCTGATGAAGAAATCCAAAAGATGAAGCAAGAAGCAGAAGCTAATGCTGATGCGGATAAGAAAGCGAAAGAAACTGCTGAGAAAATTAACGGAGCAGATTCTATGATTTTCCAAACAGAAAAGCAATTAAAAGAGTTTGGTGATAAATTATCAGCAGATAAAAAAGAACCAATCGAAGCTGCTTTAGAAGAGTTAAAGAAAGCACACGAATCTAAAGATCTTGCTGCTATCGATGCTGCAATGGAAAAGATCAATGAAGCTTGGAAAGTTGCTTCAGAAGAAATGTATAAAGCACAACAAGATGCACAAGCTAACGGAGCAGATGCACAAGGAAATGCAAATACAGGTTCTTCATCAGAAGGAGATAATGTAGAAGATGTAGACTTCGAAGAAGTAAAATAATTTTACATACTTAAGTTTTTAAAAGCTCGCCTATTGGCGAGCTTTTTTGTTTTCAATAAAGTTGCAGGATTTCTTTTAGAAAGAAAAAGAAACGTTTTAGAAAAGGATAAACCTCTTTCAGCAAGTTTTTCAGTGTGTTAGTTACTGTGCTTATACTTTTATTCCCAAATAAGGGAAAAGCGCTTTTATATAGAAGTGCAAAAAATAAAAATTAGAAAAAAAGACACACATGAGAAAAAAAATTACCATGTATGCAGGTGCTATTCTTTTTGTACTTGCAAGTATCACAAGTTGTGATAAAGATGAAGAAATTATTCCAGCAGTATTTTCTATTGATCAAATAGAAAAAGACTTCGGAACAGTAGAAGTAGAGCAGTCTACTAGTTATTCATTTGAAGTAACAAATAAAGGAGAAGCAGATTTAGAAATTGATGAGTTTGTTATAAAAGGAACAGATGCAGCAGATTTTTCTACAAGCGCAGTTCCTAAAGTAATTAGAAAAGGAGAGGCTTATAGCTTCGAAATTACTTTTGCTCCTCTAACTGAAGGAAACAAAGAGGCTATTTTAGAAATTACTACTAACATAGGTAAAAAAGAAGTAACAGTAACAGGAGTTGCAGAGCCAAAACCACTACCAACTGTAGATTTAAATGTAACAACTTTATCTTTTGGAGATGTAGAAATTAACCAAACAGATGATGCTACATTCACCATAACAAATAGCGGAGATGCCGATTTAGAAATTACTGCTTTTGAGGTAAAAGGAACAAATGCATCTGAATTTACAACGGCTGCAACAGCAGAAACGTTAGCTGTAGGAGGTACAAAAACGGTTTCGGTAACGTTTGCTCCAACAACAGAAGGGAATAAAACGGCTAGTTTAGAGATAACAACAAACGTTGGTGTAAAAGTTATAGCGTTAGATGGTAAAGGTACTGCGGTAGCAGAACCAGTAATGACATTTAGTGAGTCGCCAATTGCTTTTGGTAATGTAGAAGTAGGTCAAGAATTATCTAAAAACATTACTATTAGTAACACAGGAAATGCTGATTTAGATATTACTAATATAAATATAGTAGGAGGTAGTACCGCATCATATTTTTCAGTGGTAGGAGGAACAAGTTCATTAATAAGAACTATTGCCCCAGGTGATACATATACTTTTGAAGTTAAATTTACTCCAAGTTCAGAAGGGTTTGCTTCAGGGTCTATTAGGCTTTTAAATAATTCTAATGATAGTGATGTGTTTTTAGGAATGAATGGAACAGGAACAGCGCCAGCGCAACCTGCAATAGCTTTTAGCGAAACAGGATTAAATTTTGGTGATGTAACAGTAGGAAATTCTGGAAATGATTTAACTTTTGAAGTTCAAAATAATGGTCAAGGCAATTTAGAGGTAAGCAATATAAGTGTGAGTGGAGGAGCTGATGCTAATAATTTTACTTTAATAAATGTATCAGCACCTCAAACGATTGCGCCAAATAGCTCTTATGTTATAACAGCACGTTTTACACCACAATCTGAAGGACAAAAAAATGCAACGATACTTGTAGAAAATAATGACCCTACAAAACCAAGATATGCTATTGTTGTAACAGGTAAGGGTTTACAAGCCGCAACAGGTAATGTGGTTAATATACCAGACGCTAATTTTAAAACGGCTTTAGTTACTAATAATGCTATTAATACTAATGCTGACTCTGAAATTCAGGTTTCAGAAGCACAAGCTTACACAGGTGTTATTCGTGTTGATGGACTTAATATAGCTGATGTAACAGGTTTAGAGGCTTTTGTAAATATTTCACAATTTCATGCAATGAACAATTCTCTAACTAGTATAGATTTAAGCCAAAACACAGCAATAACACATTTATCGTTAAATAATAATAACTTAACTTCATTAGATCTTTCAGCTAATACTGCTTTACAAACAATATTAATTAAGCAGAATAATATAAGTTCAATCGATTTAACAAACCACTCAAGTTTAGGTAACTTTCAGTGTGGTGATAATAATATTTCAACCTTATTGTTACCAACAACTGCAAATAGTTTAAAATCTTTATACTTAGAGCAAAATCAAATTAGTTCGTTAGATGTTTCTATGTACCCAGATTTAAGAAGTTTAATTGTTTACAACAACAATTTAACAAGTTTAGATATTTCTGCTAATTCAAAAATTAGAAGCTTGCATGTTAGAGATAACAACCTATCTAGTTTAAATGTAGCCAATGGTAATAATGTAAATTTTATTTACATGGTTGCAGACAGAAATCCTAATTTAACATGTATACAGCACGATGCTGGATTTGATCCTTTAAATCCACCAAACACAGCAGCAAATCAATGGATAAAACCTACAAGTGCTAGTTGGAATACAACCGCATGTCAATAAAAAAACATTCCCTTTAAATAGTAATTCAAAAAAAGTTACCTGTGTAAAAGCAGGTGACTTTTTCAAGGTAAAAACAATAATAGAGATGAAAAAATATACAACATTACTTTGTTTATTCTTCGCTAGTTTTTTATTTCATCAAACGGCAAATGCTCAGTTTGGCAATATGTTAAAGAAAGCTAAGCAAAAAGTAACTAAAAAAATAGAAGAGAAAGCTTCTTCAACAATAGAAAAACCAACTACAAGCTCAAATAGTAGTTCAACCTCTAATACTAACGAGTATTCTGATGAAGAGTTTAAGAAAGAGTTAGCTAAAAAGTATCCTAATGATAAAGAAAAGCAAGATTTTTATTTTAAAAAGTACAAAGAGTATCAACAAAAGCAAGCAGCAGAAAAAGAGGCTTTGTTAGCTAAAGAAAATAGTAAAGGGAAAGTTGTGAATGAAATTCCTTCACCAATAGAAAGTAGTGAAGAAAATAAGTTTAAAGACAACCAAATTTATCTATTAAACAGAACAAAGTTTAAAAAGTTACCTGCTTATGATGGTGGTTTCTCTGATAAAATGGAATTATCTGGTTATTATCATTTATCACAATATTTTGTTAGAAATCCGTCAAGTCATTTTGATAGTAATCCGGGAGATATTTATGAAGGTTTTTCTATAGAATATGATCCAACAACATATCAGTTAAACGCGTTTTTTACTCCAGACCAAAAAAGATACGGAGTAGTGCCAGAAAACTATAGAAAATCTGCCGATAAAGGAAATATTCAGTTTCAATTCGGTATGGGAGGTGGACCTGAGTGGACCAATGCAAATGTACTTTTATTAGAACCAGGTGTATTATTAATTGGTGCTGAAGTATATCATAAAAATGAGAAAGAAGGTCATAAGTGGATGAATAATGCACAACCAAAACAATTTGTGATTGCAGCAAAAGATCCTGAAAAGATTAAAAAATATTACAAAAATGTTGAATTAACTGAAAAAACAACCTTTGGTCTTTTTGAAGAATTACGTAAAGATTCGGAAAGAGATGCATTAGCTAAAGTAAAAATGCCAACTAAAGGTAGTTTAAACAGTAGTTTGATAGGAATTGCTACCAAAGGTTTGAATGCTTATTACGGTAAAACAAGCATGAAGAACTTAAAGCAATATGTTACTTCAAACAAGTGGTCAACAGTAAAGCATAAAGTAACAGGGGTTCCTTTGTACCAATGGGTAGTAGGAGCCGTAGTTCAGAAAAATTCTGATGGGGCGTGTATGTTACAACAGTTTATTTTACGAAGAGATCATACAGGGGGAGGAAAATACGGAGAAGTTTATTTTAAAGGAATTAGCCGAACTGGAGGAGCACCTTACGGAGGATATTGTAAGTGTGACGCAAAGCCTTAAAATAACAATGAAACTTCATGTAAAAAAAAGAAGTGGAAAAAAAAGATACACTCATACAGTTCATAAATTCCTATTTATACCATTAATTTTTAGAGGTAAATTTTATTGGTTAAAAAGAGTAAGGATTGAAAAGTCATTCAATGGTTATAAATTGACTATCATAGGAGTTAATTAATGAATTTTAAACTAAGAACAGTTGTGAATAAAGGTGGTGTTTTGCGTATTATTGCATAGCCACCTTTTTAAAGTATTATTAAACTTGTGAAAAAAACTTTTTACATACTTGTTTTCGTATTTCTTTTTTTTGAAAATATTTTTTCACAAGAGCCTTTTTATACACAATTTACATCGGATGATGGTCTAGCTTCTCTGGCTAATTTTAATACTATTCAAGATAAAGATAATCTTGTTTGGGTTGGTGCAGAACAAGGATTGTTTTACTACAATGGTAAAAAGTTTATTAAGGTGAAAAATCCGATTGCTACCACTAAAAGTATCTTCAATTTACAAATTGATGATGAGGGACAGATTTGGTGTTCTACAATTTCAGGACATATTTATAAAGTTGTTAATAAAGAACTACAGTTATTTAAAGACTTTTCTATTGAGTTAAAAGGAACCTTTGCTCATTTAATGGTTTTAAAAAATGATATTTTCTTTATTTCTCAGAGAAAGAGTTATCAGATAGATAAAAAAACAGGATCAGTAAAAAAAGACTTAAATGCTGAGGTTTCTAAAATAGCAAAATCTGAAAACGGTTTTTTTTATTACAACTTAAAAGAAACAAATACGATTACTCATGTTTATGAAGAAGATGGAATACCAGTTTTCAAAAAAGTAAAATGTGATAAAAAAAGATTTTCTTTAGATGAAGAGAATTTTCAGATGTTTCAGTGGTTTGATGAGATTGTTGTTAAACTTGATAGTGATGTATCAAAAGCATTTTCAATTAATATTCATACAAGAGAAATTAGTTCTATAAAACTTCCGAATAATTTTCAAAAAGCTCAGGTATACAATACAAAGAAGTTTCATAAAAACTGGTTATTAACATCAAATGGAATTTATAGAACTTCAGAAAAAATAAAAGTTAATGATACCGAACAAATTTTTAAAGATTATCATATAACGGATGTTTTAAAAGATAATGAAAACAATTATTGGTTAACTACACTTCAAAATGGTGTTTTTGTAGTACCAAGTTTAGGAATAACAAAGAAGAGTTTTTTAGAGATAAAAGAAGATATTATCTCAATAGAAGCTGTAGCAGAAAACCGTTTGTTACTAGGTACCCAAAATGGTAATTTAATAGATTATAATACACAGAATAACAATTATACAATTGTGGATTTACCGAACCAGCGACCGGTAAATAGAATCAAATATGATAAAACACTCGATAGGGCATATATAAGTACCAACGGAACGAGTAGCTATATTTATGATTTAAAGAGTAAAAAAATTACGAATGTTGGGAGTCAATTTACAACAGCTAAAGGTTTTGCTCAAATAAGTAAGGATTCGCTGGTGTATTTATCGTATCGACATGCTATTATTTACACCCATTTGTCAAAAAATAAAGAGCATATAGTTTTAGAGAGTAAAAGACCTATTAGTACTCATTACGATTCTAAAAATAAACTTATTTACGTAACTTACATTGACGGAACGGTAGTTTATAATAAGAAACTACAAACTATTCCTGTAAGTTATCAAAACAAGCCTATTATTTTTTCTGAATACACTCAAACTGTTAATGGCAAAATATGGGCAACTACAAGAGGTAAAATCTTAGGATTAGAAGCTGGAAAAGTCACAGACAGTATTACGTATTCAACGGGGTTATTGCAATCTCAAATAAAAGGAATTTTAGGAAAAGAAAATTTTCTGTGGATTGTTACTGAAAAAGGGATACAGCGATATGATACAGATAAAGAATTGATAAAAACAATCAATTTAACTGATAAAAGTGCTATCAAGTTTAAACATCCAGTTGTTCAAAATGATCATTTATGGGTGCCAGGAAATAATTTTTTATGTAGAGTAGATGTATCTATTCCTGATTTAATGCAACCTAAAACAGCTCCATTAGCTTATATAAGCAATGTTAAAATTGGAGGTAAAGAGCACGAAATAAAAGCAAAGTATGAACTACCTTATAAAACCAATGATATTACATTTAATATTAATGCAAACGGATTTAAAGCTAGTAGTAAAAATGTTTTTCAATATAAACTTTTGGGTTTCAATACTGAATGGCAGACATCAGAACTGAATGATGATGTTGTTAGGTATATAGGAATTCCATCTGGAAAATATGAGTTTTTACTTAGAGCCAAAAGTCTAGATGGAAGTATTGGGGAAGAAAGTAAAGGCGTTAAAATTATTGTTCAAAAACCTTTTTGGGAGAATTGGTGGTTCATAGCTGCCGTATTTTTTACATCGGTTTTAGCGGTAGTAATATATTACCGAATTAAGTTACAATGGAAAGAGAAAGAAGGAGAAAGAGAATTAGAAAAAGTGATTTTAGCTAGTAGAATAAGTAAGTTACGATTAGAGAACTTACGCTCACAAATGAATCCTCATTTCATTTTTAATTCATTAGGAGCAATTCAAGATTATGTAATGAAGAACGAGAAATATTTAGCGAGCGATTATCTAGTTAAATTTTCTCGCTTGATTAGAATGTATTTGAATCATAGTAGGGTTAATGTAATATCGCTTAAAGAAGAACTCAATTCGCTAGAAATTTATATAGCACTAGAACAATTGCGATTTGAGAATAAATTTAAAGTTCATTTCTTAGTAGATAAAAATGTAAATAAAGATCAATTTGAAGTTCCACCGTTGTTTTTACAACCGTTTGTAGAAAATGCCATAAAACATGGACTTGTTCATAAAAAGGAACAAGGGAATTTATGGATAACAATTAAAAATAAGACTACTAATTTGTTAATTGTAACTATAGAAGATGATGGTATTGGAAGAGAAAAATCATCAGAAATTAATAAGAAAAGACAAGGACATAAATCTTTTGCTGTGAACGCAACTCAAGAGCGAGTTTCACTATATAAGAAAGAAAAGTTATTTGATATTTCAGTAGAGTTTACAGATAAAGTTGATGAAAATAATAAGGCTACAGGAACGGTAGTAACACTAAAAATAAAAAGAATTTAATAATGAAAGCGTTAATAATTGATGATGAGGCAAAAGCACGTAGCGTAATGGAAACGATGCTTACAGAATTCTTCCCTGAAATAAAAAGTATTATTACAGCTGACAACTTGTTAAATGGAGTAAAAGAAATAAATCAGTATGCTCCTGATATTGTTTTTCTTGACATTGAAATGCCAGAGTATTCAGGGTTAGAAATTTTAGACTTTATTACTGAGCCTATCGAATTTCAATTAATTTTTACAACAGCCTATCAACAATATGCGTTAGATGCGTTAAAGTTGTCGGCAATAGATTATTTAGTGAAACCTATTGATAGAGAAGAGTTACGAGTAGCTATGAATAAGGCTAAAGTAAACATAGAGCAGAAAAAGGTTTCAGCACAATTTTCAGAGCTGAAAAAAGCAATTCAATCTTTATCGTCACATAAAATAGCTTTAGAAGTTCCTGGAGAAATCATTTTTGTATCTCATGAAGATATCTTGTATTTAGAAGCAGATGGTATGTATACAAAGGTACATTTGGCAAATAAAGAAAAGCAGCTTATTTGTAAACCGTTATCATATTTCGAAAATCAACTTCAAAGCAATAATTTATTTTTCAGGTGCCACAGGTCTTTCTTAATAAATCTACATTATTTAGAGAAGTTTATAAAAAAAGATGGAGATTTTTTGTTGATGCAAAATCAAACAACAATACCTATTTCTAAAACAAAAAAGCAAGAATTTCTAAAGATTATAAAAGAAGTGTTTTAGATTTGCGGTATGCAATTTTATCAAAAAGAAATTCAATTACCAGCATTTAACAGAGGCTACCATTTAATTACAGATATTTTATTAGAAGCATTTCCAGAGCTTAAAAATATTAAGATAGGGCAGTTTCAGGTGTTTATAAAACACACATCAGCAAGTTTAACGATTAACGAAAATGCTGACCCGACTGTTCGAATGGATTTTGAGTCGCATATCAACAAAATGATTCCTGAAAATATGCTATACTATAAGCATGATTATGAAGGAGCAGATGATATGCCTGCACATATTAAAAGCTCGATGTTAGGGTGTCAGGTACAGATTCCGATCACCAATGGAAAACTTAATTTAGGAACTTGGCAAGGAGTGTATTTAGGAGAGCACAGAAATTATGGAGGTAGAAGGAAAGTAGTACTAACAGCTTTTGGAAATTAAATGAAGTATCATAAATTTAACTTTTACAGAAGTACCTATTGTGAGTTTGAAATGCAAAACATCAATTTTTTTGATGATATGAAAGCTCATTTTCAAAGTAAATCGGGGAGCTATTACTATTACACTGAAGAAGGTGTTTTTCGTTACTCAAACCACTGGGGTAGGGTTGCAAACTGCCGATGGAAAATTCAAGGGATAGATCATTATAAAAATCAGAAATATTATGTGGGCTATGCAAATTGGTCAGACTTTTATCCGCTGAATAGTACAGATAAAGTGTTTTACCTAGAGGTAGATTATCAAGAGTGTAAAGCAAACATCAAAAGAATACGAACTGACGAAGAGTGTAAAGAATTCTTAATGACCTCAGAATTTGCACATCAACGCTTAAAACAAATTCAAACCTTGTTTAAAGAGTATAAGTGGGCGCGATACTATGAAGAAGATATAGATGTTTTAAGAAAAATAATAATCGACAAACTCATAACAACAAACAAAACACTACAACAACTAAAGCAGGAGTTATAAATCTTTGTAATCTCTATTAACACCAAGACTAAAGCCAAAGCGCGTGTCACTTTCTCTACCTAGTCTGTGAATAGCAACTTTACCTAACGGAATTTTACCGAACTCGTTGTTGGTAATTTCTTCATTATTTAAAATAAGCTTTCCTTTAAATTGCTTTTTAGTGTTGTATTCGCTTCGGTCTATTTTATTTTGATAAACGTTTATAGATAAAATATTATCCTTATCCGTATAACCACAGAAAATACCGTGCTTATCCCAAATCATGTACTCGTTACTCTTTTTTAATTCTCTACTAGGCTTACCCAATACTTGAATTAAAGTACTGTAATTTGTAGGAAAAGTTAGGGGTTTATTGTTTACATGAATCACATCTGTATCGCATTCAATAACTAAATTTTTTACCTTTTTTTTCTTGAAGAAATTAAGCATAGTAGTTGTTTTATTAGGTTAATGAATTTAAGGGATGAAATGTAAAACTAAAAAATAATTTTTAAGAAACTCCTTTCTCTTTTAGTTAAATTTGCTAATTACTTATAAAACCCTAATTAATAATGAACATACCTCAAACGAGTTTTCCTCGAGTTATTATTGTAGGAGGTGGATTCGCAGGATTGGCAGCTGCAAGAGCATTAGAAAATCAAGAATTACAAGTTGTTTTAATCGATAAACACAATTACCATACATTTCAGCCTTTATTGTATCAAGTAGCTACAGGCGGATTAGAGCCAGATAGTATAGCATTTCCTTTAAGGAAAAGGTTTAACGATATTGAGAATTTTTATTTTCGGTTAGCTAAAGTTACGGGTATAAATGCAGAGAAACAAATTGTAGAAACTACGATAGGTAATTTGGAGTATGACGAGTTAATTCTTGCCACAGGATCTACTACAAATTTCTTCGGAAATACCAATATTCAAAAATATGCGATGGAAATGAAATCGGTTCCGCAGGCATTGAATATTCGTAGTTTAGTTTTAGAAAACTTTGAAGAGGCATTATTAGTTACCGATTTAGAAAAACGAAGAGCGTTAATGAACTTTGTTATTGTAGGAGGAGGGCCAACCGGAGTAGAGTTAGCAGGAGCATTAGCCGAAATGAAAAAAGGAATTCTTCCTAAAGATTACCCTGATTTGGATATTCGAGAAATGAAAATTAATCTCATTCAAAGTTCAGGAGAGTTATTAAAAGGGATGAGTGAAGCTTCTTCAGAAAAATCAGAAGATTTTTTAATAAAACTAGGAGTTGACGTTTGGAAAAATTTACGGGTATTAGATTATGACGGAGAAACGGTAACAACCAATAGCGAAGACCATTTTAAAGCCCAAACTGTTATTTGGGCAGCAGGAGTAAAAGGAGCTGCTGTTAATGGTTTAGCCGAAGAATGTGTAATTGAAAGAGCCAATCGATTTAAAGTAGATGAATACAACAAAATAATTGGTTATGATAACATATACGCTATTGGAGATGTAGCGTGTATGGAAACCAAAGATTATGAAAGTGGACACCCTATGATGGCACAACCAGCGATTCAACAAGGAAGGTTGTTGGGGAAAAATATCATAGCGAAATTAAAGAAGAAAAAACAAAAACCATTTAAGTATAAAGACAAAGGATCAATGGCGACTATTGGAAGAAACAAAGCCGTTGTTGATTTACCTAAATGGAAGTTTCAAGGATTTTTTGCTTGGTTTGTATGGATGTTTGTGCACTTGTTTTCACTTATTGGATTTAGAAATAAAGCAGTAGTGTTTATGAATTGGGTGTATAATTACATTCGTTTTGATCGTGAAACAAGGTTGATTATTCGTCCGTATAAAAAGAAAAATAAATACAGCTTTAAAGAACAAGAAAATGGCAATTACTAGAAACGTTAAATGTCCAAACTGTGGAGTTTTTAATAAGAATAGCGATTACTGTAAAAATTGTAATACGTTAATTTCTTTTGAAAAGAAACAAGAACAAAAAGTAGCAGCATATAAAGAAGAAGAGCTTCAAAAAGTAAAGTATGAAATAGAAAACCCAAACTTGGCAGAACGCTTAAAAAAACATTCGTTTTGGTTGTATCGTATTGTTGGTTGGATTTTATACTCGGCGTATTTATTGGTAAGTGCCATAGGAGCGTTAATTGCATGGTTTATAGCAATGGTAGCAGCTGGATAAGAGCGTATGCAAAAAAGGATACTTCCATATTACTTCTATATTTCAGTTTCTGTAGGAAGCTTTATTTATCTCGCTCAGCAATTTGAAATTACACTACCTAAAATCGTTAATAATTATGTAAATGATTTTTTAATACTACCGATTGTTTTGACTATCTGTCTTTTTATTTTACGATGGAGTAGAGGAGATAAAAATTATACAATCCCTATTGGTGTAATTATGTATATCTGTGCTTTCTACGGAGTTATTTTTGAATATTTACTACCTAAGTTTCATCCAAGATACACCGCTGACTTTATTGATGTATTCTTATATTTTATGGGTGGCGTAGTTTTTTATTTTCTTCAGAAAAAGGAATAAATATTTTGAAAAACAGAATTAGTGCTTTTTATAAGACACGGTGTTGTACACAGTTTTTATTTCTCCTTTTTTAATTAATTCAATCAGTTCGCATTTTTCTTTTGATTCAAAATGCTTAATGGAATCATTTCCAATAGCTAAAAAATTATATGGAATATATTTTCTAGTAGAATCATTTTTTATTTCAAAACTACTTTTTCCATAACCGAGAAGTTGTGTTTTGTCAGAACTTTTTGAACTTAACAAAATTCTCTTTAAATCTCCGTTTTTTTGCTTAGTAAAAACCCTAAATCGAGAGCTTTGTAAATTCAATTCAGTTGGGTAAAAGGCAATTCCATTGTCGTCAAATTCAATTTGTTCCCGACGATTCTTTTTGTCAAATTTTTGTCCAAAATCAGCGTTGTCAATAATTATTGCAGTTCCTTTAAAGTCAATTGGTAGAATTAAGTCAACTTTTTGAATATCTGTAAAATAGAATGTAATTTCATTGAAGGTTTTAGAAATCGGATAGAACAAAACCAAAGGTGTTAGAATCCATAATAACTTTTGTTTCAGTTTGAGATTACCGAAAGAAAGAGTAATTGCTCCGATTATAAAAACAGGAATACCAATTATACTTCCCATAAAAACAAAAAATGGAATTAAAAATCCTATTGCGATTAATCCAATTCCAATTTTATCAAACTTGTTCATTTCTCAAATTGTATATATCATGTTTGTGTATAATTTCGTTGCGTGGGTTAGCACACTAAACTTTGCAAGTACACACCAAACTGAAAATCCGCGAGGACTTTCAGAAGTAGGCGAGAACAAACAATTACTTATAGCCATTGTTAGGCACAGTTTTTATCCGATTTTAGTTCCATTTTCAACTTTTCTTTCAGGTTGAATTAAAGTCACTTCTTTATTTTTTCCAACTCCACCTAAAATTAAGCATTCACTCATAATATTTGTAATTTGCTTTGGTGGAAAATTAACGACTGCAATTACTTGCTTTCCTATAATATCTTTGGCGTTATAAAGTTTAGTTATTTGTGCAGAAGTTTTACGTTGTCCGAATTCTTCAAAATCGAGGACTATTTTATAAGCAGGATTTCTTGCTTCTTTAAATTCTTCTGCTGATATAATCGTTCCTACTCTCATTTCAACTTTCATAATGTTATTTCATTCTAATTTTTTTCTTCTGAAGACTCCATAAATATATTGTTTAAAGCACTATTTTGGTTTTTTATAAATTTGTTATTTGCTTATTTTCAATCCTGTAATCACGAATATCGTTCCTATTACTTCGTAAAGGGTTATTTCTTCTCCTAATATCAGATACGATAATAAATATCCAAAAACAGGCGCTAAAAATAACCACTTACTTGCTTTGACGGTGTCTTTTTTGAGTAGATTTAGCCAAAGTAATGTGGCGAAAACTGAAATCACAATAGTTAACCAAAACAGAGAAACATAAAAATTAGTATCTAAAATGATAGCTTTGGTATTCATTAGATATGCAACTGGAATCAGAAAAATTCCTCCAATAAGAGTTTGCCAACCATTAATAGATTTATTTGATAATTTTAAATCAATTTTTTTATAATATACACTTCCAATTGAGTATGATGACATTCCGATTATTAATAATATAATTCCAATTAAACTAGCTTTAGGTTTTTTAAGTATCGGAATAGTTGCTATTAAAAGACCGCTAAAACAAATTAAAAAACCAATTATTTCATATTTAGAAACTTTTCTTTTTAAAAAAAGAACTGAAAATAATATTATTAATATTGGATTAATGGAGATGAATAGATTCATTAATCCAGCTGATACAAATTCTATTGCTGCAAATAAACAGCCAAGATAAATAGTTATATTAAGTAGTCCGAATGTTGTAATTTTTAACCATTCAGATTTAGTTGGTAGTTTTTCATTTGAAAAAATTTGAAGAACTGTGACCATCAATAAACCTGCTATTAAAAATCTAATTACCGCTAATGTTAATGGCGAAGATGAATTTAAGCCTATTTTCATAGCAATTGCAGCAGAAGCCCAAAGTATAGCAAAGAATATTCCAGTTGTATTTTCTTTTTGTCGTATAGTTAATATTTGCATTTAATTTATCTGGTTATTTTGTCTTACTTATTTTTTTAAATTGTGCCTAACTTGTTATATGTCAAACTTTAGTTCTCTTATCCCGACAATAGCATGGGATATAATGAAGTTTAGCAATTTTATTGTTTTCTCAAATATATACAAAAAATCCCGAGTTAATTAACTCAGGATTTTTTGATTTTATGTTGTTTGCGATTAGTAGCTTACATAATCAACAATTTCTAATCCGTAACCAATCATACCTACACGTTTGGTTTGTTTGGTGTTAGAAACTAAGCGTAGTTTATGTATGTGTAAATCGTGTAAAATTTGAGCACCAATACCAAAATCTTTGTTATCCATTACCACGTTCGGAGCTTTCATTTCTCCTTTCGCTTGGTTTTCTTTTAACACACGAAGTCTGTTTAATAAGTTTAACGCTTGCATTTGTTGGTTAATGAATAAGATAGCACCTCTACCTTCATCATCAATAACCTTAAACATTTGGTCTAACTTTTTATCAGCATTATTGGTAAGTGTACCTAAAATATCGTTGTTAACTAAAGTAGAGTTTACACGAGTTAAAATAGGTTCGTTCTTACTCCAAGTACCTTTGGTTAACGCAATATGAACTTGGTTGTTAGTTGTTTGTTGGTAAGCACGTAAACGGAAGTCACCAAAACGAGTTTGAATATTAAAGTCTTCTTTCTTTTCAATTAAAGAATCATGTTCCATTCTATAAGCCACTAAATCTTCAATAGAAACAATTTTCAAGTCGAATTTTTTAGCAACTTCTAATAGTTGAGGTAAGCGCGCCATGGTACCGTCTTCATTCATAATTTCAACGATAACTCCAGCAGGTTGTAAACCAGCCAAACGAGCAAAATCAATAGCAGCTTCTGTATGTCCTGTTCTACGTAAAACACCACCGTTTTTAGCTTTTAGCGGGAAAATATGTCCAGGTCTAGCTAAATCGAAAGGTTTTGTATCAGGATTTATTAAGGCTTCGATAGTTTTAGCTCTATCAGAAGCAGAGATACCAGTTGTAACTCCATTTCCGCGTAAATCTACAGAAACGGTAAAAGCAGTTTCCATAGGGTCGGTATTGTTGCTAACCATCATACCTAATTCTAATTCTTTACAGCGAGTTTCGGTAAGTGGCGTACAAATAAGTCCACGACCATGGGTTGCCATAAAGTTGATCATTTCTGGAGTAATTTTTTCAGCAGCGGCCAAAAAGTCACCTTCATTTTCACGATCTTCATCATCAACAACGATAATAACTTTACCGTTTTTGAT
The DNA here is from genome assembly GCF_964510395.1 of Tenacibaculum aestuarii. NCBI lineage: Bacteria > Pseudomonadati > Bacteroidota > Flavobacteriia > Flavobacteriales > Flavobacteriaceae > Tenacibaculum > Tenacibaculum aestuarii. Next base: position 986,240 of record NZ_CAZEFY010000001.1, read on the forward strand.
GTCTTCTATAGCTTCTTCAATTGTATTTAATTGAATATTCGTTGATGCTTGTGTTGTCATTATTTTGTTGTTTTCTCTTTTTTAGAGAATATGTTTTTAAAAGAGTTTCGTATTGGAGCCAAAAAGCTGTTAATATCGAACAATCCTTTGTCTTTAGTTGCTCTAAGTGTTAAAGTTATCGCCAAAGGTAGCATTAAAAATACACTTAGCCAAGAACCGACAATTGCTGTTAGCGAGCTTTCTTCTGCTAAATTTCTACCAAAGGTATTCGAGAAAAAGTACAGTACATAAATAGCAATGGCTAAAATCATGGGTAAGCCCATACCACCTTTTCTAATGATGGAACCTAACGGAGCTCCGATAAAGAAAAGTAGTAAACACGAAAGAGAAAAAGCAACCCTATTGTAAAATTCAATGTCGTATAAGTTTAAATATTTACGCCTGTTTTTTAAGGTTTCTTTGTAATCTTTGTTGTTGTTTATTGTACGTTCTAACTTTGAAGTTGCTGTGATAAGCACATTTTGCTTTTCTCTTAAATCAAAGTTATCAAGAATATCTAACGATAATTTTTTATTAGTTAATGAGTCAGGATACTGGTGTAAGTCTTCTACATCGATACCTAAAAATAAGTTTTTAGCTCTACTAACAACATAGTCATCATAACTTTGTTTCATTGTAGGTAACGTGTCCTTAAGTTGTGCTAAACTTAACATGTTATACTGCGTTTTGTATTTTTCTTGTTCAAGATCGTCATCACTAAAAGAAGAAATATCGATATTGATGGTATATTTATCAAAATCGGCATAGGAAGCGGGCATCTTTTCTCGCTCTTTAAAAGAAGCACCATTTTTTATATGATGTTCAAAATAATGACCATCATATAAAACTAAAGTCATATAACGGCTACCTTCTTCAGAAAGAATTTCCCCTCTTTTAGCAGTAATAATTACGTTATTTCCTTTTTTTGAAGATAAATCATAAATCATAACCTCTTTTAAAAGGTTGTCTTCTTCTCCGTATTTTTCTTTAAATTTAATTTGAAATTCAGGAAGTTCGGTATTAAAACCACCAGGGACTAAAGCAATGGCTGGTTGTTTCTTTTTTATATTAAGCTTCATGTTTAGCTGTTTTAATACAGCGTAAGGGTATACGTAATTAAGGAACAAGAAGTTAATACCACTTAAAAAAATAGTAAGAAAAACAATTGGACGCACCATTCGCTGTAAAGAAACACCAGCAGATTTTGCAGCAGCAAATTCATAGTTTTCTGAAAGGCTCCCTAATGTCATAATAGAAGAAAGCAGTACGCCAATAGGTAATGCTTGAGGAGCTACAATTAGTGTAGTATACCAAAGAAATTTTAAAATAATATCAACGCTAAGTCCTTTACCAGCAAAGTTATCAAAGGCTAGCCACAATGCTTGCATTACCAATACAAATAAGATGATAAAGAAGGTTGCTAAAAAGGGTATTAAAAAGCTTTTTAATATATATCTGTCTAATGTTTTCACAGATGCAAAGGTAGTAGGTTAGAGGTATATAAACACAAAAGTTTTGTTAATGATTTTTATAAGTAAATCATTAACAAAACTTTTGTGTAATTTTTTAGTCGATATAGTAACCTTGTTTAGTGTACTTAGCTCTATCGAAAGAGAAAAGTTTTTCAGAAATAGGCTGGTTACTTTTAAACTTAGTGATAGTAAATGTAGTTTCAGCACCGTTAGCGCCTATTTGAGTAAGTTTGTAAATGTGCTTTGTTTTCGCATCAATTCCTAACTCTACTTTTACGATATCAGAATTACTGTCAATAGGAGTTAAGTTGATGTATTGAACATTACGTCCGTTACTGTTTTTTAACGACCCCATCGTGTAGTTGTACCCTTCTTTGTAAAAAGTCAATAATTTAGAAGGATAGATAAATCCATCTTCTTCTTCAATATTACCATTGGTAATGGTAACTTCTTTTTCGTCTTGATTGATAACAACTAATTTTTTTCCGTCAAAAATAAACGTGTTTCCTAAGTAATCTAAGTTATATTTTTCGCCAGATAGGGTTATTTCTCCTCTAATTGGTGGGTCGTTGGTAATACCTGCAGCTTTGTTTACTAGTGATGAGTTAAAACCTATCACCATGTTTTTATAAGCTCCCATTTTAGAAGATACTTCATCAAGCAATTTTTTTGCTTCTGAAGATTTTGATTGTCCCATAGCACTTACGCTAATACATAATCCAATAAATAATAATCCTATTTTTTTCATCGTCTTTCTAATTTCCACTTTCGGAATAGTTTATAATTATTAATTCTTTTCGTTTTCTAATAATTGCTCTAAGGCAATTAAATCGGTTACTAAAACTTGTCTTGCTTTACTACCTTCAAAAGGCCCCACAATACCTGCGGCTTCTAACTGATCTATCAACCTACCGGCGCGGTTGTATCCTAACTTTAATTTACGTTGCAATAACGATGCCGAACCTTGTTGCGCGGTTACAATTATTTCAGCAGCATCATTAAATAATTTGTCTCTGTCTGCGATATCGATATCAAGATTTGTGCCACCTTCTTCACCTACGTATTCTGGTAATAGATACGCTTCAGGATAAGCACGCTGAGAACCAATGAAATCGGTAATTTTCTCTACTTCAGGAGTGTCAACAAAAGCACATTGAATACGGGTGATATCATTTCCTGCAGAATATAATAAATCTCCTCGGCCAATTAACTGATCAGCTCCAGGCGCATCTAAAATTGTTCTTGAATCAATTTTTGAAGTTACTCTAAAGGCAATTCTTGAAGGGAAGTTCGCTTTAATAATACCTGTAATTACATTTACCGACGGACGCTGCGTAGCTACAATTAAGTGAATACCAATCGCACGGGCTAATTGTGCTAAACGAGCAATAGGAGTTTCTACTTCTTTACCAGCAGTCATAATTAAATCGGCAAATTCATCGATTACTAACACGATATAAGGTAAAAATCGATGTCCGTTTTCAGGGTTTAATTTACGAGCTTTGAACTTCGCATTGTATTCTTTGATGTTACGAACCATTGCTTCTTTCAACAAGTCGTAACGATTGTCCATTTCAATACATAACGAATTTAAAGTGTTAACAACCTTCGTAGTATCAGTAATAATAGCATCAGATTCATCAGGTAACTTTGCTAAATAATGACGCTCTATTTTGTTGAACAATGTTAATTCTACTTTTTTAGGATCGACCAAAACAAATTTTACTTCCGCAGGATGTTTTTTGTATAAAAGGGAAGTAAGAATAGCATTCAATCCAACCGATTTACCTTGTCCTGTAGCACCTGCCATTAGTAAGTGAGGCATTTTAGCTAAATCGACAATAAAGGTTTCGTTAGAAATCGTTTTTCCTAAAGCAATAGGAAGTTGCATTGGTGATTCTTGGAATTTTTTAGAGGCAATTACCGAATGCATAGAAACGATGGTTGCCTTTTTATTAGGAACTTCAATACCAATAGTTCCTTTCCCAGGAATTGGTGCGATAATACGAATTCCTAAAGCAGAAAGTGATAGGGCGATATCGTCTTCTAAATTCTTAATTTTTGAAATACGTACCCCTGCTTCTGGTACGATTTCATATAAGGTAATTGTTGGTCCAACCGTGGCTTTAATTTGAGCAATACCAATTTTGTAGTTTTTTAGGGTTTCTACAATTTGGTTTTTATTGGCTTCTAATTCGGTAGGATCAACAGAAATACTTTCGTTATATTCTTTAAGTAAGTTGAAGGTTGGAAATTTGAAGTTTCCTAGTTCTAGCGTAGGATCAAATTCACCAAAATCTTTTATTAATTGATCCGATAAGTTTTCGGTAACACTTTTTTCTTCTGCAATTTTTTCAATAGCAACTTCAACTTCGTTTTTACTGTCTTCTGCAATATTAAGACTAGGTTCTTTTGTTTGGTGAACGTTTAAAGGAATATCTTCTGTTTCCTTTGTGTTATTTACATCAGAATAATTAGAAATCGTAGGTTGTAAATTTTCTACAGATAATTCAAAGTCTGATTTATTATCTGTTTTAGGTTTTTCAACTTCAGAAGTAGTCTTTTCAATAATTGTTGAATCTTCTATAATTGTAGTATCATCTTGAGTTGTGGTGGTTTTTTCATTAAAAATAATTTTACTCTTCTCTTTTTGACTTTTTACTTTTTCGCTAATTGTTTCAGGTGTAATGCTAAAACGAATGATTAAATAAGCTACTAAAAAGAATAATAATAAAATCGTTAAACCAGTTTTACCTAAAAATGTTTGTAAATATTCGTTTAATTCAAAACCGATAACTCCAGATAACAAGGCGTTTTCTTTTTCTACAAATCCTAGTGAAGTAGAAATCCAAAGCATAATTAAGATACCCCAATTCCAAGAAGTAATAATGCGTTTTAAGTTAGTTTGTAATAAAATACGAGCACCTGTTAAAAATAAGGTTATAGGAATAAGAAATGCTCCTAAACCAAAGCCTTTATACACAAAAAAGTTACTCAATTTAGCACCAATTTTACCTAGCAAATTTTTTGTTTGAACAGTTCTGTCTGCAAATTTAGTTAAGGTACTTTGATCTTCTTGCCACGAAAAGAAAAAAGAGATAAAAGCAACAGTTAAAAAGATAGAAAACAGTAATAGAAAAAAACCAAGAATTGTTTGGTTTTGTCTATTAGAAAAAAAGGAACCTATTCTTGTAATAATAGATTTTTTAGGTTGTTTTTTTTGAACAGTTGTCTTTTTTTTTGCCATGTATTTTTGTTAGAAATAAATTGAACGCTACAATATAGCTATTATTTTAGGAAGGTAAATTATCCCTGCGATAATTAAAGATATCATTGCAGCAAAGGCAGGAGCTCCAGCTGCAATATCTTTTATAAAGCCTATTTTCTCATGATAATCTGGATGTACAAAATCAGCTACTTTTTCAACAGCAGTATTTAAAGCTTCGGCTACTAAGACAATACCGATGACTAAAGTTTGGAACATCCATTCTGTAGCTGATATATCAAAATAAACCCCGAAGATAGTAGCAATCAAAGCAAATGTAAGTTGAGCTTTTATGCTATCTTCTGTGGTCATTAGTAGCCACATTCCTTTTAAAGCAAATTTAATACTACGTATGCGTCCTTTCAAAAAGCCGTCATTAGGGTTCTTCATAAATGATTACAATGCTTTTAATGCGGCTTCGTAATTAGGTTCATCAACAGTTTCATTTACTTGTTCTGTGTATGTTACATTACCATTTTCATCAATAATAACAACAGAGCGAGAGTGTAAGCCTGCTAAAGGTCCTGTAACAATTTCTAAACCATAGTCTTTACCAAATTGACCAGCGGCAAAATCAGATAACATAATAACGTTTTCAATACCTTCAGCACCACAAAAACGACCTTGAGCAAAAGGTAAATCTCTAGAAATACATAAAATTTTAGTGTTTTCTAGGTTAGCAGCTTTTTTATTAAACTCTCTTACCGAAGTAGCACAAGTACCTGTATCAACACTAGGAAAAATATTAAGAATTAAGCGTTGTCCATTAAAATCGTTTAAGTTTTTAATTGATAGGTCTGTTGCAACTAATGAAAAATCAATTGCTTTAGTTCCAGTTTCAGGTAGGTTACCTATTGTTTCAATAGGGTTTCCTTTTAGTGTTATTGAAGCCATTTTATTCGAGTTTTAATAAAAATCAAAGGTAGTTAAATAAATTAAAAAATGAAGAAGATAAAGTAAGAGCACCTTTAAAAAACTTATCTTCGCAGCTTGTAAAAAGGACGCAAATTGAATTTACAACAATATACTTCGGAGTTTAAATATAACTTGAAACTTGCAGCGCCTGTAATGTTGGGAATGCTAGGGCATACATTTGTAAGTTTTATAGATAATATTATGGTGGGGCAACTAGGAACAGCTGAATTAGCAGCGGTTTCATTAGGGAACAGTTTTATGTTCATTGCCATGTCGTTAGGTATTGGTTTTTCTACTGCTATAACACCTTTAATTGCAGAAGCTGATTCGTCAAACAATTTTGATCAGGCTAAATCAGCTTTTAAACATGGACTTTTTCTGTGTACCATGATGGGAATCATTTTGTTTTTAGCAGTGTTCTTTTCAAAACCTTTAATGTATTTAATGAAACAACCTGTAGAGGTGGTTGAGTTGGCAATACCATATTTAGATTTGGTAGCTTTTTCATTAATACCCATGATTGTTTTTCAGGCATTTAAACAATTCAGTGATGGAATGTCGATGACGCGTTATCCGATGTATGCGACATTAATAGCCAATGTGTTAAATGTATTGTTGAACTATTTATTAATCTACGGAAAGTTTGGTTTCCCAGAATTAGGAATTGTAGGTGCTGCTTACGGAACCTTGCTATCAAGATTTGTAATGGTAACCTATTTATGGTGGTTGTTAAGTAAAAAAGAACGTTCAAAACGTTTAGTAACCAACATTAAGTTTTTTGTGTTAGATACGTTAATGCTTCGAAAAATCATCAATTTAGGAACACCTAGTGCCATGCAAATGTTTTTTGAGGTAGCTATTTTTACAGCTGCTGTTTGGTTAAGTGGATTGCTAGGAAAAAACCCGCAAGCAGCGAATCAAATTGCATTGAATTTATCTTCAATGACCTTCATGGTAGCAACAGGATTAAGTGTAGCATCAATGATTCGAGTGGGAAATCAGAAAGGATTACAAGATTATAAAGAGTTGAGAAGAATAGCGTTTTCTATATTTTTCTTAGGAACGATTTTAGCAGTTGTTTTTGCAACCTTCTTCTTTGTTTTTCACAAGTCATTACCAAATTTATACATGGATTTAAGCGATGCTGAAAACTATGTAGATAATATGGAGGTGATGAGTATTGCAGCTAATTTATTAATTGCGGCAGCTATTTTTCAAATTAGTGATAGTATACAAGTAATGGTGTTAGGAGCTTTGCGTGGTTTACAAGACGTTAAAATGCCGACATTGATAACATTTATATCGTATTGGGTGGTTGGTTTTCCAATCAGCTTTTATTTTGGTTCAAAAGAAATGTATGGTAGTTTCGGAATATGGCTTGGACTATTGGCAGGATTAACAACCGCTTCAATTTTACTTTTTATACGATTTAATAAATTAACTTTACAATTGATTAAAACCAAACATAATGAACTTACCTAAATTTTTATTAGCAGATAATAGCAATCATCCAGAAGATATTTTTGTGTTACATACAGAGTATCCACGTTTTTTAATCAATTTAAAAGATGATGAAATAGAGTGGTTTGAAGACTTATCTGATGAAAATGAACAAGATTTAGCAAATGAACTTGAAGGACTTATTGAAGCAGCAGGTTTATTTTATGATGCAGAAATGGAAGGACTAGAATAAACTTTATTAAGAATAATAGAAAAACGCCATAGTGATTAAACAAACACTATGGCGTTTTTTGTTTATTTAGTTATTTCATGTGACCAAAAAGCACCGCTAATGTCTGTTATTTTTACGGTATATGTTCCGTTCGAAAGCTGTGAAAAAACTTGATTACTAAAAGTCATTTTTGCTTTGGCTCCTAAAGGAATAACTAAGCTATGTTTGCCTGGTTTAATTTTAGCAACATAATAGTTTGATATGTTTTGATCAGCTAACGAAGCTAATTCTTTTTGAGAATATTGAACAATAGTGTTGTTATTTTGATCCAATACCTCGATAGCAATAATCCATGAGCCGTATACATCAACACCTTCTGTTCTAAAAACGTCAAAAGAAAGCATGTTGTTGTTAATTTTACCTTCTGTTATTTTTAATTTAGGTTTAACCGATTTGTTATGAAGTGTTCCCCAAACACCGCCATGAAATACTTGATTGGTAAATAACGTCATTCCTAAAATGGCTAACGACCCTATTAAAACAAACCTTGGAAAAATGTTGTTTTTAATTGGTAAAATTCCTGATCCTAACCATGCAAACCATTTTTTATTAGTGAAGGAAAAATTGTTCTTCATAAAGTAGTTATCTAGTGAGTACTTACCGCTTCCTGTTAAAAATAGTACATATCCTGTTGCGATTCCAAGCACACCAATTTGCCATTCGTCAAGGCAGGTTGTTCCAATCCAACCAGAACCTAAAAGAATTCCCATAGCAAGACCGAATACACCAATACTCATTATTCTGGTGAATAAACCAAAGATGATAAAGAGTCCTACAATTCCTTCAATAATGGTAAATATTACCATATTTAACCAGAGTATATCTGGGTTTTCAACTAAATATTGAATAATAGGCTTAATACCTAATGCATTTGGAAGAAAATGGTTGAATTTCTCTCCGATGTAGCCTGCTACTTCAGGATCGAGTTTGTTAGCTAAAATAGTTCTTCTCCAAAAAGCTGAGAAGTAAGTCCATCCAATAACTAATCGTATTGCCAGAACTAAAAGTCCTGAGTCGTTTTTTATATTGTTGTTTATCATAATATTTTATTTCGGTATGATGACCGATGCTATTTTAAAGTTTTAAGCACAGTCGATGAACTACATAAGTTAGTATTATGTAGATTTTATTTTATTTGTGAATGTTAATAGGAGGGAAGGCTTAAAGATAAACCTTGAAGTTTTTGAATAAAATATAAAGAGGGATAGAAGATGTTATAAACCCCTTTTTTTGATAATCAGTAGTAATTTTATTAGGAAAACTTTCAACAAAGTAAAAAGAGAAGTTAAAAGCTCTAGTTAGAAAAAATGGTGAAATTTTGGTAGAAGAAGCCGCTTGTATTAGAGAAGCATCTGTAATTTCACTGTCATAACAACTTATATGGTTGTGAGTTGTTTGGCTTTTGTTTGAAACCTCTGTTTGCGGAACATTTAGTTCTGCTTGTACAAAATTTCTAACTTTACAAGGAGAAAATAACAACAAAAAAATCAACCCTATTATAGGAAATAGAGTTGATTTTTTGGTTATTTTATTAAGCTTTCTCACATGGTAAACTTATAAAATAAACTAAGTAATATTTGTTATAATTTTCTTAATTAAATTATAACTTTTTATTTGCTTTCATGAGTTCTAGCTCATGCTCAAAATTCACTTTCTTTTTTACGGTGTAAGGCATTTTTTCTATAGCAATAGCTTTAAGAGCAATTGCCTTTTTTGTTTTTCCTGCTTTGTACAACATATCTGCTTTTAAGTTATCTACTGAATATTTTTCAGGAATTAATTTATAGCAGTATTTAACCCATTTCTCTAAATTTCTTTTTTCTTTTCTTGTTTGTGCGAAGTCGAAGTAATGATTAGCTGTTTCAATAATAGGTTTTACAGTATTGTTAGCTTCTCTACCTTCTTTATAATTTTGTAGCATGATATCAGTAAATGAATCTTTTCCAAACTCTTTATTTTTGGAATAAAATTGATAATACTTACTGTCTTCTTCCTTAATTTTTTTAATAGTTTTTTGGTTCATTAAACTATCAATGTATTGTTCAGCTAAACGTTTAAAAGCTTCATAATTTTTAGAAAAACGGTAATAATCCATAGTATAAGTAGTTAAATTATCACCAGATTTTGAACGATAATCACCAGTTTTATAGCGTTCAATTACTACTTTCATAAGTTCAGGGTCTTGGCTTTTTTGAGCATATCTAGCCGACCTTAAGAAGACTGCATTTTTAAATCGATTTAAAGATTTTTTTTGTCTATCGGTAGCAAGAGTTAAATAATGTTCGTAATTATTGTTGAAAATTTCTTCAGCTTTTGACCCCACATATATTTCTTGTTTACTTAACAAGAAATTCATCATTTGAATGTCAGACTCTTTAAATTCAGTTTGCACTTTTAACCAAGCATCAATCCCTTTCGAAGTATCTGTGCCAAGTTCTTCCATTTTTTGAATGTAAAGTTTTAGAAATGCTTCGTCATTTTGTTTTTCAGCAAACATTTCTTGTAGTTTCGCCCAACTATATTTTGAACTCGAAGCGTTTAATGCTTCAGTTCCGAACCCAATCATATCGTACCCATTAGTAACTCCAATGCCTTTATGAACAATGTTTCCATCACTATTTACAAATATTAAAGTAGGGTAAGAAGTAATTTTATATCGTTTTGCTTCTGCTATACCTTCTTTTTCAGCGTCAAGTTTTAAATTGATGAAGTTTTTATTATAAAACTCACCATTTTTAGGTTCTTTAAACGGACCTTTAGCAAGCTTTTTACACGGACCACACCATTCTGTATGAAAGTCGATAAATATTAATTTATTTTCTGCTTTAGCTTGGGCTAAGGCTTCTTCAAATTTTAGGTTCTTAAAGTCAATTCCTTGAGAAAACACTAAGTTTATTGTAAGCAAGAAAAGTACAAGAGCTATTGATTTTTTTTTCATAAGATGATTTCTTTATAAATGAATAGTTGTTTTGGTTTCATATATAAGACGAAAAAATCGTAGCACAGGGTGACAAGTAGGGTGAAATAATATTTTAAGAAATAAGAATAGGTTTTATTTGTAAGTGTTCCATTTCTTTTCCTGTAAGAGTCCTTTCTCCTGTTACTTCAAACCCTAGTTTTAAATACAATCTTTTTGCATTCGGATTATCTTTATCAACTAATAAACCTAAGGTTTCTTTTCTTTTAGAAACGTATTCATCAATTAAAAAGTGTAGTATTTTAGATCCAAGACCTTTACCTTGATAGTTAGGGTTTACACCGGTACAGTCAATATAAAACTCACCTTCTTGAGTTTCGTCTTCACATTGAAAATCTCGATTGAACATTGTTTTTACCAAAGAAGCTACAGGAGTTCTCAGTTTCTTTAAATCTGCTCCGTTATAAACGTTTACTACAGCAATAGCATTATCATTATCGTCAATCACCCAACAGTTTTCGTAAGAATATTGGTTTTCTTTTTGAAGAATTAACTTTTCTAAAAAAGAAAGTGCTTTTTCTCTTGAGTTTTCTCCTATGAATTCATATACAATATCTTCCATTGCTAACATCATATAAGCAGCAATTTCTTTGGTGTCTTGTGGAGTAGCTTTTCTAATAATCATGTTAGTTTTTAATGTTGTTATAAGAATGATAAAATTAAAACTACTTTTTAGCTCTTTCTACCAATTCTAATTGTTCTATTTTGGCTTCTGTTGTAAATAAACCGTAATTGATAAAGGCTTTTTTCTTTTCTATTTTGTCAATGGTACCTACAGCATTTCCATCTACTAAACGAACCCTGTCATTAACTTTAAAAACATAAGCAGCTTTTTCTTTGGCGATTTTTTCAGCTTCTTTTTGCTTCTCTTCTCGAACTTTTACTACTTTTTGAAGCACTTCTTTCTCTACTTTTTTAATAGCTTCTTGTTGTTTTTGTGCAGTTACTTTTTCTTCCTGCTTTTCTACTTTTGTTTTCTTTTTTGGAGGATTCTTCTTTAAGTGCTTTGTTTTTTCAGCAGTTACCCATTTAAAAAAGTTGGTAGATAATTCCTTTTTATTGTTAGTTTGAAAATACTTATTCAATAACTCGTTAATCTTTCTACCTAAGGTAAGCATACGTTGGTTATTGTCGTATAGTTCTTGAAAACCTTCTAATTTTTCGCGAATTCTTAATTCTTTTTCTTGAAGATTCTCAATGTGTTCTTGTCCTTTTGATTTTTGCTTGTCTAAACTTTCAGAAGTTTTTTGTAAGCGATTTCGTTCTTTTTGAAGTTTAGAAATCGTTTTGTCTAAACGTACTTTTTCAGTTTCTACACGTTTTTTAGCTCTGTTAATTAAGCTATACGGAATCCCGTTTTTCTGTGCTACTTCAAACGTAAAAGAACTTCCAGCTTGACCGATATATAATCGATATAAAGGTTCTAAAGTACGTTCATCAAACTGCATATTGGCATTGGTAACGTTTTCTAATTCATCAGCTAATACTTTTAAGTTTGCGTAGTGCGTAGTGATAATTCCGAAGGCTTTATTTTCGTAAAATTCTTCTAAGAAAATTTCAGCTAAAGCACCTCCTAATTCAGGATCAGATCCCGTACCAAATTCATCAATTAAGAATAAGGTTTGGTTATTACATTTTCTTAAGAAGTAACGCATGTTTTTTAATCGATAACTATAGGTACTTAGTTGGTTTTCGATAGATTGATTGTCTCCGATATCTGTTAAAATAGTATTGAATAATGTTGTTTCACTACGTTCATGAACTGGAATTAACAATCCACTTTGCAACATGAGTTGTAGTAAGCCAATTGTTTTCAGTGTGATACTTTTTCCCCCTGCGTTCGGGCCAGAAATAACAATAATTTGTTGTTTTTCGTTAAGTTCAAGGGTTTGAGGTATGGTTTCAATATTTTTAGCCTTGTTTTTTTGCCATAGAATAGGGTGGAAGGCGTCTTTTAAAAATACCTTTTTCTCTTTAGTTATTTTAGGCAATAAACCGTTAATGCTTTTAGCATATTTAGCTTTGGCACCTACAACATCCAAATGTGTTAAAAACGTGAGGTATTCAGTTAAAAGTGGAGTGTAAGGACGTATTTCGGTAGCTAAAGCTCTTAAAATACGAACTACTTCTTGCTTTTCTTCGTATAATAGGTTTTGTAATTCTCTACTGTAAGCAAGTGTAGCTTGCGGAGCAATGTATACGATATTACCAGATTTAGATGAGCCTAATAAACTTCCTTTAACTTTTCGTCTATGCATTGCCAAAACAGCTAACACACGTTGATTGTCGATCACCGTTTCTTTAATGTCGTCTAAATATCCGCTTGATAAATTTTTACTTAGAGCACGAGAAAAACTCTCTGATATTTTACCTCTAACAGCACCAATATCTTTACGTATTTGTTTTAAAGTAGCAGAAGCATTGTCGGCAACTTCACCATACGGAGTGATAATTTTTTTGATACTATCAACAATAACTGTGGTGAACTCAACTTCATCACTTAAAATAAACAATGAAGGGTAGTAGGTTTCAAATTTTTTTAGAAACTTTTTTAGCTCGTTTACTGTTTCAGAAACAGCAGCTACTTTTAAAAATCCGTCAGTTTCTAAAAAACTATTTTCAATAGCAAGTCGCTTAATTTCTTCAGAAATGTTTTCAAAATAATGATTAGGAATTCTGTTTTCGTTTTCAAATGAAGCTAAGTATTCATTAACCATATTTAATTCGAAAAATAAATTTTTCTTGTTAGCTATTGGTTGAATTAGCATGGCTTTGTCTTTTCCTAAAGAGGAGATACAATGTGTAGCAACTTGTTCTAAAACCGTTGTAAACTCTAAATCTTGAAGTGTTTTTTCTGAAATACTCGTTTTCAAATTTCTATTTTTGTTTTTTAAATGTCACATCGAGTAAATAACTCGAGTTGACAGAAATTTTTTGAGAATCACAAAAATAACAAACAATGCAAGTAAAAATTAACGATAGCTGGAAAAATATTTTACAATCAGAATTTGAGAAACCGTATTTTGAAAACCTTACCAGTTTTGTTAAAAATGAATATTCAAAACACACCTGTTATCCAAAAGGGACAGATGTTTTTGCAGCGTTTGATTTTTGTGATCTAGATGATTTAAAAGTGGTGATTTTAGGTCAAGATCCTTACCATGGAGAAGGGCAAGCAAATGGATTGTGTTTTTCGGTTCATGATGGTATTACACATCCACCATCACTCATCAATATTTTTAAAGAAATTGAAACAGATGTAAATATTCCGTACCCCAAAAGTGGTGATTTGTCACGTTGGGCAAAACAAGGAGTATTGTTGTTAAATGCTACTTTAACGGTTAGAGCAGGAGAGGCAGGAAGTCACCAAAAACAAGGATGGGAGCAGTTTACTGATGCCGTGATTCAGAAAATTTCCGAAGAAAAAAATGATGTAGTGTTTTTGTTATGGGGTGGTTTTGCTAAGAAAAAAGTAAAATTAATTGATAATAAAAAGCATCACATTTTAACTTCTGGACATCCTTCACCATTAAGTGCTAATCGAGGTTACTGGTTTGGTAATAAGCATTTTTCTAAAACCAACAACTTTTTAAAAGATGTTGGTTTGGCTACTATTCAATGGTAATTTCAGGGAGTATTGTTTTGTTGTAATAGGGTAAGATGATGGCATCTAGCATATCTTCAGTAACATCAGGATAGTGAACTTCAACAATTTTGTTTGAGTTAATCCACTTTTCAATTTTTGGCAATTGTTTTTTACTTAATTTTTTTACAACCGTAACCCCCATTTCTTTTAAAGTGATAGCATTACACTGCTGTTCGTATTGGTTTTTCATAGGAATAACCAATAGTTTTTTACGCAGATATAAAGCTTCGGTAGGAGTAGCAAAACCTGCACCGCAAATAACTCCTTTAGAGGAAGCTATACTTCGAATAAAAGCATCATCGTTTATAGGAAGAATTGTAATGTTATGAAAAAACTGATGTTCTTTACTTTTCTTTGAAAACACCTGCCATTTAATATCTTTTATGTTGGAAAGTGTTTTTACTATTTTCTCATCACTATAAGAAGGAAGGTACACGGTATAATGCCCTTTGTTAGTAGTATTTCGATAACGAATTTCTTTACGAATAATAGGTAAGAAAGTGGAAGATGAGTGTGTTTTAAAGTGAAATCCGAATTTATTTTTAGCTGGAGCGTAATATTTGATTATTAATCGTTCTAATCTAAATTTTTGATAGGCTGAATTTTTTTCGTTTAACAATGCGTTTTGATTGCTTAAAGAAATAATAGGTACATTTCTAAATAAGCAAGCCCAGGCTGAAATAGGTTCAAAATCATTGATTACTAAATCGTATTCTTTTACAGGAAGTGTTTTAATTTCTTGATACACTTTTTTTAAGTTTAAACTTTTTAAAGTGCTAATCAGGTCAATTCCTCCCTTTTTACCAAAAACGAATCCTAAACCATGTAATTTATATTTTATATCAAAAGGAAGTCCTATTTCGTATTGTGATCCGCTTACAAGTATATCTACCTCACCACGTCTTTGTAAATGAGGAATAATTTCTAAAGCTCTACTTGCATGTCCGTTTCCTGTTCCTTGAAAAGCGTATAGTATTTTCATTTGCTTGTTTTTTAATTGTTTGTTTTTAGAAATTTAACAAGGTCAATAGATGGTGTTGACCTTTTCTTAACTAAATGCCCATTATGGGCTTCATAATTATTGAGTTTTAATATTAAACTCTTTAAGTAACTCTGTGAAAAGTTCGCTACTATTTTGACCTGAGCTTACAAACTCTAGATCTTTTACAGTATAATTCAAATGGATATTTTTAGCTATTTCGTCTTTTTCGTATTCGTACAAAGACCAATTGTTGTTTTTGTATTCTAAAGCAGTTAAGTTTTCTATCCAATCACCAGAATTCAGGTAAGTGGTAGTTCCTTTATCAGTTTCAATAATTCTTATTTCTGGTTGATGAATATGACCGCATACAACATAATCATAGCCTTCATCTATAGCGATATCTGCTGCAGTAGTTTCAAAATCATTAATGAATTTTATAGCGCTTTTTACGCTGTTTTTTATTTTTTTAGAGAAGGATAATCTTCCATATCCTATTTTATGACTAACCCAATTTACAATGGTGTTGATAAGGATTAAAAAGTCATAGCCCATTCCGCCTAGTTTGGCAAGCCATTTCGAATGTTGCATGGTAACATCAAAAACATCTCCGTGAAAAAACCATCCTTTTTTACCGTCGATATCTAACACAACTTTATTAACAATTTCAAAGCTTCCTAAACGGAATCCTCTAAATTTACGTAGCATTTCATCATGATTCCCAGTAATGTAGTATACCTTTGTTCCAGAGGTGATAAAATTCATCAATTGTTTGATGACTTTCATGTGTGGTGTAGGAAAGTAACGTTTGTTAAACTGCCAAATATCAATAATATCTCCGTTTAGAATTAGAATTTTCGGATTGATAGTTTTTAGGTAATTGTGAAGTTCTGTAGCTCTACAACCAAAGGTTCCTAAATGGACATCTGATATTACAGCAATATCTAATTTACGTTTTTTGTGTTTTTTCATTCTGAGTATACTTCGATGTTTCTCAAAGTTATCTCTCGAATGTTTTTAAAAGATGAAGTAATTATAAATTATTAGTAATAAAATCTTTATTAAAAAGTATTGAAAAGGTTACGTGAAAGTTTCGTGGGTTAGAAAATAGAAAATAGAGAAGAGACTATAAAAAAAACTCCAATTTGATTTTATCAAATTGGAGTTTTTAATTGTTATATGTTGTTTACTGGATAAGATGTTAGAAATTTTAAATCACTAATCTAATAATCCAACAATCTAAAAAAGATTATTTATTGTGTAATACCCAAGTTCCTTGTTCTAATAACGGAATGGCTTGCTTGAACTTAACATCTTTTTCTTCACCAGTCATTACATTTTTGATGGTCACTTTTTCGTTACGACCAATTTTAGGCTGTTCACGTACAACTGTTTCAACTATTTGTTGTTCTTGCGTTTGTTGATTACGTGCGCTGTTAATAGCTTGCTGAGTAGAGTTTTGAACTTCGTCTTTACGTAGGTCTAATTTTTCTCTTTGTTGCTCACGCGCTTCTGAAACTTGAGATGCTTCTTGGCTAGGTAATTGACCTTTAAATAAGAATGATAACACCTCTTTGTTGACCTTATCAATTGTTTCTTGGAACAATTCGAAAGCTTCAAACTTATAAACTAATAACGGATCTTTTTGTTCGTACGTAGCATTTTGGACGGTTTGTTTTAATTCGTCCATTTTACGTAAGTGATCCTTCCAGTTTTCATCAATAATTGCTAAAGTGATGTTTTTCTCAAAATCGTTTACTAATGATTTACCTTCAGTTTCGTAGGCTTCTTTTAAGTTAGTAACTACTTGTAACGTTTTAGTTCCGTCAGTAAAAGGAACTACGATACGCTCATAACGATCACCTTCGTTTTCAAAAACATTTTTGATAACAGGGAATGCGTTAGCAGCATTTCTTTCAGCATCATTTTTATAATGCTCGGTTACAATTTTATATAACTTGTCAATTAATTCTTGTTCTGGTGTTTTGTTGAATTCTTCTTCAGAGAAAGGAGAAGTCATTGCTGAGAAACGAATTAATTCAAATTCGAAGTTTTGGAAATCTTTTGCTTCTTTATTTTGTCTTACCACAGAATCACAAGTGTCATAAATCATGTTTGCGATATCAATCTGTAAACGTTTTCCATCTAAGGCATGACGACGACGTTTGTATACAAACTCACGTTGTGCGTTCATAATGTCATCATACTCTAATAAACGCTTACGGATTCCGAAGTTATTTTCCTCTACTTTTTTCTGAGCTCTTTCAATAGATTTTGAAATCATTGAATGCTGAATTACTTCACCTTCTTTTAATCCCATTCTATCCATCATCTTCGCAATTCTTTCCGAACCGAATAAACGCATTAAGTTATCGTCTAAAGCTACATAGAATTGAGAAGAACCTACATCTCCTTGACGTCCTGCACGACCACGTAACTGACGGTCTACACGACGAGAATCATGACGTTCTGTACCAATAATGGCTAAACCACCTGCTGTTTTAACTTCGTTAGATAATTTAATATCTGTACCACGACCAGCCATGTTTGTTGCAATAGTAACAACTCCTGGTTTACCTGCTTCAGCAACTACATCTGCTTCTTTCTTGTGTAATTTCGCATTTAAGATATTGTGAGGAATCTTACGAATTTGTAACATTCTTCCTAGTAATTCAGAAATTTCAACCGAAGTAGTACCCACTAATACAGGTCTTCCTTCTCCAACTAATTTTACGATATCTTCAATTACCGCGTTGTATTTTTCACGTGTAGTTTTGTAAACTAAATCTTGCTTATCGTCTCTTTGAATTGGTCTGTTCGTAGGAATTTCAACTACATCTAATTTGTAGATTTCCCAGAACTCACCTGCTTCTGTAATCGCTGTACCTGTCATACCAGATAATTTGCGATACATTCTAAAATAATTTTGTAAAGTAACAGTTGCAAAAGTTTGTGTCGCGTCTTCAATCTTCACATTTTCTTTAGCTTCGATCGCTTGGTGTAGCCCGTCAGAGTAACGACGACCGTCCATAATACGACCTGTTTGCTCATCTACAATCATTACTTTATTATCCATTACTACATATTCTACATCTTTTTCAAAAACCGTGTAGGCTTTTAAAAGTTGATTCATAGTATGGATACGTTCGCTTTTTACGCTAAATTCACGATATAACTCTTCTTTTTGATTAGCTTTTTCTTCAGGAGTGGCTTCACTCTTATCTATTTGACCAACTTTTACACTGATGTCTGGTAAAACGAAGAACGTTTCGTTTTTCGTAATTTCAGAAAGGTGAGCGATACCTTTATCAGTTAAGTCAATTTGGTTGTTTTTTTCTTCAATAGTAAACCATAATTCTGCATCAACTTCAGGCATTAGCTTGTTGTTGTCTTGCATGTAGAAGTTTTCTGTCTTTTGAAGGATTTGTTTAACTCCTTCTTGAGATAAAAACTTAATTAAGGCTTTGTTTTTAGGAAGACCTCTGTAAACTCTTAATAATAAGAATCCTCCTTCTTTAGAATCTCCTTCTTTGATTAAACGTTTAGCTTCTGCTAAAACACCTACTAAGTATTTGTTTTGAAGCGAAACTAAATCGGCTACTAAAGGTTTTAATTCATTAAACTCATGGTGGTCTCCTTGTGGTACTGGTCCAGAAATAATTAAAGGAGTACGAGCGTCATCAATTAAAACAGAATCCACCTCGTCAATTATAGCATAGTTAGGCGCACGTTGTACTAAATCTTTTTTAGAGTTAGCCATGTTATCACGTAAGTAGTCAAATCCGAACTCATTATTAGTTCCGTAAGTAATATCAGCGTTGTAGGCTGCTCTACGTGCTTCTGAGTTTGGCTGGTGGAAATCAATACAGTCAGTACTTAACCCGTGGAACTCAAAAATAGGAGCCATCCACGCGCGGTCACGTTTTGCCAAGTAGTCGTTTACCGTAACAACGTGAACTCCGTTACCTGTTAAAGCGTTTAAGTATACAGGAAGTGTAGAAACTAAGGTTTTACCTTCACCTGTCATCATTTCGGCAATTTTACCTTGGTGTAAAACTGATCCACCGATTAACTGTACATCGTAATGAATCATATCCCAAATAACTTCTTTACCAGCAGCATCCCATGAGTTAGCCCAAAAAGCTTTGTCATCTTCAAGGGTAATATGTTCTCTGGTAGCTGATAATTCTCTATCGAAAGGAGTGGCTGTTACTTCTAATTCGGTATTGTTAGCAAAACGTTTAGCAGTTTCTTTTACAGTAGCGAAAGCTTCAGGCATGATGTCTAATAAAACAGCTTCTGATGCTTCGTAAGCTTCGTCTTTTAATTTGTCAATTTCAGTATAAATTTCTTCTTGACGATCGATATCTGCACTTTTAGCTTCTTCTTCAAGTTCAGTTATTCTATCTGTAAAAGATTGAGTAGCTTCTTTAATTTTAGCTTTAAATTCGATGGTTTTAGCCCGTAATTCATCATTAGATAAATTGCTTAATGAATTTTCAAAAGATCGTACTTTTTCAACGATCGGTTGTAGTGATTTTAGGTCTTTTTCTTGTTTGTCTCCAACAAATAGTTTTATAATCGAATTTAAAACGCTCATTTGTAAAATATTGTTTTTTAGTTGGTTAAATTGTTTTAACTAACGTTTTTTTGTTTTTATTTTAAGTGCTTAAAAGTAAGCAAAAAAAAAGCCTCTGTAAAAGAGACTTTTTGTTATTTATTTTTTCTAGTATTCATCTTCGTTCCAAAGATAATCTTCTTCTGTAGGGTAATCTGGCCAGATTTCAACAATAGAATCGTACGCATCACCTTCATCTTCGATATCTTGTAAGTTTTCAACCACTTCTAGGGGTGCTCCAGTACGAATTGCGTAATCGATTAATTCGTCTTTAGTTGCAGGCCAAGGTGCATCTGCTAAATAAGATGCTAATTCAAGTGTCCAATACATTTCTTTATCGGTTTAATAAGATTTTCCGCAAAAATAATTTTTTTTTGTAAAAAGTCAAGTTTTTTTTAAAAAATGTGAATCAATAAAAAAAGAACTTTGTTAAAGCTTTTCAGGAATCCATTTAATTTCCTCAGCTTGTAAGTCTTGGGTCAACTTTCGTGCCAACACAAAAAGGTAGTCAGAAAGTCGGTTTAAATACTTCAAAATGGTGTCGCTAATCGTTTCTTCTTCGTTTAAAGCGACAGTTAATCGTTCCGAACGACGGCATACACAGCGGGCTATGTGACAAAATGACACGGTTTGATGTCCGCCTGGTAAAATAAAATGCGTCATTTGAGGTAAGTCGTTATTCATCAAATCAATTTCATCTTCTAAAAATTGAATAGAGCTCTCGTTAATTTTAGGAATATTTAAACGCTCTTTACCACTTTTTAAAACTTCTTTTTCTGGTGGAGTTGCTAACATAGCTCCAAGAGTAAATAAATCACTTTGAATTTTTGTTAGTTTTTTTTTCAAAGAGTCGTCTATTTCTTGGTCTCTGATTAAACCAATGTAAGAGTTCAACTCGTCAACAGTTCCGTAACTTTCTATTCGTAAATGGTATTTTGGTACTCGAGTGCCGCCAAATAAAGCAGTTGTTCCTTTATCGCCAGTTTTGGTATATATTTTCATTAATTTTTTGTTTAGTTATTTTGAAACAGCTAATTTATCTAAAATATAATCAGGACAACGCATAGGTTTTTTTGTTTCAATGTTAATAAATGCCAAAACGGTGTTACCTGTACAAATTAGTTCATTGTTTTGATTAGTGATTTCGTAGTCAAATTCAATCTTAACTGAAGGTGTTTTTTTTAGAATCGTGGTTACCGTCAATTCGTCGTCGTATAAAGCTGATTTTTTAAAATTACAAGATAAAGAAATTACCGGTAACATGGTACCTGTTTTTTCCATATATTTGTATGTAACGCCCAAAGAACGTAGCCATTCGGTGCGACCAATTTCAAAAAATTGCGCGTAGTTTCCATGGTAAACTACACCCATTTGATCAGTTTCAGCATACCGAACACGTATAGATGTGTTATGTTTTTGCAAAAGATTATTTTTTTAATTTGCACAAACAATACGCAAAAAAAAAATAAAAGTCAATAGCGATTTGATTTTTTTATACTAAAATTTATTCACACTTTTGTTCGCCCAGACGTTGGTGTTTGGTGTCCCCTAAATCTGAATAAAAATTAACAACTAAAATTGATTTTTACCTAATATGACTAAAACAGCCGATTCAGTTTGGATGGAATGCTTGTCTTTTATAAAAGACAACATTAAACCTCAAGCATACAAAACTTGGTTCGAGCCAATTAAGCCAATTAAATTAGCAGGGGAGGCTTTAACAGTACAAGTTCCAAGTAAATTTTTTTACGAATGGTTAGAGGAACACTACATCAAATTGTTAAGAGTCGCTTTAGTTCGTCAGTTAGGAAGTGATGCAAAATTAATCTACGATGTGCGTATGGAAAATACGTATAGTAGTAATAGTCCACAAACTGTAAAAATACCAAGTTCAAATCGTAATCCTTTAAAACCTCAAAAGGTAACAGTTCCGTTAGAGTCGAAACGTGAATTGAAGAATCCTTTTATTATTCCAGGTTTACAAAAAGTAAAGATTGAGTCTCAGTTAAATCCGAACTACAATTTTGTGAATTTTGTAGAAGGAGACTCAAACCGATTAGCACGTTCAGCAGGTATGGCAGTTGCGAATAAACCAGGAGGTACCTCATTTAATCCATTATTAATTTATGGTGGGGTTGGTTTAGGAAAAACGCATTTAGCACATGCTATTGGTGTTGAAATAAAAGATAAATATCCAGATAAGACCGTTTTATATATTTCTTCGGAAAAATTTACACAACAATTTATAGATTCGGTAAAGTCGAATACTAGAAATGATTTTATTCATTTCTATCAGATGATTGATGTGTTGATTATTGATGATGTTCAGTTTTTATCAGGAAAAGCAGGAACACAAGATGTGTTCTTCCATATATTTAATCATCTACATCAAAATGGAAAACAGGTAATTTTAACTTCAGATAAAGCGCCTGTTGATATGCAAGATATTGAGCAACGATTATTGTCTCGTTTTAAATGGGGATTGTCGGCTGAATTACAAGCACCAGATTATGAAACAAGAATTTCTATCTTACAAAACAAATTGTACAGAGATGGTGTTGAAATGCCAGAAGAAATTGTAGAGTATATTGCTAAAAATATCAAATCGAATGTTCGTGAGTTAGAAGGAGTGATTATTTCGATGATTGCACAAGCTTCTTTCAATAGAAAAGAATTTACAATTGAGTTGGCAAAACAAATTGTAGACAAGTTTGTAAAGAACACGAAAAAAGAGTTGTCGGTTGATTATATTCAAAAAGTGGTATCGAAGTATTTTGATATGGATGTAGCAACTTTACAATCGAAAACACGTAAACGTCATATTGTACAAGCACGTCAGTTAGCTATGTATTTTGCTAAGCGTATGACAAAATCGTCATTAGCAAGTATTGGAAGTCAAATAGGTAAAAGAGATCACGCTACTGTATTGCATGCTTGTAAAACTGTAGATAATTTAACGGAGACTGATAAGCAGTTTAAAAAGTACGTTGAAGATTTAACGAAGAAATTAACGCTTTAAGAAATAGCCTCACTAAGTGAGGTTTTTTTATTTTATAGAGATGAAAAAAATATTAATGGTTTGTTTGGGGAATATTTGTCGATCACCATTGGCAGAAGGAATTTTACAAGCAAAGTTATCTTCAGAGTTATATGAAGTAGATTCTGCAGGAACTGCTGGTTATCATGTAGGTGAATTACCAGATAAACGTTCTGTTCAAGTAGCAAAAAAATATGGGATCGATATTACAAATCAACGTTCAAGAAAGTTTGAAAAAGCTGATTTTGATAAGTTTGACATGATTTTTGCTATGGATAAAAGTAATTACGATGATGTTGTAGCGATATCTGAAAATAGTATGCAACGAGAAAAAGTAAAAATGATTTTGAACGAGTTGTATCCTAATGAAAATATGAGTGTTCCTGATCCGTATTATGGAGGAGATCAAGGTTTTGAAAATGTGTATAAAATGTTAGATGAAGTGTGTACAATTATCGCTTCAAAATTAGAGATAAATAATGAAAGGTAAATTATACTTGATTCCTACGACTTTAGGAGATACTGAACCTTTAGAGGTTATGCCTTTATCGGTTAAAAAAGTGGTAGAGCAATTAGATTATTTTATTGTTGAAAATGAGAAGTCGGCTCGAAGATTTATTAAAAGAATTACTCCTACCAAATCTCAACCTTCTTTACAGTTAATGTTGTTAGATAAGTATTCTGATGATTTAGAAACTAAGAATTATCTAGATATTTGCGAAACAGGAGTGTCTGTAGGTTTACTTTCAGAAGCAGGAGTGCCTGCGGTAGCTGATCCAGGAGCTAGTATTGTGAACTTAGCTCATCAAAAAGGTATTCAAGTGGTGCCATTGGTTGGTCCATCATCAATTTTGTTGGCAATTATGGCGTCGGGAATGAATGGGCAAAGTTTTGCGTTCAACGGATATTTGCCTATTGATAAAGCGGAAAGAAAAAAAGCAATCAAAGACTTAGAGAAGCTGTCAAAAGATAAAAATCAATCGCAACTATTTATAGAAACTCCTTATAGAAATGAGAAAATGTTAGACGATTTAAGAGCTACTTTATCTCCTGAAACAAGAGTTTGTGTTGCATGTGATATTACGCTTCCAACAGAGTATATTAAAACATTGACAATAAAAGAGTGGAAAAACGCTAAACCGGATTTACACAAGCGTCCCGCAATTTTTATCATTCATAAATAATAAAAAAGCATCGAAATTATCGATGCTTTTTTTGTTGTTTCTGTTTGTTGTTAGTTAGACAACGGGCTTTTTAGTTGCTTCGATATTAGAAACATCATAATCAGCAAACTTTTTCAAATACGATTCTATTGATGTTCCAAAAGCATCGTTAAATTGAATAGCTCCGTTTGATCGTAAAAACTTTTTTACATTTCCAGCACCACTTAAATGGGCTGCAGCTAAAATACCTGATTCAGTTATCTTTATTCCGTTAATGGTTTTGCCAATGCTTCTTTTAATATCCTTACGTAAAATCCATTTGTTTAGCTTACAGTAAGCTACAAATGTACGTTCTTGTAATTCAGGGGTTTTTAAGAAGTAATCGGTGTTGTAAATTCGGAATCTTTTTAAAGTTTCTTTACCAAATTGGTATTTCCCTAAGTAGCCAAGCTCATTAATAACTCTGTATCTCCCTTGAGATTCTTTAAAAGCTAAAGCTTCTTTAAATCCAACAAAATCATTTGATAAAAAAGGAACATTCACTTTTTCGATTTTGTTCACTGGAACTGGGGTAGTAACAGCTTTTTCGTGTTTAATTGTAACCTCTGTAAAACTAGTTAAGATTGTAAAGGTTACAATTACTAATACTAAATGCTTGATAATTAAATACTTTCTGTTTAGCTGTGCAAAGATACGGTAATTTTTTATAACAGATTATAAATCAGTAAATTACCGTTTATTAACTGTTAGAAATAAAGCTGTTTTCCGGTGTTATATTTGGTTTAAATATAAAAAAAATAGGGTTTTATTATCTTTTTGATAATCTTTTATTAAAATTAGTAAAAATAAATTTTTGTTAATTTATCTTCTTATTCCTTGTTGATTTATCCATTGTTGGTATTTCGCAGCATTTCTGTTGTGCTGTGCTAAAGAATTTGCAAATTCATGAAAACCAATCTTATCTACACTTGCACACATATAATAATAGTTGTGTTTTTTGTGGTTTAAAACAGCATCAATAGAGGAAATGTCAGGCATTGCAATTAAAGTAGGAGGAAGTCCTGTGTTCTTGTAGGTATTGTAAGGAGAGTCTATTACTAAATCTTTATTCAAAACTCTTTTTACTACAAAATCTTGTCCTTTAATTTCTCTAATAGCATAAATAACAGTAGGATCAGCTTGCAAAGGCCAGTTGTCTTTTAAGCGATTTAAATATAAACCGGCAACAATAGGACGCTCAATTTTTTGAGCTGTTTCTTTTTGAACAATAGAAGCTAATGTGATAACTTCTTCTTTTGAAAGATTTAGTTTTTTAGCTTTTTCTAATCTAGCAGAAGTCCAAAAACGATTGTATTCACGTAACATTTTATCACGGAAGTTTTCTGCGGAAGTATTCCAGTAAAACTCATAGCTATTTGGAATGTACATTCCTAAAGCTGATTTTTCTGTAAAATTGTTAGTTGATAAAAAGTTAGTATCAATCATTGCTTGTAATAAAGCAGTAGAATCAGCTTCAATTTGTTCGGAAATTCTTCCTGCTAATTTTTCTAAAGTATCTTGATTGTTGAAGGATAAAGTGATTGGAGTTTGATTTCCGCTACGTAAAAGGTTTACCACATCATTCATACTCATACCTTCTTTTAACAAGTATTTTCCGCCTTTAGGGTGAGTGAATTTTTTCTTTTCTGCAACCCAAACAAAATTTTCGGGATGTTTTACAAATTCAGTAAGTTGTTTTTGAACATCTATAAAAGAAGCGTTTGAACCAATAAAAACAGCACCATCTTTGGTAACTGCTTTTCCAAATATTTTTTGATAATAGTTAAAGCCAATAATTCCGCCAATTAAAAAAATAACAGCAATGCCTCCTAAAATAATTTTCTTATTCATTGATTAATTGAAATAGTAGTTCGTTTTTATATGTTCCTTTGTGGTATGTCCAATCTTTTTTGATACCAATCTGTGTAAAGTTGTGTTTTTGAAAAAGATGTAAACTGTTATGGTTATCATCTGTAATATTTGCATATAATTGATGTAATTGTAAATGCGTAAAACAATACTTTATTAATAATTCTAAAGCTTTTGAAGCAAGCCCTTTGTGTTGAGAATCAGGGTGGACTAAAATTCCAACTCCAGCTCTTTTGTGTTGAGGGTTAAAATCAAACAAATCAATCATTCCAACAGGCTCACCAGTAGATTTCTCTTCAATAACTAAACGTAATTGCTTTGCTTCATATATATCCAAATGTGAATTTTCTAAATATTGTTTCAATAAAAATTTAGAAAAAGGAGCTTGCGTATGGCTAACTTCCCAAAACAGTTCGTTGTTTTCCATCTGAAATAAAAACTCTAAATCTTCAGGTTCTAAAGCTCTTAAGTTGATATATGTCCCTGTTAACGTTTGCACTAAATGTTTATTTTACCTTCAAATACAAATGTAGCAGGTCCTGTTAAAAATACATTAGTATAAGTGCTGTTTTTTTCTTCAAAAGAAACTTCTAATTCTCCTCCTTCAACAGGTAGAGTAATTGACGCATTATCAGTTTTTTTAGTAGCATGCATAGCAATAGCTACAGCGGTAACACCTGTTCCGCAAGCTAAAGTTTCGTCTTCAACACCACGCTCGTAGGTACGAACTCGGAAAGTATTAGAGTTAACTTGCTCTACAAAATTTACATTACTTCCTTCGGTACCGTAAATTTCATTTCTGATTTTTCTTCCGTTTGAAAAAACATCATATTCAGAGAGGTCATTTACTAGTTGTACATGATGAGGAGAACCTGTGTTGGTAAAAACATAATTGTCAAATATTTTTACATTATTAACATCTATCATTTGAAGAGATACAATGTTATTAGCAATAGATGCATGATGAAGTCCATCAATAGCAATGAAAGTTGTGTTGGTTTCAAAAAGTCCTAGTTTATGGGCAAAAGCAACAATACATCGTCCGCCATTACCACACATAGTACTTTCGTTACCGTCAGAGTTATAGTATACCATTTTAAAATCGGTATCAATATCTTCTTCGAGTAAGATTAAACCATCAGCACCAATTCCAAAATTTCTATTACACAATTTTGCAATAATGTCAGTTTTATTTTTTGGAAAGGTTTTTGAACGGTTATCAACCATAATAAAATCGTTCCCTGTTCCTTGATATTTGTAAAATTCTAAATCCATAATAGTAAACAAAGATACATATTTTATCAAGGAGAGCAGACTGTTAAATAGCGGTTAAAGTCCGTTAAATAGAAGTTAAACACATTTACTTAAAATGTTAAAATTGATATATTTGAAATATAAAATTTTGTAAGCATATGAAGAAAATATTTGGAACTTTAGGAATTGCAATCTTAGGAGGAGCAATAGCACTTGCAGGATATAAAACATTGATAGAAGAACCGCAAGTAGTTGTAGAGAAAGTAGTAGAACCAACAATGCAAACTGTTGAAGCAAGTTATACACCAACAGTTATAAACTCATCGTCAACCCCGACTGATTTTACCGAGGCAGCTGATAAAACGGTACACGCAGTAGTACATGTTAAGAATACATCGATACGAACACAGCAAAATCCGTTAGCAGAATTGTTTTACGGTAGAGGAAGTGGAACCAGAAAGTATGAACAAGTTGGTACAGGTAGTGGTGTTATCATTTCTCCTGATGGATATATTGTAACCAATAATCACGTAATTGAAGGAGCAAACGATATAGAAATTACGTTGAACAATCAAAAAAAGTTAAAAGCTACGTTAATTGGAGCAGACAAAGCAAATGATATAGCTTTGTTGAAAGTAGAAGCTGATATTGAATTGCCAAATTTACCTTTCGGAAATTCAGATAACATGAAGGTTGGAGAATGGGTATTGGCAGTAGGAAATCCGTATAATTTAACATCTACAGTTACAGCAGGTATTGTAAGTGCAACAGGACGAGATTTAAACGGGAATACGAATATTGATTCGTTTATTCAAACAGATGCAGCGGTAAATCCAGGAAATAGTGGTGGAGCTTTGGTGAATACACGTGGTGAATTAATCGGAATAAACACGGCAATTTCATCAAGAACTGGTTCGTTTATTGGATATTCGTTTGCGGTACCATCAAACATTGCTAAAAAAATAGTAGATGATTTGTTAGAGTTTGGAATGGTGCAGCAAGCTGTTTTAGGAATTGGTGTTGATACAGAAGCAAACGATATTGAAGGAGTTAAAATCAAAGATATATACGATGAAGGAGGTGCTAAAAAAGCTGGATTAAAAGAAGGAGATATTATAACGAAAGTAAACAATGTGAAAATCACCAAGTTTTCAGACTTAAAAGGTCAGTTAACAGCAAAAAGACCAGGAGAATACGTAAATGTAATAATCGATAGGGATGGAGAAGAACTAACTAAGGTTGTTAAGTTAACTAAGCTTATAAAACTACCTGTAAGTAAAGTTTTACAAACCGAGTTTGAAGATATTACAAAGGATGATAAAAAGAAGTTTAAGATAGAGAGTGGAGCTAAGATAAAAAGAACTGAGAATATAGCATTTAAGCAGTTTGATGTAGGAGAAGGGTATATTTTGACTAAAATTAACGGAAAGAAGGTTGCTGATGCAAAAGAAGCAGCAACTATGTTAGATAAAACTTATGGTAGTGGTAATAGACTTTTGCTAGAAATGATTAGTCCTTCCGGTCAAATAGAAAGATTTAGATATTAATAGAATAATATTTTTATAAAGAAAGCCCTGTTAAAATCACTTTAACAGGGCTTTTTCTTTAAAAAAACCAATCAAAAATCAAGAAGAAATACCTATTTTTGCACAAATTTTTTAATTTTTAGTTAACACACAACTATGTCAACAATAACAAATTACGAAAAAGAAGTAGTAAATCAAGCGCAAGTTCGAAGAGCTACTGTTGAGTTTATTAACATCGTAAACGATTTATGGTACGATAAATCTATCGAGTTAGTATTATTTAGAAATCCATTAGTAGATAAAAGAGCTAGTGAGGTTTTAAACTTAATCAACTATGCTAAAGAGTTTGTAGCTAAACCAATAACTATTGAAGATGCTTTAGAAATTGCGAAAGCTATTCAATCAATTGATTTACCACCATCAAAATTAGATATCGGTAAATTAGCTTATGAATTTCACTTACAAGACGATGCTTCAGTAGACAAAATTGCTTTTGTAAAAGAGCAATTAAAAGATGCTACTGAGGCAGAAAATATCAAGCCAAAAGATGTAGTATTATACGGTTTTGGTCGTATTGGTCGTTTATTAGCTCGCGAGTTAAGTAGCAAAATGGGTAAAGGTTCTCAATTACGTTTAAGAGCTGTAGTTACTCGTGGTAAAATAGACCAAACAGTTTTAGAAAAAAGAGCTTCATTATTAAGCGTAGATTCAGTTCACGGAGATTTCTTAGGTACTGTTCAAGTAGATGCTGATAACAATGCGTTAATCATTAATGGAACTACCGTATACATGATCTCTGCAAATCAACCAGAAGATATCGATTATACTGAATACGGAATTAATGATGCGTTAATTATAGATAATACAGGTGCTTTTAGAGATGAAGAAGCGTTAAGCCGTCACTTAAAAGCTAAGGGAGCTAGTAAAGTATTATTAACTGCTCCAGGTGGTGGTGTGCCAAACATCGTTCACGGTGTAAATCACGAAGAGAACAACCCAGATAATATCGATATTTTCTCTGCGGCTTCTTGTACTACGAATGCTATTACTCCAGTATTAAAAGTATTAGAAGATAACTTCGGAATTAAAAAAGGACACTTAGAAACTATCCACGCATATACTAACGACCAAAACTTGGTTGATAACATGCATAGTAAATACCGTAGAGGTAGAGCAGCTGCTTTAAACATGGTAATTACTGAAACAGGAGCAGGAAAAGCAGTAGCAAAAGCGTTACCAGCATTAGCAGGTAAATTAACGTCAAGTGCTATTCGTGTACCAGTACCAAACGGATCGTTAGCAATCTTAAACTTACAATTAAACTCTCCAGCTACAGTAGAATCTGTAAACGCTATTATGAAGAAATATGCGTTAGAAGGAGATTTAGTAGAGCAAATTCAATACTCATTAAGTAATGAATTAGTTTCTTCTGATATTGTAGGAACAACAGCTCCATCTATTTTTGATAGTAAGGCTACTATTGCAGATGGTGATACAATCGTAATTTACGTATGGTATGATAATGAGTATGGATACTCTCATCAAGTAATGCGTTTAGCGAAGCACATTGCTAAAGTACGTCGTTATACTTACTATTAATAGAAGGTAAATAAATAGATAAAAAAAAGTCGAAGTTTAAAAGCTTCGACTTTTTTTATTATATTTGAAATAAGAGTAACCCCTTAAAATGTCCCCTAAAATGAAAAAGATAGTTGTACTGCTATTTTTAATGCTTGGTGCTGCTTCACTAAGTTATTCTCAAGAATTAAAAACATTAATTTCTGGTAAATGGTTTGTTGATTCAATGAAAGTTGGCAATGAAATTTGTGAATTTTCTGAAGGATCAAGCTGGTTAGAATTTTCTTCTGAAGGAAAATATGAAATCATGATGAATGCTCAAAAAGAAAAAGGAACTTGGAAGCTACTTAAAGAGAAAAATGAATTAGAGTTTGATGATAAGAGCTTTGATAAAAATTTAAAAATTGAAAAAATAACTGAAACAGAATTGTTAGTTTCAGCAAAAGATGAAGATATTATCTATACTATGTCGTTAAAAAGGTAAGCAATAATAGTTTGTTTTTTTAACAGCCGAGGTAAGGGATTACCTCGGTTTTTTTATTTTTAATTGATAGGGTTTACTTCTAGTACTCATAAATCTTTTCCTTAAATTAGCATTTAAAAATAAATTTAATGAGACTAATATTTACTCCTATATTATTATTGTTTGCGGCAATAACAACAAATTCACAAAACAAATTACCTTATTACGAAATACCTCAAGAAGCAGAGGAGTTTACAGCAGGAACTGTTGTGAGTAGAATGATAGACGGATTAGGTTTTCGCTATTATTGGGCTACAGATGGTTTAACTGAAGAAGATTTAGAATACAAGCCAAGTACTGAAGCAAAAACGGCAGGAGAAACAATAGATCATGTGTTAAGCTTGTCAATAGTAATTAAAAACGCTGCGTTAAAGGTTCCGCATAAAGAAGTAAAATCAGAAATGACATTTGCTGAAAAGAGAAAAGCAACCTTAGAAAATTTAAAGTTAGCGAGTGATATTTTTAGAAAAAGCACAGATGTATCGCAACACAAAATAATTTTTGGAGAAAAAGAACATCCGTTATGGAATGCTATTAACGGGCCTATTGCTGATGCTACATGGCATGCAGGTCAATTAGCTTCGTTTAGACGTGCATCAGGAAATCCAATCAACTCAAAAATCAATCATTTTACAGGTACCGTTAGACAATAATTTAATGACAGTTCAAGAAAAGATACAACAGTTAAGAGAAGAGCTACATCAACATAATCATAGTTATTATGTGTTGGATAAACCAACTATTTCAGATTATGAGTTTGATATTAAGTTAAAAGAGCTTCAGCAGTTAGAAGACGAGAATCCAGAATTTTTTGACCCAAACTCACCAACACAACGAGTAGGAGGAGAAGTAACTAAGAGCTTCGAAACTGTTACTCATAAACATAGAATGTACTCGTTGGATAACTCGTATTCTAAGGAAGATTTGTTGGATTGGGAAAAACGTGTTCAAAAAATCTTAGGAACTGATGAGGTTGAATATACATGTGAGTTAAAATATGATGGAGCCTCTATTAATCTTACTTATGAGAACGGTGAGTTTGTACAAGCAGTGACACGAGGAGATGGTTTTCAAGGAGATAATGTCACAACCAATATCCGTACAATAAAATCTATACCGTTATTACCGAATAGTGATTTTGTAACTGATTTTGAAATGAGAGGAGAAATCATTTTACCATTAGATGGATTTAATAAAATGAATGAAGAACGTATTGCTAACGACGAAGAACCGTATAGAAATCCTCGTAATACTGCTAGTGGAAGTTTAAAACTGCAAGATAGTGCAGAAGTAGCGAAGCGCCCGTTAGATTGTTTGTTGTATCAGTTGGTAACCAGAGAGCGTAAGTATGCTTCACATTTTGAAAGTTTAGAAGCAGCTAGAAAAGTTGGATTTAAAATTCCAGACACAATTGTCTTAGCAAAGTCGATAGAAGAAGTGTTAGACTTTGTAAATGAATGGGATGTAAAACGTCATACATTGCCTTATGAAACTGATGGAGTTGTAGTAAAAGTAAATTCGTTTCAGCAACAAGACGAATTAGGGTATACGTCAAAAGCACCTCGTTGGGCAATTGCATACAAGTTTAAGGCGGAACAAGTTTCAACAGTGTTGAATGAAATCACGTATCAAGTAGGGCGTACAGGAGCAATAACTCCAGTTGCAAATTTAGAACCTGTGCAGTTAGCAGGAACTATTGTAAAAAGAGCTTCACTACATAACGCTGATCAAATTGAAAAATTAGATGTACGAGTAGGAGATACTGTTTTTGTTGAAAAAGGAGGAGAAATTATTCCGAAGATTGTAGGTGTTGATTTAACAAAGCGTCCAGCAGATTCTGTACCTACTCAATACGCAACGCATTGTCCTGAATGTCATACCGAGTTGGTAAGAACTGAAGGTGACGCAAAGCATTATTGTCCGAATGAATTTGGTTGCGCGCCGCAAATTACAGGAAGAATCAAGCATTTTATTAGTAGAAAAGCCATGGATATTGATGGTTTAGGTGGTGAAACGGTTGATTTATTGCGTAAAGAAGGATTGATAAAAAATTACGCGGATTTATATGATTTAACAGTGGAGCAGGTTATTCCATTAGAGCGAATGGCTGAAAAATCAGCGCAAAATATGATTGACGGAATTGAGAAATCGAAAGAAATTCCGTTTGAAAAAGTGTTGTTTGCACTAGGAATCCGTTTTGTAGGTGAAACTGTGGCTAAAAAGCTAGCAAAACATTTTAAGTCAATCGATAATTTAATGAATGCTGATTTTGAAACACTTATTGCAGTTGACGAAATAGGTGATAGAATTGCACAAAGTATTATTGATTTTTCAAATGATTTAGGAAATATAGAATTGATAAATCGATTAAAATCTTACGGAGTTCAATTAGAAGTTTCAGCAGAAAGTTTAGAAGGTCAAACCGATAAATTAGCAGGGAAAGTATTTGTGGTTTCAGGAGTGTTTCATCAAATGAGTAGGAATGAACTCAAAAAAGCGATTGAAGACAATGGAGGAAAAGTGTCGAGCTCAATTTCTAAAAAAACTACCTATATTGTAGCAGGTGATAATATGGGACCAAGTAAACTTACAAAAGCTGAAAGTTTAGGGGTTCCAATTATATCCGAACAAGATTTTATTGATATGATTGGTTAATTTTTAATTAAAAAGGAAAACATGACTAAACAAACTAAAATAACTTTAGCTTCTATAGTGTTTTTATTAGTTGCTATTGTTGATGTGTATGCGGTAATTACACAAAACAAAGCTATCGAAATGATTTTTAAACCGTTGCTAATGACAACACTTGCGGTAGTGTATTTAGTATCGGTAAAAAAGCCGAGTTTTTGGTTGTTATCAGCTTTGTTTTTCTCTTTTTGGGGAGATGTGTTTCTATTAGATAAAGAGAAATTGTTTGTGTTTGGTTTAGGGGCTTTTTTAGTTGCTCATCTTGTTTATATTAAAATAACCACTGATTTGTTATTTAAAGATTTAACAGCAAAAATGATAACTTCAGCAATTCCATTTGTATTGTTGTTTGTAGGGTTACTAGGTTTAATTTATGATAATTTAGGAGATATGCTATTACCAGTAATCGTATACGGAATTACAATTTCAACTTTTGGTACTGCGGCATTATTACATTATCGTCAGCAAAAAACAACTTCGAGTTCTTGGTTATTATTGGGAGCTATTTTGTTTATAGCATCTGATAGTTTAATTGCGTTAAACAACTTTTATACGCCAAAACACTTATTTAATATTGCTATTATAGTATTGTATATCGTTTCTCAATACCTAATTGTTAGGGCAATAATAGCTAAAGAAAAGTAACGCTCTAATGGAAAAACCGAGGTTAACAAGGTTAACTCAAATCGTAACTTTACTACAATCAAAAAGATTGCTAACGGCTAGAGAATTAGCCGATAAGTTTCAGGTAAGTTTGCGAACAATTTATAGAGATATTAGAACGTTAGAAAGTTCAGGTATTCCGGTAGTTACTGAAGAAGGAAAAGGATATTTTTTACAAGAAGGATATCAATTACCTCCAATTATGTTTTCAGAAGAAGAAGCTAATGCGCTGATAACGGCAGAGCAATTAATTCTGAAAAATAAAGATGCTTCACTAGTAAAAAAGTATAGCGAAGCTATTACTAAAATCAAAGCAGTTTTAAGGTATTCACAAAAAGGGAAAGCTGATTTATTATCTCAAAGAATTGCTTTTAGAGCAAATATAGAAAAAGAACAATCGAGTAATTATCTTATTCAAATTCAGTCAGCAATTACAAGTTTTCATTTACTAGAATTAGCTTATTTATCTCTTGAAAATAATTTTACTGAAAGAATTATAGAACCTTTTGCTTTATACAGTACGAACGAAAATTGGTTGTTAATCGCCTATTGCCGATTGAGACATGAATTCCGAGTGTTTAGGTTAGATTGTATTCAGAGCATGAATTTTTTAAACGATACTTTTCCCCCTCATAAAATGACTTTGGAAGAATACTTTAAAATTTGTCAAGAAAAATATGGCATACCCCTGACATAGGGTTGACATAGTGGGGGTTTATTTTTGTTGAAAATTAAAAAACAAAAGATGAATACAGAACAAAAAGAACCGTTTTACATTGTTGGAATTTCAGTAAGAACTACTAACGAGAATCAACAAGCAGCAAAAGATATACCTGCTTTATGGCAGCGATTTATGTCAGAAAATATAGCTGAACAAATACCTAACAAATTTTCAAATGAAGTATATGCTGTGTATACCGATTATGAATCAGATTATACCAATCCATACACAACAATTATTGGTTGTAGGGTAAATGAAATTGGTAATATCTCCGAAGGATTGGTGAGTAAAAGAATAGAAGCTCCTAAATATAAAAAATATGTAGTCAAAGGAGACTTAGCTAATAATATTGTGTACAATAAATGGTTGGAGATTTGGGATGAAGAAATAAATAGGGCTTATACTTCCGATTATGAAATTTATGGAGCAATGGCGTCAGATTCAACAAATGCAGAAGTAGAAATATTTATAGGAGTAAATTAATAAAAAGGACAGTTGTAAAACTGTCCTTTTTAATTGTAAAATTATAGATTCTTTCCAGTAAAAGGAATGATTTTTCGATAGGAAAACAATAAAATCAATCCTGAAATTAAAGTAACAATGGCGCTAGTAAATAAAGTGCCTCCGTCACCATTATGTTCAATACCTATAATAGTTAAGTGACTCATAATTGCACCAAACATTAAACCTACGGTTAGTAAAGCACCCAACCAGTTTTTTTTAGGAGTAAATAAAAGTACAGAAGCAATTAACTCTAAAACACCTGTACTTATTCTCATATAAGCTTCGTTATTTCCTGCTATTTTGGTAAATAAATCAATGCTTTCTTGTGCTCCAGTGAATTTGAAAAATAATGTTTGAAGCATAATAATAGAAGCTATTAACTTTAAAATTAAAAGAATATGTTTTTTCATGTTTGATAAAATCTATTAGGTTAGACGCTATAAATTTTAATGCTTACATAAACTAAAAACAATACTTTTGTAGGTATGAAAAAAATAGCAATAGCCTTGTCAGTTTTTGGTTTACTAGCGTGTAAACAACAAAAAACCTCACTTAAATTTTTAAATGAATACGTAGTAAAAGATTCTTTACAGATTGATAATACCGTAATAGGAGGAATTTCAGGAATCGACTATTATAATAATCAATATTATATGGTTGTTGATGACGCGGCACATCCGAGGATTTTGATAGGTGATATTGTTGTTAAAAATGACTCGATTCAATCGGTAAGTTTTGAAAAAGTTATTGTAGTTGATACTGTTAGTCAGTTTACTAAAAACCATGTGTTAGATTTAGAGTCTATTTTTATTCAAGACGGAATAATTAATCTAACAAGTGAAGGTTCAATTCAGTATAAAAAAGATCCGAGTATTTTTCATATAGATACAAAAGGGAATTTTATAAATGAGGTAGTTATACCAAATTACTTCAAATCTACTTCAGAAGCAAAACCTAAACACAATGGAGTTTTTGAAGGTTCATCAAAAAGTATTGATGATAAAGGTTTTTGGGTAGCAATGGAAGCTCCGTTAGAGGCAGATGGGGAAGAACCAACATTTCATGAGACACAATCACCTGTTAGAATAACTTATTACGATAAGAACACAAAAGAAGCAACTAAACAATATGCTTACCAATTAGAAAAGATTGATAAGCCTGCTAAGGGAAATGTGAATTTAAATGGAGTAACTGCTATTTTAGAGTATAAAAAAGATCATTTTTTTATCATCGAAAGAATTTATCAAAGTGGTTATGGAAGTCACGGAAATGTAGTTAGAATTTTTAAAGCTACGATTGATGATGCTTCAACAAATACACTAGCTACAGAATCATTGAAAAATGAAAAATATACACCATTAAAAAAAGAGTTATTACTAGATTTTAGCACTGTTGAAAGTCAACTAACAGACGGAATTATAGATAATATAGAAGCAATTACTTTTGGTCCAACCTTAGCTAATGGAAATAAATCGTTAATTCTAGCTTCAGATGATAACTTTCAAGTGTATGGCAAACAATTGAATCAGTTTTTATTGATAGAAATTGAAGAGAAATAAATAAATTAGCTACCCCTAATTTTCATACATGATAAGTACATTAAAAAGTAAATCTATTCAAAAAGAATACGATAAGTTAATAGCTAAACAAGGTAAAAGACCGCATAAGAGTTCTCAGGTTAAAAAAGTAGCGATTTTGTTAGATAATGAGGCTTTGGTAAATGTTGTGTTAGCAAATTTAGCAAACAACTTTCCGTTTAAAAATGAAGATGTTGCGGTATTGGTATTTAGAGAATATTCTAAGAAAGATGAGCCTTCACCACAGTTTTTTACTGAAAAAGATTTAGGATTTAAAGCGAGTTTAAAATCCGACAATTTGAAAGATTTCGTTAAAAATGATTACGACTTACTTATAAACTATACAAAAGCCTCCAACTTATTAACGAATGTAATAACTTTGTTGTCGCAAGCAGATTTAAAAGCTGGTTTTGCTGAAATTGATGACAGGTTATACGATATTGTTGTGTCTGACGAAGGTTTTAATGAAGCGGTTTTAAATCAAGAGTTAAAAAAATATCTAACGATTTTAAATAAAATATAATGCAAAAGTTTGTAGGAACAGGAGTGGCTTTGGTAACTCCTTTTAACGAAGATTTAAGTGTAGATTTTGATGCACTTAGAAAGTTAGTAAACTATAATATTGAAAACGGTACAAACTATTTAGTAATAAATGGAACTACTGGAGAGAGTGCAACCATTACTAAGGAAGAAAAATTAGAAATAATAAAGGTTGTAATTGAAGAAAACAATGGTCGTTTACCTTTAGTTTTAGGAGTTGGAGGAAACAATACGCAAACAGTTGTTGAAGAGTTACAAACGTTAGATTTAACTGGTATCGATGGGATTTTATCGGTAGCGCCATATTATAGCAAACCAACTCAAGAAGGTTTTTATCAGCATTATAAAGCAGTTTCTTTAGCAAGTCCTAAACCAATTATTTTGTATAATGTTCCTGGAAGAACTGCAAAAAATATGGAGCCAGCGACTACCTTACGATTGGCAAGAGACTTCGAAAATATCGTTGCTGTTAAAGAGGCAGGAAATAATCAACAACAGTATTATGAGTTGTTAAAAGATAAACCAGAAGGTTTCTTAGTAATTTCTGGGGATGATGATTTAGCTTTAGGTGTAGCTTTAGCTGGAGGATCAGGAGTTATTTCTGTAATCGGACAAGCATTACCAAAAGAATTTTCAAAAATGATTCAGTTAGGATTAGAAGGAAAAGCAAAAGAAGCGTATGAAATACATTATCAATTAATGGATATTATAGGCTTAATCTTTGCTGAAAACAATCCAGCAGGAATCAAAGCAGTATTACAAAAATTAGGAATTTGTTTAGATGAAGTGCGTTTACCATTGGTAAAAGCTTCAGAAGAATTACAAACTGAAATTTCAGATTTTATCGACAAGATGTAATTTTTCTAAATAAAATTTAAAAATACAAAAGACTACAATTTCGTTATTGTGGTCTTTTTTTAGCATCTTTGTATAAAGATTACAGTTTACAATTAAAACAGAAAATATGTTATCAAAAGTAATAGAGAAAGCATTAAACGATCAGATAAGAGTAGAAGCAGAGTCTTCACAAATATATTTAGCAATGGCATGTTGGGCAGAAATTCAAGGTTTTGAAGGTGTTGCGCAATTTATGTATGCACATTCTGATGAAGAGCGTATGCACATGTTAAAGTTAGTAAAGTTTGTAAATGAACGAGGAGGACATGCACATGTTTCAGAATTAAAAGAACCACCAGCAAAGTTTGGATCTTTTAAAGATATGTTTCAAACATTATTTGATCATGAAGTAATGGTGTCGCAATCAATTAATGATTTAGTGCATATTACCTTACAAGAAAAAGACTACGCTACACATAATTTCTTACAATGGTATGTGTCTGAACAAATAGAAGAAGAGGCGTTGGCACGTAATATTTTAGATAAAATTAATTTAATTGGAGACGATAAAGGAGGTTTGTATTTGTTTGATAATGATGTGAAGCAAATTGTAGCACAAACATCAGCTGCAGCTCAGTAATAAGATTAACAAACATTTAGTAACTTTTTTGAAAATTTATAAGAGATTTTATAGTTTCTTGTAAAACTCTATTTTAGAGTAAAAAAATCGTTTTAATAATCCATAATTAATCACTAATTTTGCCAGATGCAAAAAATGAAAAATCTAGCGTATATTGTTGTGATGCTTTTAGTACTAACTTCATGTGGAGAGTACCAAAAAGTATTAAATAAAGGAACTGTAGAAGATCAATACAAAATGGCTGTGAAAATGTACGAAGCACAAAAGTACGGAAAGGCCTTACGATTGTTTGAGAAAATTGTACCTTCCTATAGAGGAAAACCTCAAATGGAACGCATTCAATTTATGATAGCACAATCTAATTTTAATGAGAAAAACTACAGTTTAGCTGGTTATTATTTTAATAGATTTACAGGGAATTACCCAAAGAGTTCTAAGCAAGAAGAAGCGGCTTTTTTATCAGCATTAAGTTATTACAAAGCAGCTCCAAGTTTTAGTTTAGATCCAACAGATACAAACAAAGCGTTAGAGTCTTTTCAAAAGTTTATAGATGCTTATCCAGATTCTGACAAGCAAGAAGAGGCAAATAAATATTACACAGAGTTACGCTCAAAATTAGAAAAGAAATATTTCGAAATAGCAAAAACATATTATAAAACTGCAGATTATGATTCGAGAAATTACAAGGCGGCTATCGTTGCATTTGATAATTTATTAGAAGATTATTTAGGAACCAAGTATAAAGAAGAAGCTTTGTACTATCGTTTAAAAGCAGCGCATGATTTTGCAATGAAGAGTACGCAACGTAGAAAAGCAGAAAGAATAAAAGAAGCAGTAAAAGCGTACGACAAGCTTAAAAGAAACTTCCCAGAATCAAAATTCATGGAAGAATCAAACGAAATGTTAGCAACATTAAACAAAGAACAAGAACAATTAGTTAAAGGTTAAAAAATGGATTATAAAGAAACGAAAGCGCCGTTAAGTACTATAACTTATAATAAAGAAGCTATCGAGGCTCCAACGCATAATATTTATGAAGCTATTTCTATTATAGCAAAGAGAGCTACACAAATTAATTCTGATTTAAAAAAGGAGTTAGTAGATAAGTTAGATGAGTTTGCTACTTATAACGATAGTTTAGAAGAAGTTTTTGAAAACAAAGAGCAAATCGAAGTTTCTAAATTTTATGAGCGTTTACCTAAGCCACATGCTATTGCGGTAGAAGAGTGGTTAAACGACAAGGTATATTATAGAACTCCAGAGACAAAATAATATGTCTGTACTAAGCGGTAAAAAAGTTTTACTTGGTGTTACCGCCGGTATAGCGGCATACAAAACAGCGAACTTAGTTCGCTTATTTATAAAATCGGGCGCAGAAGTCAAAGTAATTATGACTCCTGCGTCTAAAGATTTTATAACACCTCTTACACTTTCCACCTTATCAAAAAATCCAGTTCATTCTACTTTTTATGATAAAGAAGATGAAAATGAATTGTGGAATAATCATGTAGATTTAGGTTTGTGGGCAGATTTAATGCTAATAGCACCAGCTACTGCAAATACCTTGTCTAAAATGACAAATGGTACTTGCGATAATTTATTATTGGCAACCTATTTATCAGCAAAATGTCCAGTATATTTTGCACCTGCGATGGACTTAGATATGTATCAACATCCATCAACAAAAACTAGTTTAGAAAGCTTACAAAGTTTTGGGAATATCTTAATCCCTGCTACTTCGGGTGAATTAGCAAGCGGGTTGGTTGGAGAAGGTCGTATGGCTGAACCAGAAGATATTGTTGACTTTATAGAGAAAGATATTGTATCTAAACTACCACTTCATGGGAAAAAGATGCTAATTACTGCAGGTCCAACCTACGAAGCGATAGATCCTGTTCGTTTTATTGGAAACCATTCCTCTGGTAAAATGGGATTTGAAATTGCAAAAACAGCGGCAAACTTAGGAGCACAAGTGTTTTTAGTAGCAGGACCTTCTCATCAACAAGTAAACCATTCATTTATTCATAGAATAGATGTGAAGTCAGCACAAGATATGTATGAAGCGTGTCATAAGTATTTTGCTGAGGTTGATATAGCTGTGTTATCGGCAGCAGTTTCAGACTATCGACCAAAAAATGTAGCTACTCAAAAAATAAAAAAGAAAGAAGCAGCGTTAAGTATTGAGTTAGAACCTACTAAAGATATCTTAAAATCTCTAGGAGAAATTAAGAGAAATCAGTTGTTAGTTGGGTTCGCCTTAGAAACGAACGATGAGGTACAAAACGCAAAAAGTAAGCTTACACGCAAAAATTTAGATTTTATTGTATTAAATTCGTTACGTGATGAAGGTGCTGGTTTTGCAACCAACACCAATAAAATTACAATTATTGATGCTGATTTGGACGAAAAATCATTCGATTTGAAGTCAAAAAAAGAAGTATCAAAAGATATCGTTAACGAAATAATACAAAAATTAGATGCGTAAATTAGCCTTTATAGTTTTTCTTTTTTCAATTGTTTTTTCTTCTCATTCACAAGAATTAAATGCTACGGTAATTATCAATTCAGATAAAGTACAAAGCAGCAATAAACAAGTATATCAAACCTTACAAAAAGCGTTAACAGAGTTTATCAATGATAAACAATGGACGAACCGAAATTTTAAACAGCAAGAGCGCATCAACTGTGCATTTAATATTATTATAAACGAACAAAATGGAAGTAACTTTTCAGGGACTTTACAAGTACAGTCTACACGACCAGTTTATAACTCTACCTATGCAACGCCAGTTTTAAATATTAACGACACGAATTTTAACTTTCGTTATAATGAGTTTGATCCGCTAATTTATAATCCAACCGTTTACGAGTCTAATTTAATTTCTATGATAGCTTTTTATGCGTATACGATCATAGGAGTTGATGCTGATACCTTTGCTTTAAAAGGAGGAGAAAGCTATTTGAAGCAAGCAGAAAGTATAATGTTGTTAGCACAATCTAGTGGAGAATCAGGATGGCAAAATGAAGTTGGTAAGCAAAATCGTTTTGCTTTGATAGATAACTTGTTGTCTTCAAAGTTTAGCGCGCTGCGTAGTATTTATTACAACTACCACCGTAATGGGTTTGATAACCTTGCGGATAATAAAAATTCAGCAAAAGAAGCTATAGAAAAAAGTGTTTTAGATTTAGATAAACTATTTAATATAGCTATAGGAAACTACATGATTCGTGTTTTTTTAGATGCAAAAGGAGATGAAATTGTAAATGTTTTTTCAGATGGAATTCCGTCTAAAAATCAATCACAAATGCTTACTGTTTTAAATAGAATTGCTCCGACCTATAAAAGCAGGTGGAAAAATATTAAGTAAAATGAAGTTTAGAAAAATAGTTTTATTTTCAGTTCTAATCTTGCTTATAATATTTGTTACGGTAAAAGGAATAGTACTTGATGGAGACTTAACAAAGTTTGACCATGTATTACTACTAATTATTTTCTTGTTTTTAATATTAAAAGAGAAAGTTTATAAACTGTTGAAAATTCAATAGACTTCCTTAGTTTTTGGTCGATATAATTCAATCAAAATCCTTACTTTTATTCCTTTTAAAGAATAAAATTTGTTAACACATTTATCCATACAAAACTACGCGCTAATCAATCAGTTATCGATTGATTTTACAAAAGGTTTATCTATCATTACTGGTGAAACTGGAGCTGGAAAATCTATTTTATTAGGAGCTTTAGGTTTAGTAATGGGTAATCGTGCCGATTTATCGTCACTTAAAGACACTGAAAAAAAATGTGTAATTGAAGCGCAATTTTCGGTTGAAGGCTATGATTTACAAGAATTGTTTGCAGAGTTAGATGTAGATTATGAAGTAGAGACGATTATTAGAAGAGAAATTTTGCCTTCAGGAAAATCACGTGCTTTTGTAAACGATTCACCAGTTACCTTATCTGTATTATCAGCTTTAAAATCAAAGTTAATAGATATTCATTCGCAACATCAAACTTTGCAGTTATCGGACGAGAGTTTTCAGTTTTCTGTAATTGATGTTTTAGCGAAAAATCAAGCTAAAATAGCCTCTTATAAAAGAGGAGTACGTGCCTATAACAAATTAAAAAAAGAGTTAAAACTT
Source organism: Tenacibaculum aestuarii (assembly GCF_964510395.1). NCBI lineage: Bacteria > Pseudomonadati > Bacteroidota > Flavobacteriia > Flavobacteriales > Flavobacteriaceae > Tenacibaculum > Tenacibaculum aestuarii. The sequence continues at coordinate 1,029,179 of NZ_CAZEFY010000001.1, forward strand.
CTTCAAGAAGAAACTGAAAAATCAAAAGAACAGTACGAGTACAATTTACACTTGTTTAATGAACTTGAAGAAGCAAAATTACAAGTAGGTGAGCAAGAAGTTTTAGAAGAAAAATTAGATAAATTAAATAATATAGAAGATATAAAACTGAATTTATCGGAAGCTTTAAGTGTTTCAGTAAATGAAGAAATTGGTCTTCAAACCTTATTACTTTCTCTAGAAAATAAACTACAGAAAATAAGCTCATATTCTAAACAGTATGAAGAGTTAGCCAATCGTGTAACAAGTGTTAAGATTGAGTTAGATGACGTGATAACTGAATTAGAAGGAGCGAATGAAGAAGTAGAATTCAATCCGAATGAAATAGAAGAGTTGAATGATAGGTTACAATTAATTTATAACCTTCAAAAGAAGCATTCAGTAGCGACGGTAACTGAGCTACAAGAAATCCATGAGTCGTTAAGTAAGAAAGTAGCACAAGTTGAAGACGCTGGAGGATTGATAGGAAAAAAGGAAGCAGAAATTAAAGAAGTTGCTAAAAAGCTTGATGAAGTAGCAAATATGATTACTACTTCGAGAAATAAAGTCATTCCAAAGTTGAAAAAAGAATTAGAATACCTCTTATCAGAATTAGGAATGCCAAATGCTCGTTTTGCTATCGAATTACAACCTTCCGAAGATTATTTATCTAACGGAAAAGACAATTTAGAGTTCTTGTTCTCTGCCAATAAAGGAGGGAATTTTGGTGAATTGAAGAAGGTGGCATCTGGTGGAGAATTGTCAAGAATCATGCTGTCCATCAAAAAAATATTATCAGAAAATATACAATTACCAACGATTATTTTTGATGAAATAGATACAGGAGTTTCAGGTGAAGTTTCTAACAAAATAGCAAAAATAATGCAGGATATGGGAGCGAATATGCAGGTAATAACTATTACACATTTACCACAGATAGCTTCAAAAGGAGTACAACACTATAAAGTATTTAAAGGAGAAGAAGCAGGAGTTACTACTTCAAATTTAAAACTATTATCAGAAAGTGAGCGAATTAGGGAAATTGCAGAGATGCTAAGTGGTAAGGATGTTTCTGAAAGTGCATTGACCCATGCTAAGGAATTATTAGCATTATAACTAATAAGAAATAAATGAAATACTTAATTGTTTCTGTTTTAATAATACTTTTTTTAGCCTTTCTGTATTGGGCTTATTTACCTGATTATAAAAGAGACCCCAAAGAGTTTAGAAGGACTATAATAGGTATGCCAATTGGAATGCTATTAGGAGGCTTAGGCTTCGATGTGTTAAATGATATGATAAAAAGATGGGCGATGGATAAGGGAGAAAAAGATAAAAAGAAAGATAAGAATTAACAATTAGTAATATATTTGTTTTCTAAACGAACAACGATAGACTAAAATATTTTAAATATGTATAATTTATTAAAAGGAAAAAAAGGAATTATTTTTGGAGCATTAGATGAAAATTCTATTGCATGGAAAGTTGCTGAACGTGCTCACGAAGAAGGGGCAGAGTTTGTATTAACCAACGCACCAATCGCTATGCGTATGGGAGGTATCAAAGATTTAGCAGCAAAAACCGGATCTGAAATTATTCCTGCTGACGCTACTTCTATGGATGATTTAAACAACTTAGTTGAAAAGTCTATGGAAATTTTAGGAGGTAAAATCGATTTCGTTTTACATTCAATCGGTATGTCAGTAAATGTACGTAAAGGAAAACACTATACAGATTCTAATTACGATTTTACAACGAAAGGATGGGACGTTTCAGCGGTATCTTTTCACAAGGTAATGAACGTTTTATACAACAAACAAGCTATGAACGAGTGGGGAAGTATTGTTGCATTAACGTATATGGCAGCACAACGTGTATTCCCAGATTATAATGATATGGCTGATAATAAAGCGTATTTAGAAAGTATTGCTCGTAGTTTTGGATATTTCTTTGGAAGAGACCACAAAGTACGTGTAAACACAATTTCTCAATCTCCAACTCCAACAACAGCAGGTCAAGGAGTAAAAGGATTTGACGGGTTTATTTCGTATGCTGAAAAAATGTCTCCATTAGGAAATGCTACAGCGTTAGAATGTGCAGATTATACAATCTCATTATTCTCAGACTTAACTAAAAAAGTAACTTTACAAAACTTATTCCATGATGGAGGTTTCTCTAACATGGGAGTAAGTGATGCAGTAATGGAAAGATTTACTGAAGAGTAAGATCTTTACTGAAATAGAATATAGATAAAATGCAAATCGTTAGATTTGCATTTTTTATTGATAGCTACAAAATGAACAATATTTTACAGATAGAAAAGGAGTTAGCACCGTTAAGACGACAGTTAAAAGAGCATGAATTGTACAATTCGTTACATCATATTGACGATGTAAAATTATTTATGGAATCGCACGTGTTTGCTGTATGGGATTTTATGTCATTGCTAAAAGCGCTACAGCGAGAGCTTACTTGTGTAGCCTTACCTTGGTTACCTGCTGTAAATACAAAAACAGCGCGATTTATTAATGAAATAGTGCTAGGTGAAGAAACTGATGTAAATGAGTTAGGAGAGCCTAAAAGTCATTTTGAGATGTATATTGATGCTATGCGTCAAGCTGGAGCGAGTACTTCTCAAATTTCAAGCTTTATTTCATGTATTATTGACGGAAAGCCTGTTGAGCAAGCTCTAGAAAATTGTTCGATTATTAATGAAGTAAAAGACTTTGTAAATTTTTCTTTTGAGGTTATCAAAACTGGACAAGCGCATATTATTGCATCAAGTTTTACCTTTGGAAGAGAAGATGTGATTCCTGATATGTTTTTAGAAATTGTAAAGAATACGGAAGAAAAAGAAGGTAGTTCATACAGTAAATTGACGTATTATTTAAATAGACATATTGAGCTAGATGGTGATGAACACGGACCGTTATCATTACAAATGATTGAAGAGTTGTGTGGAGAAGATCAGCAAAAGTGGGATGATGTGTTATATTACGCGAAAGAATCATTACAGAAAAGAATTCAGCTTTGGGATGGAATAGCTAAGCAAATAAACAAAAGAGTTTTAGTGTAATGGACTTGCAGTTTTCAATAATAGTACCTGTTTATAATCGACCTCAAGAAATTGAGGAGTTGTTGGAAAGCTTAACTAAACAAGAGCTGAAAGACGATTTTGAGGTATTAATTGTTGAAGATGGTTCAGAAAATTCATCTGAAGAAATTGTAAAGAAATACACTTCTGAACTTAATCTAAACTATTTTTATAAGGAAAATAGCGGAGCAGGAGCGAGTCGTAATTACGGAATGGAGCGAGCATCAGGAAATTATTTTATTATTTTAGATTCTGATGTAATTGTTCCGCCTCAATATCTTTCCGAAGTAAAAAAAGCGTTAGAAGAAAATTATACGGATGCTTTTGGAGGTCCAGATGCAGCGCATCCTAATTTTACAGCTTTACAAAAAGCAATTAATTATTCGATGACTTCGGTTTTAACTACAGGAGGAATTCGAGGTAAGAAGAAATCTGTAGGGAAATTTCAACCAAGAAGTTTCAATTTGGGTTTGTCTAAAGTAGTTTTTGAAAGAACAAAAGGTTTTTCAAACATGAAAGCAGGAGAAGATATTGATTTAACTTTTCGTTTGTGGGAAAACGGTTTTGAAACGCAACTAATAGATAAAGCTTTTGTATATCATAAACGTAGGAGTACTATTAAACAGTTTTTTAAACAAACGTTTGCTTTTGGTACAGCAAGACCCATTTTAAATAAAATGTACCCTGAAACAACTAAATTAACGTATTGGTTTCCGAGTTTGTTTATTATAGGAATTGATATTGCCATCATCGTGGCTTTTTTTGGGTATTGTCAATTATTAGCTTTTTATGGATTTTATTTTACCTGTATTTTTTTAGATTCTCTAATTCAAAATAAAAATCTAAAAGTAGCTTTGTTGAGTATAGTTACAACCATTACACAGTTTTATGGTTACGGATTAGGTTTTTTAGAGTCTAGATTTTTTAAAAAATAAAAAGCCCCCAATTTCTTGAGAGCTTTTGTAAGTTGTTATGTGTTGAGAATTATTTCTCAGGATTTAAAATTCCTAAGATATATCCGTTAGTTAAATATTTCTTGGCTACTTTTTGAATGTCTTTTGTAGTTAAAGAGTTTACACTTTCTTCAAAAGAGGCTACGTCTGAAACATCGTTGTTTTGATAATCTATATTTTTAATAGTGCTTAACCAAAAACGATTCTTTTTAAGATCTTCTTTGTAGTCAGCAATCATTCCCTTTTGAGCTTTCATTAAATCTTCTTTTGTAGGTCCATTTTTAACTACAGAAGCAACTTCAGCAACTGAAATGTTCTTTAATTTTTCAACATTTTCAGGTGCACAAGGGTATGAAATTGTGAAGTTATACCAACCGTAAGGCATTTTGTTTATACTACCACGAGCACCAGCAGAATAAACACCACCTTCTTGCTCACGTAGTTTTTCAATTAACTTAATTCCTACAACTTCTCCTAAAACTTTAAAAGCTAAAGCATCTTTTTTGTTGTATTTCGCTTCTCCTTGGTAGGTAATGCGAACGTTACTTTTAGGATCTTTTCCTTTTTCTACTATCTTAGTGTGTGAACCTGATAAAGGTCTGAAATCAGTAACATTATATTTTTCGTTTGAATTTTTTCCTGGTAAACCAGCAATATATTTAGTTGCATACTCAGCAAGTTTCTTTTCATCAATATTTCCTACAAAATAGAAGTTAAAGTCTCCAGCATCTGCAAAACGCTCTTGGTATTTTTGATAAGCCAAGTTGTAATCAGCGGCTTCGTATTTTTCAGGAGAAGGAAAACCTGTATAACGAGGATCTTTACCGTAAGCAAATTCACTCATTTCTTTTTGGAAAAAGAAATTAGGACTAGCTAATAAGTTTCCTAAGAAACTTTTTTGTTTGTTTACATAAGAACCAAATGCTTTTTCATCTTTGTTTAAAGAGGTGAAGTACAAGTGTACCATTTGGAATAATTCTTCTAGATCTTTAGGAGTAGCAGAACCTCTAAATCCTTCACTTATTCCACCGATATAAGGAGAAACACGAACGATTTTACCAGACATCATTTTAGATAAATCTGTTTTAGAGAAACCATTAATTCCTGCTTCAGAAAGTCCGCTATTTGCAAAAGCAGTAGCTTTTAATTCTTCATCAGAGTATAACGAAGTTCCACCGAAACTAAATGCTTCAAATAAAATTTCATCGTTTTTAAAGTCAGTTTTCTTATAAGTAATCTTAGCCCCGTTACTTAAAACCATCGTTTTTGTACCTAAATCTTTGTTTTCAATAACCTTAGTAATAGTACCAGGAGTTGGTTGCTTTGTAATTAAAGAAGCAGCTACAGCTTTATCTTCATAAGGTTTTAACTCTTTAGTTTTAACGTTGTTTAAAGCATCTAATACCTGTTGTTCAGTTACTACTTTTTTAGGTCCAGTAATAACTACAACACGGTTATCATCATGTAAATAGTTTTTAATTAAGCTATTTACTTCTTCTAATTTTACAGAAGGCACTAACATTTGGTGTGCTTTGTATTCCCACTCGATACCTGGAATTGGCTCTTGCTCTAGGAAATTGTTTACATATTGACCAATAATTCTGCTAGACTCTCTTTTGTCTTTGTCTTTAAAAGCCTTTTCCATACGAGCATTAACGCTCATTTTTGCACGATCTAATTCTCCTTGTTGGAAACCGTATCTTTTAACACGCTCGCTTTCATCTAATAAAGCTTGTAGTCCTTTTAATTGACCATCGGCACTTACACTTGCTCTTGATTGGTAAGCTTCTTTACCACGAGCCCATGTTCCACCATGATAACTGAACCCGTAAACAAAAGGAGGGTTTTCGCTATTACGTAATTCGTCTAAACGATTATTAATCATTTCAGCAAATAGCGATTGAACAATTGAATTTCTGTAATCAGCAACAGTTGTTTCTGGTTTTGCTTCATCATAATCTTTGTACATTAACTGTACACTAGCAAAAGGAGCTTCTTTATCAGCTTCAATCGCGATAAAAGTTTCTTTGTGATTTTTTAATGGAGCAACTTCTCTTTTACGAGGATTTTTAACTGCAGGTATTTTACTAAAGTGTAATTTGATTTTTTCTTCTAAAACGTCAACACTTACATCACCAACAGCTACAACAGCCATTAAATCTGGACGATACCAATCTTTATGAAAGCGACGAATACTTTCGTGTTTAAAATTTTCTATGTTTTCTTTAGTACCGATAGGTAATCTTTCAGCATATTTAGAACCATGCATTACTTTTGGTAAATACTTTTCTAACATACGGCTGTCAGCTCCTCTACGAGAACGGTATTCTTCTAAAACTACACCACGCTCTTCGTCAATGTCTTTTCCTTCTAGTAAAGCACCATGCGCCCAATCTTCAAGAATTTGAAATCCTTTTTCTAGTTTTTCTTGGTCATCACTTGGAATAGGCAAGATGTATACAGTTTCATCAAAACCTGTATAAGCGTTTAAGTGTGCTCCAAACTTTACTCCGATAGACTGTAAATAATCTACCAATTCGTTCTTTTTAAAGTTTTTGGTACCATTAAAGTTCATGTGCTCCATAAAGTGAGCCAGCCCTAACTGGTCATCATCCTCTAAAATAGAACCTGCATTTACAACTAATCGTAATTCTACTTTGTTGGCTGGTTTCGGATTCTGTTTGATGTAGTAGGTCATTCCGTTTGATAGTTTTCCTATCTTAACTGAAGGATCAGTCGGAATGTTCATAGCAGTTACTTTTTCTTTTTTGTTTAGCTTTTGTTGTGTTTCTTTTAAAGCTTGACTATACCCCGTGGAAATAATGAAGGCCAGGGATAGCCCTAATACTACTTTTTTCATAGTGAATGAATTTTTAATTTGAGAGCAATTTACATGGAATTATTAATAAACTAAAGAATTAGTTATTTAAATTGTGTTAAAATAAAAAAGCTCCCAAATTTTTGAGAGCTTTTAAAATAATTAGATAATTTCTTTGATAGTTTCAGGCGGACGACCAATCACCGCTTTGTTACCGTTAATAACGATTGGACGTTCTATTAATTTTGGATTACCAACCATTGCTTTGATAATTTCTGAATCTGATAGTTCTTTTCCTTTATATTCCTCTTTCCAAATTTTTTCATTTTTTCGAACTAAATCAATCGGAGAAATATTTAATAAACTAATGACTTCTTTTAACTCTTCAGTAGAAGGAATAGTATCTAAATATTTTACAGTTTCAAACTCTTTACCAGAGTTTTCTAAAATTTCTAAACCTTGTCTTGATTTAGAACAACGTGGATTGTGATATATTTTTATCATTATTAAGAGTTTTATAGTATTAATCTTCTTTTTGCCCCATCATCATTAAATAGGCTTTTAAAAACGGATTGATGTTTCCGTCCATTACAGCATCTACATTTCCTGTTTCATGAGCTGTACGGACATCTTTCACCAATTTATATGGGTGCATTACGTAGTTACGGATTTGGCTTCCCCACTCATTTTTCATTTTGTTGGCTTCAATTTCATCACGAGCAGCCAATCGCTTTTGTAATTCAATTTCATATAGTTGAGATTTCAACATTTGTAACGCAGTAGCTCTGTTATCGTGCTGCGAACGTGAATTAGAACACTGAATTTGAATTCCTGTAGGTTTGTGTACTAGTTGTACTTTTGTTTCAACTTTGTTTACATTTTGCCCACCAGCTCCACTAGAACGTGCTGTAGTAATTTCAATATCGGCAGGGTTTACTTCAATTTCGATAGAATCATCAGCAACTGGATATACATATACAGAAGCAAAGGAAGTATGACGTTTAGCATTACTATCAAAAGGAGAAATACGCACCAAACGATGCACGCCATTTTCACCTTTTAACCATCCGAAAGCATAATCACCTTCAAATTCTAAAGTAACTGTTTTAATACCAGCTACATCACCTTCTTGATAGTTCAAGGTCTTTATTTTGTAGCCTTGTTTTTCTGCCCACATGGTGTACATACGTGTTAACATTTCTGCCCAATCACAACTTTCAGTTCCACCTGCACCTGCAGTTATTTGTATAGTGGCACTCAAACTATCTCCTTCTTCAGAAAGCATGTTTTTAAACTCAATATCTTCTAAAAAAGTAGCTGTTTTTTTATATTGCTCTTTAACTTCACTATCCTCTACATCTCCTTCTTTGTAAAAATCGTACAAAACTGTTAAATCGTCGTTCATAGCCACAACAGTATTGTAATCTTCTACCCATTTTTTCTTAAAACGAAGGGATTTCATAACAGCTTCTGCTTCTTTTGGATTGTTCCAAAAATCAGGATTTGCTGTTTTTTCTTCTTCATTTGAAATTTCAATTAACTTCTTGTCAATTTCTAAATATCCTTTTAACTTGCCAATTCGTTCAGCGATATTTTTAAGCTGTTCGTGTGTAATCATAGATGCAAAAATACATTTTAAAAATCGTAGTTAGAAATGGAAATAAACTTAATAAGTGATACTGTAACAAAGCCAACTCAAAGAATGTTGGAAGCAATGATGAGAGCTAAGGTAGGAGATGATGTTTTTAAAGCAGATCCAACAGTTAATTTGTTACAAGAAAAAGTAGCGGATATGTTTGGAATGGAAGCTGCGTTATTTTTTCCTTCGGGAACCATGGCGAATCAGACAGCGATTAAGATTCACACACAACCAGGAGATAGAATGTTTTGTGATAAATGGGCTCATGTATATAATTATGAAGGAGGTGGAGCAGCATTTAATGCAGGAGTAACTTCTTGTTTAATTGATGGAAATAGAGGAATGTTTACGGCGGAACAATTAGAAAGTGTAGTAACAGGTAGGAATGATATTCATACTCCGTTTAACCGTTTGGTATGTGTTGAAAATACTACCAATAAAGGAGGAGGAGCTTGTTGGGATTTTGAAGAGTTACAAAAGATTCAAAGAGTAGCAAAAGCAAATGATTTGGCGTATCATTTGGATGGAGCACGTTTATTTAATGCTTTGATAGCAAAAAATGAAACTCCGAAACAATATGGGGAGTTATTTGATACAATTTCAATCTGTTTATCAAAAGGTTTAGGAGCTCCAGTAGGTTCTGTGTTAGTAGGAAGCAAAGCACATATTGAAAAAGCCTTACGTGTACGTAAATTGTTTGGTGGAGGAATGCGACAAGCAGGCTTTTTGGCAGCTGCTGGAATTTATGCGTTAGATAATCAAGTAGAACGTTTAGCTGAAGATCATCAAAAAGCAAAGGAAATAGGAAAAATCCTAGAAAGCTGTTCGTATGTAAAGAAGGTTGAACCTATTGAAACGAATATTGTTATTTTTTATGTTGAAGATTCAATAAAGCCAGATGATTTTATGAAGCAAATGGGAGATAAAGGAATATTACTAATCTCTATGGGAGAAGGGAAAATTCGTATTGTAACACATTTAGATTATACTGATGAGATGCATGAGAAATTATTAGAAGAGTTGAAGTTATTTTAAATAAAAAGAGAGGTTGTAAAACAACCTCTCTTTTTTTAGTTTAACTCTTCAAGTTTAGCTAACTCTTTGTAGTTTTTATTCAGCTTACGTAACAAAATACCATATAGTAATTGGTAAAAGCACCATAAAATTATAACCATAATGATTAATAACACGATAGTAACAATTATAGAAACTAAAATTTGTTTAGAATTAAATTCAGGATGAGTTTTAAGTGTAGCAATAGAAACAATAACTCCAAAAATAAAAACATATAACAAATTAAATAAAACATAGTACTTTACAGTTTTTCTTGTTTTAATAATCTTGTCCATTAAAGTTTTTGTTGAGTCGACTACAGATATACTTTTATAATTTAAATAAAACTTAATCAAAAAATAGAATAGTATTGGGTAAAGAACAAATTGTGAATAAAACATGAAGTTGTATAATCCAAGTTGTCTGTATTCGTTGTAGGCTTCTTCCATATCAACAACAAAATATAAAGAGTTCAATAAAACAAATTCTAAAATTCCAATAATAAAAATCCATTTTACTATTGATGATGACTTGGAATGTGCCATCTTATAAATATCAACTTTAGAAACTTTACGTGTTTCTTCTGGTTGATTTTCCCAAGCTTTTTTATATTTATCTAAATCCATTAACTTATGGGTTTAATACTTTTTTTAATTTATCCTTTGCTCTGTTCATTTTTACTCGAGCGTTTACTTCACTAATACCTAAAGTGTCAGAAATTTCTCTGTAAGATTTATCTTCCAAATACAAAAAGATTAGCGCTTTATCAATATCATTTAATTTACGTATTGCACTGTATAGTGCTTTTAATTGTAACTCTTCTGTGTCGTCATAATCCTCTGCTTTAATTTTAAAAGAATATTCTGTGATATCTTGTGTTTGTATAGTTCTAGTTGATTTACGATATAAAGAAATTGCAGTGTTAAGTGCTACACGATACATCCATGTACTAAATTTTGCATCTCCTCTAAATTTGCTGTAATTTTTCCATAGTTGAATAGTGATTTCTTGAAACAAATCATTGTGAGCATCTTGGTCAGTCGTGTAAATTCTACATACCTTATGTACAATGTTTTGATTGGCTTCGAAATCGTCTAAAAATTTATTTTCTAGTTCTTTTTCCACAAAGTTTGATAAAGTTGATATGTTATAAGTAGCCTAAAAATACAAATTGTTACAACTCATCCTAAAAAAAATACAATTCAGTTTGTTTTTGTTTTTAAAAGCTGATTTCTAGAAGAGATTTGTACAAGAATTAACCATAAAAACAACATTATGAAATTTTTCACACACATTTTAATCGTAATAGTAGTGTTTACTGTCGAAACAATTTCTGCTCAAAAACAGAACATCACAGCTACAGTTGTTAACGCAACATCAGATGTTGGAAACATCAAATATGCGTTATATACTAAAGAGAATTTTAGAAAAGAACCAGTACAAGCAAAAGAAGCGAATATTAAGGAAGGAAAAAGTACTGTAGTATTTGAAAATATACCTGCAGGTGAATATGCAATTATTTGTTTTCACGATGCAAATAATAATAACAGAATGGACTTTGAACCTAACGGAATGCCTTTAGAAGATTATGGAGCATCAAATAATAATTTATCTCGTTTTGGTCCTCCACGATATGAAGAGGCTAAGTTTTTAGTTAGAGATAAAGATGTATCTTTCGAAATAAAATTTTAAGAATCATATGAAACCCTCATCAAAAATAATGTTTAAGAGTTTTAAAAGTGATGTTTGGATTTGCTTAAAACTTACGATTGTTTTCGGTATAGTTTTTACGCTAATAAATCAAGCATTTACTTTAAAAGAAGCAGGGTTAGTGTTTTTATTTTCAGGAATGTATTCATTTATCCTTGGATTAGGTAATGGTATTATTAATGATTATTTAAGTGCTAAGTGGGATTGGGTTACACAAACCAATCAGCGAGTTTGGTGGGGAATTATAGCAACGGTAATTTATACGATAGTAGCAGTTTTAGGAATACATTACATTCAGTATTTTGTAATATTTTCAAATAAGATAGAAAACTTTTTTACAGGGCAATTTCTATGGATGCACTTATTTGCCATTATTCTTTCCTTAGGAATTGCAGCTTTTTTTCATGCAAAAGGTTTCATAGTAAACTGGAAAAAATCTATAAAACAAGAAACTACTCAGCATGAAATAGTAGCAAAAACTGAAACGGCAAAGTTTGAAACTTTAAAAAGTCAGATAGACCCACATTTTTTATTCAATAGTTTAAATGTGTTGACTTCTTTAATAAGTGAAAATCCGAAACAAGCAGAGAAGTTTACAACAAAACTATCAAAAGTATATCGCTATGTACTGGAGCAACGAAATAAAGAACTAGTACCAATTCAAGAAGAATTACAATTTGCCAAAACCTATATGGAATTATTGCAAATGCGTTTTGAGGAAGCAGTAAAGTTTACAATACCTGAAGAAGTAAGTAATTTTGAGTTAAAGATAGTTCCGTTATCACTTCAATTGTTATTAGAAAATGCGGTGAAGCACAATGTAGTTTCGGCTTCAAAACCTTTAGAGATACGCATTTTTGAAGAAGACGGATTTCTAAAAATTCAAAACAATATCAATCCGAAAGAAGCTATTGGAAAAAGCACAAAAGTAGGGTTGAGAAATATAGCAGATCGTTACGGTTTAATAACCGATAGAAACGTTCAAATAATTAATAATAACAAAACATTTACAGTGTGTTTACCGCTGTTAATTGATATAAAAAATAGTATTATGGGTACAAAAAGCTTAGAAAATAGTAATTATGTAAAAGCAGTAGAAAGGGTAGAAAAATTAAAAGAGTTTTATCAAAATTTAGTTTCGTACTGTATAGTTGTTCCTTTTTTAATATTTATTAATCTAAAAACGTATTCAAGATTCCAATGGTTTTGGTTTCCGATGATAGGTTGGGGTATAGGATTGGTTTTTCACTACTTAGAAGTAAATAATTATAATTTATTTTTAGGAAAAAACTGGGAAGAGCGTAAGATTAAAGAATTAATGGAAGAAGAAGAAAAATACAAATAAGATGGAAAGAGATTATACATTAGAATATAAATACGCGAAAGCAAAGAAAAAGGTAGAAAAAATAAAGGGGTTATACATTCATCTTATAGTAACTGTGTTAATTATACCAGTATTGATTTTTATAAACTTAAAGTTTGTGCCTAGTTACCATTGGTTTTATTTTCCAACTATAGGAATGTTTTTAGGGTTGTTTTTTCATTGGTTTGGTGTTTTTGGAATGGAAAAAATAGGTTTAGGTAAAGACTGGGAAGAAAAAAAGATAAACGAATATTTAAACAAACAAGAATAGTATGGAAAGAGATTATTCAGAAGAACAAAAATATCTATTAGCTAAAAAGAGAGTAGATAAAATAAAAGGTTTTTATACACATTTGTTAGTTTATGTAGCTGTAAATATCTTTATATCTATAGTAATTATTGTAGGTTTGATGAAAGATGATAATCATACGTTTGTTCAAGCAATCAGTAACTTTGGAGTATATGCCACTTGGCTGTTTTGGGGAATAGGAATGGTTTTCCATTGGTTAGGAGTATTCGGAACAAAATCTTTCTTTAGTAAAAATTGGGAGGAACAAAAAATTAAAGAATATTTAGAAGAATTAAAAAGGAAAGAAAATGGAAGTTTTAAATAAAGAGGAAAAATACATAAAGGCTAAAGAAAGAGTAGAGGAAATTAAAAAATTCTACAAGCATTTAGCGGTTTATATACTAATAAACTTATTTTTTATAGGAAGAAGAATATATAAAGATATTGTATACCGAGATGAATCAATTTTAGATGCTTTTTTAGATATAAATAATTATAATTTGTTCTTTTGGTGGGGAGTCGTAGTATTTATACACGGATTTAGTGTTTTAGGAAAAGACAAGTTGTTTTCAAAAAACTGGGAAGAGCGAAAAATTAAAGAATATATGAAGCAATAATTACTGAGAATAAAACGATGAATGTTATAATTATTGAAGACGAAAAGCCAGCAGCAAGAAGATTAAATAGAATGTTAGCAGAATTGAATATAGAGGTTCAGCAAATGCTACACTCGGTAGAAGAGTCTATAAATTGGTTTCAGAATAATGAACACCCAGATTTAATTTTCTTAGATATTCAACTTTCTGACGGATTATCATTTGAAATTTTTGAAGAAGTAACTGTAAAATCAGCCATCATTTTTACAACGGCTTATGATGAATATGCATTAAAGGCATTTAAATTAAATTCTATTGATTATCTCCTAAAACCAATAGATGAAGACGAGTTAAGAGTAGCGGTAGATAAGTTTAAAGAATATCAGCCTTTACAAAGTAACATACACGTTAATATAAATGACATTCGTAAGTTGTTAATAAACCCAGTAGATAGAAAGTACAAAAAACGATTTACGATAAAAGTTGGGCAACATTTAAAAATTATAAATATTGAAGATATAGAATGCTTTTATTCAGAAAACAAAGCAACTTATATTCATACCAATTCTAATAGAAATTATTTAATTGACAATTCACTAGAATACTGGCAAGAGCAGTTAGACCCTGAACAGTTTTTTAGAGTAAATAGAACTTTTGTAGTACAAATAAATGCGATTAAAGATATTGTATCTTATACAAACTCTCGCTTACAATTAAAGTTGGAGTCTTATAATAATTCTGAAATAATTGTAAGCAGAGAGCGAGTAAAAGATTTTAAACATTTTATTGAGTAAGTATAGTTCTAAAAGTATCAATTTTATCGGCAGCTTCAGGATGAATGTTTTCTCCATCTTCAGTAAACCAAGAGTGAGTACTTCCAAGGTAATTCATTCCCAGGTAATTAGCACTTTCAATAAAAGGCATTTCAAATCCGTTTTTCAGATCGTTTTGACCTGAGTTACTAATCATCGCCATGTTTTTACCTCGTAATAGCCTTCCTAAGTCTTTTTTGTATTTTAACAAGTCAGACAGACGATCAAAAAATATTTTTAAAGTAGCACTCATTGTATACCAGTAAACAGGGGTTGCAAAAACAATCGTATCATAGTTATTAATAACTTCTTCCATAACAGGAATAAAATCGTCATTAGCATTGCTAAAGTCATATTCAAAAACACCAATATTTTTTGTTTTTAAGTCGATAACATCAAAAGAGTTGTTGCTGTTGAGGTAGTTAATAACTCTGTTTGTATTTCCGTTACTTTTAGAGCTTGCTTGTATTATTACAGTTTTTTTCATTTTGTAGATTTATTTTGATGTTAAAACTCTAAAAATAATTAAGACTAAAGCGACGTTCTTAATTGTAAAAATTGATAATAACCAAGAGAAAATCAATGCTAGAAGTCTATATTTTTGTACTTTTATGCTAAAATTAAGAGGAAAAATGGATGTAAACGCATACAAGTTTGAAAAGGGAACTGATTTAAAAGACTATGCTACAAAAGAGATAGACGAAGATGCTAAAAAGAAATTAAAAAAAGCGCGAAAAAAAATTAGTGAACTACAAGATACGATGTATGCAGAAGGTAAGTATAGCGTCTTACTTTGTTTACAAGGTATGGATACTGCTGGAAAGGATAGTTTAATACGTGAAGTTTTTAAAGATGTTAATGCGCGTGGGGTAGTAGTACATAGTTTCAAAGTACCAACGGAATTAGAATTAAAGCATGACTTTTTGTGGCGTCATTATATAGCCTTACCGCCTAAAGGAAAAATAGGGGTTTTTAATCGTACACATTATGAAAATGTGTTAGTAACGAGAGTGCATCCTGAATATGTATTTGCAGAAAATATTCCGACCGTAAAAAGTTTAGAAGATTTAGATGATGCGTTTTATCATAGAAGAATGGAACACATTAATCAGTTTGAAAAGCATATTTCAGAAAACGGAACTATTATCTTAAAGTTCTTTCTAAATGTTTCAAAAGAAGAACAAAAAAATAGATTATTACGACGTTTAGATATTCAAGAGAAAAACTGGAAATTTTCCGCAGGAGATTTAGAAGAAAGAAAATTGTGGAATAATTACCAAGAGTGTTATGAAGATTTGTTGCAGCGCACGTCAACGAATTATGCTCCTTGGTACGTTATACCAGCAGATGATAAACCAACAGCACGTTATATTGTAGCAAAAACTTTAGAAAAAGAGTTAGAGAAATATGGTTTTAAAGAACCAACGTTACCAAAAAAAGTCTTAGATCAAATAGACGAATTTAAAAAGCAATTAAACAACGAATAATATATAGAAAAGGCAATAAAAGAGTATTTAAAGTAAATAGAGTCATTGCCTTTTAACCCTTAATTTAAAAATGAATTTAAACTTAACCAAACCCATTGTATTTTTCGATTTAGAAACTACAGGAATCAACATAGCTAAAGATAGAGTTGTAGAAATATCAATTTTAAAAGTATTTCCAAACGGAAATAAAGAAAGTAAAACATGGTTAGTAAATCCTGAAATAGAAATTCCAGCAGAGGCAACAGCAGTACATGGAATTACAAATGAAAAAGTGGTAACTGAACCAACCTTTAAAGAGCTAGCGGATAAGATTAACGATATGATATCTGATGCAGATTTAGCAGGATTCAATTCCAACCGATTTGATATTCCTCTATTAGCAGAAGAATTATTACGCGCAGGTATTGATTTTGACATGAACAATCGTAAAGCAGTTGATGTGCAAACAATTTTCCATAAAAAAGAACAACGTACGCTAAGTGCAGGATATCAGTTTTACTGCGGAAAAGATTTAGAAGGAGCACACTCTGCTGAAGCAGACACAAATGCTACGTATGAGATTTTATTAGCTCAAGTTGATAGATATGACGATTTAGAAAACACTGTTGAAGCATTAAGTGAGTTTTCTACTCATGGTAAAAGAGCAGATTTTGCAGGATTTGTATTGTTTAACGATGATGACCAAGAAATTTTTTCTTTTGGGAAGTATAAAGGAAGAACAGTAGAAGAAGTGTTAAAAGAAAATCCAGGATATAACGCATGGATTCAAAATGCGGATTTTCCATTATACACTAAAAAGGTATTACGAGAAATTAAAGAACGAATGTCTGTACCAAAGAAAGAAACTATGACGGATGAGGAAAAATTACAGGCTTTACAACAAAAGTTTAATTTAAGGTAACCTTTAACATTTATTTTTAGTAATTATCTAAGTTGTTTTTTTAATTTAGATACAGTGAAATTAATACATAAAAAATGTATACAGAATATAAAGAATTACCTAAAAATTCAAGAGTTTGGGTATATCAGTCAGATAGAGAGTTTACAGCCGAAGAAATAGAGTACATTACAGCAAAAGCGTTAGTTTTTATTGAAAATTGGACGCGTCATGAAGATGATTTAAAAGGATCATTCACCATAAAATACAATCAATTTTTGGTATTAGCTGTTGATGAAAATTTCAACAATGTATCAGGTTGTTCAATAGATGCTTCAGTGCGTTTTATACAAGAGTTAGAAAACGAGTTGAAGTTAGATTTAATGGATAAAATGAATGTTTCTTTTAAAGATGGAGACAATATCAATATTGTTAAACTTCCAGAGTTTCAAAACTTTGCCAAAGCACAAAAAATTACAGCAGAAACTGTAGTGTTTAATAACATGGTAAATACCAAAGAAGATTTTGAAGCCAAATGGGAAGTGCCAGCAAACCAAAGTTGGCACGCACGATTTTTGGTATAACTATTGACGTTATTTAAGAAAGAAATATTTTTTAAACCCCCGAAATTTTAAAAGAAGGAAGGTATATGAAGAGAAAGGCGCTTACATTATTAGCATTCATTTTTGCACAAATAATTCAAGCACAGCAAGTAGATCCGTTGTTGGCAAAAGATTCAGATGCGCAAGGTGTTTGGGTAGATAGTATCATGAAAAACATGTCTGTAGATGAAAAAATAGGGCAGTTGTTTATGATACAAGCCTATTCAAATAAAGATAAAAAGCACGAAGATTTTATTTCGAATATGGTTACAAAATACCATGTAGGGAATATTATTTTTATGCAAGGTACGCCAGATAAGCAGGTCGTATTGAATAATAAATACCAAGAAATAGCAAAAGTGCCATTAATGGTAGGTTTCGATGGTGAATGGGGCTTAGATATGCGCTTGAAAAACACCTACCGCTTTCCTTGGAATATGACTTTAGGTGCAATACAAGATACGTTATTGCTACAAGAGGTAGGAAAAAGAATTGGAGAGCATTGTAAGCGAGTGGGAATTCATATGAATTTTGCACCTGTGGTTGATGTAAACACGAATCCAGATAATCCTATTATCGGAAACCGTTCTTTTGGAGAAAGTAAAGAGAATGTAGCACAAAAATCCATCGCATTTACCAAAGGAATGCAAGGAGCTGGGGTTTTGGCAAATGCAAAACACTTTCCTGGACATGGAGACACTGAAGCAGATTCTCATCATACATTACCAACAATTAATTTCAGCGAACAACGATTAGACTCAATAGAGCTGTATCCTTTTAAGGAAGTATTTACTAATGGAGTTGCTAGTGTTATGACAGCACATTTAAGTATTCCTGCTATTGAAACAAATCCAAAATTGCCGTCATCATTATCAAAGAATGTTGTAACTGGTTTATTGCAAGATAAATTAGGTTTTCAAGGATTGATTATCACTGATGGATTAAATATGAAAGGAGCTGCAAATTATTCTACACCAGCAGAAATTGATTTAGCAGCAATTCTAGCAGGAAATGATATGTTGTTAATTCCACAAGATGTTCCAGGATCAATAAGTTTGATTAAAAAAGCGTTAACGGAAGGTAAATTGACTGAAGAACGTTTAAATCATTCCGTAAAAAAGATTTTAAAAGCAAAATATTTAGTTGGTTTAAATAATTACAAACCGATTATTACCGAGAACATTTCAAAAGATTTAAACTCTCCATACGATGAGGTATTGCATCGAAAATTGATCAAAAACTCAATAACGGTTTTAAAAAATCAAGAGAGTGTTTTACCTATTAAAAATCTTCAAGACAAAAAGATAGCTTATGTATCATTAGGAAATGATAATGGTTCTGATTTTTATGAAATGCTAACGAATTATACTAAGGTTGATAAAGTTTCAGATGCTAACTTAAATGTTTTATTGCAAAAATTACAGAAGTATAATTTGGTAATTGTAGGATTTCATAAATCAGATAAAAACCCATGGAAAAGCTATAAGTTTTCTACTAAAGATTTAGCTTGGTTACAAGAAATAGCAAGAAATCATAAAGTAATTTTAGATGTTTTTGCAAGTCCTTATAGTTTACTTCAAGTACCTTCTTTTACCAATATTGAAGGTCTTGTAATGTCATATCAAAATAGTAAGTTATCTCAAGAGCTTTCAGCACAAGCACTTTTCGGAGCTTTTGAATTGAAAGGAAAATTACCAGTATCTATAAAAAATGAGTTCAAGGTTGGTTATGGACTTTTAATAGATGATTTAGATGTATTACAGTACACTATTCCTGAAGAAGCTGGAGTTTCTTCTGAAAAATTATCAATTATAGATAAAAGAATAGACACTATTTTACAGGAAAAAATGTCTCCAGGAGGTCAGATTTTAGTGGCTAAAAACGGTAAAGTGATTTACAATAAAAGTTTTGGATATCATACGTTATCAAAAGAAAGAGCGGTTAAAAATTCTGATTTATATGATTTAGCATCACTTACTAAAATTTTAGCTTCATTGCCAATGATTATGAAGGCTGAAGAGGAAAGAAAAATTAGTTTGTTTTCAAGTTTGGGAGATGTTTTACCAAGTTACAGTAAATCGAATAAAGATACGCTATTGTTAAAAGAAGTGTTGTCTCATTACGGACGTTTACGTTCTTGGATTCCGTTTTATTTACATACAAAAGATAGTGTAACAGGAGAAAACTCAACCAAGTATTATAGAAAGAAGCGTACTTCAAAATTTAGCGTAAAAGTTGCTAAAAACTTATATATAGCGAAAGAGTACACTGATTCTATTTATAAGCAAATAGTAGATTCTGAACAACGTAAAAGGCCAGGATATAAATACAGTGATTTAGGCTATTATATTTTCAAAGAAATTTTGGAAAGTAAGTATAAAAAACCTTTGGATAAATTGGTAGACGAACAGTTTTATCAATCGTTAGGAGCAAATAGAATGACGTATTTACCATTAAATAAATTTGATAAAGATGAGATTGTCCCAACTGAGAGAGATAACTATTTTAGACATCAATTAGTGCATGGTTATGTTCATGATATGGGAGCAGCTATGTTAGGTGGAGTAGGAGGACATGCAGGATTGTTCGCCAATGCAAATGATGTAGCAAAAGTTATGCAAATGTTTTTACAAGATGGTTCTTATGGAGGGAAAAAATACTTAGAGCCAGAGACTGTACATAAATTTAATAAGCGTTATTATGAAAATAAAAAGGTGCGTAGAGGGTTAGGTTTTGACAAACCACAGTTAAATCCTAATGTTAAAGCAACCTGTGGATGTGTTTCAGATGTTAGTTTTGGACATAGTGGTTTTACAGGAACGTATACTTGGGCAGATCCTGCAACGGGTGTGGTGTATGTTTTCTTGTCTAATAGAATATATCCTACAATGAGGAATTATGGTTTAGTTAAGAGTAATATTCGAACTAAAATTCAGCAAGATATTCAAGATGCTATTTTGATGGCGGGGGAGTAGGTGTTAGTTTAGTATAAAATAGTACAAGAAACAATGAAGAGAAAAAGTATACTAAACCAAATTTCCACCCAAAAAAAGAGCCTATTGTCCAACTTTGGATACAATAAAAGAAAGGAAAAAGGATAGCATTTAAACCAAAACGAAAAGTATCAATAAATTCAATTTCATCTATTTTTTTACTTAAAAATTTCCAGATAGTAAAAGGGATAATACTATTTAAAATAATTAGATAAAATAAAGGAAAAGTGTAGTTGTTACTGCGCTTTTTTTTAGTTGTAGTAAGTCTGTTTTTTATAGTATCATTTACAGTATTTACATCCGTAAAATCCGTTTGATTTTTGTTAAGAGAAGTTAATGTTTCTTCGTAGTCTTTATCAAAAGGAATGTGTACACTTAATTCTTTTAATTGTTCAGAAACGAGTTCTTTAATTGTTTTAACTGATTGGTTAATGTCTTGTTGATTATAAAAACTATTGGCTAAAATAGGTGAGCCAAAGTGTATAGCTACTTTAGAAGGATAACTAGAAACGTTTTGATAAGTAATTCCTATAGGAATAATATGAATATCTGTATCAGGATACTCATCTAAAGTTCTAAAAAGAATTCTTGTAAACCCTTTACTTAAAGGTCTAACAGTTCTTGTTTTATTATGAGTTCCTTCGGGAAATATAAGTAACGCTTTATTGTCTTTTAAAAGATTTTGGCATTTGTTAAAGATTTCTTCGTTTTTAGATAGTTGTTGGATCCCATCTCTAATACGGTAAACAGGCATCATTCCAAGTAAATTAAAAAACTTAGCGATAAGAGGATTATTAAAAACAGCTGCACGTACTAAAAAATGTGTTTTTCTTTTCATATGTGTGGCTATGAAAAGTGGATCAACTAATCCGTTAGGGTGATTAGCAGTAAACAGAATAGCACCTTTTTTAGGGATGTTTTCAGTTCCTAATACTGTTATTTTTTTTGTGTAAAAGAATAAGCCAGATTTAACAAATGCTTTAAAAAAGTAGTATACTAAAGTTTTCATTTTTATTTTTTTCTTCCCCAATAAGTAGCTAACATCATTCCTGAAAAAATATCCCAAACACCCCAAAAAGCGGCTAATAAAGCCATACCGCCTAGACCATCAAAAAAACTAAAAATAAGCAGCAACCCTAATCCACTATTTTGAATACCAGTTTCCATTGAAATTGTTTTACAATCTTTATTATTCAGCTTAAAAGATTTTGCAGTAACATAACCTATTGCAAAAGCATAAATATTATGAAATATGACTAAAAACAACACTAAATGAATGTAGTTTTTAAAAATGTCAGCATTGTCATATAGTGCAATAACGATTAGTAAAATAAAGAAGAAAATAGAAAAAGGGCGTAATAGTTTATTAATTTTTTTAGCCATTTCATGATGGTATTGGTTTACAAACATACCTAGAATTATTGGGACACCTAAAATTAATAAGACAAGTTTAAAAAGCTCAAAAGGGTTTAAAGAAACACTTTTTAAAATAATATTTGTGGGTTCATACAAGCTCCCCCATAGCTGTAAGTTTAGAGGAGTCATTATTAAGCATATTAAAGTTGCAAAAGCGGTTAAGCTAACGGATAATGCGGTATTCCCTTTTGCCATTTTACTAAAAAAATTAGATACATTCCCGCCAGGACAAGCAGCTACCATCATCATTCCTAAAGCAAAGCTAGGGTAGGGTTTTATGATGTAGATTAGTATGAAGGTTAAAAAGGGAAGTAAAATAAATTGAGATAATAATCCTACAAATAATATTTTAGGATTATTTATAAGTCTTTTAAAATCCTCAATTTTTATATCTAAGGCTATACCAAACATAATTATAGCAAGTGCTATATTAAGCATCCATAAAGCTTCTGTGTCAAAATTAATCTTTATGTCGTCTATTTGTAAGGGGTTAATGTTTAAAAGCATATTCAATTATATTAGCTCCCATTTTAAGAGCTTTTTCTCTTATTTCTTTTGGGTCATTATGTACTTCTTGGTCTTCCCATCCATCGTTTAAATCACTCTCATAATCGTAAAATACAATAAGCCTTCCTTCATAAAAAAGACCAAAACCTTGTGGAGGTTTTCTGTCATGTTCATGAATTTTAGGTAATCCGTTTGGAAAAGAGAATGTCTGATTGTAAATAGGATGATTTTTAGGAATTTCTTGAAGTGTAAGTTCAGGGAATACTTTTTTTAATTCTCTTCTGATGTATGAATTCATTCCATAATTATCGGAAATGTGTAAGAATCCTCCAGAGATTAAATAGTCTCTTAATGTTGTAATTTCATCATTTGTAAAATAGATATTACCATGGCCAGTAATAAAAACTATAGGATAATTAAAAATCTGTTCATCAACCAATGTAACGGTTTCAATATCTTTTTCGATTGAAGTTTTAGTATTAAGGTTGGTAAAGTTGATTAAATTAGGTAATGCAGTTGGATTAGCATACCAATCACCACCACCATTGTATTTTAAAACAGCAATTTGTTGGGAGAAAATAGTAGTAAAGAAAAGAAGAAAAAAAAATGTTATAATGTTTCTCATAAATTAAGCATTGCTTAGCAGAAGCAATATAATAAAACAGTAATAAAAAACACCAACAACTTAGTTGTTGGTGTTTTTATTTCCCCTTAAACATAAATCATACTTTTTAATTTGAAAAGTCCCCACTTTTTCAAAAAGCAACTAATTTACGTTGCGAAAATATAAAAGATTAAAAATAACAAGTACAATAACATCTGATTGGATGTTTTAAAACTTACTTTTTATAAAAAGCATAGTGTGAAAATGATAAATATTAAGGTTGTTTTTAAATAACTTAAGAAGATAAAAATAAAAAACACCAATATTAATATTGGTGTTTTTAAAGTTATAGCTCTCCCTTTTTCGTATTGAGAATGAGTATTCTCAATAATTTTTTAGAAATCTTAATTATAAATTGAAAACCCCTTCAACTATTTTCAATTACTAATTTTTTTAATTTCACTATGTAAATATAAAATATAGATTAAAGAAGTGAGTTCGAAAACATCCAGTTTGAGTATTTTAGACTGGCTTTTTATAAAAAGAGACTAGAAATTAATTGTTAAGAGTAGCCAATGATAAGTTTTTAAACTCTACAGGAGTATTTCCTGTATGTTTTTTAAAGACAGTATAAAAAGTAGATTTAGAGTTAAAACCAGACTCTAAACCAATAGAGGTAATTGTGTAATCTGAATATTCTGGATCGAGTAATAATGTCTTAGCCAAATCAATTCTCATTTCGTTTAAATAATCAGTAAAAGATTTTTCAGCTACATTATTAATAATTAAAGAAAGAGTACTTGAGCTTAACTCTGTGTCCTTAGCTAAATCTTGAAGTGTATATTTAGTAGATAAATATTTCTTTTTTGATTTAATAAAATCATCGATTTCTTGAAACTGTTCTTTTTGTCGTTCAACTTGACTTTTAGAAGGGTTTTTTTCAGTGTCTACTTTTATGGTATCTACACTAAAACTTCCGTTTAAATCAATCAAAAGAGATTTTCTAATATTTTCTCTTTCCTTTAAAATTCTAATCTGTTTAAAACCTTGGTAACCTAACCAGTAGATTAAAACAGTAGTAAATACTCTTAAAGGATAATAAGAAAATAAGAAGTTGCTAAAGTTTAAACTTATTTTTACAACAAGAGCAAGAATCCAAAGCAGATATCCTACTGAAGAAAGAACAAAGAAGGAGTAAAGCCATTTTAGATTATCAAAAGATAGTATTTTAGGGAATAAATTTTCTTTTTTATATAAAATATACATTGAATATATGAAAAAGCTCAAAGAGGTAAGCATGCTAAAAAACTCTTCAAGAGAAGAATATCTTTCATAAATGTAATCTAATCTTTCCTGTGAAGCAGTGTCACTGTAGTACACAACAAAACTTATTTGGGCAATTACCATAAGGATAAATGCAGGAATAGCGAATTTTAAAACATTAAAAGATTTTTGAGGTAAATCTAGATAATGAACTAAAAACATGTATAAAAAAGGCATAGCTAAAAAGTGCCAAGAAAACTGCATATAATCTAAAGCAAATTTATTTTGAAGCAAGCCTCTTTCTAAAGCCCAAGATTGGATATTGTTTATAGAAATTACTAAGATTAATAAGTTTAAGTATACCATACTTTTTTCTCTTCCATTTTTTGAAGAGAATAATACGATACTGAATGCAAAGCCATGTAGGGCACTTACTAATAAAAAGAGATTAAATAGATACTCTATTGTCACAACCTATATTTTTAACAAAAAGTTAAATATACAAAAAATGAATTATTGATGTAGGTACGCTATACTTTGAACTACGTTTAGACCTGCTGTTTCTGTTCTTAATCTATTTTCACCTAAAGAAATAGGAGTAAATTTTTTAGTTAAGGATTGTTGAATTTCTTTTGATGAAAAATCTCCTTCAGGACCAATAAGAATAGTATAAGAAGTGTTAGGCGTAGCGATGTTTTTTAAAATTCTCTTTTCGGTATTTTCTTCACAATGTGCAATAAACGTTTCACTGATAAAGTCTTGATCGATAAAATCAGAGAACTTTATAGGTTCGTTTAGTTTTGGTAAAGTGAATTGTAAAGACTGTTTCATAGCGGCTTGTACAATTCTTAAAAATCGTTCTGTTTTTACAACTTTTCTTTCTGAGTTTTCACAGATAATTGGTGTGATTTCATCAATACCAATTTCGGTAGCTTTTTCTAAAAACCATTCAAAACGGTCGTTGTTTTTTGTTGGAGCTATGGCTACGTGTAAATAATAATCTCTAGTACGAGGTTTTTCTTCTGATTTTATAATTGAGGCAATGCATTTTTTATCATTCCCCAATATAATTTCAGCAGAAAATAAAAAACCTTTTCCGTTAGTGATGTGTAATATGTCTCCTTCCTTTTTACGTAAAACCCTAATGATATGACGACTTTCGTCTTTATCAAAAATAATTTCTTTTGAAGTAGGTCCTAAATCAGGATTGTAAAATAGTTGCATTATAAATCGAGTTTATAGGTTCTTCTACGTTTATGAATTTTAGGATCAAAAGCTTTCCAAATTTGATGAATAGCATGGTTGTCTTCTAATTCAGGAGTTCTAATACAGTTTTCAATTCCTTTGGCTAAAAATGCAGAGTGAAACTGCTCAAAAATAACAGCAGTTACTCCTTTGTTTTGGTATTCTGGATCTACACCAATTAAATAAAATGTAACATCTTTTGAATTTTTTCTAGCATTTAATAAATGAAAAAGACCAAAAGGAAATAGTTTACCATTCGCTTTTTGTAAAGCTCTAGAAAAAGAAGGCATTACAATAGCAAAAGCAACAAGTTTGTGGTTTTCATCAACGACAAACTTTATGTATTCAGGGTTGATGAAACTGATGTATTTCTTTTTAAAATAATCTATTTGAGCTTCTGAGATAGGTACATAAGTTGATAGTTTTGAATATGTTTTACTAAACAATTCAAACATTTCATCAACATAAGGCATTATTTTATCGGTAGAAGTAAAGTTTAAAGGAGTTAAATTATACCTCTTTTTAATAATAGTACTAGCTTTTCCGTATTTATTGATGTCTACATTTTTAAAAGAAAAGTTACTTTCGATGTATTCTTTTTCTTTTTTAAATCCTAGTTGTTCTAGATGTTTAGAATAGTAAGGGTGATTGTACCAAGTAATCATAGTACCTATATGATCAAAACCTTCAACAAGAACACCAGTTTTGTCTAGGTTGTTAAAACCAACAGGTCCTTCGATGTATTCTAATCCATTTTCTTTACCTATTTCAGCAACTTTATCTAATAGAGCTTTAGTTACTTCTATATCATCAATTACATCAAACCAACCAAAACGCATTTTTTTTATGTTTTGCTGTGTAGTTTCATAAGTATTGATAATGGCTACAACTCTACCAACAATTTTATCGTTTTTGTAAGCTAAGAAAAAACGAGCGTCCGCATGCTCAAAAACTGGGTTTTTATCCTTATCAAAACTTTCAACTTCATCATTAATGATAGGCGGAACCCAATACTTATTGTCTTTATAAAGAGAAAAAGGAAACTTAACAAATTGTTTCATTTCCTTTTTGGTTGTTATTTCTTTAATTTGAATCATAAGTCAAATGTAAGATTTTTAATTGTCATCTTTCTCTTGATCTTCTTTCTCTTTTTGTTCTTCTTTTTTGATTTCTTCTTCTAGCTTTTTAATTTCTTTTTCAAGTTTCAAACGTTCTTTCTCTTTTTGTTTCGCTTCTTTTTCTTCCTCTTTTTTAATCTGCTTTTCAAGCTTTAAACGCTCTTTTTCTTTTCGTTTTACTTCTTTTTCAGCCTTTTTTTGTGCTTTTTTAGCGGCTTTCTTTTCTTCTTTAGCAGTTTTCTTCTTTAGTTTTTTATCTTCTTTAGCAATAACATCTACTAAAGATCCTTGACGCTCTCTTCTAGGTTTTTGATTTAAGGCATCACCATCAGTGTTTTTAGAAATATCTAAATCTACTTTTTGCTCTCGTTTCTTTGAAAATAATTTTCCTGTCTTACTGAATAGTCTACCAAAGAAGCTTCTGTCTTCATCGTACTTAACTTGTTTACCTTCTTCTATTTTATTTCCAAATTCATCTATTTCAACAAATTTATCTTGGTGTCTATTAAGTCTATAAGAAACACCTACTGAAGTGTAAAGACCAATTTCGTCTTGCTGCATATTAGCTCTTAGCGAAGCGTTAAATTGTAAGTTTTCGCTAAATAAATAGGCTGCACCAGCACCTATATTGGTTCTCTTTTCATATTCTTCAAATATTCCTTGTATTTCTGCGAAACCAGACCAATAATCATTAAAATTATATGTTCCTGTAACGATGTAAGAAAGTTGTGAAAAATCAGTTCCGATAAAATCGTAGTGAAGATTGGTGATTACGTTTAACTTGTCTGAAAACTCATTTTGTAATAAAAGTCCTACTTTCGGACTAAAACCATCTCTTTTGTGGTAGTCAGTTAAAAAGTTACCAATATTTAATCCCGCTGAAATACCAATATGAGGTATCCAACGTTTCCAGTCAAAAGAATGACGAGCTTTCCAGCTTCTTATTTCTTTACTTTTATCATCATACTTCGGAGCATAAATAAGGTATTTTGCGCCTAAACTAAACTGACTTAGACCTGTTTTGTTATATGATGATTCAAAGATGTTTTTAAAAGCTATTTTGTCTCTTTGTAAAGAAGTATTTAAATTCACTTCTAATTTTTCAGAAATAAAACTGGTTCTAAAAAATAAGTTCAATCCTAAGGCTTCTGGATTACTAAAGGTAGGAGTAGCATTAATTTTTCTATAAAAAATACTCGATTCAAACTGATACACACCTGAACCAACGCTGTAAGGACTCTCAGAAAAACCTGGTCTATTTGAATTTATAACAGGGGTGTATTGCGCGTTTGCAGTTAATACTGAGAAAAATACAAAAAACAAAAGGAGTTTCTTAATCATATAATAAGTCCAGATTTTCAGGTTTTACAAACATACGTAAAAATACAATTACCTATATAATATAAGTTTTGTAAAGTCTTAACGCTTCCTTTTGCTTCAAATTGTTATTTTTGATTGATTTTTTTATTTTTTAGAAAAAGATGACTTATATAAATGAAGCTGGACCTGTGAATTTTTTAAAGACCATATTAATTATTCTGTTAGTTTATTATGCTATAAAGTTTTTGGCGAGATTATTTGCACCTTACCTTATAAAAAAAGCGGTAGATAAAGTACAAAAGAAAGCAGAACAACAGTTTAGAAATCAACAACAAGCATCGGATGTTGAAGTAGGAAAAACTGTTATTGACAAAAAACCAAATACTACAAAACAAAGTAATAATTCTGTTGGCGAATACGTTGACTATGAAGAAATAGACTAACATGAACTTAAAGAAAATTTTACCGTTTGCAATTGCTATTATTGTCTTTGCAATAGCATCGGTGTTGTATTTTAATCCGGTTTTAAGCGGAAAACAAATCAAACAAAGTGACATTACTCAGTTTATAGGAATGTCGAAAAGTGTTAATGAATACAGAGCAGAAAAAGGAGAAGAACCATACTGGTTAGATAATGCTTTTAGTGGAATGCCAGCGTATCAGGTTAGTGCTTATTATCCGAATGATTTTGTGCGATATATTGATAAAGCTTTTCGTTTTTTACCGCGACCTGCCGATTACCTTTTTTTATATTTTTTAAGTTTTTTCATACTATTAACTGCTTTAAAAGTTGATTGGAAGCTTGCCGTTTTAGGAAGCTTGTCCTTTGGTTTTTCTACCTATTTGATTATTATTTTTGGAGCAGGACATAATGCAAAAGCACATGCCATAGGATATATGCCAATGGTTATTGCAGGGGTTATTTATGTTTTTAGAAAGCGATATTTACTCGGGTTTATACTCACAGCTTTAGCCATGGCTTTAGAAATATATTCTAATCACCCCCAAATGACGTATTATTTAGGATTTTGTTTACTAATATTAGCTATTGTTGAATTTATTGAAGCTTTTAAGTCGAGAACATTATCAGTGTTTTTCAAACAATCAGCAATTTTAGTAGCCGCTATGTTAATTGGTATCGGAGCGAATTCAACTAGGTTGCTGGCGATGAAAGAATATGCTGATTACAGTACGAGAGGAAAGTCAGAATTAACTATCAATCCTGACGGAAGTCCAAAAGAAAAGTCTTCAGGATTAGATAAAGAGTACATTACTGAATACAGCTACGGAATAGCTGAAACGTTTAACTTACTAATTCCTCGATTTACAGGAGGAGGAACAGTTGAAGAGCTGGGAGAAGATTCTAATTTTTATCAAGTTTTAGAACAAAATGCAGGAAAAAGTGTAGCGAAAGATTATTCGAGTCAAGCATTAACTTACTGGGGAAAACAACCAATTGTCGAGGCTCCTGCGTATATAGGCACAATTGTCTTTTTCTTATTTTTCTTAGGGGTTTTCTTAGTAAAAGGACGTTTAAAATATTGGTTGGTAGCAGCCACCGTATTTTCAATAGTATTGAGCTGGGGAAAGAATTTTCCAGCAGTTACAAACTTTTTTATTGACTATGTTCCGTTATACAACAAGTTTAGAGCGGTATCATCTATTCAAGTAATTGCAGAACTGTGCGTTCCGTTGTTAGGGGTTTTAGCATTGAAAGAATTTTTCTCGTCTGAGAATTCTTCCGAAGAAAAAGAAAACGCAGTAAAAAAAACTTTTTATATATTAGGGGGAATCTCGTTAGTATTCCTATTGTTCGGATCAAGTTTATTTGCTTTTGAAGGATTACGTGATGCGAATTACCAACAACTCCCAGAATTGATTGATGCTATAATAGCTGATAGAAAATCAATGTTGTTCAATGATAGTTTACGTTCGTTACTACTTGTTTTAGTAAGTGGAGGAGTGTTATGGTTTTATTTAAAAGGAAAGTTACAGCAGATCCCAGTATTGTTTGTTTTAGGAGGATTGATTTTATTCGATTTGGTGTCGATAGATATTAATTATGTAAATAAAGAAGATTTTATATCGGCAAGAAGAGTAGAAAAACCATTTATTGAGACTAAAGCAGATATTGAAATATTAAAAGACAAAAGTGATTATCGTGTAGCAAATTTTGCTGGGAGTCCGTTACAAGATGGAAGAACTTCATATTTCCATAATTCAATAGGAGGATATCATGCAGCAAAAATGAAACGTTACCAAGAATTGTTCGATTATCAGATTGCAAAAAACAATATGGAGGTGTTGAATATGTTGAATACCAAGTATTTTATTGTGAGTGAGGAGCAGTTTCAAGAAAATCCAGAAGTAAATGGAAGTGCTTGGTTTGTAAACTCATTAGAAAAGGTAACTTCAGCCAACGAGGAAATCATTGCCTTAGATAGTCTAAAAACAAAAACGGAAGCCGTAATCAATACTAAGGAGTTTGATTTTAGCGGCGTAGATACATATCAAAAAGATACCACAGCGACTATCAATTTATTGAAGAAAGATCTTAGAGAACTAGTATACGAAACAAATACAAGTTCAGAACAGTTTGCAGTGTTCTCTGAAATATATTACAAAGATGGATGGAATGCTTATATTGATGGTGGAAGTGTACCGTATTACAGAGTAAACTACGTGTTAAGAGGTATGGAGATTCCTGTAGGAAAACACACTATAATGTTTAAATACGAGCCAACTGTTATTAAAAAAGGAAGTTTACTTTCGTTATTCTGTTATGGATTACTAATCCTTGTGCCTATTGGTTGGTTTGTAATATCAGGTAAAAGAAAAGAGCTTTAACTAATCGTCAAGAGTTTTTAAAAATGCAGATGGAGTTACGCCAACATGCTTTTTAAAAGCTCTTGTAAAAGCTGAAGCATTGGTGTAGCCTATTTCATCAGCAATAGCTTGAATAGAGTATTTTCTAAAAGTTTTGTTGCTCTTTAGTTTTTCAACCACATAATTAATCTTAAGTTTAATACAGTATTGTTTAAACGATTCGTCATGATGTTTGTTGAAGATAAAAGAAACATACGTATTGTTGGTTTCTAATTTGTCAGCAATATAGTTAATAGAAAAATCAGGTCTCAAAAAGTCTAGATTTATTGTAGCATTTTTAAACTCATTTAAAATCTTGTTTTCTAATTCTTCATCAATATTATATTCCTTTTTTTCAGCTTCAACAGGTTTGTCATTGTTAATCATTAAAATAAGTTCTTTCTTTTTTTCTTTTTCTTTTTTTAATAAATAAAAAGTAATAATGAAGAAAGTTATTAATAAAGTAACAAATGAAATAGTGAGCTTTTTTTGTTTGCTAGCTTCTTTTTCTTTGATTTCCTGATTAAGTAGTTGAGCTTTGTTGAAGTTGTTGTTGTAGAATAAGTTAAAAGTCTTGTCTTTATTGTTTCTAGCTAAATTAAACTGCTCTAGTGTTAATGCAGAGTATTTAAAGGCACTATCTAATTTGTTTAGGTTGTTGTATTCCTTTGAAAGGATATCATAAATAGTGATTAATTTACTTGTTTCACATTTTTTATGGTTTTTTAAAAGTTTATTTGAGTAATAAACAGCCGAGTCAGAATTGTTTAAGTTGTGGAAACAAATAGCTTTCTGAAAATATTCTCTATGAAGGTAATTATAACCGTTATTAATGTTTTTATAGTTATTGATAAGGTCAATAGCTTTTTGATATTTATTTTGCTTCAATAACACTTCAGTTTTTCTGAAATTGTAAATAATTTCTGAATCTTTATGAGGTGGATTAAACATTTTAGCTACTTCATATGCTCTGTCGTAATAGTAATTTGCAGAATCTAGAAAAGCTTTGTTTGGGCGCTGGTTATTTAGAGAAACATAGGTGTTACCTAAGCAATTGTATGAATTTGCTTTCCACTGAAGAAAAAACTCATCTTGTTGTACATTTTTTAAAATAGGATTTTTAGCCTCTGATAATGATTGAAGCAAAATATCTTTAGCTTTATCCTGCATGTCAAGCTTATTTTTTATGACAGCTTTACTTAGAGTTAATCCAAGTATATTCCTAAAGTTAATATTGTCTTTAATAGGATGATTTAATATGATACTTTCCTGTTGCACGAGAATAGCAAAAGCTTCTTGATATTTTTCTTGATTTTTTTTAATCCAAAAAAGTCTATTAAAAGCGGCTATTTTTCTATCTAAAAGGCACGTAAGGAATTTATCAGCTAGTAAAGAATCTACTTGTTGAATAACCTTAAGACATATACTTTCAGCTTTATCAAAATTTTCTTCTCTATAAAAACCATAAGCCTTACCAGTCGCTCCTTCTAGTCTTTTACAGATGTTTTCAGATTGTTCTAGTTTTTCACAGTAATAAAATAAACTATCATTATTAATGTCTTTAAAATAATTAACCTTATCGAGATAAAATGAATCTAAATTTTTAGTTTGAGAAGTAATCTTCGCTGAAAAAGAGAAGGTAATAAGTAGAGTAATTAAAAATCTGGTCATTTTATACAAATCAATAAAACACATACTTTCTATAAAAAGCACAGGTTAGAAAACCAAATATAACATTTTTTAGTCGTGCTTTTTATAAAATAGGGTATACAGTGTTTTTTTTATATCTAAAACAACAATATGTTTGCGGTAAGTAAAAAGTACATGTAATGAATGTACGGATTGCTATGGAAAATTAAAAAGTTAGAAGCGAAGGAATTACCCTTCGCTTTTATGTTTTTAGTACCTATCAAAACGTATTTTTACTTCTATTGCTTAGAATGGTAAAATAATAATACATTTGTTTTAAAATAAATTTCATGTATTCTACATTACCAAAAAAGAGATACAAACATACACTTGAGTTTTTACAAAAACATCTTCCTGCTCCGGCAACAATATTAGATTTGGGAGTTCGTAATCCTTTTTCAGAAATAATGGAAGAAAATGGATATACAGTATACAATACCAATGGAGAAGATTTAGATGTGTTGCCACAAGTGGTAAAGGAATATAAAGTAGATGCTGTAACGGCTTTTGAAATTTTTGAACATTTGTTAGCTCCTTTTAATGTGTTAAGAGAAATTGAAGCAACAAAGATTATTACCACTGTTCCTTTAAAGTTATGGTTTACGAGTGCTTATAGAAGTAAAACAGATATGTGGGATAGGCATTACCATGAGTTTGAAGATTGGCAATACGATTGGTTGTTAGAAAAATCTGGTTGGAATATTGTAGATACACAAAAATGGACAAGTCCTATTAATAAATTGGGAGTGAGACCTATCTTACGAAAATATACTCCTAGATATTACGCTGTTTTTGCTGAAAAAAAGAGTTTGAAATGAGAATAGGAATGATTTTAGACAAAACATTCCCTCCTGATCCAAGAATGCATAATGAAGCTATCGAATTAATCAAATCAGGGCATGAGGTTTTTTTATTTTGTCTAACGTACTTGAATCAGCCTTTAGAAGAAGTAATAGATGGAATTCAAGTTAAAAGGTATAAGTCAAATAATTTAGAATATAAATTATCAGCTTTGGCGTATACTATTCCGTTATATTCTATTTTCATGAAGAAAAAGATTACTCATTTTCTTGAGAAATTTTCTATTGAAGCAGTTCATATACACGATATGGTTGTTGCAGAAGCGGTTTTGAATGCATGTAAAAAAAAGAAACTTCCTGTGATGTTAGATTTGCATGAGAACAGACCTCAAATAATGAAGTTTTATCCTCATTTAAAAAAGTTTCCGCAGAATGTATTAATATCTCCAAAAAAGTGGCAAAAAAAAGAAGAGGAGTTTGTAAAAAAAGTTGATAACGTAATTGTTGTTACTGAAGAAGCAAAAGAAGAAGTATGCAAGAGGACTAAAATAAACCCTGATAAAGTTGTTGTTGTTCCTAATACAGTCAGAAAATCATTTTTTGAAGAACAAGACAATTTTGAAGAAAACTCTGAAAGAGATATTTTTAATCTACTGTACATAGGAGATACAGGAAAGAGAAGAGGTTTGGCTACAGCAATTAAAAGTTTACCCGCGTTAAAAAAGGAAATAGAAAATATTCAATTAGTAATTGTAGGAAGTGTTAATGCAGAATTAAAAAAGTTATCTGAAGAATTAAAAGTTGAAGAACAAGTGAGTTTTGAAGGATGGCAGGAAGAAACTACATTTCCTAAATACATAAAACAAAGTGACGTTTGTTTATCACCTTTACACAGAAATTTACATCACGATACAACACATGCTAATAAATTATTTCAATATATGAGTTTGAGAAAACCTTTATTGGTAAGTGATGCAACAGCTCAAAAAAACATAGTAGAAAAAGTAAATGCAGGATTGGTTCATGAAGCAAAAAATGCACAAGATTTTACAGATAAAGTATTGAGATTATACAAAGATGAGCTACTGAGAAAAGAATTAGGAGAAAAAGGAGAAGCTTTTATTCAAAATAAATTCACATGGGATAAAACTTCGAAAGGATTGGTGAATTTATACAAAAGCTTATAACTTGAAAGTATTAGTCATAACATATTATTGGGTACCAGCAGGCGGATCGGGAGTACAACGTTGGTTGAAATTTGTGAAATACTTACGAGATTTTAATATCGAACCTGTAATTTTCACAGTAGATGGGGCAAACTATCCAATTGTAGATGCTTCTTTAGAGGAAGACATTCCAGGAGGAATTGAAGTAATAAAGAATCCAATATGGGAGCCTAACAATCTATTTTCAGTTTTTAAGAAAAAAGGGGCAAAAACAAGTGCAGGTTTTTTAGACCCAAATCCGAGTTTTTTTGGAAAAGTAATGCAGTATGTTCGAGCTAATTATTTTATTCCTGATGCTCGTAAGTTTTGGATAAAACCTTCCGTTAAAAAACTAAAAAAGTACCTAGAAGAAAATAAAATAGATGCAATTATAACGACAGGTCCTCCGCATAGTTTGCATTTGATAGGATTACAATTGAAAAGAGAATTGGGGGTAAAATGGATTGCAGATTTTCGAGACCCTTGGACAGATATAGATTACTTTTATCAATTACCATTAACACGAAAGGCAAGAGCTAAACATCATCAATTAGAGCAAGAGGTGCTTATAAATGCTGATGTAACTTTAGTAGTGGGAGAAACCATGAAAAAGAATTACGAGAAATTTTCAAGCAATATTCACGTTATCACTAATGGCTATGATTCCGAAGAACAAAATGAAGTGGAAGTGAAGCTTGATGAGCAATTTTCAATTACACATATAGGTTTGATGAATGCTGATAGAAATCCGAAAATAGTTTGGGAGGCATTGTCAGAATTATCTAAAGAAAATGCTGAGTTCTCAGAAGATTTAGAAATAAAATTGATAGGTAACATAGCGAATGAGGTAGAAGAGGAGCTAGCTAAATATCAGTTTAAAAACATTACTAAAATAGCTTACGTACCGCATAGTGAAGTGCAAAACCATCAAAAATCATCGCAAATTTTGTTATTGGCGGTAAATAAAGTTCCGAGTGCAAAAGGAATTATAACAGGTAAAATTTTTGAATATTTACAAGCAAAACGTCCTATCTTAGCAGTTGGTCCTGAAGATGGTGATTTAGCCGAAATTTTAACTAAAACCAATGCAGGAACCATCGTTGATTTTGACGGTAAAGCTAAAATGAAGAAAGAAATCATGCAGTTGTATGCAGATTATAAAAAAGGTAATTTGCAAGTAGCTTCTAAAGATATAACACAATACCATCGAAAAAAATTGACGGAACAATTGTCTATCATACTCAAACAAGTCGTTAATTCTTGAAAAAAATAGTAACCATATTAGGTGCTCGTCCGCAGTTTGTTAAAGGAGCTGTGTTAAGTAGAGTGATTCAAAAGCATAAGGAAGTTGAAGAAATAATAGTGCACACGGGGCAGCATTTTGATGCCAATATGAGCGCTGTTTTTTTTGATGAAATGCAAATTCCGAAACCGAAATACAATCTAAACATCAACGGATTGAGTCACGGGGCGATGACTGGGCAAATGTTAGAGAAAATTGAAGATATTTTACTTGCTGAAAAACCAGATGCCGTAATTGTATATGGTGATACAAACTCTACATTAGCGGGAGCTTTGGCAGCTAAAAAACTACAGGTTAAAGTGGTGCATATTGAAGCCGGTTTACGTTCTTTTAATATTCAAATGCCAGAAGAGGTAAACCGAATTTTAACAGATAGAATAGCAAACCTGTTAAGTTGCCCGACAGATATAGCTGTATCAAATTTAAAAAATGAGGGTTTTAACGGATTTGACATCCTGGTAGAAAAGCATGGTGATATTATGAAAGATGCTGTGGAGTTTTACAGCAAAGTTTCCGAAGAAAAATCTACCATTATAAGTGATTTAAATTTAGTCAAAAACGAATTCGTATTGGCGACAATTCATCGTCAAGAGAATACTGATGATCAAGAAAAACTAACGAATGTTTTTTCAGCTTTAGAAGAAATTAACAAAACAAAACAAGTGATACTTCCTTTGCATCCTAGAACAAAAAAAATGTTAGAGAAGTATTGTTTGCAGCCAAATATTACATTTATTGATCCTGTAGGCTATTTTTCAATGTTAGAATTATTGAAAAATTGTAGCATGGTAATTACAGATAGTGGAGGATTACAAAAAGAGGCTTTCTTCAATAAAAAGTTTTGTGTAATTGCTCGTGAAGAAACCGAATGGAAAGAGCTTGAAAAAAATGGATATGCCACTATCTCAGGTACAAATACTGAAACATTGGTAAACGATTTTAATCAGTTTTTAACTTTAAACAAGAGTTTTGAAGAGGAATTGTACGGAAATAATGTGGGAGAGAAAATATATCAATCAATAAAAAAACTAATTCAATAATACTTTGGGAATCGTATTTAAACAATCGTTCAAGAACACGTTAATAATCTATTTAGGGTTTTTAATTGGAGGTATTAATACCGTGGTTTTATACACGCGTTTTTTAGGTGATGAATACTATGGATTGGCAACCTACGTGTTTTCGGCGTCTAACTTAATCATGCCGATTACTGCCTTTGGTGTTCATTTTACGATTATCAAGTTTTTTTCAGGGTATACTTCAAAATCAGAGCAAGATAAATTTTTAAGTTCTGTAATCTTTCTGCCGCTTTTAATAGCTATTCCCATAGGATATTTTTGGGATTACTTTCATAATTGGATTATGCATTATGTAGCTAAAAGCAATTCAAAAGAAAACCTAGTTATTGAAAACTATACAATTTATATATACATAATAGCAGTTTGTACTGCTTATTTTGAAGTTTTTTACTCATGGGCTAGAGTACAAATGCAATCAGTTTTTGGTAACGTTTTAAAAGAATTATATAACAGGGTTGCTGTAATGGTAATGTTATTTGCAGTGTTTTTTCAATTCATAACCAAAGAAGAGTTTCTTATTTATATGTCTATAGCATATGTTTTAAGAACTTTTTTAATGATGATTTACGCATTTCGTTTGTATACACCAACATTTTCTTTTTCGTTACCGGATAACATTAAAGAAGTATTACGTTACACTTTTTATATCATTTTAGCAGGAAGTGCAGGAGCAATTATTTTAGATATTGACAAAGTAATGATTCCTGGTAAAGAAGGTTTTGAAAAAGCCGCTTATTATACCGTTGCCGTTTTTATAGGTTCTTTTATTGAAGCTCCAAGTAGAGCAATGGGACAAATATTACAGCCTTTAACTTCTAAGGCGCTTAATGAAAACAATCCTGTTGAGACAGAAAACTTATACAAGAAAAGTTCGATCAATCTTTTGTTAATTGGTGGTTTGTTTTATGTGTTAGTAAATTGTAATGTAGAAGAATTGTTTAAACTGATGCCTAATAAAAATTATGCAGAAGGTGGTGCTTTGGTAGTATTATTAATATCATCAGCTAAGTTGTTTTTAATGTCTTTAGGAAGTAACGGAGCCATTATTAGTAATTCTAAATTTTATCGTATTACGTTACCAGTAGGAGTAGGAATGGCATTATCAGTATATTTATTGAACGATTATTTTTATAATGGTTTAGGAATGGGAACTGAAGGATTAGCTTTAGCTACTTTAATTACAGTTGTAGTATTTAACACGTTTAAACTATGGTTTGTTAAAGAGAAGTTTAACATGATGCCATTTACAAATAAAACATTTTTAATGATTATAGTCATTTTAATCATGTTTTTAGGATTTAACTTTTGGAACTTCTCAGTGCCTGAGTTTTCTGTTTTAGACTTCCCTATTCACCCGATAGTAAACATATTGCTAAAGAGTATCATTATTATAGCTGTCTACGGATTTGTAGTGGTGAAAATGTCTATTTCAGACCAAATTAATAATCTTGTAAAAAGGTACGTGAAATAATTTACGATTTAATAATTTCAATTTTTAGATTGTTATAGATAACAAACTTGTGTTTAAAGAATTAAAAATTGTTTTAATTCTTTAAAATGCCTTTTAAATAAAATTATCTATAAAAGAAAAAAAGACTTACACACACAAGAGGTAAGCCTTTTATTAAGGGGGAATGAAACAAATAATAAGGGGGAATTTGTCTCTGGGTCAAATATAGGAAAAATTAACAATACGATTGTTAACATATGTTAAGAAAGTTTATCAACAATAAGTTTTTTCTTAATTCTACTAAGTTGAACAGGGGAAATATTTAAATACGATGCAATATATTTTTGTGTAATTAAGTCATCTATATTCGGAATTCTTTTTTTTAAGACTAAATATCTTTCTGTAGCAGTAAGACTAGAAATTTTTAAAAGTATGTCTTCTGCTTTTACGTAGGCACTTTCTAATGTTTTAATATAAAACAAACTAAATTCATGATGTTTTAAAGTAAGTTTTATCAATTCACGAAAATTACCTTTATATCCAGTTACTTTAGTTAAGGCTTGATAGTTTACTTCAGACGGTATTTCTTGCATCATAGCTGAATTGGCACCAGTAATATCGCCAGAAGTAAAAAAAGCACGTGTTGTTTCTGTGCCACTATTATTTAACAAATAGGAACGCATAATCCCTGTTTTTACTATAAAGAAATTAGAAGGATGTTCACCTACTTTTGTGAAAACCTCATTAGGTTCAAGTTCGGTGTATGTAACTAATTTTTCAAAAGTAGAGATTAGACGATTAGGTAGTTTTATATAGTGATTAAGAAAGTTTTTAATATCATCATTCATAATTAACAAGTTGTATGCTGATAACAGAAAAACTAAGATACTAAAAAAATAAAGTAAGTACGTGAAAAACAGACCTAACTTTAAGGGGAATTAGGTCTGGATATTTTAGGGGTTGTAACTTGTTAATTACGTTACAAATTTATAGCGGATTTAAATTAAAACCATTAACATATGTTAATAAATGAAATTTTTTCTAATTCTACTCAACTGCACTGGAGTAATGTTTAAGTAAGAAGCAATATGGTATTGATTGATTAAATTGTCAATACCAGGGTAGTTTTCTTGTAGTTTCTTATATCTCTGGGTAGCGTCTAACATTTGCAATTCTAATATTTTAGCTTCTTCTCTAATGTAAACACTTTGTAAAATTTTGTAATGAAAAATTGATATTTCATGGTGTTGTAACGATAAATTGTAAAAGTCTTTATAGTTGCACTCTAAGACTTCACAATCGGTTAAACACTCGTAAACCAAAGTTGAAGGTTCATTTTTTATAAGCGCTCCTAAATTACCAGAAGTACTAATAGGAGTGTATATAGTTTTGGTATGTTCTTTGTTTTTTTCAACACTATAAGAACGTATAACACCAGTTTTTAAAATGTATGCATTTACAGGTGTCTGATTTAATGACACCAACTCGTAGCCCTTAGGGAATTTTTTAATTGTTAAAAGGTTGAAAATTCTTTCTATACCATCTTCTGATAAAGGATGGAAACTAAGTGCAAATTCTTTAAAAAAGTCCATACGAAGATGTAAATATTGAGATTATCTCAAATCTACATCAATTTTTTCTAAAAAGCTAATCGTGTTTGGTCCTTCCATAAAAAGTAAATCTAAAATAGATAAATCAGGAATAAACCCGTGTTTGTCATCAAACATTTGAATGTAGGTATCCATCTCTATTTCTATACCCTTTTTTGCAATGGCTAAATCTCTATAATCTGTGCTGTTCGGAGTTAACTCATAACTCGTTGTTTTAGCAAAGTTTTGCTCCATTTGTAAAGCATCGGTTACAAATAGGTGAGTGTCGATGTTTAAATCTTGTAAAAATGTATATTTTTTATTGAAAATATTCAGCAAATCTTCTTCAAAAAATTCAAAAAAAGGAGAAGAACGATATGCAGATTGTAACGATTTATAATGTTGCTGTTGCCACGGAAAATCATTTTCTACTAAAGTATCTTTAGTCTTTTTTCTCCCTTCAGTAGTGTTGTGTTTTACAGGAATGTTTAAAGCCAATTTACCATTAGCTCCATATATATAACATCGATTACGATAGGTTTGCTTTTGATAATTGTCTTCTAATTCAAAAGTAACCGATTCTGCTTGGTATATCGCTGCATACTGAGAAATAGGAGCGAAGTAAGTAGGAATAAAAAGTGACATTACGCTTTCTTCTTTTTACTTTTTCTAAAACTATATACAGTGTAACCTCCAATTAATAGTAGCACTAACCATAAATAAGATACAGGTTTGCCACTACCTCCAACAGTTGTAAACATTCTATCCCAACGAATAGAATTTAGTTTTGCAACAAAATTAGGTGCATTAGCATCCCAACTTAACCAAATCATTACAGGTTTTCCTACTACATGATCAAAAGGTACATAACCCCAGTTTCTCGCATCTAAAGAACGTTGACGGTTGTCACCCATCATCCAGTAATAATCTTGTTTAAAAGTGTAGCTATTAGCTTTTTTTCCGTTGATATATACATCGTCACCTATAAAAGTAAGGT
The DNA here is from genome assembly GCF_964510395.1 of Tenacibaculum aestuarii. Classification (NCBI taxonomy): domain Bacteria; kingdom Pseudomonadati; phylum Bacteroidota; class Flavobacteriia; order Flavobacteriales; family Flavobacteriaceae; genus Tenacibaculum; species Tenacibaculum aestuarii. The sequence continues at coordinate 1,069,933 of NZ_CAZEFY010000001.1, forward strand.
TGTTGTTTTCGTATCTTCGGATGATTTGTTCGTAAAACGGAATTGTTTTAGCATTTAATTCTACAGTAACTCCCTTTTTAGGAATATAGATTGGACCAAAATTATCAGAAGACCAAGCATATCTTGGATCATGAGGAAAAACAGATTCATCATAAAATCCTTTAGGAGTTAAGTATTTTTCAACGCTTTTAACAATAGGGTTTTTGGCAACCAAAGCTGCTTCGTCATCTGTTAAATTTAGATAATATTTGCCATCGTTGGTTGTACCTCCTTCTCTAATATTGTATCTTGAAAGAGCACCTTGACTAAATTTTTCCCCGTTGGTGTCAACTATAAAGTGCCACTGTGGTTTAGCTCTGTCAGGTAATACAGTTCTTTCTCCATTGATAAAAACATATCCATCACGTACTTCTAGGCTATCACCAGGAATTCCTACGGCACGTTTTACATAGTTTGTACGTTTGTCAATTGGTTTATAAGTGAATTTTCCAGAATTGTCTCCCCACATCGTAGCTAGTGAGTCTGAAGGCCAGCTGAAAACAACAATGTCGTTACGCTTAATTTTTTGGAAACCAGGTAAGCGCATGTAAGGTAATGATAGTTTGTTTAATAAACCATCTTTATTTTTATCGTCAGATAAAAATGATTTTGTTCCTAATACAGGAATAGTATCGTGTGCCATTGGTGCAGCAACAGTAGTCATTGGTACGCGAGCACCGTAATGAAACTTGCTAACAAATAAATAATCACCTACTAACAATGTTTTTTCTAACGAAGAAGTAGGAATGGTGTATGGCTGCATAAAATAAGTATGCACTAAAGTAGCGGCTATAATAGCAAAAGCAATAGAGCTTACCCATTCACCTAAAGGAGACCTTGGTTTTAAACTTCTATTTTCAATGTATTTTGCATCTGTAAAATAATTGATGTAATAAATATATAAGCCTAAAGTAAGAACAGCTAAAATAGTGTCTGGTTTTTTGTTAAAGCCAAAGCTTCTGCAAGTTTCAATCCATACTATTGGAAACATAAGTAGGTTTACAATAGGAACGAATAATAAAACCACCCACCATTTAGGGCGATTAATAATTTGCATTAGTACTATGGCGTTGTATACAGGTACGGCAGCCTCCCAAGCTTTTTTACCAGCTCGTGTGTATAGCTTCCAAGTACCTAAAAAATGAACAACTTGTATGAATAAGAAGAATAAAAACCATTCAGTAAATGTCATAATCTATATATTTTGTTTTCCTTTTCAGGGATGTAATTCTAAGCTTATTAGTGCTTTTTAGCTGCTTATTGTTACGGTATTAACCTAAGTTTAACACATCTCTCATGGTGTAAACACCTGTTTTGTTATGTAACCATTCAGCGGCAATAACGGCTCCTAAAGCAAAACCTTGTCGGTTGTGTGCTGTATGTTTTATATCAATTGTATCTACTTCAGAGCTATAGGTTACAGTGTGAGTACCTGGTACATCTGGAGTTCTAACAGCTGTAATAGGAATATTTTCTTCGGAAGTTTTTTCGTCTAATTCCCAAGCTTTTTTATTAGTGTTTTCAATAATTCCTTCAGCTAAAGTAATAGCAGTGCCACTTGGAGCGTCTAATTTTTGCGTATGATGAATTTCTTCGATAGCAATATTGTATTGCTCAAGCGTGCTCATCATCTTAGCCAATTGCTTATTTAACTCAAAAAAAACATTCACTCCTAAACTAAAGTTAGAAGCATAAATAAAAGCACCGCCTTTTTCGTTGCATAAATCAACAATTTCATTGTATTTATCTAACCAACCGGTGGTTCCAGAAACTACAGGAATGTTATTGTTAATACAGTTGCTGATATTACTATAAGCGGAAGCAGGTACGCTAAAATCAATAGCTACATCAGCTTCGTTAATATCATAAGTATTTTCTCCTGTAGATTTAATAACGATCTCGTGTCCTCTCTGTAAAGCAATCTTTTCGATTTCTTTACCCATTCTACCATAACCAAGTAAGGCTATTTTCATTTTAAAAAGAATATTTTAGTGTTAAACCAACTTTTGGCGCTTCAATAAATAAGGGGTCTGGAGTTATTACAGGGTTTACAGATAAGCTATCATCTGTATCAAATTGTAATAAGTGTGCGTTTACACTGGCTTCTACAATTTGCAAAACGTATAAAAGTACTCCAGTTAATAACGATAAGTCTCTGTTTTTACGTAAGGTTTTTTGAGCAGATTCTAATCCAGCTGTTGAAATAAATGAATTTCCGTCCTTACCATTGAATTCATCAGATAATCCTTGACTTCTTAGCTTAAAAGCTGTTCTGTAACGATCGTACTGATCGCTATTGTCTAAATAAAAATAGACACTTGTACCCATCGCAGCCCAAACTATTGGAGCTTTCCAATATTTTTTATTGTATATCTGTCCACCTCCCGGAAAAATAGCAGAATAAAATGCTGCTTTAGACGGAGAAAGTGGATTGTATTTGTCGCTTGATAACTGAAGTTGTTTAGCTCTTACAGCAATAGAATCTTTTTGAGCAAAAGTATTTTGAAACAAAAAAAGACTAAAAAAAGCGAATATGATTACACGTATGTTCAATTACTTTAATAAGTTTTTAATACGGTTAAAGTCTTCTTCTGAGTGAAAAGGAATAGATATTTTTCCCTTACCACGATTGTTAACAGTTACATCAATTTTATGCCCGAAATAATCGCTGATATCTTTTACGCTTTCAGAGATATAAGTAGGTAAAACTTTCTTTTTAGCGGCTTTAGCAACAGTACCCGCTTTTAAGTTTTTAACCAATTCTTCAGTTTGACGAACAGATAGTTTGTCACGAACAATTTTTTCGTAAATATTTAACTGATCTGTAGTGCTATCAACATTAATCAATGCACGACCGTGACCCATTGAGATAAATCCGTCACGCATACCTGTTTGAATAATCGGATCTAATTTTAATAAACGTAAGTAGTTGGTAACTGTTGAACGTTTTTTACCTACACGTGTACTCAATTCTTCTTGTGTTAATTGAATTTCATCAATTAAACGTTGATATGAAAGGGCAACTTCAATAGGGTCTAAGTTTTTACGTTGGATATTTTCTACCAACGCCATTTCTAACATTTCCTGATCATTGGCTAAACGAATGTATGCAGGAACTGTTTTGTTTCCAATAAGTTTAGAGGCTCTAAAACGACGCTCTCCTGAAACTAACTGGAACTTATCGCTCGATAATTTACGAACTGTAATAGGTTGAATTACCCCTAATTCTTTGATAGAACTGGCTAATTCACGCAAAGCTTCTTCATCAAAATAAGTTCTAGGTTGGTATGGGTTTACTTCAATCGAGTTAATGTCGATTTCAATAATATTTCCAACTAATTTATCTGCGTTTTTATCTTCTGCTGAATTTACTTCTGCAGTTTCTTTTAATAAAGCGGATAAACCTCTACCTAAAGCTTGTTTTTTTGTTGCTTTTGCCATGTATCTTTATTATGCGTTTTTAGTTAAAATTTCGTTCGCCAAATTTAAGTAATTTACGGCACCTTTAGAGGTTGCATCGTATGAAATTATACTTTCTCCGTAACTAGGTGCTTCACTTAAACGGGTATTTCGATGTACAATTGTTTCAAAAACCATAGAACTGAAGTGTTTACGAACTTCATCAACGACTTGATTAGATAAACGTAAACGAGAATCGAACATAGTTAATAACAAACCTTCAATTTCTAAATCAGGATTGTGAATTTTTTGAACGCTTTTAATTGTGTTTAATAATTTACCTAAACCTTCTAAAGCAAAATATTCACATTGGATAGGAATTACAACAGAATCTGCAGCTACAAGTGAGTTTAAGGTGATTAAACCTAAAGAAGGAGCACAATCTATTAAAATATAATCGTAATCATCTTTAATATCTTCCAAGGCTTTTTTAAGCATGTATTCACGCTCTTGCTTGTCAACTAATTCAATTTCAATAGCTACTAAATCAATATGAGCAGGAATTAAATCGACGTTAGGAGATTCTGTTTTTACTATTGTATCTTTTGCCGGAATTGTGTGTTCTAAAACCTGATACGTTCCAACTTCTACACTTTCAACATCTAAACCTAAACCAGAAGTAGCATTTGCTTGGGGATCAGCATCAATTAATAATACTTTTTTTTCTAAAACACCTAAAGCCGCAGCTAAGTTTACAGATGTAGTAGTTTTACCTACTCCACCTTTTTGATTTGCAATTGCAATAATTCTACCCATTATTATTTATAAAGTTTGAAAGAGGTAAATTTACAATTATTTATCGTTTTTGAAAGTGAAAGGTGTTATAAAAAACAAAAAAGCCACAGGTGTTGATACTGTGGCTTTTATAATGTTATGAGTTGTTCTTTTTTATCCGTTTAACATTACAGGCATTACTAACATGGTAACTTGTTCACCTTCTTCAGCACCATCAATTGGAGTTAAAATTCCAGCTCTATTTGGTAAACTCATTTCAATTAAAACATCGTTAGAGTTCAGGTTATTTAACATTTCGCTTAAAAAACGAGAGTTAAACCCAATTTGCATGTCATCTCCTTGGTAATCACAGTTTAAACGCTCGTCAGCTTTGTTTGAGTAATCTAAATCTTCTGCAGAAATATTTAACTCAGTTCCAGCCATTTTTAAACGAATTTGATGTGTTGTTTTACTAGAGAAAATAGAAACACGACGAACAGAGTTTAAGAAAGAGGCTCTATCTACTGTTAATTTATTAGGGTTCTCTTTTGGAATTACCGCTTCGTAATTAGGATATTTTCCGTCAATTAAACGACAAATCAATACTACGTTGTCAAAAGTGAACTTAGCATTGGTGTCATTATATTCAATAGTAACATTATTTTCAGAACCTCCTAAAATCCCTTTTAATAAATTTAAAGGCTTTTTAGGCATAATGAATTCTGCCGATTTTTCAGCGGTAATATCTGTACGTGTATATTTTACTAATTTATGAGCATCTGTAGCTACAAATGTTAATTCCTTAGAGTTGAACTGGAAAAACACACCGCTCATTACAGGACGTAAATCATCATTTCCTGCAGCAAAAATAGTTTTAGAAATAGCGGTAGCTAAAATGTCAGAAGGAATTTCAGTACTGCTTGGTGAAGGTAATTCTACAGCTTTTGGGAATTCATCTCCACTAAAATAAGCCATGTCATACTTACCTTGCTCAGAAATAATTTCAATAGTACTATCGCTTTCTACTTTAAAAGTAAGCGGTTGTTCAGGAAATGTTTTTAAAGTATCCAACAATAAACGAGCGTTAATAGCAATGGCTCCAGTATCTGTACTTTCAACATCAATAACTGACGACATGGTCGTTTCAAGATCAGATGCAGATACTTTTAATTCGTTTTCAGATAGTTCAAATAAAAAATTATCTAAAATTGGTAATGTGTTATTGCTGTTTATAACTCCTCCTAAAACCTGTAGCTGTTTTAATAACTGTGAGCTAGATACGATAAATTTCATTGAATAGTTTTTCTATTTATTAGACTTACAAATATATTTTAATTATATGATTATAAAAATTATTTTTTTAGCCAGATTTTAACTCTAGTTAAATTGGTAATTTAATTGAATAGTTCCGTAAACATTACTTCTTGGAACTCGAGCACTTTTCAGTTTTTTTGTGTGATAATTTATAGCATAACCAAAGTTAAAACGATTACTAGTAAAACGTATCCCAAATTCAGTAGTGAACACAAAAGGTTGAATGTCAAAAGTAACAGGGCTTCCGTCAGCTAAAAAACTTCCTTCTATGGTTGCGTCATACGCTGCATAACGAATCATTGGATTGATGTATAAAAAAACTTCCGTATTGTTATGAAATTGGGTATTTTGGTTGTTTAAATTTCCATTAAAAGCAATAGAATTTAAAATACTTTCTAAAGGTTTGAAGCCAATACGACTGTACAAACCGCTAGATAAATGGGTGTAAACGGTACCAATTCTAGCGGTATTTCTCCAGTTAAGATCAAAAATGTTGTCTTTAGCTAGTTTTTTGATGTATTCTGCTTTTAAGTTAAGGGCAAAAGCGTCTTTTATTTGGTATCTCCAGCCAGTAGCTTTTTTAAACCCGTAAATATCATGAATGAAATCTTGCAGTTCTTCACTCAATGCAGAAGAGCCAATACTACCAACTTGTACAGATGTTTTTAAGATAGATTCCTTTTTGAAAAAATAATTGATACCAAAGCTTCCGTAGAGATACCCAGCAAAAGGACGATCGTGTTCTTCTACTGTTTCAACAATCGCTTTAAAAGGTGTGTACATATGGTGACCTAGCTGAATTTCGTAGCTTTTTTTTTCAATATTTTGAAATTGTTTTTCACTAAGATAACGATAAGTTAAAAATACACCGTTTGTATAGTATCTATCATAGTAACTCGAAGTGTATAAGTCGTTGTCATTTAGGAAACTGAACTCTTTAGCGTATTTTCGTTGAGAGAAGGTAGAAAGCGAAAATAAGATGAATAAAAGTGCTATGATTTTTTTCATAGCTGTAAATATCGTATTATTTTAGCACAACCTAGGTTAAATTATTAAGAAGAATAATTAGTGGCTTTATGAGTAAAGAATCTGTATTAACTATAGAAGATTTTGAAAGCGTTTCTACCAACGAAGAGCTTTTGTCTAAGATTAGAAAAAAAGGAATTTCTATAGCAAAAGTTCAAGTGAAGTTAGATTATGAAGAAGAGTTAAAGAAACTTCAAATAGAGTTAGTGAAACTTCAGCAATGGATTGCGAAGAAGAATAAAAGAGTGGCTGTAATTTTTGAAGGAAGAGATGCGGCAGGAAAAGGAGGGAGTATCCGTAGATTTATGGAGCATTTAAATCCTCGTTCTACACGTTTAGTGGCCTTAAACAAACCAACTGATGTTGAAAAAGGTCAGTGGTATTTTCAAAGGTATATAAAAGAATTACCAAATCCTGGAGAGATTGTTTTTTTTGATAGAAGCTGGTATAACCGAGCTGTAGTTGAGCCTGTAATGGGATTTTGTACTGATGATCAATATAAAAATTTTTTGGTACAAGTACCTGAGTTTGAACATATGTTGTATGAAGATGGTGTAGTGATAATTAAGTTTTGGTTATCTATTTCAAAAGATGAACAGTTACGTCGATTTGACTCAAGAAATGATAATCCTTTAAAACGCTGGAAGTTTAGTCCAGTAGATAAAAGAGGGCAAGAATTGTGGGATGACTATACTTTTTACAAAGATGAAATGTTTAGTAGAACTCATACAACATATAGTCCGTGGATTGTGGTAAAAACAAATAGTAAAAAAGAAGCAAGGGTAGAGTGTATGCGTCATGTATTAACTCAGTTTAATTATGATGGAAAGGATGAAGCACAAACTATTTTAACGCCAGATCCTAACATAGTAATGCGTTATTATCGTTCAGTAAAACAGTTAGATTAAGAATGAGAAAATTAACTCAAAGAGACGTAAATAAATTAAATAGTACAAGAGGTTTAAAAGCATTATTGTCAAAACCTTTCAATATAGAGAAGTCAATTCGTTATGTTGATTATGAACGAAAGTTGAAAAAATTACAAGTAGAGTTGATTCGTTTACAAGCTTGGGCAATTAGAGAAAATGAACGAATTATAGTGATTTTTGAAGGACGTGATGCGGCAGGAAAAGGAGGGGCAATTCGTAGAATTACCGAACGTATTAACCCACGTCATATGAGAATTGTAGCATTGCCGAAGCCCAACGAAGATCAAAAAACACAATGGTATTTTCAACGTTATGTAGAGCAATTTCCAAAAGCGGGAGAAATACTGTTTTTTGACCGTAGTTGGTATAATAGAGCTGTGGTAGAACCTGTAAATGGATTTTGTACTCAAGAAGAGTATCAAATTTTTATGAATCAAGTAAATGATTTTGAAAGGATGATTTTAGAATCAGGTATTCGCTTGGTGAAAATTTACATGTCTATTACCAAAAAAGAGCAAGCTAAACGATTTAATGATATTAAAAACGATCCGCTTAAGCAATGGAAGATGACTCCTGTAGATGAAAGAGCGCAAGAGTTATGGGATGATTATACAGAGTATAAAAAAGCGATGTTTTCAAAAACTAACACAGAAATATCTCCTTGGAAAGTTATTCGAGCAAACAGAAAAACAGCAGCACGTATTAATGTGATAAATCACATTTTAAAAAGTATTCCTTATGACAAGGAGTTAGAAGTATAATTCAGGTAATCTATTTTTAATTTCTTCAAAAATAAAATAAAGTTCCCCTGCTATTTGTTTACTTGTTTGTAAGTAGGTTTCCTCAGTTAAATCTGTATTATCTGAAGCTTTTGGGTCCTTGTAAGGTAGGTGAAATCGTTCAGTCGTTTCAGGAATAAAAGGGCAGTCTTTATCAGCACTATTACAAGTTGTGATAGCAATAAAAGGATAGCTGTTTTGAGGGTGGTCGTAAATTTTTGAAAAACCCAAAATAGATTTTTTTGTGCCTTCAAAAGAAATTAAATATCTGGGGTTTTGGTGAGAAAAATCAACCACGTTAAAATTGAATCCTGTTTTTTGTAAACATTTTACGGTGTTTCTATGAAAAGAAGTTGTTTCTGTTCCTCCAGAATAGGTAAATATGTTTTTTAAACTAAAATACTCAATAGCAAAAAAACTCCATACTTGAGCTAATTGACTTCTGCGTGAGTTGTGAGTGCAAATAAAGTTTAAGTTTATTTTGTCTTTGTCAAGGTATTCATCAAAAATACTGTCAGCTATAGAAAGTAAAAGTTTTTTACGATCATCAGTAATTATCATCTCTTTCCTTGCTTCTTCAAAGAAAACTTTTGTATTGATATTTTTAGTGTTTATCATTTATTTGCAGTTCTTTTGCAACGTATAATTATTTTGCAAAAATACAAGCTAAAGCTCTTTTAGTTAATTAAATAAAGGTTAAGGATGTGTTTAGAAATCGGTAATAAAGTAGCTGTGATTGATGCTGATATTAGAGGATTCGTAACAAAAATCAATAATGAAGAAGTTTTTGTTAAAGATGAAGAGGGTATGGAGTACCGTTTTTTTAAAAGAGAATTGGTGAAAATTGAAGTTGATCAAAGTGAGTTAAGTAAGTTTTCTGACATTAATAATCCGATGCTTAAAGCTAAAATTCAGCCGCAAAAAAGAGCCAAAAAATCGTCGTTCATAAAAGATAGAAATGAGATTGTAATGGAGGTTGATTTGCATGCTGAAAAACTAGTGAAGTCAACTAGAGGAATGGATAATTTTGATATTTTATCTTTGCAATTAGATACTGCAAAACAAAAATTGGAGTACTGTATCTCCAAAAAAATATCAAAATTAGTCTTGATACATGGTGTAGGGGATGGGGTGTTGAAAACAGAACTACATTATTTATTAAATAACTACCCTGTAAAATATTACGAAGCTTCTTATCAAAAGTACGGACAAGGAGCGACTGAAGTATATGTGTATCAAAATTATTAAAAGTACTATCTAAAACTTTACTTTTGTATTATGAATTCAGTATACTTAGATAATGCAGCCACAACACCTATGCTGCCCGAGGTGGTAAATGTAATGCAAGAATCAATGCTTGCTAATTTTGGAAATCCTTCCTCAACTCATCAATATGGTAGAAAGGCTAAAGCAGCTGTTGAAACAGCTAGAAAAAATATAGCAAAACATTTTAATGTGCCTGCAAGTGAAATTATTTTTACAGCAGGCGGAACTGAAGCAGATAATTTAATTTTACAAAATGCAGTCTCGCATTTAGGAGTAAAAAGAATCATCACTTCTAAGTTAGAGCACCATGCTGTTTTGAATACAGTACAGTTTTTAGAGAAAAAGCATAAAATACTTATAGATTATGTTAGGGTAGATGAAAATGGAGCTGTTGTATTGGATAGTTTGGGGGAAGCTTTAAAAAAGTCAAACGAGAAAACCTTAGTGAGTTTAATGTATGTGAATAATGAAATTGGTAATATTTTGCCAATTGAAGAGGTGGTAAACATGTGTAAAAAGCATAATGCTTACTTTCATTCAGATACAGTGCAGGCTATTGGGCATTATCCAATAGATTTACAAAAAACTCAAATAGATTTTATAGCTGCTAGTGCGCATAAATTTCACGGTCCTAAAGGAGTTGGTTTTACATACGTAAGAAAAGGTATAGCAGTTCAGCCCATGTTTTTTGGAGGAGAACAAGAAAAAGGAGCTAGATCTAGTACCGAAAATGTTCACGCTATAATAGGTATGGATAAGGCATTAAGCCTAGCTTTTGAAAATATGAAAGAAGATTCAATCTATATAAAAGGATTGAAAAGTTACTTTGTGCAAAAAGTAAAAGAACTAATTCCTGATGTTGAAATAAATGGAGAGTCGTTTGATGAAACAAGTTATACTATTGTAAATTTAAGATTTCCTGTTCAGGATAAAATGTTACTATTTAATTTAGACTTATTAGGAGTAGCAGTGTCAGGAGGAAGCGCTTGTCAAAGTGGTAGTAATAAAGGTTCACATGTGTTAAGAGCTTTTTTAAATGCAGAAGAAGTTCAAAAAGCTTCTGTAAGATTTTCGTTTAGTAAGATAAATACAATAACTGAGATTGATTATGTGTTAAATCAGTTAAAAAAGATTTTAAAAATTTAGTTAGGTCTTTTTTATTTGTTTTAAAGGGGGTTTGCTTGTACTGTATGGTTTCAGTTTAGATGTAGAAAAAAATCCTTTAAAAGTGTGTTTTAAGAGATGTTTTCTATAAATTTTAAAAATGGTTTTCGTTTTAAGTATTTTTTTTATCTATATAGTGACTTAATTTGTTAAAGTTGCATCTAACCTTTTAGTGGAAGTAAAAAAAGTTTACTTTTGCGCATTCAAAAAAAATAGAAGTCCCCCACAATAAAAAAGTTGTAAAAGAGCAACTTAAGTCTTTTTGTGGGATTTTTTATACCCACCAGATTTGTTTATTAAAAATAAATAGCCTTAAAAGAATAGGCTAAACATTGTATATAAAATAAAATGTACTAATATGAGGGAAAATTACATTTCAATTAACTCGGTAAAATATAAGTTGTTTCTGTTTTTACTGATTTCATTCTTTTGTTCAGGGGTGTCTTATTCACAGTGTACTAATGGTTCAGAGTTAATAGATTGGAATCAAATGTATAATGGGGGAAGTAACTTAAACGGTAATTATACAACAACATCTTGCGATGTAGAAACTATTCTATCTTCTACATTCACAGATCAATCACCTTTAAATTTAACAGATACAGGTGTTGAGTCGTCAAGTAGATATAGGGTGACTATGGGTAATGTTACTATAGGAGACCAAGTTGTATGGGAGTTAACATTTTCAAGCCCTTTAATATTAAGTAATTTTAGAGTAGAGGATATTGATGAAAGTACAAGTCATTTAGATATTGTAAAATTTACAGCGGACAATGATGGAGTCGATGTTCCATTATCTTTAACAAATGCGGGAGGTACCCCAACATACAGTGTGTCAGGACAGACAGCCACTGGTACATCTAATAATGATATAGGAACAAGTAATGATGGAGCTGTTTTGGTAAATTCTTCCCAGTCTATTAAGAGATTAATAATTACTTATGAAGCAGGTACTTCAAGAAATATAGCAGTTGCACAATCTATTTGGTTTTCAAATTACTCAGTTTGTTGTCCAGAAGAGCCAACGCTTAACATAACTAAAACATCTAGTCCTTCAGGAAATGTTAATGTAGGTGATGAAATTACGTATACCATACAAATAGAAAATACAGGTAATGTAACTGCTGATAACGTTGACTTAACTGATATACTTCCTTCGGATGTAACTTATGTAAATAATAGTATTACAAGACAGTATTATGTTGATATAGTTAACTCTATAAATGATACTTTTTCTTATGATTTTGGAGTCCCTTATTCTTTTATTTCTAGTGGTGCTCAATCGTATACTGTCACGGCTTCTGATATCCCACATGCTGACGCAACATTTACTTCTTTTTCTTTTGAGGTTGAAGGTAGAACTCCACAAAGGAATGGTAATCATGATGATGATTGGGTTTCTCAGATATGGTTAGAGTTTTATTTTCCTGGATATGTTTATCCAATAGACAATACTTTTGGAAGTGGCTTCAATTCTTTAGAACCATTTTTACTTACAGAGAGTAATCGTCTTGATACTGATGATGATGAGTTTGGTGGTGATTATTCAGGTAATTGGGATGTAGTATCTAGAAATACTAATTCTGTTTCAGGGACAGTCTTTGGAGAGTACAGTATTAATTGGTATGATGATGTGACTGAGGGAGGCTCTTTAGCTAATGTAGTTACAAAAGCAGAGTTTATTATTGGTTATCAATATAAAACATATACACGAACTCAAATTAATGACACCAATGGTACAGTAGCTAATTTAATTACGAGTTCAGAGGGTATAGATATTCAACCAGGAGAAACAGTAACTGTAACATTTAGAGCGACGGTAAATTCAAATACTGAGTGTAATACACTTACCAACACAGCAACGATAAATGCTACTAATTTAGCAACAGCTCTTTCAGATACAGCTGTAAATACTGTGAATCCGCCATTAGCAGGAACAGTGAGTTCAGACCAAACAATTTGCGAGGGCGATAGTCCATTGGCATTGACTATAAGTGGTCACACAGGCGATGTACAATGGCAAAGTTCGACTGACAACAGTACCTTTAGTAATATAAGTGGAGCTACAGGAACCAGTTATAGCCCAGGAATATTAAGTTCAACAACGTATTATAGGGCAGAGATAACAAGTGGAAGCTGTAGTAGCTCAGTTCAGAGTAATGTGGTAACGATCACGATAACGCCAGCACCAAATGCAGGATCGAATGGAACATTGACGGTATGTCAAGGAACAACACCTACCGATGCAGAGTTATTTGCTGCACTAGGAGGTACGCCTGATGC
>NZ_CAZEFY010000002.1:0-168580 GCF_964510395.1 Tenacibaculum aestuarii
ATGTAGTGGTAATGGAGCAAGCCCAAGCAAATGCAGGATCGAATGGAACATTGACGGTATGTCAAGGAACAACACCTACCGATGCAGAGTTATTCGCTGCACTAGGAGGTACGCCTGATGCAGGAGGAAGCTGGTCAAATGTAGGATTAACCTATACTTATACAGTAGCAGGAGCTGGAACATGTAGTTCAGAGACAGCTACGTCAACAGTAACAGTGATAATTAGTTCAACCCTAACAGTAAATCCACAGTTAACTAATAATGATACTCCAGTAATTATTGGAACAGCTGATTCTGAAGATACAATCACGGTGACTGTAAACGGAGTAATGTATTCAGAAGGAGATGGGAATTTAGCAGATAATGGAAATGATACATGGACACTTACGGTTCCATCAGGGTATGAACTTTTAGATGGAACTTACGATGTAATGTTAAGTAATGGAATCTGTTCAGATACAAGTGTAGATGAATTAGTAATCGATACTACAGCTCCAGTTTTAACAATAACTATTGATGATATTACGGCTGATAATATTATTAATAGTGTAGAAGCAGGAAGTAACATTCCAGTAACGGGAACCGTAGCAGGAGATTTTAAAGCAGGAGATATTGTTACTTTAACAATCAATGGAAATAATTATACTGGTTCAGTAGATTCTAGCGGGAACTTTAATATTAGCGTTCCAGGGGTAGAATTAGTTTTAGATATAGACACAACTGTTGAAGCTAATGTAAGCTCTACCGATGGAGAAGGAAACAGAGGTTCAGCTCAAGATACACAAAAGTATTTTTTACAAGATACAGATAGAGATGGTATACCAGATGTTATAGACGTAGATGATGATAATGATGGAATTCCTGATATAGAAGAAGGAGATGGTTTAGTAGATACAGATGGAGATACTATTCCTGATTCATTAGATTTGGACAGTGATAACGATGGTATTAATGACGTAATAGAAGGAGGAAATGGAAATTTAGATACGAACGGTGATGGTTATATCGATGTTCAAGACTCTGGATATTCAGATACAAATGGAGATGGACAAGCAGATGCTTCAGTAGATGAAGAGGAAGAGCCAGATACAGATGGAGATACTATTCCTGATTATAGAGATTTAGATAGTGATAATGATGGTATTAATGATGTAATTGAAGGAGGAAATGAAGAGTTTGATACTAACGGAGATGGTGTTATAAATGCAGAAGATACTGGAGGTTCAGATTCAGATGGAGATGGAATTTCTGATAGCGTTGACGGTGATACAACCAGATTTGGTGAAGGTAACGGAGGAGATGAAGGAGCCATTGATTCTGATGGAGATACTATTCCTGACTATCAAGATTTAGATAGTGATAATGATGGAGTGAATGATGTTGTTGAAGGAGGAAATCCAGATACAGATGGAGACGGTCAAGTTGATAATCCACATGACGATTCTGATAATGACGGTATAGCTGATAGTGTTGACGGTTTTGACGGTTTTGGTGATGCTGATAATCCAGATTATGACTCTAATCCTACAGATCCTAATGATGGAGGAAATGGAGTAGTAGATGGAGATGATTCTGACGGAGATGGAATACCAGACCCTGTAGATGGTCTTGAAGGATTTGGAGATGCAATCAGTGATGATACTTGTGTAAAGGTAAATAACTTGATGAGCCCGAACGGAGATGCTGCAAACAACTATTTACATATCGATTGTATTGAAAACTTCCAAAGAAACACTATTGAAATTTTTAACAGATGGGGTAACACTGTATTTAGAATGGAAGGGTACTCAAATAATAATCCAAACAAGAGATTCGAAGGTATTTCTAACGGACGCGCTAATATAAATGTTAATGATAAATTGCCAGTTGGAACATACTTCTATATTTTAGACCTTGGAAACGGAAGTAAAGTTAAAAAAGGTTGGATTTATATAAATAGATAACATGAGTATGTTACAACAAAATAAACTGATGAATAAAAGTTTTAATCAAATGAAATTATATATAAGTTTACTACTAGTATGTGTAATGAGTATCTGTATAACTACAGATATTCATGCGCAACAAGATCCTCAGTACACACAATACATGTACAATACCATGAACGTAAACCCAGCTTATGCAGGGTCTAGAGGGCACACTGTAATTACTGCTTTAGGAAGAATGCAGTGGGTTGGTTTTGAAGGAGCGCCAAATACTCAAAACTTATCTTATGATACGCCCTTAGGATATTCTGGTTTAGGGTTAGGAGTGAATTTGATGAATGATCAAGTAGGACCTTCTAGTGAAATATATTTAGACGCCAATGTATCGTACAACATCCAAACAGGAGAAGAAGGTAATTTAGCTTTTGGTTTGCGTTTAGGAGGAAGATTGTTAAACATCGATTGGTCTAAAGGAACTTATAAGGATAATGAAGTTGTATTTCAAGACAATATCAATAAATTTTTACCAACAGTAGGAGCAGGTATTTATTATCATCAACCACAATGGTATGTCGGATTGTCTGTTCCAAATATTTTAAGAATGGAACATTACGATGCTGAAACTCCAGGAGAGGTAGCAGTTGAGAGAATGCACTTTTTCTTAATTGCAGGATATGTTTTCGATATTAATGAAGATTTAAAATTTAAACCAGCAGCTTTATTAAAAGGAGTTTCAGGAGCACCTTTATCATTAGATATTTCAGCAAATTTATTATTTAATGAAAAGTTCAGAATAGGAGCATCTTGGAGATGGGATGATTCTGTAAGTGCACTTTTAGGTTTCCAAGCAACTGAATCGCTATTAATAGGATATTCATACGATTTAACAACATCAAATTACAATGTAACAAACTCAGGAACACATGAGATTTTGTTACAGTACGAAATATTCCAAGATATTAGATATAGATCCCCTAGATTCTTTTAAAAAAGAGAAAAATATGAATTTTAAAAAAGTACTAGCATCATTTTTATTGATGTTGGCAGTAAGCAGTTTTGCACAAAGTAAAAAAGTAGCAGACCGTTATTTTGAAGAGTTTTCTTACGTGCAATCAGCTAAACTGTACAAAGATTTAGTGTTGATTAAAGGAGATACTTCTAAGCATGTGTTGAGTAGATTAGCAGAATCGTATTACAATAATTCAGATACAGAAGAAGCAGAAGTTTGGTATGAAAAGTTATTAGCGAATTATAAAGATGATTTAGATGATAAACATTTATTTAAATACGCTCAAACGTTAAGAAGTAACGGAAAATATAAAAAATCTGATTCTATTTTTTTAAAGCTTACAGAAAATCAAAAAGGGAATTTAAACGAAGAATTAAACAGAGAAGGATATTTACAAGATTATTCTAATCAAGAAAAGAGGATAGGAATAAGAAACTTGGCAATAAACACTCCTTTTTCAGATTTTGGAGGATTCTTATTAAACGGAAAATCATACTATTCATCTTCTGTTCCAAGTGGAGATAAAAGAGAGAATATTTATAAGTGGAACAACCAACCATTTTTAAATATTTATAAGGCTGAAGAAGGTATTCAAACATTAGAAGGAAGAGAACAAGATACTGTACTGGTACTAGCAAATAGCCAAAAATTAGAAGCACCAATATCTTCTGAATTGCATGAATCTACTCCAGTATTTACGAAAGATGGAAAAACAATTTATTTTACCAGAAATAATTCAGACGGTAAAAGAGCTAGAAAGAGTAAAAAGAATACTTCTAACTTAAAAATATATAAGGCTAGTTATATAAACGGATATTGGGTAAATGTTAAAGAATTACCGTTTAACAATGACGAATATTCTACAGGACACCCAGCATTAAGTCCAGATGAAAAAACATTATATTTTGTCTCTAACATGCCCGGTGGTTATGGAGATTCAGATATTTATAAAGTTGAAATCAAAGGAAAAGATGAATACGGAACACCTGTTAATTTAGGAAGTACAATTAATACATCAGAAAAAGAAGTTTTTCCTTATGTAGGAAGTGATGATGTGCTGTATTTTTCATCAAACGGACATTTAGGCTTAGGTCTTTTAGATGTTTTTCAATCAAAAATAAATGAAGATGGCACTTTAACTTCACCAGAAAATTTAGGATACCCTTTTAATAGTAAGAAAGACGATTTTTCATTTTTTATAAGTGAAGATGGTAAAAGAGGATTTTTCTCATCAAATAGAGACAAAGGAAAAGGTGATGATGATATTTATAGTTTCTATATTTATACAGATCCTCCTGTTTGTACTCAAATAGTAGAAGGTGTTATTCGTGCAAAGAATACTAACGAGATTATTGAAGCTGCTGTTGTAAAACTAATAGATAAAAATAAAGAAATTGTAGCAGAGGTAATTTCTGATGTTAATGGTAAATATGTTTTTAAAGAAGTTCCTTGTAATAACACTTATACAGTTACAGCAACAAAGCTAGATCATCGATCAGGAAAAAATAAGGTAGCTACTTTAGGTAAACGAAACGAGGTAATTAAAACGAATATCGAATTAACCCCGTTAATTGTTGGTGATCAAATAGTGATTAATCCTATCTATTTTGATTATGATAAGTCAATCATCAGAGAAGATGCAGAATATGAATTAGAAAACATTGTTACTGTTATGACGAATCACCCTGAATTAGTCATTAAAATTGAATCTCATACTGATAGTAGAGGACCTAGAGAATATAACAGAATGTTATCTGATAAAAGAGCTAAATCAACTAGAGATTATATTTTGTCTAGAGGAATAGCTAAAGACAGAATTGAAAGTGCTATAGGTTATGGAGAAGACAAACCTTTAAATGATTGTGTTGATGGAAGAAAATGTTCTGAAAAAGAGTATCAATTAAACAGACGATCTTATTTCTTTATTGTAAAAGGAGGAGAAAATATAGAAAAGAGACACGAAATAGAAGAACGAAAAGTAAGGAAAAGAATATCTACAAGAAAGAGTAATTTCTTAGAATACTTGAGAAAGAATTTTAAAAAATCAAATAATTCAAGACCTGAAAGTAGAAAATGTTTCAAAGAAGATGATGAAAATTGTGAGACACCAAAAAAGGAGATTAATGTGAATTATAAGAGGTAATTTACTATGCTAAAAACTTACAATTAATAAAAGAAGAAAGTCCCTTTAAAAAGGGGCTTTTTTTTATTGATAATATAATATTATAGTAAAAATTAAGTTATAGGTGTACATTAACTTATTATATCATTATTATTAATTATGAAAAAACTATTTATCCCCCTAGCGTTATTAGCTTTGACAATGACGTCGTGTGTGTCAAAAAAGAAGTATGTTGAGTTAGAGCAAAAGTACAATGACACTAGAGGTAACTTGCAAAAAACAACTCTAGAGAAAGAGCAATTAGAAGCAAAGTTTGCTAAAATTGAGAAGAGAGTTGATGACTACAACCAAAAAATAAACTCGTTAAAAGACGTAAACGAGTCGCTGCAAGAAGAAAATAATGTTAAGTTAGATATGGTTGGTAATTCGGCTGTAATTTCTAACACTATGAAAGAAAAAATGAGAGAGACACTTAAAAATGTTGATCCAGCAGAATTAGCTAATGCAAAAACATTAAAAGACTCAATGAATGTTGCAGTAGCTTATAACCTTAAAAAGTCAATTAACTCTTCAGAATTAGAAAATGATGAAGATGTAAATATTGACATAGACCAAACAGTTGTAATGATTTCTGTATCAGATAAAATGTTATTTAACACAGCTAGTTATAGAGTTAAGAATAATGCTCATAAACTAATTAAAAAATTAGCAGATATCATTAACTCTGAACCTAGTATGGATGTTATGATTGAAGGACATACAGATGCTAGATCATATAACTCAGGTGTATTACAAGATAACTGGGATTTAAGTGTAAAAAGAGCAACATCTATTGTTCGTCTTTTAGAGAAAAAATATGAGGTTGATCCAAGTAGATTAATTGCTTCTGGTAGAGGTAGTGCTGTTCCTTTAGTAGAAAATAATTCTGCTGAAAACAGAGCAAGAAACAGAAGAACAAGAATTGTAATATTACCTAACTTAGATAAGTTTTTTGGTTTAATGGCTAAAGAAGAAACTATCAAACCTTAATTACATTTTATACAGATAAAAAACCAGCATTAAGCTGGTTTTTTGCTTGTTTGAAGTGACTTTATAATAATAAAAGTGTCTCACATTATATTAACCCAATCTATTAATTTAATTATGAAAAAACTATTGATTTTAACATTTGGAATCCTTTTTATGATTTCATGTACAGACAAAAAGAAAAAAGAAGACGAAAAGAAAGTTGAAACTGCTATTCAAAAAATAGACTCTATAGAAAAGAACATTGAACAAGGTATTGATAAGCTTAATGAAGCAGCAGATAAGGTAGAAGAGCAGTTACAAAAGTTAGATAGTATATAAACTTAAAATATGATTAAAATGAAACACATAAAAATTATAGCATCTATTGTAATGTTTTTTGCATTCGTAGGTACACAACAAGTGGTAGCACAAGGTCAAGGAAAAGACAAGAGGACAGAGGTTAAGCAAAAAGGAAAAGATAAAGCTAAAGAAGTAAAAGAAGAATTAGAGCAAGAAGTTAAAGAAAAGAAAAACGACAAAGCTCAAGATAAAAAAGAGAAAAAAAATAAAAGAGAAGAGCTTGACCAGAAATCAAAAAAAGAGTACAAAGGAAAAGGGAATGCTTACGGTCGTGATAAAAATGGAATGAGCGGAAGAGAATTTGGTCAAATGAGATCAAGCGAAGCTAAAGAAAAAATAGAAGAGCAAGAACGAAATATTCGTGAAAGTGAAGATATTTTAAAAAGAGGAAGAGAAAGAGTAAAAAATGCGAACGATAGAATTAAAGAGTCTAGAGAGAAGAAAGAAATAACCGAAGAAGAAGTTAAGGTTAAAGAAGAGGTAATTCGTAAAACGAATGAAAGACTTAGTGAGTTGAGTAAAAAAATTGAAGAGCAAAAGGAGAAAGTAAAAAAAGATAAAGAAGCTTTAAGTAAAATACTTTTTCCTAAAGAGGATAAATAATAATTAAAAAGTATTTAATTTATAAAAACAAGGAGTATGTGTATACATGCTCCTTGTTTTTTTGTTTTAATGTTGGGGAGATAGTGATACGTGAGAGGTATCTAGTTGTAAAAAACACATGTAAAATTATTTATAATCTTATTTAAGGGGGGTAATATTGATTTGATTATCAAGTCTAATATGTTATGTTCTATAAGTTTGTTACAATATATTAGAAATTATAGAGTCAAGTCAAGTGATATAAAGTAAAAAGTCTTAAACAATTTTGTTTAAGACTTTTTATATTTTGTTAGCTTATGTAAGTTTTTGTCTATTCGTGTAACTTAAAGTTAATAGGAATATAGTATTCTACATTTGCAGATTTTCCATTGTGTTTAGCTGGAACAAAAGTTGGAAGATTAGCAACCATTTTCTTAGCTTCTTGCTCTAATAATTGTCCGTTTTCAGGTCCTTTCATCTTGATATTAGTAACATCTCCATTTTTATCAATAATAAAACGAACCCAAACTCTACCTTCTATATTTTGCTCAGCAGCTCCAGCAGGGTAGTTAAAGTTTCTTTGAATATGACTAATCATTCTTTCATTAAAACAGTTTAATTTCTGCATGTCTGCAACTTTTGTACATGCTTTAAACTGAGGAATACTTTGTACTTCAGCAAATTTTACAAAATCAGTAATTTCTTTTTCTTTAATAACTTTAGAAGTTTTATTTACTTTTGAAGTGTTATTTACTTTTGAAGTGTTATTATTTGTACTACCTGGAGCTTTAAAAGTAATAGGAACTCCATATTTTACTTTAACATTTTTTCCGTTGTGCTTACCAGGGATAAACTTAGGAAGATTGTTAATAATTCTACTAGCCTCTTTTTCCAAAGACTCTCCTCCTTCAGGACCACGCATTAATATACTTTCAACATCTCCTTGTTCATTAATTGTAAACTGAACTAAAACTCTTCCTTGTATACCTGCATCTAAAGCTTCCTGAGGATAGTTAAAGTTCTTAATGATGTGTTTAGTCATGTTAGATTCAAAACACTTGGCTTGTTTAATTAAAGGTACATTGTTACACTTTTCAAACAACGGAATTTCTTCAACTAAGTTAAAAGGAATTTTTTCGATAGTAGAAGAATTATCTTCAAGCTCTAATTTACCAACTAACAAAGAGTTCTTTTTAATATCAGCTACTTTTTGAGAAGAATTAATTCCTCCGATAGCGGATACTGCTTCTTTGTTTTTACGAACAACACGCCTCCTAGTTGATACTTCAATAGATAATTGTTTTCCTGCACCATTATCGGTGTCTTCAACTGCACATTTGGTTATACTGTTAGGATCAGCTACCGTTTCGTCAGGAGTGGTACATACTTCCTGACCTACAGCTGCTAAAGAAAGTAACATAGCAGCTACTACTGAGGGGAGTTTTTTCATCATTGTGCTCTATTTTTAGGGTTTGGTAAGTTAATTTAATGTTAACTAACGCAGTAAATGTAAAAAAAAAAATAGTAAACACAAAATAATTTTGCATTTACTATAAGAGAGTAATGATTTTAATGATAAAAAGTAAGTTTATTTCTTTGGAGTTTTAAAAAATAAAATAGAACATGTTAAGTTGCTAGAGTATTTAATTTAATATTAAGTTTATAGGAAAAGAATAGGTTACATCTACTGGCATTCCCTTTTCTTTACCAGCTGAGAATTGAGGTAATTTATTAATAATTCTATTTATTTCCTTTGTTATAATTTTACTAGATTTTGAACTAACAATTTGAATGTTTTTAGGATTTCCATAGACATCAATCGTAAATTGAATTAAAATTCTACCTCGTATTCCTTCTTGAGAAAAAACTTCAGGATAATAATTTTTTGAAAAATGCTTTTGCATATTATCCTTAAAGCATTTTTTAGCTTCTTGCCCTGTACTAATTTCACAATTAGGAAATAAAGGAACTTCTTCCACAACAGAAAATAAAACCTCTCTTGTTTGTGTTGCTAATGTATTTTTTAGAGTTAGGTCATCATTAGTTGTTACAATTGATATATTAGAATTAGCACTAAGATTTGATTGATTTTCTTGAGCTTTTTTTCTAACTTTTTTAATTCTATTTCGAGCTGTTAATGTTCTAGTGTTTTTTTGAGGTAACTTTTGAGATTCGTCAGTAACGTCACATTTGTTAACACTAATAATGTTTAAATCAATTGTGTTGTCTTCAGGAGTTGTGCAAACTTCTTGAGAAAATACTGTTTGAGTTAGAATAAAATAAGCAATAAAAAGTAATGTTGTTTTCATATAGCATTAAGTAGTAGTTCAGTGCTGTAAAAGTCATTTTTTTTCACGGGTTACTCCTTAAGGAATTATGATAAATACATTAAATAAAGTTCTTTTTAATGTTATGAATGTTAATTAAATATAAACACTTTTTGAAATAAAAAAGCCCCTTCAAAATAAAGAAGAGGCTTAAAAGTTATGTTTAATAGACGTTTATTTTACGTTCATTAATTCAACATCAAAAATTAAGGTTGCATCAGGAGGAATTACACCACCAGCACCTTGTGAACCATATGCTAAATCAGAAGGAATTACCAAACGAGCTTTGTCACCTACTTTTAATAATTGAATTCCTTCATCCCAACCAGCAATTACTTGACCAACGCCGATAGCAAAATCGATAGGTTGTTTACGTTTGTATGAAGAATCAAATACTGTACCGTCTAATAACTGACCTTTATAGTGTACAGAAACCATAGCTCCTTTAGTAGCTTGTTTTCCATCTCCGTTTTGTAAGATTTTATAACGCAAACCGCTTGGAGTTTCATCATATCCAGCAGCTACTTGATCTAATAATTCTTTTTGACGTGCTTTCGCTTCTGCTTCACGTTTTTCACGAGCCCCTTCAAAAGTTCTAAAAGCTTCAACAGCATTCCATTTTTCAGCAGCATCACCAACACGGATAATTTCTACATCCATAGTATCTTCTTGCGCAACAGCATCAACAACATCTTGTCCTTCAATAACACTACCAAAAACAGTGTGTTTACCGTCTAACCAAGGAGTAGCAATGTGTGTAATAAAGAATTGAGAACCGTTAGTTCCTGGTCCTGCGTTTGCCATTGATAATTTTCCTGGAGCGTCGTGCTTTAATTCAGGGTGAATTTCGTCATCAAATTTATAACCAGGGTTTCCTGTTCCCGTTCCTTGTGGGCAACCTCCTTGAATCATGAAATCAGCAATTACACGGTGGAATTTTAATCCGTTATAATAAGGGGTTCCTTGTGGTTTTGCTGAGTTTTCTAAGTTTCCTTCTGCTAAAGCAACAAAGTTACCTACAGTTCCAGGAGTTTTTTCGTATTCTAAGTTTACTAAAATATCACCTTTTGGAGTGGTGAACTTTGCATAAATTCCGTTATCCATTTTTCTCTTATTTATATATGAAACTTCTTTTTCCGAAGAAAAAGCAAAGTTAGTTCTTTACAGACAAAGTTGAAAGGTTAAAGCTTAAACCTATGTTAATATTGTTTGAGTTTACATTGCCGAAAGGAGAATAATATCTACCTCCTGATGCAATTAATGAAACTTGATTTGTTACATCGTAACTTAATCCAAGAGTAGGGCGCGTAATAATTCCTTCGTCGGTATCTATACCAGCACCTCCACCAGCACCTGCCATGATTTCTATAAATCCTCTCATTTTATCATTTAAAAAACGAGGACTATAAATACCACCACCTACTAATCCGTGAGCATAACCACCCGAACGACCATCATAAGCAAAACCTGCTTCACCAGCAATATATAACCATTTGTTTAGATCGTAGTTTATTTTTAAACCGATTAATTGTAAATCTATAGCGTATCTATTATCAGGTGGATCGAATTTAGCAACATCTAAGTAAGTTTGATTTTGTACTTCAAAACGTAATCCTTGTGTATGGTAAATCTTATTTTCTTCGGAAGAAGTTCCACCGTTCAACCCAAAATATTTCAGACCGAAACCGTAGGTGTAGGCTTCTAAGTCCCCAGCTATTGCACGATAATATCCACCATGACCACTAATAGCGATGTTTTTAAATAGTTTTAAATCGATTCCTGCTGAAGGGTAAATCATCAATCCGCCTTCAGGAGCCACACGACCACCAGCAGCACCAACTCCTAATTTTCCGAAGACATTAATGTGTTTTGATTGGTATGGATGATATCCAGCACCAACAAATAAATCCATAAAACCAGCACGTAAGCCTTTGTAAATAGCATCGGTATGTGCAAATAAGAAGGTATTTTCGTTCAAATATTTTTGATACTCAAAACCGATGACATATAGAGTTTCTGTTAAGTCATCACCGTTATCTTTTTTTGAATTCCCGATAGGTTTAAAGAAATCAAAACGGACTTGTTGCACATTTTTTATTGCAGGTTTTCTCCAAAAACTATCAGGAGAAAGATTGTCTGCTACAAATTTTTGATGTGCTTTATCATAATCGGTAAAACGTAAAATACTAGGTATTTCAACAAAGAAAGAAACCGAATTACTCTTAATTTCTCCAGAATAAAAATTAACGTGACTGTATTGTATTCCGAAGGAGTAATCGTTCTTTTTATATTGCAATCCAATATTCGGATTGATAAATCCGCCATCATTTACTAGGTAACGATATCCACCACCTCCGCCAAAATGGAAGTTAGCATCTAGATAAATGTTTTTATATAATTGCTTGTTAATTCCTACTTCTGCACCTAAGGTAAACAAGCCTCCTTGATCACCTGTTACCGCAAAATGAAAAGCAGCTCCAACATATAACCAATCGTTGAAAGGAATTTGATAATGCAAACCAGTCAAGCCCATCGTTGGTTTTAAGTCAGGAAACTTATTCGAAGGCATTTCAACAGGAATAAAATTCAACCGAACTTTATTGTGTAATTCTTTTCCCTGTAAACTCGATAAACTCTCTTGACTGTGTATTGAGGAAAAAGAGAAAAAAGAGAAAAAAGAGAAAAGAAAAAATGCTATGTAGTGTTTTTTAGAACTCACTAGTGAAATGTAATTTTACCGTTGGGTATTTACTTTGTGTCATTTGAATAGTAAAAGGCGAATCGGCTAAAAATACCAATTGTCCTTGTTTATCTTTTGCTAAATAACGTTGCTTTACACGTTTGAATTCTTTGAATTCTTCATTTTTTGGATCTTCTGGTTGAACCCAACAAGCTTTGTGCACCGCAATATTTTCATACGAACATTTAGCTCCATATTCATGCTCTAAACGATATTGAATTACTTCGTACTGTAAAGCACCCACAGTTCCTACAATCTTACGTCCATTCATTTCCATAGTAAATAACTGCGCAACTCCTTCATCCATTAATTGGTCTAAACCTTTGTATAATTGTTTAGCTTTCATTGGGTCGGCATTATTTACATAGCGAAAATGCTCTGGAGAGAAACTAGGAATTCCTTTAAAGTTTAATTGCTCTCCTTCAGTTAAAGTATCTCCAATTTTGAAGCTCCCAGTGTCGTGTAAACCAACAATATCTCCTGGGAAAGATTCTTCTACAATCTCTTTTTTTTCAGCAAAAAAGGCATTTGGACTAGAGAATTTTACTTTTTTACCATTACGTACATGTAGGTAAGGAGTATTTCTTTTAAAAGTTCCTGATACAATCTTTACAAACGCTAAACGATCACGATGTTTAGGATCCATATTTGCGTGGATTTTAAATACAAATCCAGTTAGTTTTTCTTCTTTAGAATCTACTAAACGTTCTTCAGCTTGTTTTGGTTGTGGATTTGGAGCAATATCAATAAAGCAATCTAATAATTCCTTTACACCAAAGTTATTTAAAGCTGAACCAAAAAATACAGGTTGTAAGTCTCCATTAACATAAGCTTCTTGGTCAAAGTCAGGGTAAACTTCATTTACTAACTCCAACTCCTCTCGAAGTGTATTTGCTGAATTTTCCCCAACAATTTTATCTAGTTCAGGGTTATCTATATCATCAAATTCAACACCTTCTGAGATGGTTTGTTTATTGTCTCCAGAAAAAATATTTAATTTCTTTTCCCAAATGTTATAAATTCCTTTAAAATCGTATCCCATTCCGATAGGAAAACTTAATGGAGTTACTTTTAAGCCTAGCTTTTGCTCAACTTCATCTAATAAATCAAAAGCATCTTTCCCTTCACGGTCTAATTTGTTAATGAAAACGATCATCGGGATTTTTCGCATACGACAAACTTCTACTAACTTTTCGGTTTGCTCCTCAACTCCTTTTGCAACATCAATCACCACAATAACACTATCAACCGCAGTTAAAGTTCTAAAAGTGTCTTCAGCAAAATCCTTGTGACCTGGTGTATCAAGAATATTGATTTTTTTGTCTTTATAAATGAAAGCTAATACAGAGGTAGCAACCGAGATACCACGTTGGCGCTCAATTTCCATAAAATCGGAAGTAGCTCCTTTTTTAATTTTATTGTTCTTAACAGCACCCGCTTCTTGAATAGCTCCACCAAAAAGTAATAATTTTTCGGTTAAGGTTGTTTTACCAGCATCAGGGTGTGATATAATTCCGAATGTACGTCTCTTCTGTATTTCTTCTAAAAAACTCATCTATAAATTTTAAGGTTGCAAAGATACATTTTAAAGCGAACTGTTCAAAAGGTTTAATTGTTGAACTGGACTCAATTTCGTAAGTTTGCTTTTCGTATATTTTTAAGATGAAAGAACACGTTATTTTAGTTGATGAACAAGATAATCCGATTGGATTAATGGAAAAAATTGAAGCACACGAAAAAGCTTTGTTACACAGAGCATTTTCAGTATTTGTTTTTAATGAAAAGAATGAGTTGATGTTGCAACAGCGAGCATCTGAAAAGTATCATTCTCCTTTGTTATGGACGAACACGTGTTGTTCGCATCAGCGTGATGGTGAGTCGAATATTGAAGCTGGAAAACGTAGATTGCAAGAAGAAATGGGTTTTTCTTGTGAATTAGAAGAACTATTTTCTTTCATTTACAAAGCTCCGTTTGATAATGGGTTAACAGAACACGAGTTAGATCATGTAATGATTGGTAGATTTAACGACGAACCTATTATAAACCCTGAAGAAGTAGCGTCATATAAGTGGATGCCTTTGGAAGAGGTAAAAAGCGACATAGAAAATTATCCAGAGAAATATACTGCTTGGTTTAAAATAATTTTTAAAGAATCTTACGATAAAATATCTAAGTATATTTAATTATGCCTAAAGTAACAGTTCATAGAAAAGCACATTTTAATGCAGCTCATAGATTATTTAATCCTAGATGGTCTGATGAGAAAAATTACGAAGTTTTTGGTAAATGTAGTAATCCCAATTACCATGGTCACAATTATGAACTAATTGTTTCATTAACCGGTGAAATAGACCAAGAAACAGGTTATGTGTACGATTTAGGAAAACTAAAAGATTTGATAAAAATAAAAGTAGAAGATGTTTTAGATCATAAAAACTTAAATGTAGAAGTTGAGGAGTTTAAAAATATTAATCCTACAGCAGAAAATATATCAGTAGTAATATATAATAAGTTGCGTGTAAATATTCCTGAATATTTAGATTTAGAAGTTACATTATATGAAACACCTAGAAATTACGTAACTTATAGAGGCGCTTAATTTATGATAGACCAACTACTGCGATTTACTCCAATTTTAAAACAAAAAATTTGGGGAGGAAAAAAACTTAACCAACTACTTCATAAAAATTCAGATGGATCCAATATAGGAGAGAGCTGGGAAATTTCTGATGTTGATGGAGATGAATCAATCGTTAGTAATGGTAATCTTAAAGGAAGAACATTAAGAAGTCTTTTAAAAGAGTATAAACACAATTTAGTAGGTAACTATGTATATAAAACTTTTGGAGAACAGTTTCCATTATTAATAAAATTCATAGACGCTAAAGAGGTTTTAAGTATTCAAGTACACCCTGATGATGATTTAGCTGGAATTCAAGATTCTTTTGGGAAAACCGAAATGTGGTATGTTGTTCAAGCAGATGAAGATGCCAATATTATTATCGGATTTAAAAATGATGCGACTAAACAAGAGTATTTACATCATTTAGAAAATAAATCTTTGCTTGATATTTTAAATGTAGATGAAGTAAGCAAAGGCGATGTGTATTTTGTTCCACCTGGAAGAGTACATGCTATCGGAGCAGGGTTACTAATTGCAGAAATTCAACAAACATCTGATATTACATACAGGATTTACGATTGGGATAGAAAAGATATCGATGGTAATTACAGAGAACTGCATACTGAAAAAGCATTGAAAACGATTGATTTTACTGCTAAAGATTCTTATAAAACCCCTTATTTAAAAGAAAGTAATATATCGAATCAAGTAGTTACATGTCCGTATTTCACTACAAATATTCTTCCTATAAAAGGAAAGAAAGAAGTTTGTTTTTCTGAAAAAGATAGCTTTATAATTTATATGTGTGTAGAAGGAGAAGTTGTTTTTAATTATAAAAATCAACAAGAAATAGTAAGAAAAGGAGAAACTATTTTGATACCAGCATGCATTGATAAAGTAGAAATTGTATCAGAAAACTCTTCAGAATTATTAGAAACTTATATTCAATAAAAAATAAGCTTAAGGTAGAATTACCCTAAGCTTATAACAAACCAGACTAACTTAATAATGGATTGATTTTAGAATCATCCAAATCATCAAGAAGCTTCTTTCACAGTATAGCTAAATACAGCTTTACAGATAATATCTTGTTTCTTTTCTTCTTTTTTTGATACTGTTATGTTTAAAACAACTTCAGTAGTACTCAATTTTTTTACATTGTTTTTAATGATAAGTTTATCATTTAAATAAGCATTTTCTAGAAGATCAAAATCAATGCTTTTAAAACTCAAATTAGATGAGTTTTTGTGTAAATTAAGTGAAGATTGAAGATTAGACTCAATCTTGTCAAATAAGATAGATGTCTTTAATATTTTGTTTTTGCTAACTTGTTTTTTGCTAACAACAAACTGATTTTTTATGTCTTGTGTAGTGTTTAATGATTTCATGATAATTATGGGTTAAGTATTAGTAATTCAGGGTCTCTGTAAAACGGATTTTGCACTGAGTACATTACAGTTGAGGCTACGTGTTTTCTAATTGAATTTCGGTACTTAAAAGTGTTCATAATGATTAAAATTTAAAATGTTAATAAATAAAAAAGGTGCTTTTTGTAAAAAGCACCTTTGTAAGTTTATAGTAAAAATTGATTATTTAAAATCGATGTTTAAGCCTATTATTTTGGGTGCTTTTGGTTACATATACGAATTGTTTACGCATGTGGGCTGTACACGAAATCGAATTGATCGTGTTAAAAATAAACGTATATGTGCGTAAAAGCGCCTTCATTAGGACTCAAAAATAGTAAAACTTTTTAAAGATTATACGAAACAGCGAATTAATTAATGTTAAAGTTTTGTCAATCTAGTAGTTGTAAACTTTTACAGTCGTTGTATAAATACGTATCTTTGATACACACTTTTATATCGTTTTTATGAAGATAATAGCAATGATTCCTGCGCGTTATAGCGCATCACGTTTTCCAGGGAAATTGATGAAAGATTTGGGCGGAAAACCAGTAATAGTAAGAACTTACGAAGCAGCTTTACAATCTAATTTATTTAACGAAGTATATGTAGTTACAGATTCTGAAGTAATTTTTAATACAATAGAAGCTATAGGTGGTAAGGTATTGATGAGTAAAAAAGAACACGAATGTGGTTCAGATAGAATTGCCGAAGCAGTAGAAGGTTTGGATGTAGATATTGTAGTAAATGTTCAAGGAGATGAACCTTTTATTGATACAGTTTCTTTGTCAAAGTTGATAGATGTTTTTGAAGGAGATGATAAAAAAGAAATTGATTTGGCATCTCTGAAAGTAAAAATGACGGATATCGAAGATATTCAAAACCCGAATAATGTAAAGGTGATTACTGATACTAATGATTTTGCAATTTATTTTTCAAGAAGCGTGATTCCATATCATAGAGATGAAGGAGTAAAGGTAGACTACTATAAGCATAAAGGAGTATACGCTTTTAGAAAAAACGCATTAATAGATTTCTACCACACACCAATGACGCCAATTGAAGCTGCAGAGAAAATTGAATGTATTCGCTATTTAGAAGTAGGGAAGAAAATAAAAATGATTGAAACTTCGGTAGAAAGTATTGGTATTGATACGCCTGAAGACTTAGAAAAAGCCATAAAACAACTAGCAAATGAATAACATTAAAATAATATCTTTTGATGCTGATGACACACTTTGGGTAAACGAAACCTATTTTCGTGATGCCGAAGATGAATTCGCAAAACTGTTGTCAGATTATGAAACAGAAAACAAAATCCATCAAGAGCTATTTAAAAAGGAAATAGAAAACCTTAAAATTTACGGTTATGGTGTAAAAGGTTTTATGTTATCGATGGTTGAGTGTGCTTTAGAAATTTCTAACTATAAAATAGCTCCTAGAACTATGGAAGGGATTCTTGAAATAGGAAAAGAGATGTTAAAAAAACCTATAGAATTACTAGAAGGAGTAGAAGAGGTGCTAGAAGAATTACACGGAAAGTATAAGTTAATTGTAGCTACCAAAGGTGATTTGTTAGATCAAGAACGTAAGTTAGCTAAATCAGGAATTTTGAAATATTTTCACCATACAGAAGTAATGAGTGAAAAGAAAAAAGCTGATTATAAAAAATTAGTAAAACGATTAGATATTAATCCGTCAGAGTTTTTAATGATAGGAAATTCATTAAAATCAGACGTATTACCATTGTTAGAAATTGGAGCAACAGCTATTCATGTTCCTTTTCATACCACTTGGGCACATGAAGAAGTGAGTGAAGAACAAAAATCTGATGATTACAAAACAGTATCTAGTATCACTGATGTTTTAAAGTTTTTATAGATGAAGTATTTAGATATAGAAAACTGGAACAGAAAACAGCTTTTTCAACATTTTAGAACCATGGCAGACCCAACTTTTGGATTGGTAGCCGATGTAGAAGTATCAAAAACATATCAATCAGCTAAAGAAAAAGGAGAGTCATTTTTTGTTCGATATCTACATGCCTGTATGAAAGCTATAAATTCAGTAGAGAATTTAAAATATAGAATTGAAGGTGATAAGGTTGCTATTTATGAAGTAATCAATGCTTCTGCTACGATTGCGAGAGCAGATAATACTTTCGGATTTTCATATATTCTTTATTCAGAAGATTTTAAAGAATTCTATCAAAACTTTCAACAAGAAAAAGATCGGATACTAAATTCAACTGATTTGTTCCCTTTACAATATTCTTTAGGTTGTATACATTGTTCGGCAATTCCTTGGGTTAGTTTTACAGGACATAAAGAACCTTTTTCTGGGAATAAGGATAATAGTGTGCCTCAATTAGCTTTTGGAAAGCTTAAAAAAAAAAACGGTAAAATGTTGCTTCCAGTAGCTATCAATGTGAATCATGCTTTAGTAGATGGATACCATGTTGGGCAGTTTTTTGAAAAATTTCAGCAAGAATTAGATAAAATCGATTAATTTTGCATCAAAATTTATAATTATGTCAAGCGTAAAAAATTTAAAGAAAGATATTAACTATACATTAGGAGATATTATTGATATTTGTCAAATAACAGCACAATTAAACCCAGAAGCTAATAAAGAGAAAGCAGATGCTATTGTTGATGAGGTTATTGTAACATTTGATGATTTAATTGCAAAAGTAAACGCAAAAAATGTTGAAAATAAAAAGGCTCACTACAAGTCGGTAAGTGCTGAATTAGAGTCTAGAGCAAATGCTTTAATAGAGAAAGTAAACAGCTTATAAGTAATATTATAAGTGGTAAATTATAAAAGCGAGACAATGGTCTCGCTTTTTTTTTGACAAATTTTAACACCTATAAAGAATATAATTTCGTAAATTACGTTCTGATATAAAACAACTTTAACCCCAATAATAATATGGCAAGAGCTATGTATGAGTACACCAAAACTGTACTTCAAAAGGTTAGTTTTAACGCAGATCTGTTTTGTAAAGAGCTAGAAAAAGCTTTAGGGAGATTACTTCCTTATGAAATAGATGAGCTAACCATTTGGCTAAGACAATTTACAGCTAATAAACCTGATTTATATGTTTGTTTAGCTTTAGTTGATAAAAAATAAAAAGGGAGGCAATTTTGCCTCCCTTTTTATTTTTTTGTTTCTTTCTTTTCACCTTTAAGCTTTCGTATGAGCTTTCGGTGGAATTCGTATTCGGCAACCTCAAGACGAAGTATTTTTTTATAGGGTAGAATTTTAGTCAGCTTAGAGTAAAACTCATTTTTAGTTTCGTATTGTTCTTTAGAAACAGCATTAATTTTTTCGATTATTTGTTTAGACTCGCTTTCAGACAAATTGTCAAGTCCTCCATCTGCCATAATTCTTTTTTTAATACTACGTCGTTCGTCTCTATGCAATTGCATCATTTCTTTGTCGTACACATTATATAATGGCCAAAACTTTTCGGCTTCTTTTTCTGTTAAATCTAACTTTTCAGTAAGAAAAGCTACTTTAAATGCGCGAATCTTTTCGGAATCTCCTTTTCTTGTTTGAGCTTGGGTAACCAAGTTTCCTATGAGTAAAAACAAGAGTAAAAGTATGTTTTTTTTCATCTTATTCTATATCGTTTATGGGTGTTGTGCTATCAAGTATATAATTTTCTAAGCTTTCATCGCTAATAGAAGCGAATAAGTCTTCTTCTATGTCTGAAGTGTTAATAGCTGCAGCTAGTTCTTCTGTATAGGTTTCTCCATATCCATTTTCATACCAAGACTCAATATCAGTAATGGTAATATCATCAAAAGTTGTTTTTTGAGTATTAAAATAATTAATACCAATAAAAAGTAAAACAGAAGCTGCCGCTGCCATCGGTATGTATTGTAAAAATCGTTCTTTAAGCGAAATAATTTTTACTTCTTTATTTTTTTCAGAAGCTAACCTTTCTAAAATAGAGTCGTCCACGTTTTCAAAATAACTAGTAGGTGCTGTAAACGCTTTTTCTTTGGGTAAACTATTTACAAAATTGATAGAAGAAAGGATTTCTTCCGCTTCTTGAAAATAATTTTCAGGAGTAGAAAAACCAGTATTCTTACCAACTTTTTGGTTTAAAAAATCTATTGTATGTTTTAACTCTTTGTTCATTACTTTAGTAAGACTATGTTTTAGTTAAAAGGTTTAATTATAGTTTTTTATAAATTGTTCAATCTTTTTAACAGCGATATGATATGATGCTTTTAAAGCACCTACAGAGGTTTCTAAAACATCAGAAATTTCTTCATATTTCATTTCTTCAAAATACTTCATATTAAAGACTAGTTGCTGTTTTTGAGGCAGCGTAGCAATTGCTTTTTGTAAAATTAGCTGCACTTCATCTCCTGTAAATAATAGGTCACTGTCTAAGCTTGAAACTAACTGTTGTTGATAGTCATTAATATCAATATTTTTTTCTTTAGCTTTTTTATTGATAAAAGTTATGGCTTCATTAGTAGCAATTCGATACATCCAAGAATATAGTTTGCTATCTCTTTTGAAGTTATCTATATTTTTAAAAATCTTAATGAAAGTATTTTGTAAAACATCATCAGCATCATCGTGAGAAATCACAATCTTTCGGATATGCCAATACAACCGCTCTTTATATTGCGAAAGTAAATGCCTGAAAGCAATCTCTTTTGTTTTAGACTGCTGCAATTGATCTATAAGAGTAATTTCGTCAATCAACTAAAGTAGTTTAGCTGTTAGACTTTAAAGATAGTAAAAGGTTTAAAAAGATTAAAAATAATTATTTCAACCTTTTTGTGTATCCAAACAAACGTTTTTCTTTGATGGTTTGAGAAACCCCTTTAGGAAGCATATCTTCCCATTCATCTTCACCATCTTTAATCATTTGTAGTACTTTTCTAGAGAAAATATGTAAGATCTCAGGATTAAAATCTTTAATATCTATAAGTCTACCATTGTTTTTAAAGAACTTATAAAGCTCTTTCATTCTAGGATGTACTTTTAAATTTTCACTAGTGATAAATTCATCTGTTTCCTCATCCTTGTATGGATACATATAAACTTTAAGGTCACGGTAAAATAATTTCCCAAACGCTTCAAGAATACCACCGCTTAAATCTCGATAATATTTCTCGTCAAAAATTTGAATAAGGTTGTATACACCCATAGCTAACCCCATGCGCTCTTTGGTAAACTCACTAAAGTATTCTACTAATCTAAAATACTCTTGATAGTTTGTGATCATTACATTCAAACCTAAAGAACACAGTAATTCAGCTCTGTCTAAGAAATCACGTTCATTAATTTCTCCTTCAGCACGAAGGTTACTTAGTGTAATTTCAAAAATTATTTTTGTTTTTTCTGGATCTACTTTTTTCTCTTCGAAGAATAATTGTTTAGAGCGCTCAAACATATCCATGTTTACTTTAGTAACTGGTCGGTAACTACCACGTAGAGCTAAAATATTCTTTTTATAAAGTACTTGAGCAGGCAGCATGTTGTTTCCATCAGGACCAAACATAACGGCATTAGTCATGCCGTTTTTAACAAGTTGTAAACTCATTAAACGATTGTCTACGTACATAAATCGAGGTCCAGAGAAATTAATCATGTCTATTTCTAAGCGATCCTTATCAATATTGTCATAAAAAGATTTTAATAAATCTTTAGGATTGTCATTTAAATAGTAAGCTCCATAAATGAGGTTAACACCTAACACACCAAGGGTTTCTTGTTGTTGACGTGCGTCAGTTTCTTTGAAACGAAGGTGTAAAACAATTTCATTATAATCCTCTAAAGGATCTAGTTGAAAACGAATTCCAACCCAACCATGACCTTTAAACTTTTTGGAGAAGTTAATGGTTGCTACAGTGTTGGCGTAACTAAAAAATAGTTTATCAGGATGTTTTTGACGGGTAAGACGCTCCTCAATTAAGTCCATTTCATGTTTTAACATCTTTTTTAATCGAGGTTCCGTAACATAACGGTTGTCTTTTTCTATACCGTAAATAGCATCAGAGAAATCTTTATCATACGCACTCATAGCTTTTGCTATGGTTCCTGAAGCACCACCAGCTCTAAAAAAGTTACGAACAGTTTCTTGACCAGCACCTATTTCAGCAAAAGTTCCATAAATGTGAGCGTTTAAATTGATTTTTAACGCTTTCATTGTTGTAGTTGGTACCGTATTTATTTTTTGATCTCCTTTTAACGTAATTGCCATTTTCTAGTTTTTTGTTACGTATTACAAATGTACTGAAATTAGGAACGAACAGACAATTTTTGTCGTACTTTTGTAATAGAAATGAAGAAAAAAAATCAATTAAAAATTACTTTTTTAGGAACAGGAACTTCCACAGGAGTTCCGATGATTGCAAGTAAACATCCAGTAGCTTTATCTAGTAACCCGAAAGATAAACGGTTACGTTCTTCTATCTTAGTATCTTGGAACGATATCAATTATGTAATTGATTGTGGCCCTGATTTTCGTCAGCAAATGATAAGAGAAGAAGTAGCGTCTATTAGCGGAATTTTATTTACTCACGAACACGCCGATCATATTGCGGGATTGGATGAAATTCGTCCGTATTGTTTCCAAATGGGAGCTGTTCCAATTTATTTATTAGAACGAGTTCTAAATGTTTTAAAAAAGCGCTATGATTATGTTTTTGCTACAGAAAATAGGTATCCAAGTGCTCCAAGTGTGGCGCCAACAATTATTTCACATCGAGAAAATTTTATGTTGGATGGAGTAGAGGTAATTCCTATTGAAGTGATGCATGGTGATTTACCAATTTTAGGATATCGTTTTAATGATGTAGCTTACATTACAGACATCAAGGCAATTTCTGAAGAAGAAAAAAAGAAGTTAGGAAATTTAGATGTTTTAATTGTAACAGGTTTGCGTAAAGAACCACACAATACACATTTTAATTTAGAAGAGTCTTTACAGTTTATTGAAGAGATAAAACCTAAAAGAACTTATTTAACACATATTAGTGAGCTATTAGGTTTGCATGATGAGGTACAAAAAGAATTACCTGAAAATGTATTTTTAGCTTATGACGGATTGAAAATTAATAGTTAACAGACAATTTAATTTATCAATACCAGTATCAATATTAATTACTCAAAGTAATTGATGATTTTAAAATTGCTTCTTATTTTTACCCTAAATATTTATTGAATGAAGATTATTATTTCACCTGCCAAATCGTTAGACTTTGAAAACAAGGCAACGACAAATGTTTATACACAACCAAGATTTTTAGAGCAATCTGAAAAGTTAAATAAGAAACTAAAAACTATTTCTAGAAAAAAACTAGGAGAGTTAATGAAAATTTCTGATGATTTAGCAAGTTTGAATTATGATAGAAACCAAGAATGGCAACCACCTTTTACACTTGATAATGCAAAACAAGCCGTTTTCTCTTTTACTGGTGAAGTTTATAGAGGTATTGATGTAAACTCTCTTCCCGAAGATAAAATTCCTGCATTGCAAGATAAATTAAGAATCTTATCAGGGTTATACGGATTGTTAAAACCGTTGGATTTAATTCAGCCATATCGCTTAGAAATGGGAACTAAATTAAAAGTGGGAAGAGCAGACAATTTGTACAAATTTTGGGACACTACTTTGGCAGAGTCTTTAAATGAAGAATTGGCGGGTAACGAGTTGCTAATCAATTTAGCAAGTTCAGAATATTTTAAAGCGCTTCCTAAAAAAGAGTTGAAAGTACCAATGATAACTCCTGTATTTAAAGATTTTAAAAACGGACAGTACAAAACCATCATGACCTTTGCTAAAAAAGCACGTGGATTAATGGTACGTTATATAATTGATAATAACATTGAAACATTAGAAGAATTAAAAGGTTTTGATGTAGAAGGTTATGGATTTTCTCAAGAAATGTCTACCGAAAACGAATTGGTATTTACAAGATAGATGAAACGAAAAAAAATTGCTAGGTTTTTTTATTGTAAGCTTGCTAATCATAGCTGTAATTTATTTTTCTAATAGTATTATTGAAAATAATGCAGAAGGAAAACTATTTAACTATACAGAAAACACCCCTAAAAACAAAGTAGGATTGCTACTGGGAACAGTAAAGTATCTTTTTGATGGTAGAATAAATTTGTACTATCAATTTCGATTGGATGCAGCTGTAGAATTATATAAAGCAGGAAAAATTGACTTTATCCTAGTAAGTGGGGATAATGGCTCTAAGGGATATGATGAACCTACTGATTTTAAAAATGATTTGATTGAAGCAGGAATCCCTGAAAATAAAATCTATTTAGATTACGCTGGATTTAGAACGTTAGATTCGGTTGTACGAGTTAAAGAAGTTTTCGGACAACCTTCAATAACGATTATTTCTCAAAAATTTCATAATGAAAGAGCTCTATACTTGGCTCAACATTTTGAAATTGAGGCGATAGGTTTTAATGCTAAAGGAGTTTCAGGAAAAAAAGCTTTAAAGATTCAGTTAAGAGAATACCTAGCTAGAGTAAAGGTGTTTGTAGATATTCTCTTAGGTGTTGATCCTAAATTTTTAGGAGAACCAATTGAGATCGTATAAGATTAACAATCTGCTAAACGTACCGTAACTGCTAAACCTCCTTCTGAAGTTTCTTTGTAGTTTCGGTTCATGTCTTTGGCAGTTTCCCACATGGTATCAATAACTTTATCTAAAGGAACCTTAGATTCTTTAGGGTTGGTTTCTAAGGCTAACTCAGCAGCATTAATTGCTTTAATAGCTCCCATAGCATTACGTTCAATACAAGGAATTTGTACTAATCCACCAATTGGGTCACAAGTAAGCCCTAAATGATGCTCCATTGCTATTTCAGCAGCGACTAAACATTGCGATGGTGTTCCTCCTAATAATTCGGTTAATGCAGCAGCAGCCATGGCAGAAGATACGCCAATTTCTGCTTGACACCCACCCATAGCAGCTGATATTGTAGCGTTTTTCTTAAAAATACTTCCTATTTCTCCAGCGACTAATAAGAATTTTTTAACGTGTTCAAAATCTGCTTCATGGTTTTCAATTACTAAATAATACATTAAAACAGCAGGAATTACACCAGCACTTCCATTGGTTGGAGCAGTAACGACTCTTCCTAATGCGGCATTCACTTCGTTTACTGATAAAGCTAAACAACTTACCCATTTTAAAATTTCACGGAACTTAACTTCGGTACTTCGAATAGCTGTTATCCATTCCTGTTGATTGGTATATTCAGCATCTTTTATTAATTTTTGATGTGTCTCGAAAGCACGTCGCTTCACATTTAATCCTCCAGGTAAAGTACCTTTTGTATGACAACCTATGTACATGCATTCTAGCATCGTATTCCAAATACGATGTAGCTCTTTGTCAATATCTTCTGCAGAATTAATTACCAATTCATTTTGATAAACAATGTCTGAAATGTTCAAGTTTTCTCTTTCGCAATAAGCTTCTAGCTCTGTAGCTCTGTTTATCGGAAAAGGGAAGTTTTGTTTGTTAATTTCAATATCTTCTGCTAAATGATCATCTTCTTGCACAATAAAACCTCCACCAATAGAGTAGTAGGTTTCAGTAGAGATTTCTTCACCTTGAGCATAACCTCTAAAAGTCATTCCGTTAGCATGAAAAGGAAGAAATTCTCGGTTGAATTTTACAGAGTCTTTAAAAAACGGAATATTTCTTTCGTTATTAAAAAACAACTGCTCTTTATTTTGAATGTCGCTGATAATAACATCAATACTTTCAATAGGAACGTATTCTGGATCAGCACCACTTAATCCTAATAAAACAGCCAAGTCAGTCGCATGTCCTTTTCCTGTTAATGAAAGAGAACCGTACAAGTCTACTTTGACTTCTTCAATTAAAAGAAATTCGTTTGTTTCTTTTAATTTTTGTATCCATTGTTGGGCTGCTCTCCAAGGACCTAAAGTGTGGGAGCTAGAAGGTCCCACCCCAATTTTAAGCATGTCAAAAACACTAATAAATTGCGACATAAGTATAAGTTGTTTGTTGGTGGCTAAAATAAAAAAATCCTGTATTCAAAAATAAATACAGGATTTAAATTTTATTTAAAAAAGAGGTGTTACATTCCGTAAACAGACTCTTTGTCAAATTTCTTAACTAACATGTAGTACACTACTGCACGGTACTTGTTTCTTTCTGACTTTCCGATTCTTTCCATTACTTCATCAATGGCCTTGTCTAAAGCAGGACTATCGTCTAATCCTAATTTTTTCATTAAGAAGTTTTTCTTTACTGTTTCTAGCTCTTTAGAGTCACTACCAGATACTGTTTCAGCATCATTTTTATAAATAGAAGGACCTAAACCTTTAGTTACAGCAGTTAATAAATCGGTGTTTGAACGGATGTCTCTATCGTCCATAAATTTCTTATAAAGTGCTACTTTTTCGTCAAATTTACTCATGATTTTTTGTTTAAAATTAGATGTTAAATTCTCTTGAATTTTTTAATTCTTTCAAATATAGAAAAATAATTGGTTCTTTCAAATATCTTAGAGTTAATAAGCTCTTAACGTATATTTTGTTAATTAAATTGTTGAAAACAATTACTTTTTTTGTTAAAAGGGTATTGTTCTTGTAGTAACTTTAATGTGAATTCAAATCTTTAGCCTATGTCATTATCAAAATTTGAATCTATGTTGAAAACCAATGAAGTATATTTTTTTGATGCAGTCGAGTTTGAAACAATCGTTGAGCATTATTTAAATATAGGAAAGCAATCATTGGCTAAAAAGGCAGTACAACTTGGGTTGGAACAGCATCCTTCTTCAATTCAATTAAAATTAATGAAAGTAGAAATTTTAATTTTTGAAGATAAATTGCCAGAAGCAATCAAGATGCTATCTAACATAGAAGCGGTAGAACCTCATAATGATGAGGTGTTTATTCAGAAGGCTATTATCTTATCTAAAAAGAAAAAACATACTGAAGCCATAGCAATTTTAAAAGAGTCTTTACAATATATTGAAGATCCTGCTGATATCTGGTCTATGATTGGTATGGAGTATTTATATCTTGATGATTTTGAAAATGCACGTTTAAACTTTGCAAAATGTATTGAGGTAGATTATGAAGATTATTCTTCGTTATACAATATTGTGTATTGCTTTGATATGGAAGAGAACCATGAAGATGCAATAAAGTTTTTAAATGCATATATAGATAAAAACCCATATTGTGAAGTAGCGTGGCATCAATTAGGAAAGCAATATTTTGAGTTAGGAATGTTTAAAGAAGCATTTACGGCTTTTGATTATGCAGTTTTGATTGATGATAGCTTTATAGGAGGATACTTAGAAAAAGCAAAAACCTTAGAAGAGTTAAAACGTTATGAAGAAGCTATAGAGAATTATTCAGTAACGTTAGAGCTAGATGATCCCACAGCATATGCTTATGTAAGAATAGGGGAGTGTTACGAAAAGCTAGATAATGTTAATGCAGCTATCAGTTTTTATAAAAAAGCAGTACATGAAGATCCGTTGTTAGATCGCGGTTGGATTTTGTTAACGAATGCTTGTTATAATCAAGAAAATTATCAAAAAGCGTTACACTACATCAACAAAGCAATTCATATAGATGAAGGAAATGTATTGTATTGGAGACGCTATGGTGATATTAATTTAAAACTAGGTTTTTATGAAGAGGCTGTAAAAGCTTTCAATACAAGTTTGGCTCTTGGTGATAGAGAAATTGAAATTTATGTAGCTCTAGCAGATATCTTATTGTTTTTAGGAGAGTTTAATGAGGCTTTGAGTACTTTAATAAAAGCTAAAAAAACATATAAAGAATTTGCTGAAATTGAGTACAGACTTTGTGGGTTGTTCATGATTTTAGGAAAAGAAGACTACAGTTTAACACACTTACAAAATGCTTTAGAAATCGATTTTGAGTATCATACAATTATAAAAGAGTTATATCCTACTGTTTTTGATAATGAAAAAGTACAAGAAGTTGTTTCTAAATACAATAAAGCAATACAGTAAATAAAAGGTATTTATTTTTTTAAATATAAGAGTCGGTTTTTTAACTGGCTCTTTTTTATTGTAGTAAAAGATTACAGTTGATTTCGTTTATTGATTAAAAGTAACCAAATAAAATGCAGCGTTAAATTTCAATTAAAAAGCTACAATGAATTTCTTATTTTTAACTTAAAAATGACTAAAATTGAGTAAATTTGATATTCGTTTTATGAGAAAAATTAAAAAAATAGCAGTGATGACTTCTGGAGGAGATGCTCCAGGAATGAATGCCGCAATTCGATCAGTCGTGAGAACATGTGCTTATTACCATACCGATTGTATGGGGATTTATAGAGGATATCAAGGATTGATTGAAGGTGATTTAGTAACACTAACGGCACGAAGCGTAAACAATATCATTCACAAAGGAGGAACGATTTTAAAATCGGCACGATCTAAAGATTTTAGAACCAAAGAAGGGAGACAAAAAGCTTATGAAAATTTACAAAAGCACAATGTAGATGCTTTGGTAGTTATTGGTGGCGATGGCTCTTTTACTGGAGGTGTGCTTTTTAATAAAGAGTTCAACTTCCCGATTATCGGAATTCCTGGGACTATTGATAACGATATTTCAGGAACAAGTCATACCCTAGGTTATGACACCGCGTTAAATACAGCTGTTGAAGCTATAGATAAAATTAGAGATACAGCATCGTCTCACAATCGTCTTTTCTTTGTGGAGGTTATGGGGCGTGATGCAGGTTTTATAGCATTAAATGCAGGTGTTGGGGCAGGAGCAGAAGAAATTTTAATTCCTGAAGAAGATTTAGGGTTAGA
Source organism: Tenacibaculum aestuarii (assembly GCF_964510395.1). NCBI lineage: Bacteria > Pseudomonadati > Bacteroidota > Flavobacteriia > Flavobacteriales > Flavobacteriaceae > Tenacibaculum > Tenacibaculum aestuarii. Next base: position 28,944 of record NZ_CAZEFY010000002.1, read on the forward strand.
AAGAATGTTAGAATCTCTAAAAAAGAGTAGAAGGTCAGGAAAGTCATCAAGTATTGTCGTGGTTTCCGAAGGAGATAAAACAGGAAAAAATGTATTTGAATTGGCCGATTATGTAGAGAAAAACTTGCCAGAATATGAAGTGAGAGTTTCTGTGTTAGGACATATGCAACGTGGGGGTTCTCCATCATGTTTTGATAGAGTTTTAGCAAGTAGATTAGGAGTAAGCGCGGTAGAGTTGTTGTTAGATGGTAAAACGAACCTTATGGTTGGTTTGAAAGATAATAAAGTAATTGCGACAGATTTAGAAAAAGCAATTAAAGGAGAGCATAAAATAGACACTGAATTACTACGAGTGTCTGATATTATGACTACGTAAATGAGTATATAAAATTAAAAATAATGATAAAAATAGGAATTAACGGATTTGGAAGGATTGGTCGATTGGCATTCCGTTCTGCGATGAAAAGAGACAACGTTCAAGTTGTGGCTATTAACGATTTGTTAGATGTAGATTATTTAGCCTATTTATTGAAGTATGATTCTGTTCATGGTCGTTTTGAAGGAGATGTTGAAGTAAAAGAAGGAAACTTAGTTGTAAATGGACAAACAATAAGAATAACTGCGGAAAGAAATCCTGAAAATTTAAAATGGAATGAAGCTGGAGCTGAGTATGTAATTGAATCAACTGGTTTTTTTACCGATAAAGATAAAGCAGCAATGCATATTACCGGTGGAGCAAAAAAAGTAATTATTTCCGCTCCATCAAAAGATGCTAACATGTATGTGATGGGCGTAAATCATAAAGATTTAACTGCTGACGAAACTATTTTTTCAAATGCTTCGTGTACCACAAACTGTTTAGGGCCTTTAACAAAAGTAATTCATGATAATTTTGGATTGAAAGAAGGGTTAATGACCACAGTTCATGCTGCAACATCAACACAAAACACAGTTGATGGGCCTAATAAAAAATGGCGTAGAGGACGTGCTGTGGTAAATAATATCATTCCTACTTCAACAGGAGCAGCGCAAGCGGTTACTAAAGTAATTCCAGAATTAGAAGGTAAGTTAACGGGAATGGCTGTTAGAGTTCCTGTAGCAGATGTTTCTTTGGTAGATTTAACGTTTAGAACAGAAAAAGCTACTTCACTGAAAGAAATTTTAAAAGCTTTAAAAGATGCTTCTGAAGGTGAATTAAAAGGAATTTTAGGATATACTGAAGATGAGGTTGTATCGCAAGATTTTGTTTCTGAAACTAGAACTTCTGTAATTGATGCTGATGCTTGTTTAGAGTTAAACGAAAACTTTTTTAAAGTAATTTCTTGGTATGATAACGAATTTGGATACGCTACTAAAATTGTAGATTTATTAGAGTATTCAGCTTCTTTATAAAAGCATAAAATATTTTGTAATATTGTATTCCCGCCAAAAAGCGGGAATACTTTTTTAAACACTATTTATGGAAATAGCAATTATAGCACATGACGGAATGAAAGCTGAAATGGTTCAGTTTTTAAACGAACACAAAGAAATTTTACATCAAAAAAGAATTCAACTGATTTCTACTGGAACAACTGGTGAAAAGGCAGAAAAAGCGGGTTTTGAAGTGATGAAGTTTTTATCAGGACCTATAGGTGGTGATGCGCAAATTGCTGGTAGAGTAGCAGAAGGAAAATGTCAAATGGTATTATTTTTTAGAGATCCGTTAGCAAAACATCCACACGAACCCGATATTTCTATGCTTATGCGTTTGTGTGATGTGCATGATGTACCGTTAGCTACAAATCCATCAACAGCAGAGTTGTTGATTAAAGCGATATAAAAGATTATAAATAAAAAAGAGAAACATCATTGTTTCTCTTTTTTATTAGTGATTTATTAGAATGTTTAGCTATGATTCCGTTGTGAGGAAATCCGCTAGGATTTTCCACCGAAAACCGAAGATAGTAAATTTGCGAGGACTTTCCGCTAGGAAAGTCAGAAGCAATGAACTATAGCCGTCTTAAGTTAGCAATTGTTTAAATTTAGTAATAAAAACCAGAAAGAAAAAAGCGTAGAGTAAGGTTATGATATACGTTGAAACCTAGATTTCGTCAACATTGATAATCCCTACGCTTTACTACTTTAAATTCGTTCAGTTCTGTGAGACCAAGATCTCGATTTCAAGTTGTTGAATTGATAGTAGTTATTTTTCTTTCCAATCCTTTTTTCTTATGAGTAAAAATAAACAATTTTTAGGAATCGATGTAAGTAAAGATGTTTTAGATGTGTATGATTATCAAGGTAATTGGTATCAGTTTAAAAATGATGCATCAGGCTTTAAAGAGCTGTTGTTAATCACAAGTGATTTAACTCATTGTATAATGGAAGCCACAGGGTATTATCATGTACGATTAGCTTATTTTTTAACAGAAAAAGGAGTTTTGGTATCAGTAGAAAATCCGTTGAAAATAAAACGTTTTATTCAAATGAATTTATCAAAAGTAAAGACGGATAAGAGTGATGCAAAGCAGCTATATAATTATGGTGTAAGTCAAGCCCCTTCTATATGGAAAGGAGAGAGCAAGGAACAACAAGAATGTTTACAAATAGTACGTTTGTTGAGTGTTTATACGAAACAATCTACTCAATTAAAGAATAAGCTTCATGGCGAATCAGTATTAGGAACTCCATCGAAATTGGTAGTTGGTTCCTTAAAAAGACAGCTAAAAAATATACAAAAAGAGATGGTTAAATTAGAAGATTTGTTACTAGAAAATGTAAAAAAGAGCTATCAAGAAGAAGTGACTTTATTAAAGTCTATTCCAGGAATAGGGGGTAAAACAGCATTAATGTTATTAGTTTTTACCGATGGATTTAAGCGTTTTACTTCAGCAAAAGAGTTGTGTAGTTACGCAGGTATAACTCCTACTATTAGAGAGTCAGGCAGTAGTATAAAAGGAAGACCTCGAATAAGTAAAATGGGTAATCCAAAGCTTAGAAATTTATTGTTTATGTGTAGTTTTAATGCTTGCAAATACAACAAAACATGTAGAGAACTTTATGACCGAATTGTAGCTAAGGGTAAGAGTAAAAAACTTGCTTTAATAGCGGTGTGTAATAAGCTACTAAAACAAGCTTTTGCAATAATAAAAAGTGGTTTGCCTTATGATGCAAATTATAAAAGTACTTTGGTTTAAAAAAGTATAAAATTTACTTGTTTTTTACCTCAGTTCTTTGTTGTACGCAGGTTTTATTTTCCGTTTTTAATTAATTTTATAGAGTCGATAATTATGATAATCAAATAAATTAAAAGTCCGATTCCACCAATCGGTAATGTTATGAATATTCCTAACCAAGGAATTACGCCCCAAAAACAGTTTCCTTCGTGACATGGTTCATTTGTTATTAATTCAGATAAATAAGCACCTATAAATCCAATGATAAACGGTGAAAGTGCTAAAAATATAATGATGCCCAGCCATAACGGGAATCTAGTCAAAAAGTGTTTTTTATTTTTCAGAATTATTCCCATTGTTTTAATTTTTAATTCAGTCACATTAAGATTCCAACTAATGAGATTATTACTAATAGCATTAAAGTTTCAATAGAAATTCGCTTTTTTTTATTCAACTTTCTGTTTTTCCAACTTGCGTACAATATTTGAGGATATTACTCCATTTTAATGAATATGTCTATCGATAGCGAAGCTAGTTTTGTTAAGGTTAAGGATCAATCTAAGATTAAAAACTATTTAACGGCAATCATACTAATTTCTACATTTACAAACTTAGGTAAGTTCGCAACTTCAACAGTTTCACGAGCAGGAGCCGTAGCGTCATCAAAATACTCACCGTAAACAGCATTAATTTTAGAAAAGTTATGCATGTCAGAAATAAAAATAGAAGTCTTAATAACGTTCTCAAAAGTCATATCAGCTGCTGCTAATACTTCTTTCATGTTTTGCATTACTTGTTTCGTTTCTGCTTCAATAGAATCTAAAACTAACTCGCCAGTTTCAGGGTTAATCGCTATTTGTCCTGATGTGTATAAAGTATTTCCACTAAGTACTGCTTGGTTATATGGACCAATTGGAGCAGGAGCTTTAGAGGTAGTGATTATTTTTTTCATTTTTATATGTTTTTGCTGTTAGAATAATACTCTATCTGGTGGTTTATTTTTCTCCCATTTTAAATCACTTAACATGGATGATTTAACACCTATAAAGAAATTATAATAAGCATAATCACCAAAAGGACTCCAACTAAAATTGAATCTCCAGCTATCAAGGTCCCTAGAAAAGTTCAGTCTAGTTGTAGAAAACCCATTCCCTTTAATATCATACCCTGAAGAAAACCCAACCTTCCATTTAGGAGAAAACTCTACATCTCCACTAAATTGTAATACATGATTACCTACTTGACTAGTTAAACCACTTGTGTAAGAAAAAGTATAGCTAAGTAAAAGATTCCAAGGGATTTTAGCTTTATATAATTCTGTTTCTTTAGTTTTATTTTCCTCGTTGTTTCTATTACGGTTAATGTTGCTAGAAAAAGAGTTCGGGGCATCGAAACGCTCTCCAAATATATCAGGGGTCTCTTGAGCTCCATTACCATTTTTATTTTTAGAATCTTCTTTGTTACCTTTTTCAAAATCTTTACTTGAAATAGAGTAATTGGCGGTAACTCCCAGGTTAGTGATTCTTAGTAGTTTACTATTGAATTTGTTTATTCTTTGACCTTTACTGTTTATTTGATAAGGGTCGAAAGTAGCATTAGCGTTTAAAGCTAATTTATCTTTGAAAAGACGTGTTCCAGCATTAACGTTAAGAGGAGACCAACGTAAACTATCTAGTGCAATATTATAACTTGTACTAAAGTTTAAGTTGTTAAGAAGTGTGATTTTTTGATCCTCTTCATCACTATTAGGATCTTTAGGAGCAACTTTTGCTTCTAGAACATTGTTTACAGAAATACCTATTGAGTTTGTAATTCCCCTTCCTGGAGGAGAATATACACCCGCTTCAAAAGGAGAATAGGTGAGTAAGTCATTAGGGTCTGAACTTTGTTGTACTTGTAAATCGTAATTTTCAGCAAAGTTAGGACGATATCCGTATGAAATAGACGGTCTAATTGTATGACGAATGGCTTTTAAACGCCCTTTTTTAAAAGGAAAGTCACCGTATATATTTGTAGATAATGAAACTCCAAAGTTATAGTCATTAAAACGGGTAAAACCACTAATAGTGTCATTAACAGCAGCACCAAGATTTCCATCTCTATTAATAGCGGTAGGATCGTATCGTTTTTTTATCTTATCAAAATACCAAACATCTCTATAGGTTACATTAGGAGTTAAAGTAAAGTATTTAAAAGCTTTTATATTTGTACTTGTACTTAAGTTATGTTGTATTCCTTTTTTTGCAGTCTCAAACATTTTAGATGTGAAAAATTCATCATCTGTAGTATTAATTTGATACTTCCCTTGCATACTATAATTTAGCCCCATTTTTTGAATAGGGTTCTTTTTAACTCCTCCTTTACCAGCAAAAGGATAAATACGATCCATATTCAACTGTAAAGATGGTAAAGTCATTGTTATAGTCTCTGTGTTGGTGTTTTGTTCATGAGAAGCAGTTAAACTTAAATTAAAAGGGGTTCCTACAAATTTTTTATAATAATTAATAGAAGAGTTAAAAGTATTGGTTAAAGTCTGAGAACTATTGTAAAAGTTTATAGACTGTTGGTAGAATTTACTACTTCCTAAATTAACTGAGGCAGAAAAACGAGAGTTCGGACTCGCTTTAGAATCCTGACTATGACTCCAACGAATATTAAAATTAGATGATTTATTATAATCACTTAAGCCACGAATACCTCGTATAATATTTTCATAACGAACGCTAAAGTTTCCGCTAAATTTATAACGAACATAATAATTAGAAGTAGCGTTTGCACCCCAACTACCATTGGTGTATAAGTCTACTAATGTTGTTAAATCAAAATAATCGCTCACAGCAAAATAGTAACCTCCATTTTGTAAGAAAAAACCTTGGTTGTTACTTTCCCCCCAAGAAGGAATTATAAAACCAGAGGTTCTTTTGTCGGTTAAAGGAAAGTAAGCAAAAGGTAAATAAACAGGGGTAGGTACATCTGCAAGTACTAAATTACTTCCTCCTACAATAATTTTTTTACCAGGAACTAACTTTGCTTTATTTGTTTGTATGTAATAGTCTGGAATTTCTTTTTGAGAGGTGGTAAAACGTAATCTACGCATGTAAATGGTAGAATCGTTTATACGTTTTGTTTTTTCACCATAAGTTATAATACCTCCTTGGTTTGTTTTCACTCCATAAACTAAAGCTTTCTTTGTTTTGAAGTTAAAGAGAATAGAATCTTGTTCAGATTCTTGTCCGCCTTGTTTAAATTGTGGTTTTTGGTGGTAGCCAGCACTGTCTTTAATCCCTTTGGCATATACCATATTATTTTTATAGTCTAGTATAATTATACCCGCTTTTAAATCAATATTAGTATAGGTAACATGGGCTTTATTGTATAAGGTAATGGTTTTGTTTTTGGCGTCTTGTATGGTATAATCCTCAGCGTTATGCGTAATTATACCGTCTATTACTTCTTTGGGTTTTATAGAATCGTTAGTAATAGTGTCTTTTTTACCAATAAGAGCATTATTTTTTAATGCGATTAAAGAGTCTTTAGGACTTGAAGAAATAGAATCTTTTTTAAGATTGATAGAATTAATTTCTTTCTTACCAAATTCTTGAGCAGAGCTTAATTGAAAATAAAAAAGACAGAAAGCTAAAAGTATGTAGGTTGAATTTGCTCGCAATATTATTAATACTATTTTTGTGTTATATTTAAAAACTTTGGCGTACTATTTGAACGCTCATATTTTAAAATCCAAAAATAGTTAAATTTTATTGATGCAATTCTTAAATTTCCGTAAATATAATATCTCAAAAATATCATTAATTATTATAACCTCTCTAACTGTTTTATTAGGAGAGATCTCATCTGTTTTTGCACAAAAAAAATATACAGTTGTGTTAGATGCAGGTCATGGAGGAAAAGATCCAGGTAACTTAGGAAACGGATTCAGAGAAAAACATATAGCTTTAAGAGTTGCGCTAGATGTGGGGAAGGAGTTGTCGACATCTAAAGATATTGATGTTTTATATACTAGAAAAAAAGATGTTTTTATAGAGTTACACAATCGAGCTAAAATAGCAAATGATAAGAAAGCTGATTTATTTGTGTCAATACATTGTGATGCTTTTAGAAGATCAGATCCTCATGGGGCAAGTACTTTTGTGTTAGGGCTTAGTGGTAATAAAGAAAACTTAGAGATAGCAAAAAAGGAAAACTCTGTAATCTTGTTAGAGGACAACTACAAACAGAACTACGATTACGACCCTAATTCTCCTGAATCGGTAATTGGATTGTCAGTACTTCAAGAAGAAAATTTAGAAAACAGTTTAGGAATAGCAGGGTTAGTACAAAATAATTTTGTTGCTCTTAAAAGGAATAATAGAAAGGTAAAGCAAGCTAACTTTTTAGTATTGCGAGAAACTGTAATGCCAAGTGTTTTAATAGAATTAGGTTTTTTAACTAATAAAGCAGAAGGAAGTTTTCTTAATTCAAGAAAAGGGCAATTACAAATGGCAAAATCAATAGCAGAGGCTATAAAAAAGTATTTTGAAAGATTAAAGCTTAACACGATTAGTGAAACTATTACAGTAAATGCACCATTAATTCAAAAAGAAGAATCAAAACCTACGATTAAGAAAGAAAACCATAAAACTGTTGAAAAGAAAGAGAAAAAAGAGGAGTCAACTAAAGTAGTAACAACGACTCCAAAGAAAGCACCTTCAGAAGTTGAGTTTAAAATTCAAATAGCAGCTTCTAGAAAAAAGTTATCGACAAGTACTTTTAAAGGGTTAAAAAATATAGAGGTTTTATTTATAGATGGTTACTATAAATATTATTACGGGAATTCACCAAGTCTTTCAGGTATAAAAAAGTTGTTGCCAGAAGTAAAAAGTAATGGATATAAAGATGCTTGGGTAGTGGCTTTTAAAAACGGAAAACGTATTTCGATTAAAGAAGCATTGAAAAACCGTTAATTTAGAGGTGTTCTATATTTATACTCCCAAAATTATTATTATTTTCGCTCGTATAAATATTTTATATGTCTAAAGAACTAAAAACAGGAATTGTTGCTGTAATCGTTATTGCGCTATTTATTTGGGGTTATAACTTCTTAAAAGGACAAGATTTGTTCAGTGCTAATGCAAGACACTTTTTTGTAGAGTACAATAACATAAATGGTCTTAATGAGGCTAGTTTAGTTACAATTAATGGGTTGAAAGTAGGTAAAGTAGCTCAAATCTACTTTAATGAGCAACCAGAAAAGAGAGGTAAGCTAATCGTAAAGATTTCATTAGATACCGATTTCGAATTTTCTAAAAATAGTATTGCTAAAATTTACTCAGCTAGTTTAATGGGGGGGCAAAATTTAGCCATTGTTCCTAAATATGATGGAGAGATAGCTAAATCTGGAGATTATTTAAAAGGAGAAGTTGAATCAGATATATTTTCTTCAGTAGGAGAAAAATTAAACCCTATTCAGGCGAAATTAGAAAATGTTTTAGTGGGAGCAGATTCTTTGTTAATAGGAATAAATCAAGTTTTAAACGAAAAATCTCGTAAAAGTTTAAATAGAAGTATTCAAGGTTTAGAAGGAACAATCTATGATGTTCGTAAAACATTATCTACAGTTAATTCAATGTTGGATAATAGTAAGATAAACATTGAAGTAACTTTAGAGAATTCTAAAAAAATTACAGATAATTTTTCAAAAGTTTCAGACGATTTAGCAAAAGCTAATTTAGGTGAGTCAGTAAAAAAGTTAGAAACAACTTTGGCGAACGTAAATACGTTGTTAGCTGATATGAAATCTGGAAAAGGAACATTAGGAAAGCTAATGACCGATGAAAAAATGTACACAAACTTAACCAATGCTTCAAAAGAAATGGAAGAGTTGTTGCGAGAAATGAAGTTGAATCCTAAGCGATTTGTACATTTTTCATTATTCGGAAAAAAAGCAAAACCATATAACGAAGAGAATAACGAGAAAAATGTAAGTAATCAATAAGATTACATTTATAAAATCTAACAAAACTTAATAATTAAAGAACGATGGAGAAATACGTACCAAACATCTTTTTTGCACTTATTTTAATTGCAGGTATCGGGTATTTTGTAATGAATGTTCGTAAGCTGATACGCAACATTAAATTAGGAAAAGATATTGATAGAAGTGATCGAAAGCCAGAACGTTGGAAAAACATGGCGAAAATTGCTTTAGGACAATATAAAATGGTACGTCGACCAGTTTCTGGTATTTTACACATCGTTGTATATATTGGATTTATTTTAATCAATATCGAAATGTTAGAAATCGTTATTGATGGATTATTCGGTACACACCGTGTTTTTCAACCAATTTTAGGACCAGCTTTATACGGTTTTTTAATTGGTAGTTTCGAAGTATTAGCATTCATGGTATTAGTAGCGGTTATAATATTTTGGTTCCGTAGAAATATTGAAAAAGTAAAACGTTTCTGGAATAAAGAAATGGAAGGTTGGCCGAAAAATGACGGTAATATTATTTTATATTTTGAAATGGTATTAATGACGTTGTTTTTAGTAATGAATGCTACAGACGTTGCTTATCAAGAAGCAGGAGCAGGTAATGTAGTTTCTCAATTTGTAGCGCCTTGGTTTAATGGTTTTTCACCGGAAGCATTACATACTATTGAAAAATCTGCTTGGTGGTTGCACATTGTAGGGATTTTAATTTTCTTAAACTACTTATACTACTCTAAGCACTTACATATTTTATTAGCTTTCCCTAACACGTTTTTTGCAAACTTAAATCCAAAGGGACAGTTCGATAATTTAGAAGAGGTAACGAAGGAAGTAAAAATGATGATGGATCCTGATGCTGATCCGTATGCAATGCCAGAAGAAGGAGCAGAGGAAGGTGAGCCTGAAAAATTCGGAGCATCAGATGTTACTGATTTAAACTGGGTGCAGTTAATGAACGCATACACATGTACTGAATGTGGACGTTGTACTTCTTCATGTCCTGCAAACTTAACGGGGAAAGAATTATCACCACGTGCTATTATGATGAAAACACGTGACCGTTTAGAAGAAGTAGGGAAGAATATTGATGCAAACGGAGGTACGTTTGTTGATGACGGAAAGCAATTATTAAACGATTATATTACTCCAGAAGAACTATGGGCATGTACAAGTTGTAATGCTTGTGTGCAAGAATGTCCTGTAAATATTGATCCATTATCAATCATTATGGATATGCGTCGTTATTTGGTAATGGAAGAGTCAGCAGCTCCACAAGAGTTAAATATGATGATGACCAATATTGAAAATAACGGAGCACCTTGGCAGTATAGTCAAATGGACAGATTAAACTGGAAAGACGAAGAATAGTTATTAATTATTCAATTCTCAAAAACTAAACAAAAAACAGTTCAACAATTAAACGATAAAGAATTATGAACGTACCAACAATGGCAGATATGATGGCTCAAGGAAAACAACCAGAAGTGTTGTTTTGGGTAGGGGCTGCAGGAAGTTATGATGATAGAGCAAAAAAAATAACAAGAGCTTTTGTGAAAATATTACAACAAGCTGGAGTTGATTTTGCGGTATTAGGTACTGAAGAAAGTTCAACAGGAGATGCAGCAAAGCGTGCTGGAAATGAGTTTTTATTTCAAATGCAAGCAGTTACTAATATTGAAGTTTTAAATGCTTACGAAGTAAAAACGATTGTAACTTGCGATCCGCATTCATTTAATACACTAAAAAATGAATATCCAGGATTAGGAGGAAAGTACAAAGTATATCACCACACACAATATATTAGCAAGCTAATTAGTGAAGGACGTTTAACTATTGAAGATAAAAACTTAAACGGAAAACGTTTAACATATCATGATCCATGCTATTTAGGACGTGCTAACGATGTATATGAAAGTCCACGTGATTTAATTCGTCGTTTAGGAGTAAAAATGACAGAGATGAAGCGCCATAAATCAACGGCATTATGCTGTGGAGCTGGTGGAGCTCAAATGTTTAAAGAACCAGAAAAAGGTGATAAAGATATTAATGTGTTACGAACTGAAGATGCATTAGAAACGAATCCTCAGATTATTGCTACCGGATGTCCTTACTGTAATACTATGATGACTGATGGCGTGAAATTCAAAGAAAAAGAAGCACAAATAGAAGTAAAAGATATTGCTGAGTTAATTGCTGAGGCAAATAATTTATAATAGTAAAAAATATAAACTGTGTTATTCCCGCGAAAGCGGGAATCTTATTTTTTAAGAATGATTAAAAACTACATAAAAGCAGCACGTTTACGTACATTACCTCTTTCTGTTTCAGGGATTATTGTTGGAGCAACAATAGGAAATTATGATTATATAAATAATACCGAAGGTTTTTTTTGTTGCTTTGGTTGTCCGTTATTTTTCCAAACAGAAATTTTTTGGTTAGCCATTTTAACCACAATTGGGTTTCAAGTATTATCTAATTTTGCGAATGATTATGGAGATGGAGTAAAAGGTACGGATAATGAAAGAGAAGGAGAAGCACGTATGGTGGCTTCAGGAGCGATTACTCCAAAACAAATGAAGTCAGCAATGATTGTTACAGGAGTTATTACGATTGTTATTGCTCTACTATTAATTTATGTTTCCTTTGGAAAAGACAGTTTTTTATATTCTGCAATTTTCTTCGGATTAGGAATTGCATCTATCATAGCTGCTATAAAATATACAGTAGGTAAATCTGCCTATGGTTACAGTGGATTTGGAGATGTTTTTGTGTTCCTTTTCTTCGGATTGTTAGCAGTAGTAGGAACGTACTTTTTATACACTAAGGAATTAAACTTTACGATTTTTTTACCAGCAATAACTGTCGGATTGTTAAGTACAGCGGTGTTGAATTTAAATAACATGCGTGATAGAGAGAATGATGCAAAATCAGGAAAAAACACGTTGGTAGTGAAAATGGGATCTGAATCGGCAAAAATGTATCACTACTTTTTAATTATCGCATCATTTCTGTTTGCATTGTTATATGTGGTTATCAAGTATCACTCACCAACTCAATTTCTATTTATTGTAGCTTACATTCCTTTGGCAAAACATCTGTTTTTTGTGTACAAAAATAAAGAAGAGACTTTATTAGATGGAGAGCTAAAAAAAGTAGCATTAAGTACCTTTTTATTTTCAATTTTATTTGGATTGGGGCAAATTTTGTAACTTCCCTGAAAAAATATGATGAAAAAAATTTTAAATCTTTTTGTAGCTGTTGTTTTATTAACAGCTTGTAATGACGGGAGTAAAAACCTTGAATCTTATGGCAGTAACAGTGCTTTAAGAGATGTAGCAACTATCGAAGAAGTAGGAGAATCAGTTGAGTTAAAAGGAAATAATGAAGCTCCAGTAGTTGAAAGAAAATTAATTAAAACAGGAGATATATCTTTTGAGACAAGTGATTTATCAGCAACAAGAAACCACATAGAACAAGTATTAAAAAAATACAACGGTTATATTTCTACCGATAATGAATACAAATCTTCACAAAGTATTACGACCAATTTAACTGTTAGAATTCCTTCTAAAAATTTTGATGTTTTTTTAAGTGAAATTTCTTCAAAAGTAACACGATTTGATAATAAAAACATATCTGTAAAAGATGTAACAGAGCAGTTTTTAGATGTTGAAGCTCGTTTAAAAGTAAAAAAAAAGTTAGAGCAGCGTTATAGTGAGATATTAAAAAAAGCATCTTCAGTAAAAGAAATTATAGAGGTAGAAAGAGAATTAAACAAGGTAAGATCAGAAATAGAATCGATGGAAGGTCGCCTGAAATATTTGCAAAATCAGGTATCCTATTCAACCTTAACAATCCGATTTTATAAAACAGAAATAAGCAAAGCGTATTCAAAAAGTTTTGGAAAGCGCTTAACAGAAGCCTTTAGCAGTGGAATAGATAACATAAAATGGTTCTTTATTGGTTTGGTAAATATTTGGCCATTTATATTGCTAATCACCTTACTAGTTATATTTATTAAAAAACGAATTAAACGAAAGAAAGAATAGAGCCTTTGTAATTAAAGGTAACATCTTATCATATTAAAACTAAAAACAAATAGATGAAAATCACTTTTTACGGTCATGCGTGTTTTGGAGTAGAAATTAACGGAACCCACGTGTTAATTGATCCTTTTATAACAGGAAATCCTTTAGCATTACACATTAATGTAGATGAAGTAAAAGCAGACTATATATTACTTACACATGCACACCAAGATCATGTGTTAGATGTTGAGCGTATCGCAGAAAGAACAGGAGCTACTATAGTTTCGAATTATGAAATCGTAATGTATTACGGAGCAAAGAATTTAAAAGGACATCCTGTAAATCATGGTGGTACTTATACAAACGACACATTTTCTGCTAAATATGTAAATGCTATTCATACTTCATCTTTTGCAGATGGAAGCTACGGTGGTCAACCAGGTGGATTCGTAATTACTGCGGGAGAAAAATCGTTATATGTTTCTGGAGATACTGCTGTTACCATGGATATGCAGTTAATACCGATGACTACAAACCTTACGGCGTCAATTTTTCCAATAGGAGATAATTTCACGATGGGAGTAGATGATGCTATTATAGCAAGTGATTTGGTAATTTGTAATAAAGTAATAGGTTGTCACTTTAGCACTTTCCCTCCAATAACAATTGATGTTGATGATGCGAAAGAAAAGTTTACACAAGCTAAAAAAGAATTAGTGATTTTAGAAATTGGAGAAACAATAACTATTTAAGAGGTTATTTTAGGTTAGAATTATGAAAAAAATCAAAATAATTTTAGGAATTATAACTGCTTTAATTCTTGCGTTTTTTTTAACAGGACTGGTTGTTCAAGAGGTAGTTTACACGAATGAGATAACAGTTAACAAGCCTGTAAAAGAAGTTTTTGCCGACTTTCAAAATGTAGAATTGATGAAGCAATGGATGCCAGAAGTAAAATCGATTGACGTATTAGAAGAGAAGCCAAATAAAATAGGAAGTACATATAAAGTTGTTGTTGAAAACCAAGGGAAATTGGTGACTATGACAGAAGAAGTATTAGCTTTTGAAGAAAATGAAAGACTTACTTTTCATTTCGATGCAGAAAATATGTTAAAAACAGATGATTATGTATTTACTTCTGAAGGAAATATAACTAAGATAGTACAAACAACAACCTGTACAAGTGAGTCGTATGTAATGAGTTGTTTGTTTCCGTATTTTAAAGGAGCATTGAAAAAAATGAGTCAACAATATTTAGACGAATTTAAAAAAGCGTCTGAAGCTCATAACTAAAAAAATAAACAGTTGATTAAAGCTACCTATCATAAATATTTATTGAATTTTAAGCAAGCTAGTGGAACTTCTCGTGGAATTTTAAGAACTAAAGAAACATGGTTTTTAGTTTTAGAAAGAGAAGGAAAACAAGGTTTTGGTGAATGTGGTTTGTTTCGTGGATTAAGTGCTGATGATAGACCTGATTATGAAGAGAAGTTACAATGGGTATGTAACAATATTAATCTTGGTTTAGATGTTTTATTGGCAGAAGTGGCACATTTCCCGTCGATTCAATTTGGATTAGAACAAGCCTTTTTATCATTAGAAAGTGAAAATCCGTTTGAATTATTTCCATCAGATTTTTCTAAAGGAAAAGAGCAAATTTCAATAAACGGATTAATTTGGATGGGTGATAAATCCTTTATGCAACAGCAAATAAAGGATAAGTTACAGCAAGGTTTTACAACAATAAAAATGAAGATTGGAGCTATTGATTTCGATACAGAAATAGCATTGTTGCAGTCCATCAGAAAAGAATTTTCAGCCAAAGAAATAGAGTTAAGAGTAGACGCTAACGGAGCATTTTTGCCTGAAAATGCTTTAGAAAAACTACAAAGATTAGCCGAGTTAGAGTTGCATTCAATAGAACAACCTATCAAACAAGGTCAGTGGCAAGAAATGGCGAGATTGTGTGAGGAAACACTGTTACCAATTGCGTTAGATGAAGAACTAATTGGCGTGTTTTCTTCCGAAGAAAAAGAAAATTGTATTAGTACAATTCAACCACAATACATCATTTTAAAACCTAGTTTGGTTGGAGGTTTTCAAGGAAGCAACGAGTGGATTCAAATAGCAGCTAATCATAATGCAGGAAACTGGATTACTTCGGCATTAGAAAGTAATATTGGCTTAAACGCAATAGCACAATGGACCTATACGTTGAACAATCCTTTACCGCAAGGATTAGGAACTGGAAGTTTGTTTACAAATAACATTGAGAGTCCGCTAGAAGTTACAAATGGAAGCTTAGGTTACAACACGAATAAAAATTGGGACTTTAATATTTAAAAATGGATTTTATACAACAAGCATATAAAGGCGAAAATAGTTGGTGGAGGTGGTTACTTACAATTGTAATAGTAATGTCTCCTTTTTTATTAAACTTCGCAATTTATTTTTTATTACCAGAAGTATATAAAGGCTTGATGGAGGATACAGCCAATTTTCAAGGAAACAAAAATATTTTCCTAATTGAAAATTTAATGCCATTTGCAGTACTTTTAGTTTTGTTGATAGTATTTGTGAAGTTCGTGCATTTACGGTCATTCACTTCTGTAGTAACAAGTAGAAAGAAAGTAGATTGGAACCGTTTTTTTTATGGGTTTGTTTCTTGGTTTTTAATGACGGTATTTTTTCTTTTTATAGGTTATTTGTTAGCACCAGAAGAATTCGTGTGGAATTTTAAACCAGTTCCGTTTTTTCTATTATTAACGATTTGTATCATTTTAATCCCGATTCAAACATCGTTAGAAGAGTTGTTGTTTAGAGGTTATTTAATGCAAGGAATAGGAATTTTAACTAAAACCAGATGGGTTCCGCTAATCGTAACTTCAACGTTGTTTGGGTTAATGCATATTTTAAATCCAGAAGTATCCAAGTTAGGCTACGGAATTATGGGTTTTTATATTGGAACAGGTTTTTTATTCGGAATTATCACCTTGTTAGATGAAGGAACAGAATTAGCTTTAGGAATTCACGCAGCAAATAATATTGCAGCGGCTGTTTTAGTAGCTTCAAATTGGGCAGTTTTTCAAACTGACGCCTTATTTATTGATCATTCTGAACCGAATTTAATATATCAAATGATTATTCCTGTTTTTTTTATTTATCCGTTATACATTATGTTTTTACAAAAAAAATATGGATGGAAAAACTGGAAAGAAAAATTGTTTGGTAAGATTGAAAAACCAGTAATCACTAAAGAAATTCTATAGTATACTATCCTGAATATTGTGAAAAAAAACAACTTTCATAAAAGTTTTCAGTTAAATGAAAAGTCTTTTTCTTCAGAAGAAGAACTCTTGAGTTTTTCTAAAACAATTAATAATTCTGTCTTTTCATTTTTATCAGATTGGTTTAATGCTGAAGATTTTGTAGTAGTGCAAACTTCTGGTTCTACAGGAAAACCGAAACCAATTCCGTTGAAAAAAGAGTTTATGAAAAACTCAGCAGAGGCAACGGGAGCTTTTTTTGAATTGAAAGAAAACACTACTGCTTTATTGTGTCTTTCTACCGATTATATTGCAGGAAAAATGATGCTTGTCCGAGCTTTAACGTTAGGGTGGAAGCTTGATGTTGTAGAAGCAATTTCTAATCCATTGGAAGGAATAAATAAAGTGTATGACTTTTCTGCAATGGTACCAATGCAGTTACAAAACTCGTTAAAAGATTTACATAAGGTTAAAAAACTAATTGTAGGTGGTGGAGTCGTTTCTAACGATTTAATTGTAGAAATTCAAAATCTATCTACTCAAGTTTTTGCTACCTATGGAATGACCGAAACCATTACACATGTTGCTGTGAAAAAACTGAATAATGTCATTTCGAACGATAGTAATAAATCTAACTATAAAACACTACCTGACGTACATCTTTCACAAGACAGTCGAAATTGCTTGATAATTGATGCTCCTAAAGTATCAGAGGAAAGAGTTGTAACAAATGACGTAGTGGATTTAATTTCTGAAAGAGAGTTTGAATGGTTAGGTCGTTATGATAATGTCATTAATTCTGGTGGAATTAAGCTACATCCAGAAAAAATAGAAGAAAAATTATCTAAAATTATCTCGAATCGTTTTTTTGTTATCGGTGTTCCAGATAAGGTGTTAGGAGAAAAATTAGTGCTTGTCATAGAAGGGAAAGAATACAATGTTATCTTGAACGAAGCAAAGAATCTGACCAAATATGAAATCCCTAAAGAAATTTACTTTGTAGATAGATTTATAGAAACAGAGACAAAAAAAATCCAACGTAAGAAAACATTGGATTTAGTAAGGTTGTTATAATTTCTAGGTTAGTATAAAACAGTCCATTTACCCATTATTTTTTTGTTAGGATAGTTCTTTGCTAACCAATCTAATCTTTCTGGAAGTTGCTTTTTATAAAGTATTAAAACAGTAGGTTTTTCTACGATTCCATTTAAACTTTCTAACTCAGTAGTATCTATTAAGATTGATTAGGTGATTTTTCCAGTTTGTATCTGTTTCAAACTGAGTTTCTCTATTTAAAGATTCGTGCCCATCGTATAAGGAAATAATTGATTTATTCAATCCAAAAGCAATGGATGATTTTCTAATATTGTAGACTAAAATATCTCTAGAATTAAGATTTTCATTAATAATAAAGTCTGTTACAGGCTTCGAAGCATTTACTTTTAATTCGTTCTTAGCTAAGATTGTTGAAGCACTGATCAATAAAAACACCGTAACAACAAATGAGGTAAGTACTGGCTTGAATTTAACTTCTTCTTTAGATTTATAAAGGAAGAATACTACGATTGCAACAGCACAACTAGCAATTGCTAAATAATATGGAAAATTCATTCCAGTATTTATAAATGGAGCTACAATAAACGCCAATAGAATTAAACCAGAAAATCCAAGAATAAAAGCATTGATAGTTTTGATTTTTTCTGTGGTTATTCGTGAAAACAAATCAGCTATTAATATAGCAAGTAAGCCATATAATGGTAAGATGTATAAAATTCGTTTTGAAGAAGAAACTGAAAAGAAAATCAAAGGAATTACAAACGCCATTAACATAGCAAAATGGATTGTTTTTGTTTTTAATAATTCTTTTTGATCTTTAAGTAAATAAATAAATGCTAAAAACCATGGTAAACCAACTAACGGAGCAAAAGCTAAGAAGTACCAAAATGGTTCTGTTCTTCCGAAGGCGTTTTTAGAGAACCTATCTGCGGTCTGTTTTCCTAAGAAATAATCTAAAAAGGCAGGATTACTGTAACCTAAATAGACAAACCAAGATGCTGCAATAATTAAAAATAAAGTCCAAGCCGTAATATGATGAATAGAAAAATTTCTTTTTGCCTTTTCTGTACGGTTATAAAATAAAATGAAAATTACTGGAACGATAAATATTACAGGTCCTTTTGTTAGAAAACCTAACGCTAAACTTAGAGTAAAAGCATAAAGCCATTTTATAACTCCAGATTGGCGATATTTTACCCAACTATAAATACTTAGTAAAACAAAGGTTGCTAAAAAAGCATCGGTTGTTAAGTTTCGTGAAGACATTAAAACTAACGGAAAGCTAAAATAGATAATAGCAGACCAAAGTGCCGTTTTTTTATTGTTGAATAATGAAATACTTAAACGGTAGACCAATACAAGTTGAAGTAAAACAGCTAATTGTAAAAAGAAACGAGCTCCAAAAGCATTGATACCAAATATTTTGTAGCCTAAAGCTGTAATTTGATAGGTAAATGGAGGTTTGTGATAGTGATGAACATCTAACAAGTTAGGGTGCATATAATCACCAGAAACATGCATAGCTCTACCTATTTCGGCATATCTAGCATCGCTACTTTCAATAACTCCATATGAGCCTACATTAATAAGTAAGCTAATAGCAGCTATTACTAAAAATATATTAAAAGTTAGTTTGTTTTTCATTCTGAAAAAAGAATAAGTTTATGAGTTAGTTTTTAACACTTTATCTTGTTTTAATAAGATAAAAACGTTTCTGATATAAATAACAAAACCGAATAATTGTCCAATGAATAATACAGGGTCTTTTCTTATAACTGCATAGCTTAAAATCATAAGCGATCCTACAAGGCTTAACAACCAAAACCCTAAAGGTAACGAAGATTCTTTTTTACGCTCAGAATAAATCCATTGATAGATAAAACGCAGTGTAAAAATAATCTGACCTATACTTCCCCAGATTAATAAGTTAATGGGAATCTCTTCATTGCGGAACAATCGCTCAACATCAATTTGGTTATTCTTAAAGGAATATAGAGCAATTAAAAAAGGGAAAATAAGTAAAAAACCACGCAGAAATTTAGGTAGTTTTATCCAAGATCCCTGTAATTGCATATTTCTAATATAGATAAAGTAGGTTAACGATTGCCCTAACATAATGGCAAAATCGTCTCGTAACCATCCGTAAACAAAAAGCAAAAAGGAAGCAATTAGACTTAATTGCCAAAACAATTCAGGTGTTAGTACTCTTTTTACTTTTTCAGATTGAATCCATTGTAATAAAAGCCTTGCTGAAAATAAAATTTGAGCAGCAAAACCGATAATGTATACAAAAGATTTATATGAAAGCCAGTCGCTCATTAGCTAATTTTAGACTTTTCAATAGTATAATTTATATAGCTTTTTCGCATCCATCTGTAAGCAAAAGTATCACGTAACGCTTTTAAAGACCTATTGAAAATATTGAATTTAGAAGTACCCGCAATACGTTCAAAATGCTGAACTTTTAGCTGTTTTATTTTTCCATTCTGTAATAAAATTAAAGCTGGAATAAAACGGTGCATTCCTTTAAAGAAAGGAATCTTTTTAGCAACATCAGTACGAAGTACTTTTAACGGACAACCAGTATCAATAACTCCATCGTTAATTAAACTACGGCGTATGCTGTTAGCAATTAACGATTGTAGTTTTTTACTTAAAGTATCTTTTCTTTTCCCTCTATATCCAATTACAGCTTGGTAATTATCAATATCTTCTAATAAAATATCGAAATCATAAGGAGTGGTTTGTAAATCGGCATCAATATACCCGATTAATTCGGTGTCGATATGGTCAATACCAGCTTTGATAGCTGAACTTAATCCGCAGTTTTCTTTAAATTTTAAGTATTCAAAGTTAGGGTTGTTTGTGCAGATTTCAGAAATTTTATTGAAACTATCATCGGTAGAACCATCATCAATAAATAAAACCTTGCTTTTAGTTTTACTTTTAGAAAAGTAATCAGTGAACGTACTGTGTATTCTATCTAAGTTATCAATTTCATTAAAAACTGGAATGATGATAGTCATTCTGTAATCCATAGACTAGTTTGTTTTAGTATGACCGTGCGAAAGTACAAATAATAAAAAAAACAATTAGATTTTAGATTAATATTTGTAAAGCTCTAAATCTAATTGTTTAAATAATTCTTGTTATCTATTAACATCTAAAAAATCTTTGTTATCAAAGGCTTCTTTATAGTCAGATAAACTCATTCCAAATCGTTCAGCATTGTAATTTTCTTCTTTATCAATTTTATAAAGTTTACTCCTTTTACTAATTTCCATTGAATTTGCCACAAAGAAAATAGAATCGGTAGTTACGTTGGTAACTTTTATAGTAGAATAAGCTTTTTTGGATGATTTATACTTAATGATGTCATTTACTTGTGGACTATTAATATAAGCAACGACATCTTTATCGTGTTGTTTTACAGAGTAAATTACAAAAAGAATAAGAGCGCCTACTAAAAGAGAACCTATCCAATGTGTAAATGGAGTTTTAGTGTTTCGTTTTACATTGTCGTGAGCTAATTTTAACTGTTCACTCATGTTTTTACGTTCATAAGTAGCTTTACAGTGATTACACTCAGAGACTCCTTTTTTACCCAAAGGGAAAATTGGAATCCAGTAGATGTAAAAGTATTTTCCAAAAATACTAATGGTGTGAGTGTTTTGTTGTTCGCAATGGGTACACTTTACACCGCTAACTTTTTCGCTATGCAAATGTGTTCCTTTAGTTCCGTAGAATATCATAATTATGAGAGGTTTGGTTAGAGTAAATATATAAAAAAAATCCAACGGTATAAATCGTTGGATTTTTAAGTTTTATAAATATAATAATGTTTATTCTTCCATAGAATGATATACGTTGTTTACGTCATCATCCTCTTCTAATTTTTCTAAAAGTTTGTTTACTTCTTCTTTCTGTTCATCAGAAAGAGCAGTAGTTGTAGTAGGAATTCGTTCAAATTCAGAAGAAATAATTTCAATATTGTTTTCTTCTAAATATTTTTGAATAGATCCGAATTGACCAAACGGAGCATATAACATAACTGAGTTGTCTTCTTCATCAGTAAATACTTCTTCAACTTCGAAGTCAATCATTTCCATTTCAAATTCTTCTAAATCCATTGTTAATGATTCTTCTTTAATCTTGAAGTTTACCACGTGGTCAAACATAAAAGCTACAGAACCAGATGTACCTAAGTTACCGTTACACTTGTTAAAAGCAGCACGAACATTAGCTACTGTACGATTGTTGTTGTTGGTAGCAGTTTCTACTAAAACAGCTACTCCGTGAGGAGCATATCCTTCAAATAATACCTCTTTGTAATTTTCTGTGTTTTTATCAGATGCTTTTTTAATGGCACGCTCAACATTGTCTTTAGGCATGTTGGCAGCTTTTGCATTTTGAATAACTACACGTAAACGAGAGTTGGTTTCGGGGTTAGGACCTCCTTCTTTAACCGCCATAACGATATCTTTACCAATACGAGTAAAGGTTTTAGCCATAGCTGACCAACGTTTCATCTTTCTTGCTTTCCTAAATTCGAATGCTCTTCCCATGTGTATTCTGTTTTAATTTTGCTTGGCAAATGTAACTAATGCTATAAAATATTGCAATTAAAAATGTTTTTTGAAAATTACATTACCTGTTTGTTCATCATATGCTTTCCAAGTGCCACTTTGCTTATCATTTTTATAATGCCCTTTAACTTTTACGTTTCCGTTTTCATAATACGATTTGTAAGAACCATCTTTTAAACCATCGTTTAAATCAACTTCAAATTTTAGTTTTCCATTTTCATAAAATTCTTGATACGATTTGGCACTTAAATCTGACGGATGTATAGGATGAAGGTTAAAAAAGTTTTCCGAACTTAGAGTGTTTATAGAGTCTTTGTAAGGAGTTAATTCTTCAAGTAATTTCTTTTTTAATTCCTCCTCTTTTTTAAGATGGATTTCAATTTCTTCTGGATGTTCATAAACAAAAGAAATATTGCTTTTAAATAAATCATCTTCGGCAATAAGTTGCAAACCGATTTGAGAAAAACAAGTAATATAAGGTTTGTCTTTTTGAAGTTGAGTTCGAGTTTTATTATCAACTAAACTTAAAAGATCTTTGTAAGAATTTGGTGTGTTAACATAAGCAAACACACTAGATTTCTTTTCGAAATTATAGTTGAAATCATCAAATTTTTCTGAGTTTTCAAGTGTATATCCTATTAAATGGTTGTTGATAATTTCTTTAATAGTGTTCGGACTTGTACTAAAAACAACGAAATCATCAATAATAGTAAAGTAAGGCTTGTCCATTTTAGAAAATACATTACCAGCTAGCATTTTAAAGAACCCTTTTAGATCAAAAAAATTAATAGGATACCCTCGGTAATTAATTTGCTTGTATTTTAATGGAGTGTTTTCTTTTATCTTAGAAAGAACAAATTGAAGATTTTCTTTAGCATCCTCAATATCGTCAGCTTTAATAATAGCAGCGATATCTTTTTTGTTTTTTGAAAGTTCAGTGTTAAAATGAATTAAAGCTATTTCACTACCAATCCAGCTGTATACATGTTCAGAAACATTAATATCTAGTTTACCCTCAATCATTGCTAATTGATCAGAATACATTTTGAAATCTGCTGGGTTTTCTTGTTGAAGTGTCTCTAGATTATGATTAAAAGTTTTAAAATCATCAAAAGCAAAACTAAGGTATAAAGAAGTGTTTTTCGGAGCTATTTTAGCTGCACTACGTTTACCAACTCCTGAATTTTGTAAAACTTTTAAATAGGTTTGTGAATTGCTATCAACATTTGTGTAACCAGTAGCTTGTACTATAACTCCTTCTATAATTGAAATGTCTAATCCTGTGTAAAAAAAAGCTTCTTTATTTAAGAAATCTAAATTGCTAGAACTGGTAAAACAATTTAAATAGCCTTTTAGATATTTATGTTGTAAATAGATATTAAAAAATCCATCAGTATCTGTTTTCTCCTTTATTTCTATAAAATTTATATCACGTCCAATAACAGGGTTTAAGTATTGGTCTATTGATTTTTCAACGAGAGTATGAGTGTAGGAAGCAATTACCTGATTTTTAATAAATGAAAGGTGTAAGGTTTCCCGTGTCTCTTTATTGTAAAGCTCAATAATTTCATGTTCTTTATATACTCGTTTGGTGACTCTATAACCTTCACCAGCTAAATTACTAATAGCTCTTTTTAGGAAGATGAGTTTGGAGAATTTTTGTAGATCAGCAATATATAATAAACCGTATTTTTTAGGACTATATACATGTACAGAGATAACTAAGTTACGCTCACCAATAAAGTCAAAAATTTCTTTTTTAGCTTTAAAAGTTTCATCTAAACTATTGAGACCTTCAGATAGCTTATTGATTTGTTGATTGGATTGAAGATGTGTCCAAATTTCACTTGAGCTTATTTCATCCCAAGTGTCAATAGGTCTTTCAGTATCAACTATAAAAACAGCATTATCAGGAACTAAGTAAATAGGTTTAATATTGTCATTTTCAGATAGGGTGAAAATATAAACCTGGTAGATTACAAATCCAATTATAAGGGCAATAATGCCCCAAAATACTTTCCTCTTCATGCTACTTTCTTTGTTTTAAACTTGTAAAACTCCCAAATTAAAAGGTTTTTCAATGGGAGCGTGGTTTGCTGCTTCTATTCCCATAGAAATCCAAGTTCTGGTGTCTAAAGGATTAATCACAGCGTCTGTCCAAATTCTTGCAGCAGCGTAATATGGAGATATTTGATTGTCGTATCTCGATTTTATTTTATCGAATAATTCTGCTTCTTTTTCTGGAGTAATTTCTTCTCCTTTATTTTTAAGAGCAGCAGTTTCAATTTGTAATAATACTTTAGCAGCAGAAGCACCACTCATTACAGCTAATTCTGCACTAGGCCATGCAAAAATAAGGCGTGGATCGTAGGCTTTACCACACATAGCATAATTTCCTGCTCCGTAAGAGTTACCAATAACCACAGTAAATTTAGGAACAACAGAGTTACTAACAGCATTCACCATTTTGGCTCCGTCTTTAATGATTCCGCTATGTTCAGATTTACTTCCTACCATAAATCCAGTAAC
Organism: Tenacibaculum aestuarii; assembly: GCF_964510395.1. Lineage (NCBI taxonomy): Bacteria > Pseudomonadati > Bacteroidota > Flavobacteriia > Flavobacteriales > Flavobacteriaceae > Tenacibaculum > Tenacibaculum aestuarii. Next base: position 53,555 of record NZ_CAZEFY010000002.1, read on the forward strand.
ATCTTGTAAGAAAACTAATGGGATTTTCTTTTGATTACAGTTGGCAATAAATCGTGTAGCTTTATCGGCTGAATCATTATAAATTACCCCACCAAACTGCATTTCGCTAGGTTTGGTTTTTGCTCCTTTTGATTTTACAATTTTACGTTGGTTAGCAACAATACCAACAGCCCATCCATCAATACGAGCATATCCAGTAATAATGGTTTGACCGTAGCCTGCTTTGTATTCTTCAAATTCAGAATTATCTACCAAACGTTTAATGATTTCCATCATATCGTATTGCTCATTACGAGCTTTTGGTAAAATTCCAAAAATATCATCTTCGTTTTCTTTTGGAGGAAAAGCTTCTTTACGGTTAAAACCAGCTTTATCATAATCTCCAATTTTATCCATTAAATTTTTAATGGTGTCTAAAGCATCTTTATCATCTTTTGCTTTATAATCGGTAACACCAGATACTTCACAATGTGTGGTTGCTCCACCCAACGTTTCATTATCAATAGTTTCACCAATAGCAGCTTTTACTAAATAACTACCAGCTAAGAAAATACTACCTGTTTTATCTACAATTAAAGCTTCATCACTCATAATAGGTAAGTAAGCACCACCAGCAACACAGCTTCCCATAACGGCAGCAATTTGGGTAATTCCCATGCTACTCATTACAGCATTATTTCTAAAAATTCTTCCGAAGTGTTCTTTATCAGGAAAAATTTCATCTTGCATAGGTAAATAAACCCCCGCAGAATCAACTAAGTAGATGATAGGTAATTTGTTTTCAATAGCAATTTCTTGAGCTCTTAAGTTCTTTTTACCAGTAATAGGGAACCAAGCACCGGCTTTTACTGTAGCGTCATTGGCTACAACAATACACTGTTTACCACTAACGTACCCCATTTTAACAACTACACCTCCTGAAGGACATCCACCGTGTTCTTGATACATATCTTCTCCTGCAAAAGCAGCGATTTCGATAGATTTTGATTTGTCGTCTAATAAATAGTCGATACGTTCACGAGCGGTCATTTTTCCTTTTTCGTGATGTTTATCAATACGCTTTTGGCCGCCCCCTAATTTAACTTTGGCTAAGCGTCTGCGTAAATCTGATACTAAAAGTTTATTGTGGTCTTCGTTTTTATTGAAGTTAAGATCCATGGTAAGTTATTTGTTTGCGTGTGCTAAAATAAGAAAAACAACGTACAAAACAAGGTGTTTAGGTATACGATTGAATGATGTTTTCAACAGTGTTTTCTATTTCTTTATTTCTAGATTGTTTCATTAAAATATAAGGTTCAGCCACTCGTTCGTTACAGTTTTGTACTGCGCATGTTTCGCAAGTAACACCTACTGTTTTTTTAATAAAAGTATCTTCATTAAAAAAATGAAGTTTGCGTTTTAAGTGTGGAGAAAGTAGCATACCTATACTTACACTACGATTAATTTTTTCTTTAAAAGGATCTGCGGTAGCTGCAGAAAGAACTAAATACTCCTTTTGAGAATTTTCGTACGATGATATTTGAATTCCATAAGCTGATTTTTTTTCTTCTGAAACCTCCAAGTCCTGAATTGTTTTAATGGCAATCCATCTTCTGCAATAATGTTCATTGTTACGATTGGCATGTGGAGATTGTTGTTGTGTAATATGTAGCTCTTTTGAAAGTCTATGTACAGGAGAACCTTCTTTATGTGTAAAACGTAAAAAGAACAGGTTCTTAATATTAAAATGCTTAGGTAAAATATTGGTTAAACGTTGATAGAATGTTTCGTCAGAACAATTATAACTTCTAATAATTTTATGCAATTGTATAGGCTGCCAGGTTTCTAAAGAAAAAAGTTGTGTTAGTTTTTGAATTAAATCATCTTTTGGAATAATTAAAGCACCAGCAAAGTAAGAAGCTATAAAATTATTTAATACTTCATCAAAACTTTCAAATTTTATCCATGGAAACGTGTATAGTCTGTCTTCAATCTCTAAATAATTATAAGCTATTTCTTTAGCAAAAATGAATGTTTTTTGCGCTTTGTTTATGTCGTTATATATAAGGAGTGTTTTATTCTTTGGAATATAGATGTTTCTGAGTTCAGATAGTTTTTGATGTTTAGATAATTCTTCACTATCAATAGTGTAACCATATTCTTCAATTAAAATTTCTTCTAAGTCTTTTGAAGTAATAGGTTTATTTGGATTTATTTGATAAGCCTCAATAAAATCGGTAACCTTTGTTTCAATATCTTCAAAATAATTGTTGTGTGCCTCTTGGTATGAACGTAATGCAGCAAGGAAAAAGCTTTCTCTTGTTAAGTTGTAGTTTTGCGAAATCTTAATAATGGTACTTATAAACGCATTAACCTTTGCAGGAGCATTGGCGATAATATCAATCAGGTTATTTTCTTTAATACCAAATAGGTCTAAAGGAATTTCTTTTAAAATTTTAGATTGTAAAATTTCACCAATTGGTGCTAGGTTTTTATCTAGTTTTAGAGATACTAAATGGTCGTAAGGCACTTCTAGCTTTTCAGAAAGAATAACAATTTTATCGGTTTTAGGATACTTTTTCCCTTTCTCAATTTCGTTTAAATATGATTTTGATAAACCTGTTAATTTGGCTAATCCAAAGAGTGATAGGTTTTTATCGGTACGTATTTGTTTCAGTTTTAATCCGAAAACTAATCTGATATATTCTTCTTCCAAGATATTTTTATTAAAAGATTCGTAATTCAAAGGTATAAAAATTAGCGAATTAATAAAAATCAGTAAATTTTATATTTTTAGCGAACGTTCGCTTTTTTGTTTCGGTTCTTTTTTTTAATATTGAGCTATCAATCAATTAAAATAAAATAGTATGAATCAAGATGTTTTAGTAAAAGAAGTTCAATGTATAGGTTTTGATACAGTTAAGTATGAAAGTGTTTTGACCAATGAAGCCAAAGCATTTTTAATTCAACTTCAAGAGAAATTTAATAGTCAAAGACTTCAATTATTAGCTGAAAGAGAAATCGAACAAGCGTATTTTGATGCTGGAAACTTTCCTTCTTTTCCTTCTGAAACCAAAGAAATAAGAGAAAGTAATTGGGTTTGTGCTGAGTTACCAGAAGATTTATTAGATAGAAGGGTAGAGATTACAGGTCCTGTAGAGCGAAAAATGGTTATCAATGCTTTAAATTCAGGGGCAAAAATGTTTATGGCAGATTTTGAAGATAGCAACGCACCAACGATTCAAAATATTTTAGAAGGACAAGTAAATTTAAGAGATGCGGTTAACAAAACCATTTCGTTTTACAATGCTTCAAAAGATAAAACGTATCAGCTAAATGAGAACGTAGCTACGTTATTAGTACGTCCAAGAGGTTTGCATTTAAACGAAAAACATTTGTTGATTGACGGTGTAGAAATGTCTGGTTCTCTGGTAGATTTCGGTTTGTTCTTCTTTTATAACATCAAAACTTTGTTAGCGAAAGGAAGTGCTACTTATTTTTATCTGCCAAAATTAGAACATTATAAAGAAGCTCGATGGTGGAATGATGTTTTTGTATTTGCACAAGACTATATGGGGGTGCCACAAAAAACAATTAAAGCAACGGTATTGATTGAAACGATTACGGCTAGTTTTCAGTTAGATGAGATTATTTACGAATTGAGAAATCACATGGCAGGTTTAAACTGTGGACGTTGGGATTATATCTTCTCATATATTAAAAAGTTCAGAAATCATACCAATTTCTTTGTGCCAAATAGGGCACAAATAACGATGGAAACCCCATTTATGGAAGCCTATTCGTTACATGTTATTCAAACTTGTCATAAACGTGGAGTTCATGCGATGGGAGGAATGGCAGCTCAGATTCCTGTAAAGAATGATGAAACGGCTAACAAAATAGCTTTTGATAAAGTAAAGAAAGGAAAAGAGAGAGAAGTGTTGAATGGACATGATGGCACTTGGGTTGCGCATCCTGGATTGGTGTCGTTAGCAACGGAAGTGTTCGATGCACATATGAAAACACCTAATCAAATTAATAAACTAAGAGAGGGTGTTTATATAACAGAAGAAGCTTTGGTGCAACAACCACAAGGAACTATCACAGAAGAAGGGATTAGAGAAAATATCAATGTAGGAATTTTGTATATAGAATCTTGGTTGATGGGACAAGGGGCAGCTGCTTTGTATAATTTAATGGAAGATGCAGCAACTGCCGAAATTTCTAGAACACAGGTATGGCTATGGTTGCAAAAAAATGAATTGTTAGAAGATGGTAGAACATTTACTAAAGGAATGTATGAGCAATTCAAAAAAGAAGAAATTCAAAAAATTAAAAACCTTTTAGGAGCAGATAGATTCGCGGACGGAAGGTTTAATAAAGCCATAGAGTTATTTGACAGTTTAGTATTGTCAGAAGAATTTGAAGAATTCTTAACCTTACCGGCTTATCAATATTTTTAGAGTAAGCTGTTTTTGGTATAAGTCTAGAAGATACTTATAGAGAAAAACATTCTAAATTAAAGACTAAAATCGAAATAGTTAAATCTCGATTATCGAAAAAAAAGCCCTTAAAAATGCGGCAACATTTAAAAGGGCAAGCTATCAATATAAATTAATAACCTTATCAATTACAAAATTATGAAAAATTTAGCACACGCTAATTATAGTTCTGCTTTACAAACTGTAAAAGAATTAAAGAAAAAGTACGGGACAACTTGGAACTCAGTTTCTTCTGAAAATGCTGCTAGAATGGTAGTGCAAAACCGTTTTAAAACAGGTTTAGATATCGCTAGATATACTGCTGCTATCATGCGAAAAGATATGGCAGCTTACGACGCAGATTCGTCAAATTATACACAATCGTTAGGGTGCTGGCACGGATTTGTAGCGCAACAAAAAATGATTGCGGTGAAAAAACATCATAAAACAACGAGTAAACGATATTTATACCTTTCAGGATGGATGGTTGCTGCGTTACGCTCTGAATTTGGACCGTTACCAGACCAATCGATGCATGAAAAGACAGCGGTTCCAGCCTTGATTGAAGAAATTTATGACTTTTTACGTCAAGCGGATGCAGTTGAGTTGAATGATTTATTCCGAAGATTAGAAAACGGAGAAGATGTGCAAGACGAAATCGATAATTTTGAAACGCATGTGGTACCTATCATAGCTGATATTGATGCTGGTTTTGGAAATGAAGAAGCAACATATTTATTGGCTAAAAAAATGATTCAAGCTGGTGCTTGTGCTATCCAGATAGAAAACCAAGTTTCTGATGCCAAACAATGCGGACATCAAGATGGAAAAGTAACTGTACCCCATGAAGATTTTATAGCGAAGTTAAATGCAATTCGATATGCTTTTTTAGAGTTAGGAGTAGAGGATGGGGTTATTGTAGCTAGAACCGATTCGGAAGGAGCTGGGTTAACTCAAAAATTACCCGTAAGTCAAGAGCCAGGAGATTTAGCTTCTCAATATTTAGCCTTTGTAGAAGCTGAAGAAATTACAATTGATGAAGCAAAAGAAGATGATGTATTGTTGAAACGTGATGGAAAATTAGTGCGTCCTGTACGTTTAGCTAACGGATTGTACAAGTTTAGAGAAGGAACCAATATTGATAGGGTAGTATTAGATTGTATTACTAGTTTACAAAACGGAGCTGATTTATTATGGATTGAAACGCCAACACCTCATGTAGGACAAATTGCACATATGGTAAATAGAGTACGAGAAGTAGTTCCTAATGCGAAGTTGGTGTATAACAATTCACCTTCGTTTAACTGGACGTTGAATTTCCGTAATCAAGTATATGATGAAATGGTTGCAGAAGGAGAAAATATGACGGGATATGACAGAAACAATTTAATGAATGCAGCTTACGACGGAACAGAACTGTGTCACAGGGCTGATGAGAAAATCCGTACTTTCCAAATAGATAGTGCAAGGGAAGCAGGAATTTTCCATCATTTAATTACATTACCAACTTATCATACCACAGCATTGCACATGAACGATTTAACCGAAGGTTATTTTGGTAGCGAAGGAATGTTAGCCTATGTAAGAGGAGTACAACGACAGGAAATTAGAAAAGGAGTTTCGTGTGTAAAGCACCAAAGAATGGCAGGTTCTGATTTAGGAGATGATCATAAAACATTTTTTGCTGGAGAAAATGCTTTAAAAGCAGGAGGAGAAAAGAATACTTCTAATCAGTTTGAAACTTCTTCAAAAAATAAAGAAGCAGTAGAAGAGGTAGCAGAAGTACTTTAATAGTTAGTGTATAAATAATCTTAGTTGTCTGTAAATTTCCCGTTTATGTTTAGTTTGTTTCAGTTGTTTGTTTGCATAGCGGGAAATTTTATCAAGTACTAAAAAATTAAAAAGTTTAAATTTATAATTAGTAGTTGTAAATTTTATTTTGAAGTTTACTCCCTTAATTTTAAGGGAGTTTTGTTTTTAGCTCCATTTTAATATTACATCGTTCGTACGGACAATTTTCTTCTACAGGAATTTCTACAAAACCATATTTTCTATAGATATAAATAGCATTTTCTAAAACAGTGTTTGAATATAAAACAAGTTTGTCAAAGTTGTTTTTTTGAGCAAAATCAATACAGTGTTGCATTAGTTTTTGTCCTATTTTGTGGCCTCTATGATAAGGTGAAACAGCCATTTTTGTTAATTCATAAACATTTGGTTCATTCATAGGCATTAAGGCAACAGTTCCTACAATTTCATCATTTAATTTGGCAAAGAAAATGTATCCGCCTTTGTCAATAATGTATTTGTTAGGGTTGCTTAAAACTTCTTCATCATATGATTCTACATAGAAAAAAGTTCGTAGCCACTCAATATTCAAATTGTAAAAACTTGAAGCGTATTTTTCTTTATAATCAATTATTTCCATCAGTTTAGTTTATTCCTATAAATATATAAAGATAATTTAGAAATTAATTAATTACCGTGTTTTTATATTCCATGGTATGTATTTGTTTTTTTTTCCATACATTTGTAATGAATTTAAAAACTAACAAAATGAAAAAAGACAAAATTATTTTTTATGTAGCTACTGGTTTGTTAACCTTATTAATGTTTTTCTCGTCAGGAATGTACTTTTTTAATTATGAAGAAGTAGCTAAAATGTTTGGCGCATTTGGGTATCCAACTTACATTATTTACCCGTATGCAGTAGTTAAATTGTTAGGATTGGTAGCGCTATGGTTTTTTAGAGGTAAGTTTTTAAATGAATGGGCGTATGCAGGGTATTTCTTTGCGTTTATTTTGGCATTTTTTGCTCATTTTATGATTGGAGATGGTGAGCAAATGGGAGCTATAATTGCCATGATTCTATTAATAGTTTCATATATTTATAGTAAAAAAATATAATGAGCAATAATCCGACTTCAAAAGTAACTTTAACAAATCGTAATTATTTGGCAGAAGCAAAAATGAGAAATCATTTTGCGATAATTGACGAACCTCTAGACAAAGGAGGAGATGATAATGCCCCCACACCTGTAGAGTATTTGTTAACTGCAATAGGTGGTTGTGTTTCTATCACTTTGCGTATGTATGCAGAACGTAAAGGTTGGGATTTAGGAAAAATCACGGTAAATGTGAGTCAAAAAGAACAGCTAACTCCCGAAGGAATAAAAAAATCATTGATTGAAGAAATTTCTTTTGAAAAAGAAGTTACAGATGAACAACGTACCAAGTTATTAGAAATAGCAGGTAAGTGTCCTGTAGCAAAAATGGTAAAAGGAGAAACAGAAATAAATTCAAAAATAACAACATAAATGAAGAAAATTATTGCATTTGCAGGTAGTAACAGTAAAAAATCCATAAACAAACAATTGGTGGTATATGCCTCTAGTTTATTAAATGACTTTGAGGTAGAAGTTTTAGATTTGAATGATTACCCACTACCAATTTATGGGGTTGATGAAGAAATGGAGAATGGTTTTCCTGAGAATGCAGTAATCTTTTTAAACAAGCTTAAAGAAGCTGATGGTATTATGTTATCATTAGCAGAACATAACGGAAATTTTACAGTGGCTTTTAAGAATATTGTAGATTGGATGTCGCGCATAGAGCAAAAACTTTGGAATAACAAACCAATGTTGCTGTTATCTACATCACCTGGAGGAAGAGGAGGAGCTTCTTCTATGGCGATTGCTAAAAACGGATTTCCGCATATGGGAGCAAATATCATAACCGATTTTTCTTTACCAAAATTTTATGATAACTTTAAAGACGGAAGTATTGTAAATGAGGAGTTTAATGAAGACTTGATAAAAGCAGTGAAGACTTTCGAGAAAGAGGTGTAGAGAAAGAGGTGTAATTCTTAAAACATAAAGTCATGTCAGGAGCTAAAGAAATTATTAAAAAGTACAGTAATGATGATATTACTGTAGTTTGGCAACCCAATAAGTGTATCCATTCTAAAAAATGTTGGAAAGGATTAATACAAGTATTCAATCCGCAGAATAAACCTTGGATTAATATGGACGGAGCTTCTACTGATAAAATAAAAAAGCAAGTAGAAGAATGTCCGTCAGGAGCATTATCCTATATATCTAAAAAGGAAGGGAGTCAAGCAGCTGCACATACTGAAACAAAAGTAGAAGCTTTAGAAGATGGTCCGTTATTAATTTACGGAACATTACATGTTACCAATTCTGATGGAAAGGTTGAAAAGAAAAGTAAAACAACGGCCTTTTGTAGGTGCGGTGCCTCTCAAAATAAACCCTACTGTGATGGAGCTCATGTAAAAGTTGAGTTTAAAGGATAATATTCCCTATAGAAAAGGGTAGTGAAAAATATTCCATTTAATTATTTGAAATAGAGTTATTTTCCTTGGTAAATAATTAAGGGTTGTTGTATTTTTGCAAAAAGAAAGGAGATTAAAATGAAGATAGTTTTATACGGAAGAAAAGGTCATGCGCATACTGTAGCTTACAAGAACTTTTTAAATTCTGCAGAAGTACCTTTTGTATACAAAGATGTTTCTATAGATGAAGAAGCTAGAGAACACAGTAAAGAATTGTATGAAGGGCAAGTAAAGTATCCAACTTTATTTATTGATGATGAAGTGTACTTAACACCAACATCAGATACATTTAACAAATTAATGCAAGATTTAAAATTAAGAGGGTAGTTAGTAGTAGCTAGCACATTTGTTATTAATTAACAGCTAAGAGCAAACAGCCAATAACCAAAACTATGGGCGATATTTCAAAAGACATCAATTCCAAATTTCCAAATGATAGAATTAAAGCATTTATCAATATAAAATATACTGCGAATTGGGTAAGTAGTAAAGAGAATGAGTTTTTTAAACAATACAGTATCTCTTCGCAACAATTTAATATTTTACGTATTTTAAGAGGAGCTAAAGAAGCAATTAAAGTGCAAACAATCAAGGATAGAATGATTGAACGCGCGCCAAATGCTACAAGATTAATGGATAAACTTTGTGAGAAAGGCTTAATTAATCGTATACGTTGCGAACATGATAGAAGAGTAGTTTACATTAATATTACTAAGAAAGGAGAGGAGTTATTGGAAGAAATTGATAAAAACTTACATTTAGATTTTATTGATAACCTTACGGAAGAGGAAGCAACGCAGCTTAGTAATTTGTTAGATAAAATAAGACAGTAATCACCGTTTTTTACTCCTTTTTTATAGCTATAATTGAGGTTGTAATTTAAAAGTTGTATCTTTAAAAGTGAGCTAAAAAGATTACAATTATGTATACATACGACACACTTTCAGAAGCCTTAAATGATTTACAAAAAAGAGGCTTTACGCATGATTTTAACCTCACTTATACACAAATAGAAAGTAAAACAACCAAAGAAGTTTATTCACCAGAAGTTTTTGAAGTAGTTGAGGTATATCGTTTTGAAGGTATGAGTAGTGCAGGTGATAATTCGGTTGTTTATGCCATTGAAACTTCACAAGGAATTAAAGGTGTTTTAGTTGATGCTTACGGAATGTATTCAGATTCCCTTTCTCCTGAAATGATTCAAAAACTCCATTTTAGTAGATAATAAAATATAAAGCTCGAAGATGTAAACTTCGAGTTTTTTGTTTTCCAAAAAATCGTATCTTGCCATTTATTATGCGTGCATAATATTTTAATACTAGAATAATGAAGTACAAACATATTTTTGAGCCATTAGACCTAGGTTTTACTACTTTAAAAAACCGAGTGTTAATGGGGTCTATGCATACGGGTTTAGAAGAAGAAAAAAACGGAATAGAACGTATTGCTGCTTACTATGCTGAACGTGCTAGAGGTGGAGTAGGGTTGATTGTTACTGGAGGAATTTCGCCTAATATTCAGGGGTGGACTGCGCCTTTTTCTGCTCGTATGAGTACTAAAAAACATGCACGTGAGCACAAAGTAATCACAGAAGCAGTGCATAAAGAAGGCGGGAAAATATGTATGCAAATTTTGCATTCAGGTCGCTATGGGTATCATCCGTTTAATGTAGCTCCTTCAAAAATTCAATCGCCAATTACACCGTTTAAACCATTTGCGTTAAAACAATCAGGAATACGAAGAACAGTAAAAGATTTTGTTAACTGCGCAAAGTTATCGCAAGAAGCAGGGTATGATGGAGTTGAAATCATGGGATCTGAAGGTTATTTAATCAATCAATTTATTGTTACAAGAACCAATAAAAGAACTGATGAGTACGGAGGAGAATATGAAAATAGAATCCGTTTAGCTGTTGAATTGGTGCGTAAAATTAGAGAAGCAGTAGGTGAAAACTTTATCATCATCTATCGTTTGTCAATGTTAGATTTGGTTGAACAAGGAAGTTCTTGGGAAGAAGTAGTACAATTAGGTAAAGAAATAGAAAAAGCTGGAGCAACCATTATCAATACAGGTATTGGTTGGCATGAAGCGAGAATACCAACTATAGCAACATCGGTTCCTAGAGCAGCATTTACTTGGGTTACCAAAAAAATGAAAGAGGAGTTGTCTATTCCATTGGTGACTTCCAACAGAATTAACATGCCAGAAACTGCTGAAAAAGTGTTAGCAGAAGGTCATGCAGATATGATTTCTATGGCTCGTCCATTTTTAGCGGATCCAGAATGGGTAAACAAAGCAAAAGAAGAAAGAGTAGATGAAATAAACACTTGTATAGCTTGTAACCAAGCTTGTTTAGACCATGCTTTTCAGAAGAAAGTGGCTAGTTGTTTGGTAAATCCGAGAGCTTGCCATGAAACGGAATTGAACTATAATCCGACTTCAAAAAAGAAAAAAATAGCAGTAGTAGGAGCAGGTCCAGCAGGTTTAGCAGCTTCAACAGTAGCAGCTCAAAGAGGGCATCAAGTAACTTTGTTTGATGCCGATTCAGAAATAGGAGGGCAATTTAATATTGCAAAGCAAATTCCAGGGAAAGAAGAATTTTACGAAACAATTAGATATTTTAACAAGCAGTTAGAGTTACATAAAGTAGATGTAAAATTAAACACGCGAGTTTCTGCAGAAGATTTATACAATGCAAATTTTGATGAGGTTATTCTAGCGACAGGAATTACTCCAAGAACTCCTAGAATTGATGGAATAGAGCATGAAAAAGTATTGAGTTATATAGATGTTGTAAAATTAAAGAAACCTGTTGGTAAGCGTGTAGCTGTTATTGGTGCAGGTGGTATCGGATTTGATGTATCTGAATATTTAGCTCATGAAGGAGAAAGTACTTCTTTAAATATTGATACTTGGTTAGAAGAATGGGGAATTGATAAAAAGTTAGAAGCACGTGCAGGAATAGAAGGTGTAACACCTAAAATTCATCCTTCTCCAAGAGAAATATTTATGTTTAAGCGTAGTTCAGGAAAGTTTGGTGGTAACTTAGGAAAAACTACAGGTTGGATTCATCGTTCTGTATTAAAAAAGAAAAAAGTACAGTTTATTAATGAAGTACAATACACAAAAATTGATGATGAAGGATTGCACTATATTCAAAATGAAGAACAAAAAGTGTTACCAGTAGACAATGTAATTATTTGTGCAGGTCAGGTACCTTTTAAAGAATTATTAGAGCCATTAGAAGCTAAAGGGATGAAAGTTCATGTAATAGGAGGTGCGGATGTTGCTGCAGAATTAGATGCAAAGAGAGCGATAAATCAAGGAAGCAGATTAGCTGCTGAAATTTAGTTTTATATAAATTTAAAATCACTAAAAAAGTCTTGCTCACGCAGGACTTTTTTTATGCGTATTATAAACATGAATAAGTGTAAATAATTACCGATATTTGTGGCTCACAATTTTTTTGAAAAAAGTAAATTATGGCAATGAACAAAAACACTGTCCTAGGTTGGGCAACGCTTATAATGATTTTAATGGGAATATTACTTATTGGATTAGCAATATTCAAGTATGATGAAATAGCTGGATATGGCTTTGGTGCTGTTGGTTTAGGTTTTTTTGCAAATGCATGGGTATTTAATGCCCTTAAAGGTAGAGTTTAATTAAGAAAATACAAGAAAATGAGCGACGATAAAAAAGTCATTTTTTCAATGAATAAGGTCTCTAAGACCTATCAAAGTACAGGAAAACAAGTTTTAAAAGATATTTATTTAAGTTTCTTTTACGGGGCTAAAATTGGTATTTTAGGTTTAAACGGTTCTGGTAAATCTACACTATTAAAGATTATTGCAGGGGTAGAAAAGAACTATCAGGGAGATGTAACGTTTTCTCCAGGATATAAGGTTGGATACTTAGAGCAAGAACCGCAATTAGATGAAGAAAAAACTGTTTTAGAGGTTGTTAAAGAAGGAGTAGCAGAAACGGTTGCTATTTTAGATGAATATAACAAAATAAACGACATGTTTGGATTAGAAGAAGTGTATTCTGATCCAGATAAAATGGATAAGTTAATGGCGCGTCAAGCGGAGTTGCAAGATAAGATTGACGCTTCTAACGCTTGGGAATTAGATACCAAGTTAGAAATAGCTATGGATGCGTTACGTACGCCTGAAGGAGACAAAAAGATCGGAGTATTATCTGGTGGAGAGCGTCGTCGTGTAGCATTATGTCGTTTATTATTACAAGAACCAGAAATTTTATTATTAGATGAGCCTACCAACCACTTAGATGCTGAGTCGGTACATTGGTTAGAGCATCATTTAGCACAATATAAAGGAACGGTAATTGCGGTAACGCACGACCGTTATTTCTTAGATAATGTAGCAGGTTGGATTTTAGAACTGGATAGAGGTGAAGGTATTCCATGGAAAGGAAACTATTCTTCTTGGTTAGATCAAAAATCTCAACGTTTAGCACAAGAAAGTAAAACTGCTTCTAAGCGTCAAAAGACCTTAGAGCGAGAGTTAGAATGGGTTCGTCAAGGAGCTAAAGGTCGTCAAACAAAGCAAAAAGCACGTTTGAAGAACTACGAAAAGTTAATGAGCCAAGACCAAAAGCAAACGGAAGAAAAATTAGAAATTTACATTCCGAATGGTCCACGTTTAGGAACCAATGTAATAGAAGCTACAGGTGTTTCTAAAGCATATGGAGATAAATTATTATACGAAAACTTAGAATTTAATCTTCCACAAGCGGGGATTGTAGGTATTATTGGTCCGAACGGAGCAGGTAAAACGACTATTTTCAGAATGATTATGGGAGAAGAAACTCCTGATGCTGGAAACTTTTCTGTTGGAGAAACAGCTAAAATAGCATATGTAGATCAGTCGCATTCAAATATCGATCCTGAAAAAACTATCTGGGAGAACTTCTCAGAAGGTCAGGATTTAGTGATGATGGGAGGAAAGCAAGTGAACTCTAGAGCATACTTAAGTCGTTTTAATTTCTCAGGAAATGAGCAAAACAAAAAAGTATCTACATTATCAGGAGGAGAGCGTAACCGTTTACACTTAGCTATGACGTTAAAGGAAGAAGGTAACGTGTTGTTATTAGATGAACCAACAAACGATTTAGATGTAAATACCTTACGAGCGTTAGAAGAAGGTTTAGAAAATTTTGCAGGATGTGCTGTGGTAATTAGTCACGATCGTTGGTTCTTAGATCGTATTTGTACACATATTTTAGCTTTCGAAGGAGATAGCCAAGTGTATTTCTTTGAAGGTTCTTTCTCTGATTATGAAGAGAACAAAAAGAAACGTTTAGGAGGCGATTTAATGCCAAAACGTATCAAATACAAGAAGTTAATTAGATAATAATTAGTTATTATAAATTAGATAAAACAAAACTCGAAGTTAGCAGCTTCGAGTTTTTTCTTTTTCTATAACAATTATCCCCCCAATGTTAAACTGTTTTGTAGATAGTTTTTCATAGTAATGGTATTATGTTACTGTTTTAAATTTTTACAATAATCATTCCGAAATGTATATTTTTTTGGTTTAATCGTTGTTTAAACTGTAATTTATAATGGTTTTAATTAAGGTATTTTAAAAAATGTAATTATTGAAAAAACAAAAGCCCACCAATGGTGAGCTTTGTATATTTTAAGGTTGAGAACCTAATGTTTAAGTCTGATAAATAAATAGAGATTAAATGGTTCTCTAGTTGTGTACTTCCTTTTTTACTGATGATAAGCAGCGTTATGCGCTAAATCTCCATTACAACTGTTACACTTTCCAGCAGCATCTCCACCACCGGCACAACCATTAGTACAAGTATAATGATATTGTCCAGAAGCATTTGGTCCACTAGTAGTAGTTGGAGCTATAGGTGTTGATATTGGTGTGTTTGAGTTCGTGTTTTGAGAATTGTGAAACGCTTGATTATGAGCAAGAGGAGTTTTACAAACAGGACAAGCGGTACCTTGGATACTTGATGTACCTCCTTCACAATTTTTAGGACATATATAATGTGCTCCTCCAATAATATTAACAGTACTATTGTTAGCATTTGGAAGTTGAGGAGCTGGACGTTCGTTAAAAGGAACTGTTAACGGATTTACTGGTGCTTTCTTTTCTTCTGTTTTACAAGAATAAAAACAGCATAATAAAACGAATAGTGTGAATATTTTTTTCATATTTCAAATATAAAAAAAACCTCACCATTTTGGTGAGGTTTGTCTATCTTTATGTGTTTTCTAAAATCTAGAAATTCAATAATCTGAATATCTATATTTTATAAGTGAATTACTTCGTCATAAGCATCAGCAACAGCTTCCATAACCGCTTCACTCATAGTTGGGTGAGGGTGGATTGCTTTTAATACTTCGTGACCAGTAGTTTCTAATTTACGACCTAATACAGCTTCAGCAATCATATCAGTTACACCAGCACCAATCATGTGGCATCCTAACCATTCACCGTATTTAGCATCGAAAATAACTTTTACAAATCCGTCAGGAGTACCTGCTGCTTTTGCTTTACCAGACGCAGAGAATGGGAATTTTCCAACTTTTAATTCGTAACCTTTTTCCTTTGCTTGCTCTTCAGTTAAACCAACAGAAGCAATTTCAGGAGTAGCATAGGTACAACCAGGAATGTTACCGTAGTCAATAGTTTCAGTATGCAATCCAGCGATTTTCTCAACACAAGTAATCCCTTCTGCAGAAGCAACGTGTGCAAGTGCAGGACCAGGAGTTACATCACCAATAGCGTAATATCCAGGAATGTTAGTTTGGTACCAGTCGTTTACTAAGATTTTATCTCTATCAGTAATAATTCCAACATCTTCTAAACCGATGTTTTCAATATTAGTTTTAATTCCAACAGCAGATAATACGATGTCTGCTTCTAAAACTTCTTCTCCTTTTTTAGTTTTTACAGTCGCTTTTACTCCGTCACCAGAAGTGTCAACAGACTCTACAGAAGAACTCGTCATCACTTTAATTCCAGCTTTTTTGAAAGAACGTTCCATTTGTTTAGAAACATCTTTATCCTCTACAGGAACAATTGTTGGCATAAATTCAACAACAGTTACATCAGTTCCCATTGAGTTATAGAAGTGAGCAAACTCAACTCCAATAGCACCAGAACCTACAACAATCATCGATTTAGGTTGTGTTGGTAAACTCATCGCTTCACGGTAACCGATTACTTTTTTACCGTCTTGAGGTAAACTCGGTAACTCACGAGAACGAGCTCCAGTAGCAATAATAATATGATCCGCAGAATACTCAGTTACTTTACCATCTTTATCGGTAACATCTACTTTTTTTCCAGGTTTTACCTTACCAAATCCGTCGATGATATCAATTTTATTTTTCTTCATTAAGAACTGAACACCTTTGCTCATTCCTTCAGCAACACCACGACTACGTTTAATTACAGCTTCGAAATCTTTATCGATAGCTTCTGCTTTTAAACCGTACTCATCAACATGTTTTAAATAATCATACACTTGAGCAGATTTTAATAAAGCTTTGGTAGGAATACACCCCCAGTTTAAGCAAATTCCACCTAAGTTTTCTTTCTCTACTACAGCGGTTTTAAACCCTAATTGAGATGCTCTAATTGCAGTTACATAACCTCCAGGACCGCTTCCGATTATTAGTACGTCGTATTTCATGTTGTTTACTTTTTACTTGTTGTTTGTTAATTTTTTACATTCTTTCAGGAACTTGAATTCCTAATAATTTGAATGCAGATTTTATAGTGTCAGCTACTTTTTTAGATAACTGAACTCTAAATACTTTTTTATCTTGATTTTCTTCTCCTAAAATTGATACATTTTGATAGAATGAGTTGAACTCTTTTACCAAGTCGTAGGTATAATTCGCAATTACAGCAGGAGAATAATTGCTAGCAGCTTGTTGAATTACTTCAGGATATTGCTCTAATTGCTTGATGAGTTCTTTTTCTTTTTCGTGTAATTCTACCGATACTGATGAAGAATAGTCAAAATCAGCTTTACGTATGATAGACTGAATTCTTGCATAGGTATACTGAACGAAAGGTCCTGTATTTCCTTGGAAATCTACCGAAGCTTGTGGGTCAAATAAAATTCTCTTTTTAGGGTCTACTTTTAAAATGAAGTATTTTAAAGCACCTAATCCGATAGTTTTATATAACTCTTCCTTTTCTTCTGTTGAATACCCTTCTAGCTTTCCTAATTCCTGAGAAATTTGACGAGCTGTATCGGTCATTTCATCCATTAAATCATCGGCATCAACTACAGTTCCTTCACGAGATTTCATTTTTCCAGAAGGTAAATCTACCATTCCGTAACTTAAGTGGAATAATTGTTTCGCCCAAGAGTATCCTAGTTTCTGTAAGATTAAGAATAATACTTTAAAGTGATAATCTTGTTCGTTACCTACAGTATATACCATTCCATTTACATCAGGGAAATCTTTAGAGCGTTGTACAGCTGTACCAATATCTTGGGTCATATACACTGCAGTTCCGTCAGAACGTAAAACTAACTTTTCATCTAAACCTTCTTCAGTTAAATCACACCAAACAGAACCGTCTTCTTTTTTGTAGAAAACTCCATTCTGTAGTCCTTCTTCAATAATATCTTTTCCTAATAAATAGGTGTTACTTTCGTAGTATAGTTTGTCAAAGTTAACTCCGATGTTTTCATAAGTAACGTCGAAACCTTTGTATACCCATCCATTCATCATTTCCCAAAGAGTTACAACTTCCTTATCTCCAGCTTCCCATTTACGAAGCATTTCTTGTGCCTCAACAAAAAGTGGAGCTTGTTTTTTAGCGTCGTCTTCAGAAATTCCTTTGGCAACTAATTCAGCTATTTCTTTTTTATACTCTTGATCGAACTTTACATAGTAATTACCAACTAGTTTATCACCTTTTAATCCTGTAGATTCAGGCGTTTCGTTATTTCCAAATTTAGCCCAAGCCAACATTGACTTACAAATATGGATACCACGATCATTGATAATTTGTGTTTTGTAAACTTTATGTCCTGCAGCTTTTAAAATTTCAGCAACCGAATATCCTAATAAAACATTACGAACATGTCCTAAGTGCAAAGGTTTGTTCGTGTTAGGGGAAGAATACTCTACCATACGTGCATCTGTTTCGTCTTCTTTTACGAAGCCATAAGTTGCATCAGCAGCTATTTGATTAAAAAAGTTTACATAGAAAGAATCATGAACTACCAAGTTTAAAAAACCTTTAACTACATTGTAGCTATTAATTTCGTTGATGTTTTCAACTAAGTATTTACCTAAATCTTCACCAATTTGAACAGGGTTTCCTTTTTTGTACCGTAGCAATGGGAAGACAACAACAGTAACGTCTCCTTCAAAATCTTTACGGGTTGCTTGAAATTCTACATTAGGAATTTCTACATCATACAAGGCTAAAAATCCTTCTTTTACTTTCGCTTCAATTAACGATTGAATATTCATTGGTTCTTTTTAGATTATCGGACAAAATTAGTGTTTTTAATTTTTTATTCCCACGATTTCACCCATGATTTTTTGAAGCACTTCTATAGCATACTTCAATACTGCTTTTGTACCTTTGCGGTATGGATAAAGACCTAGAAAACTTATCGAAATTAGCGAATGACGCTTTACAAGAAAATAAGAAGTATTTTCAAAAGTTAAAAAAGCGTACACCAAAGCGTTTAGATTTATTAATGCAAGAGTTGCATGATGAAGAATTTGAGCGTACTGATTGTTTAGCATGTGCTAATTGTTGTAAAACGACATCACCTATTTTTACAGAAAAAGATATAGAGCGCATTGCAAAGCACTTTAAAATGAAGGTGGTTGATTTTACTAAGCAGTATTTAAGAAGAGATGAAGACAATTTTATGGTGTTACAATCTGCTCCTTGTACTTTTTTAGACGAGTCTGATAATACATGTTTTATTTATGATGTGCGCCCGAAAGCCTGCTCGGAATATCCACATACCAATCGCAAGAAATTTATTCAGTTAGCTGATTTGACGATTAAAAACACAGAGGTTTGTCCTGCTACTTATAGGATTGTAGAAGAACTTAAAAAAAGGTTGCCTCAGTAAAGTAGAAAGGAAGAAAATCATATATTTTTTCTATTTTTAGAGAAAATATATCATTGTGGAAACCCTTATACATTATTTTGAAACAATTCCTTCTAGTCATAGAAGTATTATTTTAGTAGGTGGAATTGCTTTTTTTTGGCTACTAGAAGGTGCTGTACCGTTATTCAATTTTAAATATAATAAATGGAAGCATGCATGGCCTAATTTGTTTTTTACTGCAACTACGGTAATTGTCAATTTCGTTTTGGCTTTTTTATTACTAAAAACAGCCGATTGGGTACAAGCAACTAATTTTGGCTTGATTAATTTGTTACCAGAAATGCCGTTGTGGTTGTATGTGTTATTAGGGGTATTGTTTTTAGATTTCTTCGGAGCTTATCTAGCACATTTGGTAGAGCATAAAGTAAAACCTTTGTGGATGGTACACTTGGTACATCATTCAGATCATAAGGTAGACACTACCACTGCAAACCGACATCACCCGATAGAGAGCGTTATCCGTTTTACATTTACTTTGCTAGGCGTTTTTTTAGTAGGAACCCCAATAGGTATAATTATGTTGTATCAATCAATGTCATTGGTATTTACGCAATTAACACATGCTAATATTAAGATGCCAAAAAAATTAGATAAAGTATTAAGTTATGTAATTGTATCACCAGATATGCACAAAGTCCATCATCATAATTTTTTACCCTATACCGATTCTAACTATGGGAATATTTTTTCTATTTGGGATCGCTTATTAGGAACCTATATGGAACTAGATAGAGAAAAAATAGTGTATGGTGTAGATACCTTTCCCGATGAAGAAAAGAACTCTAGTTTAAAAGAGTTATTAAAGCAACCTTTTCAAGGGTACAGAAAACCTACGAATTTGGAAGAATAGTGAACTTTTTTTACTATTGCATAAAAATTAATGCTAAAAAATTGATATTATGAAAAAAATCATTCTTTCTATTGTGTTTTTCGTGGCTGTTATTCAACAGTCAAATGCTACTCAATGGATGACTTCTTTTGAAGATGCCAAAAAACTATCTATTGCTACCAATAAATTAATTGTAATTGATTTTTGGGCTACTTGGTGTAAACCTTGTATAAAAATGGAGTCTGATACATGGAATCAACCAGAAATACAAGAGCTTTTAAATGGATTCGTGCCTTTAAAAATTGATATTGATGTTTTTAGGAAGGTATCAAATAAATATTCAGCAAATAGAATTCCGTATGTATTAATTGTAGATGCTAATGGTGAGGTTATTTATAACGAAACAGGTTATAAAGATAAAAGCCAAATGTTAAAAGTATTGAAGAAGTTTACAATTAATACGTCTGCTCTTCAATCAGATTATGCAAGCTTTAATAAAGAGCCTAATGCAGAAGCTGCAATGTCTATAGCTGAGAAATATTATGATACATCTATTTATGTAAATGACGATGTAGAGAATGATTACATGAATTTAGCATCAAACTATTTACGAATGGTTAAAAAGCTTTCAACCAAAAAAGAGTATAAAGAAAAATACGAACAGAAAGTAGATTTGTTAGATGATGCTTATCGATTGCTATTAAGAGGAAAAAGCGAAAAAGTATTAGAGATTTTAAAAAATAAATTTAAAGAATCGGAAATAGCATCTGAAAATAAAGGACTATTTGATTTCATACATTTTGTAGCTTATAAAAAATTAGAAGATAAAGACAATGCCAAGTTGTGGTATGATAAATTAAAGACAGATAAAAATTATAAGTTTTATCTTTTAAAGTCAAGAAAAATATAAACAAAAAACGAGGTGTTTCACCTCGTTTTTTGTTTTTCAATCAACTCTAATATGTGTCTTCCTCTAGCTTTACAACCTTTACTTTCATGAATCACTTTAGTACGAATAACATGTTCCAATTCAGGATGTACCCAGTCTTTTTGTAAACCTAATAAGTATAAAGTATTCATGGTGTAAGCTTTAACTGCTATTTTCTGATTGGTAATTAACCAGTCAAATCCAGTTTCAATAATTAAATCTATATGTTTTTGAGTGAGTTGTTGCTGGACTTTATTTTCTGTCTTAGAAGTATGCGCAATAGCTAAGTGTTCACAAATTTTAGCACAAGGTCTTACAGCACTATCAAAGTGTACTTTGGAAATATTTTGAGTAAAAATTTCTAAATAAGGAAGAATATACTCAATTCCGTGGTGAGTGCAAATCCATTCCAATACCCAAGCAGCTTTGATGGATAGTTTATTATCGACATCAAAAGTAAATTCTACTAAGTTTTTTACTAGTATTGGATTTTGTAATACAATATTTGAAGCTTTT
Source organism: Tenacibaculum aestuarii (assembly GCF_964510395.1). Taxonomy (NCBI): domain Bacteria; kingdom Pseudomonadati; phylum Bacteroidota; class Flavobacteriia; order Flavobacteriales; family Flavobacteriaceae; genus Tenacibaculum; species Tenacibaculum aestuarii. The sequence continues at coordinate 74,788 of NZ_CAZEFY010000002.1, forward strand.
TCTCTGTTTATTCTAGCAGCAGTATCAACGTCATTTAAAACAGAAATTAAAAAATCAGCATTCATATTGGTATGGTTTATGTAAATTTGAATAGTAAAAGAAATAATAGCATGATAAATATAAACAGGATATTTTCAACAGCACTTCTATTGTCAGCATTTTTTATAAGCACTGCGCAGGCACAAAAAATAAATCAGTTAGATGCTAACGGGAAGAGAGATGGAGTTTGGAAAAAATATTATGACGAAGATAAAAACGATGTTCGATATACAGGACAATTCAAAAACGGTAAAGAAATAGGAACTTTTAAGTTTTATGAACCAAATTCTTATGGTGTTCCGTCTATGATTAAAGAGTTTTCAACAAAATCTGATAGTGCTTTTGTTCAATTTTTCACCCCAAAAGGAAAAGTGAAAACAGAAGGTTGGATGATAGGGAAAAAGCGAGTGGGTAAATGGACGTATTATTTTACTGATGGAAAATTATTTTCAGAAGAAGAATATGTGGATGGTAAGTTAGATGGAGTAGTAAAAAATTATTACAGAAACGGAAAACTAACCGAAGAAACCTATTATAAAGAAGGGAAAAAAAGCGGAATGTCTAAAATATTTACCGATTCAGGTATTATGATTGAAGAAGTTAATTATGTAGATGGAAAACTTGAAGGTGAAGGTAAATACTACGATTTAAAAGGAAACCTAAAAGAAAAAGGGATGTATAAAAACGGAAAAAGAGACGGTAAATGGGAGTTTTATATGGATGGAGAAGTCGTTACCGATAAAAGAAAAAGAACCGTACATTCAATACCCAAAAATTAACAGCTAGAGATAGTAGATACAAAATTAAGTTTATAAGAAATGATGATGGACTCAGGTATACTTGAGTCCATCAATTTTTATAATGATGCCATCAAATATTTCCATAATAAAAACATTTATTATTTCGTAAATTTGCAGCTTCAAAAGTACAAAATGAAAAGAGTAGTAGTAGGACTTTCAGGAGGTGTAGATAGTAGTGTAACAGCTTATTTACTAAAAGAACAAGGGTATGAAGTTATTGGGCTGTTTATGAAAAACTGGCACGATGACTCAGTAACTATTTCCGATGAATGTCCGTGGTTAGAAGATAGTAACGACGCAATGATTGTTGCTGAAAAATTAGGAATTCCTTTTCAAACGGTTGATTTAAGTGAGCAATACAAAGAACGTATTGTTGATTATATGTTTAACGAATACGAAAAAGGACGCACACCTAACCCTGATGTATTGTGTAATCGCGAAATTAAGTTTGATGTGTTTATGAATATCGCACTAAGTTTAGGAGCTGATTATGTAGCAACGGGACATTATTGTAGAAAAGCAGAAGAAATTATTGATGGAAAGCCTGTATATAAATTATTAGCAGGAAAGGATACCAATAAAGACCAGTCGTACTTTTTATGTCAGTTATCACAAGAACAATTATCAAAAGCATTGTTTCCAATAGGTGAGTTGACAAAACCTGAAGTTCGTGAAATAGCGAAAGAAGCCGATTTAATTACTGCCGATAAAAAAGATAGTCAAGGATTATGTTTTATCGGAAAAGTAAGACTTCCTGATTTCTTACAGCAAAAATTACAGCCTAAAGAAGGAGAAATAATTCAAATTCCTACAGATTTTGAACAGTACAATCGTACAACTCCTCAATTTGAGAATAAAGAAGCTGAGTTAGCTTACTTTTCTACACAGTTTTCTTACAACAAAGAAGATGGAAAAGTTGTAGGTAAGCATCAAGGAGCGCATTATTTTACAAAAGGTCAACGTAAAGGTTTAGCAGTTGGAGGAACTAAAGAACCGTTATTTGTTATCGAAACAGATGTAAATACCAACATTATTTATACAGGAGAAGGAAAAAATCACCAAGGCTTGTATCGAAGTGTATTGTTTGTGTCAAATGAAGAATTGCACTGGGTACGTGAAGATTTAGCATTACAAACTGGTGAAACGATGGAAGTAGAAGCACGTATTCGTTATCGTCAACCTTTGGAAAAAGCAACGTTACATAAAGTAGAAAAAGGCTTGTATGTTGAGTTCGAAAATCCTCAATCTGCTATTCAAGAAGGACAATTTGTGGCTTGGTATCAAAATGAAGAGTTGTTGGGCTCGGGAGTGATTTCGTAATCTTTCAATCTAAGTAAAATATAAAATAAAACCTCGATTTTCTCGAGGTTTTTTTGTGCTTCCTAGCTAATGATTGTACATTTACGAGATGCAAAATAAAATTACTAAACTATTTAATATACAGTATCCAATCGTTCAAGGTGGAATGATTTGGGTTTCAGGATGGAGACTAGCTTCAGCAGTATCTAATGCAGGCGGATTAGGATTAATCGGAGCAGGTTCTATGTATCCTGATGTATTACGAGAACATATTCAAAAATGTAAAAAAGCAACTGATAAACCTTTTGGAGTAAACGTACCAATGTTATATCCTGATATTGAAAAAATTATGGATATCATTGTTGAAGAAGGTGTAAAAATTGTATTTACTTCTGCAGGAAATCCGAAAACCTGGACTTCTTTTTTAAAGGAAAAAGGAATTACTGTAGTGCATGTAGTAAGTTCTGTGAAATTTGCTTTAAAAGTGGAAGCTGCTGGAGTTGATGCTGTAGTTTGTGAAGGTTTTGAAGCAGGAGGTCATAACGGACGAGAAGAAACCACAACATTTACGTTAATTCCGATGGTAAAAGAACAAGTGAAAATTCCAGTAATAGCGGCAGGAGGAATCGGATCGGGTAGAGGTATGTTAGCAGCGATGGTATTAGGAGCAGATGGAGTACAAATAGGAAGCCGTTTTGCTGCAACTGTAGAATCGTCAGCACATGAAAACTTCAAGAAAACAATTGTAAATGTAAAAGATGGTGACACGCATTTAACATTGAAAGAATTAGCGCCTGTTCGCTTGGTAAAAAATAAATTCTATCAAGAAATACAAGAATTATATCAACAAAACCCAACGATAGAAGATTTAAGAGAGTTATTAGGACGTGCTCGTGCTAAACGAGGAATGTTTGAAGGAAATTTAGATGATGGTGAGCTAGAAATTGGACAAGTAGCAGGATTGATTCACGAAATTAAACCAGCGAAAGAAGTGCTGGATGCTATAATTGCTGAATATGAGCAAGTAAAAAAAGAGCAATTGTTTTAATCGCAGGACGATTGTCAAAAAAAAGAAATTCGTCATTCCGAACGAGGTACGAGGAGGAATCTTAAAATTGAGAAATAAACATTCTTAAGATTTCTCTCTTCGTTCGAAATGACAACTTTTTATGAATTACTTTTAGCCTTTATAAAATCAGAAATTAGATAGCTGATATATTTTCCAACTTGTCCGTTAGCAATTTCATCTTTAACTACTGCGGGAGCACCTTCACAAACATGCAGATATGAGGCGTTTTGTAGTTTCCCAAAATAATGTGTAAACCTACGTGCTTGCTGTGGTGTAAATCCACTCGGAGTCATTGCACTACTTGGGAAATGTTGAATACAATCCAAGTCTATTTCAATACCAAAAGGCTGCTCTTGAATAAAGTTTTTAGCGCGTTGTAATTCTCCATCAAAAGAAGTAGATTGATAGACTTCTAGTTCTTCAAAAGTATTGTATTCTAGGTTTAAACTGTCATGAATCATTTCAAAAATATACTGAGGTGTATAGTTTTCATGCAACCCGAACATAAAGTAATTTTGAATAAAACCTTCTTGTAAGGCGTACGAAAACCCGTTACCACTATGACGTTTTTCTAAACGACGTAAATCGGTATGCGCATCTAGGTTAATTACATTTACAGGTTGATTTTTCCCTTCAGAAAGCCCTTTAATATTTCCGTAAGCATTGTTATGTCCACCCCCAATGATAATAGGAATTTTACCACTTTCAACAATTGTTTTGATAAGTTTAGAAAGCTCTTGATCTATTGCTTTTACTAATAAATCACCTTTTTCTCTATCAGAAGCATCAAAACTATATACATCATCCAAACAATCTAAATATCCTAAAACTAGGATGTTATTTCCGTCAATAAACTGATTCTGCTGTGTATTTAAAAATGCTTTTAAAGCAGGAACAAAAGCAGTATGTGCGCCTCCATTTCCGCCATTCATACGAACACCAATATCTTCTGGAACTCCTAAAATAACAAAAGTTGCAGTTGAGTTTTCAAGAGCTAATTGTAGTTCTTTTTTAGAGTCGATTACAGCAACGCACTGTCCTAATTTTGTTTCGCCTTCACGAGGGGTTACAAACTCTTGTATGTCTTTTTCGTTGAATATTGTTAGCATATTATTGTATTGTCATTCCTGCGTAGGCAGGATTTTTTTTGTTAGTTATACCAGTTTTTAGTTAAAGCTAGCAATTTTTTATATACGATGTTTGAAGTAGTTATTCAATTCTTTTTAATAATCTATAATATATAACATTCCCATTTCCATCGTCCAAAGTCATCATTAAATTCCCCTTTTTAAGAAAGTCATTAATATCAATAGCGAATAAATTCACTCCCCATAGTTCTCGATAATTTTTAATTTCTTTATTGTCAATGGTTAAAAATTGTCCTTCCAGTTTATAGTTAGGTGTCATTTCAGATGGTAAAACACCAAATGTTTTCTTTAAGTCTTCTACAGAATAGTCATAATCTGTATCAGACATCATTGAGTAAATTTTACCATTTTCATAAAATGCAAACCATTGATATTTTTGAGGCCAAGGGTTTTCTTGATTTAGTTTATCCTCATTAGGAAGTTCAACTTTTTTCCAAAAACCGATAAGTTCAGGAAGTTTTGGTGGTCCACCTGCTTCTGACTTGTTTTCTTGAGCGAATAATGAGAATGAAATAAAGCTTAGTAAAATTAATATTATGTTTTTTTTTCTCATTTTTAATCTTGATTTGTAATGTTAAGCCCTTTTTGTTTAAGGCTTGTTGTGTTTTAATTACTATTAACACCAATATATAAATACCTTCTTTTTGTAAATATAATATTGATGATTGGTTTTATGCAACTTAATATCCTATAAGAGATTCTTGCCTAGGCAGGAATGACAAGCTTTGTTAAAATGTCATTTCGAACTGAAGTGTAACGAAAGGAGAAATCTCAAGAATGTTTGTAAATCACCTTAATGAGATTTAGCTTCGTTGAACCTTAGGGTTTCTTGTTATCACTCGGAATGACAAGGTATAATTTACAGCTCTTTTCCGTTGATGTACACTGAATCGATTAAATTACTTCCGAAGGAATACGGTAAAAATCCATACGAAGGAATTTCTTTGGTAAGAATTAAATTCGCTTTTTTTCCTTTGGTAATACTTCCAACTTCATCAGATAGGTTCATCGCATATGCTCCGTTAATCGTTGCTGCATTAATCGCTTCTTCAGGAGTCATTTTCATTTTAATACAAGCCGTTGCTACGACAAAATTCATGTTACCAGAAGGCGTTGAACCCGGGTTGTAATCAGTAGCTAAAGCAAGAGGTAATCCTGCATTGATAATATCGCGAGCAGGCGTGTACGGAATACTTAAAAAATATGAACACGATGGTAATGCCACAGGCATAGTTTGTGTTCCTTTCAACGCTTCAATATCTTCTGTATTCATTACTTCTAAATGATCTACCGACAACGCATTGTGTTTTATACTTACCTGAACTCCACCAATGGTAGTAAACTGATTTACGTGTACTTTTGGTACCAATCCATATTGTTGTGCCGCAGTTAAAATTCTATCGGTATCTTCTACCGAGAAATAACCAGTTTCACAGAAAGCATCTACAAAATCTGCTAAATTTTCTTCAGCAACCTTAGGCAACATTTCTTCAATAATTAAATTGATATAGCCTTCTTTGTTGTTTTTATATTCGGTAGGGAAAGCATGTGCTCCTAAAAAAGTAGCTTTGATAGGAATATTGTAGTTTTCGCGTAGTTTTTTAATAACACGTAACATTTTTAACTCAGCATCAACAGTTAAACCATATCCTGATTTTATTTCAACTGCTCCCGTACCTAAAGCAATCACTTCCTCCAATCGTTTTGCCGATTGTTGGTATAGTTCTTCTTCTGAAGTTTCTTGTAATTTCTTGGCAGAATTTACAATACCACCACCACGATTGGCAATTTCTTCATAACTCAAACCGTTAATTCTATCCACAAACTCTTGTTCACGATTGCCAGCATATACAATGTGTGTATGCGAATCGCACCAAGTAGGTAACATCATTTTACCAGTACAATCTACAGTTTTATCAGCAGAAGTAGGGGCTTTTTTCATACTACCATAATCGATAATAACATCGTTTTTAACCAATAAAAAAGCGTTTTTTATGGTAGGTAAAATGTTCATCGCAGCTCCTGATACTTTTTTGGTATCTGTTTCTCTGATTTGGATTAATTCTTTGATGTTTATGAATAAAGTTGTCATGTTAAATGCTTAAATTTGTTAGACAAACTTACGGTAAAAACTACAATTTATGGTACATTTTTTAGGAGTGATTTGTGTTTTAATTCTCTTTTTTATCTCGTTAATTCACGTTTATTGGGCTTTTGGCGGAACTTTATGGGTAGATGCAGTAATACCAACCAAAACAGCAAATGAAAAAGCAGTGAATCCGCCTAAACTACTAACGTTTTTGGTAGCTATAGTTATCAGTGGTTTTGCAGTAGTGTATGCAGAAAAAATACAGCTTTTTACGTTAAGCTCAATTCCCACATGGCTACAAGATTATGGACTTTATGTCGTGGCTAGCATTTTTCTTATTAGAGCTATAGGCGATTTTAACTATGTCGGTTTTTTTAAGAAAGTTACAACAACAGAGTTTGCTATAAACGATACCAAGTATTTTTCTCCACTGTGTTTGTTTTTAGGCGTGGTTGGGTTGTTGATAGTGTTTTTGGGATAATTTAGTTTGGTAACGGTTTGGCTATGATTTCGGCGTAGATAAATCCGCAGGATTTGTCCGCAGAGAAATTAGCTTAAATATATGTTTTTACTTTCAAATTTTTACTATTGCCACGCTGAATTATAGCCGGTGTTACCTGCTGGCTTTTATTTTTTCGTTCCAGGTTTTATTTCAAAATTACTGTTCAAATGGTATTTCCAGTCGTCGGTAAATTCCAAATAATATTTTCCGTCTTCTGTGGTCAGAATTAATCCTTCCCAACCTCCAGCAATATTAAATTCCTCCCAATTCTCAATAAAGTCAGTTGTTTTAACACGAACAATTGGGTCGTCTCCAGAAAGCCAAGTCAAGAGCGTTTTATAGTCAGATATTGGACTTTTTTTTAGCCAATTTTTAATTTCCGTCTCATTATTCTCATAATCGAAGAAGAATTGAAAATGGTTATCCGTTAAATTCCAATCAATTGTTGAGTGGTCATCGTCCCAACTTTTTCCGCCAACTTTAATTCCAAGTTGTTTTAATAAGTTCTCAAATCCACCGTTTCCACATTCTTGTCCGTATGATTCAAGAAAAGTCAGATGTTCATGAAGAAAATGCTTTTTGTTATTTATGATGCTCATTTTTCAGCTTGCAGGTAACTTGTTATATGTCAAACTTTATTTGTTTTATCCCGACAATAACATGGGATATAATGAAGTTTAGCAATTTTTATTCTCCCAAATATAAAAAAATAACATGAGAAGGAATGTAGCTTTTATTTTTCGTTAACCCAGTTTAAAAAATCTTTAAAAACAGTGTCCCAATGTTTTTCATATTTTCCATTTTCTAATTTTTTTCCAAAACCATGATCTAAACCTGGATAAACCTTGAAAGTCAGGTTGTTTTTTTGGTTTCTAATAAATTCTATTGGAATTAAGTAAGCAGATTCAAGTGCTACAGCTTGGTCATTTGTTCCAATAGTAACAAATAAAGGCTTTGAAATTTTTAATAAATTATCAATAGGAGGTTCAGAAAAAGAACTCCATCTTTTGTAGCTGTTATTTTTACCTGCCCAAAATTTGTCTATGGCATTTGGATCTGACATTATTTTTTTGAAATCTTCTAAAGTAGAATTTATTTCTTTTAGCGCTTCTTCTTCACTAAGTAATCCTTTAGTTACCTCTCTTCTAATAAACGTAATAAAGTCAATAAACTGTGTGTTTCCTCCTCCAGACCAATATCCAAAATGAGTTATGCTTGTATTTGCGGTTCCTAATTTAGCAACGACATCACTTCCTTCTGAGTGTCCAAGAGCAATAATCTTTTTGAATTTATTAGGGTAGTTCTTGGTTATATTGTTAATTACTTCATTCGCTTGGTAAGTTCTATATGCTAGTGTTTGGTTCTCATAATATGATTTTGGAATAAGGAAGTCTTCGTCCATTTTAGTTAAGAAAGGAAAGCCTTTTTTAGATATAACAACAAATAGGTAATTATCGGGTAATAGATTAAAATCAAGAGGTAATGTCGTACCAACATACGTTTTTCCATTTTTTTCCATTGTTTGGTATAAGGACATTGCTTTTGAACCTTGAATATATAATAGAAGAGTATTTGTTGTTTCAATGCCTTTTTTAGAGTACGTATGATAGTTAATAGTATCGTTATGTGTTATTACAGAATGATGCTTAAAAGTCTTTAAGTCTTTTGTTCTTTGGCTGAAGGATGTAGAACAAATGTATAGCGATACAAGTATTGCAAATAGTTTCATATTAATCTTTTTTAATTTTTTATACCATAAAAGACTGAAAAGAAAAAAGGATGTTGCAAAAATTATACTTTCTTGGTTTTCAGTTTGATAATTTTGTAACTTAGTGTGGGTTTATAAAAACTAATAGTTATGCATTATCATGATGGACATTTTTGGGGTATGCACTTTGCTTGGTGGATTGTTTGGATAGTAATAGGAATATTCTTTTTCTTGTTTTACAGTTCTTCATTTCAAGTAACAAAGAAAGAGACGCCATTAGAGATTCTTAAAAGACGTTTTGCAGAAGGCGAAATTACGAAGGAAGAATACGAAGAAGCTAAAAAAGTACTTACTTCAAAAAAGTAGCTAAAAAAAATCCCCTTGTAAAAATACAAAGGGAATTTACTTTTTAATATTCTATTTTATCTTCTTTCTCAGACCATTTCTGAAAAGGTTCTAAGGCTATATTACGTCCAATTTGCTCAAACGGAATACTTCTTTTTTCGTATGGTAATGGAATTTCTTTGTATATAAATTCATCATCAAAACCAATATTAGCAGCATCTTGCTGGTTGCTTCCGTAAAAAACTTTATCAGGACGTGCCCAATAAATAGCGCCTAAACACATAGGACAAGGTTCGCAAGAGGTATATACAATACATCCATCTAATTGAAAAGAACCTATGTTTTGACAAGCATCACGAATGGCTGTTACTTCTGCGTGTGCAGTTGGGTCGTTGGTAGAAGTAACCTTATTGTTTCCTCTTCCGATGATTTTTCCATCTTTAACAACAATACAACCAAAAGGTCCTCCTTCGTTGTTCTGCATTCCTTTTAAAGCAGCTTTTACAGCTTCGCTCATATATTCTTCGTGTGTATTCATTGTTTAATTTTTTATAAAAAAAAGGAATACAAAGCTAAGTCTTTTCTTTCATTTATGAAGTAACGCACAATTTTAATTGTAGATAGGTTTTATTAAAAAAGTAAAAAGACACTCGATCTTTAAAAAGAGTATGTTGTAACTATAATTAGATAACTCATGACATCTTTTTTAACATTTAAGCAGGATTTATATAACTTGTTATTTAAAATCAAAAACTAATCAATCATGAAATTAACATCAAAGTTTATTTTAAACACACTACTTGTAATGAGCATTGTGTTTTTTAATTCTTGTAAGAAAAATGAAAAAGAAGCTGAAAAAAAAGTTGAAGAAGTAGCTTATAATAAAACAGCACCCCAAAGTTTATGTGAAAATGATTGGTTCCCTCACTCACAAACACCAGCCCCAGAAGAAGGAAAAGGAAGTCCGTTTGATGTATCGAGTACAACCAATGCAATTTTTCATCAATGGTCTTGGCAAAAGTTTTTATGGCTAACCAAACCAGAATATCAAATAGAAAAATTACTAGTAAAACAAGAAGGAAAAGATGTTCCGTTATACGTAAGAGAAACGTTACCATTGTTTTTAAATCCGAAGAAAATGCATCAAGTAACAGCTCATATGCAAGATGTAAAACAAAAGAAAGGAGCTGCTTTGGTATTGATAGATACTGCTCAGGCGGGATCAGGAGGTACGTTAAAGACAAATCCCGCTTATAACGAAGATGGGGTTTCAGAAACAGTGTTTTACTCAATTCATATAAGTCCTACAATGAGAGAAGCATCAAGAAAGTATAGAGATTCAATTGTTAAAGGAAAGCTAAGTGAAGATAATCAAGCTTCTTTTCCTGTAGGAGCTTTAGAGCTAAAAGTATCATGGACACCAGTGAGTGCAATTGCTGAAGAAGAACTAAAAAATTATTATACTACAGTAGCAGCATTAAGTAGAGACGGAAAAACATATACCAATACAGAAGTAGCTTTACTAGGAATGCATGTTGTAGGAATTGTAGAGAATCATCCAGAATTTATTTGGGCTACATTTGAACATGATGATTTAGCGCCAAACTATAATTGGAAAGACAGTAACGCAATTTCTACATCAGATAAATTATTATTTGCGGAAGGTACTACCACAGGAATTGATGGAATTGTATGGAGTAACGGTAATGCAAAGTTACCTTACAAAGCATACGATTTATTTCAGTATGGAGTTCCAAGAGATAGTGTAGGGAACTTTATGAAAACAAGTCAATCAGAGCCTATAAACTTTGATAATATTGAAAATATTAATGCTTGTGTAAAGCAGAATTTAGATGATGTTTGGAAAAATTATTTTTATAATGGTTCTCTTTGGATTGATACTGATGGGCTGACTCCTGAAGAGCAAACAGCTACAATAAATAGTTTAGGAGGTAACATAGGAAATGCGACACCTGATAGTACTTCAGTGGCAAGAGGATCAGTAAACTGTGCAAATGTTACTATGGAAACGTATACACAAACTTTTAAAAGTAGTTTAAAAGATATTGACGCTGCTAACCTAGCAAACTGCTTTAGCTGTCACAATGCTGTAAATTTTTCAACAAATAAGAAATCACCACTATATATAAGCCATGTTTTTAATGCTTACTTATTAAGAGGGGAAGGAAAAACATTTAATGAAGTAGAAGCTATTAAGGCAAAACAAGAAGTAGAAGACTTTATGAGAAATAGTTTAAAGTAGAGTTTTTAGATTGACTTTACAAAAAAGCCTCCTCAGTTTGTTAAATTACTGGGGAGGCTTCATTAGTTATAGAGTTTTATAAAATCTTCTCTAGTAATAAGAGCTTATTTTAAACTTCCAATCATATCTTCTGGTTTAACCCATTCGTCATATTGTTCTGGAGTTACATATCCTAAACGTACTGCTTCTTCTTTTAAAGTAGTTCCGTTAGCGTGTGCTGTATTTGCGATTTCAGCAGCTTTGTAATATCCAATTTTAGTGTTTAATGCCGTAACTAACATTAACGAGTTGTTTAATAACTCAGTAATTCTTGTTTGGTTTGGTTCAATACCAGCAGCACAGTTTACATCAAATGATACACAAGCATCTCCAATTAATTGAGCTGATTGTAATACGTTAGCAGCCATCATAGGTTTGAATACGTTTAACTCGTAGTGACCTTGCGTACCACCAACAGTTACTGCAACGTCGTTACCCATAACTTGTGCACAAACCATAGTCATAGCTTCTGCTTGTGTAGGGTTTACTTTTCCTGGCATAATAGAAGATCCAGGTTCGTTAGCAGGAATGATGATTTCTCCAATTCCAGAACGTGGTCCTGAAGCCATTAAACGAATGTCATTGGCTATTTTATTTAAAGAAACTGCTAATTGTTTTAACGCTCCGTGTGTTTCAACTAAAGCATCGTGAGCAGCTAAAGCTTCAAATTTATTTTCAGCAGTTATAAATGGTAATCCTGTAAACTCAGCAATGTATTTAGCAACTAACACATCGTAACCAGCAGGAGTGTTTAATCCTGTTCCAACAGCAGTTCCTCCTAAAGCTAATTGTGCTAAATGCGCTAAGGTGTTTTTTAAAGCGTTTAATCCGAAGTTTAATTGCGCTACATATCCAGAAAACTCTTGTCCTAAGGTTAGGGGAGTAGCATCCATTAAGTGTGTACGTCCAATTTTTACAACATCTTTAAAAGCTTCTGCTTTTGCTTGTAACGTATCGCGTAATTGCTCAACACCCGGAATGGTTACTTCTACAACTTTTTTGTAAGCAGCAATGTGCATACCTGTTGGGAAGGTATCGTTAGATGATTGCGATTTGTTTACATCGTCGTTCGGTTGGATAGTTTTTTCACCTTCACCAATTACTTTTCCAGCAATTTCATGAGCACGGTTTGCTATAACCTCGTTAACGTTCATGTTACTTTGTGTACCAGAACCTGTTTGCCAAATTACTAAAGGAAATTGATCATCATGCTTTCCTTCTAAAATTTCATCACATACTTGTGCAATTAAATCACGTTTTTCAGCAGCTAAAACACCTAACTCTGCGTTAGTGTAAGCAGCAGCTTTTTTTAAGTATGCAAATCCGTATACTACTTCTAAAGGCATAGAGGCAGCGGGACCAATTTTAAAATTGTTACGAGAACGCTCAGTTTGTGCTCCCCAATATTTATCAGCAGGTACTTCTACCTGTCCCATAGTGTCTTTCTCAATTCTATATTTTGTCATTATGAAATGATTTAAAATGCTAAAAATTAATGATGTCCAAAATTACAAATTCTTATAGTTTTTACGAGTGATTTTTATTAGATTTTATTGGAAGAAAAGAAAAATAGTTATAATTTTGTGGCATAACAATTATTAACAAGAAACAAATGTTAGATTTTTCAGAATTCTCAGGATTAGTATTATTCATGTTTATTTTTACAGCTGGATTTTGGCTGTTAATTTTCTTATTAACATTTGTAGTTCCTTACTGGATTGGTGGAACTATCTGGGAAAACATGAAATTAAAAAGAGAAGCTAAAAGAGCTGCCGAAGAAGGTAAGTAATCTTTAGATACAATAAATACAATATTTAGACCACGCCTTTTAGCGTGGTTTTTTTGTGCTTTTATTAAACTAGAAATAAGTTTTTAAAACTAAGTTTTTAAAACAAAAAAGAGAGCTGATTGTTCAGTTCTCTTTTTTTATTGTGTTTGAATGAAGTATTAAAATCCTTCACCGCCACCATCGTAATCTCCGTTTCGTTCAGGACGTTCACGTTTTTTCTTTTGATTAAAACGGTAGGTGAAACTTAACGTTATTTGACGTTCTCTCCACTGAAATTCTTGGTATGATCTTACATCTTCAGTATTGGTATAGCCTTTTCTTTTACGTTCGTTAAATAAGTCACTAACATTTAAGACTATAGAAGCCTTTTCTTTAAAAATGTCTTTGCTAAAAGCTAAGTTTGTTACAAAAATACCTTCTCTACTTCCTTGTGCATCATCTTGAGGACCACGATACATTAATCGTGTTTGCCAATCGATTTTTGCAGGTAAGGTAATTCTAGAATTAAAACGAGCAAACCAACTACTACTATTAACTTCGGGTAATGTTTTTGTTTCTGTTACTGTATTACCAGTATCAGCGTCTATATAAGAAAAAGAGTAATCAAAAGCATCAGTATTAAACTTAAAATAGTTAAAGGTTGCTGATAAACGTGCCCATTTAGCAGGATTATAGTTAGTGGTTAATTCAAAACCGTAACGATTTTCATCATTTAAGTTTAAGAATTGACGAACAAATACGTTTCCGTTATCTCTAGTTTCTACTCTTGATACAGGTCTAATTAAATCTGTTGAAAATTGATAATATAAAGATGAGTTTAAAGTAATTTTACTAACTCGTGTAGTATATCCTAAATCAAAAGAACTAGTGTAAGCAGGATTTAAATCAGGGTTTCCTTTAAAAACATTAGTGCTAGAACTTCTAGTTTCAAAAGGGTTTAAAAACCAGTGACGTGGTCTTTGTAATCTACGAGCATACCCTAAAGTTAAATTATCAGTTTCGTTAAATTCATACCCTAAATTAACGGTTGGAAACCATTCAGTGTAGTTTTTGTCAGAAAAGTCTCCAGTATTTAAAACTTTTAAATCTATATCTGTGTATTCAGCACGTAACCCTAAAAGGTAAGAGAATTTATCTATTTTACTACCATATTGAGCATAGTAGGCATAAATATATTGTTTAAAATCAATAGCGTTTGAAGGATCAAACTCAAAAGGTTGCCCATTTGCATCACGTACTTTAAAATCAGAAGTTAGATCTTGTAAATCAGCTTTATGTCCTAATTCTAACTGGCTTTTTTCACCAAAAGGTAATACATAATCTATTTGTAATAATCTGTTCTTAGATTTAGTGATTTGATTATTTCTTTCAGTTAAAACAGAATTGTTTGTAATGTTAGCATATTCATCTTCTTCGTTTTCGCTATACTGTAAGTCGATGATTAATTTTTGACCTTTGTCATCTATATTGTTCGTATAGTTTAATGAATATTGGGTATCGACATCATCTTCTGTTTCAAACTCAATTCTTTCAGAACTCCTGATAAGAGATTCATCTGGAGCATAAGTACGGGTGTTGTTGGTTGCGATATCTTCTCCATCATTATTTCTATAGAAAACAGTACCTGTAATAGAGCTTTTATCATTTAAATAGTATTCTAGTCCAAAAGAACCATTAAAGTTTTTATTTTTTCTATCAAAAACTCTTTTTTCTGTACTTAAACTATCGATTACACCATCAGATAAATAAGTGAAGTCACTAAAAGAATTTCCTGGACCTTTTCTGTATGAATACCCTAGGTTAGAAAAGATATTAAATTTTTTTGTACGGTAGTTTAAGTTACTACTTACTTGATATAAGTCAGGATCTCCTACTGAGAAGTTTACAGATCCGTTAAATCCTGTAATTTTTCCTTTTCTAAGAATAATATTTAAAATACCTGCAGTACCCTCAGCATCATATCGAGCAGAAGGAGAGGTGATTACTTCTACTTTTTCTATAGCGTCAGCAGGAAGATTTCTTAAAGCATCTGTACCGCTTAAACCAACTAAAGCAGAAGGTTTTCCATCAATTAAAATACGAACATTTTCATTTCCTCGTAAGCTTACAGCTCCCTCAGCATCTACGTTTACAGAAGGGACGTTATCTAGCACATCAGAAGCATTACCTCCTTTAACAGTCATATCTTTACCAACATTGTAAATCTTTTTATCTAATCGTATTTCTACGGTCGACTTTTCTGCAATAATTTCAACTTCATCTAAGGTTTCGGTATCTTCTGAAAGAGAAATTACACCTAAGTTTTTATTTTCGGTTAGCGTGTGGTTTCCTAAGTTTTTAGATTTAAAACCAATAAATTCAACTTTTACAGCATAAGTACCCGATGAAGCATCTATAGAAAAGTTTCCATTAGCATCAGTTACTCCTCCAACAACTTGTTGATTGCTAGTGTTTGTTAGAACTAAAGTTGCATACTCTAGTGGTTGTTTTGAGTTGGTTTCAACAACTTTTCCTGTTAAAGTAATTTTTGAACTACGTTGGGCAAAAGTTGTAAAACTAATTAGTAAAATAATAAGTAAGGTAAATTTCTTCATTACGTTGATTTATAAAGCTTGTTTGACCGCAAATTTGCCGAAAGGTTTAATGGTGTTTAGTTAAAAGAATGTTAAATCAGAAATGGAAGTAAAAAAGAAGAAATTAACAGCGAAAAATAGAAAGGATAAAAATGAAAAACCAACTTTTTCATCGATTAGAAAAAGTTGGTTTTTTAAAATTGAATTACCTAAAGTTAGGCAGTTTATTTTTTCTTACCACGTTGTTGTGCAGCTTGTTGTTCTTGAGCTTGCTTCATCGCAGCGTCTAAACGCTCACGGAATTTACTTTTTTTAACAGGCTTCTTTTTGTTTTCTTCAATTTGAGCGTGAATTTTATCTTCATCAATTACGTAGTTTTTAATAATAAACATAATTGCAATAGTTAACAAGTTAGAAATGAAATAGTATAAACTTAATCCACTTGCATAGTTGTTAAAGAAGAATAACATCATGATAGGAGAGAAGTAGATCATCCATTTCATCATTTTGCTCATATCTGGCATTCCTTCTTGAGTTGGAGCCTGCATATTAGCTTGTTGACTTTGGTTCATTTTCATATAGAAGAAAATTGCCACAGATGCTAAAATTGGGAATAAACTTACATGATCTCCATAAAATGGAATCTTAAAAGGAAGTTGAAAAACCGTATCATAAGAAGATAAATCAGTAGCCCATAAGAATCCTTTTTGTCTAAATTCGATATTCGTAGGGAAGAATTTAAATAAAGCAAAAAACACTGGCATTTGCATTAATGCAGGAATACAACCAGACATCATGTTAACTCCAGCTTTTCGCTGTACCGCCATTATTTCTTGCTGACGCTTCATAGCGTTTTCTTTACCTGGGTACTTTTTGTTAATTTCTTCCATTTCTGGACGAATCACCTTCATCTTAGCACTAGATAAATATGATTTGTATAATACAGGAGACATTAGAATACGTACAACAATCGTCATTAAAATGATGATTAATCCGTAGTTACCAATAAATCCTTTTAACATGTTAAATACAGGATAGAATACTGTACGGTTTAAGAAACCGAAGATTCCCCAACCTAAATCAGCGATTTCGTCAAGGCTTGTTCCTTCGTAAGATTTTAATAAATTATAATCTGTTGGTCCGTAAAACCATTGCATGTTATAATTTAATTCCCCGTTAGTTAAAGCTAAAGGAGCTTTTATTCCGTAGGTTTTAGTATAAATGCTATCTACATCTTCGCCAGCAAAATCAACAGATTTTAACATAGCATTGTTTAAAGGAGTCTCTGAAGTTAATACAGATGAAAAGAAGTGTTGTTTAAACGCAACCCAGTCTATATCATTAATCACTTCATTATCGTTCATTTGTAAGTAATCTACTTCATCATCAGCTTTATAATAGTAGTAAGAATACATGTTTTCGGTTTTTAAACTCTTTTCATGTCTAAAACCTTTTAAGTTCCAATCTAAGTTGATTTCTTGAGAACTGTTGATAACATTACTCAAACCTTGTGAACGAACAGCGAAATCTACACGGTAATCACCTTCCTTCATTTCATAACGGTACTCTAAGAATTTATCTTCAGCAACCTTTAACTTCATAGAAAGTACTTGAGTATCTCCATTTTTAGTAAGGGAAGGAGTGAATAGTAAATCTTTGGTGTTTAAAATTCGGTTGTCAGTAGTACCGAAATTGATGTTGAACGATGCGTTTTTATCTTTAACTAAGTATAAAGGTAACGAATCGTACGTTTTATAGTTTTTAATTAAAGCTTCAATGATTTGTCCACCTTTGTTATCTACCGTTAACTTAACAAGATTGTTTTCAATAGTGGTACTACCTTCTTTAGTTGTTGAAGCACCATAAGCAAAGGCTCCAAACTTATTTTGTAAAGCAATTTGCTGTAACGAATCGTTTAAAACGGTGTTTTCAGTTAAGTTGTTCTGAACGTTTTCGGTAGCGTTAGTGGTTTGTTCTTTTTGAGTAGTGGCTTCAGGAGTTTCGTCTGGTTTTTGGGTATTCATCCACCAAAGCATAATTCCTCCTAATAAAAGCATTCCGATAAAGGAATTTAAATCAAATTTTTTTTGTTCCATTGATATATGTTAAAATGTCAACTTGTCACTTAAAGTTTTCCTAGTTGTCTGAAAAACCCGACAAAGGTAGTAAAACCCCAAAGATTATCAGAGGATTTACAATGATTAATTTTGTTAAGAATAGTAGTTCAAACAGTATTCCAATTTTATTGAGAAATAAAAAATCCTGTAATTTTGGTTACAGGATTTTTGAAATTATTTTTTAGAGTGTTTTAAAGCGGCTTTGATAAAATTCACAAATAAAGGATGTGGATTTAATACCGTACTCTTATATTCTGGATGATATTGAACACCAACAAACCATGGGTGAGAGTCGATCTCAACAATTTCTACCAATCCAGTTTTAGGATTGACACCCGCAGTTTTCATTCCTGCTGCTTCTAATTGTTCTTTATATTCGTTGTTGTATTCGTATCTGTGACGGTGACGTTCACTGATTAATTCTTCTTTATATGCTTGAAAAACTTTAGAATCATGTGTTAATTGACAGTCCCAAGCGCCTAAACGCATTGTTCCACCTTTTTCAGTAACATCTTTTTGCTCTTCCATTAAGTTAATAACAGGATGTGCAACTTTAGGATCCATTTCGGTAGAGTTAGCATCTTTTAAGTTTAATACGTTACGAGCAAACTCAATAACTGCCATTTGCATACCTAAACAAATTCCTAAAAACGGAATGTTGTTTTCACGTACATATTGTACTGCTGCAATTTTTCCTTCAATTCCTCTATCACCAAATCCTGGGGCTACTAAAACACCGTCTACACCTTCTAATTGTTGTATCGCACTTTCGGGAGTTAATTCTTCTGAGTGAATCCAACGAACGTTAACTTTGGTTTTATTGGCAGCACCCGCGTGAATAAATGCTTCGGTAATTGATTTATAAGAGTCGTGTAACTCTACATATTTTCCTACTAAACCAATTTCAATAGTAGAAGTAGGGTTTTTATGACGCTCTAAAAAACGGTTCCAAGCAGTTAACTTAGGTTGTTTACGAGTAGATAAACGTAATTTGTCTAAAACAACATAGTCTAATCCTTCTTTAAACATTAAGTTAGGAACATCGTAAATAGTTTCAGCATCTAACGATTGAATTACGTTTTGTTTTTTAACATTACAGAATAATGCCAGTTTACGTTTAATGTCATCAGAAATTTCATGTTCTGAACGACACACTAAAATATCAGGGCTAACACCACTTTGCATTAACATTTTTACAGAGTGTTGTGTAGGTTTTGTCTTTAATTCACCAGCAGCAGCCAAATAAGGCACTAATGTTAAGTGAACAACTACAGCATTGTCTTCACCTAAATCCCACTGTAATTGACGAACAGCTTCAATATAAGGTAATGATTCAATATCACCCACAGTTCCTCCAATTTCAGTAATAACGATGTCAAAATCACCAGTATTTCCTAAAATTTGAACTCTGTTCTTAATTTCATCTGTAATATGAGGAATTACCTGTACAGTTTTTCCTAAAAATTCTCCTTTACGTTCTTTATTAATTACAGATTGATAAATTCTACCTGTAGTTACGTTGTTTGCTTGTGAAGTAGGAATGTTTAAGTAACGCTCGTAGTGTCCTAAATCTAAATCGGTTTCGGCACCATCATCAGTAACATAACATTCTCCATGTTCGTATGGATTTAATGTTCCTGGATCAATATTAATATATGGATCTAATTTTTGAATAGTTACAGAGTATCCTCTTTCTTGTAATAATTTAGCTAAAGAAGCGGCTATAATTCCTTTTCCTAGTGATGAAGTTACGCCTCCAGTTACAAAAACGTATTTTGTGTTGTTCATGGTGTTGTTAGGTTTGCGCAAAAGTAAGAAGTCTGGCAATTACAGCAAATAAAAAAAGAGAAAAAAGATAGTTTGAGTTTTAGTATTTTTGCCAAACCTACTTTTTTTGAAAAAAAATAAAAATAGGGTTTGCCAGACTGAAAAACTGTTGTATATTTGCCCACGCTTTTAGCAGACGGAATTTCACAAAAAGCAAAACATTATTTAAAGAAGATATTTAAGATATACTGTAATGAGTAAAAGAACGTACCAACCATCGAAAAGAAAAAGAAGAAACAAACACGGTTTCCGCGAAAGAATGGCTTCTGCTAATGGACGTAAAGTATTAGCTAGAAGAAGAGCAAAGGGAAGAAAAAAGTTGTCTGTTTCATCTGAATCAAGACCAAAGAAATAATGATTAACTATTGTTAATATTTAAAGGCGTTACTAATAAGTATCGCCTTTTTTTATAACCAAACAATTTTTATTTTTACACCACAACACAACACGAACTAAAATGCCTAAAAGACAAGACCTTAAATCGATTTTAATTATTGGATCAGGACCAATTGTTATTGGTCAAGCATGTGAATTTGACTATTCAGGATCACAAGCATTAAGATCGTTGAGAGAAGATGGAATTGAAACTATCTTAATTAATTCGAACCCTGCAACGATTATGACAGACCCATCAATGGCTGATCATGTATACTTGTTGCCGCTTAATACAAAGTCGATTGTTCAAATTTTAAAAGAACATCCGCAAATTGATGCTGTTTTACCTACAATGGGAGGGCAAACAGCCTTAAACCTTTGTATTGAAGCTGATGAAAAAGGAATTTGGAAAGATTTTGACGTAGAGATTATTGGAGTAGATATTGACGCAATTAATATTACGGAAGATAGAGATAAGTTCCGTTTATTAATGGAAGAAATTGGAGTGCCAATGGCGCCTCAAGCTACAGCTACTTCATTCTTAAAAGGAAAAGAAATAGCACAAGAGTTTGGTTTTCCATTATGTATTAGAGCTTCGTTTACTTTAGGAGGAGCAGGAGCTTCTATCGTTTATAATGAAGAAGAGTTTGAAGAATTATTATCAAGAGGATTAGAGATTTCTCCAATCCACGAGGTAATGATTGATAAAGCAATGATGGGGTGGAAGGAGTACGAGTTAGAGTTATTACGTGATGATAACGATAATGTTGTAATTATCTGTTCTATTGAAAACATGGATCCTATGGGAATCCATACAGGAGATTCTATTACAGTAGCTCCAGCCATGACGCTTTCGGATAAAACATTCCAAAAAATGCGTGACATGGCAATTAAAATGATGCGTTCTATTGGTGAGTTTGCAGGAGGATGTAACGTTCAGTTTGCGGTTTCACCAGACGAGAAAGAAGATATTATTGCAATTGAAATTAACCCACGTGTATCTCGTTCATCTGCATTAGCATCAAAAGCAACTGGATATCCAATTGCAAAAATCGCAGCTAAACTAGCTACAGGATATACGTTAGATGAGTTAGATAACCAAATTACAAAGTCAACTTCAGCATTATTTGAACCAACATTAGACTATGTAATCGTAAAAATTCCTCGTTGGAATTTCGATAAATTTGAAGGATCTGACAGAACATTAGGATTACAAATGAAAGCGGTTGGAGAAGTAATGGGTATTGGACGTTCGTTCCAAGAAGCGTTACACAAAGCAACACAATCGTTAGAGATTAAGCGTAACGGAATAGGAGCAGACGGTAAAAGTTATAAAGATTACAACCAAATTAAAGACAAGTTAAAATATGCTTCTTGGGATCGTGTATTTGCTATTTATGACGCTATTCAAATAGGAATGCCGTTGAGTAAAATCCACGAAATCACTAAGATTGACATATGGTACTTACGTCAATATGAAGAGTTGTATATGTTAGAAAAAGAAATTTCTACTTATACAATTGATACACTTGATAGAGAATTGTTATTAGAAGCTAAACAAAAAGGATATGGTGACCGCCAAATCGCTCACATGTTAGGTTGTTTAGAAAGTGAAGTGTACAAAAAACGCGAAGAGTTAAAAATAAAACGTGTTTATAAATTAGTAGATACGTGTGCTGCGGAATTCAAGGCGCAAACTCCATATTACTATTCAACTTTCGAAAGTGAAATTGAAACTGCTAACGGAGAAGTTTCAGTATCAAACGAAAGTGTGGTTTCAGACAAGAAAAAAGTTATCGTTTTAGGATCAGGACCTAACCGAATTGGACAAGGAATTGAATTTGATTACTGTTGTGTTCATGGGGTATATGCAGCAAAAGAGTGTGGTTACGAAACCATTATGATTAACTGTAACCCAGAAACAGTTTCTACCGATTTTGATACGGCTGATAAGTTATACTTCGAGCCAGTTTTCTGGGAACACATCTACGATATTATCAAGCACGAGAAACCAGAAGGAGTTATCGTTCAGTTAGGAGGACAAACAGCCTTAAAATTAGCTGAGAAATTAGAGCGTTATGGAATTCCAATTATCGGAACAAGCTATAAAGCGTTAGATTTAGCGGAAGATAGAGGTAGTTTCTCAACATTATTAAAAGATAACAATATCCCTTACCCTGAGTTTGGAGTTGCAGAAAATGCAGACGAAGCTTTAGCGTTAGCAGATGAATTAGATTTCCCAATCTTAGTACGTCCATCATATGTATTAGGAGGTCAAGGAATGAAGATTGTAATCAATAAAGAGGAGTTATTAGAGCATGTCGTAGATTTATTACGTAAGATTCCTAATAACAAATTATTATTAGATCACTACTTAGAAGGAGCTATTGAAGCAGAAGCAGATGCTATTTGCGACGGTGAAAATGTGTACATCATCGGAATTATGGAGCACATTGAGCCTTGTGGAATTCACTCAGGAGATTCAAATGCAACTTTACCTGCGTTTAACTTAGGAGAGTTAGTATTAGAACAAATTAGAGAATACACAAAAACAATTGCTTTAGCACTGGATACGGTAGGATTAATCAACATTCAGTTTGCTATTAAAGATGATAAAGTATATATCATTGAAGCTAACCCGCGTGCATCTCGTACAGTTCCATTTATAGCAAAAGCATATAAAGAACCTTATGTAAACTACGCAACTAAGGTAATGTTAGGAGAGAAAAAAGTAACTGATTTTGATTTCAATCCACAATTAGAAGGATTTGCAATTAAGCAACCAGTATTCTCTTTCAATAAATTCCCTAATGTAAACAAGAAATTAGGACCAGAGATGAAGTCGACAGGAGAAAGTATCTTATTTATTGAAAGTTTAAGAGACGATCAGTTCTATGATTTATACGCAAGACGTAAAATGTATTTGAGTAAATAAATTTTAGAAATAAAATAAAAAAACCGAAGTCATAACAACTTCGGTTTTTTTATGATTCAATTTTATCTAATGTTTTGTAGAGTTTATAAAACTCGCTAATAAAAAATAGGTTACTCAAAAATAGCAACAGCTCTTACAGGAGAACCAGTTCCTCCCTTTATTTTTAGAGGTAAGGCTATAAAGCGGAATCTACCTCTACCTATTAATTTATCTAAATTAATCATATTTTCATAGTGTGTAAACCCCATATCACCACAAATGTGATGCACTTCTTTGTTAGAGATTTTAGGAATACCAGGAGACATTGTTTCTACACCAAAAGCTGCTATTTTTTGTTCACCTAACCAAGTAGCACATTCGGCAGTAATACCAGGTCCTTTTCCCCAGTTTTCTGTGTTAAAATGTTTAGCGTAATGGTTGGTACAAAAAAGAATAGTATCACCTTCTTTTATGTCGAGTTTTTCCTTTTGTAATTGTTCTTTAACTTCTTTAGAAGTTATTAATTCTTGTAAGTTTTTATGAGAAAAATCTAAACAAATACCTTCTGTATAAAACATAGAAAGTGGCATAGTGTCAATCGATTTTCCTTTATGTTTAGCTGCCATATGGTTTAAAGCATCGACATGAGTACCTGTATGCTCACCCATTTCCAGCTTATAAACAGCAGGAGTTAGAGTTGTAGGGTTTTCTATACCATCCCATTCTTCGTGAGTATTATGAACTGACATTTTAACTTGAGGAAGACTCTTGTAAACAGGCATTCCTTCAAAGATTTCTTGGCTTAAATCTATAATTTTAGGCATATTATAACTCAATCTTTACATTGTATTTTTCTAAATCTTCAATGTAATTTTCAGCAACAAAATTATCGCTATTAAATTCTTCTTGTCGTTTCTTTTTCATTTCTAAGCGTTTTATAGCTTCTAAAAAACGACGCATTTCTTTTTCATTGTTAATAACGATTCCAGGAACAGTTACTTGTTTGTCCTCATCACTTTTGGCAACCATAGTAAAGTAAGAAGAGTTACAGTGCTTAACCTTGCCAGTTTGTATATTTTGTGATTCTACACGAATACCAACTACCATAGAGGTTCTTCCTACGTAATTGATAGAAGCTTTCATAGTAACTAATTCACCAACATCTATCGGGTTTAAAAAATCAACCGTATCTACTGATGCTGTAACACAATAGGTTCCAGAGTGTTTCGATGCACAAGCAAAAGCTATTTGATCCATTAGTTTTAAAATGTATCCACCGTGAATTTTACCACTAAAATTGGCATGAGATGGAAGCATAAGCTCAGAAATGCTAATGCGAGTGTCTTCTATATTTCTAAAAATATTATTCATTATCATTGTTTATTCCTCTGAAATGAGGAGATTGCTCTTCTTCAACTTTTGTGATGAAATATTTGGTATCACCAAGCCAAAAGAAAGTACCAAAACGTTCTTTGTAAGTAACTTTCACATAGCGACCTTGGTATTTTTGAAGTTTATCAATAACTTCTTTTTGATTATCTTCAACTGAAAAAGCAAAAATTTGAGCACCAGAAATTCCTTGGCTAATTTCTCCTTCCCAAGTTTTTACAACTACACCTTTATAACTAATTTTTATGAGCTCTCCAGAACGAACACCTTCGCTATAAGGAACAAAATAAATAAAAGCATAGTATAACGCCGCTATAAGGGCAATACCAATTAAAATTAGACCTAAAATTTTTTTCATAGTGTTTAATTGAAGAATGTATAATAACAAAAGTAAGATTTATATTTTGACTTGTAAAATGAATTGAAAGTGGTAAGTTTGTGTTGCTTCAAAAAATGATGATTATGAATTATATTTTATTTGATGGTGATGTGCGTACTGCTTTATTACCATTTACATATACAAGACCCGTAGCAGATATAAGAGTTGGAATTTTAACTATTAGAGAAAAGTGGGAAAAGCATTTGGGTTTAACCACTACTACAGTAACCGAAGAATATTTAGAAGAGAAATATCCAATGGTTGAAATGGAAGAAAATGTATTGCTAAATGCTTCTTTTTTACCAACAAAACCTTTGGTTGAAATGGTAAAGAATTTACAAGAAAATCAAGCTATATTTAAGGGAGAAGATGTTATAGCTTTTTTTACTTCAGATAATCAAGAAGAAGTAGACTTTTCTTCTTACGAGCATATAGAGTTTGAAGATGATATTATTCAAATTAAAAATACATGGGATATTTTTTCTTTAAATGATAAGGCGATTCGTGCTGATTTTGATTTAATTACAGAAGGAAGAAAATCACAACCAATTCCTGAAACAGTTAATTGTATAAATAGAGATGATATTTTTGTAGAGAAAGGAGCAAAGTTAACTTTTGCTACTTTAAATGCTTCAACAGGTCCTATTTATATTGGTAAGAATGCTGAAATTATGGAGGGTGTTGTTGTACGTGGAGCGTTAGCAATGTGTGAATATTCAGTGTTAAAATTAGGAGCGAAAATATACGGAGCAACTACGTTAGGTCCTCATAGTAAAGTGGGAGGAGAGGTGAATAATTCTGTGTTATTTGGATATTCTAACAAAGGGCATGATGGGTTTTTAGGAAATTCAGTTTTAGGAGAATGGTGTAATATTGGAGCTGATAGTAATAATTCGAATTTGAAAAACAATTATGCTGAAGTTCGTTTATGGAATTACGAAACTGGTCGTTTTGCTAAAACAGGATTACAATTTTGTGGTTTAATGATGGGAGATCACTCAAAATGTGGAATTAATACCATGTTTAATACCGGTACTGTTGTTGGTGTTTCTGCTAATATTTTTGGTAGTGGATTTCCAAGAAACTTTGTGCCATCGTTTAGTTGGGGGGGAGCATCAGGTTTTACAGAATATAAAACGAATAAAGTTTTTGAAGTAGCCGAAGTGGTAATGGAAAGGCGTGGTATTGTATTCGATGATCAAGAAAAACAGATTTTAGAACACGTTTTTGAAGAAACGAAACAATATAGAAATTATTAATAAAAAAAGGCTCTACTTTTTAGTAGAGCCTTTTTTTATTAAAAGCTAACACGAAAAACTAAATTAGGTGTTATTCCTAAAGAAACTTTATCAACTTGTTCTAGTTGGTATTCAAGCTCATTATCTGAATTTATAGTAGGAATAGCATTGTAAGTTCTGCTTAAGATATTTTTTTGATTATAAATATTTAAAACAGATAGTCCTAGTTTACCCTTCCAGTTTTTTGAAAAATTAAAACTGTAAGTCATTGAAGCGTCTAAACGGTGATAATTAGGTAGTCTAAGAGCGTTGATATTGTCAGAATCTAAGTCGATTACAGGAAAGCCATTTTCTGTATTGTAAAAATCTTTTACAGCAGTATAGGGATTTCCTGTTCTGTAAATCCATCCTAAAGAAAATTCATAAGAATTTAACTTATAGGCATGAGACCAAGAAAAGTAATTTGTAATATCATGGTTGGCAGGGAAATATTTATTTTCTAAATCTAAAAATATAAATCTGTTTTTAGTGTAAGAATAATTAACCCAAGTTCTGTAATTATTAAATGTTTTATTAACTAAAATATCAATACCATATATTTTGCCTTCACCGTCAGAAAAGTCGTCTGTTTGATCGTTATAACCACTAGTTTGTGAGGTCATACCAGTAACTTTCTTATAATAGGGTTCTATGTCTATTTTCCAATTATCTTTATTAAAAAGAATACCAGAAGAAAACTGTAAACTTTTTTGAAGAGGAATATCGTCGTTGTTTACTTGTACCCATATCTGATTTTCTAGATCAAAGCCTAAACTAGAACTTTGAAATTCTATTATTTGACTTAATGTTTGATGTTTTTGTTCAAAAGAGGCTTTAAAGCTAAAGCTAGTATTTAATTTTTTTTCAAGATATATTCTAGGTTCTAAAACGAATTTATTAATTTTTGAAAAGTAGTTGAAACGTATACCAGTATTTATGTTCCAATTATCAGAGTCATATAAATATTCTCCAAAAATAGAGTGAGTATCGTTTGAGCTTTCATCACTTTGTTGAAAGTTGTATTGATTTTGTCCTTGTAAGCTGTATAAATATTCTAAATTATATTCGGCATCTGTAGAGGTGTAATCATACCCTAAAAGTATATCAGTTTTATTATTAATAGAGTAGTTTACATTATAAGAAACACCAACATCATTTAAAGTATTGCTTTTACTTGAATGTTCTAAGAGATAATTTTGAAAGTAGCTATAATTGGCACTATAGTCTAATGTAAATGTTGAAAAATAACTTTTTATGTTATGAGTCGTTTTTTCATTGGTTTCTTTTTTCCAATTAGCGCTCATACCAGTGTTCTTAATGTTTATTAGGTCATTGTATTTATCTTCATAGTCAGGAACAGTAAAATCATTGTACATTTTATTTTTAGTATGTAAAAAACTAAAGGATAAAGATTCTTTTTCAGAAATGTTGGTCATGAATTTTGCTGTGTAATCAGAAAAATTAAATTCATTATCTCTGCTAAACTTTATGTTTTTATCAATGATGTTGTTTTCTTGGTTATTATTGAATGTTTGAAATACTCTTGTAGATAATTTATTAAAGGTGAAAGTTTTTAAAAAGTTAGAATAAGAGCTTCGTGCAGAAAATGATAAAGCAGTTTTTTTAGACAAAGGAATATCAATATTAGCATCTGCATGAGTCATATTTAAACCAAAACTTCCTGTTACTTTTTTAGGGATTTCTTCAGAGGTTTTTATATCAATAACACCAGAAACTCTATTTCCATATCTAGCACTTGTACCGCTTTTAGACAAGACAATTTCTTTTGTAGTGTATGGATTAAAAGCAGAAATCATTCCGAAAAAATGACCTAAATAGTAAGTTTTTATTCCATCCCAAAGTACTAAATTTTGATTAGGAGTTCCTCCTCTAATATAGATTCCCGAAGCAGTTTCATCAGGACTTTGAACTCCTGGAATAATTTTTAAACTTTCTAAAACATCTGGTTCAGTTAATCCGGGTAATACTCCAAGTTGCTTTGGTAAAATAGAAATAGCTCCATTTTTCTTTTTGTTAATTCCCGATGTTATGTAGTTGGTAACAAGAATTTCGTTTAGAAGCGTGTAGTTTTCATCGCTAAGAGCTGTTTTTTTAGTAATATAATAGTAACGGTCGTTTATTTTTTTAAAAATAAAGGAAGTTTGACGCTCAATTTCCCCTAAGAGATATACTAATTCACAGTTTTTCTGAGAAAACGAAAAAATATCTTCTTGAATTATTTCAGGGTTATACGAAAATTTAACCCCAAAATTAGCTTCCGTTTGTTTTAGAACGTCTAATAAAGGAGTGTCTATAAAAGAAATGTCTATCTTTTCCTGA
The DNA here is from genome assembly GCF_964510395.1 of Tenacibaculum aestuarii. Lineage (NCBI taxonomy): Bacteria > Pseudomonadati > Bacteroidota > Flavobacteriia > Flavobacteriales > Flavobacteriaceae > Tenacibaculum > Tenacibaculum aestuarii. The sequence continues at coordinate 103,069 of NZ_CAZEFY010000002.1, forward strand.
GAAAAAATAGACATTGCTAAGCATATAAAAAGTATACTTAATTTTATATTCATTAATTATATGTCAATATAACAGTACTATTTTTTGCTAATTTATAAGAAATTTTCATAGGAGCAAAAACAGTTTGTAATGCTATATTAACATCTTCATGTGTATAAGTACCCGTAAATCGTTTTTCGGTATCTATTTTTGAAGAATCAAACTTTAAGTTGAATTGGTTTTCTAATGCTTTAATTACTTGATATAAAGGAACATTAGTAAATGAACTTTCACCTTTTAACCAAGAAGGACTATCTGAGTTAAAAGTCCATTTTTCAGCTTTTTCATTATAATTTCTGTAGGCTTTTCCTAAAGTTAAAATCGCTTCATCATTACTTTTAGAAGTTACTTTCACTTTTCCTTCATAACAAAGAACTTCAAAATAATTTTCAGAAGTATTAACTGTAAATTTAGTTCCTAAAACAGTAACGTTACCCTCAGTGGTATTTACAGTAAAAGATTTACCCTTTTCAACTTCAAAAAATGCTTTTCCTTTTAAAGATAACTCTCTATTACCATCCCACTTGTATTTTTTGTAGCTAACAGTAGAGTTAGGAGAAAGATGTACAGTTGAATTATCTGGTAAAGTTATAGTTGAATACTCTCCGTAACTTGTAGAGATGTCATTTGTACTATAATTAAAGTAAAAAAAGCTAATTAATAAAGCTATAGAAGCAGCTGCGCCGTACATCCAATTAGGAATTAATTTCACGACTTTTTTATTTGCCTCTTTAGACTGTAGTTTGTTTTGAATTTGAGTAAGAGCTTCTTTCTGATTATAATCAGGGGCTTTTAACAACTGTGAAGCATCATCAATAGCTTTAAATTGATGATAAACATCAGACTGTTGAAATTCTTCCAGCTCCTTAGGAGAAAGCTCATTGGCTATCCATCTAGCTAAAAAAGTCTCATCTTTATAATTTATTTTCATTTCCTATTATTCGTGCTATTTGTATTAAAAACAATTAAAAAACTAATTACCCTACTACAAATAGTATTTTTTATTACACTTTACCTATTTGTTCTTTTAAAGTAAGTAATGCCTTACTCATTCTTTTCTCTACAGCCTTAACAGAAATACCAACTATCTCAGCAATTTCACTGTATTTTTTCTTATCTATTCTGCTTAGTAAAAAAACTTCTCGCTGCCTTTCAGGAAGGTCGGCAATCGCTTTTTTTAATTTTTTATGAAATTCATCTTCTTCCAATATAAACTGAGGAGTTTCTATTGATGTATTATTGGTAGTATTTTGTTTTTGATATTCTAATACCACTTTTTTATGAGCCACTTCATTTAAAAAGTGATTGTTTGCCACGGTATATAAAAAGGATTTAGCTTTTTCAAAAATTACTTTCGCGCAATTATTCCACAATTTGATATAGGCTTCCTGAACAATATCTTCAGCTTGCTGAGTATCGCCACATTTATAGTAGATATAATTTCGTAAGGTTTGTGAATGTTTATTGAAGACTTCTTCAAAGTTCTGTTGTTCACAAACGGATTTTAAGGGCTCTTTATTCATCAGATTAATTTCCTAATCAATAACAAAAATATAAAAATGTTACAAAGAGGTTTGCTAATTGTTAATATAACTTAAAAATAGGTAGTTTTTTATGAGCTTTTTCATAATGAGGGGTTTTTGTATAAATCCAATACAATTGCGTTTGTGGATTTTTGGCAAAACTCTCATCGGTGCTTAGCTTTTCTTCAAACTGTTTCTTAATTGAAGGGTTTTCTTGTAAAAAAGCTTCAGCAATGTCCTCAAAAACATAGGCAGAATAGCCTTCTTTTTGTTGTAAAATAGTATCGAAGAAATTCCAGTTGAAGAAAGAATCTACCGCCTCAGCTTCCAAGGTTTCTAAAATATAGCGAATAGCTGTTTGATTGGTAGGAATATAAATATCTCCTTTGTTAAATTGAATTTGCTGATTCTCTGTTTTGGTAATTTCGGTGTTGTAGTGCAAATAATGACCTTCGTAAGCAGTGTTTCGAGTTTCAAAATTTTTGATGTGCTGTATTTCTACCGTTAAAACAGTATCATTCTTAAAACGAGTAAATTCAATATTGTTATTTTGTAATCGCTCCACAACTTTGTGCCAACCTTGTTCTAAAATATAAGCTTTAGGTATGGTAACTTCTTTTGTTGAGATATAATTGTTGTAATATGGAATTTCTTTAGTGTAAGGTTTTGTTCTATCATAAAATAAACGCTTTCCGTTAGTAACCTTACTATCTATAAAAACACCTTCATATCCTTTAAAATTAAGTGTAGATGGATTCTCTTTATCAACTGAAAAAGCAATAGGATATGTTTTTTTATTGATAATTTCCTGTACAGCATTTTTACGTAATTCTTTTATCTTATTGCTGTTTTCTTTGGAAAAATCTAACGTTGAAAATAGTAGTTCATAAGTTTGCTCTACACGTGTTTTATAAGGTTTAAGCATGTGTGTTTCTACCATTAAACCTAAGGTGTTGAATAGACTAGTGTACCCAGTAGAATATCTTGGAGAGTCAAAAAATTGAGACCAACCACTTTCAGGAGTTGTTCCCCAAACATTTACATACGGAGTTATAATAATATCTTTTTGAGCTAAGGATTGTTCAATTTCAGGTCGCATTTCCTTTTCAATAAACTCTCCTAACTTTCCACCTAATTGGTTGTGTTGTGTAAATAGATGGGTAATAGCATATTGATAGTCGGCACCATTGCTTACATGATTATCAATAAAAACATCTGGATTTACAGTGTGAAATATTTCAGCAAATGCTGCTGCATTTTTAGTATCTTGTTTTATAAAATCACGATTTAGGTCATAGTTACGTGCATTACCTCTAAAACCATACTCTTTAGGTCCATTTTGATTGGCTCTAGTGTGTGAGTTTCTGTTTAAAGCCCCACCTATATTGTATACAGGAATAACACAAATTAAAGAGTTTTTATACTTGCTTTTTAAGGAGTCATTTTGAACAATATCTCTTAATAGTAACATTGAAGCATCTATTCCGTCAGATTCTCCAGGGTGAATTCCGTTATTAATTAAAACTCTGTTTTTTGAAGAGTTCTTAATTTGATTGATGTCTGTTCTTCCATCTATATTAAAAACAGCTAAGTGTAAAGGTTTACCAATATCTGTAGTACCAATTTCAAATAAAGAAATTTCAGGATATGTCTCAGCCAAATCTTTGTAATAAGAAATTACCTCTTTATAAGTAGATGTTTCTGTTCCGTTTGATGTTTCAAACAGTGTCGTAAAATCTTTTGTTTCTTTTGTTGATTCTTGTTTACAAGCAACAATAATTAGTAGTAATAATACAGCTAGCTTTTTCAATGAATAATATTTTAAGTGTTTAGAGGAAACCTAGTTAATTAAACCTTTGGCTATCGCTCTGCGATTAAATTCTAACAGCATCAGGAACCAGACCTGTGTAATCTCCTTCGTTTCGGATAACATCGCGAACAATAGAGGATGAGATATAACTCTTACCAGAAGAGGTTAGTAGGAAAACAGTTTCAATTTCTGAAAGTTTTCTATTGGTATGGGCAATTGCCTTTTCGAACTCGAAATCGGCTGGATTTCGTAAGCCTCTTAAAATAAATTGAGCATTTTGCTCTATACAAAAGTTTACGGTAAGTCCGCTGTAAGTTAGTACCTTTATTTTAGGTTCATGCTTAAAAGTTTCTTCAATAAAGCGTTTACGTTCTTCTAAAGAAAACATATATTTTTTATCAGCATTTACACCAATAGCGATGATTAACTCATCAAAAAGCGTAACACCTCGTTCAATAATATCTACATGTCCTAAAGTGATTGGGTCGAAAGATCCTGGGAAAATAGCTCTTTTCATTGTTAATTAGTTGTTTAAAGCCATTTCAATAGCATTTCCAAATAACTCAGTTAAAGAGATACCTGCATGATTGGCTTGTTGTGGTAAAATACTTGCTTCTGTTAATCCAGGAACAGTATTCATTTCTAAGAAATGAGGAACGTCATTTACAAGAATATATTCAGAGCGCGAAAATCCGCTCATATTTAAAATTTCGTACACGCGCTTAGCAATGTTATTTACGCTCTTCTCTTGAGCTTCTGTTAAACGTGCTGGAGTAATTTCTTGCGATTCTCCTTCATATTTAGCTTTATAGTCGAAGAAGTCATTATCAGAAACAATTTCAGTAATTGGTAATACTTTAGTTTCTCCTTTGTACTGAATTACACCCACAGAAACTTCGGTTCCATCTAAAAAGCTTTCAATTAAGATTTCAGAATCTTCTTCATAGGCTTTTTCAATAGCAGGAATTAATTCTTCTTGTGTATATACTTTAGAGATTCCGAAGCTAGAACCCGCATTATTTGGTTTTACAAAACAAGGTAATCCTACTTTTTCAATGATGGTATTGGTGTTGATTTCATCTCCTTTATTTAAATAAACAGAAATTGCAGCAGGAATACCATATTCTTTTACGACACTTAAAGTATCTCGTTTATTAAACGTCAATGCCATTTGATAGAATGGGGCAGAGGTATGTTTTAATCCGATAAGGTTAAAATAAGCTAAGATGACTCCGTTTTCACCCGGAGCACCATGAATCGCATTAAAAACAGCGTCAAAAGTGATATTGGTTCCGTTTATTTCAGCAGAAAAATCATGTTTATTAATAGGGTGTTCATTTTCATCATCATCAACCAAAACCCATTTATCTTTTAAAATAAGAACTCTATACGGGTTGTATTTTTCTTTATTAAGATGTTTGTAAACTACATTACCACTTTTTAAAGATATACCTACTTCAGAGGAATATCCTCCCATAATAATAGCGATGTTTTTTTTCACTTTATTTATATTTCAATTACTGTTTTGTTGTTGTTTTCTTAAAATCCCAATGTAGGATTATACAAACTTACCAAAAAAACTCGTTTAAGACTTGTTGATTTGAAAATAGTACTATTTTTACTGTACATTTGTGCGATCTTACAAAAAAATGATATGAGTAATTTAACAGAAAAGTCTGGAGGTTTATTTCAATTTATTAAAAGTAAATCTTTTTTAACAAACGTAATTATAGCAGTTGTAGCAATATTTATATTCGTATTCGGACTACAATGGTGGCTTGGAGTAACGACAAACCATAACCAAAAAATACAAGTGCCAAACTTGCACAAAATGTCTTTAGATGAAGTAACACAAAAGCTAGACGAATTGAACTTAGATTTTGTAGTGATTGATAGTGCTAGTTATAACCCTGAATATCCTAAAAAATCGATTATTGAGCAAGATCCAGAAGCAGGAGATTTTGTGAAAGAAAAACGTAAAATATATTTAACATTAAATCCGTCTAAGTACAGAGATGTTGTAATACCTGATTTAAATGGACGCACAAGACGTCAAGCAACTACACATTTACGTTCTATAGGATTCAAAGTAGGAAGCAATGTTACTTGGGTACACGATATAGGAAAAGATGTAGTTCGTGGATTAAAACATAACGGACAAAAAATAGAACCAGGAACAAAATTACCAAAACAAACAACCATCGATTTAATTTTAGGAGATGGTAATGGAAACTAATTTTAATATTGATTGATGCAGGAAGAGACGACTCCAGATTTTGAGAATGATGAATTATACGAACACCATCGGTTTGTAGCTACTGATGGTCAAGTACCTTTACGAGTAGATAAGTTTTTAATGAATTTTATTGAAAATGCTACTCGAAATAAAATACAACAAGCAGCCAAAGCAGGAAATGTGTTGGTGAATGATGTTGTAGTAAAACCAAACTACAAAGTAAAACCAAAAGATGTGGTTAGAGTAGTGTTAACCTATCCACCACATGAGAATTTATTGGTTGCTGAAGATATTCCAATTGATATTGTGTATGAAGATGACGAGGTAATTGTTGTAAACAAACCAGCAGGTATGGTAGTACATCCAGGTCATGGAAATTATTCAGGAACATTAGTTAATGGATTAATACACCATATAGAAAACTTACCTAAAAACTCGAATGAACGTCCAGGTTTGGTGCATCGTATTGATAAAGATACTAGCGGATTGTTAGTTGTTGCAAAAACTGAATATGCAATGGCACATTTATCAAAACAGTTTTTCGATAGAACCACTGAACGTTTGTACTATGCTTTAGTTTGGGGAAATATAGAGGAAGACCAAGGTACTATAGAGGGTAATATAGGGCGTAGTTTTAAAAATCGCTTACAAATGGATGTTTTTCCTGATGGAGAACACGGAAAACATGCGGTAACACATTATAAAGTTATAGAGCGATTAACGTATGTAACTTTGGTACAATGTAAGTTAGAAACGGGTAGAACACATCAAATTAGAGCTCATTTTAAACATATAGGACATACCTTATTTAATGATGAGCGTTATGGAGGCGATACCATTTTAAAAGGAACTACATTTACTAAGTATAAACAATTTGTTGAGAACTGTTTTAAGGTTTTACCAAGACAAGCGTTACATGCAAAAACGTTAGGGTTTACGCATCCAACTACAGGAGAGTTTTTACAATTTAACTCTGAAATCCCTGAGGATATTGAAGCATGTTTGGCAAAATGGCGTACCTATTCTGAAAACTCTAAATTAGAAGAATAGGAATTTATCTATTTTGTTATTTCTGAACTTTTATATTCTTATCAAATAAGTTTACACCACCTTTTACTCCAAAGTCAAGGGTGGTTACTGGATAAGCAATGGAAATGTTTTCTTGTTCAAAACGTTTTTTAATATGCATAATAACATCGTTCATTCCTTTACAGAAATCATCATTAGACTCAAACTTAACCCAATAACGAAGCATAAAATCGTAAGTAGAACCACCAATATCAGTAAAATAAAAATCGATACCTTCTTCTGGAAGATATTCTTCTATTTTTTTAACTTCATCTAAAGCAACTGATCTAACGTGTTCTAAATCGTCACCATACGAAACTCCGCTTCTTAAAATGATACGTCGTTTTCCCCAAGTAGAATAATTGGTAAAAGTACCATTGTAAATAATTTGGTTGGGTACAAAAACTTCCTGACCTGGTACGGTTTTTATTTTAGTTGTAAGCCAGCTAATATCTAACACAACACCATATTTTCCATCAATCTCAACCCAATCTCCAACTTTATAAGGGCGTTGTAAATCAACCAAAAGTCCAGAAAACATATTAGAAGCGATGTCTTTTAAAGCAAAACCAGCAATAATACCCACAACACCAGCCCCTGCTAGTAGTTTTTCAAACGGTTTGTCTAAACCTAAAATATGCAGTGCTAATAAAACACCTGTTGCAAAAAACAATGCGTAAAATAAAGAGGCTATGATCCTTTCAATATTCAGGTAGTTTTCTTTAAAAGCTTTTCGGTATACATTAATGCATATTTTTTTAGCTCCACTAGCTACAAGCGCAAAAAGAATAATTATAATTAAAGCTAATACAACTTTAGGTATATGCTCTAAAACATTTTGTTGAAATTCTTTCCAAATTTGAGTGATGTTATCAACCATTTTATTTGTAGTTTTTTAGCTTTTTGTTTCACTTTTCTTATAAAACCATTCAATAATAAAACAAAGGAGAATAATTCCAAGAGAAACAAAAACTCCGACTAGATTGGATTGAAGTTGTTGTTTTATTAGAATAAATAGGGCAATTACACATAACAAACAACCAAAAAAAGGAATTACTTTATTACTACCAGTTTCTTTTGAGAGTTTAAAGCCTACATAATTTACAATTCCAAAAATTAAAATGAATCCAACACTACCAGCAGTAGAAATACTTTCAAGATTTAAAGTATTTACAAGTACAAGTGTAGCAATAGCAGTAATTAATAAACCGATAGGTTGATTCCAGAATTTAGATAAAAAATGGTGAGGTAATTCATCGTCTTCAGCAATTTCATAATTTACTTTACTACCTCCGTACAAAGAAGCATTAATTGCAGAAAAAGTAGAAATTAAAGCAGCAATGGTTATGATGGTGAAACCGAGTTGTCCTAACATAGGTTTTGCAGCTTCTGCCAGTACATAATCTTGAGCTTTTGCAATTTGATTGAAAGGTAATGACCCCACCGTAACCAAAGCAATAATGATATACAGAAAAATGACAAATATGACAGAATAATAATAGGCTTTTGAAATATTTTTCTCGGGATTTAGAATATCAGGAGCCGCATTAGCAATTAATTCAAAACCTTCGTAAGCAACGAAAATAACCATTCCTCCAGCAAATAGTTTGATAGGGTTTTCCCAGTTACTAATGGATAGTTGTGCCATATTAGGATTTTCTATGAGTCCATAGGCACCAATAGCAATAAAACCAATAAGAATTATAAGTTTTATAACTACCGCGTATGATTCAATTTTTCCTACTACAGCAATACTGTAATAGTTAATAGCTGTAGCTATAATAATAATAGCACTGGCGTATATATGAAAGTTGATCGTTTTATTTTGTGTTATTTCCCATAGGTTAGGAGCATAAGAACCAAAAGCCGAGGCATATAAGGAAAGCATAACGATATAACTTATCCATAAAAGGTTGTTGATAGCTCCGCTAAAAATTGTTTTTCCAAAACCTTGATTGATAAATTTTACGGTTCCTCCTCTGTCTGGATATTTTTTAGACAAATGTACATAGCTATAAGAAGTTATAAGTGCGAGAATACCAGCAAGTAAAAAAGCAATTGGAGTTCCTCCTTTGGCAAGTAAAACGGCAAGACCTAAAACGGCAAAAATACCACCACCCACCATACCTCCAATACCTATAGATATGGCTTCTTTTAATCCTATTTTTTTAGACATAGTACTGTATTAGTTGATGTAATAGTTACTAAAATAACCAATATTTTGAGAAAACCTTGCATAAGAGCAAGGTTTTAAGTTAGTTAAGAAGTGGTTGGTGGCTTTTTCTAATTAGTTAAAGTATCAGGATTGTGTTTTCTAACCTTAATCTTAACATGCTTAGAAGCTGGCATGTTACTTCCTGCTACTACATTGTGAATAGATACCAATACATTAGTTTCAGGGAAATACGTAACTGTATTTTTTTCAGGAATAGGATATTCAACAATAATGAAAAGTGGAGCAACACGCTCGGTATTATTGTCATAGTTGAATAAATCTACTTTATCACCAGTTTTAAATCCAGCTTTTTCTATATCTTTTTTATTCATAAAAATTACACGACGCTCGTTATAAACTCCGCGGTAGCGATCATCTAATCCGTAAATAGTGGTGTTAAACTGATCGTGTGTTCTTACAGTAGCCATTAAATATTCATCGTCGGCAAGTGTGTTTTGAGGTAATTTAGTTATAGAAAACGGAACACGGTCACCAAACTCTTTTGTTTTAAAGCTTCCTTCACGAGCACCGTTAGGTAGGTAGAACCCACCTTTTTGTTTTACACGAACATTGTAGTTTTCAAAACCAGGAATACATTTTTCAATATCATCTCTTACAGCATCATAACTGTTCATGTAACGATTCCAATCAACTACACTTTTATTTCCTAAAGTAGCTTTTGCCATTCGACAAACGATATGAGTTTCGTTGATTAGTTTATCTGAAATTGGCTGTAACATTCCTCTTGACCATTCTACAATTCCCATAGCATTTTCGGTACTTACATGTTGTAATTCGTCATTTATAATATCTGTTTCACTTCGGGAAATTGTAGGTAAAATTATAGATTCTTTACCGTGAATTAAATGGGTCCTATTAAGTTTAGTAGAAACAGAAACAGATAAGTCTAGTTGTCTTAATCCGTTTGCTGTATAGGTAGTGTCAGGAGTAGCTGATAAGAAATTTCCACCCATGCTAAAGTGTACTTTTATTTTTCCTTCATTCATTGCTTTTATGGTGTCAACCACATCATAACCGTTTTCTCTTGGCGGATTAAAACCAAAAACTTCTTCAAGCTTATCTAGTTGTTCTTGGGAAGGATGATTATTGATGAGCATTGTTCTGTTTCCTTGTACGTTACTATGCCCGCGAACAGGACAAGAACCGGCTCCAGGTTTACCGATACTTCCTTTTAGGAATAAAAGGTTTAAAACTTCTTTTAAAATATCAACTCCGTTAGGTTGTTGGGTAAGTCCCATTCCCCAGCAAATAATAATTCTATTTTTATAAGCTAACATTTCTGCAGCTTTACGGATATCCTCTAATAAAACACCAGAAGCTTTTGCTAGCTCCTCAAGGTCATAGTTTTCTACTTGTTTGATTAGTTCTTCATAACCAACCGTTTTATTTTTAATAAAATCTTGATCGAAAACTTTTCCAGGGGTTTCCTTTTCAAAATATAATAGTAATTGTTCAATTGCTTTTAGAAGGGCTAAATCTCCGTTGATTTTTACAGGAAGATACAAATCTGCGAGTTGAACTCCTTTTCCTAAAATACCATTTACTTTTTGAGGATCTCTAAACCCCATTAAACCTGCTTCAGGAAGTGGATTAATAGCAATAATTTTAGCACCGTTCTTTTTCCCTTTTTCAAGAGCGCTCAACATTCGTGGTGAGTTTGTTCCAGGGTTTTGTCCGATAATTATTACAATGTCAGTATCATAAAAATCATTTAAAGTAGCAGTTCCTTTTCCAATACCTGTTGTTTGAGCTAGGGTAAAACCAGAGGTTTCATGGCACATGTTAGAGCAATCAGGAAAGTTGTTGGTTCCGAATTCGCGAACAAAAAGTTGATATACAAAGGAAGCTTCATTACTTGTTCTTCCTGAAGTGTAAAAAGCAGCGTTATTAGGAGATTCTAATTTGTTTAAGTGTTCAGCAATTTTGCTAAAAGCATTATCCCAACTTATAGGTTCGTAGTGGGTACCGTCTTTTGGAAGATACATAGGTTCAGAAAGTCGACCTAAATGTCCAATTTCATAATCAGTTAGTTGAGATAAATCATACACAGAATTTTGTTTGAAAAAATCTGCAGTAATTCTTTTACTAGTGGCTTCTTCAGCTAAAGCTTTGGCTCCGTTTTCACAGTATTCAGCAATAGGAGAGCGTTCATCGTCAGGATCAGGCCAACCACAACTAGGACAATCAAAGCCATCAAATTGATTCATTTTAAACAAGGCTTTACCTCCTCTGGTTAACGTTTTATCGTTAATAAGGCTTTTTATAGAGTGTACTACAGCAGGAATACCAGCAGCCCAATCTTTTGGTTTACCAGTTCTTAGACTTAATAACTTATACGGTGGTTCAGCAGAAGCTTGTTTTTTAGGTTTATTCTCCATGATTTTTCTCTAATCTTAAGAAGATAAAGTTAAGAAAAAATAAAGGAGGTTGCAGTAGGTTGATTGATTTTGTATTTGGCATCAATAATGTAACCTACAATAGAATTAGCTTTTAAGAACCACTTTTTTAAGTAGTTTCTTTTTCTTTTTTGAAGCTTTTAAAAGTCGGATAAGATTGTTTATTCCAATAACAACTAAGATAGAAATACAGGCAGCCGTTCCTAATGCGCCTCCATAACCATTAAAAAAATCAGGGCTAACCGTATATATGAATCCGAAAACTATTCCAGCAAAAATAATTGAAATATAGTTTCGAGTAAGTTTTCCAGAAGTCATTCCAACAAAAGAAGCACCAAAAAATACCCAAGGAATTTGGTTGGTTATATCTTCTAAAAATATCTCAGGAAAAAGGAAGCATACACCAGCGACAATAAGAGTTAATAGGGCAGAGGCTCTCACAGGACCTTGTTTGTATTTTGTGCTTACTAAAAAGGTTAAAAAAGCTCCGAGTATGCTTGTTAAATATATTGATATGGTAGTTAGCATTATGAGAGAATTAACAATAATAATGATGAGATAACAACGCTACCAAAAGCAAGAGTACCTAATTTACCGCCAACTCCATGAAACAGATTTTTTGAAAACATATAAAAGATACCAGCTATCATACCTGCAATGAGTATAAAACTATAATCGATTACAACGTGTTTTTGTGACATTCCTACAAAACAACCACAGTATATAGCATTAGGTATGTTTTGTAAAACCTTAGATTTTTTATTCAAATTGGGTAAAAAGGAAGCGGTTGTTCCGATAAGTGCTGCTGCTAAAATAGAATTCAAAGGAGTAAAAAGATGTAAATAACTTGTAAGTAGCGCACCAGCGATAACAAAAATCATTACATAGAGAGGCTCAAAATCTACTTCTTTAATTTTAAAGAATTTTATGTAGGTGTAAATTATGAGTGCAGTAATAAGTGTTGTTAACGATATTACCGTAAAAACATTTTTGTGTTCAAGCAATAATGCAGTAATAAATGCGAATTGAGTAAGAACTAAAAAAATAATTGAAAAAAAGTGAAAATATTTTTGTCTCAAACCTGAGTAACGCTGTTTTTAAATAGAGTTACAAGTTTACGACATATACAGTGATTTCTTCAATTAATTTCCTTGAATTCTAATCCAAAGATCATTTACGAGTTCTTTGGCTTTTTCTCTGTTTCTAGGAACCTCATCTATAAGAACTTTATTATCTTCTTCAGTTATTTTAAAACTAAAAGCAAACTGTTGAAAATTCGGAGCTACACTAAGCAGTCCGAAGCGTAAATCATTTAAATAAAGAGCATTGTTTTTTTCTGAAAAAGTATACCAACCTTTGGTAATTTTTATAAGTCGTTTTACAGAAGCATCATCTTTATAATCACCCAGTAAATGGTGATTTTTAGGATAGGAGTAAAACTCAATAGGTTTTGTGTCAAAAAAAGAATAATAACCAATCAGATAAGCATCATCTGTCTCAACATTCGCAGACCATAAAACAGTGTTAAAAGGTGTAGGTTTGGTTTCTATTTCTTTATAAACTATTCCTTGTTCTTTTAAAGCATGCGCAAATTTAGTATAGGTAATTCCTTTGATAACAATAGTGATTGCCATATAAGAACTACTTACAATAAGTCCCAGGTTGTTATACTTTCTCCTTTTTGCTGCTCCTTTCCGTTGAAACATTGCCATTAACAAAAACACTAAGAAAGGCAGTGTGTATAAAGGATCAATAACAAAAATGTTTTTAAAAGCCAATCGAATATCGAGAGGCCAAAAAAGTTGAGTTCCCCAAGTGGTATGGGCATCTAGAATTGGATGCGTAATAAATCCCCAAAACATCAGTAGTGCCCATTCTTTTGTGGAGGCTTTTTTCTCATACAAGGAAATAAGCCAACCGAAAATCCACCCAAAAACAATAGCAAAAAAAACAGAGTGCGTAAAACCTCTGTGTATTTCTAGAGCAGTAACAGTATCGAAAAGTTTTCCAACATATACATCTAAATCAGGAATTGTACCAGCAATAGCACCGTAAAACATTGCTTTATTGCCAACTTTTTTTCCTAATACAGCCTCTCCAACTGCAGCACCCAAAACAATTTGCGTAAGTGAATCCATAAAGCAAAAATACTTATAAAACTACTAGTATTTAGAGTTAAAATATTTATCGATTCATTTTTGATGTAAGTTTTTAAGAAGCAGTTTAGTTTGTTAATATTTTTTTAAAACAAAAGAATAACAGTTTAAACCTGTTAAATTAATTTTATTAGATTTAGTTCCGTTATTTTGCTATAAACCAGTAGAAAAATTTTATGAAATTCATCAAGTATATTCTTACATTATCTGTTTCTATCATTTTTATTGTAAATGTTCAGGCTCAAAACAAAAAAATAGATAGCCTTAGAACTGGATTAGAAAATAATAAAGCAGAAGATTCTATAAGAGTTAATCTTTTAATACGTCTTTATTATGAGATTCAAGATTTAGAAAAAGAAAAAGCTAGACTATTATTGAATGAAGCCGAAACAATTTCAAAAAAAATAAATTACTCTACAGGTAAAGCAGATGTTATCTACTACAAGGGGCATATAGACGTTAAAAAATCTAATTACAAAGAAAGCATTCTGAAGTTTAAAGAAGCGATTAAATTATACAGATTTTTAAATAATAGGAAAGGAGAATCTTATGCAAACAATGGTATAGGAATGGCTTATTATTATCAAAGTGATTTTTCCAATGCTATAGTGTATTATAAAAAATCCGCAGAGATAGATGAATCACTAAATGACTTAAAAGGTGTTGCCGGAAGTTTAAATAATATAGGTAATATCTATGCTGACCAAGGAAATTATATAGAAGCTATTCGTAATTATACTAGGTCTAAAGAGTTAAAACTAAAAGTCAAAGATACTATGGGTGTTGCAAGAGCATACACTAACATTGGAAGCATATTTGGAGAACAAGGAAATTACCCTAGAGCACTAGAGAATTTTAACACAGCAGTGGGTATTTATGAAAAGTTAGGACTATCTAACTATACAGCAAGATTAATGTTGAATATGGGAATGGTTTATAATAACCTTGGCAATATTGAAAAAGCATTAACATATGTAAATAAAGCTTTAGAAGTGGCTAAAAAGCAAAATAGTCAAGTGACTATTGCTATGTGTTTAAGCCTTAAAGGAACTATTTATAAAACCCAATTAGACTATATAAATGCTTTAGAACAATTTCAAAAGGCTTTAGAAATACGTCAAACAATTAATGATAAAAGAGGAGTTGGTATAAGTTTGAATGATGTAGCAGATGTTCAAATTTTAGTACAACAAGAAGCAAAAGCTTTTAAGAATTTCAAAGAGGCTGGAATTGTGAATAAAGAAGTAGGTTCTCCAATCGGTTTATGTCGTTCCTACTTAGGATTAGCTAGGTGTTTCAACTCTCAGAAGCAATATCAGAAGGCGCTCAATTATGTATTGAAAAGTCAAGAAATAGCTGTTGAAATGAAATTACTAGAACTGCAAAAAGAAACCGCAGAGCTTCTTTCTATAATTTATAAAAATACAGGTGATTATAAAAAATCTCTTACAAACTATCAACAATACAAAATATTAAATGATAGTATTTTTAACAAAGAAAATATTGAAAAAATAACTCAAATAGAGTATGAGTATAAATACAAGCAAGCCTTGGATTCAGCCAGTATTCGAGAATTAAAACTAACAAAAACAGTACTTAATACTTCTCAAAACTTAAAAAAGTCACAACGAAATTTATTGTTCGGTATCGTTGCTTTTTTAATAACAACTTTGGTTTTAGGTATTATCATTTTACTCTTAAAACTGAGGAATCAAAAATCAAAAACACAAAATGTAATCATTGAGCAAAAACTACTACGCTCGCAAATGACTCCGCATTTTATTTTTAATTCACTTTCAGTTTTACAAGGAATGATTTTGGACAAAGAACAGAAAAAATCGGTTTCCTACCTGTCGAAATTTTCAAAATTGCTTCGAATAATTTTAGAAAACTCAAGAGATAGAACTGTATTACTTTCACAAGAATTAATGGCAGTAGAAAACTATTTAGCACTTCAAAACTTAGAAAATGAATTATATGTCTACACAATTTCTGTAGAAGATACTATTGACACATCGTTGTTTAAAATTCCACCAATGCTTATTCAGCCTTTTGTTGAAAATGCTATAGAACACGCTTTTGTAAATCTAACAGGTGACAGACTCATCAACATAGAACTCAGTTATTCAAACCAAGAATTACTTTGTATTATTACCGATAATGGTGTTGGTGTAGATTATTTAATGGAACGTAAAAATCAAGATAAAAAATCGCTATCAACCACTATTACTACTGAACGATTAAAAATACTATCAAAAGATGTTAAAATGAAAGGTTCGGTTACTATTGAGGATAGAAAAAAATATAATAAACAAGGAACTATAGTTACTTTGACAATCCCTTATATAAAAATAGAAAGTATTGAAAATATTAATAATAGAGGATAAAGAATATATTAGAAAAGGTTTACGAAATCTGTTGCAATTACTTGATAATGAAATAACTGTGTTAGGTGAATGTGAATCGGTAAAAGATGCCGTAGTAGTTGCTAATGCTTGTAAACCTGAATTAGTTTTTTTAGATATCAACCTTACCGACGGTACTGGATTTGAGTTTTTAGCACAAACCGAAAACCTCAATTTTAAAGTAATTTTTATTACTGCTTATGAAGAGCATGCCTTACGTGCGTTAAAAATTGGTGCAGTAGACTACTTGTTAAAACCTGTTGATATAGATGAATTACAAACAGCACTACAAAAAGTTGCTCAACTTCCAATATCTCAACAAAAACAACAAGTACAAGTAGCAAAACAGGCTTGGAATAATGAAGATTCAAAGCTAATTTTATCATTACATGATAGTTTTCAAGTAATTGATTTAAACGAATTGTTGTTTTGTGAATCAGATAAGGGATACACTACATTTTATTGCAGCGACAATAAAAAGTACATGGTTTCAAAAACCTTAAAAGAATTTGAAGAACGCCTTTCTATAGCTAATTTTACACGCCCGCACCAATCATTTATGGTTAACTTAAAATTCATTGACAAGTATGATAAATCAGGGGTTATCTACCTAAAGAATGGTAAAAAAATACCTGTCTCTTCCCGAAAAAAAGAACAGTTTCTATGTACTTTTTTAAACTGGACTAAGGGTTAAACCATTGTTTTTTACGGATATTTAGCAAAGCTTCGCACTTATTCATTCAAAAACCCCAGAAATAGATTTTCTATTTCCTACTTCACTTTAGCTATATACTTTTAGTCGTGTAATTATAAAAAAACACGAAAATGAAAGTATTAAAATTCATAGCAATCATAGCAGTATTTATTTCGTTGGTTTCTTGCGGAAATTCGACAAGTAAGCAAGCGGCTAATAAAGAAGGTTTTGCTGCTTTAGAACAAGAGATTAAAAACGAATTTGGTAATGACGCATATTACACAGATGTAACCATTACTTATAATAAATCTATAGGTAATATTTTAGGCGTAACTGTTACCTCAGCTCCTGAATCTTTAAAAATGGGACAATGGAATCATATGCAAGATAACTGGAAGCAAAACTCAGAAATTTCTTTAGAAGTACCTCAGGGAAGTAAAGCAGCAGATTTTATGTTTCAATTAAATAATAACATCAACTTATCTAAACTAGGTGAATTGGTTGAAAAATCGAGCACTCAATTAACTGCTGAAAAAGGTATAGATAACCCTGTTTTAAACATGGCGTATATTAAGTTTCCAAAAAATGGAAACACCACTAAAACTGAATACGTTGTGATGTTAAATCCTGAAAACGGAGGCACAACATTTACCTTCCGATATAAATTAAACGGAGATTTTATCGAGATGGATTATTAAAACACTATAAACTCAAAAAATTAAAATAATATGAAAAATGTAAAATTGACAATGAGCTTACTAGTGATAGCTATATTGTTTTTAGTAAGCTGTTCAAAAGATGAAAATAACCCTACTAAAGTTAGAACAACTTCTACAGAGTTTAAAGCACTTAAAACAGCATCTATAGAAAGTAAAATGCAAGATTTTCAGTTAGATGCAAACCAAACACAAGTACTTACAACAGAAAGAGGCGTACAATTTGTTATCAATGGAAATTGCCTTTCCAACAATGGAAATCCTATTACAGGAACTATCGATATAAAAGTTATTGAACTTTTTAAAAGTGGAGGCATGGTGATCACAAATAAACCTACTATGGGGAGAATGGAAAATGGAGATAAGGCACTCTTAATTTCAGGAGGAGAATTTTTTATCAATGCTACTCAAGGAGGAGTACAATTACAATTGGATTGTCCTATACAGGTTCTTGTGCCTACTAGCCTTACTGGGCAAGTAGATAATGAAATGATTTTATGGAAAGGAATAGGTATAGATGAAGATTGTGATTTACCCATAATCTGTGACAATATAGTTTGGGAAGAAATTGAGAACGAGGAAGTAGAAATTGCTAATGGAGATAATGGAGAAACGTTTTATGTTGCTGATTTTGGTGAATTTGGTTGGACGAATGTCGATAGATTTTTCCAAGACTCAAGACCTAAAACAACATTATTGGTAGATGTGCCCAACGGTTTTAATAACACAAACAGCAGTGTATATATATATTATAACGGAGAGCCAAATGCTTTAGGTGAGTTAGATACTTATATTGAAGAGCAAGGACTTTTCAGTGAACATTATGGTCAAATACCTATCGGTCTTGAGTGTCACATTGTGTTCGTTAGTGAAGATAAAGGGAACTGGCTCTTTGCAATAAAACCTGTAACCATCGCATCTGGTGATATCATAACTATTTCTGATGTCGATTTAAACACGGCAACGGCAAACGAGTTAGAAGCTTTAATAAATGACTTACCATAAAAAAAATAAAAAATAAACAAATGAAAAACGCAATCCAATTTACCAAAACATTATTTCTTACATTATTAATAATAACTTATAGTTGTAGTAAAGATGATGATCCAATCGTTATTAATCTTCAAAATTTAGAGGTTACAATAGATGAAAATCCAACAGTTGGACAAGTTATAGGGACGATTGAAAGCGATAATAATGCTTCCTTAATCTTTAGCATTACTTCACAAACACCAAACGGAGCACTCGAAATAAATGAAAATACAGGAGAGTTAACCGTTGCAGATGCTACCTTATTTGATTTTGAAACAAATCCTACAATTACAGCAACTATTGCTGCGGATAAAGCTCAAAACACAGCTACGGTAACCATTAGTGTAAACAATACAAATGAACTAAGTGTACAAGACTATACTACCACGGTTGATGAAAATCCAGTGAACGGACAATCTCTAGGTACTGTTCAGGCAAGTGGTGACGCAACACTAAGTTTTAGTATTGCTTCTCAAACACCAGCAGGAGCTTTAAGTGTTAATGCTTCTACAGGAGAATTGACCGTTGCAGATGCTACTTTATTCGATTATGAAACTAACCCAACTATTACAGCTAGTATTGCAGTTAGTAATTCAGGAGGAAGCGAAAATGGTACGGTTACAATCAATCTTAATGATGTTGATAATATAGGAGCATTGTTATCTACATCTCTGACGAATTATAATGCTGCAGCCAGTGGAGAATGGGTAATAATTACTGAAACAGAGTATGATAATTTAGCTAGTAATTTAAGTAGTATCACAAGAGCTGGAACAACTGTATCCGAGTACAGTATTCCTTATAGTAGTGCTATAAGTAATTTAAATGGGTCTATTACAGTCTCTAACTCTACAACCAATTTAATACCAATAAACGGTTATCTAATAGCTTTTAAATACAAGGTTTGGAATACTACAAATGCCTCTGGTGTTAAAGTAAAACTATCAAATAGCGCAAATAATAGTGGCTTTTCAGATATAGGAAGTTCGTTGCCTACACATTCGGGGAATTTTGAAGATGTTTTTTTTGTATTAAAAGGTAACAATACTCCAGTTGCTTCCAATAGTTATTTAGGCTTTTTTCAATCCACATCAACTTTGCTTCTTTTTAATCCATCAACTACTAATGGATCATATTATTGGGGATCATCAGATGCATCAACTTTAAATGGTCAAAACAATGGTAAAAAAGTATTTTATCAAGGCTTAAGTACTACTCAAGCACAGTGGTAAATAAATAGTTAAAATTAAAACTTAATGAACAGCCACTCAAAAAATTATTTTAGGTGGCTGTTTATCTAAAAAAATAATCATGATAGACTTTTTTAATCAATACCCACTGGTAAAATGGATCTTAGTAGGATTTGGAATCTTATACTTTTTAGATAAATATGGCATCTTTAGTCCTATAGATAATTTAATAAACCTCATAGGCAGGTATAAATTTAAAAGTCATGCGCATTTAAACGATCCAAAGCTTAAAGAAGTAATCACCTTTTTTAATAAAAAACAGTTTAGTAATGTAGAGCAAACTTTAAAAAGTATGAATTCTAGCCAACGCTCGTTTGCTTTTGAAAGTTTAGGACAATATGGAAACATTAAAATAAGTGACGAATGGATTACTAAAGATACTAATAATGATTTACCCAAAATAATTAAAGGATATCAATTAATTTATAAAGCTTGGCAAATCCGTGGTCGCGGAACTATTGACAGTGTATCAAACGAAAAGTTAGCATCTTTTAAAAAACACCTAAAAAAGGCCGAAGCTATTTTAATTGAAGTTAATAATAAAAATAGCAGTTTTAAAACCAATGCCGTTGCTTGTTTATTAACTATTTACAAAGCTATCGATGCAAATAGAGAATATGTGCATCAACTTTTCGAAAATGTGATAAATGAATTCCCAGATGATGCCGAATTGCATAAAAATTATTTAGCGTTTGTATCTCCCAAATGGGGAGCTAGTGTTGAAGAATATGAAAATTATTTAAATCGTATAAATGAATGGTCACCTTTTATTCAGCAATTAATATTAGCTCAATATTATTTTGATTTGATTTATTTTCATGACTATCAAGATGACGAAGGGAAAATAGAACAATTAATGACCGAGGTTAAAACAGCGTCTATTGAAAACATTAATTTACATCGATATGAACTGTATAAGTTATTATATTGGGCAGCAAGTAATTTAGGGCTAATTGAACATGAAACATATTATAAAGAAAAAGCATTACCTTATTTAGAAGATTAATCTGTTTGGAAAATTGAAAAAACTAAAACAATTTTTTGCTTATATGTTATGGACAATAGTTTCCATACTGTTAGGTATAACGTATATGCGGATTGTTTTAGGGGCTAATAATATACCTAAAGAAGGATTGGGGTATTTAGCTCATATGTTTTACAATTGGAGTTTATTTCATATCGGGTTGGTAATTGGGCTCGTAATTACGCTGTTATTTATTCTTTTGGATGTTTTTTACCTAAAAAAGAAGTTGAAAAATAATGGTAAATCAACAGCAGTTCGGTTTGGATGGCTTTTGATAATAACCATAACAGTTGGAGTAATTCACTATGTTTTAGAAAAAGTAATTGATATTATATAGATGGAAATACTGATCATTATTTTCTTACTCTCTCTCCTTGGCATAGGCATATTCCTACTCTATAAAGTATTAAAATGGGTTGTGGCTAAAAAAGCAAGAGCCATTGCTGTGTCATCAATACTGTTCATTACTATTATTAGTACTATCATGTACCAGTTATTCTTTGTGGAAATGGAATTTATCCAGTCAAAAGTATATCCCAATTTATACTTGGTGAAAAATGAAATTAAAGACCGTGACTCTTTAAACAACATCATTAAAAAATGGGTTATTGAACAAATAGATGACAATTTTATAGCTAATGGGAAAAAATACACAGAGAATACATACGAGGCTCCTTACGCAGCTTTAGCTTTTTATAGCTATTCTAAAAATTCTAGGCTATCTGTATTTCAAGATTACGGTACCGCATATTTTATAGATCATGAAGAAGATTTGGGTGGTTTCTCGGTAGAAGATTTGAGCATGTATCAGCATGAAAAACTAGCCACCTTCAATATCCATCCATACAAAAAAGACAGTACACAATATTATGGTGTATTGGAGTATTATAGAAACGGTAATGTAATGAAAACAGATACCATTGTATTACAACAAAAAAAAATAAAATGAAATATAGCTACTTACTAATAATATTTTTACTTTTCTCATGCTCAAAAAACAATAAAGAAAAAATACCAGCAAAAGGAGCAATAGAAAAACAAAAAATAGAAAAAGCTGTAGAAACAGTAGCAGACGAAATTGAAGCTGTAGCCAAACCATCAGAACATGTTACCACAACCTTCAAAGAAGAACTATTAAAACTGAAATTAAAAACGGTTCCTTTGGTAGATAGTACTTCATTTGATAGTTTTATAGATGAAAACGACTACAAAACAATAAATGCAGAAGCATTTCAGCTGCCTAAAGTCTATAAAAACTGGGATAACTCAAAATCCAATTACCGTGCAATTGATGCATATCGATTAAATTTATCCAGAGATTTTTATACAGTAGTGGTCACAGTATTACAAAACGAAGAGGTAATGGAATCTAAGTTAATTAACTACAATATAGAAGGGAATGTTATTGCATCGAAAATGATAGCTTATGATGAGATAGTAGAAAGTTGGGCTCGAACTAAATCAACAATAGAATCGAATAAAATTACAATTGATTATCAGTATACAGTAAATGAAAATGATGGAGATGGACCTATTTATAGTATTGTTAAAATTGAACCTGACGGAAATTTTAGAGACTTGGGTATTAGAGACATCTATTACGAATTGGTTATAAAAGAACTAAATTTGGATGAATCGAAACTAGTTCCAGCGTTACAAGCTTTTAAAATACTACCTAACAGTCCACATGAAGCTGTTGTGGTTATTCCAGAAATTGTAGAGGGTAGTGAAGAAGAACATTACTTTGCACTTAATGCACATGTAGCCTTTGTTAATATAGAAAATAAACAAGTTTTATATCATTATTTTGAAAGTGCTAAAACCAATGGTTGGATTTCGGATGCGATAATGCTAAAAGAAATAATTATAGACACGGCATCCTATACTATTACAGAAAAGGAGAGAGCTTTTGGTATTAAAACCCATTTTGTTGGTAGCTCACGTGTAAATCCTTACGAAAGCGACCGTCTTTCCTTGTTTATAATAGAGAATAATAGTTTACAGAAAGTCCTACATAATTTTGAAGTACTATACAGCGGAGGTGAATGGGATGGTAGTTGTAAAGGACAATTTTTTGACAAGAAAAAAACACTTATTATTTCTGAAGAAAAAACCAATAAGTATTTTGATATTGTGGTAAAGAATAAAATAACCGAATCTATCGCTTTTATAAATGTGAATGGTGATTGTGATAATAAAAATACCGTCACTACTAAAACATCGGTGTTAAAATTTGATGGAAAAACCTATAAATAAAAATATGAGATTAAGCGAATCATTTAGTGGAGCACTTAGAACCTTTGCCTATTTTATGGCAAGTGGTACTCACGACCAATTAAAAGGTATTGACTACCTAAAGCTTTATGGTGAAGAGCCTAGTGCTATTGAACAAGCCTTTGCCATTTTTGCTAATGTAATTGCATTAGACGAAAACGGAGAAGTACTCAATGCAAAACATGCCGAAAAACGTGCGGTAGATTATATCCGTTCGTATTGTGATCATACTTTTAAAGTAGAACAACCGTACGAAGATTGGGAATTAGAATTACATTAAATCAATAAAGTAGTATAATTTATCTCAAAAAAGAATGAAAAATAAAACCATTCCACTTTTACTAATAATCATTTCACTGGGTTTTTATTTTATTTCCTGCAAAAACAAATCTGAAAAACCTGTAAAAACAGAAATCAATACGATGGTTAAAGCTGTAGAAGATAATAAAGGTGCAATAAAGTCTCTAGTAAAAAAAGAAACAGAAGAAAATACAATTCTAGATAATCTTAAAAGCCATCTAAGACCTAATGAACAATTGAAATTTGGAACAATTTATACCGATACTGTTACTTATGTAGATTTCAACAATTATGACTATGACGAAATACTCTTTTCAGTAAAGAAGAATGATGATACTGTCGTATTAATTAGTGAAGATAGTTGGGAAGGGAAGTATTTTAAGGAACAAAAAATTATTATAAACTGGAAAATAGACAGTATTAGACCTGTTGGTGATCCTGAGTATTTAGATTTTAAAGAATTTTTAGTATCATCAACAAAAGTAAAGACTTCCCAACTTAACGATAAAAATATAAAAGTTCTATGGCGAGAAACACTATATGATGATGAGTTAAAAACAGATATTAATACAATTGTACTTAATAAAAACTATCAAAAAAATATGACAGAACCCGAAAGAGCCGCTTTAGGGTACATTGCAACTTTTGTAGGGAACGAATGTGAATGGGATGGAGGAAGTCCCAATGAAAACAGAAGTAACCTTGATTGTAAGCTACTGTCTTATTTAGATTTAGGTTATCAATGTTCTGATAAGCATTTAGACTTTTTAAATGGTTGGTTTTCAAAAGACAGTGTAGCCTTAAACAAACTTAAACGTTGCCCTACAATACCAAATGGTGCTACAAAACAATCAACATTTGATGAGATTTTACTGAAAACAAACACTCAAGACCAAACAATAACAATCAGTTATAAAGTTAAGGTTATAAATGTTCGAGAGAGTAGTGTAACCAGCTATACAAAAACTGACCAATTTAACTATGATTTGAATAGTATAATGTTGATTCGTTCAGAATAAAAATAAAAGAAAAAACAAAAATCTATTTTCACGATACAGAAAGTAATATTCATAATAAAATTAAAGCTTATAATTGGGTAGGGTAGTAAAGATACAAGTCTATGATTTCTATTAATAAGAAGAGTAGAATGTAGGTTCTATTTTTGCTCAAATTGTGAGCGTTTTTTTACCCAATTATGTTTTTATTGTATTTATTAGAGGTATGTTTCCAAAAAATATTAACGTATACTGCTTATGATTGCGAATATTTTTAAGGTATTCTTGTTTGGTGTATTTATTAAACGGTTTTTCTAATTTCATTTTTTAAAACTACGGGTTTTTGCAAAGTTTAATTTTCTACAGTTTTTCCATTTATGTCATATAATGTTCCATTAAAGAACAATCCATCTTTAAAACTTCCTTCGTATTTATTTCCGTTTACGTAATATAAGTTTCCTTGACCATTTCTTGTACCATCTTTATAGTATCCTTCATACTTGTCTCCATTAGCCCAGTAAAAGGTTCCATAGCCATAATACTTGTCATCTTTAAAATTTCCTTCATATTTACTTCCATTAGTATAATAAAAAGTACCATATCCATTATACTCACTATTTTTAAGGTTTCCTTCGTATAGTTTGCTTCCATCGGGATTATAAAAAGTGGCATAACCATTTACTTTACTATCTTTCCAGTAACCAACAATTTTTCCTCCACTTTTTACATAAAAAGTTCCTTCTCCATTATATTTTTTGTCTTTAATATTTCCTTCGTATAGTTTGCTTCCATCTGGCTTGTATATTGTAGCAAAACCATTTACTTCATCGTCTTTCCAGTAACCAACAATTTTCCCTCCGCTTTTTGTATAAAAAGTTCCTTCGCCATTTTTTTACCATCTTTAATATTTCCTTCGTATATCTTACTTCCATCTGATTTGTATATGGTAGTAAAACCATTTGAATTATCATCTTTCCAGTAGCCAACAATTTTTCTTCCACTTTTTGTATAAAAAGTTCCTTCACCATACCTTTTACCATCTTTCCAATTTCCTTCGTATTTATCTCCATTAGTATAAAAAAAAGTTCCTTCGCCATTTATACAGTTACCAGAAAAACACCCAGTTTCTTGAGCAAATGTTAAAGTAAACGTTGTAATATAGATTGTAAATGTTAAAATTGTTTTTTTCATAATGTTTTAATAAATAAAATAACCAGTAAGCTTTTTCATACTACTCTTCAACTTTAATACACATAGTTTGTCTACAAAAGAGGCATAACTTTTTTGTTTATAATTAAGTTAAACACAATAGTAACCAAACGTTTGAGGTGGGCAACATTGTATTTAGGTTGCGAAGATTTTAAAAGTACAAAATAATAGTTATAAACTGTATAATTAATTTTTTATAGTTGAGTAAAAATTATTTATGTTTTGTGTAAGTAAATTATTTTATAGAAAAGATCATAAATAAGAAGAAGTACTGATTTTAATATGTTTTTTTGAATATTTGTTTTTGTAGTAATTACTTTCCGATACAGAAAGTAATAATCCCAGTAAAATCAATGTATACAGACAATTGAGATGGAGTAAAGGTGGAAGACTTTGTTTTCTTTTGATTGATTTTTGAAGATATTTCTTATTCAAAAATTTGTATCTTAACCCTAAAAAAATAAAATGCTAAACCAGTTTCACTTCGAAGAATTTATAGAGAATAGAGAGATGCACATGGATTATTATACTGTAATGGAACAGTATAATGAAACAGAATTGTTAAATGAGATTTTACATTTTATGGATATAGCTTTTCCTGAATGGAAATCAAATAAAGGAATAGGAACTTGGGCAGGAGAATTCGTACTGTCAATTATTGAAAACAATGAATATTTAGATGATAGAGATGAATATACATTTAAAGAAATGTTGACTAATTTATATATAGAATTAGCTGATAGGTATTCGGATATGCAAGTAGAATATAGTTTTGCTTTTGATGACAGACTTATAAGTCAGTTTAATTTTGATAAAGAATTTGAATTAAAGGAAAATGAACATTTATCTTTTGAAGAGTATTCGGTTTTTTATGATATGCTATTTTTAGAATATAAAAATGAAAAGCTAGAAAAAGTTACTTACAATTTTAAAGATGATTTAATTTATTAATTACTATTTCTTTTTGGTAATTTATAAGTTAACAATTATAATATTAGTTTTCTCTTTTATTACATAATAGATAAATTATTTAATACTGTTGCACAAGCTTCATTTTCTTCACAATCATAGATAAACTCAATGAAACCAAGTGATTGTTGTGTTGTTTTTGTGCAAAGTTTGTGCAAGGTTTTACACAACTAACCAATTTTTAATAAGTTGATTCTATTTTATTGTATGCTTTTGCATATAATAATTCGTTTTTGTTTATTTTTATATGTTATTACATATAATTTAGTATATTTGGATATAATTATATTCAATTACATATAATGAACAGTTTGTCAGAGTTTGTTAAAGAACGCAGAAAAGAAGTCGATTTAACCCAAGAAGAGTTTGCTGAAAGAGCAGGAGTTGCGCTAACAGTTATTCGTAAAATAGAGCAAGGAAAAACAAATTTAAACCTTGAAAAAGTAAATCAAGTTTTAAAAATGTTTGGTCATGTTTTAATGCCAGTAAGTCTAAAAGAAATAAAAGATAATGAGGCAAGCTAAAATTTTTTATGATAGTATTTTTTGTGGAGTTTTAACCGAAACTAACGATGGAGATTTTACATTTCAATATCAAGAAGATTATGTAAAGAATTATCCTAATCAGTTTATAACGTTTACAATGCCAGTAACCAATAAAATATATAAAGAGAATCGATTGTTTCCTTTTTTTGAGGGGTTGATTCCTGAAGGATGGCTGTTAGATATTGCTTCTAAAAACTGGAAGATAAATAAAAATGATAGAATGGGGTTGTTATTGGCTTGCTGCCATAATTGTATAGGAGCTGTAAGTGTTGAACCAATAGAGAATGACAATGAGTAAATGTTTGTATTGTTATAAAGAAGTAAGTGAGGTAGAAGACTTTCATTTAAAATGTAGTAAAGAGTTTTTTGGTAGTGATCACCCCCCAAAAATAACTTATACTTTAGATGAAATGTCTGATTTAGCTAAAGCTGTAGTTGAAAGAAGTGTTTCTGTTCCTGGTGTTCAGCCTAAACTATCAATGTCAATTCTTAACGAAAATAGTGTTGATAAACGATTAACAGTTGTCGGTGCTTTAGGAGGAAACTATATTTTTAAACCACCTTCGTTAGATTATCCTGAAATGCCAGAAAATGAACACGTAACAATGAAAATGGCAACATTATTTAATATAGATGTTGTTCCGCATTCTTTGATACGATTAGCTTCAGGAGAATTATCATATATAACTAAAAGAATTGATAGAGGAGTAAGTGGCGATAAAATCCACATGATTGATATGTTTCAAATTACAGAAGCATTTGATAAGTATAAAGGCTCTATGGAACGTGTTGCTAAGGCAGTAAATAACTATGCAGAAAATACACTTTTAGATAAACTTCGTTTGTTTGAATTAACAATTTTTTCTTACATAACAGGAAATAATGATATGCACTTAAAAAACTTTTCAATGATTAAAATCGCCTATGGTTGGGCGTTATCTCCTGCGTATGATTTATTGAATGTTTCTATTGCAAATCCTGATGATACTGAAGAGCTAGCATTAACGATAGCAGGAAAAAAGAAAAAATTGTCAAAACAGCACTTTATAGATTTTGGGCTTAGTTTAGATCTTAATGAAAAACAAATTAAAGGTGTTTTTAAACGATTTAAAAAGTTATTACCAAAAGCAGTAGTGCTTATTAATAGCTCATTTTTATCTAAAGAAATGCAAGAGAAGTATAACAGTGTATTAAAAACTAAATCAGATATACTCTTAAGTTAAAAAGACAGATTGTATAATAAATGAAATATGTAGTTAAATAACTACAATTTCCCGATGCCTAATTAAATAATCGTCTTTTACTTTTTCAAAGTTTTTGTTTTGATAAGAAGTATTGACAAGTAATGGTTTTTCAGTAAATACAGAGGTTAATAGAGTAAAGGTTACGTTATCTATATCAAAACTACTAGAATCAAATTTATAGGTGCCGATGCATCCAGTAACTAGCTCTTTTAGGTAAATTCCTTTATCAAAAAAACTAATTGGAGTATTTAAATTTTCAACATTATATAAAGGGAAAAGAGTAGTAGAGTTTAGGAGTTCGTTAAACAGAATTTTCGCTATTTTTTTTCTTTCAAACCAAATTTCAATTTTCCAAGGCGAGAGAGGAAGTAGCCCTCCAAATGAATCTACTATAAGATCATCTATCGATTGTACATCCGAATGTAATTTATAAAAAAAGTATGCGTCTAATAAAGCTTCTTTTAGAGGAAGCTTCATTTTAGCAGCAATTAATTTATAGGTTTCTATTGAAGCTTTACTAGATTCTAAATAATGTACAAAACACCCTTCTCCAAATAATTTTAAAGTAATCATCTATTGAATTACATATATTTTTAACTGGATAAATTATAATGAAGTTATGTCGAAGTGTGTCGTAGTAAAAAAAGAAATAAATATTTTAATGTTTGCATAAAATAGGAAAACCGTTTTCGGCTCTCCAAGCATTTTCTATGGCGGTTCTACCAATGTTTTTAAGAATTAAATTTCTAATAACGCTTTTATCTATTTCAGGGATTTTTAGATTGTCAATCATTTCTGTAGTGAAATAACGAACTGTTATAGTGTGATTTTGTAGAATAGGGTAGGCGTTAATTCCTAAAGCACCAGTACCATCATTTTGTAAATAAAAATGATTTCGTAACCTACTTACTATTTTTTTGGCGTGCCCATTATAAAAGTATGTTTTATTGATTAACTCTTCATGGAAAATCTTTTTATTATTACCTGCTGTTTTATAGAATAAAGATCCTTTTTTTCTTTGGTTTTCAGGGTGTAGTTTTGATAAGTACTCAAAATCTAAATCAGTTTTTATCCAATACCAGCCTTCTACATTTTTTAAATTCCTTTCAGCCTCATCTATCAACCAATTTTGAGTGAATATTTCATCGGTGTAAATGTCTTTTTTAATAATAATTTCATTAACGTTATCATATATTGTTTTTGCAATTTTTGAAAGATTCATATTAGTTATAATTGTTAAGGGTTTTGGTTAAAACTTGTTTCATTTCATCTCTTAATGCTGTAGGTTTTAAAACTTCTACTTGGTCAATAAGCATTAAAAGGCGTTGTTTAAGTTCGTAGTTTATTTTTATCCAAAGTCTAATGGTTAACTCTTTATCATTATCAATGAGGATTTCTTGTGAGTGATGTAACGGTAGAGTTTTAATGTATTTACCTTGAAAAGGAGTAAATTTTAACACAACTTCTTGAATGTTTTCTTCAGGATAGATAACTCCAATTATTGAAGAAAATAAACTTTGAGGATGAAGTTCTTGATTTCTAACAAACACTTCAGTTGTTAGTGTTAGGTTAGATATTCTATCAATACCAAATGTTCTAAAGTTAGTGTTGTCTTTTTCTTGTAAACCTATAACGTACCAACGATTGAGGTATTCTTTGAGTAGGTAAGGATAGAGCTTTCTTTCCTTGTAGTTACCTTGATCGAAGTTATAGTGAGTAAACGTAACTACTTTTTGTTCTTTTATTGCTTGAAGTAATATTTTTAGGTTGCTAATTCCTTTTAGAGTACCATCATTATCAAAAGAGATATATTCAAGTGTTTTTTTACTGTCTTTAATACTTTCAGTAATTAATTCAGCAGTATTGGCAATTTCTAAGAAACGTAAAAAAGAATTGAATTGAATACTACTTTCTTTGTCAATAAAATATCCTTTTTTTTCTTGGTCATAAGTTATTTCAATACCAAACTCATCTCTTATTTGTTCTATATTACGTTGCAACGTTCTTGTAGATATTTCAAATCCATGATCAAACAAATAGGTTTCAATTTCTTTAAGAGTAGGGTATAAGCCTCTATTAATTCTTTCAATAATTAACGTATAGCGTTTTATCGTTCCTTGTCTAGACATTTTCTATAGGTTTTCATCTATTAATTTTTTTGATTTTTGAATGATAGAAAATATTTTGTTTGTGTCTGAAATCTTTAATTTTCTATCCATTTCCTGAGTAAGACAATAGGCATTTCTCGATTTTGAGTTTTTGAGTTCTACACCTAAATTTTCCGCGAGATGTGATATTTTTTCTCTAGGTTTCTTTGTTGTTTTATCAAAGCGGAATATTATCTTCACCACATCTCTTCTTATTGAAGCAGTAAAAATTTCTATAATAATTCCTTTATAGGGTATATTTAATTTAGGGAATCGAGGGCTGCTTAAATCTATTTTAGAAATATTTAGATCACTATTTAAAGTTAAAAGGTTATCCCTTAAATTATTTAGTTTTTCATTAATATTTGTTTCTTCATTTAGTTCAATAAAACGGTTAGTATAACTACCATCATTTTTACCTCTTTCTTTCTTTTCTTCTTTTATAGATTTAAAATTGTTATTAATGAATTGGATAAATGCTTTAATGGTATGTTTTGAATACTCATTTAAAGGATCAATTTCATAGTTAGCTTCTTTGATTAATATCTCTTGAAGTAATTTTTTTATAGAATTGTTTTCGTCATCATTATTATTCCAGTGTAAGTGAGTTTTATTTTGAATTTTAATTGTGTTAGTATCAAATTCATTATTGAATTTAATCGTTTCTGGGGTAATATAAATTGAATGTATATTGTCAATATTAAAATCAGGTTTAATTTCAGAAAATTGATCCTTAAAAGCCAAAAATTGATTAGAAAGTTGTCCTTTAGTAGGCTCTCCTTTAATTTTATTTTCTATTAAAAAGACTGATTTGATTTCTTTATTGTTAGAAATGAAGTCAGACATTACAGACATTGATTTACCCTCATTTTTAGTTTCATAGCACACTATACAAATATCAATAGCTTCTGATTTGTTATTGTTGGTTTCTTTAAATTTTTGTTCAAAAAAAACTTGATAATCATATTGATAAGGTTTGAAATCTGTCTCGTCTGAGGTGTTTTTTTCTGATAAAACTTCTTCTAAAAATAAATTTAAAAATTCATATCCAATACCATGGTCAGCGTTTGGATCTAATAAATACCCTAAAAAAGCAGATACATTTGTTTCACTAACTGTTCCATGACCGTTTGCTAAAATTTTAAATATATTCATTATTGATTAAGGTTATTACTTGTTGTATTTTCTTTTAAATGTTTTACTACTAAAGATATATCTTGAAATCGGTGATCTTGTTGTTCTTTGAAAATATTTAGCGGTTTTTGTAAAGATAATAAGTCGTTTGTAAATTCTTTATAATCTAAAACTTCATCATTAGTTCCGATATAGAAATTAATTACAGCTAAGGGTACATTTTTAATCTCAGGTTGTACCTCTTTTAACCCTTCTATAAATTCTTTATTCACTTTAAATTTTTCAGAGGTTTTAAAGTTTTCTAAAGTTTCACCTAGATGTTTTTTTAACGTGATATATGGCTTATACGATGGATTTATTAAATAGTAATCTTTCTGTTTGAAGAATTGCGAAAGTATTAGTCCGTAATATCCACCAAGAGAAGTTCCAATAATCGATAGTATGCTCTCTTCTTTAATTAAGTTTTCAAGCGTTAAAAGATCTTCTTTGACGTTGTTTTTTAACTGCGGACAAAATACTGTGTATCCTTCATTTTGAAGAGTTGTTACTTTTTTGCCCTTACCACTGTTAAATCCATGTATGTATAAAACATTATTTAAAGCCATCTTGAATGTTTTCTTTATTACATAAATAAGTAATTACATCTATCCAGTTTTCATGCTTGCTCTGTCCAAAATGGATGTGCTCACCTTTAAATTTATCAGCACCATTTGCAAGTCTATCATCTATTAAATAGTCTCCTGAATTTAAGTGTTTATTATGTGATAGAATAAGTCGTTTATATCCAACTTCAGGAAAATATTTTTGAATCCATAACAACTTATCACTCCAAGCAGAAGGGTTTTCCCATGGGGCTGTTGAAAGAAAAAAGACGTCAAAATGTAGAGCCAAAAAGTTCACCGATCTAACAGCATCCAATTTTGGATTCATTAATGAAAAAATTCCATGGATTTCATCTTCATTTCCTTGGTATTGTTCTAAAACCCCTTCCTCTATTTTAGGAAAAGCAGAAGGAAAGTCTACAACGACATTATCCATGTCTATAAAAATTATTTTTTTACTCATTCTTAAATGTTTTAGTAAAATATATTATGATGTAACGACAAAGCATGTCGTAGAGAAATGTTAATTTATAACTTCCATAAAATACTCGTAAATCATTACCATAGCCAAGGTGTCAAGTTCACAATATTTTAAAAGTCCTTTTTTAATCTCGTTACGCTCTTTACTGCTCATTTCTTGATACTGTAACTTAGCGTAGGCTACTAAAGCAGCACCACCGTTAGCAATTTCATCAAGTTCTGAAATAGTTTGCTCTAATTGTTCGTCTGTCCAATTATTAAACAGAGGAGGAAGTATTTTGTATGGATTGATTATTTGATTTTCTTCCATTTTTAAGAAGGTAAAATCATCTGGGAAATTTTTACTGGTTAAGTTAATGTCTTTAATAGGTTTACTGTACTTATTTTGTAAAAATGTACTAGAGTTTAAAGCAGCTGGTAAAACGCTTTTAATGGAGTTTGATCCTTTAGTATAAGGGTCGTAGTAATAGTCTTTTACCACTTTCCATAAATCAATCATATCTCTTTCACCAGACCATGTAGATGAACTGTTTCCTGTGTTATGAGATATTGATTTAATAAATTCAAGTAATTCTTCTGTATCAGGTTCATTGCTATTTAAAAGTTGTTTGTAAATAGCATTAACTATAGTGTTTTCATGATTGTGATATCTGAAAATACTTCCGTTATTACTTTCTAGAGATTTTTTTAAGGCTCTTATAAAATCAAAATTAGGAAACTCTCCAGGCGAGGTGTTTAGGTATTCTGAAGAATGTTCTATGCGACCATCTTCATACACTACATGATGTGAAAATTGAAAGGCTGTTTGCTCGTAAGGAGTTCTTCCTTTTGTGAATGGAATTGCCACAGCAGAAGTTTCGAAATCAATAAAGTTTAAAGGGTACACCCAAGAATTTATTTCATCTCTTAACCCTTCAATTTCTATGTATGGAGTAGTGTCATTATTGTTTTCTTTTTCTATTTGAATAAGTTGTCTTTCTGAAGTAGATATTTTTCCTGCTTCTAGCTTTAAACTCAAGTCATTTTCGGTAAGTTGATGCATAAAGAACTTCTCTTCTTCATTCATTAATTTTTTGCTACCTCTAAAATTATTTACTTCATAAGTTTTTGGGCTATCTATTTTAGTTTCAGAAAGGTTTAATTGATGTGTCCAGCACTCATGAAAACCACTTTTTTGTGATGGAGTAGGAGTAGTATGAAATTCACACCCTTTACAATGATGTCCAATGGGAGTGAAAATTTTTATATCCATTTTATAATGATGTAAATAAAAATTTACTAGCTCTTCAAAAGACTTATCTGGATTTAGTGGATTATTTGTATGAATGTGTTCAATCTCTTGATTAATATCTATATAAGCTAGTATAGGCTCACCTAAATCATCAATTGTTAAACTATCAGGTTTAATAATTCCTGTTCTTAAATCTGAGTTTTGAGTAATTCTAAAAAGTTGGTTTAATCCATTAACGGAAGCTACTGCATCTTTATTTGCTAGGTTTAGTTCACATGATATTTTCCAATCAGGATAGCAAAGTTGCATAACATATTTTTGAAATGCTACGTCGTATAAATAAGATGTCCAACCGCCCATCCCTCCACTTTTGTTAAGAAAAGAGTTGTGACTAGTAGCGTTTATAGATTTAGCTTTTACTTCAATTAATCGAATGTTGTTTCCTTGTTTGTGTAAAATATCTACCCTAATAAATAGATCGTTTATTAAAAATGCAGCTTCAAAAATGGTAATATTTTCTTGTAGAAGTAACTCTTGAGTTTTATCTGCTAAACTTTGATAGTTCCAATCTTCACCTAATATAGCAATTCCATCAGGAAAATACATTCTAGCTAGCTCTTCTACTTGAAATCCACCTTGTGCCAAACTTTCTAAGAAAGGATCACTGTCTTGGATGTTTTCATACTCACTTTTTTTTGTGTAATATAATTTTGTAGGACAATCTAAAGCCTGTTTAAATCTAGATTTTGTTAGTAGTCTTTGTTTTTTCATAACAAGTAAAATTTATGAGTACTAATTAAATTATTACTAACGACGATCTATGTCGTAGTTTCTTTATATTTAAATATGGAATTATATAATTCTATTTAAAAGAAAGTTTTTTCATAATGCATTTTTAATAGGTTAATCATTTCTGATTTATGTTCTTCAATTTCTTTAGGTGTCCATTGATTAGATTGAAAGATGTAGAAAGACTTTAATGTATCATAAGTATGTTTTTTCTCTCCAAACATAGATTTTTTAACACTCACAGATTTATTACTATACTCAGAATTTTGTGCAACGCTTAATAAAACTAAGTTACCAAAGCAATGTAGGTGCTTATTTTCAATTTCCGGGTGTTGTATCCTATTTTCAGGATTTTGTGGATAAATATGTTCAACAGAGTTTCTAGAAGTTATTCTATAATTTTTAAAATTTTTCTCTTCTCTATCTTTCCAGTTTTTCCATAGTATATATTCTAATTTTTGAAACCAATAATGTTTAAAGCCTGTTCCTAAATGCATGTTAAAGTATTCAATATCTAATCTTTGTTGTGTAAACTCATTAGTTTTTAAATACTCAAAAGAAAGCTCCTTTTCACTTTTTCCTCCTCTTGTAGAAATTATATTATCCATTTTTTCTAAATATTCTAAATGACTATTATTTGTAGGAGCTACATTGTCAAAATCTTGTAGTAAATAATTTAAATAGGGAGTTAGCCAATATTGTCTCAAATAATCACCAGTAAAATACAACATACTTTGTAGCATAAGATTACTAGAAGGTTCGTATTTAGTTCTAGAATAATATCCATCAGTATTTGAGTTAATATTCATAAGCTCAAGTTGCTCAGTCTTGTTTTCAATATTAGTAACCCATTTTATAATATAAATGTCAAAAACAAAACGAACCTTCCAAAGCAGTTTAAAAAAACGTTTTATTTCTTCTGTATTATTTCTTTTAATCATTTCGTTAAAAATGGCAATACAGTTTTTACTATGAAACTCTTCCGGAAAGTCTGTTTTTCCTTCTTTAAATAAATGAATACGGTAGGTGTGTAGTAGTAACTGACTAAAGTTAATAATTGAACGACAATAAACTTCATTTTCGTTAATTTCTTCAGTTTGGTTACTTTTTATGTCTGTATTAATATTTACAGTTTCATAATCATGTTCTAATAAATCATCAATACTAAATATATCTTTTGGATTTGTTACAATAACATCTTCATTATGTTGAAACAAATTATCATTAAAATCAAAAGGTTTTTTAAAATTAAACGATTTCCAATTCGGAAAAGCTTGTCGAACATTTCTTTCAAAATAGTTATTCATGTTTTCACAACTCTCCCATATTCTGCTAAATTTAATTTTTTCATCTTTTATAAGATTTAATAAACGAGCTTTAATAATGTCGGTTTGTTCTAATTGAATTCCAGCACTGTTAATAGTAGTAAATAGCTTGTTTAAATCTGTATTTGTAGGGGTGGTATTTTTTACCAGTTTTACATTCGTATATATGTAATTACCAAATTCATTTAAATTGTAGTCTTCTGATAATTGTAAAAAATACCCTTTTATTGTTGATAATGCTTCAGCTATATTTTCAAGATAAGGATGTTTTTTTATAAAGTGTTCATTTAAGAATTTACTAGTACTTTCTTTTTTAAGTAAAGCTTTGAGATAATTTTTAATTTCGTCTCGAATTTCAAAAGAAAGTCTCAATTCATCTCCTTTTTTTAAAAAAGTACTAATTTCTGAATTGTTTGAAGTCATTTCAGATAAAACTAAAGCTATCAACCAAAGAGTGGTAAAACGTTGCTGTCCATCAATTAGTTCAGCTTTATCACCAACTTCTTTTGTAAGAAAAGTACTGATGTAGTAAATACTTTCTTTATTTGTAGTGAAAGAAAGTAAAACATCGTCTAAAAGCTTTTTTATTTGTTCCTCGCCCCAAACATAAGGTCTTTGATAGGTAGGAATTATAAAACTATAATTATTTAAAGTACTTAGGCTTACAATTTTTGTAGTGAATTTATTAAGCATAGTTAGTCTTTATTTTAGAGTGAATTCCTTTTAATAAATCTTTGTCAAATTGATTTAAATTAGTGGTGTAATATGATATTGTATTTATGGTATTTTTACCAAAATAGGCTTTAATACAGTTAATATGACGTCCCTTAGCATAATTTTCCTCCATATTGTTAGGGTTCAACTCATACTTGTATTTAGTTAAATGATTAAATAATTGCTGTGGTGTATAAGATTCCACTATATGATTGATAATCATAGTTTCACGAGCATATTTAAAAATACTTTTTTCAACTACATTTCTATTCATTGTTAATCGCATTGAATATATTGCTCTGAATAACCATAAGCTAGCTTCAAATAGTTTGTAAAAACCAAATCGACTAACATAACACATAAGCACTATTTGGTAAAATTCCTTTAAAAACACGGAGCCACAATTTTTATCGATTAAAGCTTCACGAAGCTCATAAAATTCTTGAGAGGCTCTATGGTCATTTTGTTCAAATAAAATTTGATATAAATCAATGTACTCTGTAATATAGTCAAGTGTGTTGTTTCCGTCAGATAAAGGTTGTCTTATTTGTTTATAGTCGCTCTCTTGTAATTGATACTTTTTGTCTCCTTCATTTTTTATTACGCTATAGTGATACGATAGATTTTCATCATCGTTATGTGTAAGAAGCGTAAACTCTTCTATTAAGGATTGTTTTAGTTCTCTTTTATTTCTAAATGAAGGGAAATCTCTCCACAATTTGCTATCCCAATACCTTGCTTTGGTTAGTAATGCCGTTATGCTTTCTACTTTATTACTTGAGATTGCTTCCCATTTGCGAGCCTGAAAGTTTACTATGCGATTATCTTGTATGGCTCTTAAATGATGAGCTTTAATTATATGACTTCCTTTTAGACGAACTCCACCGGTGTTTTGCGTTTCAAAAAATGTATAGGCTAAGTCTTCTGTATTAGTTACGACAAGAGTGATGTTGATTTTAGTAAAATCTAAGTGTATTAAAGATTCTTCATCATTCAGTTGTTTTAGGTACTGATAATTTGCTTTAATATTGCGAATACTTATTCCAGAGGTATAGTTAATACCACTTTTTTTATGTGGAGCAATAATCTTTCTTAAAATTAAAGCGGTGGTAAGGCGTTGCTGACCATCAATAATATTAAGTTTTTGATCATTTTGATGTAAGATAATGCTTCCTAGATAATACATAGGTTTATCATCTTCTTGCTTATTTAGATGTTCTCTCCAGCCTCCTAAAATTTGATTGATTTGTTTTTGTTGCCAAACATAAGGTCTTTGATATTCTGGAATACTTAACTTGCCAGACAAACCTTTTACTTGGTCTGTAAATAAATCTTCGAGTGTGCAGCTATATACTCTTACATCTGCATTAACTATTATGTTTTTTTGTTCTTCTATAGCACTTTCAATTAACACGCTTTCCATCTATACATATTTTTTATTTTTCTATTACGACACTATTTATTAAACTACTTTTATATTCTTGCAGTGTTTTATTTATTATGTGGGTAGTAGTCTAAAAAATAAGAGAGCTTAATCGCTCCCATATATACTATCAAAATTCATAGACTCTTCGTCAAAATCGTCATCGTGCCTGTCAGGAAACATTATATCTAATTCTTTGTCATTGTTAATAGTTTCTTTGTTTCTAATAAAGTTTTCAATTTTTCTTTTAAATAATGTTAATTTTTCAATTTCAATAGAGGCAGGAATATCTTTATCGGGGCTATAATTGTAGTTAGGATGCCTTTCTGCTTGTTCTTCTAAATATTGAAGATCCCCATTTATTTGTTCAATTAAATCATAAAAATCTCTTGGTTCATAATCATTTTCATTTAAAGAGGCTTTTTCTTTTAGATTGTAGAAATCTTTTTTATAAGTATCTGTATAACCTTTCATTCTATTTTGTTTTGAAGTTAAAATAACCTGATAGTACGTCAATTAGTGACGTACTACTGCATATTAGCGTTTAAATTTTAAACAATTCTATTTTTCTTAAAATTCTCTGCTTGTTCAAAAATCTCTTTGTATACTTCATTTCGATCTACTGGTGGATAATCGTTTTCTCCTAGAAGTATGATCAAATCAACCTTTAATTCAGCTTTGATATCATCTCGTTTGCTCCAGTCTGTATATTTTGTTTTGTCATCAACAATTTTTTTTACTTCAGATGCTAAATAAAGCAATCTGTTTTCTGGATAGTCAAAATCATATTTGTGAGCCAGTGTTTTTAAGATGTCATAAAAAGCTTTTTCTTCAAAAGAAATCCCTAATTCATCTCCTGCATTAAATTCTCCTTTTACGTTTAAAATAAGATTTGTTAATTCCTCAGCTATAATTTCAAATTCTTCAGCATTAAAAACATCTTGTTCACTACGTTCATTGTAGCGTTCAACGATAGCTTGCATCTTTTTGGTAAAATCGACACCTTGCATTTTGTTGACTTTTTTCAATTCATCAATAGCCTTGGCTAGTAATTTTTGAAGGATTTGAATTTTTGTATTGGGTAGTTTGATCCGATTAATTCGATCTAAGTAGTCTTCATTAAAAATATCAATTTCTGACTCTTCTTCTTCGCCTAATTTGAAAATCTCTTCAACGCCGTCACTTGCAATAGCATCTTTAATCATTTCACGAACTTTAGTGTTCATTTGCGCTGTATCAGGAGCATTTGGTTTAGTTAGCTTAAATACAATTGAACGAACAGCCATGTAAAAGTGAATCCAATCTCTTTCTTTTTGTTTGAGCTTATCACTTCCCACACAAACATCATAAGCAGCTTTCATACGCTTTGTTAAGCTCATGAATCTCTTTTCTTGTTTTTCCGATTTAAGCACGAATTCAGATGCCAATTTTAAGGTTTCCAATTGCTCAACAGCCGAACCGTTAAAGTATAGACTACTATCAAATTTGTGCATCAACTTTGCTAAAAGATCCAGATGATCTTTAACAACGATTACGGATGCTTCTATGTCTTCAAAATTTTGACTTTCAGCCTTGTTATACATGGCTAAAGCCAAATTCATTTGCTTCTTAATTCCAATATAATCAACAACCAATCCTTTATTTTTACCTTGGAATTTTCGATTTACCCTTGAAATTGTTTGAATTAAGTTGTGTTTTTGAAGTGGTTTATCAATGTAAATGGTATCCAAGAATGGAACATCAAACCCTGTCAACCACAT
Source organism: Tenacibaculum aestuarii (assembly GCF_964510395.1). Classification (NCBI taxonomy): domain Bacteria; kingdom Pseudomonadati; phylum Bacteroidota; class Flavobacteriia; order Flavobacteriales; family Flavobacteriaceae; genus Tenacibaculum; species Tenacibaculum aestuarii. Next base: position 142,795 of record NZ_CAZEFY010000002.1, read on the forward strand.
ATCTACTACAATGGCAATTTTAAAGTTTGATTTTGCGTTTTTGAATTGCCTGTCTAATTCTTTTCTGTACTCTTTAGTGCCCAATGCATTATAAAGTTCTTCAGGATCATCTTGCCCTCTGGTCATGATCATTTTGATACGTTCCATTGGTTTGATTTCCTTCTTCTCTTTCTCCGTTAATTCAGCGCCTTCTTCAAAAGCTTTTATTTTTGCCCACTCTGGGCGTAAGTTAATTACTGCTTTGTAGAATTCGTAAGCAATTGGGCGACTACTACAAACAAACATTGCCTTTCCTTTTACTGTAGATCCTTCTTCAACTCTCGTTTCGTAATGATTCACGAAATCTTCAGCTACCGCTTGGATTCTATCTGGATCACCAATTATTGTATTCATATTAGCTGAAGCTTTTTTACTTGCTTCAACTTGATATTCTGTAGCTCCTTCGGCTACACATTGATCGTAGTATTCTTCAATTTTTTTAACTTCTGAATTATCTAAAACTACTTTTGCAGCTCTCCCTTCATAAACCAATCTTACAGTAATTTCATCCGTTACTGATTCCGTCATGGTGTAGGAATCAACTATGTCTCCGAAAACATCTAGTGTTGCATCAATTGGAGTTCCTGTAAAACCAACATAGGTAGCATTAGGTAAAGAATCGTGTAAGTACTTGGCAAAACCATAGGTTTTTTGAACGCCTTTTTCTGTGATTTTTAGTTTTTGTTCAAGATTGATTTGGCTTCTGTGGGCTTCATCAGATATACAAATGATGTTTGTTCGTTCTGACAATAGCTGAATATCTTCTGTGAATTTATGAATGGTAGTTAAGAACACACCGCCACTTTTTATTCCTTCCAATTTTTCCCTTAATTCGGCTCGGCTTTCAACGCTTACTATGTTGTTGTCTCCTATGTAGCCTTTTGCATTTGAAAACTGATTAGACAATTGATCATCTAAATCTGTTCTATCCGTAATAATGATGATGGTTGGACTCGCAAAATGAGTACTACGCATTAATTTACGAGCTAGAAACAACATGGTAAAACTCTTACCACATCCTGTAGCTCCAAAATAAGTTCCTCCTTTACCGTTTCCGTGTGGTTTTTGTTGTTTAACAATATTAGCGTATAATTTATTTACCGCATAGTACTGAGGGTAACGACAAACAATTTTTTCGTCTTTCTTTGAAGAATCAGGTAGATAAATGAAGTTATGAATGACATCTAATAAAGTAGCCTGATCAAATAAACCTTCAATCAATGAATACAAACTATCTATGCCGATTGATGGTTGCTGTTGCTTTTTTTGCCTGTCGGGCTCCGACCGCCAAGCATACCAGAATTCATAAGGAGCGAAAAAAGATCCTGCTTTTGTATTCACGCCATCACCAATTACACACAAAGCATTGTATTTGAATAATTCGGGAATATCTCTTTTATAACGTGTGGTTAGTTGAACATAAGCATCATGAATACTTACACTCTCATTAATAGCTGTTTTAAATTCAAAAACCACCAAAGGCAAACCATTGATATAAATAATGGCGTCTGGAATACGTAGGTGGTATTGTTCTATTTCCAGTTGGTTAACAACTTTAAAGATGTTGTTTTCAACCGTATTAAAATCCAGTAAGTGTATATATAGATCTTTTTGACTGCGATCTTCACGTTTTAGCGTAAAACCATCTGAAACCAACTTCATGATGGCTTTATTACTTTCATATAAATCAGAAGAAGAATAGTTTTCTAACTGTCTGATAATTGATTGAATTTCGGATGCCGTAATGTTATCAGATGCGTATCGTGTACTCAAGAATTCTTCAATATCTTCTTTGATGAGCACTTCCATTTTGTCACGTACAATTATTGTACCCAAAACGTGTGGGTAATTTTCTTTACCCAATAGCTCTATAATGGCTTGTTCTAATTGTGCTTCTGTGAATTTCATTTTTCAGGTTGATATTTAATTAAACCATCATACAATTTGTCTTTGTCATAGTCGTGTATAATCCCTACACTAAATCTAGCCCTTGTAATGGCTACATAAAACTTAGCTCTTGTCTCATTTGGTAGATCAATTGAATTTTCAATCCACTCAGTCATTTTCTCAGTTGGATAAATAAGAACTCTATCATGTGATGCACCCTTTGATTCACCAAAGTTTTGACTATCATAAAACGGGTTGATATGTACTTTTTTATTCCACTTTAACTGAACGGGTTCATAAGCATTCAGGTATTGCTTTACATCTTCTGGTTTAACTAGAAACACACCTTGATGCGTATCCGAATTAGTATTACAACAATCGCATGTTACAGTTGCAGGTAAGTCAGAGTATAGTTTAGAAGCATAATTACAAACTTCGGCACAACATCTGTGAGAGTTAACAAGCGTTGTTTTATCAATTCCATTATCGCCAATTGACCGTTTACATTTTTCTAAAAGAAATTGTTCAATATTACCTTCTCTGTATTTTTTATGTCTTGCTTCAAGATGGGTCAAATATGTCACTTGTCTTGGGTCGCCAACCATAGTTATATTTGAACAGTCTTTCATCAGTAGTTTTATTAAATCGAGATCGTATCCCGCTAAATCTTGAACTTCATCAATCATAATGTGGTCATAAATACGTGATATTCGAGATACTACTTTTCCTTCACTAGACGAATTGGTATTCACAACCATTTTTGCAAGCTTATCAGAATAAATATACCCTTTACCGAAATAGAATTTATTTGGATTATCCTCACCAAAATACACTGGACGTTTGAGTTTCTTGTCATAATACTTCATACCAGATTTCTTATTGACCAAGATCATTCCCTTTATATCGTGATCATAAAGAGGTTCCCAAAGAGAGCCTTGAAAAGGTTTTACCCCATGTTGAATAAGAAAAGAGAACCAAGTTTGAATCGTAACATTGTTCGGAACAAACCCACGCACGTCAATAAACTTATTTTTAATTTCCTTTTGATTGTTCTCGGTGTAAGTTGTTATTAATACCTTCTTTGAAGACGCTTCCAATGCTGTATTAACCAAATACGTCGTTTTACCCGACCCAGCAGACGATATAATTAATTTATGGTTACTCATTACACCAATTAATCGCTTTGTTTATATAATCAGGAAAATTTAAATCGACATCTGAATCGAATACTTTTAATGCCCATTCGGTTTTCATAGTTTTCATCTTTTCGGATATCTTCTCTGATGTGTCAAACTCGTTAAAATCAATTCCAATAACTTGGCACAACTTTTCAAGATCATCTTTGTTAGCATCCACAAATTGAGGTTCAAGCGTGTTTAGTTCATTTCTTGAATCAGCAAATATTGTTATTGAATTTATATCTTGAAATTCCGAATACTTATTCTCAACCTTTTTCTTGTAATCATGGTCATTGTCGGTAACTACCGCAACGGGGATATGTAATTGTTCAGCTATGTATAAAAATCTTTTAAATGTTAGCTTTACTGATATCACATCTATTTCTTTCTCGATAGGTAACATGCCATTATTGGACTTCATAAAAGCTTTTTGTACAATTAGTTCATCTGAATCACCTTCTACCAAGACTGCCTTTTTGGATAGTAACATTCTTAAGGTTTGATATCCTGGAAGTTTTTGAAAAAACCTTTGAGTATCCTCTTTTAAATCTTTAATCCCAATCACCCTCTGATTATGTAAAAGAATCAGGTTATTAAGTCCCAACTTATTTGCCACGAAATTATCATGAGTCGTAATGATAACTTGCTTATTTTCAGACTTATTTGTTATTCCTCTTACAAACTGATTCAGTTTGGTATGAGATAAGTGATTCTCAGGTTCTTCTATTAATATTACCCCAGCATTTTGAGTGGTTTTATTCCCGAGGGATAGATTTGTTTTAATAATGCATTGTTCCCCCTTTCCAATATTTTGAAATGGTATATTATCAAGGAAGGTGGTTAGACCAAACTCCCAAGCATCCTTGGTTGCTAAGTTTACACCAATTTTTACTTCTTTTTCTGATATGTCGGCAATTGAAGTTATCTTCTTATTTATTTCTTGAACAGAAGGTTCTTCTTTAAACTGTTCTTTTAAATTCCGATAAGCTTGTGAAATATCTACTTTTTGTTTTTCGTCTAATTCATTGCGTACAATTCTCGATATGTAGATGTCGGAACCATTTTGAAAACGGGTTGCAGTTGAATCTATTATTGCTGACTTAAAGGGTATAGACTGAGAAGTGACGCCATCTCTCGCGAATGAACGCCATGTTACTTTATAGTATTCAATGGGAATACTATTTAACTCTTTTTCAGCTTTTATTAGTTGTTCGTATTGAGCGCTATATTCTTGATCAAACTCGACCTTTAAAGATACTCCTGAGTATTTAGTCCGTTCAAGATTATTATTACCCTCAAACAATGCAGGACCTTCTTCGAGATATACTTCTATTGTAATTGAAGGAGGTGATAGTTTTTTGTCATTTTTTAAACTTTCTAAGTACTCTTCCTCAATTTCATTGTTAAATAAGTATTGAGAAAGTAAATTTCTGAGATGTCTTCCATTCAATAGACCTGTTAAACAAATATGAATTGCTTCAATTATTGTTGATTTCCCAGCTTCGTTATTACCAACAATAATATTAATGTCATTCGACAGGGTGAGTGTAAATCGTCCTTTAAAACATTTATAATTTTCTATTATAACCTTATTTATATGCATCTCTTAATTTTTTAATCGCAACTTCCCTGATATTAATTGAGGTAATAAAACTTCTCTTTGTTTCACCAATGAATCAGTCTCTTTTTGTAATTGAATGAATCTATGGTTCCACTTTTTAGTAATCAATTCATACTTGTCTAAAATTTCTTTTGGCGGATTCAATATTGTAAAATCCTTTATTGCTGTACCAGAAACTTCTTTGAATGTAGATCCGCTTGCAATTGCTTCAATAGCACTAACATTAGCTTTCAAAAGCTGAAATAGGAATTCAGAAGGCACACCAGATTTAGGGACTAAGGATTTAAAACCTTGATTGGTCGAAACCTCGTTTTCTGCTATTGCAACATAACCAATTGGTGCTCTAGAAGAAAACAACACAGTTCCTTTAGGCATTAGCTTTGCACTACTTTTTTTCAACCCTAGTTCAGTAATGTCTTTAGCTCCTTTTGAAATATATCTCCAATCGTAACCTGATAGGTCTTTTGGACTTAACCAAGGTATTCCATTCTCACAGTAGTATTCTTCAACTTTTGTAGATGGTGTGCCACCTCCTACAACATCTGCTAAATCAGATACAGTTGAAACGTCCCACCCCTCAGGAATCCATTTATCCAATTCATCATGATACTCAAATGAAGACGGAAACAACTCCATGAGTTCTTTTGGCAAAGCTTTATACTTGCCAGAGGATATCACTTCTTTTCGTTGTTCTACTTTGTGTTTTAGAACTTCTGGCATTTTGTTTCCTTTGGCTAGAGCATTGTCTAATACAGGATCAAAATTTACAAACCAACTTTTAAATAAAGCCTGAGCCATTTGCTCTAAGGTTTCATTCATCTTGCGGTTGAGTTCTATTTTGTCGTCTAGTGTACCTAAGATATAGGCAATGGCTTTTTGTTGTGATAATTCAGGGAAATTGAAGCGTAGTTTTTTTAGCTCATTTCCCGATATTTCTTTAAAAGTAGAGCCACTAGAGACAGACTCAAGCAATCGTACATTAGATTTTATTAAATAATATACATAATCAGAATCAAAACCATCTTTTAAAACGATACTCTTAAATCCTTGATTGGTGGTTACTTCATTGTCCGCAATTGCGACATATCCTATAGGAGCTCTACTAGTAATAAGTACAGTGTTTTTTGGAAGTAATTTTGCACTCGATTTGGTTAAACCCAGTTCAGTAATATTTCGCTCTCCTTTGGATATTCTCTTATATTTATAGCCAGATAGATCTTTTGGTGTTATCCAACTAATATCTCCCTCCCAATAATCTGGATTTTTGGTTGAAGGTGTACCACCTCCAATAACATCTCCAATCTCTTCAATTGTGAATTCTTTCCAACTATTACTCATATCCCAATAGTTTTAAGTTTTCACGAATAGTTTGATCTAATTCAGCAGCTTCATTCATTTGAGCAAATAAAGTTTGGCTTAATTCGGTCATTTTTTCTTCAAAAGGAATTCCGTCATCTTCTTCGGCTGCAATTCCCACATATCTACCCGGAGTAAGTATATAGTCATTCTTTTTAATTTCTTCCAAGGTTGCAGATTTACAGTAACCTGCTACATCTCGATACAATTCCTCGCTTTGCTCTGAATCACTCGATGTGACAGGTTTGTTACGCCAATTGTGATATGTATTGGTGATTTCAGCAATATCATCATCTGTTAGTTCTTTATGGGTTCTGTCTAACATGGTTCCCATATTTCGGGCATCTATAAAAAGCGTTTCTCCTTCACGATTTCTAAAATTACTGCCTGTGGCGTTGCCACCTTTTTTGTTTTTGGTCATAAACCATAGGCAAACAGGAATTTGCGTTGTATAAAACAATTGTCCTGGTAAAGCAATCATACAATCCACCAAATCATTTTCTATAAATTTCTTACGCAATTCACCCTCTCCAGAAGTATTACTACTCATAGATCCGTTGGCTAAAACAAAACCTGCTGTTCCATTTTCAGAAAGTTTACTAATCATGTTTAATATCCAAGCATAGTTGGCATTTCCAGTAGGAGGGACGTCATATCCTCGCCATCTTGGGTCATCGGTTAATTCATTATCAGCTCTCCAACCTTTTTGGTTAAAGGGTGGGTTTGCCATGATAAAATCGGCTTTTAAATCGGGGTGTTGATCTTTAAAAAACGTATCGGCAGGAACATCACCTAGATTGGCATTGATACCACGAATAGCCAAGTTCATTTTAGCTAGCTTGTAGGTTGTTGCTGTATATTCTTGTCCGTAAATAGATATATCCTTTTTATTTCCGTTATGGCTTTCAATAAACTTGATACTTTGCACAAACATACCACCAGAACCACAAGCAGGGTCATAAATTTTTCCTTTGTAGGGTTCGAGCATTTCGGCAATGAGTTTTACCACACTTTTAGGTGTATAGAATTCTCCACCACCTTTTCCTTCAGAAGCTGCAAACTTTCCGAGGAAATATTCATAAACGCGACCTACAATATCCTCTTCGTTATCGGCTATGGTGTCAATGTTGTTTACCGTATCTAAAAGGGCAGACAGCTTGCTTGCATCCATATTCAAGCGAGAGAAGTAATTATCGGGTAATGCACCTTTTAAAGAAGGGTTGTTTTTTTCAACTGTAAATAAGGCGGTGTCTATTTTTATGGCAATATCATCTTGTTTGGCGTTTTCCATGATGTAGCTCCAACGAGATTCAGGAGCTAAAAAGAATACATTGTTCATGGTGTAAAACTCTACCATGTCAACATACTTTTCTTTTCCTTCAGCAATTAATTCTTGTTTGCGTTTTTCAAATTTATCGCTAGTAAATTTTAAGAAAATTAATCCTAGTACAACATGTTTATATTCAGAACTTTCTACCTTTCCTCTAAGCTTATTGGCAGCATCCCATAAGCTTTCCTCTATTGATTTTTGTTTTGTGTTTTTTTTTGCCATGAAGCAAGTGTAGTATGTATATTAATTTTTAAGAAAACAATTTTTCAGAAGTCCTAAAAATACTAAAACTAGTTAATATATAATTATGGATTTCCTTAATTATATAATTGTAATAGTAAAAGGATACATGGGAAGAAAGAGGGAAATAGTTGTATTCTTAGTATTCAAGAATAAATGTGTTTTTTCTTCCTCTTTCTAATTCTGTTTCGGTAATTTTTGTAATTCTATTACTAGAATCATATTCAATACTGTAATCATATTCGGAAACTCCTATTCTTTTAGCTTTTTTTACAATTCTTTTACTTACCACATTGTTTTTTGAAGGAATTAAATGTAAGGTTACTATTTTCATAGGCTTATCTAAAATAGAATTAACAAAATGTTTGTCTCCATAAAAGCCTTTCATAACAGAATAGTTAATATTAGTAGTGTTATCGTATGTGAACTTCACTAAATATTGTTCTTTCTTGTTTTTTATATTAAAATGGTAGGATACTATGTTTCCATTTTCAAATGTAAACTCATCAATACGATCTCTACTCCTTATTTTTGATTTTTCTTCTGTTATTTTTAAGATATTGTTTTTCATCTCAAAGATTTCTTTGGTGAAATAATCTCCATTGTATCCAGTATGTTTAGTAATTTTAGTAATAAAAAAATCATTATCATTATTCTTTTGATACTCAAACTTAGCTTCTCGTAGTATTTTGTTGTCAACTTTACTTATTATACTAGTTATATAACCTTTCTCGTCATAAGAGAAGCTTTCTGAATACTTACTTTTATCATTTACATTTATATAATACCATGAAGAAAGAGTGCCTTTATTGTTGTACTCAAAAAACGTAGTGCTATAACCAATGTCTATTGATTTTAATTTACCATTTTCAAACCCGTAATTAGTCGTGGAGTGGGGGAGAATTTGTTTGATGTTTTTAAGTTTTACATAGGAATCTTCTTGACAATATATTTTGCCAAAAGCTAAAAAAATAATTATTAAAGGTAATTGTTTAAGCATAGTGTTGTTTTTATGAGGAGTTTAGATAACACCTTATTTATTGCGAAGTTTGTTTGAATTTAATTGTTTATTCACTTAAGAATTTTTTTATAGAAATTATTTTAAACCCTTTTCCAAAGTCAACATAGTCTCCAATTTGTTTACCTAACAAGTTTTGAGCAAATTTTTTTGTTTTATCCAAAGATGTAACCTCTTCATTATTTTTATTTAGAGCTTCAATACCTATTGAATACCATTTCTTGATACTTTCATAGTTCTCTATTTGAACTATACAGTTTTCTATAACAAAATCTATATCAATATCCATTAAAGATTCTAGTTCTTTTTGAGAAAGACTCTTATCTAATTTATTATGATAGAATTCTAGTTTATAAACTCCGTTTATATTAGATACAAACAAACCATGTTCAGTTTTCAGATGACTAATATGACCTTCAACTCCACTAAGTTCTCTTCCGCTTCTTTTTAACCAATTCTTCTTTAGTTGCTCCATTAAGTAATTCATAATCTATAATTCCACAATCTTTAGTGTGTCCTAGCCAACTTTCTCCACTGAATGTTGATTTTTTGTTTTTTAAAACTTCTTTATTTGTTTCTTTTCTATCGAGTTTTTTATCTCTATTAAATGTCATTTATATTTTTTTAATGAATGTAACGGTTTTGGTTATATCAAGCTATTTAGCTTAGGAGTTAATTTCGCAAGTAAACTCTATGTTGAAATACTTAATGGTTTATGTAAATTCTTGATGTCTAATATTTATTATTCTTGTTGGGTAGTTTATTCAATGATGTATTCTGCCAAGCTATCTAAAATGTTTTTGTTTGGGTTTGCAGAATGATACTTTCCTGTATCAAGCCAAGAAGAAGTATTTAGCCAATTAGAGTGGTTTTCTATTTTTTTAACTAACTCGTCGTGCAATATTAAACACCATTTGTCATTTTTAATAGGAAAAGTAATATAGAGGTCTTTTTTCATATATTTTTTTTCTATTGTTAATCTTGCTTTCAATTGTACCAAGAGTGTTTCATTTCCATCTTTATGGTAAGCTATAAAATCTGCACCTTGCCAATCATCTGCAAGTTTTATACAATTAAAACCATAATCAGCTAATAAGCCTGCAATCTTTTGGAAGTTAAATATTTCTTTTTGTTTAGGGTTTAACTTCGAGTAATTTATTTTGTTAAAATTCATAGTTTAACTTTTATATGTTTAATTGTGTAATTCTCTTTTTTTTCTTCTGACTTTAAGATGGATAATAAAAAGTAAAAACCCTTTTATTAACAGTGTTTTTCTTTATTAATTTTCAATATTTTTGGAAATAGGTTCTGAAAAATAAAAAATATGATTATTATTTTTAGAGAATTATTTAATAATTAAAGTATTGACAAAAGGTTGTCTATTTTAATTTGTATGGAGAAAAGCCATTTTTTTGATTACTTGTTATTAAGTATATATAAAAGTTTATTATTCTATACTTTTTATAAATTAGATATTGTTTTTAACACTGTTTTCTATTTCTGATTGGTTTTTAATATCTAAAGATTTACTTAATTTATTTAAAAATTCTCTTTCATTTGAATTAATATTATTATTAGCAAAAGCAACCATAAAAATAAATAAATAATACTCTTCTTTATTTATATCGTTTAGTTCAATTAAATTTATAATTTCAGATTTTTCTAGAGGCTTTTCTATATAGTTGTTTATTAAATCTTTTAATGTGTGTTTTTCTATTTTTGATTCTTCCAATATTTGTTTAGAAGCAAAACCTTCGTCTGAAAATATAAAGAACTCTATTATTTCATTTGTTGTTGTTTTTTCTATTTCGGAAAAGTCGGAATCAGAATTAGCGCAAAGTGAAATACCAGAAACTATAACTTTGATTTTTGAATATATAAACTCGGAATTAATTTTCTTTTTTTTTAAAAAGCCATCATAATTAGAGTTAATTCCTTGTTTTTCAATTAATCCTAGACTAGCAAATACAGCCATTACAGCTCCAACATCGTCTAAAAAGCCTAAAGCAGGGATTGCATCAGGTATAGCGTCAATAGTAGTTATTACATAAATCAATGCCCCTATAGCCATAGCTTTTTCTTTCCAATTCCTTTCTTCGGATTTACAAACATCCCACAATTGAAGAACCATATTCCAAACTTCTTTAAGAGGTCCTTTATTAAAGTTTCCTATTTTATCACCAACTGTTTTTATGTCTTCAATACTTACTTTTTTAGTAATTTTTTTTAATATATGTGAAGTTTTTTCTTCTATTTTTTTGTTGTTTTTGTTTTTTTTGAAAAAAGATAAAGGAAAATAAGATTTATTTAGCTTTATACTTGGCTTCCCTATTTCTTTTATTTTATTCAACATATTTTTATTTCAATTTTTTTTTAAGTTCTATTATTTTATCTCTTTCCATTTTAATTAACTTTCTAAAATGTTTTGCTTTTTCTCTATGCCCTTTGATTAAATAAGGGACTTTTGAACGTTGCGCATTTTTTATACTTATTTCAACGTTTCGTTGATGATTTTCTATTCTTTCTTTGCAACGTTTTATTTCTTCTTTTGGGTTTGAAGAAAATAGAAATGATAATATACCCATTATTATTGTTATTTAGAATGTGTTTTTTGTCTGTGAAATTATTTAATAACACCTAGTTTTAATAGAACTAAGGCAACTAAAAAAAAGAGACCAAGTCCTATGTAAACCATGTTTTTTTGAAAGAACCTTTTCTTTTTAAGATTTTTTATTTCTTTATTAATGAGATTAGCCTCTTCGGTATTATTGTATAGCTTTAGCTTCATTAAACATTGTTCAAGTTTTACTAAGCAAACATCAGAAAGAGAATTTATACCTTTTTCATTTTCATCAGATTTCCAACCATAAACTTTTACTACGGAAAAAAGAAAATAAGAAAAATCCATAATCTCATTTTTGTTGTTAGGTACTTTAGTTGTTATAATTTCTTCTTTTTTATACTCTAAAGATGTTTTATTCTCATTATTATTTAAGTATCTTATTTTTCTAGAAATTAAATTATTTTCTTTTTTCTGTTTTTTTAGCTCTAATTGTAGCTTCTCAACTTTTACATTTGTTCTATATGGTGTTGAGTGTCCATCACCAAAAAAAATGTTACTAACCCATTTTGCAGTATTTTTGCCTAGTTCGCTTTTAAAGGAGTCAGTCCCTTTTCCCATAATTACTTTAATTATATTATTAGAAATTATTTATACTGTAGTAAATAAGTGTTTTACAGGTTGTCTTAGCAGCTACATGTGAGCTGATAAGACCTTTCTGATTTTCAGAAGTAGAGGAGTATGAGCAATTACTTGTAACCATTGTTAGGTGTAGTTTTTATGTTTTTTCCTATTTATTTTTTTCCGCTACTTCCTCCGCTACTTCCTCCACTTAATAAAGCACCTATACCTAACATTAAGGCTCCTCCAAGAAACGTTAGTGTAGTTATCCAAATTTTATTATTACTCTTGTTCATTCTTTCTTGAATTTCAAGTATTTCTTTGTATTTATCAGCAAGTTTCTCTGAACTTTCAATTAACTTTATTGTTACTTCATCAGAATTGTCTTTTTGAGCAATAATTTTAATAATATCTGCTAAAGCATTAATACTAGTTTTAATATTATCATATGCTTTAATATGTTCTTCCTTAATATTGTTTACTGTATTAGTAAAAGCTTTAATTATTTCAACTTGATGTTTTACAAAATCAGGGTAAATTTTCACAAGTGCTTCAATATGCTTTTCTTGAAGTTGGTTGTTTGCTTGTAATTCTGTAATTTTCAAAATGTCATTTTTTGTTAGGTTATTAATGTCATTTATTTTTGCTTTTGAAATGATATCTGTTACTAATGTATTCATTGTTTATTTTTTTATTTTAAGTAAGGTCTAAGGTTATTTAAAAAGTCCCTTTATTTTTTAATTGAAGTTAACTATCTTGTATGTAGGTGGTTATGTGGTTTAACGCTTGACGTTACAAGTACACGCCAAACTGAAAATCCACGAGGATTTTCAGAAGTGGGCGAGACCAAGCAATTACTTATAGCCATTGTTGTGAGTAGTTTGTTTTAGTCCAAGATTTTGATAAATGTGGTCTTTCCAAACCCTATTATTAATCTCTTCTTTAGATTTAAGACGATTATGTTCCGCAATCCAATTGTCAATCGAATATTTAATTAAATGTCTGTTAAATTGAATATTTAAAACTAATTCATCTCTTAATATTGGCGGATATTTTTCATAAACTCTTGTATTACTATCAATAATATTGACTGCAATTATTGGAATTTCCAATCTTAAAGCAACTTCGATTTCCCAACGGACATATTTGTAATGATACCTGGTTTGACTACCAACTAAAACTATAAGCAATTTTGTATCACTAAATCTTTCACGTAATCTTCTTTTAATTGTTTCTTCGTTACTCGTTTCTCGAATATTATTTAAGTCGTGAGCATCGTGAAAATTAAAGTCAATATTGTCTGAAGCTTTCCAACTTTTCATTGCTTTGTAATACTCAATGTCACCATCAGCGTCAAAGCAAACGTATGTTTTATTTCTGTAAGCCATTTTCTTATTCTGTTGAAGTAGTTTGCGGTAGTGATTTTCCAAGGATAATTGTTAGAAAAACAAAACTTATTATTAATTGAGTTATAGTTAGGTTAATTCCAGTTTCGGTAATTGGTTTTACATATTCATAGTCTGCAGTTATTGAATTTGCATAACTAAACCATAAAGATTTAATATTTAATGGTATATCTTGACTCCACTTAAAGTCGGAAACATAAGGCAATCTAAATAGGTATGCAAAAGACAGATTTGAAAAGCCTATAGAAAGTAATAACGTTATAAATCTCCTTCTAGTTCTGTCAATGGAAAAGTTGTCAGGATTCAATGACTCTTCTTTCCAAATATGATAGTAGAAATATGTGTAAATGTTTGAAATGATTAAATACCATACCAAGAATGTCAAAAATGAATTATTAATTGAGTATTTGAGAAGTACAATCACCAAAGTCCATTTTAGAATTATAAAAATATCGACCGCCAGTCTTAAGTATTTAACTCGACTTAAAACATCATTTCTATCGGCAAAGAACTTTACAAATAAAAATTTAAATAATTCGACAATTGATAAGTACTTAAGATTATCAAAGACGAATTTTAAAACACTATAAATTATTCCATTTTGCATTTTATTCAAATTACTCACAACTTGTTGTATACAAACAAAAAGTTTGTTTATCTGGTTTGTATTTCGGGATAAGAGAAGTTTTATCTTGACTTATCCTTTTTAGTTATTCCTTGCTTAGTATATTCTTATAAAAAATAAAATGGACAAGACTACTACTTCATCAATACCTGATTTAATATACGTTTTTAGAGTCTAGCAATTTTTGTATATCAATAAAAGAAGTTAAACATAGCAAGTTAACTGCCATAAATATAAAAATATAATTCTATTTTTATATAAATAAGAAATAAAAAAACTCTTCTTTTGAAAGTAAGAAGAGCTTGGTATTTTTAGAAGTCTAAATTGCTTCCTGAATTTTTAAAAAATTCATGAATCCCTTGTCTTAAAATTTTAGGAACTTTTGAAATAGGTTTTTGTTCGGGGAATTTTTCAAATTCAGAGATTGGAATAAGAGTGAAATATAAATTGTTATTTGCTCTTTCCCATTGTGCGAAAATATATTCAATATCAGGATTGATAACAATTTGTTTTTTAAAGGTTATTGTTCCTGCATATAACGGACTGTCAGGGTGGAACTTTTCTTTATTAATAGTAAGTTTAAGCTTTAATTCGTTGGTTTCAGAATTAAAATAAGCTTTAGATTTAGAATGAACTTTATCAGTAATAATTTGATCTTTTATTTTTAATAGTTTTGGAATATAGTAATGATTCTCTATCTGACCTTTTGGATCTTTTTTTAGAATTAGTAGATTATGATTTTCTAAAGTTTCTAGAGCTCTAATGAATTTTAAGTAATGGCTTTGTCCGAGAATATTTTCATAGTGTTTTTTTAAATTGGGAAAAGGCATTGTTAAACTGTTTTTTAATAATGCTTTTTCAAAATTAGATAGGTTTTTCCAGTTTTTATTTTCAATAGCTTGTTCTAATTTATTAAGTAATTCTTCATGATTCTTGATTCTCTTTTCTTTAGTTTTTATCTCTGAGATGTTTTCACATTCTCTACATCTATATTGATTTCTTTTACTGTTTTTTAGTTTTTGAAGAAGTTGTAGGAAAACAGAATGATTATTAACTTCATAATGAGCGTATGAGTTACAGTTTTTGCAACATGCATAAAATGAGATTTTTGCAAGAGTATATAGTTTAGTTAATTCCGATTGTCTTAAATTATATTTATCTCTAATGAACTTAGGATTATTTACGAGTTCAGATTCGTTAAACTCCCAATAAGTTTGAAGAATTTCTTTTTCTAAGTCAGTACAGTTTTCTGATAAGTGTAATTGAATGTTGGCGATTTGTTTGTGTTGATTTTCCATGATATAAAATGAATAAAAAAAGCGTGGAACTGAATCTTACTAGTAACTAGGTATCGCCAAACACCCGCACACCAAATAAGAACAGCCCACGCAGAACGTGGGCGTCTTAGTTTTGAATTTAGTGTGCTTAAAATTTTGGCGATTTCAGTTACTAAATCAAAAGCTAAACGCTTTATAAATTAATATGTCTTTTTACATCCGTAAATCTTATGCAAGATACTACAGATATTTTAAATGTTAGATTGTTTTGTTATAGTTTTCCATAGCTTTATTGGTTATTTTTAATTTTTAAAGTATTATTTTCTGTTTCAGAATATCAATAAGGTCTTGAGAATAATACTTGTAATTATCAGGTATATTTAACACAGTGATTTTATTTCCATACTTTCCATTTGTATACTTTTTTATAAGGTTAAAATGTTTTGTTTCCATAACAAAAACTTTGTCAGACCAAATCAATAAATCTTCAGTTAGCTCATTAGTACCTTCTTTTCTACAAAGATTAATATTTGTTCCAGCAGATTGAAACTCAATGTTTGGGTACTTTTCAGAAAAATAATCATCAGCAGTTTTAGAACGCTCTTTGTTAGCCGAACATACAAATAGAATTTTCATTTTAGTTTTTCTTTTATAAAGGTAGTGAATAAAGTATCAATACTTACTTTTTATATAGTTCTCTAAGGCTTTGTTGATGATGTTTTTAATGCTCTTATCTTTGTTTAAAGCGTGTTGTTTAATCTTTTTAAGCAGGTTTTTATCTAGGTAAAAAGAAAACTGAACTTCTTCATTTTCTTTAGTAGGAATAGGAACTACCTTTTGAATTGTTTTCGCTTGATTATTAGCCTTAGCTTTATTGATTAGATCGTTAAAATTTTGTTTTTCCATAATGCTAGAATTGTAGTTTTATATAAATGTAGATGTATAGAATTATATGAGTTTTGTTAGTATTTCTTTTGTTAGATTGTCTAATTGCTTTTGAGCATTTTTATCATCCTGAACACCACCAACCAAAACTGAACGAGTAAAAGCAACTAAGTCAGATATGTGAGTTTTGGCAATAAGAATATTGTATTCTTCTAATCCAATCAAAATGTCTAAAGTCAAAGTAGTGTTAGCTTTTATCATGTTGAAAACAATTAACGTTTTATCAGCTTTATTTTCATTTTCAATGAGTTCTATGGTGCTTTTAATAGCTAACAGATCTAACACACCAGCTTTTGTAGGGATGATGATTAAATCAACTAATTGAATAAGCTCAGGTAATTGATTGGATAGGTAAGGGGGAGTGTCGATAAAAACGAAATCATACTCCAGGTTTTGAATTTCATTAATCTTTCCTTTGTAGGGAATAATGTCAAAACCAGAAGCTAATTCTTTAACTTGAGATAAACTACCTTGTAAATCTAAATCAAGAATAGCTACTGAGGCGTTTTCAGATATGTTTTGAGCTAGGTTAAAAGTAAGTGTCGATTTACCTACGCCACCCTTTTGATGTGTGATGAGTATTTTTTTGCTCATGGATGTTTTCTTTTGTGGTTAAAGTTTCTTTTAATTTGATATGCTCTTTTAGCTTTTTAATTTCTTTAGGAGAGCCATTTTTAAGTATGTATTGGTTTTGAAATTTTTCGAGTTCTTTTCTTTTATAATTAAAGAATGCGTCGAAAGTTGCTTCGTTTGTGTTAATCCATTGCATTCTATCAAAGCCAACACGATATTTGTTTCCTCCAATAGATCTGTCTGTTTTTCTTTCTTTTGTAGTAGGAGTAAGTTTTAACCGTTGATTTTTACATTTTCTACTGACAATAATGTGTACATGAGTGTTAATACCAGGTTTCAGGTCGCCTGCTTTGTAGTCCCCTTTTATAACTTCTTCGTCAGTTCCTTTAAACTTTCGGAAGTGTTCAACTTTTCCAAAATAAACTAAGTCATCACCAGAAATTAGTCCTTTTTCCTGTCTGTTAAAATTTACAGCATAGTTGGTCATTACTTTTCGAGCATATTCTATGATGATACGGTTATACTCTTTGTATTGAGTTGTATTTAATTGCCATATATCTTTTATTCCTTCATCTTTAGAAATTATACTAAGAATATGTTTTAGTTCTTCTTGACTAAAGTTAATAGTTGGAGCAAAATATTTAGCATCATTTTTGCTTAGCTTTTTTATGTTAGTGTCTATGGAATTAATAGCTTCATTGGTGCTAATATTTTGTTCATTGTGTGAAAAAAAGAATTGTTTTCTAGCTTCAATATTCCTTTTAGCTTCAGGAGAGTTTTGAGCTAGTAACAATTTATCTAAATCTTGATTTTCTTTTTCTAAATACAAAGCAAGGTCTGAACAACTACCTGTGTTAGTAGCTCCTAATGTGCTATGAGGTTTACTAATTGGCATTGTTAAAAATTGAGTTTAATTTACCTTTAAGACCAGATTTATTTTTTTGATCTATCAATTCACATATAGTATAAAAAGCTTCTTGCTGTTTTTCTATTTTGTTCTCAATGTTTTCTATTTTTTGGAATACACTTTTAAGCTCTTGATTGATTTTTTGTGTTCTTTCTTTGTCAAAATGATTCACTTTTATAATACTTTCTTGAATCCATTTTGATAAGCTTTCATACTGTTTTTTTTGCTCAGCAGAATATTCGAAAATTTCATTTCTTAGAGGTTTTAGAATGTCTCTTTCTTGTACTTTTAGGAAAGAAACAATTCGTTTGTCTAAGACCTTAATCATTGTAGCAGGATTATCATTTGTAGTTTCGAATGGGTTAATACCTGTCTTTTTAAAATATAGAATCATAGATTCGGTAAAGTCTCCATATTTAGCACCGAATACATTAGAAATCTTTACTAATTCTTTGTGGTAGAATTCATCAATAATGATACTTTTTTTCTTCATTTTATAATTTTTAGGGTTGGTTTTCAGTTGGTTAAGGGTTTGTTTATGATTGGGTTATAA
Organism: Tenacibaculum aestuarii; assembly: GCF_964510395.1. Classification (NCBI taxonomy): domain Bacteria; kingdom Pseudomonadati; phylum Bacteroidota; class Flavobacteriia; order Flavobacteriales; family Flavobacteriaceae; genus Tenacibaculum; species Tenacibaculum aestuarii. The sequence goes on from NZ_CAZEFY010000002.1 coordinate 160,931, forward strand.
AATTTTATAAATGGTTTGTAGTTGTAATGTTCACATTTACAGAAGTTAAGCCTCGCAGAGCAAGTTGAATAATAGGGGTTCTGCCCCTGTTCAACTTGCTAACTTCGCTAACTTCGTAACACTTAAAACCTTCTATCTCCTCCATTTAGTTCTATGAAATTGAACATTTCAAAAAAACGGCTATAAATTCTATCTCCATATTTAATTTCAATATCTTCAACTGTAAGATTTGATGTGATAAATGTTTTTATCCCGTTATTTTTAAAATCATTATAGCGCATTTCAAAAATTCTTATCATTAATTGTTCCTTTATCCCCCAACTGTTTGCTAATTTTTCTGCTCCTAAATCATCAAAATGAACTCTCCCTTTTGTGTATTTTTCTACCACATATTCACCTTCTGTATTGTAATTAGTAATAACATTATGAACAGATATGTTCTTGAACCATAAATACGGAAGCTTATATTTCTTACTGATAATCTGAATAACATCAAAAATTGATGATTTTCCTGTCCCACAGGTTCCATAAACAAACAGCCCTTTTCTAAGTTCTCCGCCATATTCATTTTCAAACCTTGGATTATTTGAAAAGTAAAGAGATATTAAGTGAAGAAAATCTTTGTTAAAACTATCTACTTGGAACTCTCTTCCTTGTTTTTTAAAATAATTTTTACTTTCTCGCCAAATCAAAGTTTTCAGAACTTCGGTTGGTATACTAGAAATAGGGAGTTGTTCTTTTACCTGAGAGATATTTTTGAAATAAGAATTATTCACCTCTATTTCTTTTTTTTCTCGCGCAACTCTTTTTTTTCTTTCATTTTCAGATTCCATTCTAAAATGCTGTTTTAATCTTTGACCTATTCTCATAACCTTATCTTTTTCGAGGATTTAATTTCTTAACTTTCTTTAAATTATTAGATTTAATATTTAAAATTTTATTATTTTCTTTAAGGATTTCTTGTATAGGTCTATTAAAGTTTACTTGTATGGGCTTTTCAAAAATTGTGATATACCTATTCAAAATTTCTTTACTACCCTTATTTCTGTATACATGCCTTTCTATATATCCATATTCTTCAAGCTGTTTTAACCAAAAGTTTATGGACTGTTTAGATACTTGATATAAATTTTCAAAATATCTATTGTTAGCATAGCAAAAACCAAGTTTGTTGGTTAATGAGGTTATTTCGGCATATAGAATTTTAGCGTTGGGGGTTAGTCTTTTGTCATACCTAACAGGTGCAGGAATAATTGAATAATATGCAGGCTCTTTAGTGTGCATATTATTGCCTTTTTTTGTTTTTTAAGACGTAGGAAAGAGCTTGCTTTTCAATATCATTTTTAGACTTACTTTCATTCTGAAGTAACCAGTTATCTAATTTTTCCTTGTTAAAGAAAATTTTACCACCATTTGGTTTACTAAAAGGAATTTGCTTAGTTGAAGTTTTTTTGTATAAATAGCTAGGTTTTAACCCTGTATATTCACAAGCTTCTTCAAATGTTAATACTTTTTTATTTACTAGTAATAGTCTTTCTATTTTGTCTAATTTTTGACTGATTTTTAAGATGTCCATTATTTTTGTTTTTAAAATTTATAATGAACAAAAGCTGCTTTTGTTTCCGTTGATTTAGAATTCTGAAGTAAAAGTATAAAGAAGGAAAAAGGTAAAGGTTAAGATTGTTTACATCTTAACCTTTTTTATTAAATCTGTTATTACATCTGAACTCTTAGGTAAAGAATGAGATTTAGAAACAGAAGTATATATTGATTTTGACTTAATAAAACCATTCTTGTTTCTTATATTTCTGGCCTTTTCTAGTGAAGTAATTTTAATATCTATGGATAAAAACTCATTTATAGTTTTGAATAAAAGATTTGTTTGAATATTATCCATATTCAAATAGATTAATGAATAATGAGTGTGCCAGTCGCCTTTTAATACTTTACAAAAATCTTCGTTAGAAGTTTTTTCGATGTCGATGAATTCGTGTTTTTCAAGTTGTGAGTATAACTTTTCCAAAATGGAATTTGAAACCTTAATATTATAGTTGTTGATGTTTTCAGTTTTACCACCAAAAGTAGCCTCTAATTTTTTTCTTTTGAATAAATTGTATTCAAGAGCTTTTATTAAAAATTCTATAACAGAAACCCTGTTAAATTCAGCAATAGGATTTTCATTAGTCCCATATATAGCGTCATTGAAGTATTCTAATTTAGTTTCAGTTTTTAACTTAAATCTTAATGTTTTTATTAACTGATCTAATTCTACTTGATATTTAGCATTGTATTGATCTTCAAAACAGAAAGTTTGCATACATCTAAATTCTAATTTACTTACACTAGGGTATGGTAAGGCACTATCGTGTCCAAAATAAAAAAAAACATCCAGATGTTTGATAGTTAAACTAATCTTATCTAATGTGGTTTTTTTAGAAAAGATAGGATAAATTATATTGTTTAAAATATGTAAAAACTGTACTTCCGAAGTTTCTGAAATTCTAAATTTAATATCTTCAATATAATCCCATTTGTTATCTCTTTCTAACAGATTTATAATATATCTAGTGTTAAAATCTGATGACGTATATTTTTCCATGCTGTTTTATAGTTCAATATTTAATTTAGGAATTAAAAGAGCAGCCTCTTTCATTTTTTTATCAATGATTTTAGCATAGATTTCAGTAGTTCTAATTTCTTTATGCCCTAAACGTTTAGAAACAGTATAAATATCAGCTCCATTTTCCAATAATAACACAGCATTAGAGTGTCGTGCAGAATGAAATGTAATGTGTTTTGTGATACCTGCACTCATGCACCATTTAATTAAGTTTATATTCATTTGAGCGCTATAATGAAGATTAACAAAAACTCTGTCGTCAGGTCTTCTTCTTTCTCCTAAAAAGTCTCTAGCTTGAGGCGATATATACAAATATTCAGCTCCTTTAGTTTTCTTTTGAGAAAAAACAATTCGGTGAATTGGTTTATCGTCATCATCAGTGCCTTCATCTCTTACTTCACTCCATTTCATTTTATTAATATCGGACCATCGAATACCTGTAAGACATGAGAATAAAAAAGCTTTTTTTAAAATGGTTTGTTTAATGGGTGTCTTTGAAAGTGCTTGGACTTCATCTATAGTTAAATATTCCCTATGTGTTTCGCCCATAGGAATAGCTCGAACTTTTTCAACAAAGTTTTCTTTTAAAAACCCTTCGTCAAATGCACTGCGTAAACAAGCTTTAAATTTATTGTAGTAAGTGTGTTTTGTGTTTTGAGCTAATGGTTGACCGGCTTTTGTTTTTGCTTCAGTATGTAAATACTTTTGAAAGTTTTTAATGAAATCTATATCAATATCATTAAAAGTAGTAGAGGAGGGGCAAAAAGCTTCTATATGCTTCTGAGCAGCTTCCCAGTTGTCGTAATTTGTTTCCGACTGATAACGCTCTTCCTTTTTTTGGTTGTAGTACTCAAGAAAATTAGTTTTTTCTTTAGAACCATGTTGAATTTTGTATTTGCCCTGGTAGTATTCAGCTTGTCGAATAGATAAAATCTTTTCAGCTAATTCAAGAGTTTTCTTATTCTTTTCTTTCTCTGGTTTTGTTTTTGGAGAAATGATTAAATACTCTTTTAAATATTCAAATTCTCTATCATGTTTCGTCTTTCCGTCTTTGTCTATGATGGTGCCTTTGTAATATTCTATAAATAGACTATATTTCCCTGTTTTTAACTTTTTCTTTTTTAATGATATTTTCATAAGAGGTGGAGTTAACTACACCTCTTGTTTGTTTTTATGTTAAGAGGTGGAATTTAGACTCCATAAATGTATTAAAAAAGTAAAACAAAAGAAAATAAAATTAAACGGAAATTACTGTAACTTATTTGTTTTTCAGGGTTTTGTTTCTTTTGGTTTCCTTTGTTTTCCTTTGTTACTTCCCGATACAGAAATTTCCAAAAATATGACCTAAGATATCTTTATCTACATCATATTCACCAGTAATATTTCCTAAATGACGTAAACACTCACGAATATCAATAGCAAATAAGTCTGAAGAGATATCTAAATCAATTCCATTTTTAACGGAGTTGATGCTTTCCAAAGCTAAAGTCAACGCTTCAAAATGACGGGAGTTAGTAACAATCGTTTCGTTATTACTCAAGGCTCCAGTATTAACTAAAGATATAAGCTCTTGTTTTAACTCATCAATACCGATATTTTGTTTAGCAGAAAGTAGAATTAGGTTTTCAATCTCTGACTGTAAAATAGAAGAATCATGACAAGACAACGTATCTATTTTATTAGCAATAACCAATAAACGTTTGTTAGGAAAACGCTGTTGTATAGTTTCAATTTCTTCTAAAAATAAGTCTTTAGAGTGTATGTACTTATTGGAGTCAATTAAGAATATTATTAGTTGCGCATTTTCAGCTTTTTCATATGCTTTTTTAATACCGATGTTTTCAACTATATCTTCAGTTTCTCTAATACCCGCAGTATCAATAAAACGGAAAACAACACCATCAATAATTAGTTCATCTTCAATCGCATCACGAGTAGTACCTGCAATATCAGAAACAATCGCTCTTTCCTCATTTAAAAGTGCGTTTAGTAAAGTTGATTTACCAACGTTTGGTTCTCCAATAATTGTAACAGGAATTCCATTTTTCATGGCGTTTCCAAAAGCAAAAGAATCAATCAATCGTTTTAAAACCGATGAAATTTTAGCGACTAATTCTTTGAATTTAGTTCTATCAGCAAACTCTACATCTTCACCAGAAAAATCAAGTTCTAATTCAATTAAAGCAGCAAAATCTAATAATTGAGCACGTAATTCTTTTAATTCATTGGTAATTCCACCTCGCATTTGCTGAATTGCCATTTGATGCGAAGCAGCGGAGTTAGAAGCAATCACGTCAGCCACAGCTTCCGCTTGCGATAAATCCATTTTACCGTTTAAAAAGGCACGCATTGTAAACTCACCATTGTCAGCCATTCTACAACCATTTTGCAAGAAAAGTTGAATAATTTCCTGCTGAATAAAACTTGAACCGTGACAAGAAATTTCTACAACATCCTCACCTGTATAAGAGTGTGGGTTTTTAAAAATAGATACTAAAACTTGATCAATAACAGTTTCATTATTTACTATATGACCTAAATGTAGTGTATGAGATTTTTGATGTAATAGCGACTTGTTTTTTCTAATAGAAGTAAAAAAAGAATCGACAATACTTATCGAATTTTCTCCTGAAAGTCTAATAACAGCAATGGCACCAACACCTGCAGGTGTAGCTAAAGCAATAATTGTATCGTTTTGTATCATGTTACAAAATTACCTAATTATAAAAGAAGTTTATTAAAATATTTTAGTTCTGTTTTTTCCTTTACTCCTAAAGGGAAAACCCCCCTTTTTTTAATTTGAGTTTTTTGAATCTAAAAATTAACAGTACTTTTACTTTAAAGTTTTTAGAACTTAAAAAACGTTAATCCCTCAAAATAATACAATTCCCAATCAGTATTATTTTATTTTCCTCAATTAAAATTTATTGAACATCCTTGTGTATTAAGTATTGCCAAAAAGCAGTGCTTGGACGTGCGTAACCCTTAATTACCCCATCCCCATTTACCCCATCCCCGTATGGTTTTAGGTAAAAACTAAAACTTTTATAAGTATGTGTTTTCTAGAAAATCTAGAGAAATATTAAAAAAAGTTAATTTAAAAGTAAAGGTATGGGAATGAAAACTACTCATTTTAAAAAATTAATTTTTGCCTTATTGTTGTTTAGTGCGAATTATGTTTTTTCGCAAACAACAGTATCTATGCAAAGTCCCTGTAGTATTTCTGGTTGTGGAGCCCAGGATGTTGAAGTAGGGAGTGTTTATATAGGAGATATAAATGGAAATCCAATTAGTACTTGTACAGTAGGACAACCTCTTTCTGATGTTTATTTGTATTTAGATATTTCTAAAGCAGCCAGTAAAATAGATTTGTATATGCAATTCTATTTAATGAATGGTACAGATAAAATTGATAAAGATGGAAATGTCTACATAGGAACCGATAAAATTAGTATCGGTATACCAGGATCAATTAGTCCAGGAGTATATCAAATGTTTGAGTTAATGAATTACACATGTGGTGAAGAATTAACTTTAACAGATGTATACATTTCTTGGCAAACACCAGGTAGTGCTGGAGGCCCTGGGTGTGCAGTTCAAACTTCAAAATGTTCTGGAGAAAATTTACCACCAATTGACGTGCAAACACCAATAGCACCAAACTTTACGTTTGAGTATGATTGTGGCGCTAATGGTAGTGGTTTTCAAGGATTAACATTTACAAATACTTCTACAGGAGGAGACGGAGTTTTAACCTATCAATGGAGTTTTGGAGCAAATTCGTCTCCATCAGTGGCAGGATCAGAAGGTCCTCATCATGTTGATTATACTAGTTCAGGTGTAAAGTCAGTAACATTAACAGTTACAGATGAAGACGGTGATACAAACTCAATCACAAAAGATATTAATATTGATAGTACTCCCACAGCAGCAATTATGGGAACAAATGTGTCTTGTAATGGAGGGAGTGATGGTGAAGCTAATTTAACAGTTACAGGAGGTAAAGCTCCTTATACTTATTTGTGGAATACAGGAGCAGCGACAGAAGATTTGAATAGTTTAACTATAGGAAATTATAGTGTTACGGTAACAGATGCTAATGGATGTATAGCATTGGCCAATGTAACTATAACAGAACCTTCAGTGTTATCGCTTTCTCTTTTAGGAAGTGATTTAAGTTGTGGAGGAAGTGATGGAGCAATTGACTTAACTGTATCAGGAGGAACAGGTCCTTATACGTATTTGTGGAATACAGGAGCGACTACAGAAGACCTAAGCGGCTTAACAGAAGGTATCTATACTGTTACAGTGACAGACGCAAATGGTTGTCAGGATGTAGATTCTATTACTTTAGTATCAAATGATAACGAAGATCCTATTATTAGTGTTCCGGAAACTTTAGGGTTAGAAGGTTGTGATGAAAATGATATAACAAATTTAAATGCTCGTTATCCTTTCAGTTTAGTACAATCATCAGATATAAAAGGCAGTTTTTTTTCAGCAGGATATACAGCTTCAGATGATGGAACAATAGCTAGCATTAGTTATATAGATGAAATTACTTCAGATGATGGATGTATAACCACAGTAACAAGAACTTTTACAGTTACCGACACATGTGGAAAAACAGGAACAGATACAATGGTAATCACTGTTGAAGATACTATAGCTCCAGATTTTACTGTACCAGGAGATATTTCAATTTTTTCTGATGCAAGTTGTAATTATGATGCGAGTGTTGGTGTAACGGGAGATGTAACAGACGAATCAGACAATTGTAATACAGGTTTAAATGCTGATTTTACAGATGAAGTGTTAGCAGGAAGTTGTGATGGAGAAAAAGTAGTTAAACGTACTTGGAAATTAGTAGATAGTTGTGGTAATACAACAGAAAAAATACAAACCATTACAGTTGTAGACAATATTGTACCGGTACTATCATCAGAGCCAGCTAATATTAGTGTAGACTGTGAATCAATACCAGCAGTACCAACGATTACGGCAAGCGATAACTGTGATACAGTAGTAGA